>CAZHVS010000001.1:0-58995 GCA_964536015.1 uncultured Ignavibacteriaceae bacterium
AATTATTTTTAATACCCAAACTTAAAACATTGAAAGCAATTCACAACATAATTCCCCAGCAGTATTATTGATAGGTATTATTTTTAATACCCAAACTTAAAACATTGAAAGCAATTCACAACGGGTTGGTATTGGGATTGGGGTGGTGGCTTATTATTTTTAATACCCAAACTTAAAACATTGAAAGCAATTCACAACAACGAAATGAAAACAAAAGATGAACAACAAATTATTTTTAATACCCAAACTTAAAACATTGAAAGCAATTCACAACGAAAGTAAAACAAGTGTAGAAGCAATTAGATTATTTTTAATACCCAAACTTAAAACATTGAAAGCAATTCACAACTTGTTTACACGAACATAAATGAAATCATTCATTATTTTTAATACCCAAACTTAAAACATTGAAAGCAATTCACAACTAAATATACCGGCAGCATATATTTTGTTCGATTATTTTTAATACCCAAACTTAAAACATTGAAAGCAATTCACAACCGGGATTGTTTTCTGTAATATTTTGATTTAATTATTTTTAATACCCAAACTTAAAACATTGAAAGCAATTCACAACTATTTAGATAGTCAATCATTAAAAAAAAAATTATTTTTAATACCCAAACTTAAAACATTGAAAGCAATTCACAACCACCACTTATTTGTATTGGCTGAGCATTGGATTATTTTTAATACCCAAACTTAAAACATTGAAAGCAATTCACAACGTAAAAATTTTATTGACCGTTTGATATTATATTATTTTTAATACCCAAACTTAAAACATTGAAAGCAATTCACAACCTCTATTTGTTCATTTTGTTTCTTGATATAATTATTTTTAATACCCAAACTTAAAACATTGAAAGCAATTCACAACCTTCAGCGTGCCTTTTACTCTTTGCATTGAATTATTTTTAATACCCAAACTTAAAACATTGAAAGCAATTCACAACGGAAAATACTTTAAATGATTTACAAAAAAATTATTTTTAATACCCAAACTTAAAACATTGAAAGCAATTCACAACTTTACGAAACAAATCTTGGTGTAGCTTATTATTATTTTTAATACCCAAACTTAAAACATTGAAAGCAATTCACAACTTTCATCATTAATATCAACATCTTTTGTAATTATTTTTAATACCCAAACTTAAAACATTGAAAGCAATTCACAACCGAAATGCATTTAATAACAAATCATAGACAATTATTTTTAATACCCAAACTTAAAACATTGAAAGCAATTCACAACCTGAATCTATACTCTGTAATTTTTCCTTAATTATTTTTAATACCCAAACTTAAAACATTGAAAGCAATTCACAACTGCACCATTAGTCATTCCTTATTCCTTTTCATTATTTTTAATACCCAAACTTAAAACATTGAAAGCAATTCACAACATAAAGTTATAAATTGTTTGATTTTTTCTAATTATTTTTAATACCCAAACTTAAAACATTGAAAGCAATTCACAACCATAACAGCGGGAAAATAAGTTTTTTAGACATTATTTTTAATACCCAAACTTAAAACATTGAAAGCAATTCACAACGATGCTGAGACTCAGAAACAAGTTAGATTAATTATTTTTAATACCCAAACTTAAAACATTGAAAGCAATTCACAACCATTATGATGATATCAAGCAGGCTATTTTATTATTTTTAATACCCAAACTTAAAACATTGAAAGCAATTCACAACTTACAGACTTTGTAAATCATTTTTATGCTATTATTTTTAATACCCAAACTTAAAACATTGAAAGCAATTCACAACCAAGCTCTGCGATAAGCTCTTCAAATGCATATTATTTTTAATACCCAAACTTATCCGCCTTAGTCGGAGAAGGCAAATTCAATCTTTCCAATTTACGCCGCTATAGTAAAGTCCGATGTTAGCAATTGAGTAAATCTACTTTTGTAAATTAAAAAAGGCTGCTCAAAATTTGTTTTATTGAGACAGCCTATTTGAGGTTAATGAATATTTTTTACTTTAATAAAGACATCTTCTTTGTAGAAGAGAATTTTTGTCCGTCTTTTGTATATGCATTAAGAGTTACAAAATAAATCCCTGAACTTAATTCACTTCCTTTGAACTCAATTTCATGATTTCCTGCTTTAACTTCTTTATTTATTAAAGTAGTAACTTCTTCACCAAGAGAATTTAATACTCTTAATTCTACCTGTGAATCTGTTGCTAATCCAAATTTAATTTTGGTAACAGGATTGAAAGGATTCGGGAAGTTTTGTTCTAAAACGAATTCAGCAGGAGATAAATTAACTTCAATTTCCTGACTGTAATTATATCTGCCGTCAAAATCAATTTGTTTTAATCTGTAATATAATTTACCGACTTCATTGCTGTTATAATCATCAATGTAATTATAACTTGTTCCCTGAGTAGTTGTGCCAGCTCCTTGTTTGAAGCAAATTGATTGCCAGTTTCCGTTATCATTTGAAGTTACAACTTTTCTTTGAACTTCAAATCCTCTGTTATTAATTTCGGAAGCGCAAGTCCAGTTTATATGCACTTTTCCACCGATAACATTTGCATTAAGAGAAGTCAGTTCAACAGGTAAAGCTGATGCTTGCATTCTAAGAATTGTTCCGCTGTTACCAACTGCCCAAACATATGTTGTACTGGCTGAAATGTTGCGTAAAATATTGGTTGTTCCAGCAGTTAATTGAATCCAGGTTGCACCATTTGTTATAGAATAAAAAGTAACACCACTAGTGCCAACTGTAATATATGCACCTTGTGAAGGTACCCATTGAACAAATCTAAGAACACTTCCAGTCAATGTTGTAAATGTCCATGTACTTCCGCCATCAGTAGTTCTTCCAACATCCCCATTTAATGAAACAACTACACCATTGTTTGCATCTTTGAAACAAATATAATTAGAAGTCGTACCTGATGGGAGAGGAATATTGCTTGCAGTCCAGTTTAATCCTTTGTTTGTTGATTTGAATATTCTTGGAGCATTTGTTGTTGTTACATTATAGTATCCGGAGAACCATACAGTGTTGCCATATTTTGACATTGAACAAGCTGCACCAATTTCCTGGTTAACACTATCTGCTGGTGCAATGTTATTTCTTGGAACTCTTGTCCATGTTGTTCCACCATTTGTGGTGGTTAAAATTTCCCAATATGTAGAAGGAAATGGGTCAGGATCACCCCAATAAACACCATTGTTTGCATCAAAAAATACAATTCCATCACCAAAACCAGCAGGATTATTATATTGCTGCGTCCATGTAGCACCGCCATTAGTAGTTTTCCAGATGCTTACATCCGCTGAACCACCAACTGTTCCGGTTACCCATGCAGTAGTAGTATCAAATGCTTCAACAGCGTAGTTTGTGACAGTAGAAAGCGTTGGGGTACATTGAATCCATGTTGTGCCGCCATTTGTTGTTTTCATAACAACACCTGAACCACCGCACGCCCAAACAACGTTATCGTTTACAGCTTTTATGCCTCTTAAAGTTACAGTTGTTCCACTTGTTTGAGTAACCCACTGAGCATTTAAAGGAATAGAAACAAGCAGTAAAATAGAAAGGATTTTGAGTAATTGTTTTTTCATATTACACCTTTTATTTGATGAATGATAAATAATTTAGTATTGAAAATAAGTCTCTGCGACTGGCGAAAAATAAATTATTAACAATGCAAATCCAATAGCTAGATAAAAATTTTTATGGAGATTAATCAAGTTTTTTCTTGAATCTGTTTGCGCTCAGGAACAATATACTTGCCCCAAGAAATAAAAGAATTAAAGCATCAAACCAGTGTTCTGCAAATCCATTTCCTTTAAGTACCACACCCCTGATAATTGTAATGAAATATTTCAATGGTATTAATTGGCTGACATATTGAATGGATAAAGGCATATTTTCAATTGCAAAGGCAAAACCTGAAAGATATACAAAAGGCATTAATACTCCGAACACTGCTATCATCATAGCTTGTTGCTGCGTTTTTGAAATTGTTGAAACAAATAAACCCAATCCCAAAGTAGAAAGAATATAAAGTAATGAGGAAAATAACAGGAATACGAGGCTACCCCTTACTTGTATCTGAAAAATTAGATACATTGCTGTTAAAACAATTACAATTGAGATAAAGCTAGTAATAACAAAAGGTATTAGCTTTCCGATAATTAATTGATAAGGTTTAATTGGTGTAACAATCAGTTGCTCAAGTGTACCAATTTCTTTTTCCTTTACAATTGCAAGTGAAGTTAAAAGGAGAGTTAAAACACTTAATAATAAACCAATAATTCCTGGTACCATAAAGTTTCTGGTTTTAAGTTCAGGGTTGTACCATACTCTTATTTCAGGTGAAACAGTTCCCGTAATATTAATTTTCCTTCCACTCAAATCGCGGAAGTCACTTAAAATTTGTCGTGAAAATCTTGAAGTAATATTCATTACATAACCTGCAGAAATGGAAGCTGTGTTTCCATCTGAGCCGTTAAAAATTGCTTGTATGTTTAAAGTTTCTTTACGCATTATTTTTTTTTCAAAATCTTTTGGAATAATAATTGCAACAATAATTTGACCATGTTCAATAGAAGATTGTATTTCCTTGTAGTTATTTGCATAGTGCCTTATTTTGAAAAATCCTGAACCTTCAAATTCATTTATAAATTCTCGACTGGTAACAGTTTTATCTTGATCAAAAAATATGGTATTAACATTATTTACATCAAGAGTAGCAGCGTAACCTAAAAAGATAAGCTGTAGTACTGGTGCAATAAGATTAATTCCAAACATTTTCGGATCACGTTTAAATTGAAGAAATTCCTTTTTTATTATGTGCAGAATAGTTCGCATTGCGGTTAGACTTTTTTTGCTTTCTTATTAAACAGGATGACTGCGAGAGCAAGCAATAGTACAGAAAATAAGATTAGGTATATCAATTGGTCCCAAAACGCAGGAATACCAACTCCTCTTAGAATTATTGCCCTAAGGATGTTCACAAAAAATTTTGCAGGAGTAATATTTGTTATAATCTGGATAATAAATGGCATACTATCAATCGGAAAAATAAATCCTGAAAGAATCATTGAGGGTAACAAAGTAATCATAGTCGAAATGGAGAAGGCAATTTGCTGAGAATCAGAAATCACTGAGACCAGTATTCCAATGCTAGTTGAAGCAACAAGAAAGATAAGTGTGCAGAGAAATAATAGTAAAAAACTACCTTTAACAACAACACCAAATAGTACATAACCAACAATTAAAATTATTGCCGAGTTAATAAATGCAAGCAAAACAAATGGTAAAGTTTTTCCGATCAGTAAATCAGCAGTATTAATAGAAGAAACGTTGATTTGTTCAATAGTGCCTTTTTCCTTTTCACGTACAAGCGAAAGAGAAACACTTACAGCAGCTGTAATGATTAATATCATTGCTATTAAACCCGGTAATAAAAATCTTGTTGTCTTCAAATCACGATTAAACCAGAAGACTTGTTCAAGTTCAATAGGGATATAAGGTTTCATACCTATCTTCACTTCATTTATCTCACTTGAAATTTTATTTCCAAAGGAAATTGTAAGCACATTAAAATACATTTGTATAATACTTGCTGTATTTCCATCAACACCATCGATTAGAAACTGAATCTTAGTATCTTTTCGCGAGAAATATTTTTCTGAAAAATCTTCGGGAATAATTATCACTGCCTGGATAATTTTTTTATCAAGTAGTTCCTTAATTCTTTTATCATTGTAGATAAATTCCGTAAGATCAAAATAAGATGAACTAGAAATTGAATTAATAAATTTTCTACTGAAATCTGTTCTGTCTTTATCGAAAACTGCAATTTTAATATGCTGTACATCAAAGTTTACTGCATAACCAAATATTCCTAATAAGAAAGCCGGAAAGAAAAGTAAAACAAAAAGCATCCGATAATCCCGGAGCAGATGTTTAAATTCTTTTTTTGCTACAGCTTTTGTTAATTGAGAATTCATTGTGTTTTGTCTTTATCTTTTTCTAAAAGGTGAATGAAAACATCTTCAAGAGTTGGAATGATTTTTTGAATCCCTGATACAATTATTTTTTCTTGTGATGACAAAATGTTTTTAATTTGATTTTCCCCTAAATATTTCTCATTAACGATTAGATGAATATGGTTACCAAAGATTGATGTTTCATCAACAAAATCACATTTTTCAAGTATATCCATTGCTTCGATCACCGGAGAACATTCAACTTCCAAAATAGTCTGTTTAAGGTAATTTCTTTTCAAGGTTTCAGCATTGCCTTCGGCTATAAGTTTTCCTGCATTTATTAAAACTATGTTACCGCAGTACTCAGCTTCTTCAAGGTAGTGTGTTGTAACAAGAATTGTAATGCCTTGATTTGAAAGTTCATTTATTAAATTCCAGAACATTCGTCTGGATATAGGATCAACTCCACTTGTGGGTTCATCTAAAAAAATAATTTTTGGCTGATGAATTACTGCTGTTCCCAATGCTAATCTTTGTTTTATTCCTCCAGGTAATGAACCTGTAAGTATATTTTCTTTTCCTTCAAGATTTGCAGTCTTTAGTACCCATCTCTTTCTTTCTTTTAAAAGATTTGATGATAGTCCATAAATGCCTCCAAAAAAATTTATGTTTTCCTCAACAGTAAGATCATTATATAAAGAAAAACGTTGTGACATGTAACCTATTTGTAGTTTAACCTTGTCCGAATTTTTAACTACACTATAGCCGCCAATAATCGCGTCTCCATTGGTTGGTTCTAAAATTCCACATAGCATTCTTATTGTAGTTGATTTACCAGCACCATTCGCACCTAAAAAACCAAATATTTCACCTTCCTTAACATTAAAAGAAATATTATCAACACTGGTAAAGTTGCCAAATTTTTTAGTGAGATTTTTTACTTCAATGGAATACATTATCAATAAGCTTAATTTATTAGATGTATGAAAACATTTTCTAATGATGGAATCAGAAACCTGATACTCTTTACCTGAACTTCATTTTCATCAAGGATTTTTTGAATTCTGAAATATTCCTCTTCTCCTGAATCGACAATAATATTTATTCTGTCTCCAAATAGTTGAACATCATAATTAAATTTATCTTTAATTAAACTTCCGGCTTTTTTTATTGATGTACAAATTATTTCAATTACAACTTTATGAATTGAATCTTTTATATTCTTAGGAGTGTCAAGAGCGATAATTTTTCCGTTGTGCATCAATGCTATTCTATTGCATCTTTCCGCTTCATCCATATAAGGAGTGGACATAAAAATAGTAATTCCTTCCTTTAATAATTGAGATAGAATTTTCCAGAAATCCCTTCTTGAAACAGGATCAACACCTGTTGTTGGTTCATCTAAAAATAAAATCTGCGGTTTATGAATTAAGCTGCAAGCAAGAGCAAGCTTTTGTTTCATTCCACCACTTAACTTATCAGCTATTCTCTTTCTGAAAGGAGTTAATCTTGTAAATTCAAGAAGTTCATCTCTTCTTTTGTGAAAATTTTTCACCTGGTGAATTTCGCCAAAGAATTCAATATTTTCATCTATAGTCAAATCACTATAAAGAGAAAATTTTTGAGATAGGTAACCGATTTTATTATGGATTTCCTTTTTATTTTTCAGATAATTAAAATCCATTAATGATATTTCGCCATTGTCAGGAATGATCAATCCACACAGAGAACGCATTGTAGTTGTTTTCCCTGCACCATCCGGTCCGACAATTCCAAACATTTCACCAGCATAAACATTGAATGAAACACCATCAACAGCGGTTATGTCTCCAAATTTTTTTACAAGATTATTTACACTTATGATTGATTTCATAAAGGTTATAATTTTATAATTGCATCTGCAGGCATCCCCGGTTTTAATTCATAGTCAGGATTTTTTATTTTTATTTTTACGGCAAATACCAATTTTGTCCTTTCATCTTTTGTTTGGATATTTTTTGGTGTGAATTCAGCTTCCGGTGAAATATAAATTATTTCTCCTGAAAAACTTTTTTCTTTATATGCATCAACAAAAATTTCTGCTTTTTGACCAAGTTTAACTTTTCCAAGTTCTTCTTCCGATACATAGATTATTAATTCAACATTTGAAAGATCAGAGATTTTAAATAGGGAAGACATTTGAGTCACTGTCTCACCTTTTTCAACAAATTTTTTGGCAATAATACCATTCGAAGGTGCAGTAACATAACTATCCCTTATATACTTTCTAATCAGTTCCTCATTTGCTTTAGCTTGAATAAATTTTCCTTCGGCTTGTTTTAATTCTTCAGGTCTAGTAAAATTTTTAACTTTATTAAGATTTTCTTTTGCGGCATAGTATTGTTCAGATGCAATCTTAAATTTGAGTAATACATCTTCATATTGTTTATTAGTTACAGAATTGGTTGCATAGAGAGTTTCAAATCTTTCTTTATCTTTCTTTGCTTGCAGGTAATTGATTTCCGATTGGTTTAATAATGCTTCAGCTTGTGCAATATCCTCATTACGAGCTCCTTTTTTTGAAAGCTGAAATTGTGCTTCGGAAATCAATGACAATGCCTCTGCCTGCTTTAGCTGCAGTAAGTAAATCTCATTATCCAAAATTATAATTGTATCACCAGCTAGTACTTTACTTCCTTCATCAAATAATATTGATTTTATTTCTCCGGCGATTTTTGAACTAACAGTAATATTTGTTGCTTCAATTGTTCCTGATGCTTCAATTTTCTCGTTTCCATTCTTATTTGAACAACCATAAAATATCAAAAATGTTACTAAAACTATTGTGGAATTAATTTTCATTATTAAGCTCCAATTTTATTTTTTTATATACTGATTTTCCTTTAGCAGTAAGAATTGAATCCATAAGAATATCCATCGTGATAGACAAAGCGTCACTTACAGAAAAGTTATTACGAAGGATAAAATCGGGATTTATTACGCTTCTTATGCTTGCGACAAGTATTGTAATCAAAATCTCCCATGGTCTCTCAACCATTAAACCTTCTTCCATACCTTGCCGTAAAATTTTCTTAATAAATATCGGCATTAATTCTGAACGGAATTTGTCAATTCTTGTCCAAACATCTGGAAAGTCAGATTGAATATCTTTGAAAAATTTTTCATTTGGTTTGAACATTGTGTTCGAAATAAAATTTACTATATCCATAAATTTTGCGACTGAATTCTCATCCTTTTCAATAACTGACTTGACATAGTTTTTAACATTTTCAAGCATATGATTTATAACTTCCAAAATTAGTTGCTCTTTGGATTCAAAATGCTTGTAAATAGTTTTTTTACTTATTTTCATTCCAGCGGCGAGCTCATCCATTGAAATTTTATTGAAACCATTCTTGAAAAAAATGTTCTCGCAAAACTGTTTTATTTTTTCTTTTTCATTATTCATATACTATGGAAACTATTTTAGTATTTACAGTTTCTAAAATATTGTCGGGAAACCAAAAAGTCAAGAAATAGTTTCCACAATTTTTTGGAAACTTTTTAGAAAATCCTTATGTTTAATCAGATAAAATAATCCGTTTATAAATTTATAAGGCTATATGATTAGAAAAATAATTACTATAGATGAAGAAAAATGCAATGGCTGTGGAGATTGCGTTCCAAACTGTGCAGAAGGAGCTTTACAAATAATTGATGGTAAGGCTAGATTGATAAGTGATCTTTTTTGTGATGGATTGGGTGCTTGCATTGGTATTTGTCCGCAAAACGCAATTTCTATTTGTGAAAGAGAAGCCGAACCTTATGATGAAAGAAAAGTTATGGATTACATCGTTAAAGGTGGAAATAATGTGATCAAAGCTCATCTCAAACATCTTAAGGAACATAAAGAAATCGGTTTTTTGCAAATAGCTTTTTCATATCTTAAAGAAAAAGGTATTGATATTACCTTAGATGAATTGCAGGATAACGCAAAACAGCATTCTGGTTGTCTCGGAAGCAAAACTATTTCATCAAGTAAATTCAAAATATCGGGAGAAGAAGAATACGGTAAAAGAATTTCTCATTTAACGCAGTGGCCAATTCAATTACATCTTATTTCGCCATCAGCAAATTACTACAAAAATTCAGATTTGTTGTTAGCTGCAGATTGTTGTGCTTTTTCATATGGAGATTTTCATAAAGATTTTATGAAAGGGAAGAGTATAGCAATTGCGTGTCCTAAACTTGATACGAATAAACAAGTTTATCTTGAAAAACTTATAACATTGATAAATGCTGCAAATATTAGATCCATTAGTGTAGTAATTATGGAAGTGCCTTGCTGCGGTGGCTTACTTCAGTTAGCTCAACAGGCTAATGAATTTGCAGAACGACAAGTGCAGATAAAAGTAATTGTGATAGGAATTAATGGAGAAATAAAACGAGAAATGACCATTAACTAATTCATCCTTTAATTACACCAATTGGTTTTAATCTTGCCACTTTTGGTGAGATCCCAGCGTTATGCATAACTTCAACAACATCTGATACATCTTTGTAAGCAGAGGGCATTTCTTCGGCAATGGTTGATTTTTCATTTGACTGAATTATTATTCCAATATCATTTAATTCTTTTATTAGATTCCTACCTTTCGCTTCTTTTAACGCCTGGTTTCTACTTTGCAGTCGTCCTGCACCGTGACATGAACTTCCAAAGGTTTCCATCATCGCATTTTTACTTCCACAACAAATAAATGAGTGTCTTCCCATATCACCAGGAATTAATACTGGTTGTCCAACATCATTAAACTTAGGTGGAATAAATTCATTATCAGAAGAAAAAGCTCTTGTTGCACCTTTTCTGTGGACACAAAGCGTTCTCATTTTTCCATCAATTTCATGTTCTTCAATTTTAGCAATATTATGACTTATATCATAAAGTAATTGAAAATCAATTGAGGCAGTAGAAGAAGAAAATATTTTAATAAAGTTTTTTCTGACAATATCCATAATTATTTGCCGGTTATTCCAGGCAAAATTTGCGGCACAATTCATTGCAGAAAAATAATTTCTTCCTTCATCTGATTTTATTGGGGCGCAGGTTAATTGCTTATCCGGTAAAATAAACCCAAATTTTTTTTCATTCTTTATCAGGAGTTTTAAATAATCATCACAAATTTGATAACCAAATCCTCTCGAACCGGTATGAATCATTACAACTATTTGATTTAGAAATAAGCCAAATACTTCTGCTGATTTTTCATCATAAATTTTATCTACAACATCTATCTCTAAAAAATGATTGCCTGAACCCAGAGTACCAAGCTGATCAAGTCCACGTTCAATTGCTCTTTCACTTACCGCATCTGGATTTGCATTTCGTAGGCATCCATTTTCTTCTGTATGAAGTAAATCATTTTCATTGCCAAAACCATTTTCAACTGCCCACTTTGAACCTTTAGTGGTCAGATTATTTAACTCTTTTTTTGTGAGTTTCTTAATAGCTCCATGAGCTCCGACTCCTGTCGGAACTGCTTTAAAAAGTGTTGAAATGAGTTTTTCAATTTTATTTTTTACATCAGTTAATTTTAATGAAGTAGTGGCAATACGTATTCCACAATTTATATCATAACCCACTCCGCCGGGTGAGATTACACCATTATTTATATCTGTAGCTGCCACTCCTCCGATAGGAAATCCATAACCCCAATGAATGTCAGGCATTGCAAGACTAAATTTTTGAATTCCCGGTAAATGTGCGACATTGATTACTTGCTTAAACGCCTCATCTCTGTAAAAGGAATTGTTAATCATTTTCTCAGATATATAAATACGTGCCGGAACCAACATATTTCCTGAACGTGGTATTTCATAAAGGTAATCGTGGATCTTATTAAGAATAATTTTGTTGTTCATTTGAATTTTCTAAACATCTAAAGTAATGATGACTGAATATCCTGCATTTTTATTTTTTATTTTTAGCTTATGGAATGTTATTGCCTTAATTTCTTTTTTGAATTGGTGAATAGCAGGATTAAAAATTTCAAACTGAATATCAGAAGATAAAATTATTTTATCTTGTGATGATTTAATAAAAATGGAATTTATGTTGTTAATTACTTTGTTTTTCATGATTATTAAATGATTGATTTCACTTAGAAAATTGACCAGCGCTTCTTCCATTGAGTTGGCAGTTACCTTGATATCAGAATTTAATAAATGAGTACTTTTTCCACTAATAGAAATTTCTTTTAATGCTAAGGCAGAATTGGCAAATAATTCTTCAAGAGTATTTGTTTGTACTCGAATTGCTATATCAGCAGTATGATCTAATAATTTAAAATTACTTTTCTTCATAATTTTTTCTAACTCAACTTAAAGTTATAAATTAATATTGTCAATTAAATTTTATATAAGAGTAGAAATGAAAGAAAATAAAAAGGGTTTGATAGCTGTATTTATTGCCGCAGTATTATGGAGCACAGGAGGTTTATTCATAAAATTAATTAGCTTAAATTCTATTCAATTATCATTTTTTCGCTCACTGCTATCTGCTTTAACAATTCTTTTTCTTTTTAAAAAAAATGCTGTAAAACTCAACTCTGGAACTCTTATAAATGCATTTTTTTATTCAGCAGTTCTAATTTTATTTGTCATTGCTGCTAAAACCACAACAGTTGCAAATGCAATCTTTCTTCAGTATACTGCACCAATTTATGTGTTGATATTCGAACCACTGGTTTTAAAAACTAAATTTGAAAATAAAAATTTAATAACAATAATAATTTGTTTCATAGGTATGGTGCTTTTCTTTATGGGGAAGTTATCAACTGGAGATGTTACGGGAAATATTATAGCATTATTATCAGGTTTGGCTTTATCATTTTTTCTTATTGGGATGAAAAAGAATAAACCAGAATATCAATTTGCAACAATATTTTATGGGAATCTTTTCATTACTCTGATCTGCACAATCTCAATTTTCGATATCCAATCTTTGCACTGGAAAGATTTAATAATGGTTTCTTACCTGGGAATATTTCAGATTGGATTAGCATATGCAATCTTTAGTTACGGGTTGAAGAAAATAAATGCAATCGAAGCTTCTTTAGTTGCAATGATTGAACCAGTTTTAAATCCAGTTTGGACATATTTAGGATATGGAGAAGTCCCTTCTGGTTTTGCAATCATTGGTGGAATAGTTATTTTATTTGCAATTCTTCTTAGAACAATTGTTTTTGAAAAAAATAAATTAAGGACTTAAACGGAATATTTTCCATTTACTATTTTTTTTTGAAAAGACAATTCTATCGTGAAGCCTGTTTTTCCTTCCTTGCCAGAACTCAAATTCAAAAGGAAAAATTTTATATCCCCCCCAATCTTCTGGAAGCGTAACAACATCATTATTTTTTTTAAATCGTTCAAATTTATTTTCTAAAAATTGTCTGTTAGGAATTATTTCACTTTGTTGCGAAATTATTGCTGCAATACGACTATCTAAAGGTCTTGTTTCAAAATAATCCCTTGATTTATTCCGACTTATTTTTTTTATTTTTCCACTAATGCGTATTTGTCTTTCAAATTCTTTCCAGAAAAAAATTACAGATACATTCGGATTAGCTTCAATATCTTTTCCTTTTTTGCTTTTATAATTAGAAAAAAAAGTTAATCCTGTTTTATCAAAATCTTTGAGAAGTACGGTTCTTACTGAAGGTATTCCCGCTTTATTCGCTGTTGCAAGTATCATCGCGTTTGGTTCATTAATTTTTGCTGCAATAGCTTTCTGCAACCATCCTTTAAATAACAAAAATGGATTTCGGGGGAGACTATTTTCATCAAGGCTATTAAGAGTATATTCTTTTCGTAATATTCTGAATACTTTTTTCATAATGTTTCTGAACTTTTCTTGTAATATAATTTGTTTACAATTGAAACAACAATCGCTAAATAAAAATTCAAGTTTTATGAAAAAACAAAAGCTCTCTAAAGAGCAAAAAGCAGAAATTGATAAATATGGTTCAAACACATGGTTTGTGGAATCTTTGTATGAGCAGTTTATTGAAAACCCAAATTCTGTGCCTGTACAATGGAAAGAGTTATTTAGTAATTCACAAATAATTTCTGAATCCATAAAAAACGATCAAGAAAAAATAGATTATTCCCGCATCGAAGGAGATGAATTTAAGTTGATTTCTGGAAGTGCAACAAGAATACTTGAGAATATGCAAGCAAGTCTTTCTATTCCAACAGCAACCTCTCTCAGAGCTATCCCGATGAAAGTTCTTGAAGAAAACAGGTTGATAATTAATGATTATGTAAAAAGAAACCTGCAAATAAAAATATCATTTACACATATTATTGCTTTTGCAATTGTTACTGCATTAAAAAGATATCCTGTAATGAATTCGGCATATGCAGAAAAAGACAGCAAGTCTTTTATAGTAAGAAGAAAAAATATTAACCTTGGAATTGCAATTGATATTTTGAAAAAAGATGGTTCAAGATCGCTCCTTGTTCCAAATATAAAATCAGCGAATGAAAAATCATTCATAGATTTTGTGTTGGCATATGATGATATTGTTAATCGTTCTCGTACCGGCCAAATAAATCCCGACGAATTTATAGGCACAACAATTTCTCTTACTAACCCGGGAACAATAGGAACTAATGCATCAATGCCAAGATTAATGATAGGACAGGGGGTGATTATAGCTATTGGTGCTGTACAATATCCGGTTGAGTTTAGAGCTATGTCAAAAGAATTGATTGCAAATCTAGGCATAAGCAAAGTCATTAATATATCTTCTACTTATGATCATCGAATTATTCAAGGTGCAGAATCTGGTTTATTTCTAAAAGAAATTGATGAGCTGTTAACCGGTAATAATAATTTTTATGAAAAGATTTTTAATGATCTAAAAATCCCTTTACAACCAGTAAAATGTATGAATGATCAAAACAATTCTTATTTGACCACTTCAAATTTATCAGATGAATTTGAAAAACAGGCAAGAGTTATTCAGTTGATTAACACCTATAGAGTAAGAGGTCACCTTGTAGCTGATATTAATCCTCTTGGTTCAGTCTCTACATATCATAAAGAACTTGATATTGAATTTCATAAATTAAGCATCTGGGATTTGGATAGAAATTTTATTACAGGTGGATTTAGTGGATTGAAAACTTCTTCATTAAGAAATATTCTTGAAATCCTGAAGAGGACATATTGTGATAAAATCGGGGTTGAATATATGCATATTCAAAACCCTGATGAAAAAAAATGGCTTCAGGATAATATGGAACCTGTTGGAAATAGAACTTATTTCAATAATGAAACTCGTCTTGAAATTCTTAATAAACTTATTAAAGCAGAAGGATTTGAACATTTTATTCATACAAATTTTTTAGGTCATAAAAGGTTTTCGCTTGAAGGTTCGGAAACTTTAATTCCTTTACTTAATTATTTATTTACTATCGCAATAAAAAATTCTGTAAAGGAAATTATACTTGGAATGGCTCATCGAGGGAGGTTAAATCTTCTTGCGAATTTGATGGGAAAAAGTTATGATGAAATATTTTCTGAGTTTGAAGATTTGTATGATCCTGATTCTGCCCAAGGTTCTGGTGATGTTAAATATCACCTTGGTGTTTCAGGAGAGTTTAAATTAAAATCTGGTGAAGTGATTGGTTTAACTTTAGCTTCTAATCCAAGCCATCTAGAATTTGTAAATCCAGTAGTTGAAGGAATTGTCAGAGCTAAACAAACAAGAAAAAATGATGTGAACAGAAAACAGATAATTCCTGTTTTAATTCACGGTGATTCAGCTTTCGCAGGGCAGGGAATAGTAACAGAAACTTTAAATCTATCTCAACTTGAAGGTTATAAAACAGGTGGGACGATTCATATAATTATTAATAATCAGATTGGATTTACTACTACTCCTGACGAAGCTCGCTCCACAATCTATGCAACAGATGTTGCTAAAATGGTTCAGGCACCAATTTTTCATATAAACGGAGACGATCCTGAAGCTGCAATCTGGGTTACTCAATTAGCATTTGATTATCGTCAGAGGTTTCATAAAGATATTGTTATTGATTTGATAGGGTACAGAAGACATGGACATAATGAAGGAGATGAACCAGGTTTTACTCAACCTTTGATGTATGAAAAAATCAAAAATCATCCTTCAGTACTTGAAATTTATTCTAAAAAATTATTTGATGAAAATCTTATAACTGATAAGGAGTTTGAGCAAATAAAAAATTCTTTTGAAAACAGGTTAAATCTTGTCCTGAACAAAGTAAAGAAAAAGAAATATGAATTCAAATCAAGCATTCCGCTTTCAGTTCCAGTAAGAAAATTATCCAGTGGAAAATCATCATCTAAAAGAGTTGATGAAAAAATTATTAATGAAATCGCTTCTAGCCTTGCTGATTTACCCTTTAGTTTTAATATTCATTCTAAATTGAAAAAGTTGTTAGAAAAAAGAAGACAATTTGCAGAGAATAAAACTAACGCTGATTGGGCATTGGCGGAACATATTGCTTTTGGTACGCTGCTTAGAGAAGGAATTCCAGTAAGACTAAGCGGACAGGATAGTGTCCGTGGTACTTTTAGTCAACGACATCTTGCATTTACAGATACTTTAACAGGAAAAGAATATATTCCTTTAAATAACATCTCTTCGAATCAGGCAAAAATAGAAGCTGTGGATAGCTTACTTTCCGAAGCTGCAGTACTTGGTTTTGAATTCGGATATTCAATCTCAGATCCATTAACACTGGTTATTTGGGAGGCACAATTTGGTGATTTTGCAAATGGAGCTCAGGTTATAATTGATAATTTTCTCGTTGCTTCAAAAGAAAAATGGAAAATTCCAAGCAACCTTGTTTTGCTTCTTCCTCATGGATATGAAGGACAGGGTCCGGAACACTCAAGTGCCAGAATAGAAAGATTTTTAGTTCTTTCGGCACAAGAAAATATTGAAATTGCATATCCTTCTACGCCTGCACAGTATTTTAATTTATTACGAAGACAAATTTATAAAGGTTTTCAGAGACCACTAATTGTAATGACACCTAAAAGTATGCTACGTTTACATGAAGCAGTTTCCTCAAAAAAAGATTTTTTAGATGGAAAGTTTAAAGAATTTATTGATGATGAAGAAATTGGGAAACCTGGTGAGATTAAAAAGATTATTTTAACTTCGGGCAAGGTATTTTATGAATTAAAATCTTATAAGAAGAAGAATTTAATAACTGATACTGCAATTATAAGGATTGAACAATTCTATCCGTTTGATGAAATGAATTTAAAACAGATTATAGAAAAATATAACAAAGTTGAAAAAATTGTGTGGACACAGGAAGAGCCTGAAAATATGGGTGCGTGGGGATTTCTAAACAACAAATTAAAAAAATTAATACAACCCTCTCAGAAATTATTTTATAGTGGAAGACCTGAAAGTGCCAGTCCTGCTCCTGGTTCAGCAAGAGCAACTTTGCTACAACAGCAGGATTTAATTCAAAATGCATTTTTATTATAAATGATTTGAGAAGAAAAAAAAAACTATTAAATTTGCAATCGAATTTTGCGGGTGTAACTCAGTTGGTAGAGTGTTAGCTTCCCAAGCTGAAAGTCGCGGGTTCGAGTCCCGTCACCCGCTCTAAAAAAAATTTGGAAGTAATTAAAAAATACTTCATATTTGAAACCGCTTTTAGAATAATTTTTAGGGGGCTTAGCTCAGTTGGTTTAGAGCATCTGCCTTACAAGCAGAGGGTCGGAGGTTCGACTCCTTCAGCCCCCACCAGAAAAAACCTTGTAAATAGTACATTTACGGGGTTTTTTGTTTTAAATATTTAGTGCTGTGCGATTGAGCATTCTGATTAAGACAACTTTATTTAATTTAAATTTACTCTAATTGCAACGTTACCTCTTTGATGTCCTTGTTCAACATATTTATGAGCTTCAACAATTTGATCAAAGTTATAAATTCTATCTGTAACAGGATTAATTATTCCAGATTCTACAAGTTCGGTTATCTTGTTCAATCGATCTGAATTTAGATGAAGGGCTTCATTATCAATTGAAATATATTTTCCGTTTTGTGTTAATGATTTAGAACAAGCTTTTTTCGGTTCAGAAGTTTTTTCCAACTTTATCTAGTTTAAACTATTTTTTTCTGGCTTTTATTTCCATAGGTAATATACAGTTATAAATAAACTCATTAACTGGTGTATCAACTCCGTATTTTTTACCCAATTTAACCACTGTTCCATTTTGGTAATCAATTTCAGATGGATTACCTTCCCAGACATCTCTTGTTAATGAAGATGTTGAATCATAAGGGAAAGTATCAATGAATGCAATTGTTTTTTCAACAATATCATTGTCCAAATTAATTCCAGTTTTTTGGGACAAAGTATAAATCTCTGAAATTAGAGTTTCCATCAGAGTTCTTGTTCCTTTTAATTCTCTTAATACACCATAAGTTGAATGTGTTATAGCAAGCAGCCCACTTACACATATTGCAATAAATTTTTTCCACAATTCAGCTGTTATATCTTCTGTAATTATACAACTAATCCCAGCATTATTTAACATTTCATTTATAACCACGATCCTTTCTGAATTTTTGTTATTCAATTCTCCAATTACAATACAAGGCTCTAAACCAGAATGGTTTATTACTCCCGGGGATTCAATCTTACTTATAATTTTACATAACCCGCCAATTATATTTTTATAATCTAATTCAGCGGCCAATTCTTCCGAGGCTAAAATCCCATTTTGTAATGGTATCACCACTGTATTGCTATGAATTATTGATTTTAACTTTTTGGCAATCTCTTTAACCTGCCACGCTTTAACACCAAGAATTATTAAATCGGCTCCTGAAATATCATAAAGATTATCAGTTACAAAGGCAGGATTAATTATAAAATTCCCCTGAATACTTTTAACAGTTAATCCATGTTTCTTAATAGCTTTAAAATGTTCTCCACGGGAAAGAAAGGTAACTTTATTCCCATTCAAAGCTAACTTTCCTCCGAAGTAACCGCCAACCCCGCCTGCACCGATAATTGCAACTGTCATTTTTTTGTTCATTTTATTTTGTCGGATTTATTTTACCACTGCGCAGCATCCAGGCTGCAATTGTACTTGCAATTGTCATTGCAGTAACGCTGCAAGCATAATCAGCAAATACACTTGTGGTAGAAAAATGATTTGATGATGCATATAATCCAAAATTTACAGAAGCCCAAAATAGTAATGAGAATAAAAATCCATACTTTAGACCAGAAAGAAATGTTTTAGCACCTGCCCAGTGCATAACCATAGTAATTAGAAAACCCATCGAAAAGGAAGTTACTGCCATTGCCCATATAATTAATTGATCGAGAGGTCGACTAAGTTGTTTCGTAAATTCTTCAGATACAGCAGGATAAGAACGATAAACATCTTTTAAAATAATAATATAGGCTGCTGTATGAAGCAGAAGATTTACTATGGTTGTGGTTAATCCTGCAATAATAAATTTTTTATTCATAATCATTCCTTAAAATATTTTTATACTGGTTTACAGTAATTGCAACATTCCCTCGTTTATGTCCTTGTTCAACATATTTATGAGCTTCAACAATTTGATCAAAATTATAAATTCTATCTGTAACAGGTTTAATTTTTCCTGATTCTACAAGTTTAGTTATCTTGTTCAATCTTTCTGAACTTAGCTGTAGAGCTTCATCATCTATCGAAATGTATTTCCCATTTTGTGTTAATGATTTAGAACAAGTTTTCTTCAATACAGAAGTTTTTCTTTTTCCAACTGCATCAAGAACTAAATCATATTTCTCCAATTTATTTATAGAATCATAATTCATATAATCTAAAACTTTATCAGCACCTAAAAGTTTTACAAATTCAAAATTAGATGAACTGCAAACTGCTGTAACTTCAGATCCAAAAGATTTTGCGTACTGAATAGCAAATGTACCTGAAGTTCCAGAAGCACCATAAATTAAGATCTTTGAACTAGATTTAATTTGAGTGTTATCCATAAATTGTAATGCGAGAAATCCACCGTAAGCAACTGAAGTTGTATCTTCAAAACTTATATTCTTAGGTTTTATTGCTAAACAACCACGCCTGGAATCTATTTCTTTCATACATTTATAATCTGCATAAGCTCCGAGTGAAAATCCTGTAAAACCATAAACCTCATCCCCAACTTTGAATCGCTTTATTTCTGATCCTGCAAATTCAATTATTCCAGAAAAGACTTCACCAATAATTGGATTTCTCGGTCGTCGTATTCCAATCATTAATCTAAATGGAATTATTAAACCAGGTGTAACTTTTGAACTTCTTATAAAAATATCACTGTCAGTTACTGAAGTTGCGTAGATATTAATAAGAACTTCATCTTTTTTAGGAACAGGTTTTTTATATTCTTTAATCTGAAGTACTTCCGGTGATCCATACTTAGAGCAAATTATTACTTTCATAGTTTCCATTTTTATTTTAACTATTTATTATAAATAACAGGCATTTTGAATTCCCATAAATCCCACCAATCTCCGTTCAGCAATAATTCAACAATAAAATGAGCAACATTTATTCTGCTTGTTTTTCCAGCATCAAAAACAGGACTTCTTCTCGGTGATTCAATAATTTCATATGCACTTACTTTCTCTTCGTTTATCAAAGTATCTGGTCGTACGGCAATCCATTCAACTTTAGAATTATGATTAGCAATAACAGTTGATAAATAAGATGCTGCTTCAACATTATCTTTATGAGGTGGAAGAATAAGTTTTAGTAAGGAAAGCACAACTCTATCTTTAGAAGAATAATTCTCTTGTAATTTTCGATTCATATTTGCAGTTGTGTTCATTAAGATAAGTTTTACTTTTTCTTTTTTACTTCTTTTAATTGCATTACAAATATTTTTGATGGAATCACTTACCAGCATTCTTGGCTTTCCAAATATCCCCTTAAAATTTATATTATGACCAAGACAACAAACAACAGCATCACAATCACTTATCAATTCAATGTTTTTATTCAGATCAAATTCTGATATGGTCCCAATTATAATTTCTAAAAGATCATTTTTCCTTAACTCATTTAATACAAGACTTTCATTGCGAGCAACAGCTTTAACATTAACATTTCTATCCAACAATTGTTTAACAACAAGTTTGCCTGTTGCACCTGTGGCTCCGAGAACTAAAACTTTCATAAATATCCCTCAAATCTTTTCAAATATTTGTTAACTACATTATATCTACAATTATTCAGCGAAAAACTTCAACAACTATAAGAATCCAGATTAGAAAAATTTTTCTTAACATTAGTAAACTTAAAATACTGCTATTTTTTAGAATTAACTTTTATTCTGAAAATTTAATTTGTTGTTGAGATATTCATGGAAAATAGCGTAACCTCTTCTTTTAACTCTCAAATCCTTCTCAAATTCAATAATTTTCTTCAGTACTTTCATACCTTCGTCGCTATTCATTCTGTACAATGACAAGCCTAATAATATTTTTATTTCAGAGATTGTTTCCATTTTTAATTGTTTAATTAAAATCTCTTCTGTTTCAATTATTCTGTAGTACCCAGCAAAATAAATAGCACTTTTTCTGACTTGTTCATTTTCTGATAAAATACCTGACTTTATATTCTGCAGCGCATACTTATTTTTTGTTATTTCAGCAATTTTTTGATGCTGGGCGAAGATTGATGAATTGGCACAACCAAATAATGTTATAATCATAGCAAAAAAATAACCTAAGGGAATTTTTATTGATAAAGTTTTCATAATTTGTCTTTTCCTTAATCTTATTTTAAAACGACCATCTTACGTTCTATTTCAGCTTCATCACCTTTTAACTGATATATATAAACTCCGCTCGGCATTCCTGATGCATTGAACGTTTCTGAATAATGTCCGGATTTAAATTCTTTATCTGCAATTTCTTTAACGAGTTCACCAAGTGAATTATAAAGACTTAATTTATATCTTCCATTTTTAATAATAGCAAATTCTATTGTAGTTGTTGGATTAAACGGGTTTGGATAATTCTGATATAATTTGAATTCTGAGGGAAGTTTGCCAGTATTCTTTTCAATTCCTGCTATGGTAATATTAATTGAAAAAGTACAAACAACACTAACATTAGCGCTATCGGTTGCGGCAACTTTCACAATAATATTATTTGCAGAATCAGGTATACCACTGAAAATTCTACTAACAGCATCAAATGTTAGCCAGGATGGTAAAGGAGCACCATCGCTTAAACTTGCAGAATAAGTTAAAGTATTATTGCCATCGTCATCAATAAAAGTCGAGTCGGGAATTGTAAATGTAAATTGTTTACCTAATGAAACAGATTGATCAGGTATCTGACTATATACATATGGAATAAAGTTAGTATGCTTTAAACTATCAATTATGTTATCAATTTTTACCCAGTAAGTATAATAACTTTGCCAGCTTAATCCACCGGATGTAAAAAATAGATATTTTCCATCACTCGATACGAACTGACCATACTCCCAATTATAACCAGGTTTACTAATTGGTTCTTCAAGTTTTTTGGGATTCGTCCATTTTCCATTTTCTTTTTTAAAACTTAGATACATGTCCGCTGCCCCATTAAATGGTGTTCTTGATACAATCAAATATGATTCATTAGCTGAAATTAAAAAATCGTTCTCCTGGTAAGAACTGTTTATAGGTGTTCCTAAACTTTGAAGGACAGTATCACCATTTCTCATTATTAAATAACAGATATCTCCATTTGATGAAGATTCATTGTAAGAAGAAGCATAATAATTATTCGCAGTTGTTTTTTGCAAATAATGTGATTTAAAATCTTGAAAAATTAGTCTTCTAGGGACACTCCACCCGGTACTTAATCTTTTTGAGTAATAAGTATGGAATGAATTATCCTGTAAATATATAATACTATCATCGGGAGATAATTTTGGTGCCATAAATCCCTCAAAAACATTATTTGGTCCTTGCCACGAATTGTTTTCATACTTATAATATTTCACTCTTAAATTAGTTGGAGGATAAGTATTTATTTCGGCATAATAAATTTCTTTTCCATCAGTTGTAATTGCAATTCTTTCACAGGGACGCATTACGTTAGTTACCGGTAAATTAAATATTTTAGGAGTATTACCAGGAAGTACTTGTCCTAAATATAAACTATCATTCGGTATTGGTTGCGCAAGAGATAAAATCTCAGTCATTAAAGACAAGATAATTAAAAGAAATTTTTTTGATAGCATTTGCATAAATATTTTCCTTTCAGTTTATTAAATACTTAATCTTATCTTTTTATTCTTAAAGAATAATTATAATCACGTATGCAAATTTATTTTTGAAAATTGGTGTTTATTTGAGAATCCTTGTTAAGTGCACCAAAACCTTGTGAAATGCACTCTTAATAGGTATGAAGGGTAATCTTGAAAACTTAGAATCTTAATAATTGTTGAATTTCAAATAAGATTGAGTTAAACTCCGATCTTTTTTAAAAGATGAATTTTATGTCGACTAACAGGCAAACAATCTCCACTTTTTAATATTGCCCTATATTTACCTCCACCATGACATTGAATCGATTCAACATAATCTCGATCGACGATAAATGATTTATGAATACGATAATAATTTGAAGGCAGCAAAGGAATAAGCTGCTTAATTGATCTATCATAAATTACAACTTGATTATTTAGTAAGTGAAGTTCTACATAAATATTATCAGATTTAAAATATTTTATTTCTTCCAGCGGAATTATTTTTATTTCAAATCCTTTTTTTACAGAAAGATATTTTATCGAATGGCCATCCAATGCATGACTTGATTTCAACCTTTGAAATGCAGCTTTCAATCTTTCAAGACTGTAAGGCTTTGGAATAAAATCTAAAACTCCATACTCAAACGCTTCAATGGCTCTATTTATATTTGCTGAAATAATAATCGTATGGAAAGATTGGCTGACTACCTGTTTAAGTATATTGAACCCATCTTTAGCATTTAGATTCAAATCTAAAAGTAAAACATCAATTGGTTTTTCTTTAAGATATAAAAGTGCACCATCAAGAGTGGTTTCTATATGGATGCTGTTAATCTCTTTTTGCAGAATCTGTCCTACAAGATATTTAATATCTTCAGCAGTAGGTTTTTCATCTTCTACAATTAATATTCTCATTATCAATTTTTGATTTCAATGATTGATTCCCAGCCACCATCAAATTTATTTGAAGTGAAGTTCCATCTTTTAGGATAACCTTCTTCCAACCTGCTTTTAATATATTTTGCACCGAATCCTGTTGAACCCTTTGTATCCTCTACATTAAAACTTCCATCATTTGTAAGTATGTATTTTGTGGACTTAGTTTCTTTAATTGATTGCAGTTTAAAAGTGCCTTCGGTTCTATTCTCATATCCGTGAGTTAAACCATTTTCGACAAGAGTGTGAAATATCATTGGCGGGATAGTATCCTGTTCATCAATATTTATTGTTTCCAGCTTATAATCAGCGCCTTTTCTATAACTCATAATTTTTAAATGAGCTTTGCACAAATCAATTTCTTGAGTGATTGGGATTAGTTTTAACGCGGATACTTGATTTATCATTCTAAACTCTTCTGCAAGCGCTTCAATTAATTTTATAGCGGATGCAGAGTCTTTTCTCAACCACGCAATAATTGATGTTAATGTGTTTAAGATAAAATGTGGGTTTATATTTTTTCTTAGTAGCTCATTTTCTAATCGTGCAGATTTAAGCTGTGCTACTTTTTCAGCGGTTTCTTTTTTAGCAAACTGCCTTGCTATAGAAAAGCTTGTGCACACAACCATTGTTGAAGCCAATCCTGCAAAAGCAAAATTTAAATAATATGCTGCCCACGCTGCTATAATTCCAACGAATATAATTAGACTTTCTTCCTTCCGTTTATATAGTGCCCAAAGTGTGATAAGACTGCTTATTGTAAGAACACATAAAGACATTATGCTAAAAACAGTTTCGACGTTTGTAAAAAAGTAGAAGATGATAGGGTTTATTATTACAACTGGACCAATGAGTTTTTTAGGAAATGAAAACAGGTAAATAAAAAATGTTGGGAATAGAATTGAAAATAAAACGGTAATGATTTGATAACTGTAATTCTGCCAGTGAATAAAAGTAGTTTTGGTAATCACTAGAACTGGAAACAGCATTGTTACAGAATCCATTATGACAATTAAGCAAATAAAACTGAATAATAAATGTTCAATTTTTCTTTTCCTTGCAAAGAAAAGGAATAAATTAAAAAGAAATGGGATGAATAAAATGCCTCCGATAAAAAATGCTTGATAATACAGTCTGAATATTTTTCCGAGCAGAGTATCATATTTACCAATCACAATGTCAGAATAAAACCATTTCCAAGATGAGTAATTGTTGTGATTTGAAATTCTAAAAATAATAAAATGCTTGCCTAGTGTTACGAGGTTAGACGGAATGGCAAAGTTGAAATTGTACGAACCGGCTTTCTCATCTGCCTTATTAAGTCCAAGTTTTCCATTTTGTGCAATCTGAATTCCATCCCAATAAATTTCATAAGCAGTTACAAGATTTATTGGAAACAGACCTAAAACCTCATTATTAATTAGCGAATCCTCAATAACAATATTAGTTCTTATAAGCCAATTGCCCACTGTATATCTTTCTTCATCAATGGTTGGTTCAAACAGTTGCCACAATGAGTCTGGAATAGTTCTAAGAAAATTATTTGGTTCAGTGTCTTTAGTTATTTGCCAATTAGTTAAGTGAGTTGATTTATCGAATGATGATATAATGGTGTATGGTAAATCGGTTGCACTAAGTTTATTATTAGTTACCGCAAAAAGGATAATAAAAGAATAAAAAGTGGTAGAGAGGTTTAATTTTTTCACAATATTCTTATATTCTAAATAAAGTAGATTAATCATATTTTTAAAATAATGAACGAATAATCAAACCACAAAAATGAAATTTGAATTTTGAACTAAAGAGACACAATTAAATTTTAAGCTCAAGCGATGTTATTTTTCAAATATTATCTTTTTATTGAGCAATTAGAGTGCAATAAAGAATGAGAAAATGAAATTAAAAACAAATTTGATCAAGAAAGTTCTTTATAATTAAGAATTTATCACGATGAGACTATTTTTAATGAAGAACTCCAAATTGGAGGCGCCGGTCGGATTCGAACCGACGAATAAAGGTTTTGCAGACCTTCGCCTTAAACCACTTGGCCACAGCGCCATCAAAAAAAAATCCACCAATGTGGATTTGTGGAGAGCGGGAAACGGGACTCGAACCCGCGACATCAACCTTGGCAAGGTTGCGCTCTACCAGCTGAGCTATTCCCGCATTGTTTAAAATGAACTGTGCAAATATAATAATGCAGCTATAGTTCTCCAAATATTTTATTGCTTTTACTTCCTTGCTCCATGCAAATATCCTCTATAAGGTATTGCAGATTGAACAGAAATAAATGCTTTTTTGTCAATAGATTCTATCAAGCGAATGATTTCTCTTTGCATTTTTCTTGGCACAACACAATAAATCATTGCAACTCCACCGCTTCCACCTTCTCCAGGAATTAATGTAGCTCCAAATTTAGACTCACGAAGTTTATCTACAATGAGATCTGCATGAAGCATTGAAATTATGTTCAACTGAACATAGCCAAGTCCAATTTTTTGTTCAAGTGATATTCCTAAAATATTACCCAAACCAAAACCAATTGCATAACCAAAAAGATTAGGAATATGTTCAAGATGCTGAAAGATAAATCTAATTGCAAAAACCCAGATTAATACTTCAAAAAAACCTGCTAAACCTGCAAGGTATTTTCGTCCCTGTACAACTAAAATAGTTCTGAATGTTCCAACAGTAACATCACAGATTCTCATCAACATTATAATTACAGGACCAAGAAATCCTTCCAGCATTTTTTCTCCTAATTGATTTTTGTTTAACTGCAATTTAATCAAATCTATAAAAATATTTTTATCTTTGCACATAAATTTTAGATTTAGATGTACGAAACAGAAAGAAAAGAATTAGTAAAAAAATTAAAAGAGAAAGGAATAAAAGATGCTACCGTTCTTAATGCAATTGAGCAAGTTGAACGTCATCTTTTCGTTCCAAAGACAATAGAATTCCGGGCTTATAAAGATATTGCTTTACCAATTGGTTATGGACAAACAATTTCTCAACCATATACTGTTGCAGTGATGACTGAAGCTCTAAAGTTATCTGCTGGAGACAAAGTTTTAGAAATTGGTACAGGTTCAGGATATCAGGCAGCTATATTATGTACAATGGGTATGCAGGTATTTTCCATAGAAAGAAGCTTTGAGCTGTTTGAGCAGACCAGAAAAATTTTAGAAAAATTAAATTATCGGGCTTACCTTAAATGGGGTGATGGTACGATTGGTCTTGAAGAATTTGCTCCTTATAATGCAATTATTGTTACCGCTGGAGCTCCTAAAATTCCTGCTTCATTAAGAAAGCAATTAGCTGTAGGTGGAAGGCTTGTTATTCCTGTTGGTGGAAAGACTTCTCAGACTATGAAAGTATTGACAAAATTTTCAGAAAATGATTTTGTTGAAGAAGAAATTCCTGAATTTGCATTTGTCCCACTAATTGGTAGAGAAGGTTGGAGTCAAAGGTAATAGTGATAGCAGGTCCAACCTGTTCCGGTAAAACTGAGATAGGGATAAGACTTGCAAAAAGACTTAATACAGAAATAATTTCTGCAGACAGCAGACAGATATTTAAATTACTTGACATAGGTACTGCAAAACCATCTACGACTGAACTTACAGAAATAAAGCATCATTTTATAGATGAACTAATGCCAGATGAGAAATTTGATGTTAGTAAATTTGAAAATGCTTCACTTGGAGTGATTAAAAAATTGTTAAACCAAAATAAAATTCCTGTAGTAGTAGGTGGTTCTGGACTTTATATCAAAGCAATAGTTGATGGAATATTTGATATTGATTCAGATGAAAATCTTCGGGATAAATTTCTCGATGCAAAGAGAAAATATGGCAATGACTTTCTTTACAACAAGCTTATGGAAGTTGATCCTGTTAGTGCAAAAAATATGTTGCCTCAAAACTGGAAAAGAGTTATGAGAGCACTTGAAGTATTTTATACTTCAGGAAAACCTATTTGGGAAATTCAGTCTAACCATAAAAGAGAAGTCAATTTTGATTTTCTGCAATTCGGAATTGAATGGAACAGAGAAACACTTTATTACAATATAGAAAAAAGAGTTGATAAGATGATTGAATTGGGATTAGTAGAAGAAGTTAAAAAAATTCTTTCACTAGGTTATAATCCAAATCTTAATTCGTTAAATACAGTTGGTTATAAAGAAATAATATCCTATCTTAAAAATGAAATATCTATCGAACGAGCGGTAGAATTAATCAAAAGAAATACTCGTCGCTTTGCAAAACGTCAGCTTACCTGGTTCCGGAAAGATAAAAGAATAAGATGGATGAGAATAAATTCGAAAAATGAATTCCCCCAAATTGTAAATTCAATAATGATTGAATATAGATTGGAATAGATTAAAATTAGATAATTGAAATCCTTTAATTCAATACAGGTAAATATTAAAATTAGGAGTAAGTATTTTTGTTGAAATTTTTCTGTTAAAGCTTCAAAAAAATTAAATAATTTAATGAGTCAAAATAAAATCATATTGTAGTGGAATGAAAAAAGAAGCATCTATCAAAGAATATCGTGCTCGATTGAACCGTGTTTTTAATTTTGTTAACAATAATCTTTCAAGAAAAATCTTACTTGAAGAAATAGCTTCAGTATCTTGTTTTTCTCCCTACCATTTTCATAGAATATTTTCAGCTTTTACAGGAGAAACTCCAGGAGATTTTATTAATCGACTCAGGATTGAAAAAGCCGCTAATCTTTTGATTTTTAATATGGAAATATCAATTTCTGAAGTATCATTTTTGTGCGGTTTTTCATCTGCAGCTTCATTTGCACGAGCATTTAAAAAACGGTTCAGTGTTTCTGCAAGCGAATGGAGAGAAAGTCATTTTAAGAAAAATAGCAAGATAAGACAAAAAGAAAGCAAGAATGGGAAAGAGTATTCCTTAATTGAAGAATATATTGGGGATGTCAATAGTTTTTCATTTATAAAAATAAAGGAGTACAAAATGGAAACAGAAATAAAAGAGATGCCTTCATTCTTTGTAGCTTATTCATCTGTAATTGGTGATTATAATAAGACAGCTGGAAAAGCTTGGGAGAAAATTTGTAAGTGGGCTGGTCCAAGAGGGTTATTAAATCATTCAACAAAATATATTGGAATATCATTTGATAACCCCGATATAACTGCCTCTGAAAAATGCAGATATTATGCATGTGTTACTGTACCAAAAGATACTAAAGTAAGCGGAGAAATTAGTACACTAACAATTAAATCTGGTAAGTATATTATTGCAAAATTTCAAGGGAAAGGGAAAGATATTCTGAGTGCATACAATATGCTCTGCGGTAAAGAAATCCCTAGGCACGGCTATCAACCTGATGACAATCCCTCTTACGAAATCTATAATAAAGAACCGGATGCAGAAGGTAATTTTGATATGGATATATGTATTCCAGTAAAACCTTTGTAAAAATTAAAACAAAATTTAACCCACTAAATAAAGTGGGTTAAATTTTAATTTAGTACATTTTTCATCCATATAGTATCAAAGTTTTATACTATTAATAAAATTAATTTGATTTTTTACTCTTTATCGGCAAATATTGTAACTTTTTTCTTGACATTATGCTATTAAAGTGATATCATTGTGATAGCAAATTTAAAAAGGATAGTAATATGAACAAAATAATAGAAAAAACTGCAAACAAAGCAAATGGTTTTTTGATGCTTTTCATACTTTTTGTATTAATTGTTTTAGAAATATTTTTGCTTGCTACAGGAATTAGAACTAAAGATTCAAATATTTTATTGATATTTTTTCCACTTTTAATTATTCTGTTCTTAGTTTCAAGTGGATTTACAGTAATTCAGCCAAATGATTCACGTGTATTGATTTTATTTGGAAAGTACTCAGGAACAATTCGCGAATCTGGTTTCTGGTGGGTTAATCCTTTTACAGTAAAGAAAAAAGTTTCTTTACGTATAAGAAATTTTAATAGTCAGAAAATAAAAGTAAATGACCTGCACGGCAATCCGATTGAGATTGGTGCTGTAATCGTGTGGAAAGTAATTGATTCTGCAAAAGCTGTATTTGATGTTGAAAATTATGAACAGTTTGTCGATATACAGAGTGAAACAGCAATCAGGCAATTAGCTTCTGAGTTCCCTTATGATGTTAATGAAGAAGATAAACCTTCTTTAAGGGGCACGCCTCACGAGATTGCCGAAAGCCTGAAAAATACTTTACAAACAAGATTGGAAGTCGCTGGAGTACAGATACTTGAATCACGAATTAGTCATTTAGCATATGCACAGGAAATCGCACAGGCAATGTTGAGAAGGCAACAAGCACAGGCAATTATTTCTGCAAGGCAGAAAATTGTTGAAGGAGCAGTAGGAATGGTTGAAATGGCTCTTCATATGTTAAGTGAACAAAATATTGTTCAGCTTGATGAAGATAAGAAAGCAACTATGGTTAATAATCTTATGGTTGCTCTTGTATCTGAAAGTGAAGCACAACCAATAATAAACACAGGGACTTTATATCAATAATTGTATGCCCTGTTTTTACAGGGCAGTTTTTTCAATTATTTAAGATGAGCTAATGAAAACTTTATCTGAATATTATGGCAAAACTTTACACTTGATTCAACCTTCAATCTGGAAGCGTTACTTTGAGTTGTGGGATGATAAAGAAATTATTGGGACACTTTTTTATCCAAAGTATTTCAGCTTAAAAGCGGATGTAAAGATTTTTAATTCAGAATATGAATTTTATGAACCACATTGGTGGAAAAATTTAGTTGAAGTAAAAGAAGCCGCGAAAGATTTACCAATAGCAAATTATAAACCTCCAGCATTTAAACGTAAAGGCAAACTTGAATTACCTCAAGGTGAGAGTGTTTTCTTTAGTTCATCTCTTTTTAATACCTCATTTGAAATAACAGACAAATGGGATAAAAAATTGATTTCATTTAAAAGTAGTTTTTCTTTTAGGGTTCAACTTGAAGTAACGATAGAAGGAAGAGGCGAAGTGCTTGATAAATATCCGTGGATTTTATTCTTTATCTATTACGTAATTTTGAATCGTAAACGAAAAAATTCTGCAGGATAATTAATGGCAGAGAAAAAGAAATTTCTTTTAAGAGTTGATGAAGCATTATATGCCGCTCTTGAAAAATGGGCCTCCGATGATTTGCGAAGCATTAACGCACAGATAGAATTTCTTCTAAAATCTGCACTTAGTAAAGCGGGAAGACTGAGAGAACAAAATCAATCTTCAACAACAGAAAAAGAAGAAGAAAAAAATAATTAAAGCAAGTTGATGTTGAATTTGAAATTAAAGCAAAGAAAGAATTTCATTGCTGATTAATTGTTAATAAGTTTTTTCATAAATCCTTGTATTTTGCCGTTCATAAAAATATGATTATCCAAAATTGTGAGAACTGTAATTTTGGTCGCAAAAATTATTTCATCAATTAAATTTCATTTGTTGTGTTTATGAAAAAAATTCTTTATTCGCTGTTAATAATTTCGGGAATTAATTTTGCTCAGACAAAGATTTCTGGTATTGTTAAAGATAAATCAAATTTACCGCTGCCGGGCGCTAATGTTTTTATAAAAGATTCTTATGATGGAAATACTTCCGGTAGTGATGGCAAATACTCTTTCGTTACAGAAGAAAAAGGTGAAGCTGTTCTTGTTGCAAGTTTTGTTGGATACAAACAATTTCAGAAAAATGTTACTCTTGATGGAAAAGAATTAGTAGTTGATATTATTCTTGAAGAAGAAACCAAAGTTTTGAGACAAGTTGTTATTTCTGCCGGTTCTTTTGAAGCGAGTGATGAAAACAAAGCTGTTATTCTCCGTCCGCTTGATGTTGTAACTACTGGTGCAGAAGCTGATATTTATTCTGCTCTTGAAACACTTCCGGGAACGCAGCAGATTGGTGAAACTGAAGGTTTATTTGTAAGAGGGGGTTCTGCTTCTGAAACAAAAACCATTATTGATGAGATGATTGTTCAAAAACCTTTTTACTCAAGTGTTCCCGATATTCCGGCAAGAGGAAGGTTTACACCATTTTTATTTAAAGGAACCGTTTTCAGCACAGGAGGATATTCTGCTCAATATGGACAGGCACTTTCATCGGTGCTGATATTAAAGACACAAGATCTTGCTCCTGCAACAAGAACGACTTTCAACTTAATGGCTGTTGGTTTTGGTGCTACGCATTCTTCAAGATGGGATGAATCTTCTCTTTCTTTTGAAAGTGGTTATTACAATATGTCGCCATATTTTCAGGTTCAAAAACAAAAAACTGATTGGCAAAAAGCTCCTGAAAGTGTTGAAAGTTCGATTAATTATCGGATTAAGACATCTGAAACAGGAATGTTAAAAGCTTTTTCTTCTTTTAGTTATGGCGATTTTTCTTTGAACACTGATAATTTAAATAATTTACAAGTGAAAGATTTCATTCGCAAAAAAGGTGGAAACTTTTTCTTAAATACTTCTTACAAAGAAATAATTGGAAATGATTGGACTGTATTTTCAGGTTACTCGTTTAGTCACGATGAAGATAAAATTAATCTTAATGATGACAGAATAACTCAACGTGAAAGATTGAACACAGGAAAAGTTACTGTCACTAAAGGCATAAATGATAACTCCTTTTTGACATTCGGAAGTGAATATAGAAACGTTGAGTACTTTACAAAGTACAATCAATATGATATGAAACTTATTGAAAACTATATTGCTGGCTATGTTGAAACTGACATCTTTTTTAATTTTGATTTTGCAATTCGTATTGGTTTTAGAAGCGAATATTCTAAGTTGTTAAATAAAACTAATTTAGCACCACGTGTTTCTCTTGCATATAAACTTGGCGAGTATGATCAGCTTAATTTTGCTTATGGACAGTTTTATCAAACTCCTGATGTAGATTATTTAATGTTTTCAAAAAACTTTGATTATGAAAGAGCCGATCATTACATATTTAACTATCAGTATATTGGTAAACACAAAACTTTTAGAATTGAATTATATTATAAGAATTATGACAATCTTGCCAAAGGATCTGTAACGACTTATCCATATTTTAATTTACCTTCTGTTGCTTTTAGTAATGAAGGAAAAGGTTATGCAAAAGGAATAGATATTTTCTGGAGAGACAGTGAAACAATTACAATGACAGATTACTGGATATCGTATTCATTCCTTGATACAAAAAGAGATTACAAAAATTATCCAACTATTGCGGCACCGCCGTTTTCCACTCCGCATACGTTTTCGGTTGTATTTAAACATTGGTTCCCTGAAATAACAACAAGTCTTGGATTAACATATTCATTTGCAACAGGCAGACCATATTTTAATCCAAATAATCCGCAGTTTCTCGGAGACAGGGCAAAGAATTTTCATAACCTTAGTATGAATGTCAGTTACCTTACAAGCTTATTCAATAGTTTTACAATTATCTTTTTCTCAGTCGATAACGTTTTTGGATATGCAAATATTTATGGTTACCGATATTCAGATGATGGAAAAATAAAAGCTGCAGTTTTACCTCCGGCATTACGATGGGCTTTTGTTGGTGCTTTTATTTCTCTTGGTGAAAAAAATCCGTATTAAATTTTATTGGAGTAATTATGAAACAAATTATTATTATTCTATTTTCTTTATCTTTTTTGTTCAACACATATGCTGATGATAGATATTCAAAAGCAATGAAACAGAATCTTGAAAAATTTGATTCTGTTAAAACTGTTGAGGAATATCTTTCTTTAAGCAATAACTTTGAAAGAATTGCTTCTGCTGAAAAGGACAAATGGCTGCCTTATTATTATGCTTCTATGCTAAATATTTTAGCAAGTTTTGTTGAACAGGACAAAGAAAAAAAAGATACATATCTCGATAAATCGGAAATACTTATATCTATTGCAGATTCTCTACAACCAAATGAATCTGAAATTTATACATTAAAAGGATTACTTGGACAGGCTCGTATGCAGGTAGACCCGATGAATCGCTGGATGAAATTTGGTCCTGAGGCGGATCGAAATTTCAAAAAAGCTGTTGAACTTGATTCGTTAAATCCAAGACCAGAATATTTAATTGGCGTGGGACTCTTCTATACGCCTGAACAATTCGGTGGCGGCCCTAAAGTTGCAAAACCTGTTTTAGAAAAATCACTTCTAAAATATAATTCATTCGTTTCAAAAGGTGATTTTATGCCTAATTGGGGAAGAAAGCAGGTTGAACAATTGCTTGAACAGATTATAGAAAAATAAATTTAAATTAAATCTGATTTGAAATGTCTTCCATCTTAAAGGAAAAATTACTTTCTTTACACAAAGCAGAAATGGTTGCTTATCTGAAATCCAATCCTGAGCTTTTTAGTGAAGCGTTGCAGTTAGCTCTTACAGATGAGCTGCCATTCTGCTGGAGAGCGGCTTTTTATTTACAGGATTCAATGGAAGAAAATGATGAGCGTGTTCGCAAATATGTTAAACCAATTTTAAATTGCATTAAAAATAAAAAAGATGGTCATCAAAGAGAGCTGCTAAAAATTTTATTCAGATTAAATCTTAATGAAAAGTATGAAGGTATTTTGTTTGATTATTGTCTGTCTATATGGGAGCAATTAGGGAAAGAACCATCAGTAAGGATTACAGCATTAAAATTTGTTATTAAGATAGCAAACAAACACCCTGCGCTAAAAGAAGAAATATTTTTTCTTACACAGGATCATTATTTAGAATCGCTATCACCGGGTGTTAGAAAATCAATTCACAAGTTGATGAAAAACTTGAAGTCAAAAGCGATTGAATAATCATTTTCTTCTTTTCATACTTACTTCATATTTTTTATATTGGCTTTAGAATTTTAAACTTTCAGTACGGAATTATGCAGAACATTAATATAAAAGATTTATTCCAGCACGTTGGAAAAGAAATTACTCTTAAAGGCTGGCTTTATAATAAACGCTCAAGCGGGAAATTACATTTTGTTGTTTTAAGAGATGGAACAGGCCTTGTTCAGTGCGTCTTCTTTAAAGGAAATGTTACTCCTGAAGTATTTGAACTGAGTGACAGGCTTGGTCAGGAGTCATCAATTGAAGTAACAGGAATTGTAAAAGCGGAGCCTCGCTCTCCGGGTGGGTATGAACTTGATGCTAAAGACTTAAAAGTAATTTCCGAAGCTCACGATTATCCGATTACTCCAAAAGAACATGGAATTGAGTTCCTAATGGATTTACGTCACCTGTGGCTTCGTTCAAGCAAGCAGGTTGCCATAATGAGAATAAGGCACAGGATTGTTAAAGCTATTCGTGACTTTTTTGACAGCAGGGGATTTACTTTAATGGATGCACCAATTCTTACTCCTTCTGCCTGCGAGGGAACTTCTACTCTTTTTGAAACTGATTACTTTGATCTTGGCAAAGCATATTTGACACAGTCAGGACAGTTATACGCAGAAGCAGGGGCACTGGCACTTGGTAAAGTATATACATTTGGTCCTACTTTTCGTGCAGAAAAATCAAAGACAAGAAGACACTTAACAGAATTCTGGATGGTTGAACCTGAAGTAGCTTTTGCAGAGTTGAATGATGATATGGATCTTGCTGAAGATTTTCTTGAATATGTTGTTCAATCTGTTTTAAAAGATAGAACAGAGGAATTAAAAGTTCTTGAAAGAGATACAAAGTTTCTTGAAAATGTAAAGAAACCTTTACCAAGAATTAGTTACGATGATGCGGTGGAAATTCTTAAAAAGAATAATATCGATTTTGAATGGGGAAATGATTTTGGCGGAGGAGATGAAACAATCATTTCTAACCAGTTCGATCGTCCAGTCATGGTTCATCGTTATCCTTCTGAAGTTAAAGCATTTTATATGAAACGTGATCCTGAAAATCCTAAACTTGCACTTGCTGTTGATGTTCTTGCACCTGAAGGTTATGGAGAAATTATCGGTGGAAGCCAGAGAGAAGACGATATTAATTTACTTCTTGAAAGAATCAGGGAACATAATCTGCCACAGGAAGCGTTTGAATGGTATCTGGATTTGAGAAGATACGGAAGTGTACCTCATTCAGGTTTTGGGCTTGGTCTTGAAAGGACTGTTTCGTGGATTTGCGGACTTGACCATATCCGGGAGACAATTCCTTTCCCAAGAATGATTTACAGGAAAACTCCTTAATTATTTTTTATAAAATGGTTAACTCAATTTTATTTTTTGTATTTGCAGCTATAGCGTTAACTTCTTCAATTCTGATGATTACACGAAGAAATGCAGTTATTGCTGCTCTATTTCTTGTGCTTAACTTTGCGGCACTGGCAGGCATATATCTTTTATTGAACGCACAGTTTATTGCTGTTATTCAAATTATTGTTTATGCAGGTGCAATTATGGTGTTATTCCTTTTTGTTATAATGCTGTTAAGACCTGAACGAGAGAGAAAATTTTTCAGCGAAAATCCACGCATAAAAACTTTTGCAATATTAATTGGTGCTTTTGTTTTTCTACAGCTTGTATATGTTATTTTTATTGGAAAAAGTACAATTCCCGTTTCGGGTTCAAATGAATTAAGTGTGCAAACTGGAAAGGTAGAAACAATTGGTACTGAGCTTTATACTAAATATGTTATTCCAATTCAGGCGGCTGGATTTATTTTGCTTGCCGCTGCAATTGGTGCACTTGTTCTTGCTAAAAAGAAATTTGAATAAAAATGATTATACCTATAGAATATTATTTGATTCTTAGTGCCGCAATGTTTATTGTTGGTGTTATTGGTGTTCTTACAAGGAGAAATGCTATAATCGTATTTATGTCTATAGAACTTATGCTCAATTCTGCCAATCTCTCTTTTGTAACATTCTCATCTTTTTTAGGTAATGTTACAGGACAGGTATTTGTGTTTTTTGTAATGACTGTTGCTGCCGCCGAAGCCGCAGTTGGGCTTGCTATTATTATTGCACTTTTCCGCAATAAACTTACGCTAAATATAAACGAAGTGAACTTACTGAAGTGGTAAGTAATTAACGTGCTGTTTTTTATTTTATAAAAAATTTTACTTGACTTTCTGTTTTTTTTCTTTTGTAACGAAAATATCCATCGATGGGTTGTACTGAGCTTTAATTCTATTTTTTTAGACTATGGAGATATTCGAAATAACTTTTTAATTAATATAAATCATCAGCTAAAAATAAGGGAGAAGATATGTTCCCCGGTTGTCTTGAAACTATTATCAGAAAGAGTAAAAAAGAAGAAAAACCAGACAAGAGAAGAGAAAAAAGTTAAATAACAAACACCACTGCCACACTAACTATAGAGCCAATAAACAAACAGGAAATGTTTGTCCCTAAAATTAACCTTACAGAATTAAGTTTCCTGAAGCATAGTAAAAACACTCAATACACACCTGCAACAAAAACAACAACTGTTATGAAGATACTATTACTGTTAACCGTTCTTAGTTTATATAGCTGCACTAAACCAAACGAGCCACCGCCACCAAACCCACCTAATTCATTGCCCGAACGGCAGGTGTTTACTATTGCAATTGAAGATTTTACCTGCATAGAAACCCGGCTTAAAATGACAAACGACAGCTTACCTCTTCCTGCAAACATATCCATAAGAAAAAACGACAAAGAAATAAACAACTTACTTTAACAATAAGAGACACAATAGTTTACATAGACTCCCTATTACTGAAACAGGCATATACATTTAAGGCAAAAAGTAGAAATGACACACTGCTTGTAAGCAATACAGTAATGATAACTACGATGGACACAACGAGTCATAATTTTACGCGGCAATCATTTACATTTGGGCAGCACAGCAGCAGTGTGTTATATGATGTAGCCATAATAGACGAGAATAATATTTGGGCAGTAGGGGATATATATATGAATGACTCTCTTGGAAACCCTGACCCAAATCGTTATAACTTGCACGATGGGATGGTAATAAATGGTTAATTGAAAGAGTACCTTAAATTTATCAAGGCCATCCTTCTATAATCCGATTCAGACCCTATATACTTTTAATAGCAACAAAAATGCGGGACTTTCAATGAAATGAGAGAGCAAAATGCTTGTCCATTATATCGCCCAACATATAATGTATCGAAAAGGAAAAAGTTGCAAGAATCTTAACAATAAATAAAATTTTTTGAATCCGTGAAAAACTTTTAACATCTTAAAAGAAAAAAGGAAAAATTTATGACGATGGAAATAACTTTCCCCGGCGGAAAAAAAGTAGATGCAAATTTTAATGGTACATTTATAAAAACTGACCAACCTGTTGCTGGAGGCGGTGAAGGAACTGCACCAGCACCTTTTGATTTATTCCTTGCTTCAATAGGAACCTGTGCTGGAATTTATGTTCTTGGGTTTTGTCAATCCCGCGGAATTCCCACAGACAATATTAAAATCATGCAACATATGAATTTTAATCCTGTTGAACGTTTAATTGACCAGATAGAACTGGAGATAAAACTTCCTGCAGATTTTCCAGAAAAATATAAAGTGGCTGTTGAGAATGCAGCCGAACATTGTGCGGTTAAAAAGCATTTACAAAAACCACCAATGATAGTGGTATATTCAACTACCAGTGAAAATAAATAAGAGAAGTCTCATTTATTTAGTACACTCAATGCTTTGCGGATTACTTCTTCAAGGCTAATAGAAGGTTCACTTAAAAGAATATCGCGAACAATTTTTTCTGCAATTTTTAAATTATATCCAAGCGTGGTTAAAGCAGAAATTGCTTCTGCACGGGTATTGCTTTCTTTGATAAAAGGTTCATTAACAACAATATTTTCAACTTTGGTTTTCAATTCAACAAGTAATCTTTCTGCAGTTTTTCTTCCAATTCCAGGAATTGAAATAAGCCGGGAGATATTAGCAGATTGAATTGCTTCTGATAATTCATCAACAGAAATACCCGATAAAATAGTCTGGGCAGATTTTGGTCCTATGCCGCTTACACTAATAAGCGCTTCGAACATTTCTTTTTCAGCTTCGGAATAAAATCCGAATAAGGTGATCTGGTCTTCACGAACATGGGTGTGAATATAAAGAGAAACGATTTCAGCAGAAGAAATTTTTTCGAATGTGGTGATAGAAATATTTACTGTGTAACCAACGCCATTAACATCAATAATAATTTGTGTCGGTTTTGATGAAATTATTTTACCGGTTAAAAAGCCAATCATTGTATTACTCTTTCAGGAAAAGATTCAACAAAAGATTTCCAGTCTTTACTTTTTTTAACTGGAGTTTTTAATCTAAATGCATGACAGATAGCAACAGCAAGAGCATCACTTTCATCTAACTTTATATCTTTCTTCTTAACATTAAGAATAGTTTTAACCATGAAGTTTACCTGTTCTTTGGAGGCAGCACCTGTTCCAACTATTGCTTTTTTAATTTCACGCGGAGAATATTCGCTAAGATTTAAGCCACCATGAATTGCTGCAAGCAGAGCCACTCCACGTGCATAACCAATCTTCAAAACAGATTGAACATTCTTTCCGTAAAATGCTGTTTCAATTGCAAATTCTTCCGGAGAATATTTTTTAATAATATTGTCAAGCTCGTTATAGATTATTTCCAGTTTATTTGGAATATATTTTTTTGAAGCTAATTTAATTGTCCCGTAAACAACAGGCGTAAAAGAATTTCCTTCGAAGCTAATTACACCGTAACCGCAATTAATAGTGCCGGGATCAACTCCGAGTATTATCATATACTACTTTTCTTTAATCTTTAAGTCTTTAATTTTAAATTGCGGAAAAGACTTTCCTTCGCGTGTCATCTGGTCAATTGAAAACACTACATCAAAAAGACAATCAGGTTGAATTAATTTTTCATAATAAATACCTAGATCAAAACCCACACAATCGAACACTTTGTCGCAGCCTTTTTGTTTTATACTCATAATAAGATGGTTATTACCAACAACTCTTGGAACTCCTGCAACCTGAGCTTCTTCAAGCAAAAAGGTAGGACGCATATTGCCCGGACCAAAAGGTTTAAATTGATCAACAATCCTCAGGAACTTTAAAGTAATTTCCGAAAGTTTAATTTTAGTATCTATTTCAAGCTCAGGCGAAAGTTGTTCGGCTACAAGTCTTTCTTTAACAACCTGGTTAAACCGCTCTTTGAATTCATCAAGTTTATCAATTTCTACTGCAAGTCCTGCCGCTGCCTGGTGTCCTCCAAAATGTATAAGAAGATCTTCACAACTTTTCAGTGCATCATAAATATTAAATTTAGAAATACTTCTTGCCGAGCCTTTTGCAACACCATCAATTGTTGTAAGCATTATAGTTGGACGATAATATTTTTCAACAAGCCTTGAAGCAACAATTCCGATAACACCGGGGTGCCAGTTTTCTTCGTGTAGTACAATTGCAATTTCTTCATTAAGATTTAACGAAGACTCAACGATGTCAAGAGCTGCGTTAAGAGTGCTCTCATCAATTTTTCTTCTTTCTGAATTTTCCTTTTCAAGAATATCGGCAAAACTTTTTGCAGTTCTTTCATTATCAGTTATCATAAGCTCAACTGCAAGTTTTGCATCACTTAATCTGCCTACAGCATTAATACGCGGTGCAAGGGTAAAAACAATTTGTCCAGAAGTAAGATTTCCAGCATCAAGTCCACTATTGGATATTAATGCTTTTATTCCCGGGCGTGGGTTAGTATTTATTTTTTCTAATCCTTCTTTAACAAGAATTCTATTTTCATCAATAAGGGGAACAATATCAGCTGAACTTGCTAGTGCAACAAGGTCAAGATATTTTGTAAGAAGATCTTTTTTTCCAATTTTTTCAGAGATCCCCTGTGCAAGTTTAAAAGCAACTCCTGCACCACACAAATACTTAAATGGATAATTGCAGTTTGGTTTAAGCGGGTCAAGAACAGCATAAGCATCGGGGATTATTTCTTTAGGTTGATGATGATCGCAAATAATAAGGTCGAGTCCAAGTTCTTTTGCGTAAGCAGCTTCTTCAATTGCAGTAATTCCGCAATCTACAGAAATCATAAGCGAAACATTGCCGCTTTTTGCGAATTCAATTCCATCTTTGGAAATACCATAACCTTCCTGAATCCTATTAGGAATATAAAATTCTACATTTGCATCAAATTCTTTTAAGAAAAGGTAGAGAATCGCTGTAGCACATGTACCATCTACATCGTAATCTCCATAGACAAGAATTTTCTGGTTATTTGTAATTGCTTCAATTACTCTGTTAGAAGCGGCGTCCATTCCATTCATAAGGAAGGGGTTATACAGGTAATCAAGGGAAGGACGGAAGAATTTTTTAGCTTCATTAAATGTTTTAATATTCCTCAACACAAGAAGCTTAGCAAGAATATTGGAGATATTAAGCGAATCTGCAAGCGCAGTAACCTCCAATTCATCTTTAACTTTTTTTATGTTCCACCGTTTTTCAAGCATTCCATGGAAAAAAGAACGAAGAAAAAGAATTGACCTGTAAGCCGAATTCTGTAATCCTTAAAAAAGGACGGCAATTATTTATCTTAATGAAGAATCACTTCTGCATTTTTGCGATCTACCCAAGAGCCATACAAAGCGAACAACTTTGTCTCCAAAAGAGCAGCTCTCCTATTTGATCTTGCTCCAGGCGTGGTTTGCCTTGATCATTAAAGACTCTCTAAAAAAGAGACCTATGATATTACTATCACAGCGGTAGGCTCTTACCCTGCCTTTTCACCCTTATCCCAATTAAATTGAGACGGTATATTTTCTGTGGCACTATCAGTAAATGTAAAGTTACCTTTACATTTCCCAGGCGTTACCTGGCGCCTTGTCCTACGGAGTTCGGACTTTCCTTCCTCAATAAAATTGAGAACAATTGCCCGGTTAAAGCTCTTCTTCGTTCTTAAACTTTCTGAAAATTGTTTATAAATTTTAAACTAACTGGTTGCAATATAAAAAAAAAGTGGAATTAATCCTCAGAAAGAATTCAGTAATTTGAATTCTTTCTGAGATAGGGAGGATTTTTAAATTATTAAGAGGATTTTTCTACTGATTCGGCGATTTCAGCAGATATAAGAATTCTTCCGCAGTATTCACAGTAGAAAATTTTATTGTTTTTCCTTATTTCAAGCTGACGCTGAGCAGGAACAATGTTATGACAGCCGGAACAAGCAGACCGTTTAATGGTTGCAACTGCAATTCCTTTTTTAGCTTTGCGGATACGCATATATGTAGCGTAATCAGGCTTTTTAACCTGTGCTTCCGCTTTTGCTCTTTCAACTTTTAATTTTGCTTCTTCTTTTTCATTTGCTTTGATAATCTGTTTTAATTCTGCTTCTTTCTCTTTTAGTTCTGCTTCAATTTCGTCAAACTGTGGTTGTATTTCTTCAATCTCGGCAGTTAATTTTTTACTTGCATCAGCAAGAGCATCATTTTCCATGGTAAGTTTTTTTATCAATTCCTCTGAATGATCAATTTCTTTCGTAAGAGCATCATATTCCTTATTGTTTCTTACAGAATATAACTGCGCTTTAAATTTTTTCTGGTTTTCTGTAAGTCGCTCAATTTCATCTTCATTACTTGCACGTTTTTTTACTGATTCAGCCTGTTCTTCTTTTTTTGCTTTTACTATTCTTTCAAGATCATTCATGCGGGTTTGCAATTCATTAACTGATGAAGGTAAATCGCCTCGCAAGTTTTCAAGCTGATCTAACTGGTCATCAATCATTTGTAGTTCATATAAGGTCTTTAATCTTGTAATCAATTTATTATCTCCTTTTTCCCTGTAAAAATTTTACAGGGTTTGTTGTTTTATTAAAAATAAAAATCTCATTTGTTAATTTCTTCTCGTTAAGTAATAAACTTATTCTTGTTTTAATTTCAGGCAGGATATGAATTTCGGTTTCATAATGTCCTGCGTCAATTAAAAGAATTTTTCCTTCTGCATCAAAGAAAGAATGATATTTAATATCTGCAGTTATAAAAGCATCTGCTCGGCAACTAATCGCTCTTCCAAGTAACTCACTTCCGGAACCACCGCAGACCGCAACACGTTTTATTGTTTTAGATTTACCCGGAACATACTTCAAGTTTTTATTGCCAATTTGTCTGGCTGCAAAATTTAAAAATTCATCTTGTTGCATTGGCTTACTTAATTCACCAATAGCTCCAAAGCCATAATTAAGGTTTTCATTTTCAAGTGGGTATATATCGAAAGCTGGTTCTTCGTAAGGGTGAGTTTTAATTAAAGCATGTAATACATTTTTTAGATTCCATTTATTTACTAAAACCTCTAAGCGGTATTCGTTTACTTTTTCAAAATTCATTTTTGAACCAACTACAGGATTTGTATCAATTGACCCTTGAAATGTTCCTTCACCATTAGTTTTATAACTGCATTTAGAATACTCTCCAATTATACCTGCTCCTGAATTGAACATTGCATCAGAAACTTGTTCTATATTTTCTTCAGGGATAAAAACGACTAATTTATATTGATTCGATTTCTGTTTTTGCAAGAAAGTTATTTTTTGCAAATTTAATTTTCTGGCTAATTGAAAACTTACTCCATTCTTTGTGAAGTCGAGGTTGGTATGATATGAAATCAGGGTTATGTTGTTTTTGATTAGGAGTTCGATTAGTCTGGAAGTTTTATCTTGATGAGTGTCTATTTTTTTGATTGGATTGAAAATTAAAGGATGATGAGAAAATATGAGGTTGCACTTCTTTTTTATCGCTTCTTTGATGACTGCCTCAGTTACTTCAAGACAGAGCAAGATATTTGAAAACTCCTTGCTCATAGAACCGATTTGCAGACCGACATTATCTTTGTCCCAGGCAATTTCTGTTGGTGCCCAAACTTCTAAGTATTTTGTTAACTCAAATATTTTCATAACAAAAAAAATGCACTTCTCATGTGGAAGTGCATCTTTAAAACTTTATATCTCCTGCCTTGTTGCTATTATAAATTTCATCAAGAGGAATTTATTTTTCCTTAAATCTTTCATAACTCAACTGCAATTTAACAGAAACATAAATAAATCACAACTAAGGGGAAAAAAATTACACAGGTTCAATCCAATTATTGTCTTCCTTAATTAAATTAATAAGTTCTTGAACTGAATTCTCGGCAGGAATATTTTTTTTAACTACTTCTTTCCCCCTGTATAGTGTAATTTTTCCGACTCCTGATCCTACATAACCGTAATCAGCGTCTGCCATCTCACCGGGACCATTTACAATGCAGCCCATTACTGCAATTTTTAATCCTTTTAAGTGCTCTGTTTCTTTACGGATTTTTTCAGTTGTTTCCTGTAAATCGAATAAGGTTCTTCCACATGAAGGACAGGCAATATACTCAGTTTTTGTAATTCTTGTTCTGGTTGCTTGCAAAATTCCAAAAGAAATTCTGTTTAGGTCTTGTTTTAAAATATTCTCTGAACTCGTCTCTAACCAGATTCCATCTCCTAAACCATCGATTAATAAAGCTCCAAAATCTGTTGAAGAATAAATTTTAATTTTCTCCACATCTATATTGTGATAACTTCTCTTAATAATTACTGGAGAAAAAATTTTGTTTGCTAATAATTCTAAAAATAATTTTCTCTGTTCTGCCATTCCGTGTTCATTATCGGTTGTTATAATTAGGATAATTGAACTATCATTTTTTAGAACCTCAATAAAGTCAGGAGTTAAATCTTTTATCCCGATTTCAACAAAATTAAATAAAGCGGAAGAATTTTTATTCTGAAGAAATTCTTCTGCTGTAAACAAAGGATAAAATGTAGTTTGATTGTTAGATGTCTTCCAGATATCAAAATCAATTATTGCTCGTAATCCATTTGGAATATCAAACGAAGGAATATTTTTTCCAATATAGATAAAATCAACCCCAGTATCATTCAACATCCATTTATCAGTTATTTCATTATAGAAAAATCCAACTGAATTTAATTCGGAATAGTCCTTTAATCCTTTATTAAAACTAATAATCACTTTAGGAACATTACCTCCACCAATTCCAATAAGTTCTTGTGATTGTCTTCTTGAATATTGAAAAGGGTTAATGAGATAATTTTGAATTATCGGAATTGGGTTGTGAGCAGCACGATTTGAGTATCTAAAAACTAATTCGCGAGCAACAGGAATTTCAAATTCCGGATCTTCAGTCAAAGAAACTCTGATTGTATCTCCAATTCCATCTTCCAGCAATGAGCCAATTCCAACTGCTGATTTTATTCTTCCGTCTTCTCCGCCTCCCGCTTCTGTTACACCAAGATGAATCGGGTAATTCATTTTTCTTTCAATCATTTTATTAACTAGTAACCTGTAAGCATGAACCATTACCTGAGGATTGCTGGCCTTCATTGAAAGGACAATGTTAAAAAATCTTAAGTCTTCACATATCCAGATAAACTCCATAGCTGATTCAACCATACCTTCGGGAGTATCACCATAACGACTCATAATTCTGTCTGATAAGGAGCCATGATTTGTTCCTATTCTTAAAGCTGTTCCATATTCTTTACAAATCTTTACAAGAGGAGAAAATTTTTCCCTAATTCTCTGCAACTCTTCTTCATATTCGTAATCGGAGTACTCAATGATTTTAAATTTTTTCTTATCAGCATAATTTCCCGGATTAATACGAACTTTTTCAACTATTCGTGCTGCCGTTTCTGCAGCGTTAGGAGTGAAATGAATATCAGCAATTAATGGTGTTTTATAACCTTTTTGATGAAGAAGATTTTTTATTTTCTTAAGATTATGTGCTTCATTAATACTTGGAGCAGTTATTCTAACATACTCACAACCGGCTTCAATCATTCTGATAGCTTGATTAACTGTTGCAACTGTGTCCATTGTATCTGTAGTTGTCATAGACTGAACACGAATGGGATGATTCCCACCTAACGGAACATCACCAATATTAACTTCTCTGGTAATAAAACGCGAGTATGATGTTAAACTATTGCAATACTTCGATGAATTTAATTTCACATTAAAACCTTTATTTTATCTAGAACCACATTTACAAAATCCACTGCAGCATCAGGACCGTTTGCTGTTATTATTTCCTTGTCAGAAACAACAGGAGATGAAAAGTAATTCGCTCCATTTCTTTCTAACTCATTTTTATTACTTGGGTAACAGGTAGCATTTACATTATTGAGTAATCCTGCTTGTGCAAGTAAAACAGGAGCCAGGCATATAGCTGCTAATACTCTTTTTTGACTCTTGAATAATTTCAATTTATTTGCAAGAATTTTATTCTGGAAATAAATTTTTGTACCGCCTCCACCCACTAAAATAATTGCAGAAAAATTTTTTGGATTAACGTTCTCCAGTTTAATATCGTTTTTTACTTTTAATCCTGAATTTCCAATGCAAAAATTGACAGCATCTGAAACAATGAAAATTTTGAATCCGGATTTTTCTATTTCATTCCTGATTATCAAAAATTCAATTTCATTAAAATCTTCTTTTGGTAAAAATATTAAAATACTTCTGTTAGGCATTAAATAATTTTTGAATTTCTCTGAAGTTAATATAACAATTTGTAAAGAACGATTAAACTCAATTATAAAATTTCCAGTTTGAAATTTGTATATTTGGATATGAGAATTCCTGAATCAAAAATAGAAGAGATACGAACCTCTGCTGATATTGTGGATGTTGTTTCTTCGTATGTTCAATTAAGAAAAAGAGGTAAAAACTTTCTTGGGCTTTGTCCGTTCCACACTGAAAAGACACCATCATTTACTGTAAGTCCCGACAAACAGATTTTTCATTGTTTTGGGTGTCATAGTGGTGGAAATGTATTTAAGTTTTTAATGGATTATAAAAAAATATCTTACATAGAAGCCGTCCAGGAACTTGCAAATCAATTGGGCATTGCAATTGAATATGAAAGTTATTCAAATACTGGTGAAGTAAGTGAAACTGAACTTCTTTTTGATTTAAACACTGAAGCTGCAAAATATTTTTCTGAAAATCTTTTGCATAAACCGGAAGCAGAAATAGCGAGAAACTATTTTGAAAAAAGAAAAATAAAAATCGCCACTATAAGATCATTTGGACTTGGCTATGCAAGCTCTAAAAAAGAAGACTTTGTAAATTACCTGAGAGAAAAAAATCTTGATCTTGAAAAAGCATCTTATCTTGGATTAATTGGTAAAAGACCTGATGATTCATATTATGAAAAATTTTCAGGTAGAATTATTTTTCCACTTTTCTCTCCTAATGGAAGAGTGGTTGCCTTTGCTGGTAGAATTCTTGAAGATAAAGATAATACAGCAAAATATCTAAATTCTCCCGAGTCCAAAATTTACTATAAAGGGAAAACTCTTTATGGACTTTCATTCAGCAAAGATGCAATAAGGAAAGATAACCTTGCAATAATTGTTGAAGGTTATATGGATTTAATTTCTCTGCATCAGAATGGAATTAAAAATGTAGTAGCTGTATCGGGCACAGCTTTAACTGATGAACAGGTGCAACTGCTTTCTCGCTATACCAAAAATGTTGTGCTGATTTTTGATGCTGATGAAGCCGGTGTGAAAGCATCTATGAGAAGTATAGAAATTTTATTGAAACAAGATTTCAATATAAAAATAGCCACATTACCACAAGGCGAGGATCCAGATTCATTTGTAAGACAAAACGGGAAAAATGCTTTTGAAGAAGTAGTGAATCAGTCAGAAAATTTTCTTGAGTATCAAACCGAAATATACCAAAAGCGGGGTTGGTTTGATGATCCGGTTAAAAGTACAGAAGCCATCAGGGAAATTGTTAAACAGCTTGCTTTATTAAACGATGATTTGAAAAAAACATTTTTAATCAAATCATTGTCCGATAAATTTAGTCTTAGAGAAAAATTGCTTGAAACGGAATTAGAAAAAATATCTTTAGGGATTAGAAAAAATTTGTCTGTTAATCCGGCAGTTACAGGTTCAATTCCTGCTCAAAAAAAACTTGAACTTGATAAATCCAGGCAGAGTGAAAAACAAAAAGCAATTGTGCAGACAGAAAAAAATCTTATTAAACTTTTATGTGAAGGCAATGATGAACTAAATGGTTTTATTTTTAATTATATAAAACCTGATGAGTTTTCAATTGATGAACATCGAAAAATTGCAAGTGTTATCTTTCAATCGTTTGAAAATGATGCTAATTTACAGTTATCTGCAATCATTGAAAAAATTGATGATGAAAAAACCTCAAATTATTTAAGGGAAATAAATCTCTCTGAAGAAAAGATAAGTGATTACTGGGATGAAATAAGACCCTCAAGAGAAACTAATGTTTCTTTTAAAGTTGCCGCTGATTGCATAAAAAAAATTAAGATAATTGAAATTGAGATGATGCTTGAGTTAAATCATAAAAGAATAGAATCTGAAAATGATAATTTAGTCATCGAAAGATTGCTCCGTGAAAATAAAGAATTATCTGATAAACGTAAATTGATTGAAAAGGAATTTGCTTGAAAAACAGACTTGGACACACTATCGAATTAAATAACGATTGTGCTGATGTATCATTTGTTACTGACGCAAATTTTTTAATTCTTGATGCTTCAGACACAGTTAAAAGAAATTTTGGCGTATTAAAGAAAAATATTCTCGGAAAAAATTTTCTTGAATTGTTTTCTGTCTCCGAAACAGATATAAATTCGCTTAGGGTTATTAATAAGCGACTGTGGAAAGGTGTACTAAATTTTATACTCAAAGATGAAAGCTATTCTTGTTTTGTTATAATAGAAAAAAAGAACGGATCAGGGAATGAAAATTTTATAATAAAAATTTTTATACTCGATACCAATGAGGTTTATATTGAAAAGAATGATTCATTTAATGAATTTATTGATAGTTTTAATGGTTTCTATTCTATTATTACTCATAATGCCGGAAAAGAAACAGTTTTTTATTCAAATTCTGTAAAGAGAATTGTCGGTTATGAACCTCATGAACTTGAAGAAATGCCAGGTAGATTGCTATCACTTGTACACAAAGATGATATTGGAAATCTTATAAAAGCAAGAGATGAATATTTAAAAGCACCAGATAAAAGTCGTTTTGAAATTTATTTTAGACTTATTCATAAAAATGGTTCGTTAATATGGCTTAAAGAAAATGTTTTGTTAAGAACAGATAAAATTAATTCGTCAGTCCGGATAATTTTAAATTATGTTGATATTACAGACATAAAAGAAAAATTATTTTGTTTGGAAGATGAGGTAAAATCTCTTAAAGATGAAATTAATTCAAAAGATAAATTTATTTCTTTACTTGCTCACGAGTTACGAGCTCCATTTACAAGTATACTAGGATTTTCAGAAATTTTAATCAATGATTTTGAATTGCCAGAAAAAGAAAAGGCTGAATATTTAAATTATATTTATGAGTCTTCACAGAAACAATTGGAACTCGTGAACTATCTGCTGGATTATTCGCGTCTTAGGACAGGCTCTATAAAACTGGAGAAACAAAGGATTAAAATTGCACCGCTTATCTTTACCTGTATTTCAGCTTTAACTGGAAGTGCTGTGAGAAAAAACATTGAAATAAAATCCTTCCTTGATGACAATATTTATGTGTTTGCAGATGAGAAATTACTGTATCAGTCAATTTTAAATTTGCTTAATAACGCTATTAAATTCTCTTTTGAAAATTCAACCGTGGAAATATTGTCATCTAAATTTAATAAAGATTTTGCGGAAGTTATTGTAAAGGATAACGGGCAGGGATTAAACCAGGAAGAACAAAATAAAATTTTCACGCTTGAAAAAAATTTTTCTAAAGAAGGCACCAAAGGTGAAAAAGGTAGTGGACTTGGGCTTGCTCTTGTAAGAGAAATTATTGAAAAACATAATGGAGAAATCTGGTTTTATTCCGATGAGGGAAAAGGCACTGAATTTCATTTTACAGTTCCTCTATCTGAAAATTCAATACTTATAGTTGAACCTGATTCAATATTCAGAAATTCAATTATTAAAATTATCAAATCTGTGCTTCCAGATTTCAAGATTTTCTATTGTAAAAATAGTTATGATGCACTTGATTTTCTTACTAATAAAATTCCAAGTCTTTTAATCATAAAACACAATCTGCCATTAATGAATGGATTACAATTATATGAATCGTTAAATACTTCTGGCTATAAAATGAAAATTCCATTTATTACTTTGCTTGAAGAAAATGAGAGAATGCTTGAAGAGAGTTATTCCCAGGCGGGAATTCAAAAAATATTTGTTAAACCATTTGATAATGATGAATTTGTAAAAGCTCTTATGACAATTTTAAATTAAGAATCTAATGTTTATGATAAAGATAGAAAAAAATGAACAACAACGATACTGGTTTGCTTTATATACAAAACCCCGCCACGAATTTAAAGCCGAAATTCAGTTAAACGCTGCTGGTATTGAAAATTATTTACCGGTCATTTCAAAAATAAAACAATGGAGCGATAGGAAGAAAAAAGTTATAGAACCTTTGCTTAGAGGTTATATTTTTATTCATGCATTTGAAAGAGAAAGAATAATTGCATTGGAACAAAATTCAATTGTAAGATGTATTTGTGAACATGGTAGACCGGCACGTATTCCTGATTTTCAAATTCTTAATTTGCAAAGATTCATTCTTGAAGAACGTGAATACATTATTCATGATGGAATTATCAAAGGTGCAAAGGTTCGTATTAAAGAAGGTCCATTTAAAGATGTTGAAGGTGTGATTGTAAATGAACCAAACAAAAAGTCAATTGCAGTTTCAATTGATTTACTTAACCGCACAGTTATTACTCATTTTACTGATGAAAATATTCTTGAAGTTATACAGGATAAATAAAATTTATGATTGACCAGCAAAGATTAAATGATTTAAACAAAGGTGATAAGATTGATCACTTTTTATTAATAAGAAAATGCGATCAAAAGTTGACAAAAAATGGCAAACCGTTTTTAATGCTTGAATTGGGAGACAAATCTTCATCGTTACCCGCAAATTTGTGGGAAGATAATCTTGCAATATTTAAACATTTAAAAGTTGGTACGGTAATTAAATTAACCGGCTTTGTTGAAGAATATCAAGGGTCATTGCAAATCAAAGTTGATGAAGTCCGTTTAACAAAAGAATCGGAAAATATTTCACCTGCAGATTTTCTTCCCAAGTCTTCTAAAAATATTTCTGAAATGAAAAAAGAAGTTTTCGAGAAAATTGAAAAGTTTTCGAATGAGAATTTAAAACAATTATTACAACAGATTTTTTCTTCTGAGATACTGGAAAAATATGCTGCAGCTCCTGCCGGGAAATCGTGGCATCATTCTTACATAGGTGGATTACTAGAACATACATTGGAAATTGTTAAAATATGTGAGCTTGTATCAACTTTTCACGAAGAAATAAACAAAGACCTTTTAATTGCAGGTGCTTTGTTACACGATTTTGGGAAAATATATGAATTGACTTACGAAAATAGTTTTGATTATTCTGACGAAGGAAAACTTTTAGGTCATATTGTAATTTGTGCAATGTTTGTAAATGAAAAAATAAATCAAATGCCTTCTTTTCCATTTGATTTAAGAAACAACTTAATTCACCTGATACTGAGTCACCAAGGTAAATTAGAACAGGCTTCGCCTGTAGTTCCTAAAACTCTTGAAGCTGCGGTGCTTTATCATGCTGATGAATTAAGCGCGAAAGCCAATGCATATAAATTTGCTATAAGGAATGAACTAAAACCAGATTCAAACTGGACAAAATATATTCAGCTTATCTCAACGGAATTACACCAACACAACATTAATCTATAAAGAGGATCAATATGAAAATAAAATTTACCTTAATCTTATTCATCGTTGCATTATTGTTTACGACAGATTATGCTCAGACTGTTTCGGAACTGATAGCAGCCGGAGATGAAGCCGCTACTAAAGAATTTAATAATCAAAAAGCACTCGATAAATACCTTGCTGCCGATAAATTATCACCAAATAATTGGGAAATTCTGTGGCGTTTAAGCAGAACATATGTTGATATTGCTGAGCATATGCCTGATAAGACAGAGGACCAGAAAAATGCACAACTTGAAAAATATCAGCTTGCTTTTGATTGTGCAGATAAATCAGTTAAACTGGCCCCAGATAAATCTGTAACCTATTTGAGAAGGGCAATTGCTAACGGGAGAATAGCTTTATTTAAAGGTGTATTTACTGCAATTGGACTGGTAAAAGATGTTAAATCAGATTGTGAAAAAGCAATCAAGCTTGGTAATGGAGGAAATGATATTCAGGCAACTTCTCATTATGTCCTTGGCAGAACACACGCCAAGGTTTGCGAAAAAGCTTATCTTGTAAGATTACCACTTGGACTTGGCTGGGGAGATATTGACATAGCAATCAAAGAATTAATTAAAGCAATTGAACTTAGACCAAATTTTAGAATGTATCATCTTGATTTAGCAAAAGTTTACATTGATGAAGATGAATATCAAAAAGCAAAAGAACATTTAAAGAAGATTCCTAATATTCCTGTTGCCGATGAAGATGATGGGAAATTTCTTGCTGAGTCAAAGAGACTTCTTGAAGAAATTAAAGACAAATAATAAGTTTAATATATATGATTTCTGTTGAATTAAAGTCAAAATTAAAAGAAGCAAAAAAGTTGGTTTTTTTTACTGGGGCTGGCATCTCAGCAGAAAGCGGAATTTCCACTTTCCGTGGAGAGGATGGAATTTGGAATAAACTTAAACCTGAAGAACTTGCTAACTTTAATGCGTTTATGAAGAATCCTGATATGGTTTGGGAATGGTATCAATACAGAAAAAAAATTGTTCACGATTCTGATCCTAATCCGGCTCATAAAACTATTGCTGAACTTGAAAAATATTTTGAAGTAACTGTTGTAACTCAGAATGTTGATAATTTGCATAGACGAGCGGGAAGTAATACGATTTATGAACTTCATGGTAACATTGAAAAAAATTACTGTGTTTCATGTAGAAAAAGATATGACTACCAGGAATTTGAACAGGATGGAAAAGTTCCGAGATGTTCCTGTGGTGGATTAATTCGTCCAGATATTGTCTGGTTTGGAGAATTTTTGCCACAGGATCAATTTTCTGCAGCTGAGCAGGCAGTAAAAAAATGTGATATTTTATTTGTTGTTGGAACATCGGCGGTCGTTTATCCAGCAGCGTATATTCCAATTACAGCAAGAGAGCATGGAAAATTTATTGTTGAAATCAATATTGAAAATACAGAATTATCTCGTTTCGTTGATGTTTCTATGCAAGGAAAAGCTGGTGAAATACTTCCATTAATATTGAAAGAATGTATTTCATTAAATAATATGGACAAATAAACAGTTTTTAACTAAAATTTAGTAATTGAAAAATAATTTAAATCTTAAGATTAGCTTTTGTTTAGGATAAAACAGTTTGTTAAGTTTAGAACGAAAAATTTTCTTTTTATTAATTTTTTTACTTAAATGAAACTCTCAGACTATTTAACCAAAGATTTAATAATTGCAGAATTGCAAAGCACCTCAAAAGAAGGTGTTATTAATGAATTAATTGATCTCTTTAAAAATGATAGCCGCGTTCAGGATATAGAAAAAGTACGCGAAGCGGTTCTTGAAAGAGAAAAAATTATGTCCACTGGTGTTGGTAAAAATTTTGCTATTCCTCATGGCAAAACCGACGCAGTTTCAGATATCCTATGTGCATTTGGTAAGACTAAAGAACCGATTGATTATCAATCTCTTGACGAACAACCAGTGTATCTTGTATTCCTTCTTGTTGGAAAAGATAATTTGGTTAGTATGCACATAAAACTTCTTAGCCGGATTTCAAGAATGATGACGAAAGATGATTTCAGGGAAAAACTAAAAGTTGCACAAACTTGTGATGAGATTCTTGATATCTTTAAGGAAGAAGAAAAAAACTATTTTGATCTTTGAAAATAAATATTAAGAAAAATTATGACCCCTCTGATTGTTTTGAGGGGTTTTATTTATGAAGTGACTATGATTAAAGCTATTACCGGAACAAAAGATATCCTCCCCTCTGAAATTAATAACTGGTATTTCCTTGAAAATATAATTAAAAAAACTTTTTGGTCTTTTAATTATAAGGAAATAAGAACACCCGTTTTAGAGGAGACTGCTCTATTTGCAAGAGGAATTGGTGAGGATACTGACATTGTAAGTAAAGAAATGTATACCTTCAGAGATAGAAGTGAGACGAGTGTTACACTTAAACCAGAAATGACTGCGGGAGTTGTAAGAGCATTCATCGAACATTCGCTTGGTAATCTGCAGCAATTGAATAAATTATTTTATATCTCTCCTATGTTCCGACAGGAAAGACCACAGGCAGGGAGACTTAGACAATTTCATCAATTCGGAGCTGAAACCTTAGGCAGTTCATCGCCTTTGCTTGATGCAGAAATGATAATAGTTGCATTTAATATTTTACAGACTGCCGGATTGAAAGAAATTAAAGTAAATATTAATAGCCTTGGAATGCCTTTAGCACGAGAAGAATATAAAAAGGTTTTGCGCAGCTATCTCAATGATAAAGTTGCAAAACTTAGCGAAGAAAGCAAGAAAAGATATGAAACCAATATTCTTCGAATATTTGATAGTAAAATTGATGTTGATATTGAAATAATGAAAAACGCACCTTTACTGTGCGATTATCTTGATGAAGACAGCAAAAAGGATTTTGAAGTTGTCAAAGATTCTTTGACTTCTTTGAAGATTCCGTTTTTGATAGAACCTAAACTTGTAAGAGGACTTGATTATTATACTAAAACAACATTCGAAATTGTAAGCAGTAAGGTTGGTTCGCAGAGTGCTTTATGCGGCGGAGGAAGATATGATTTGCTTGTTGAAGAACTTGGTGGTAAACCCACTCCGGGAGTCGGATTTGCCGCAGGAATTGAAAGAATCCTTCTTGCTCTTGAAAATGAAAAAGCTTTACCAGAAAAAAATGAACAAGTTGATTATTTCCTGATTAGAATTGATAATAGCCTTACTAATGTAGTTTTTTATATCGCAAATCAATTGCGTAATAAAAATTTTATTGTTGAGATGGATTATTTACAGAGAAGCGTTAAAGCACAAATGCGTGAAGCTAACAAATTAAATGCTAAATTTGTTATTTTTGTTGGAGGAGAAGAGTACAAAGATAACCTGGTTGTTGTTAAAGATATGTCTAATGGTAAACAAAAAAATATTGAATTAAAAAAATTGGTGGAAGAAGTTTAGATAATTTTATGTCCCTTAGAAAACTTAAACATGTTCCCAAAATTCCAAAAAGCAGGAAGAAATCGATAGATGCCCTTAAACAGGCTACACCAATTAAGAAGAAATCTGATATTGAATATATTGCAAAGGTTTTCTTCCATTATGATGAATCACTTAAAAAACAGTTTTATATTCTCCGGTTAAATACAGTTCAGGAGTTTAGTTTTCTTAATTATGAAATAGCCGTTGAAGTACAGAAAAATAAAAATGTTGTGGATGTAAGCTTGATGGGATTAAAAGCAAAGCAATCTTATCTTGTTATACCGCAGCCTGCATCAACTGATTTCTTTTTTGAAGAGCTTTACGGTGAATATACTTTTAATATTATCAAACAGGATGGAAGTATTAATTCTGCTAAATATCATTTCAACCTGTTTAAGAAAGAGTTATTTCTTGTTAATGAATTTCTTCCTGCAAAAAAGAATAATAGAAAATTTTGCAAATTTGAAATTGCTACCGAATTATTTACTTTTATGAATTAATCTATGATACCTGAATTATTTAAAATAGGTCCCCTGACAGTTTATAGTTATGGCTTGATGCTTGGGATTGCTTTTATTGTTGCAAGCTATTTACTTACAATTGAGTTTGAAAGAAAAAAACTTAACAAGAATTTTGCAACAGAAATTACTTTAATTGCTATCATTTTTGGAATTGTAGGCAGCAAAATCTTTAGTGTGCTTGAAAGCTGGGGTGATTTTATTGGCGATCCGATTGGTATGCTTTTCAATCCCGGCGGATTAACTTTCTATGGCGGACTTCTTCTGGCTATTGCTGCTATCTGGATTTATGTACGAAAGAAAAAAATACCTTTTGCTTATGTTGCAGATGCTACCGCTCCTTCGCTTGCAATTGCTTATGGAATTGGTAGAATTGGCTGCCATCTTTCCGGTGATGGCGATTATGGAATTCCAACTACTTTGCCATGGGGAACAAATTATGAAAATGGTGTTGTTAAACCTTCTTTAATGTTTAGAGGAAGCGATATTGCTGCTTCTTTTCCTGATGGTATTGTTCCCGATAATACGCCGCTTCATCCTACGCCAATATATGAATTTATTGTTGCCGTTATTATATTTTTTATCCTCTGGAAGTTGAGAAAGAAAGATTATCCAACCGGAAAGCTCTTTGGTATTTATCTTTTACTTTCTTCTGTTGCACGATTTTTAGTAGAGTTCATTCGCTTAAATCCTCGCTTCCTATTTGGTCTTTCCGAAGCACAAATTATTTCTGTTGGTTTGTTTGTTTCGGGGTTATCGTTAATTTATTATGTTACAAAAAATCCGATGACGTTTAATTACATGCCTATTGGTAAAGCCCCTGAAGAAAAAAAGAAACATAAAAAATGAATATACTTATCGGAAGGAAACCTGTTCTTGAAGCAATAAATTCAGGTGAGCCGCTTGAATCTGTTTTAATTCTACACGGGCAGCACGGGGGAATTATTAACGCAATAAGAATTGCCTGCAAGAAAAAAAATATCAGATGCAAAGAAGTTACTTTCGAAAAATTTTCTTCTTATACTTCCAATACAAACAGCCAAGGTGTAATTGCACTAAAATTATCACAAAAGTATTATGAGCTTGATACAATTATCACTTCAGCTAAGCAGAAGCAGTATCCGTTAATTGTTGCAATGGATTCAATCCAAGATCCGCATAATGTTGGCGCAATTTTACGCTCGGCAGAGGCTGCTGGCGTTGACGGAGTTTTAATTACTACTCATAATAGTGCTTCAATTAATGAAACAGTTGTTAAAACTTCGGCTGGTGCGATTGAGCATCTTAAGATTTGTCCTGTTAACAATCTTGTTAATGCACTTAAAAGATTAAAAGATGAAGGATTCTGGATTGTTGGCAGCACTCTCGATAACTCGCAGACTTATTCTTCTGTAAATTATAAAACTTCCATTGCGATTGTTGTTGGTAACGAAGAAAAAGGAATTAAAAGATTAACAGCTCAGACCTGCGATTTTCTTGTAAAGATTCCTATGAACGGAAAAATTCAATCGCTTAATGTTTCTGTTGCAACTGGAATTATTTTATTCGAAATATTGAGGCAAAGAGGAATTTAAATTTATATTTTTGTAAAAGCTTTTTTTATTTTTTAGGAGATTACTTATGTTAAATCAAATTGATGCTGCCCGCAGAACTGAAAATATTAAATATGCAATAAGAGATATTATGCTTGTTGCTGATGAAGTTAAAAAATCTGGTAAGGAAATGCTTTACCTGAATATTGGTGACCCGAATATTTTTGACTTCGAAACACCAAGACATCTTATTGAAGCTACTTATAAAGCAATGCTTGCAAATAAATGCGGATATTCTCCGTCATCAGGAATTAAGGAAGCTCTTGATGCAATTGAACGTGAAGCTCATCGCAAAGGTATTGAAAATGTTCTCGACCTTTTTATTACTCACGGTGCAAGCGAAGCTATTGAAATATGCTTAACTGCTCTTGTTAACGAAGGTGAAAATGTTCTTACACCAACTCCCGGCTATCCGCTTTACACTGCTATCCAAAGTAAGCTGGCTGCTTATGAAAATCCTTACTATCTTAACGAAGATAACGGCTGGCAGCCCGATATTGAAGACATTAAAAGCAAAATTAACGACAAAACAAAAGCCATTGTACTTATTAATCCTAACAATCCAACAGGTTCTCTCTGCTCCAAAGAAACCTTGCTGCAGATTATCGACCTTGCCCTTAAGCATAACCTGGTAATCTTTGCAGATGAAATTTATGATAAGCTTATCTTCGATGGCAAAAAGCATATTTCAATAGCATCATTAAATAAAGAAGTCTCTTGCATTACTTTTGGAGGATTATCCAAAAATTATCTCGCTCCCGGTTTCAGAATTGGTTGGGGCATTGTTAGCGGAAGACAGGAGATTATGAAAGATTATATAGACGCAATCAATCGCATACTCCGTTCAAGGCTTTCAGCAAACCATCCCGAGCAATATTGTATAAAGCACGCACTTGAAGGCGACCACACTCATCTTACTGTTGGATTGCAAAAGCTGCACAAAAGAAGAGACATTACCGTTCAAATGCTTAATGCAATTCCCGGAATTACCTGCGTTAAACCCGAAGGTGCTTTTTATGCCTTTCCAAGACTTCATATGCAGCACTCGGACTGGACTTTTGTTACCGAACTGATTAAAGCTACCGGTGTAGTAATTGTTCCCGGAAGCGGATTCGGTCAGGTGCCCGGCACTCAACATTTCAGAGTTGTATTTTTACCTAATGAAGAAATTCTTACCAAAGCTTACAATAATATTGCAGATTTCTTCAAAAATTATTTAGGTTCTCATAAATAACCCTATAGACCAAAGAAAGAGGGACGTTCCTCCCGGGCGTCCTTTTTTCGATTTATCCTTCATCTCCTTCTTTCAACAAATTAAAGATTTTTTCCTTGGTATGATGTCCTGTTTCTTCCGCAAAATTCTTAATTCCGC
>CAZHVS010000001.1:59095-300106 GCA_964536015.1 uncultured Ignavibacteriaceae bacterium
AAGATTTTTTCCTTGGTATGATGTCCTGTTTCTTCCGCAAAATTCTTAATTCCGCAAGCAAAGAACTAAGTTCCGCAAAGAAAGAACTAAGTTCCGCAGACAAAGAACTGAGTTCCGCAAACAAAGAACTGAGTTCCGCAAACAAAGAACTGAGTTCCGCAAACAAAGAACTGAGTTCCGCAGGCAAAGAACTGAGTTCTACAAGCAAAGAACTAAGTTCTACAAGCAAAGAACTGAGTTCCGCAGACAAAGAACTAAGTTCCGCAGACAAAGAACTGAGTTCTGCAGACAAAGAACTGAGTTCTTTAATCACGGAACTGTCTATTTTAAGCTAAAAAGAGCATTTTTCTTGGATTATAGGTTATTTCTTTATAATTTGATGATGTAATTCTTTTTGAGTTAGTTATTTAAGTTATCAAATTCATAAAATCATAAAGGGAAATGAAATGGCGGATAGAACAACACAAATTCTAAAGCGGGAATTAATCCATAAAGATGTTAGTGGATTGAATTCACTTAAGGGAATTGCTGACTATAACCCTTCAAATAAAGATTATGAGCTTAGTAAGCTAATCATTAAGTATAATAATATGCTTGCAAAGCAGGAAATAGCTGTGCAGAAAGAGGCAGAGTTTAAAGCAGCACGCGATGAAAGGGTGCTTGCAGAGTGGGAGTTTCATAATATGATGATTGGGGCAAGGCAGCAGGTTGTTGCTCAATATGGCAGCAGCTCGAATGAGGTTCAGTCGATGGGTTTGAAGAAAAAATCGGAGTATAAAAGCCGCTCGAGAAATAAAAAAGAAAATCAGTAATTCCTGAAATAAAAAAAGGCTGTCCGATTGTGGACAGCCGTGATAAATCATCTAACTAAATGAAAGGTAAAGTTAGATATCAAGCATCTCATTTTTGTAATACATCTTCTTTTTGTTTATAACTGCAACTGCTTTGCCGCTTAAAAGTCGTTTATCAAAAGGACTGTTCTTAGATTTGCTTTTGAATTTGGCAATATCCACTGTCCAGATTTCACTTGGGTCGAAGATGGTGATGTTAGCCATTTCGCCGACTTCAAATTTTGGTACTTTTACGCTTAAAATCTTTCTTGGATTGATAGAAAGTTTTTCAATTACCTGTTCAAGTGAAAGAACTTTTTTGTGATATAGTTCATTAAGCGTTAAACCCACTTCAGTTTCAAGTCCTATTATTCCATTAGGGGCATAAGCGAATTCAACTTCTTTTTCTTCTGGGCTGTGCGGAGCGTGGTCACTTGCAATGCAATCAATTGTTCCATCTTTAAGAGCATTAAGTATTGCATCAACGTCTTCTTGTGTTCTAAGCGGTGGATTCATCTTTGTATTTGTATCATACGTTTTAACTGCATCATCATTAAGTGTAAAATGATGAGGAGTAACTTCGCAAGTTACAGCTAAACCTTTTGCTTTAGCATTTCGCACAAGTTCAATTGCTCCTTTAGTGCTTATATGTGCAATGTGCAGTTTTCCACCAACGTATTGATTCATCAAAATATCTCTTGCAACAATTATATCTTCGGCAACAGAAGGCATAACCGGCAGCCCGAGGAAAGTTGAATTGAAACTTTCATTCATAGCACCTCCAGTAAGTGAATCATCTTCTGCGTGTTCAATTATCGGAAGGTTAAGCATTTTAGAATATTCAAGAGCAGTTCTAAGGATGCGTGCATTTTTAATTGCATCGCCATCATCCGAAAATCCAACCGCACCTGATTCTTTTAATTCAATCATTGGTGAAAGCACTTCGCCTTTGCGATCTACTGTAGCGGCGGCAACGGGGTAAACATCCACAAGATGATTCTTTGCTTTATCTTTAATCATCATTACTACTTCAGCAGAATCCGTAGCAGGATTAGTATTAGGCATACAAGCGACGGCAGTAAATCCACCAGCCATAGCTGCGTTGCATCCTGTTTCAACAGTTTCTTCATCTTCACGACCGGGTTCTCTTAGGTGAACGTGCATATCCAAAAAGCCGGGGGCTGCAACTTTATCATTCATATCAAGAACTTTTGCATTCTTCTGGTCATCTGCCGAAAGATTACCAATTTTTGTGATAATGCCTGCATCAATTATAAGATTGGTCTTTTTATTTAATTTCTGTTCGGGATTAATGAGAGTAATATTTTTAAGAATAATTTTCATTTCAGTATCTCCTTAATTCTGAGTTCCAAGCAAGTAAAGCACAGCCATACGAACTGCCACACCGTTAGTAACCTGCTGTAAAATTATTTGGTTTAATCCATCAGCAACTGCAGAAGAAAGCTCAACACCACGGTTAATTGGTCCGGGATGAAGAATAAGTATTTCTTTTCCAAGCCGTGCTAATCTTTCTTCTGTAATGCCAAAGTAATTATGGTATTCACGCAAAGAAGGGAAGTATTCTCTTGCTTTCCTTTCCAGTTGAATTCTTAACACATTAAGAACATCGTTATGTTTAATTGCATCATCTATGTTGTAAAATACTTTTACTCCAAGATTTTCAATTGATTTGGGAATCATAGTAGCCGGACCGCATACAGAAACATTGGCACCCATTGTTTTTAGTCCAAAAATATTTGAAAGAGCAACTCTGCTGTGTGCAATATCTCCAACAATGCATACTTTTACGCCATCAAGTCTTCCCATCTTCTCACGAATTGAATACATATCCAACAAAGCCTGGGTTGGATGCTCGTGAGTTCCATCTCCTGCATTAATAACGTGTGCATTAGATATTTGCGTTAAGAAGTATGGAACACCTGCCGCAGCATGTCTTACGACAATCATATCAATTTTCATAGCTTCAAGGTTCTTAACCGTATCTTTGAATGTTTCACCTTTTTTAACGCTGCTTGTAGAAACAGAAAAGTTTATAGAATCGGCAGATAATCTTTTTTCTGCAAGCTCGAATGAAACTCTTGTTCTCGTAGAATCTTCAAAGAAGAGATTAACAATTGTTTTTCCCTGCAAAGTTGGAACACGTTTAATAGGTCTTTCAAGAACTTCTTTAAAAGTTGTAGCAGTATCAAGGATAAGTTGAATATCGGCTTTAGGAACTCCTTGCATTCCCAACAAATGTTTACTTGATAATCCCATTTTAACTCTCGCTGTTTGGTTTAACATCAACTAAGTAAACGGCATCTTCACCGTCCACTTCACTTAATTTAACTTTTACTTCTTCATTAAGAGAAGTAGGAATATTTTTGCCAACGTAATCGGCGGAAATAGGCAGCTCACGGTGTCCTCTATCAACAAGCACACAAAGCTGTACAGTGCTTGGCCTTCCGAACTCCATTATAGCGCTTAGAGCAGCACGTACTGTCCTGCCGGTATAAAGCACATCATCAATCAGGATGATATCTTTTTCGTTTATATCAAAGTCAATCCTTGATACAGAAACAGTCGGTTGTTTAAGTTTCTTTCTAAAGTCATCGCGGTAAAGCGTAACATCAAGAATACCAAGCGGAATTTTTCGACCTTCAATTTCCATAATTTTATCGTGGATTCTTTTTGAGATAAATTCACCTCGGGTTCTCATACCCAGCAGTGCCAGGTTTTTTGAGCCTTTGTTTTTTTCGATTATCTCGTGTGCAATGCGGGTGATTATTCTACCCATTCCAATATCATCAATTAATTTTGCCTTTATGTCCATATACAAAAAATCCTCATTGGCTTTGCAGCCGCAGAGGTCCTTTCAAATGTTGTTATGTAATAATTCATTTGTGTTCCTTTTCTATCTCACTGAATAGAGTTAAAGGTTAATAAAAAACTTTTGCACAAACATAAGGGAATTCTTTTTAAATGCAAAAACGAAAAAAAATAATTTTTGACGGAGAGCATTTTTATAAAAATTATTCTTCTTTTTTATGTTCTCAATACTTAATTTTTGAAAGGAAAATTTATTCTTCCTACTCCTAAGTTATTTTTTTCAAAATTAATTGGATTTAATATGATAAAAAACAAAGACCTTCAAACCTTAAAGAGGATAGGACAAGTATTTTTCATAGTACTTCTTTTCTCTTCTTTAATGTACTCTCAGGAATTTTCTTACAACGATTCCTGGGGAGCTTCAGGCTTCACATTAACGAAGCAAAACAATGCGGGTATTGAAATTACTTTCTCTGTTCCGACTTTCACGTTAGCTGATGTGAATGTATTTGATCAGACAATGAAAGCAGCAACAATCCCAGGTATCTTCTTACCAAACGACGCAGGCAAACCAGACCTTGCCGGAACAGGAAGATACATTGCGATACCAACCGGTGCTTCAGTAAAATACACAATTCTTTCTTACAGAAAAGAAGTTTTCCAGAATATTGAAATTGCACCTGCTCCTGTATTACCATTAGATAATGATGATTCAGAATTGATTTACGAAAAGGATATGGCAGTCTATGGAAAGAATGCTTATTATCCTGAAAGTCCTGTAACATTATCTGACGTAACAACAATTCGCGGTGTTGAAGCTGTTATGCTTGGAATTACACCTTTCCAATATAACCCTGTTACAAAAGAACTGGTAGTTTATAAAGACTTAAAAGTTCAAGTTGAATTTCAGGGTGGTAAAGGAACATTTGGAGATGAAGCATACCGTAACAGATGGTGGGAACCAATTCTTAGCGATATATTCCTGAATTATTCGAGTTTACCGCCAGTTGATTTTGATAAAAGAGATTTAACAAAATCACTTGCTGATGGTTACGAATATGTAATTATTGTACCAAACAATCCTGAATTTTCACAATGGGCTGATACATTAAGAAGATTTAGAATAGCACAGGGAATAAAAACAGGCATATTTAAACTTTCTGATATTGGCGGCAACGTAGTTGCTACTATTAAGAATTGGGTAAATAATGCATATAATAACTGGACAATAAAACCAGTTGCAATTTGTTTACTTGGAGATTACGGAACAGATGCTAATTCCAAAATTATTACAATTTTACAAACGCATCCTGCAGGATATCCTGCATTTGCATCGGACAACTATTATTCAGATGTTAATGGCGATGAAATGCCTGAGATAGTTTTTTCAAGAATAATAGCAAACGATGCAACTCAGCTTCAAACATTAATTACAAAGAATATTAATTACGAAAGAAATCCACCAACCAGTTTTGATTTTTATAATAAACCGATAACAGCTTTAGGCTGGCAGACTGAGAGATGGTTCCAGATTTGTTCTGAAGTTCTTGGTGGATACTTTAAGAAAAAACATGGTAAATTACCAACAAGAATAAATAAAATTTATTCAGGAACTCCTGGAACGACCTGGTCAACTGCAACTAATACTGCAACAGTTGTTAATTATTTCGGTTATCCAGGAAGAAATTATATCCCTATGACTCCTGATTCACTTGGTGGCTGGGATGGTGGAACTGCTACAATGGTTAATAATGCTATTAACTCTGGTTCTTTCTTACTGCAGCATCGTGATCACGGAGAATATATTGGATGGGGAGAACCTTCATATAATACTACAAATATTGGTCAGTTAACAAATACAGATTTAACATTTGTATATTCAATTAACTGCGAAACAGGTGCATATCATAATCCATCCGGTTGTCCTGCGGAAGGAAGTTTTGTTGAAGTATTTTATCGTCATAAGTATAATGGACAGAACTCCGGTGCATTAGGACTTGTATGTCCATCAGAAGTATCATATTCATTTGTTAATGATACATACTGTTGGGGAATGTATGATAATATGTGGCCTGATTTCTTACCGGATTATGGAACAACACCTCCTTCAAGAGATGTTAAACCAGCATTTGGAATGGCTGCAGGAAAATATTTCTTACAGCAATCGAGCTGGCCATATAATACAAGTGATAAGCTTGTTACTTATCGTTTATTCCATATGCATGGCGATGCTTTTTTAAATTTGTATTATAATGTACCACAAAATTTAACTGTTACTTGTCCTTCAACAGTTGTAACCGGTGCAACCTCAATTTCAATTTCTGCTGATGAAGGTGCATTGATTGCGTTGACAATTGATACTACAATTATTGGAACCGGAACAGGTTTAGGTGCTGGTAATCCTGTAATGATAAATATTCCAGGCAACCAGGTTCCTCCGCAGCTAATAAAAGTTGTTATTACAAAACAGAATTATTATCGTTATGAAAATAATATTACTGTAATACCTAATTCAGGGGCTTACATTGTACACGATTCACTTTCAATTAATGATGCTTCACCACTTGGTAACGGAAATGGACTTTGCGATTATGGTGAGACCAATAAACTTAATTTGAGAGTAAAGAATGTTGGCTCATTGCAGGCATCAAATGTGCTTGTAAAGATTCGTACAAGTGATGCTTATGTAGTTTTGACAGATTCTTCAGAGAATTATGGTGTTATTGCTGCTAATGCAACAAAGACAATTAATGATGCATTTACATTTAATGTTCTTCCAACAATTCCAGATGGAAGAGTTATATCATTTACTGTTGTTGCAACAAGTGATACGAATGTATGGACAAGCGGATTTTCAATTACTGCACATGCACCAGTAATGGCTCTTGGGACTGTTACTGTTAACGATTCGATTGGAAACAATAACGGAAGATGGGACGTTGGTGAAACTGTAAAATTACTTGTTCAATTTAAGAATACAGGAAGCTGCGATTTGACAAATGCAAAAGGAAAGCTTATTAAATTAAGTGAGTTTGTTACAATAACAGCTGATAGTATTAATTACGGAACCATACCAGCAAATGGTAATCTTATTAAAGAATACATTGTAACTTCTTCAGCTTCTACACCGGTTGGACATACAGCTAATTTTAATTTTAAGATGTATGGACAGTTGTTAACAGCAAAGATTGATTCATTTAATCTTACAGTTGGAAAGAATACATTTGTAATAGGAACGGGAACAACAGCAGTTGGCTGGCCTTTCTATACTTATTATCACGATTCAAGAACGCAGATGTTGTATCTTGCAAGTGAATTATTAACGACAGGTGCTGCTGCAGGTAATGTTACCAAGATAGCATTTGATGTTGTTTCTCCTGCAGCACAGGTGATGAATGGTTTCTATATTAGAATGAAGAATACACCTCTTACATCTTTAAGTGCATGGGAAACCGGCTTTACGGATGTTTATTCTGGAACGTATGCAATACCAGGAAGCGGCTGGCAGACAATTAATCTGCAGACTCCGTTTGCATGGGATGGAATTCAGAACTTGTTGATTGAGATTTGTTTTGATAATACATCTTATACATCCAATACGACTGTTAATTCTTCAACTACTACAGGTACGTTGAACAGACATAACCATGTGGATAATGGAACGGGATGTACGTTGACATCTACTTCGACGGCGGCAACAAGACCGAATATTACTTTAACTATGGAAATGATGATACCTGTTGAGCTTGTTTCATTTTCATCTGCACAGGACAATAATAATGTTGTTCTTACGTGGACTACAGCTACTGAGACAAACAACAGTATGTTTGTTATTGAAAGAAGAGTTAATGAAGGAAGTTATCAGGAAGTTGGAAAAGTAAGCGGACGCGGAACATCGACAGAGCCGTTGAATTATTCGTTTACAGATAAGGGTGTTCCTGTTGGTAAGTACACTTACAGATTGAAGCAGGTTGACTTTGATGGAACGAGTTCGTATTCAAAGGCACTTGATGTAGATGTTACGGCACCAAAGGTTTATGCTTTAGAGCAGAATTATCCTAATCCTTTTAATCCATCAACTTTGATAAAGTATTCTATTGCAAAGGATGGACTTGTAAATCTTTCTGTTTACAATGTTCTTGGAGAAAAGGTTATGACGCTTGTGAATGAAGTTCAGAAGGCAAATTCTTATAGTATTAATTTTAATGCTACGGGACTTGCAAGCGGAGTTTATTTCTACAAGTTAGAGTCGGGAAATTATAATTCAATTAAGAAGATGATATTTGTTAAGTAATTAGTTGAGTTATTCTTTGTTGAAATGCCATCTTCAGAAGAGGATGGCATTTTTGTTTATTCTTTTGTAAGAGATTTGAAAAATTGAAAATGAGTTTCAATGGTTTTCTTCCAATACTCTCTATTGTGGTTGCCGGGTTGTGAGATGAATGTTGCAGGGACTTTGTATTTTCTACATTCATCATAGAAGTTTTTATTAACATCGTAAGCAAAGTCATCACTGCCGCAATCGAAGATAATTTTTTTACCAGACTTTTTTATTAGTTGAACATTGTTAATGGGATTAACCTGAGACCAGAATTCTTTGTTTTCATCATAAGTACCAAGGTGATTACTCATTCCCCATTTTGAAGCGAAGGGGATAATATCAAGTATTCCGCTGGTGCTTGCGGCGGATTTGAAAAAATCTGTATTGCTTGCAAATAGAGTAATTGCACCAAAGCCTCCCATACTTAAACCACTGATAAAGATTTTTGCTTTATCGATGCTGTATTTTTCTAAAATTGTTTTTGTAAGTACATTAAAGAAAAAAGTTTTAAACTGACAGCTTTGTTTAACAGGGCTATCGACATACCAGGAATCGTAAAATCCATCGGGGCAGACAATAATAAAATTAAATCTGTTAGCATAGGTTTGTAGTTTGATGATTTCATTCCACTGGTTATAATTTCCACTCCAGCCGTGGAGAAGAAAGAGAACAGGATAGTTGTTTGATGGTTTGTATTTAAATGGAGTGAAGACAAGCGTAGTATCGTCAGCGGGGATAAGTTCTGATTTTAATATCAAAGTATCCTGAGCGATAGAAATGTTTATCCAACAAAACAAGATGAAGAAAGTATAGAGAGTTTTTGTCATTATAAACCTATTTTTTTATTACAAATATAAGATGAGTCGAGAAAATATTTTGGCAGAATTTCTGGTTTGTTAGAACGAGTAAGGTTTAATAGTTTTGTGCCGGTTTAAGAAATAATTAAAGAAAGCGATATGAAGATAAGATATTTTGTTTTAGCGATAGTAGTATTATTTGCCGGATGCTCAAAGGAAAGTGAGAAAGAACTTTTTGATAAAGCACAGAAAAATTTTAAAGAGAATAAATTTGCAGAAGCAGTAAAGAATTATGAATTACTTGCAGAGAATTATCCTGAAGGTTCTTTAGCTTCAAGTGCATTATATGAGGCAGGAAGGATTTACCAGGGAGGATTGATAAAGGAATTACAGATTCAAAAATCGTTTGAGAAAGCTGTTGATTTATATGTGCAGGTCTTTGAAAAATATCCAAAGAGTAAGGAAGCAGCAGGAAGCATGTTTATGGCTGCATATTTACAGGCGAATGAACTAAAGCAGTATGACAAAGCAAAAATAAATTATGAAAAATTTATTAGATTATTTCCGGATGATGAAATGGTTCAAGCAGCCAAGGAAGAGTTGAATAATATTGGTTTAACTCCTGAGCAGATTTTAGAAAAGAGAATATCTTCAAAATAAATTGGAAACAGCCGATTACAAAAAATATCTTGACCCTGCAATAATTTCTGGGATATCATCACTTGAATTGAGAGCGAGGTTAATTGTAGAGGGATTTCTGCTTGGTTTACACCGAAGTCCTTATCACGGTTTCAGTATAGAATTCAGCCAGCATAGGCAGTATATGCAGGGAGATTCACCTAAAGATATTGACTGGAAAGTGTATGGTAAGACAGATCGATTTTACGTTAAGCAATACGAAGAAGAGACAAACCTTAAATGCTACGTGATACTTGATGTAAGTAAATCGATGATTTATGCATCGGAAGGAAGAATAAGTAAACTTGAGTATGGGAAAATACTTGCTTCGGCATTAAGCTATATTTGTATTAAACAAAAAGATGCAATTGGATTGACGCTTTATTCTGATACAATTAAGAAAGTGCTTCCACCAAAGGCATCAAACAGTTACTTAAAAGAGATATTAATTGCTTTATCTGAAAATGGAAGTGGGGGAGGAACAAATACAGCTGAATGTCTTTTTACAATTACAGAAAAAATAAAACGGAAAGGACTTGTAATAATCATTTCTGATTTTTTTGATGATATAACTACAGTACTTAAATCGATAAAGCAATTTCGTTATATGAAAAATGAAGTAATTGTTTTTCAGATTTTAGACCCGCTTGAAAGAAGTTTTGCATTTGGGAGAGATTCTGTTTTTATAGACCTTGAGACAAAAGAAGAAATGACTACACAACCACACCAGATAAGAAAAGCATATAAAGAAGCAATGGATGAATACCTTGAGTTAATTAAGACAGAATGTTTGAACGCGGGAATAGAGTATAATCTTCTTGATACATCAATAAGCTTTGACAAAGCATTATATTCATATCTACAGAAAAGAATTAAACTGTATTAAAATTTTTGTGAAGCATTACTTATTTACAAAAGTGAATCAATATCGCTAAAATAAATCTCGCTATACTTTTCAGCTTGTTCAATTGAAGCGGCTTCACAGATAATTCTTAATATTGGCTCTGTGTTTGATTTCCGGACATGAACCCAGTGGTCTTTAAAATCTATTTTTAGTCCGTCTTCGGTATTAATTTTTCCTGAGCTATATTTTTCGATTAGTTGGTTGATGATTATGTCAGGATTTTTTTCTCCAAGAGTAATTTTTTTCTTTGCAATAAAATATTGAGGGAGAGAATTTTTTAATTCTGCCATACTTTTCCCAAACTCTGTTAAATGCTGAAGAGTTAAAGCAATCCCTACAAGGGCATCTCTTCCATAATGTAATGCGGGATAAATTACACCGCCGCTTCCTTCTCCACCGATAACAGCATTTACTTCTTTCATTTTTTTGACAACGTTTGCTTCTCCAACCGGGGTTCTGAATACGCTACAATTATAAGATTTTGCAACATCATCTACTGCTCTTGTTGTAGAAAGATTTACAACAACATTTCCTTTCTGCTTTGAAAGAATAAATTTGACTGCTTGAGTAATTGTATTTTCTTCACTGAAAGGTCTTCCTTCATTTGTTATTAAAACTAATCTGTCAACATCAGGATCAACGACAACTCCAATATCTGCATTATTATCTTTTACAGCTTTCATAGTAGCAGTTAAATTTTCAGGAAGAGGTTCAGGTAGTCGTGGAAATATTCCTGTTTTTTCGCAATTCATTTCAATAACATCACAGCCAAGTTCTTTTAACAGTTGAGGGATGATATAAACTCCAGCCCCATTAACACAATCGGCAACAACTTTAAATTTTCTTTTCTTAATAGCATTAATATCAATAAGATTCATTTTTAAAACATCATCTTTATGATAATATAATCCTTCTTTATAGAAAGAATATTTTCCTAATTCATTCCATGCTTTATACCTGATGTTTTTATTACTTAAAAATTTTAACATTTCAGCATTTTCTTCCGATGTTAAAAATTGTCCTGTTCCATTTAACAATTTTAGAGCATTCCATTCATTAGGATTATGACTTGCGGAAATAGCTATGCCACCATTTGCTTTAAGATTTTTTACAGTATATTGAACAGTAGGAGTTGGAGTAATACCAATATCAATCACATCCAATCCTTTTGCAAGCAAAGTACCAGAGACAATATTTTTAACCATTACACCAGAGATTCTGGCATCTCTTCCAATAACAATTTTTCCAGTATTAATAAAATCAGCATAGGCAGAAGTATATTTAACGAGTGTTTCAGGGTCAAGTCCATCACCCACCAAACCTCTTATTCCTGAGATACTAACCATTAAAGTTGGCATAAAACAATCCTTAAATGAATAAATAAGTACAATCTTAATTTAAGAAAAATGAAAATAAAAAAATCATAAATGTTGACTAACATTTGAGTTCGTGCTAAGTTTGAACCCAAGTTTAATAAAATTATTAAGTCTATTGAAAATATTTTACAATTTAATTCCGAGGTAGAGTATGAGCAATCTCCGAGTATTATTTATAATACCTCTTCTACTAATTATTTCCCACGTTATATATCCGCAGGCAAGTGGAAAAATAGCCGGCAGAGTAACGGATAAAACCACTGGCGAAGCAATTCCAATGGCTAATGTTGTTGTTGACGGAACAACTCTTGGAGCTGCTGCAGATATAGATGGGAGATATGTAATCCTTAATGTTCCTTCTGGTGTATATTCTGTAACTGCATCAGTAGTAGGTTACCAGAAATTGACAGTTAATAATGTAAGAGTTAATGTTGATTTTACAACCAAACTTGATTTTGCAATTACTGAAGGTGCACTAGATTTACCACCTGTTATAATTCAGGGAGAAAGAAATCCATTAATACGACAGGATTTAACAAATCCTACTGTTGCAATTAATACAGAAACTATACAGGAATTACCTGTTGATCAGATTTCTGATGTAATTCGTTTGCAGGCAGGAGTTGTTACTGGAGACGATGGAACGATTCACGTTAGAGGAGGAAGATCGAACGAAATAGCATTTACATTGAATGGTGTTTCATTGAACGACCCATATGGAAACACGAGTTCAATAGGCATAGCAACAAATGCAGTGCAGGAAGTTTCAGTTTCAACAGGAACGTTTTCTGCTCAGTTCGGCAATGCTCTTAGTGGAGTTGTAAATTATGTTACAAAAGAAGGTGGAGATAAATACACTTTTAGTATCAAAGGATATTGCGGTGATTATCTTACCAATGATAAAAGTCTTTTTAGTAATATTGATAAAATTGATCCTTTAAACCGAGGAAGAGTTGAAGCTACATTTGGTGGTTCAATTCCTGAATTACCAGATGCAAAATTTTATTTCTCTTCTGTTTTGGAAAACTTTAAAGGAAGTTTGTACGGACAAAGACTTTATAATCCTACAGATTCATATTTATCACCTGATAATTTTTCAAGTTCAGATTCACGAAAAGGGAAATCTACTGATAAATATTTCTTCAACCCCTACTATGGTTATAACAATGGTTCCGGACTTCCGACAGGAGATGGAGAATGGGTTGGTTTGAATGGATTTAAAAGCTGGAATATACAGGGTAATTTAAGTTACAGGTTTACTCCTACACTTAAACTTAAATATGAAGCAGTATATGATAACGGACAATCGCAAAGTTATAGTTTTTCGTACAAGTATAATCCTGATGGTTTAGGTAAGAGCTATAGCAATGGTTTAGTACAAGCTCTTGATTTTACACATACCGTTTCGGAAAATGTATTCTATACATTGAAAGTATCCAATGGTTATAATATTGCAAAATATTATTTGTATGAAAACTATGATGATCCAAGATATATGCCTACTTTGTTTGCAAGAGGAGTTGGAAATACAGGTCTTCTTTCCGGCGGAACAGATAATTGGAGAAGCTACCGCAAGACAACGACATTTGGTGTTAAAGGGGATCTTGTTGCACAGTTATTTAAGATTCATGAAGTTAAATTTGGTTTTGAAGGAAGATTCCATAAACTTGGATACGAAGGTTATTCAGTTGAGATAGGGAAAAGAAATCCAGATGGTTCTTTCGGAAGTCTAACTAATAGTGATTTGCTTTATGATTCTTCTTTGCAAATAATAAGAAGAATACCTACTTCACCTGCATTATATACAAACTATACAAAGAAGCCGGTTAATCTTGCCGCATATTTGCAGGATAAGATAGAATTTGAATCATCATTTATTCTGAATGCCGGTATAAGATATGAATATTTTGATCCTGCATCTAATTATAATGCAATGGTTTCTAAAAATCTTGTTGATTCATTGTTCGGTTATATGGATGCTTATCTTGAACCTGCGAAAGTTAAACATTCAATATCTCCTCGAATTAGTATGTCTTATCCAATTACTGATAGAGCAATAATAAGATTATCATACGGACATTTTTATCAGATAGGAAGTTTATCATCATTGTACAGTAATAATAATTACTATGTTACTAATGTTGGAACAGTTCCAACATTTGGAAATCCTGACGTAAAACCACAAAGATCTGTTCAGTATGAGATTGGTTTACAGCAGCAGTTTACCGAAGATCTTGCAATTAATTTGACAGGCTTCTACAAAGACACAAGGGATTATATTTATACACAAACAATTTATGCTTCATCTGGAAGACAATATAATCTTCTTTCAAATTTAGCTTATGCAAATTCAAGAGGTGTTACAATTTCATTGTTGAAAAGAAGAAGTCCTGGCGGATTGCTTGCGTACTCAATAGATTATACTTTCTCAGTTTCAGAAGGAAACCGCACTGAACCAAGTGAAGAATTATTCTTCAGTGAACAATCAGGTAAGACAAGTGAGACATATCTTGTTCCACTTGATTTTGATAGAACACACGTACTTAATGGAACAATAGGTTTATCAAATCCTGGTGATTGGAATCTTGGTTTTGTTGTATCACTTGAAACAGGAACACCATACACACCGCAGCTTCCTTCAAGCTTGTCGCAAATAACATACATTCAAAATTCTGATAATCAACCTATTAAATGGAATGTTGATTTGAAATTTGAAAAATATTTCAAAATATCTCCCTTTGATTTAACGGTATTTGTACAGGTAGAAAATCTGTTTGATATCAGGAATGAAAATTATGTTTATGCAAGTACAGGAAGGTCGTTAACAAGTTTGGATCCGACTTTGAATCCATATCAATTTAAAGATACAAAGGATAGAATTCTAAGAGGTGATCCTGGTTTGTTTGGAACAGATCAAATTGATTATTATTATTCAAACAGACCTGAACGGGTAAGCCGTCCAAGAGAAATTCGTTTTGGTTTTTCAATTATCTTCAATTAAAATAAACGAGGCAAACTATGAAGATAAAAAATATTTTTATTACAATTCTGATCTTATTAATTAGTTCTGTTACTTTTTCACAGGTAAAAGACCAATATGGAAATTACGATATTAAAAAACTTACCTATGATGATATGGTGAGAATATTTGGGGACACCTATAAACCTGGAAAAATTTATAAAGTAAATGGTGTTCCGAAAGAAATTAGAGAAGTAATTATTAGTGGAAATAAAATTAAAACTGTAGTTTTTAATTATGGTTCAATTACAAAACCTAATTACCTTGGAAATATAGCTGACCTTGTATGGCAGGGCTTGGGTTATGGTTTTGAATTTGGTCCTCTTGCTGCCGGAGAGGTACTTGTTCCAAAAACGGGCGGTGGTTTTGATACTTTGCAAATAGTAAGCGATTCTCACGTATTAACTACTCAGGGAGATTATTCTCCTGATGGAACATTAAAATGGGGTTGGTTACCTAAATCTGGTTATGCTGATCCAAAATCAACTGAGATAGCAAGATTAAATGCACCTGATGGAGATGGAGATGGAAAACCTGATTCTTGGCCTGAAAGATGGTATTTGCCAGGTGCAGGAAAATATGTATGGCCTGCATTCTTAGGTGATCAGGCAACTGCTCCGGATGAAGAGGTTTACTATGTGGTTGATGATTATACGAACGCTGAATTTCCTTATTATCCATTCCTTTCTGATTCTACTAAAAGGGGGCTTGGACTTGATATGGAAGTTAGACTTGTCCAATTTAATAATCCTTTAGCAGAAGATATTCTTTTTCTCCTCTACCAGGTTACAAATGCAAGTGATCTTCCTTTAAATAGGGTATATTTTGGAATGCACGGAGATCCTCATATTGGTGGACCAAGTAATTATTCTGATGACAGAGCATATTTCATTCCGCCGTCTGGTGTTCTTGCAGATCCTTATCCTGTACGTGCAAGAAGCATGGTTTATGGATGGGATGATGATATGAAAGGTGATGGTGGAAAAACATGTGGATATTTCGGATGGAAATTTCTTGAATCTCCTACAAACTCAGCAGATGGTGAAGATAATGATGATGATGGTTACACTGATGAAAGTCCTTTCAATTCAGCAGGTAATTATATAGATGGTATCGGAATACCTTTGACTTTCGGAATTACCGATGTTACAAAATATACAAAAGTTTATGGTGCTCCAAAACCAAGATTCACAGGTGATGAAAATGGTGATTGGAATCCAGCAAGAGATGATATTGGAATTGATGGTATTGGACCGGATTCTCCAAATTATCCTGGAGCAGATTATGGAGAAGCAGATGGTGTTCCTTCACAAGCATGGTATCTTGATGTTAATGATAATAACAAATATGATGTGGGAGAACCCATATCTGATGAAAAATTAATTGGATATAAATGGGCAGGTTCCGAACCTCATTTTGGACTTAGAGATGTAATGGAATCAGACCAAATTGGTTTATCAAGTTTTCATGCTGCTACATATACAAACAGCTTACCTAATGTTCCAAAGAATGACCCTCTTATGTGGGAATGGTTATCTTCAGATACAATAGATGCAAACCAGGAATTATTAAATAACCCGGGTGATAATGTTTTCAATTTTGGAACTGGTCCACTTGCACTTAAGCAGGGAGAAACACAAAGATTTTCAATGTGTATTCTTTTTGGTGATAATCTTAATGATCTTGTGCTTAATGCAGAAACATCTACAAGAATTCTTGAAGCAAATTATCAGTTTGCTCAACCACCAATAAAACCGATTGTTAAAGTTGTTCCCGGTGATGGCAGAGTAACTTTGTACTGGGATACTCGGTCAGAAGAATCTGTTGATCCATTAACCACAAGAAAAGATTTTCAGGGATATAAAATTTACAGAAGCCGCGATTATACTTTTAGCGATGTTTATACAATTACTGATGGTAATGGAGTTCCTTTCCTTGGACAGGCACTCTTTGATCCAAACACAGGAAAAAGAGCTCAATGGGATTTAATTGACTCATTAAGCGGTTATCATCCAATTGAATATACCGGAAGAGCAGTTAAGTATTATCTTGGTGATAACACCGGACTTGTTCATTCTTATGTTGATTCCACAGTAAAGAATGGAATTACATATTACTACGCAGTTGTTGCTTATGATGGTGGAAGTCTTGAAGTTGGTAAAGAACTTCCTCCGACAGAATGTCAATCAACTATACAGGTTGATCCGATTACTGGTAAGTTGAAATTTGATGTAAATACAGCAGAAGTTACTCCGGGTCCAATTGCAAAAGGAACTGAATACGCTATAGCAGGCATCAATGGACTTGCAACACCGGTTGGTAATACTACTTCAACGGGAAAAATTCAGCTTAAGATTTTTGATAACCTTAAAGTTGAAGACAGAATATTCAATGTTTCATTTTCTGATAGCGTAACTTATACGATTAAAGATTCAACAGGGATAATTGAAAAAGTTGTTGCAAAAGATACAGTGTTCGTAAATATAAGTAAGACAAATGTAGTTCCGGGCACATTTGAACTTTATGATGCTGCAAATAATCTTGTTAATCCAAATGTTTATGTAATTAACAATGAAAGCGGAAAACTTCGCGGTAAATTACATGGCGATCTTGGAACAAATCAGGAATACACAGCAAAGTATAAGTATTATCCTGTTTACGCGAGCAAACTAATTAATGGAGAAGACAGCAATCCTTCATTTGATGGTATGAGGGTTTATGTCTATAACGATAGCTTAATTATTGATCAGGATGGTTCTAAATTTACAACCAATCCCAATATAAATGTTAAAGACACAATTTATTTCTGGGGTGCAACAATTGGACAAAGAACAAGATATCGTGCTGATTGGGAAATAAGATTTAATGATCTTGATACTGTTCAAGTAATTACTACTACAGATACAACGTGGCAATGGAAGTATGTAGGTGATACAGCTCGTTCTATTACAAGCCCGACAGTTAAAGTAGTTAAATGTCCATTTACTATTTGGAACGTAACAGAAAACAAACCGGCAACATATATCATTGAAGATAAAGGAGTAAAAAACAAATGGGAATGGGGTGAAAGAATAATAATTCAACCACAGGGTGAAACCGGATTTAAAACAAGTTATGATGTAATTCTTTCAAGACCAACAGATGCGGTTTCGGTTTATCCGAAATCTGGTGATATTTATCTTGTAAGAACTCTTAAGCCATTTAGAAAAGATGATGAATTTGTTTTTTCAACAAAAGCTGCACAATTCAAAACTGATAAAGCAAAAGAATATTTAAGTAATATTTACGTTGTGCCTAATCCTTATGTTGGTTACAGTCCTTCCGAAAATCCGGGAAGACTTGCCGATTTAAGAGGAGAGAAAAATATTCAGTTCAGAAATCTTCCTCCAAAGTGTACTATAAGAATATACACTATTACTGGAGAACTTGTTCAGACAATACAAAAAGATGATAGAACAAGTATGGCAAGCTGGGATCTTCTTACTTTTGAAGGACAGCGTATTGCTTATGGAGTATATATTTATCATATCGAAGTACCCGAAGTGGGAGAAAAGATTGGTAGAATTGCAGTAATTAAATAATTGATATAAATATGAAGTTAAATAATTTTGGAGAAATCAGCATGAAAAGAAATTTATTTATTAGTCTGTTTCTTTTAATCGCTGTGCTATTTTCTAATGCTGATGCACAATTATTCAGTAGCACATCGAAAGTTGGAACTACAGCAGCTTCATTCCTTAAAATTGGTGCTGGTGCAAGAGCCATTGGAATGGGAGGTGCTTATACAGGTGTTGCAAACGACATTTACTCCGTTTACTGGAATCCTGCAGGAGTTTCCAATTTAAAATTCGGTACCGAAGTAGCTTTTAATCACGCTAACTGGTTAGCAGATATCAGCTATGACTTTGCAGCCGCTTCACTCAATCTTGGAGAAGCCGGAACTATGTTTGTATCTTTTACTTCGCTTATAGTACCAGAAGAAAAAGTAAGAACTTTCGATTATCCAGAAGGAGATGGGCGTGTTTGGGATGCAAAATCTTTGAGCTTTGGTATTGGTTATGCAAGAAAGCTTACAGATAAATTTTCAATTGGAGTAAACTTAAAATATATCCGTGAAGCTATTTGGAACTCAAGTGCTAACGGTTTTGCTGTTGATATTGGAACTTACTATGTTACTCCTTTTAACGACATGATTATCGGTGCGTGCATTTCAAATTTTGGAACAAAAATGCAAATGGACGGAAGAGACATATTGTTCAATTATGATCCTGATAATAATTCAAGTACAGGTCCTAATAACGTTCTCTCTAAATATGAAATGGGTAAATTTGATTTACCTTTAACATTTAAACTTGGCGTTGCAATGGATGTTTACAAAGACCGCTACTTCAGATGTACAGCAGCAATTGATGCTACTCATCCGAATGATAATTCGGAATATGTAAACAGCGGACTGGAAATTTGTTATGATGAATTAATTTCTGTAAGAGTTGGTTACAAGTCTCTTTTCCTTAATGATAGCGAACAGGGATTAACAGTAGGCGGTGGACTTAACTACCAGGTTTCTGACCAGCTTGGAATATTTATGAATTACGGCTGGGCAGATTACGGAAGATTAAAGAATGTTCAGTTCTTCGATTTTGGATTAAGATTCTAAAATTAGAATTATTGTTTTTAATAAGGACACCAATTTGTGTGTCCTTATTTTTTTTTGTAAACGAATATGAAAAAGAAAATAAGTTTAGTTAACAAGTTACTTGTACAAAGATTTGGTATTCCTGCTCGCAAAAAGAAATTACCTGATCCGATGGATATACTTATTGGGACTATTCTTTCCCAAAATACAAATGATAAAAATTCATTTAAAGCATATCAAAACTTGCGGAAAAAATATAAATCTTGGAATGAAGTTAGTAAACTTTCATCAAGGCAAATTCAAAGTGAAATAAAAGTCGCAGGATTATCAAAGCAAAAAGCAGCTTCAATTAAAGAACTATTAACTTTCCTTGAAAAGAAGAACAAAAAAATTAATCTCAATTTTATCTACAATTTATCTGATGAAGAAATAATTGATGAACTAACAAAGATTAATGGCATTGGAGTCAAAACTGCTTCCTGTGTACTTCTTTTTTCTTTGAACAGAAACATTTGTCCCGTTGATACACATGTACATAGAACATTGAACAGAATTGGTATAGTTTCTGCATCATCACCAGAAAAAACTTTTTATGCAATTAAAGATAATCTGGCTACCGGAATTGCGCATCAGTTTCATACAAATCTATTAAGACTTGGCAGAGAAATCTGCAGACCAGCAAATCCAAAGTGCTCACTTTGCCCTTTGCTTAAGATTTGCAATTATAAAGAAAAAATTCTGAAAGAAACAACTCCTTCTAACGAAAATAAATTTATGCTTCTTGATAACATCTGATTTTAATATGTATTGCAAAAGTCAGGTTTATGTTATTAAGTTTACATAGAATTAAAAAGTTAATTTTATAAACGAATCATTTAAAAATTTTTTGGATAAAAAATGAGATTTGCATTAAATGTTGATCATATAGCCACATTAAGAAACGCACGTGGCGAAACACAACCCGATCCTGTAATTTTTGCATTGCTTGCTGAACAATATGGTGTGGATGGGATAGTGGTTCATCTTCGTGAAGACAGAAGGCATATTAACGAAAGAGATGTAAGACTTTTAAGAGAACTTATTACGACTAAACTTGATCTTGAAATGGCTGCTACTGAAGAAATAATTCAAATAGCTTGCGATGTTGGTCCCGAGCTTGCGACGATTGTTCCGGAGAAGCGTCAGGAGTTAACTACAGAAGGTGGAATTAATGTTATAGATAATATTTTGCCTCTTAAAGAAGCCATTATTTCTCTGCATAAGTTTGATATTGAAGTTTCATTGTTTATTGAACCTGAAATAGATCAGATTGATGCTGCAGCTGAAATTGCTGCTGATTTCATTGAAATACATACTGGTGTTTTTGCAAATGCACTTTCTGAAGCTGAGCAGTTTGATGAACTTGAGAAAATTCGTATAGCTGCTAAACATGCAAAAAAATTGGGTCTTGGTGTTAACGCAGGTCATGGTTTAAATTATCTGAATATGAAAATTTTCAGGGAACTTACCGATATTGATGAAGTAAGTATTGGTCACGCTGTAATTGCGCGTGCTGTTACATCGGGATTAAAAGAAGCAATTCAGGAAATGAGATTGATTATTAACAAAATTCATTAGGAAAACAGAATTTGCAATTCTAACCTCACCCATCTCCTTGGTAAGGAGAGAGAGAGGGGTTAGTTATTAAACTTATAGAGTGAGATTTATCTCACATATAATGTTCACATTATTAACATAGTTATAATAATATCTAACTAAATAGTTTTCTCTCTTTTATCATTAATATAAACTATTGAAGAAATATCATATCAATATCAGCTTTATTTGTTAACCTATTCATTTTATTCTTTCACTACTTTTTTAGAAAAATTTCTTAAATTACTATTAGAAATTAAAGAGTTTCAGTACTCTCTTATTCATTGCATTTGCTGGTTGTAATCTGTTCTGTCATTATAAAAATAAAAACTCTTAACGCAGAAAAAATGAAACTGTACACAGCAAAAGTTTGTTGAATGATGAAGAGATTATAAACATTTTATATTAATATTAACTTAATGACAAAACTAATTTATCTTACAGTGTTGCTGCCTTTCCTTGGCTTTTTAATTAACGGGCTGATTGGAAGGAAAGTAAAAAACGAAAAAGTCATCGGTTCAATTGGCAGTGGAGTAATTGGGTTATCATTCCTTGTTTCACTTTTAGCTTTTATTGAAACTCTTTCAAAACCAGTATCAGAAAGATTAACAATAATCTCTCTATTTAAGTGGCTTGATACAGGCTGGCTTGATGTTTCCTTTGCTTATCAGATTGACCAGCTATCACTTGTGATGGCTTTGATTGTTACCGGTGTTGGTTTTCTTATTCACATATATTCAATTGGATATATGCACGGCGATAAAGGTTTCTGGAGATTTTTTTCTTATCTGAATCTTTTCATCTTTGCTATGATGAATCTTGTTCTTGCAGATAATTTTGTGCTGCTCTTTCTTGGCTGGGAAGGTGTGGGACTATGTTCATATCTTTTAATTGGTTTCTGGTACGATAGAAAGTTTGAAAAATCGACTACTGCTGATGCGGCCAAAAAAGCTTTTATTGTTAACAGAATAGGAGATTTTGGTTTTCTGCTTGGAATGTTTTTAATCTTTCTCACATTCAATTCTTTGAATTTTAATGAAGTCTTTTCAAGAGCATCTTTCTTAAGAATTAATGAATCTACATTTAATTTTATCGCATTGTTTTTATTTATTGGTGCAACTGGTAAATCGGCGCAGATACCTCTTTTTATATGGCTGCCTGATGCGATGGCTGGTCCAACACCTGTTTCTGCTTTGATACATGCGGCTACAATGGTTACAGCCGGTGTTTATATGGTTGCAAGATGTTCGATTATTTTTGCCTCTGCTCCTGCAATAATGATATTGATTGCAGTAATTGGACTGCTTACAGCAATATTTGCTGCTTCAGTAGGACTTGTGCAAAATGATATTAAAAAAGTGTTAGCATATTCTACTGTTAGTCAGCTTGGATATATGTTTTTAGCTCTTGGTGTTGGCGCTTTTTCTGCTGGAATTTTTCATGTAATGACACATGCATTCTTCAAAGCGTTATTATTCCTTGGTGCAGGTTCGGTTATTCATGCAATGCACGAAGAACAGAATATTCAGAAGTATGGCGGATTAAAAAAATATATGCCGGTTACTTATACAACTTTTTTAATTGCCGCACTTGCAATTTCTGGTATTCCTCCATTAAGCGGTTTCTTTAGTAAAGATGAAATTTTGTGGTACTCGTTTGCAAATGGAGGATTTATTTTGTGGCTGGTTGGTGTTCTAACAGCTTCGCTAACAGCATTCTATATGTTTCGTTTAACTACTTTAACATTTGATGGTAAAGAAAGATTTAATCATCATCACGTCCATCCACACGAGTCTCCCAAAGTGATGACAGTTCCTTTAATCATACTTGCTGTGTTATCTGTTGTCGGTGGTTTTATCGGGATTCCACAGGTTTTTTCAGGAGAGTATGGAAATCTTTTTCGTAACTGGCTTGAACCGGTTTTTCTGAAAGCAAATGATAAATTAAAATTTTCTGCACATCATTCACATTTAATAGAAATTTTATTGATGGTCATTTCTGTTGCTGGTGCTGCAGCTTCAATATGGTTTGCAAGGTATGTCTATTTGAAAAAGCCATCAATTGCTGAAAAGACTTCTGTGAGGTTTAAGAGATTTTATAATATTCTCTGGAACAAATATTTTGTTGATGAATTGTATGATACAACAGTTGTAAATCCAATTAAAAATGTATCTGATAATTTTCTATGGAAAATAGCAGATGTAAAATGGATTGATGGATTGATTAATAACCTTGCAGCTGCAGTTGATTATCTTTCTGAAAAAACAAGAAAGATGCAAACAGGGGTTGCACAATTTTATGCAATTATAATGGTGCTTGGAATCGTTCTTGCTTTATTCTGGATAGTAATGAGTTTGTAAATGGAAAACAGTTTATTATTAACATATTTAATTCTTGTTCCTCTGGCAGGAAGTTTTTTAATTATCTTAATACCAAAGAAAAATGAAAATATAATTCGCTATTCGGCAATATTAATTTCTACAATAACATTTATTATTACACTTGTTGTTTATTTTAAGTTTGACAGTACAAACCCTGGATTCCAGTTTATTCATAAAGTAAACTGGATACAGAATCTTAATATCAGCTACTTTGTTGGCGTTGATGGAATTTCTCTTTTACTTGTATTGCTGACTACTTTTTTAACTCCTCTTACATTTCTTTCAAGCTGGAAAGCAATTGAAAATAAATTGAAAGAATTTACTTTCTTCATGCTCTTGCTTGAAGTTGGAATGATTGGAGTGTTTATCTCGCTTGATCTTTTTTTGTTCTATATTTTTTGGGAAGCAATGCTTATTCCAATGTATTTTATTATCGGAATCTGGGGAGGAAAGCGAAGAATCTATGCGGCAGTAAAGTTTTTTATTTTTACAATGTTTGGCAGTTTGCTAATGCTTGTAGCAATTATATGGCTGGCTGTTTATTCGTCATCAATACTTGGTGTATTCTCAACAAATTTTTTAGAACTTGTAAATGTTGGTCCAATTATTCCAAAGACAATCCAGATGTGGATGTTTGCTGCCTTCGCAATAAGTTTTGCAATAAAAGTTCCTTTATTCCCTTTACACACTTGGCTTCCGGATGCACACGTTGAAGCACCAACTGCAGGAAGTGTAATACTTGCAGGTGTTTTGCTTAAAATGGGTACTTATGGTTTGTTAAGATTTTGTCTTACATTGTTTCCGCAGTCTTCTATTACATTCTCCCCTTATGTTTCGGTGCTTGCAATAATTGGAATTATTTATGGTGCTCTTGTTGCAATGGTTCAGAAAGATATGAAGAAACTTGTTGCTTATTCTTCTGTTGCTCATCTTGGATTTGTTGTGCTTGGAATTTTTGCACTGAATACGGAAGCAGTGCAAGGTGCTGTAATTCAAATGGTTAATCACGGACTTTCTACCGGTGTTTTATTCTTACTTGTAGGAATTATTTATGAACGAACTCACACAAGAGAAATTTCTGATTATGGTGGAATTGCGAAGATTGTTCCCGTGTTTGCAACTCTTTTAATGCTTGCATCATTATCTTCAGTAGGATTACCTGGTTTGAATGGTTTTGTCGGTGAGTTTTTAATTCTGTTAGGTTCATTTAAATCTGCAACATTAAATAGCTGGTGGTTTACTGTATTTGCTGCATCAGGAGTCATTTTTGCTGCTGTTTACTTACTCTGGATGTATCAACGGGTAGTGTTTGGTGAATTAACTAATGATAAGTTAAAACACCTTAAAGATGTTAGTGCAAGAGAATTAACTGTAGTTCTTCCAATTTTCTTTTTCATTATCTGGATTGGAATTTTTCCTTCAACATTTTTGAAGTTAACAGAAGCAAGTACGAACTCAATTCTAAAACACGTATTCAGCTCTGTTTCTGAATTTGTTAAATAAAAAATATGACATTGGCAGTTACAAATAATATTTCAGATTCTGTTCATCATGTTTTACCGGCAACTTATATGGTAATACCATTTATTACTCTGTTAATTATGATTGCAACAGGTCCCCTTTTCTATAAACATTTCTGGGAAAGAAACTATCCTAAGGTTTCAATCTTTCTTGGTATAATTGTAGCAGTTTACTATATAGCTTTTCTTAATGATTTTGGAAGCGTTGTTCACACAGTTGCAGAATACATTTCTTTTATTGCATTATTAAGTTCACTGTTCATTGCATCAGGAGGAATCTTAATTAAAGTTGATAGAAAAGCTACGCCATTTATTAATGTATTATTTTTGTTATTCGGTGCTGTAATATCCAATATAATCGGAACAACAGGTGCTTCCATGCTTCTTATTCGTCCGTTTATAAAGATGAATAGGGAACGGATAAAACCATATCTTATAATTTTCTTTATTTTTATCGTAAGTAATATTGGAGGTGCATTAACTCCAATCGGTGATCCACCATTGTTTCTTGGATTTTTACGCGGTGTTCCTTTTTTCTGGGTTATTAATAATGTTTGGTACATCTGGGTTCCAGCAATTTTAATGATTCTTTTAATATTTTATTTTATTGATAAAACAAACATTAATGAAAGTGAAACTACAATAAATTATTCCAATAAAATTGAATTCAAAGGAATAAAAAATTTATTCTTACTTTGTATTGTGCTTATCTCCGTCTTTCTTGATCCAAACATAATACCTTGGGTACCTAAATTATCTCCGCTTCCTTTTGGCATAAGAGAGGTAATAATGTTCACAGTTTGTTTTATTGCCTTCAATTTTGCCAATAAAGAAATTCTTAAAGCAAATGAATTCACATTTGATCCAATTAAAGAAGTTGCATATCTTTTTGTCGGAATATTTTTAACGATGATTCCTGCATTGCAGCTAATTGCTCACCAAGCGAATGTTTACAGCACTGCGCTTAATCAAGGAACTTTTTATTGGGCTACAGGAATCTTATCTTCATTTCTTGATAATGCTCCTACATATTTAAATTTCTTGAGTGCTGCAATGGGTAAGTTCGGACTTGATGTTAATAATCCAGCTGATGTTATAAAATTCGAGACACTTGATGTTGTTTTTCTTCGTGCGATTTCTGTCAGTGCGGTCTTCTTCGGGGCAATGACTTATATTGGTAATGGTCCCAACTTTATGGTAAAATCAATAAGTGAAAGAGCGGGAATTGAAATGCCCAGTTTTTTCACTTACATAATTAAGTATTCAATACCGATTTTACTTCCTGTGTTTTTCATAATTTGGTTCATATTTTTTAGATGAGGAATTTTTATGACAATTGATGATGCAATTAAAAATAAGGTAATCGGTTTGTATTACGGTAACAGAATAATTCTTCCATTTAAAGCTGAATTATTAAAAGTTATTATTGAAGATGATATTATTACCGACTTCTCAAGTAGTTCAAGCGGAATTCAGATTGTTGAACATGATGATTTTATGGATTTATATTTCTTCGATTACAAAGACCTTAAAGATTCTATCTCTGAGTATGAAAATATTAAACTTGTCCTTGTTGAAAAAGGGAAGAGTGTTTTCGATTTAAAAAATCATCGTAAAATTGCTCTGTATCTTTCAGGCAGACACAAAGTAACTATTGAAGAATCTGATGCTGATATTTTATTTATTGAATAGATTGAATTTAATTTATGATTCCAACATTAAACGATTTTTTTAACATACTTCCACTTATAATAGTTGCAACGGGAATTTTAGTTTCTCTTTGTATTGAAATGTTCTTTAAGAAGAGTGAAGTTTATCTCCCATGGTTTACCATTGCTTTATTTCTTGCAACGGCATTTCATTCTCTTTTTTATGTTGATAAAAATACAATTGTATTTAATGGAATGATCACTTCTGGTGGAATTGCAAACATTTTTCATTTTATATTTAATTTTGGTGCGGCTATAGTTGTACTTATTTCTGTTGATTATCTTAAAAAAGCCGAAACTTATTATGGAGAGTTTTATATACTTCTTCAATCTGCTGTGCTTGGAATGATGATGATGGCTTCTGCAAAAGATTTGATTATGATCTTTATCGGTTTAGAGCAAATGTCTGTTTGTTTTTATATCCTTGCGGGGTTTAATCGAAGGAAATTGAAATCTAATGAAGCAGCATTGAAATATTTTTTACTTGGAGCTTTTGCAACAGGGTTTATTGTTTATGGAATTGCTCTTATCTATGGTTCTTCAACAACTATGAATCTTGAAATTATTTATGCTAACTTCATATCTCTTTCAAGCAGTCCTTTATTTATCGTTGGATTATTACTGTTTATAATTGGTTTTACTTTTAAAGTAGCAGCATTCCCATTTCATATGTGGGTGCCGGATGTTTATCAGGGCTCACCGACAACTGTAACCGCTTTGATGTCAACCGGAGGCAAAGCAGCAGCCTTTAGTTCTCTGATTATTGTATTAATTCCTTTATCTGCAACAGGATTAACCAAAAATATTTTTTCTCCTTTCATAGCTGTAATTGCTGCATTATCAATGATATATGGTAGTATAGTTGCAATAGCACAGACAGATATTAAAAGGATGCTTGCATATTCTTCTATTGCACACGCAGGTTATATGTTGATTGGTATTTCCGCCGCAAATGTTACTGGGTTCACAGGAATAATTTTTTACCTTGCTGCTTATACATTTATGAATCTTGGTGCATTTGGAATTGTTGCATTAATTGAGGGAAAAGAAGATGCGAATCTTGGTATTAACAGTTATTCCGGCTTAGGAAGCAGAAATCCATTCCTTGCAGCTTTGTTGGCTGTGTTTATGTTTGCACTTTCAGGAATTCCTCCGTTTGCAGGATTTTTTGGTAAGTACTATGTATTTATTTCAGCAATTAAAGCCAACCAAACATGGCTTGCAATTGTTGGAGTAATTTCCAGTGTAATAAGTGTGTATTTTTATTTACGAATAGTTGTGTTGATGTATTTCAAAGAGATAGAAAATTATTTTATTATTCAGAAATCAAATACAGCTTTACTTGGAATATTGATTTCAGCATCAATAGTAATATTACTTGGAATTTTTCCTGGTGCTGTTATTCAGTTAATTTCACAGTTTCTAAGGTAAATCTTTCATCTCAATTGAACAGTATATCGTTTGCTGGATTTTTAATACAAAAATTTCTGATATCAAATCGAATATTTCTTATGTTTATTCTTCTAAGTATATTTAATTTATTATTAAAATAAATTTCAAGAAAATGATTCCTCTATTTTCAACATCGCAAATACGGAAGACAGATGAATTTGCAATAAATCATTCTGGTTATCCTTCAATAGTATTGATGGAGAATGCTGCAATTTCAGTTTTTAATACTGTCCTTGAAAAATTATCTTTTAGTAATGAGGATAATTTAATCGGATTCGTATGTGGAAAAGGGAATAATGGCGGTGATGGCTTGGCGATTGCACGACATTTCTATTTAAATGGATATAAAGTAAAGATTATATATCTTTCTGATGAAAAAGAAATGTCAGTAGATGCAAGGATAAATTTTAACATTCTTAAAAATCTTTTCAATACCAGTGATGTGAAAATTAAATTAAGAAGATTTCAATCAACAAAGGATTTGAATTTTCTTAAAGACTGTACTGTAATTTTTGATGCAATGCTTGGCAGTGGAATAACAGGTGAATTAAAAACTCCTTATTTAGAGATAGTAGAACGATTAAATGCAATGAACGCCTTTAAAGTAGCTGTTGATATTCCAACTGGTTTGGATGCAGATAAAGGTTTTGGTAAAAATGTTTTTAAAGCAGATTTAACGGTTACTCTTGCAGCGTTCAAAAAAGGACTATTTTTTGGAAGTGGTTATTCGAATTGCGGAGAAATTATAAAGGGAAGTATCGGTATTCCCGATAGTTTTTTCGATGCTCAAGAAGTCAACGAATATTTAATTGAACCTGTTGACGCGTATTATTCATTACCAAAAAAAGATAAAAATCAGAATAAATATTCTGCAGGGAAAGTGTTATGTATTTGTGGTTCAGAGCAATACCCGGGAGCTGCTTTGCTGACTTCTCTGTCAGCATTAAAGTCTGGTACAGGTGCAACAGTTTTGTGTTTTCCTAAATCTGTAAGAAAACTTGTGCATTCAAAACATCCTGAGCTTGTGATTTATAATTATGAAGATGAAGAACTTGGATTCCTTACTAAGAATGCAGTTGATGAACTAAGCGATAAAATCAAGTGGTCAGATTGCGTTGCTCTCGGTCCAGGTTTGGGTAGAAGTATCGAAACGCAAAAAGCTGTCATTAGTTTACTGCAAAAGTTTCCAGACAAAAAAATGGTAATTGATGCTGATGCGACTTATGCTTTAGCAAATAATAATTACAAAAATATTAATCTGAAGGACAAGATTCTAACCCCACATTACGGTGAGTTTGCAAACCTAATCAATACTTCTCTTAAAGAGCTTGAAAGTGATTTATTATTTTTTGGGAGAAAATTTTCAATCGAAAATAATGTAACTCTTGTATTAAAAGGTCCAAGGACTATTATTTTCTGTAGCTCAGGGGAAACTTTCATTAATACGAGTGGTAATGTTGGGCTTGCAAAATTTGGAAGTGGTGATGTTTTATCCGGAATCATTTCATCATTTGTAGCACAGAACAAAGAGATTGAACAATCCACGTTTTCAGCAGTTTATTTACATGGTTTATCTGCTGATATTCTTAAGTCGACATATACTGAATACGGTTTTCTTTCATCAGATTTAATAAACAATATTCCTAATACAATTAAATTCTTAAAGGAGTCATTTGTTCAAGTTTCTTGAAAAAAATAAAATCATTTTAATCTATCTCCCTTTATGCATTTACTGGACAACATTATTTGTGTTGACTTCTTTACCTGCTGTTGAAGTACCTTCGATTGATATAAGTGATAAAATAGAGCATTTCTTTGCTTTCTTTGGGTTGACCATATTAACGACATTTACTTTTGCATTTCAAAATAAAATTATTTTTGCTAAACAACATCATCTGATAGTTACTTTTTTATTACTTTCATTTTACGGGGTTCTTGACGAAGTACACCAATTGTTTATTCCAGGTCGCTCCTGCGAGTTTTTAGATTGGTTTGCAGATTTCACCGGTGTTTTGGCTGGAATTTTAATATTTTTAATGTTAAAAAGAATTAATTCTTATTTTTTAGCTTCTTCCACGACATATCTGGACTAAATTTCTATTCATTTATCCTTGATTTGAACCATTCGTCATAAAAAAGAACAATGGTTCATTATATGACTTGCTATTCATTTTTTTAATCCTTTAGTTTACGCCGTATTTTTTAAGAAATTATAATTTTATGGAAACAAATCAACAATTATCACGAAAAGAGAGAGAAAAGCTCTTTAAACGGAAGGAAATAATGGATGCAGCAATCAAGCTTTTTGCAAAAAAAGGTTTTGTTGCAACTACTCTTGATGATATAGCGGTTGCTGCTGAATTTGGAAAAGGAACAATCTATAACTACTTCGAAAATAAGGATGAAATAATTAATACAATTATTGAAGATGTTCTTCTGCTTAGCAGACAAGCAGTGGAAGAAGCTGATCGCATAAGTAGTAATTTTAAAGAATTTATAATTAACTATGTGCACAAAACTTTTCATCTCTGTATTGAAAATCAGGATTCATATGTAATATTAATTGAATATTACTTAGATAAAATCAAAGTCAGCAAATTTTCACCTATACATAATGAAATTATGCAAAAGATGGAAAGTATTAATAAAGTTTTCATTAATAGAGTGAATTTAGCAATAGAATCAAGTGAGATTAAAAAAGTTAATCCGGTTCAGATGAATTTTTTGTTTCATAATATGATTCATCCTTATGCTTTCGATTGGATTTTTAACAAAGAATTAAATGCTTTTCCCGTTGAGGAAATAATTGATTTTATTGTTGACTTACTTTTTAATGGAATTGAAAACAGATAAAAACCAGGAGCTAATGTGTTAAAAAAAATAATTTTATCAATTGTGTTCTGCGGGTTATTTGTAAATGCCCAAACAGATTCAGTCAAAACTGATAATAATTCAGTATTGAAAATAACGCTTCAGGACGCATTGAATATAGCAATTACAAATAATTGGGATATAAAAATTGCGCAAAAGGAAATAAGAAAATCAGAAGAACAAATTGATGAAGCTTATTCCAATGCTTATCCCCGTATAGAATTTTCAGGTACATACATCAGAAATATTAAGATGCCGGTTATGTTTATTCCACCAAACTCTCTAATAAATCCGACACCTGAAACACAGACTTTCGAACTTGGATCGAAAAATAGTTATGATGCTACGTTCAAATTATCCCAAGTTATATATAGCCAGAAAGTTAATACAGCAATTAAAATAGCTGATGACTATTCTGAGTTTACGAAAGTTGGTACTAAAGCAACAAAAAATGAGATTGTCCTGAATGTCAAAAAAGCATTTTATGGAATTCTTTTAATGAGAGAATTGGTAAAAGTTGCTGAGCAGGGTTATGAGGTTGCCAAAGCAAATTATGATAATGTCGCTTTACTTTATAAACAGGGAGTAGCATCTGAATATGATTATTTACGTGCAGAAGTTCAACTTGCAAATACACAACCTCAGCTTATTCAGGCAAAAAATGGCTACGAATTGTCAAAAAATTACTTAAAAAATCTTCTTTCATTAGATTTAAATAAAAATGTTGAAATCATTGGTGAATTTAAGTTTGAAGAAATTCCTGCAAGTTTATTGCTTGAAACCGGAGCAGATATAATTACAAATAATCCACTTGTAAAACAACTATCAATTCAATCTTCAATGTTGGAGAAAAACATTACAATTGAAAGATCGGAATATTATCCGACACTTGCCTTCTTTGGACAATACAGTTATCAATCACAGGATAATTCGTTCACTTTTAGTAATTACAAATGGGCTCAGAGTTTTTCAGTAGGATTGCAGTTATCGTATCCGATTTTTGACGGTTTTAGACGAGGAGCAAGAATTGAACAAGCAATAATTGAAAAAGATAAAGTTGATCTTACAAAAAGAAAAGTCGAAGAAGCTTTAAGAATACAAATCCTTCAGGCAGAAATGAAAATGGACGAGGCTAAGAAAAGAATTTTTGCACAGGAAAAAAATCTTTTACAGGCAGAAAAAACTTTGAAGATTGCTCAGACAAGATTTAAAAGTGGAGTAGGGACTCAATTAGAATTAATTGATACTCAGGCTGCCCTGACTTTTGCCAAGACAAATTATGCCCAAGCAGTTTATGATTACCTTGTTGCAAAAACCGAATGGGAATTTGCAGTTAGCATAGAACAATAATTTTGAAAATGTTTTTTGGAGAAAAAATGAATAAAAATAAAATCACAAATAGTCTATTAATAGCATCTTTTCTTTCATTGTTATTTATATATGGATGCAGCAAAAATGAAGCTAACCAGACAGAAAAACAAACTATCAAAACAGATACTATTCCTGTTCAGGTTGCAAAAGTTGAATTAAAAGATATTAACATGACCAAGATATATTCTGGTACTCTTGAAGGTGAAGAACAAGCTAATATAATTTCAAAAATTCCTGAAAGAATTATTTCGATAAAAGCAAAAATCGGAGAATATGTAAAAGCGGGACAGGTAGTGGTTCTTTTAGACAAGTCAGGAGCATCTTCACAATATTTTCAGGCAGAAGCAGTATACCTTAATTCGAAGAAAGACCTTGAACGAATGCAAGCATTGCACAATGAAGGTGCAATTTCTCAGCAAATGCTTGATGGAGTAAAGACTCAATTTGAAGTAGCCAAAGCTAATTTTGAAGCAGCAAAAAGCACAGTTGAATTAACTGCTCCAATCTCCGGTATAGTTACTTCGTTAAATGTTAGTGTTGGAGATTTAGCTCCTGTAGGAATGCCAATGCTTACAATTGCAAATATTTCCAGAATGAAAGCAATCATTAGTGTTGGGGAGATGGATATGCCCAATCTGGTAACCGGTCAACTTGTAGAAGTATATTCAGATTTGAGACCTGAACTTGTTGTTAACGGTAGAATTACAGAAATATTTAAATCTGCTAACATCGATAGCCGTAGTTTTGATATAAAATCAATTTTTAGTAATACAAATGATAAATGGTTCAGACCTGGAATGTTTTGTAAAGTAAAAATTGGATTAAAAACTTTAAAGAATTCTTTAAGTATTCCAAGTAATTCAATCATATCTAATGCTGATGAAAAAGGTGTTTATGTAATTGAAAACGGAAAAGCTGTTTATAGGAAGATTAAGATTGGGATAGATGATGGAAAAATTTCCCAGATCATAAATGGCTTAAAAGAAGGTGAAACAATCGTTACACTTGGAATGAATAATCTTAAAGATGGTTCTCTTGTTCATATAGCAAACTAACTTATAAATGAATAGGAATTTAAAATGAAATTAGCTGATATATCTATACAACGCCCTGTTTTTGCAACAATGATGATTATGGCTCTTGTTGTTCTCGGGTTGTATTCATACTTAAAATTAAATGTTGATTTATATCCAAACGTGGATATACCATATGTTATTGTTACTTCTGTGCTTCCTGGAGCTGGTCCTGAACAAATTGAAACTGATGTAACAAAGAAAATTGAAGATGCTGTTAATCCTGTTTCGGGTGTGGACTATATTCAATCCTATTCACAGGAAAATGTTTCAATTGTTGTTATAGCTTTTAAACTTGAAGTTGATGGAAAGATTGCTGCACAGGATGTTCGTGAAAAAGTATCTGCCATAAGAAGCGATCTCCCGGATGAACTTGAAGATCCGGTTATACAGAGATTTGATTTTGCCGATCTACCAATTATGTCATTAACAGTCTCAGGTAACAGAACAGATAAAGATATAACAACTTATACAAAAAATGTAATAAGAAAACGGCTTGAAAATATTCCAGGCGTTGGTGCTGTGAACTTGGTTGGAGGAGCAGAAAGAGAAATTCAAATACAGGTTGATGCGTCAAAATTGAAGGCTTATAATCTTTCCATTACTGACATTGTTCAAATGGTTGGAGCTTCAAATGTCGAGATACCTGGTGGTAATTTAATCGAAGGTTCCAGGCAATTACTTCTTAGAACAATGGGAAAATATAAATCGGTTGAAGATTTTAATAAAGTTGTTGTAGCTAACCCAATGGGTAAGCCGGTTTATCTTTCTGATGTTGCAAAAGTTGTTGATGGCGTAAAAGAACAGACCAGTTTAACAAGAGTTAATGGTAATTCAGCGGTTGGCTTGAATATCATTAAACAATCAGGAAGTAACACTGTTAAAGTTGCAGAAGAAGTAAAAAAACAAATAGAAAAATTAAAAAGCGAATTACCATCAGATATCAAAATCTTCGTTGCAAAAGATAATAGTATCTATATTGAAGAATCAATCAGCGATGTGTTATTCGATATATTTTATGGTGGTTTGCTCGCTGTAATTGTTATCTACTTTTTTCTTGCAAATATGAGATCAACAATAATAAGCGCACTTGCTTTGCCAACTTCAATAATTGCAAGTTTTATCATAATGTTTGCATTAAACTTTACTTTAAATATGATGTCTTTGCTTGCACTTTCCTTAGCAGTTGGATTATTAATAGATGATGCCATTGTGGTAATTGAAAACATCTACAGGCATATGCAGCAAGGCGAGAGTCCACTTGAAGCTGCAAAGTCTGCTTCGCAGGAAATTGGTCTTGCTGTTATGGCAACAACATTCACTGTAGTTGCAGTATTTGTACCTGTTGCATTTATGCCCGGAATTATTGGAAGATTTTTCTATCAATTTGGAATTACCGTTTCGGTTGCAGTTCTTGTTTCACTGTTCGTAGCATTTACGCTTACACCGATGCTTTCTTCCAGATGGTTGCGTAAAGAAGATGAAGACCTTGATAAAAATGGAAATATTCTCCAAAAAATACTCTATTACTTCAATCACTTTTTTGAGATTCTTTCTGATAAATATAAATCGGCATTGAATTGGTCTTTAAGACATCGGAAGACAATTGTTTTTGTATCAATTGGAATTTTTCTTGCAAGCTTTGTGATAATGGGAAGTCTTGGTTCAGAGTTTTTTCCTCAGACAGACCAAGGAGAGTTTATCATAGATGTTAAAACTTCTCCGGGGAGTTCGTTGGAGCAAACGAGTGATATCTGTAAGAAAATTGAAACTTCACTTCAAAAACGGAGAGAAGTAAAAACAATTCTTACAACTATTGGTGGTACTAATAATCCTGTAACGCAGGCAAGTGTATTTGTCAAGCTCAATAAAAGAAAAGAACGAACAAAATCAGTTTTTGAAATAATTAATGAGTTCAGAAATGAACTAAAATATATTCCGGGAGTAAGATTGGCTTATTTACTTGAATCTGGTCCTGGTGGCAATGAAAAACCAGTTACATTCAGTATAACAGGCGAGAATCTTGAAACTCTTAAAAAGATTGCAGATTCCGTTGAAACCATCGTTAAATCTGTTCCTGGGGCTGTTGATGTTGGTAATAGTCTGGAAGAATCAAAACCAGAAATAAGAATTAACCTTGATCGTGATAAGGCTAATGATGTAGGTATCAACCCTTATTTGTTAGCATCATCTGTTAGAGCAATGGTTGATGGAGTAATTGCAACAAAATATCAGGATAAAGATGAACAATTTGATGTTCGCGTTCTCCTTCAAAAAGAAGATAGAACAAACATAAATAACATTTCCACTATGACTATTAAAAGTGGCAAACAAACTGCAGCAGGAAAAAGTATACTCGTTCCGATTGATGATATTGCAACAATTTCACAGGACATTGGTCCTTCAAAAATTAATCGATATGCAAGACAGAAAGAAATACGTGTTGATGCTCAACTTTATGGTAGACCTTTGGTGGAAGTCATAAATGATATAAGAGCGAAGACTGATAAAATTGTATTACCTGCTGGTTACACAATTAAAGTTGTTGGTGAAGGAGAGCAAACAGAAGAATCAATGGGTGATATTTTGATTTCACTCCTATTAGCGATTGTATTTGTTTACATCGTTTTAGCAGCACAATTTGAAAGTTTCATTCATCCGTTTTCTATAATGCTTGCACTGCCGATGTCATTGATTGGAGCAGTTATATTTCTCTGGGTTTTTGGAAGCACGATGAACATAATCTCAGAGATAGGAATAATCATGTTGATGGGTCTGGTTACTAAAAACGGTATTCTACTTGTCGATTATGCAAATGTCCTTCGTGAACGTGGTTTATCAAGGTTTGATGCACTGTTAAAAGCAGGTCCAACAAGATTACGTCCAATACTAATGACTACTTTTGCGATGGTGTTTGGTATGATTCCGGTTGCATTATCACTTGGTGAAGGTGGTGAGTTTAGAGCACCAATGGGACAGGCGGTTATAGGTGGTCTGTTAACTTCCACTTTGCTTACATTATTCATTGTACCGGTTGTTTATACAATACTTGACGATCTAGGACAGAAAAAAATATTTTCGAAAATCTTTAGTATTTTCAAATCAAAAAAGAAAGCTGAGACAATTTAGTTATTTTTGTAAGGGAAAGATTTTTTTCTTTCCCTATTCTTAATGAAAGGAATTAATATGAAATTAATTTTTTTAATTTATCACGATATACTCGAAGACAGAATTACAAAACTAATGGATGAACTTCAAATAGATTACTACACTAAGTGGGAGGAAGTTAAAGGTAAAGGGCATAATACGGAAGCACATTTGGGAACCAGAACTTTTCCAGGTTTTAATTTTGTTCGTATGATTGCATTTGAAGAGGAATCTAAAATTTCAAAAATAGTAGAAGGTATAACTGAATTAAATAAAATGGTTGGAAGAGAGGATGACAAAATTCGGTTGTTCCAGCTTCCGCTTGAAAAAATAGTATAACTCATCTGGTTAATTTTGGCATTAAGAAAAAAAAATAGAAATCCATCAGGGTTGAATTTATCTACCAGTTTGATATTCATTCTCCCATTTATTTACCTTGTATTTAGCTTATTGGTCAAATATTATAACCAGGACCTTTCAATTAAAAATTTTGATTTACTCTACATCGGAAATCTGATAAATATATTTTTCTTTCTTGCTTATATACTCCTTTTTTTATTTCAATATTTAAAGACACCGGAAGAGTTTTATTCACGAAAGAATTTCTATTTAATATTGAATACATTACAACTGGTTTTTCTTTTTGTCGGAGTTATTTTAAATAAAATTCATTTTTCATTTCCTTCTTTCTATTTACTTGGACATCCTTCTTCACAAGTAATAGTTGGACTAATCTTTATAATTTCTCAGTTTATCCAATTTTTCCTGATAAGTATTGTATGGGTAGTTTTATTTAAAATTAAAAGTCTGGTCTATTTACGCTCATTTGTAAATTCAATTCTGATTATCGTAGTCTTATTAATTTTTTCTTTTTTCTATGCTCAGAAGTTGAGCAGAATAGAGAAACTTAATGTTTCAATGAGCAATAAAGCAGACATTGCGGTTGTTCTTGGTGCGGCTGTGTGGTCTAAAAACAAACCAAGTGATATTTTAAAATGGAGATTAAATAAAGTAGTTGAATTATATCAAAAAGGATTTGTGAAAAAAATTCAGCTTACAGGAAGTAATGCACCCGGAGAAATGACAGAAGCTGAAGTAGCTTTTAATTATTTAAAGACTACAGATATCAACCTGAACGATGTTTTAATTGAGAGAAATACTACTTCAACCGTTGAACAAGTAAGTTTTATAAAGCGTGAAATAATGGACAAACAGGGTTATAAAAAAATAATTGTGGTTTCAGATAAATACCATTTAAAAAGAATTAAAGAAATAAGCAGATTTTATAATATCAAAACAGAACTGGCAGGTTCAAAAATTAATCTTAAATTTAAAGACCTTGTTTACTATAAATTTCGTGAAGGAGTTGCTTTGCTGGTTTTCTGGCTCTTTGCTTTGTGATAATTTTATTTCCAATTTCTTTCTTCACTTTTCAATAAGTATATTTCAGCTGAAAAGAAAAAAGTTCTTATATGTTTACACGCAAAAAGAAATCTACAAGACGAATAGTACGCGAAAAAGTTCTTCAAATATTGTATGCTTACGAGTTTAACAAAGAAAATCTCCAGGCTTTAATTGATGCGACATTTTCTGATATAGAAAATATTGAAGATAGAGAATTTGGTGAATCCCTTGCAAACAAATCTATAATTCATTCCAAAGAATTCGATGAAATGATAAATACAAAAGCTCAGAATTGGGAGCTATCCCGAATGGCGATGATTGATCATTTGATTTTAAGAATTGGTATTTGTGAATTTATTTATTTTCCTGAAATTCCTCCAAAAGTTACAATTAATGAAATGATAGACATTGTTAAAGAATTTAGTACACTTCAAAGTAATAAGTTTGTAAATGGAGTTCTTGACAGCATCCTGGAACATTTAAAAAAGGAAGGAAAACTTCGTAAGTCGGGTAGAGGTTTAATGGAAGAATCACTTTTCAAATCTTCTAATAATGAGTGAACGAAAAAATATTTTTGTTTGGGCACTATTCGATTTTGCCAATACTTCCTTTTCGATTATTGTTGTAACTTTTTTATTTGCAGTTTACTTTAAAGAAACTGTAACTAGTGGTGAATCAATTGGAGACCTTTACTGGAGTCTTGGTACAAGCATATCAATGATTATTACAGCGTTAATTGCTCCCGTGTTAGGCGCCATTGCTGATTATTCTGCAGGTAAAAAAAGATTTTTACTTTTCTTTACACTTTTATGTATTTCTGCAACAGCATTACTTTATTTCGTTAAAGAAGGAAATATTTTTTCTGGATTATTGCTTTTTATACTTGCTAATATTGGTTTTGAAGCCGGATTAGTTTTTTATGATTCCTTTTTACCAGAAATAACTGCTCCTAAAAATTTTGGTAGAGTAAGTGGATATGGATTTGCAGCAGGTTATCTTGGTTCACTTGCAAGCCTTGCGATATTATATCCATTAATTCAGGCAAATTTAATAAGTGTGTCATTTCCGTTTGCAGCACTGTTTTTCTTAATTTTTTCTCTTCCATTATTTTTCTTTTTGCGGGACTCAAGAAAAAATATTGTGAAGTCAGAATCTTTCTTTAAAATTGGATTTAGCCGGGTATTTTCAACAATCACTCACCTGCAGGAGTATAAGAATCTTGCAATATTTTTACTTGCTTTCTTTTTTTATATAGAAGGAGTAAATACTGTAATTTTTTTCGCGGGTAATTATGCAATGACAACGATTGGTTTTTCTAAAACTGACTTGTTAATTTTCTTTTTAACTACTCAAACAACTGCTATTCTTGGTGCAGTAATCCTTGGTATACTTGCTGATCATATTGGACAGAAAAAAACGATAATTATTACATTAATTTTGTGGCTGGTTACAGTAATATTTGCCTACATTATTAAGGATAAAACTTTGTTTTATATGGTTGGATTACTTGCAGGTGCTGCAATGGGCTCTTCTCAATCTACAAGCAGATCATTAATGTCAAAACTTACACCTCCTGATAAGAAAACAGAATTTTTTGGATTTTATTCTTTCTTCGGAAAGAGCTCTGCTGTTTTAGGTCCTCTCGTTTTTGGATTAGTAAGTTATATTACTAATAATCAGAGAATGGCAATACTATCCATAGCATTCTTTTTTATTATAGGTATGCTTATTCTTTTCAAAGTTAAAGAATGATAAAATTTCTTATTCAGAGCAATGAACATTCTCTAACCTAAATATTGTTCAGTTTCTAACAATTATCTTAAAGCCAAATCGATTTTTTGCGATAATATTTATGGTGAATTTTATTTATATTTGAAAAGGAGTTTAGTTTGTGATTTATTTTGCTGATATAAGTGTGAGATAAGTGAAATTTTAGTATCGATGATTGACCTAAAAAAAATAAGTGTAAGCTGTTTAGCAATTTTTGTCTTAAATTTTGCTGTTATATCTCAAACATCTTTAATTGATAGTTTAAAAAATTCTATCAATTCAAGTGAAGGTACTTCTAAAGTTGACTTATTGAATAAGCTCGCATTAGCATACAAGTCTAGCCAATTATCGGAACGACAAAAAACTATTGAACAAGCATTAAACTTAGCAACAAAGCTTAATTACAAAAAGGGCATTGCTGAAGCTCAAAAAAATTATGGGAAGTATTACATGGATTCCCGGCAATATGAGCTCGCAGGTTTTTTCTTAAATCAGTCATTGTATCTTTTTTCTGAAATAAAAGACTCATTAAAACTTAGTGATGTAATCCATTACATTGGAGATCTTTATGAAAAAACCGGCAGAAATGACAGTGCTTTAATCTTTTTTGAAAAAGGTTTAAAGATTAGAAAAAACTTAAATGATAGTGTGAAAATTGCAGCGAGCCTAATTGGAATAGGTTTGCAGTATTGGAATAGAGGGAAATTCAGTGAATCCATAAAATATTTCAATGAAGCTCTTGAAATCAGAAAGAAATTAAATTTAAGGGAAGCAATTGCCGGAGCTTTAAACGCTCTTGGCTCGGCTTATTGGAAATTAGGGAAATATTACAAAGCAATGGAATATTTCCAGGAATCTTATCCAATTAGAGAAGAAACTAATGACAGCATTGGGAAAATAATTTCGTGGAATAATATAGGCACTATTTATTTAAAATTAGGATATCTTGATAAAGCCGAAACTTATTTTTTACAGGGACTAGATTATTCAAAAAGTTGTAATTATGATTTTGGATTAGCATACTCCTTGTACAACTTTGGTTTATTAAATCTTGATAAACCGGATTACGATAAAGCTCTGAATTATTTTTTCAAATCGAATGAAATAGCTAAAGAATTATTAAACCAGAATCTTCGGATTTTAATATTAAATTATATCGGTTTTATATACGAGAAAAAAGGAGACTTTGCAAAAGCGTTGAATAATTATAATCAGGGTGTAGCTCTTGCAAAAAAAAGTTTCGATAAATACTCCGAAGCTATTTTGCTTCAAGGTCTTGCAAGAATCTATATTGAGAAAAAGGATTTTCAAAAAGCACTGCAATGTATAAATACAAGCCAGGAATTTGCCACTTCAGAAAATATTCTTGACCTTATGAAAGATAACTATCATTTGCTTTACGAAGTAAATAACAAAACGAATAATAGAGTTCAAGCACTTGAGTATCATAAGTTATATGCTGATTTACAGGATTCATTATATAATGTGGCACTTGGTAATAATCTCGGCAATATGATTATTAAATTTGAAATTGCAAAAACTGAAACAGAAAAACAATTGCTTGAAAAAGAAAACCGGCTAATAGAACAGGATAAAAATTTTCAGGTTACTCTTCGGAATTTTTTTATTGCTATTGCAATATTAGTTTTAGTCCTGCTTGTCGTTTTGTTTTACATTTATAGGTATAGAACCAAATCTTCTAAAAGAATTGAAGAACAAAAAATTAATCTTGAAAAATTAAATGAACAGCTTAATGAACAGAATGTTCAATTAAAAGAATTGAATACTGCAAAAGATAAATTATTTAGCATAATTGCGCATGATTTGAAAAGTCCATTTCATTCGTTGCTTGCATTTTCACAGATATTGAATGATGAACTAGATACACTTAGTAATGAAGAGATAAAACAATTTTCATCTGCAATACACGACTCCGGTATGAAAATGTTAAATCTTGTTGAGAACTTATTGAATTGGGCAAGAAGCCAGCTGCAACGAATTCACGTGAACTTCGAAGAATTTAGTCTAAATGAAGTTATGAACGAAGCAGTAAATATTTATTCAAAAATTGCAAGAGCTAAACAGATTGAATTAATAAATTATACTGAAAATAATTATAAAATTTTTGCTGATAAAAATATGGTTGATTCAGTAATAAGAAATTTGATTTCAAACGCTATTAAATTCAGTGATAGAGGAAGTAAAGTTGAGATTGAAACTAAAGATACTAATGACCAGATTGAGATTGCTGTAAAAGATCATGGTGTCGGAATGAATGATGACATGAAAAATAATCTCTTTAAGTCAGGCCAAAGCATTTCTTCAAGAGGCACTGAAAAAGAATCTGGAACAGGATTAGGACTTCAAATATGTAAAGACTTTATTGAGAAAAATAATGGTATTATTTCTGTTGAAAGTCAGGTTGGAGTGGGAAGTACTTTTATAATTAAACTTCCTAAAACTTACTCAAAAAGTTAACTTTCAATCTCTTGTTATCAAATCATTATTAACTCTTATATAAAAATAAACAACAAAATTTTCCTGACTTTTTGCAAAAAACTTTTTGAATACGAGGTACAACTTCTTTATATTTCTGCCCAAATTAAATAATTTTTTTAATATTGCTAAAAATTAAAAACAATTCAATTTTTCTCATCAATTAGGAGATAAAATGTCCGAAGAAAAAAAATTTATCCCTTTTGTTTCACCTAATACAGATATGAAAGAATTCACTGTACGTGCTTTAATAATAGGACTTGTGATGTCTGTAATACTTGGTGCTGCAAACGCATACCTGGGACTTAAAGCTGGTATGACGATAGCTGCTACTTATCCGGCTGCTGTTATTGGAATGGCAATTTTAAGAGTATTCAAAGGAACAATCCTTGAAGAAAATTTTGCCCGTACTGTTGGTTCTATCGGTGAATCAGTTGCCGCCGGAGCAATTTTTACAATTCCAGCATTTTTAATTGCAGGTGTCTGGACTGAATTTAATACTACACAACATTACTTAGAAGCCACAGCAATAATGTTTGTTGGTGGCGTAGTAGGTATTTTATTTGTTACAATTCTGCGCCGTGTAATGGTAGAAGATAGAGACCTTCCTTTTCCGGAATCCGTTGCTGCTGCTGAAATTCATAAAGCTGGTCAACGTGGTGGAAGTGGAGCTAAATATTTATTTATTGCGATGGGTCTTGGTGCATTAATCCAGATTTTGAAACAAATTCAGTTCTTTGCAGCAAGCTGGGAAAAATTTATTATGTTTGCTAAAAAGACGATTACCTTTGGAAGTACAAAAGCTTCTGTTGAAACAGGCGGCGGTGCTTTGTTAAGTACTCCTGGTGTTAGTCCTGCTTATATGGGAGTTGGTTACATTATTGGACCAAACCTTGCCGCTCTGAACTTTACTGGCGGTTTATTAGCATGGGGATTGTTTGTTCCTTTACTTTTATATTTCTTAGGACCTGAATTAGTTGCCTCTTTTACAGCTGCAAACCCTGGCGTTGAATTAACCGATGATACTTGGATTACATTTGCAAACCAGGTTTGGAGGAATATTGTGCGTCCTGTTGCAATTGGTGGAATGTTGATGTCTGCAGCTTTCACTTTATACAGGATGCGTAAGAGTCTTGGTGCTGGTTTAAGCCGTGCTGTTGGTGATGTTAAAAAAGCTGCAAGCGGAAGCTCTGCAAATGTTGATAGAACTGAAAAAGATATGAACTTTAAATGGGTCTTTCTTGGAATTGGTGCCGCAGCTATTGCTACATTTTTTATCTACAACTATTTTGCGAAAGACGTTGGAGCTGCATTAACTGCTACAGTTGTAATGATAATAGCAGGATTTTTCTTCGCCGCTGTTTCGGGTTATCTGGTTGGTTTGATTGGTTCATCCAATAACCCTATAAGTGGATTGACAATTTCTACTCTTGTTGTAGCTGCATTGTTAATGGTTGCACTTGGCATAAAGAGCGAAAATGGTGTACCTGCAGTCCTTGGTGTTGCTGCTGTAATTTGTGTTGCTGCCGCAGTAGCTGGTGAAATGTTACAGGATCTTAAAGTAGGTCATATACTCGGCGGTACTCCGTGGAAAATGCAGATTGGTGACTTATTTGGAATTTTATTGGCATCTGCTGTTATGTTCTTCCCGTTATTGATTTTACATCAGGGAGATATTAACACTGGTGGAACCGGCCTTGGTGGGAAAGCTTATCCAGCTCCACAAGCTAGTTTGATGGCTATAATGTCAAAAGGTATTGTTGGTGGTGATATGGCATGGCCATTGATTATCGTTGGTATTTTAATGGCTATTGGATTAATTCTTGTAAAAGTGAAAAGTCCAATGCTTGTTTGCGTTGGAATGTATCTTCCACTTGAAACTTCTTTCGCTATCTTTATTGGTGGATTAATAAAAGGCATTCTGGATAAAATGTCAGAAAAGAAAAATCATAATGCTGCACAAAAAGCAAGAATGGAGAACAACGGAGTATTACTTGCATCAGGCTTGATCGCAGGCGAAGCACTGGTTGGATTGATTTTCGCATTCTTTGCAGTAGTTGAATGGAAAACTCCTATCATTTTTGCTAATCCAAGTTTTCTTGTAAGCTTACTTGTTTTCGTTGTGGTTGGTTATCTACTGGTAAAAGTACCGTTGAATAATGCTGGTAGTCCTGATGAACCAGCACCTCCAAGTGCATTGTTTTAATTAAAATTTAGATTTAAGGAAATGGAAGATATAAAACATATCTTCCATTTCGGCTATTTGTTGATGACAAAAAATAATAAAAAACTTAATTACCTTAAATTAACACCGTTTAGAATTTATGATCACGAAATAGATTCAAATGGAATAGTTAATGTCTTAATTCCCAGATTTACAAATAAATTCCTAGTACAATTTCTAGTTCCACGTTTAAAGACTCCAAATATTAAAATTAAACTTGATGAATTTGGTTCAGAGTCTTGGCTTCAAATTGATGGAGAAAAAAAAGTGGAAGAAATTGCACAAAATCTTTTTCTTAAATTTGGTGAAAAAATTAACCCGGTTGAAGAAAGGCTTACAAAGTTTTTTACACAACTTTATAATTATAAGTTTATTTCATTTAAAGAATTAATAAATTAAAGGAGAATTAGAATGGGTAAAATTTTAGGACATTTGAAACCCGAATTAGTATGGAAATATTTTGAAGCAATTTGTAATTATCCTAGACCTTCTAAAAAAGAAGAAAAGGTGGCAGAATACATTGTCTCGGTTGGAAAAGAACTTGGGTTAGAGACACTCAAGGATAATTTTGGAAATATTATTATCAGAAAACCTGCTACTAAAGGAAAAGAAAATCTTAAAACTGTCGTTTTACAGGGTCACATTGATATGGTTTGCGAAAAGAACAGAGATGTAGAATTGGATTTTGATAAAGACCCAATTCAACCTTATATTGATGGCGATTGGGTTAAGGCTAAAGGTACAACTCTTGGCGCTGATAATGGAATTGGTGTGGCGGCTGCACTTGCTGTGCTTGAAGATAATACTATTGAGCACGGACCTATTGAATGCTTATTTACACTTGATGAAGAAACAGGTTTAACCGGTGCTTCAAGTTTAGATCCTAAGATTCTTAGAGGTGATATTCTTCTTAACCTTGATTCAGAAGAATTAGGAGTGTTCTTTATTGGTTGTTCGGGTGGGAAAAATACTGCTGCTAAGTTTAAATTTACTCCAGAAGATGTTCCTTTCGGTTTTGTCTCTTTTGAAATTAAAGTTTCTGGTTTAAAAGGTGGACATAGTGGACTTGAAATACATCAGGGGCTTGGAAACGCAATTAAAATTCTTGCAAGATTGTTATGGAATGTTACCAAACAATTTGGTGTAAGACTTGCAAAAATTGAAGGTGGCAATAAGCATAATGCCATTCCAAGAGAAGCTTTTGCAATAGTAGTTATACCTGAAGCTAATAAAGATACCTTTTTAAAGTATGTGAACAATTATAACAGAATTGTAAAAGATGAAAATGCTACTATAGATCCTGGACTATCTGTGACAGTAGAAAATATTGAAAAACCTATAAAAGTAATGGATACAAAAACTGAAATGAAATTACTCTGTGCATTGTATGCTGTTCCTCACGGTGTACTAAAAATGTCGCCAGATATTGCTGGTCTTGTTGAAACTTCTACAAATTTGGCAACAATAGCAACTGAAGGTAATGAAATTAGTATTGTTACAAGTCAGAGAAGTTCAGTCGCTTCTGAAAATCAGGATGCGGTTGATATGGTTACATCAGTATTCCATCTGGCTGGTGCAGAAGTTAGTACAGGTGATGGTTATCCAGGTTGGAAGCCAAATGTTAAATCTGAAATTCTTGCTGTAGCTAAAAAAGTCTATAAAGAGCAATTTGGTATTGAACCTCTTGTAAAAGCAATTCATGCAGGATTAGAATGTGGAATAATTAGTGAAAAATATCCTAAGATGGATATGATCTCTTTTGGGCCGACAATGTTTGGTGTTCATTCACCGGATGAAAAATTAAATATTCCTTCTGTTCAACCATTTTATGAACAGTTAGTTAATATACTGAAAAATATTCCAGTTAAATAATTTATTAAATGCTGTCTGAACATTAGCATATTGTCTTTTTAAGAATGACATTTTTAATATTGATTTTGTTTGGACAGCATTATTTTAATTTTATGAAAAAACAAATATATCGTATCATTTTTATTATAGTATTAATATTTTTTGTCTCAGGTTGTTATACCAGAGATATGGTTTTTCCTGAAAATCATAGTGGGTTAAAAAAGATAACTCACCTTAAAACTAAAGACAATCTTGAGTATAAGTTTACAGATGATTCTTTAAGCTCTGCTTCACTTGAAAAAGATGGTGTTTTAATTAAAAGAAAATTTGGTGGACAGAAATTTCTCTCATATAATGAAATAGAAACTGCAGAGTATGAAAGTATGAATATCCCTCTTACTCTTTTATATATTGTTTCGTTAGGTGGAATTTACTTTCTTGTTCAAAAAAGAGAATAACTAATTAATCTTGTTGAAATATGACTACCTCTTCTAAACAGCCGACTACCTTTTTACGCTGGTTAATATGGTTTTTAATCAGCTTTGCAATGTTTGGCAACTATTATATTTATGATAGTATAAGTCCTCTTGCAGACCTTCTTAAAACACAATTAAATTTTTCAGATTCACAAATTGGCTGGCTGAACGCCATTTACAGCTTTCCTAACATTTTGATGGTCTTAGTTGGTGGAATTATAATTGATAAAATCGGCACAAGAATTTCAGTTGTGATTTTTACAATATTAATTATGCTTGGTGCTGTCGTTACTGCAATTACAGGCAATTTCTATATGATGGTTGCTGGCAGATTAATTTTTGGTCTTGGCGCTGAATCAATGATAGTTGCTATCACCACTATTATTGCCAGATGGTTTAAAGGAAAAGAATTATCATTTGCATTTGGACTCAACCTTACTATCGCACGACTTGGATCATTTTTAGCTCTCAATTCTCCAACCTGGGGGAAAAGTCTCTACAATCACTGGCAATCACCTTTATGGATTACAGTTGGGGCGGGTGTGTTTGCAGTTGTAATGATTATCATTTACTACTTTTCAGATCTGTTTGCCTCTAAAAAATACGATATGCCAAAAGAAGGCAACCAGGATAAAATTGAATTCTCTGAAATATTCAGATTCGGTAGCTCTTTCTGGTTTATTACTTTGTTGTGTGTAACATTTTATTCTGCAATGTTTCCTTTTCAGACTTTTGCTATTAAATTTTTTCAGGAAGCACATGGCACTTCAAGAGAGGTGGGTGGAAATTTATCAAGTATGCTTACTCTTGCAGCGATGATATTCACTCCTTTATTTGGATTGCTATCGGATAAGATTGGGAAACGTTCTTACTTAATGATGTTTGGTTCATTACTTATTATTCCTGTTTATTTAATGATGGCATATAAGGTTGGAAGACCTGCCGTTATGAATCCTTCTGATTATGTTAACATTAGTTTATCATGGTTTGATATCAATGCTGAAATTCCGATTTATCTTTTAATTCCCATGGGAATGATGGGAATTGCTTTTTCGTTAGTTCCTGCAGTTATGTGGCCTTCTGTTGCTCTTGTTGTAGAAGAAAAAAAACTTGGAACAGCTTATGGCTTAATGACAATGATTCAGAATATTGGATTATTTGGGTTTAATATTATCATTGGCTGGTCAAATGACATTTCCGGCGCAAGTATTTCTAACCCAAATGGTTATAACCTTGGAATGTGGATTTTCTCAACCCTTGGATTTTTTGGATTGTTGTTTGCCTTCTTTCTTAAGAGAAGTCAGAAGAATTCAATAAGTCTTGATAATCCAATGAGAAAAGATTAACCAATAATTAAAAAAATATTCCATTTTATTCATTAGTCTTCAATTTTAGAGAAGACTCAATTGCTGATTTGTTTGCCTTCATTTAAATAATTTCAGAATATAATTTTTTTTTGTAACTTGAAACAAAGAATTTTTCTATAAGTAAAACAATCATCAATTAATTTAATAAGGAAAAAAATGAAAAGAAGAATCTTACTAATGCTTATGACTATTACTCTGTTATGGAATATCCCTTCCGCCGCTCAAACCTGTTGCGGCGCTGAGTATTGTGTAGGATTAGTGCTTTATTCTGGAGTGTTTGGTGGTTATGGAATTCAACAATATTCTGCTGAAGGCTTAAACGATTACATAAAGTACTATAATAATAAAAGAACAGCAACCCTTACAAAAAAAATGGATGAATTTGGGCTTGCTAAAGGATACTCTATCGGTGGCAAGTTTTTCCAATATGAAATATCACGCCTCCTTTTTTCAATGAAATTCATTTTTTCTAAAATGAATGAAATGAACTATGCCACTGCAAGTACAGGAAAGCGTGAATATGATTTAACACTTACAACCTGGGGATTTGGAATGGGTTTTTCTAAAGTTCTTAACAGACATTTTGATTATAAGATTGCTGATATATATATGACTTTTAACAATGCAAAATTTATTAATAGATTCAAATCCAATACAAATAGTAGCCTTAATACTGAGCAGGAATTAAAAAACTCAGAAGCAGCAATTGGCGGTATGATTACAACTGGAATTGTTTACTATCCACTTCCACCTTTTATTAGTTTTGAATTGAATGCAGGTTATTCATATTTCTCAATTGGTGAAATGGAATTCTCTAATGGTTATACAAAACTTGCGAAGAATGAAGACTCAAACGTTGCTATGGATAATTTTGCTTCAGGTGGTGGATTTTTTGCCAATCTTATGTTACAGATTGCAATTCCATTTGATAAATTTTAGTCGATTAATTCAACTTGAAAAAATTAATTTCCTTTCTTCTCCTGTTATTCTCTTTTTCAACTGTTCATAGTCAGCAGTTTGGATTCGGATGCCTTGGATTAGTGGGCGTCTCTGCTGGTTATGAATTTCAAAGATATGAAGCAACAGGTCTAAATAATTGGTTGAAAAACTATAAGCTATTTTACCAGGATTCGTTAAATGAAAATCCAGGTGAATTTGGAAATCTTAGCGGAGTTAGAATTGGAATTAATTTTTTCAGAAAGAATTTTAGCGGATTTGTAACCACAATTAAAGGGTTTTATTCTGACTTAAATGAAAAAAGAGAAGGTGTTGTTAGCAATTTTTACGGAAATACTTCAACTAAGTTTGAAGTAAAAATTACTCAGGCAGGAGTTGGATTGGATTTAGGTACTACTATCACCGGTATTCTTAGCTGGAAAGTAATTGATGCTGCTTTAATTTATAATTCATTAAAGCTTACTACCACAGTTTCAACTACGAATAATATTTCGTCTAAATCCATTTACGAAAATACTGGTAATTCAATTGGTTATTTAATTGGTAGTGGTTTCATCTTGAATATAGTTGGTCAGTATATTAGTCTTGAAGGAATGGCTGGATACAGCTCATTCAAGATAGATAAAATTAAATTAGTTAACGGAGATTATTCTACAACAATTCTGTCCAATGTACAAACAGAAGAAAATTTTATTACAAATGGCGGCATCTCTGCAATTATTCAAATTAATTTTAGTTTTCCACTTTAAGGAGCTTATATGAAATTATCTAAACTTGATAAAGCAAGCATTACTGCTATTAAAACCTGTATGGGCGTTAAAGCTGGAGAGAAAGTTTTAGTAGTTTGTGACATTAATAAACGAGAAATTGGATTATCCTTATACGATAATGCCATTAGACTTGGTATTGATTCCCTCTATGTAGAAATGAAACCCGGGAAAGTGAACGGAGAAGAACCACCAGATCATATTGCAGAATTAATGAAACAATTTGATGTCGTATTTTGTCCCACAACTACATCATTAACTCATACTGATGCAAGAAGAAATGCTTCTGCGGTTGGTGCAAGGGTTGCAACTTTTCCTGGAATTACAAATGATGTAATGATTCGTGGATTAAATGCAGATTATGAAAAAATTTCTGAATTATCGTTGAAACTTGCCAAGGTGCTTGAAGGTGGAAAAATTATTGATGTAACTGCGCCTAATGGTACTAATATTTCTTTTTCAATTGAGGGAAGAAAAGCTTATGCATCCAAAGGATTATTTCATGCAAAAGGAGAAAGCGGAAATCTTCCAACAGGAGAAACCTATTTAGCTCCAGTTGAAGGAACTGCTAACGGTGTTTTTGTGGTAGATGGATCAATGGCAGGAATAGGATTGATTAAAGATGCTAATATTATTATCGAAGTTAATAAGGGTTACGCTTCAAAAATATCAGGTAGAGTTTATGCAAAAAAACTTAATGATATGTTGAAAGCAGTTGGAAGAGATGCTTATAATATTGCAGAGTTTGGAATTGGAACGAATCCAAGCGCCCGATTAAGTGGAATTTTGCTTGAAGATGAAAAAGTAATGGGAACAATCCACATTGCATTGGGCAATAATAAATCAATGGGTGGAACTATAAATGTTCCTATTCATCTTGATGGTGTGGTAAAAAAACCTACTGTGTATCTAGATGGAAAATTATTGATGAAGGATGGTAAACTTTTAATCAAATAATTTTTATTAAAAATTTTGGTGGATTGAAATAAATTTAAGATTTTTGCACTCCAAGTTTCCGGGTGTAGGTTAACAAATCAATGCCCAACCCCGCCAGGTCCGGAAGGAAGCAACGGTAAGTATATGGTTTGTGTAACTGAAACCCGGTTTTTATTTTTATTCAAAACTTTTATTTTAATGTAAACATAATAGGAATTGATACTCTTACATTAACCGGATTTCCATTTTGTTTCCCAGGATTCCATTTAGGCATATTTTTAACTACACGTAATGCTTCTTCATCACATCCTGCACCTATACTCTTTATAACTTTTGCTTCAGTAATATTCCCATCTATACTTACTATAAATGAAATTATTACTCGTCCTTCAACTTGACTTCTTTTGGCAATTTCCGGATAAGTAATGTTTTGAGATAAATAAGAAAACATAGCCTCATTGCCACCCTTGAAACAGGGCATCTCTTCAACCCACTCGAAAATTGTTGCATTAGTTTCAACTGGCTTATTGTCATTTGTTGGAGTAATAATATTTTCAATGAGATTTATATCCACACCATTTACATCACCAATCTGAGTAATTATTCCCGGTTGAACATTATTGAGTTCATCAATTGTAGGAACGAAATTATCTTTGACTGCTTCATCAGGTTTGATAACAGGAGGAAGAAATTTTATTGTTGAAATTGATGAAATTACTTTTTCAGGAATTGTAATATTTTGTTTTTCAATTATTGATGGTGGTGGCGGTAAATTAATTGAAGTTGAATAGCTTTTAACTTTATTCATTCGATTAGCTTTTGTACTTAAAAAGTATTGAATTGTAGTAACTCCTGTAAACAATAGAATTGCAAACCAAAGAGAAAATGTCAAGTGTTTTTTATATAATCTCCTTAACTGGTAAGCTCCATAATCTTTGTTCCTGTTTACAAAGATTAATTCCAAAATATCAAGCTGGATTGTTTGTGTCTTCATTTTACACCTTCTTTCATTGAATCTTCTTTAAGCTTTTTACTCTTTAAGAAGTTAAAAGTTCCAGAAGTGTGATAATGAACTGAAATGAAAAGAAAAATTTTATCTTAAAAAAATGAGAATATCAACAATCAATGCCAAAACTATTTATTATATCTTCAAATATTTGTTTATTATCTTTATATGCTGCAACTGGGCAATCGAAAATAATCAAATACTTAAGGTTGATACAACTAATTTCAAAAAACTGGTAGTACATTTTTTGTTCTTCAAATTTTTCACTCAATCTTACAATGTAATTACCTTTCAGGGTCTGAGAGAGTGTGTAGTTAATAAAGTCTTCAGCTTTTTGATTTTCCATAAGTTTAATTATACTAAAACTTGCCCCAAGACTTGCATTTATAAATGTAGTTCCAATCAAATTTTTATTTATTTTTTTTGAAATCACAATGTCTTTTAACACACGCCAGCCATCAGGGATATTAATTGTAAATCTGTTTTTTTTATCCTGGTAATTATTGTATTTATTTATTGAATCTACAGAAGTAAAAATTCCTAACGACTTAAGAAGAGAAATCTTATCCTCAATTGACGGCTTTTTACTTTTTTTAAGATTTGATTTAATTAATTTGATAACAAGACTATCAAAAAAATTCACCTCACTTCTGTAATATTTTTCTGATTCATTAAATGTAAAGGTATCCCATTTCTTTTCGAGGGGAAAATTTCCTGAAGAAATTATTTTCGTATTTACAAGTTCATTGTTAATTGTTTCAAGATCCTGTGTTACTTCTATTTTATTCCAGGAAAAGTAACAAAAACTTCGGTAAGAGAGATTTACTGAGCTATTATTCAACAAATAAAGACTTCTTCTTTTTAGTTTAATGGTATCTTTTGAAATAAAATCTTCTATTAATTCAAGAAAGCGAAGAGAGTCTTGTTTAATTAATCTGTAATTCAGGTAACCATTTAATGATTTATCAAGCAAAAACAGTGCATAAGTTGAATCATAAAATGCTAAACGATTATATACAGGATTTGGATTTTCAATTAGTGCGAGGTAATATTTTTTGCCATCAATTGTAAATGCACTATCGATTAATATTTTATTATAATCTCTTGGTGGAGGAATATCTGTATCAACCAGACCAGATAAGCTGTCAATTGCTTTGGTATTTCCATTTAAGGATTGAAGAATTAACTCATTGAATCCTTTTATGTCAAACTTATTTGTATCCTGTAGTTTTTCTTCTTTGTTGCATCCTTGTAAAAGAATAGCAAAAAAAATTATAAATGCCAGAGATACTATGTAATTATTTTCAATTTTTAGCTTCATAATTAACTCTAACTGACTTCATAAAAAAAATTCTGTTTACTTATGCCAATATGCACACTTGATGTAATATTCAAAATAGTTAATTTTTAAAAAAGTATTTATTCTAATTCAAATATCATTCTAATTGTTATTCTCGAAAAAATTATAGACAATTTTGGCTTTCGATTTCCCAATTACTTTAGCAAGAGATTCAATTGAAGTATTTTTTATTTCTTCAATACTACCAAATTCTATGAGTAATTTGTTTGCAAGATTTTTTCCAATGCCTTTTATTTCTGTTAAGACAGTTGATAGTGTTCTTTTATCTCGTCGCAATCTATGAAAAGTTATTGCAAATCGATGGGCTTCATCTCGAATTTGCTGAAGAAGTTTTAGAGCAGAAGAAGTTTTTGGAATCTGTATTGGTTCGCTTTCATCTGGAATAAAAACTTCTTCCAAACGTTTTGCCAGACTTATTATATTATATCCTTCAATACCAATTTTATCTAGTGTGAATATAGCACTTGAGAGTTGTCCTTTGCCTCCATCAACCATAATTAAATCCGGTAGTGCTTGTTTTTCTTCTTTCAATTTTGAGTATCTTCTTCTTATGACTTCTTCCATACTTGCAAAATCATCTGGACCGTATACTTCATTTATAATAAATTTCCTGTAAAGACTTTTTTTAGGTCTACCATCGATAAATACAACCATACTTGCAACAGTATCTGTACCTTGCAAATTTGATATATCAAAGCATTCAATTTTTCTTGGAATGGATTTCAATCTTAAGTCCCTCTGCAATGCAGCAAGTGTATAAGGAATGTTTCCTTCTTTCTTCATTTTTTGAAGTTGAATTTCTTTTAGTTGAAGTGTCGCATTTTCTTTACACATTTTGAAAAGGGATTTAATTTTACTTTCGCGCTTAGGAATAATAAATTTTACATTTTTGCCTGAATTTTTTTTCAACCATTCTAAGATAACTTCATAATCAACCGGTTGAACTTCTAGAATAATTTCTTTAGGTATTTCAATGAATTCATTATAGTATTGCTGTAGAATTGCTGAGTATATTTCTTCAAGAGTTTCTAATTCATCAATTGTAAGTTTTAATTGTTTTTTCCCAATTAACTTTCCGCCTCTTACATTAAAAATTGTACAAGCAGAATCTTTTCCTTCATATGCAACGGCAATAATATCACGATCTTCTAAATCATCACTGACAATTTTTTGTTTTTCGGAAATTGAAGTTAGTCTTAGAATTTTATCCCTGAATTCTGCTGCCTTTTCAAATTCAAGCGATTCGACATGTTTATTCATTTCAGTCGATAATTCATTTATCAATTCATCAATCTTACCGCCTAACATTTTAGTCACTTGAGCAACCATCTTTTTATAATTTTCTTCCGAAGTTAAACCTTCACACGGACCATCACACTTTTTGATATGATAATCAAGGCACACTTTAAATTTCTTTTTATCTATAGCTTCAGGTGTTATGTTCAATTTGCAACTTCTGATTTTAAATATCTGGTTAATCATTCTTAAAGATGATTTCATACTCTTTACATCGGTATAAGGCCCAAAATATTTTGAGCCATCACGAAATACTCTTCTTGTTGGATAGATCCTTGGAAACATTTCGTTTGTTATTTTTATGGATGGAAATGACTTGTCATCTTTAAGGAGAATATTATATCGTGGTTTTAATTCTTTAATTAGGTTGTTTTCTAGTACCAATGCCTCGATTTCATTATCAGTAATAATTAATTCAAGGTCATTTATTTTTTTTACGAGTGCTAATGTTTTGGGTGAAGAGATAGAATTATGGAAATAACTTTTTACACGATTCCTCAGGTTTATAGCTTTTCCAACATAGATAACTTTTCCTTTATCATTTTTAAATTGATAAATGCCCGGTAAAGCAGGAATGTTTTTTAGTTTGCTTTCCAAAACATCATTCATAAACAAGAACTGGGTTTAGATTGAATTTGCAATCAGGTAAATGAATAATTTTTGGGTATAACAACTATTCCTGATTCTGTCATTGTAAATTTCTTACTGTCCTCAATAGGATCAAAACCAATTTCTACTCCTTCAGGTATGATAACATTTTTATCTATTATTGCTTTCCTTACTTTAGCCCTTCTTCCTACATTCACATTATTAAACAGAATTGAATCAGTTACATAAGAGTAGCTATTTATTCTCACGTTATTACTTAAGATTGATCTTTCGATCAAACCTCCAGAAATAATTGTTCCATCGCAGACCATTGAATTTAATGTTCTTCCAATTCTTTCTTCACCGATAGAGACGGTTTTAGCTGGTGCCCACTGTCCTTGGTGAGTTCGTATTGGCCAATGATTATCATATAAGTTAAATTCAGGTGTAATGCTGATTAAATCCATACTTGCTTCATAGTAACTATCAATCGTTCCGATGTCTTTCCAGTACTCTTTAACTTTTCTATTCTCATCAATAAATTCGTAGGCGTAAATTGGTAAGCCGCTTTTAATCATATAAGGAATAACATCCTGACCAAAATCATAATTTCTTATCTTCTTACTGAACATGTCTTCTAAGATTTCTCTTAATAAATGAGCATTAAAGACATAAATTCCCATATTTACAAAAGAGAATCCCGGTTTATCAGGAATTTCAGGAGGATTAGCCGGTTTCTCAATGAAGGCATTTACTTTGTAATCTTTGTCAATACCAACTATTCCGAAACGACTTCCTTCTTCTTGAGGTACATCTATACAGGCAATTGTTAAATCTGCTTTTGTATCCACATGGTATTGCAACATCTTAAGGTAGTCCATCTTATAAATGTGGTCGCCGCTAAGTATTAATACCCATTTAGCTTTTCTTTCATTGCTAAAAAGATTTACATTTTGATGAATTGCGTTAGCAGTACCAAGATACCAATCATTATTTAGTTTTCTTTGTGGAGGCACTGAATAAACAAATTCACCGAGTTCCGGATTAAATATACTCCATGCTTCAAACATATGCTGGTTAAGTGAATCTGATTTATATTGTACCAGCACATAAATTTTTCTTAAACCAGAATTCAGACAATTAGATAGTGGAAAATCAATTATCCTGTATTTCCCTCCAAAAGGGACTGCTGGTTTACTTCTTGGAGCTGTTAAAGGAAATAATCTTTCACCTTGCCCGCCGGCAAGAATCATAGTTACTGTATCTCTTAAGATTGAAGAACCGGGGAACATCATATTGTTGCTCAACTTTATTAAATGATAGAAAACTTAAGTCTAATATAAAAAAGATTAATATTTAAGTAAAGTGATGATTTGAACTTAATAAAATCTTAATCTAAATCTATCTTGTATACTTTTAGAGTAACAAAAGTTATAGTTCCAAAGTTTTATTTAATATTTTTCAGAGCAGATTCCAAGTCGGTAATTATATCATTTGGGTTTTCAATACCGACACTTAATCTAACTAATCCTTCTGTAATTCCACCAACTTTTCTGGCATCAGGGCCCATTGTAAAATGAGTCATACTAGCCGGATGTTGAATTAATGTCTCAACTCCGCCAAGGCTTACTGCTAATTGACAGAGTTTTACGGAGTTCATTAAAGTTTTTCCTGCTTCAAAACCACCTGAAAGTTCGAATGTAATCATTCCACCCGGACCATTATGTTGGTTAAGTCCAAGTTCATATTGAGGATGGCTTTTTAAACCAGGGTAAGTAACATATTTAACTTTAGGATGTTTTTCAAGAAATTCTGCAATTAAAGTTGCATTTTCGCAATGACGTTGCATCCTTATGGCAAGAGTCTTAATTCCTCTATGAACAAGAAAGGAGTTAAAAGGATCAATTACTCCTCCAATCTGGTTTAAGGTTTTTCTGAATTTAATATATGTTTCTTCATCTTTTACTATAATAATACCAGCGACAACATCAGCATGACCATTTAAGAATTTTGTCATACTATGAATTATAATATCCGCACCAAGCTCAAGAGGGCGTTGTAATGCAGGACTCATAAAGGTATTATCCACAACAAGCATTGCTTTTTGTTTTTTCGCAATGTCGGATATTGTTTTAATATCAGAAATATTTAAAGTTGGATTACCAGGCGTTTCAATATAAATTACTTTTGTATTTGGTATAACTGAAGCAGCAACTTTTTCCGAATCACTTGTATCTACAAAAGTGGTTTCTATTCCAAACTTACTCAGAACACTATTCAATAATGTAGTAGTTGGTCCATATACTGCTGAAGAACATACTACGTGATCTCCCTGAGAAAGCAAAGATGCAAAAGTCGTATGAATTGCAGCCATTCCACTTGCACAACCTAACGCTTTATGTCCTCCTTCAAGTTGTGCAATCGCATTTTCCATTGCTTCAATTGTTGGATTACTCATTCTTGTATAGATATGTCCTTTTTCTTCTCCGGCAAAAAGTGACGCCCCATGTTCGGCAGATTTAAACTTAAAAGTTGATGTTTGATATATGGGCGGAACCACTGAACCAAATTCGTACTCTTCGATTCCTGCATGAATACATTTGGATTCAAAACTAAGATTATTGTTGTTTTTCATTTGTTTTGCTTTCAAATAATTAAATTTTAAAAATTACTGCTCAAAAATAATTTTTTAACCTGATATTAACTATTCATTCATTAAGTTATTTTTGTAATGCTATTTTAATAAATAATTAATTTCCTATTATTAGTGAGAAATATATGGCACAAAATCATTCATTTGATATCGTATCTGAAATAGATTTGCAGGAAGTTGATAACGCTGTAAATCAGGCAATTAAGGAAATTCATCAGCGATATGATCTGAAAGACTCTGAAACAACAATTGAACTGAATAAAAAAGAAAAGACTTTAAATATTAATACAAAAGATGATTATTCTCGAAAGCAAAGTATTGATATTCTGCAAAGCAAGTTTATTAAACGGGGGATTTCAATCTTAGCTTTGCAATATGGTGAGCCGGAAACCACTAGTCATGGAAGACTTAAACAAAAGGTTGATCTAATAACCGGAATTTCAAAAGATAATGCAAGAATAATTACAAAATTGATAAAAGATTCCAAGTTAAAAGTAAATGCTCAAATTCAGGACGAGCAAATAAGAGTAACCGGAGCCAAAATTGATGACTTACAAGCTGTACAAAAAATGATTAAAGAAAAAGAATTTAAATTTCCTGTTCAGTTTGTTAACTATAAGTAAATTGTTTGTAGAGATTCTCTAAATAAATTCAATGATAAAAACGAAAGAAAAATATGTACGACGATGAAATTAAATTAATAAAAGAATATAACGATAAGATTGAAAACCTACGAGGTTATCTTTAAGTTAGATGATAAGGATAAAAAAGTCGATGAATTAAAAAAGAAGTCAGAATCTGCTGATTTTTGGTTGGATCAGAAGGAAGCACAAAAGGTACTTCAACAAATCAAGTCTCTCGAAATCTGGATAAATCTCTGGAATGAGCTCAAACAAAAATATAATAGCATCAATGAAATAATTGAAATGGCTTCAAGCGAAAATGATGATTCATTTTTAATTGAAATTCAAAATGAACTTGATGATCTTAAAAAAGGAATTGAAGAACTTGAATTTAAAAGTATGTTAAGCGGAAAAGATGACGAGAGAAATTGCATCCTTTCAATTCATTCCGGTGCTGGTGGTACTGAAGCACAAGATTGGGCTGAAATGTTAATGAGGATGTACATTCGCTGGGGAGAACAAAATGGGTATAAAATGAGTCTTGTTGACGTTCTTGATGGCGACGGAGCAGGAATAAAAAGTGCTGAAATTGAAGTCGAAGGTCAATATGCGTATGGATATTTAAAAGCAGAAAATGGGGTTCATCGTCTCGTAAGAATTTCTCCTTTTGATGCTAATAAAAGAAGACATACTTCCTTTGCTTCCGTGTTTGTAATTCCTGAGATTGATGATGAAATAGAAATTGAAATAAATTCTGCCGATTTGAGGATTGACACTTATAGAAGCGGGGGCAAAGGTGGACAGAATGTAAATAAAGTAGAAACTGCTGTAAGGATAACTCATATTCCCACTAATACTGTTGCTGCTTGTCAGAGTGAACGTTCTCAGATGCAGAATAAAAATAATGCAATGAAATTATTAAAATCCAAACTATATCAAAAAGAGAGAGAAAAACTGGAAGCAGAACAGGATGAAATTGAAAAGAGCAAAATGAAAATTGAGTGGGGAAGTCAAATTCGTTCATATGTTTTTCATCCATACAATTTGGTAAAAGATCATAGAACTGATATAGAAACTTCTGATACTCAAGGTGTGATGAATGGTGATCTCAATAAATTTATTAAAGCTTACTTATTAAAATTTAGTGGGCAATAAAATGAAATTTCATACAGAATATCATTGGTTTAATACGAAGAAAAGAAGAGAATATATTAACATAACATCTCTTGTTGAAGAATCTGTAATAAAAAGTGGAATAAAAGAAGGAATGGTACTTGTCTCTGCAATGCATATTACTGCAGGAATATACGTTAACGATGCAGAGCAAGGATTAATTCAGGATATAGATGAATGGCTGGAGAATTTAGCTCCTTTCAATTCTAATTACCGTCATCATAGAACGGGAGAAGATAACGGAGATGCACACTTAAAAAGCCTATTAATACATCACGAGTGATCATTCCTGTTACAAGTGGTCAACTGGATTTTGGTCCCTGGCAGCAAGTCTATTATGCGGAATTTGATGGGCAAAGAAGAAAAAGAATATTAATAAAAGTAATGGGAGAATAATTTCCTTTTAGCAGACTAAAAAAGCAAAAATTATTTTCGATAAATATTTAGATAATACCTTGAATTATGAAAGTAAATGAAATAGTAAATCAACCATTACCGCAGAATTTTATAGAAAGAATTCAAAACAGCGAGTTTTATAAAAAAATACTTGATAAAACTGCTGATGGGTTATACCTATTGGATGCTGAGAGTAAGAAGATATTATATGCGAATCATGCAATCTGTAATTATTTGCAATATTCACAGGAAGAGATGCTTACCTTGCATGTTTATAAAATTATTGCGCATGATCCTTCGGATATTGAAAGTAAAATTTCAAAATTAATTCTTACTCAAATTCCAACAATTGCTGAAAGAAATTATAAGAAGAAAGATGGTACTGTTATACAGGTAGAAACAGTTTCATCAATGATAGAATTTGAAGATAGAAAAATCCTTGTTGTTGCAGTAAGAGATATTAGCCTACGGAAAATCGCTTATAGTGCAATTAAAAAATCTGAAATTCAATTTAGATCAGTTTGGGAAAATTCTTTTGATGGTATGAGATTGATCGATAAGGATGGAAAAATTGTTTTAGTCAATAATGCCTTTTGTTATCTCTGCAGTAAAACGAGAGAAGAATTAATCGGAAAACCATTCAGTATAATTTACCAACAGGATTTACAAGAAAATATTTTTTTAAAAACTATAAAACGTTTTAATAATCGAACAATTCAGAAAAATGTAATTGATGAAGTAACATTATGGAACGGGAAAAAAGTTTGGTTTGAATTATCTAATTCTTACATTGATTATGAGAATGATTCAACCTTACTTTTAAGCAATTTTCGTGATATTACTCTTCAAAAGGAATATGAAATTGAATTACAACAAATTAATGAAGAGCTGAAAGAAACAAGTTTAAAGAAGGATAAATTTTTCTCTTTTGTTACTCACGACTTGAAAAGTCCTTTTCAGGGGCTTCTTGGTTTAACTTCAATACTTGCTGATAGTAATGAAGATTTTTCAGTTGAAGAAATGAGAGATTATAGTAAGAAAGTCAATTCAATTGCAAATAATTTGTTTAGTCTAATTCAAGATTTATTAAACTGGAGCAGAATTCAGTCTGGACAGATGCAATTCAATCCACAGAAAGTTAATCTTCATAAAATTATTTCAGATTGTGCATCTGCAGTCGATAGTCTGGCTAAAAATAAAAATTTATTAATTTTAAATGAAATCGATTCAGATATTTATGTCCTAGCAGACAGTGTAATGTTAGTGTCAATTATTCAAAACCTTCTTTCAAATGCTATTAAATTTTCATTTACTGGAGGGAAAATTCTTATTGGTTCTAACCTCAACAAAGATGAAATTGAAATATTTATCAAAGATGAAGGAATTGGTATAAGTCAAGAAAATATAAATAAGTTGTTTCAATTAGACCAGCAATTTTCAAGCATTGGAACATCGGGTGAAAAAGGGACAGGATTAGGTTTGCTTATTTGTAAACAAATGGTTGAAAAGCATGGTAGTTTTTTAAAGGTAGTAAGTGAACTTTCAAAGGGTTCTTGCTTTAGTTTTATTTTGAAATTATGTATGTAAAATTAATTAATTGAAAAAGGATAAGAAAAATACTATCAAGACACAACAAAGGAGTAGCGGAGTCAATTCAAACTTTAAAAAAATGGTTGAAAACTCTCCTATGTTAATTTGCTGTTTTAATGAGAAGGGCATTATTACTTATGCAAATCAATCGTATCTTAAATTTGTTGGGAAATCAAAGAAAGAGATTTTAGGGAAGAAATTTGAACTACGAATCCCAAAAGAAGATAAACCAATTATAAAAAAGTTACTGTCTTCGCTTAGTTCTGATATGAGCTCTGTTACCATTGAGTATCGAGTTAGAAAAAGTAAAAAAGTTATAAAATGGACTGAATGGACAAATAGTGTTTTAAAGAAAACAAAAGATGGAAGTATTGAATTTTTAGCTGTCGGACAAGACATCACTTTTAGGAAGAAAATTGAACAGCAATTAAATCAAACACAAGAGAGTTTTAAAGCAATTGTTCAGGATTTGGTTGAAGGTATTACAATTCATAAAATAGATGGAACAATAGTCTATGAAAGTCCTTCCATATCACGTATGTTTGGTTACGAACCAGGTTTTTTAATTGGAAAAAATCCATTTGAATTTATTCATCCAGATGACATCGAAATTGTAAAGTCTGAATTTTCTAAAGTTGCTATAAAAAAGAATGATGGTTCTCCAACTGCTTTTAGAATGCGGAAACAAGATGGTTCTTACATTCATATAGAAACATTAGGTAATAATGCCCTTGAAGATTCACGTATTAATGGTATAATTATTACTACCAGAGATATAACAGAAAAAATCAAAGCGGAAAAATTAAAAAGTGAAATTGAAAAACGTTTTCGTCTAGTTTGGGAAAATAGTATTGATGGAATGCGATTAACCGATAGAGATGGAAAAATTATTGATGTAAATAATGCTTATTGTAAAATGGTCTATATGCAAAAGGAAGAATTGTTGGGTAACTATTTTACAATTCTTCATCAAAAATATGAAAGAGAAGAAATCCTTCAGAGATATAAAAGGAGGTTCGAAGTTCCAAGAATAGAAAGAATGTACGAAAGAGAAGTTGCATTATGGAATAATATAAATATATGGTTTGACGTTTCAGAATCATTCTTTGAATCTGATAACGATATTTTTATGCTTACAATTTTCAGAGATATAACATCAAGAAAAGAAACTGAAACTGAAATGAAAATTAAATCTGAACAGATTAACAAGTTTTTTAATGTTTCTCTTGACATGCTTTGTATTGCTGATACTTATGGATACTTCAGACAATTAAATCCTGAATGGGAAACAACACTGGGTTATCCAATCAACGAATTAATAGGGAAGCAATTTTTTGATTTCATTCATCCCGATGATATTGAGCCAACTGCAAAAGCAGTAAAGACTTTGAGCGAACAAAAAGAGATACTAAATTTCATTAATAGGTATAGGTGTAAAGACGGAACTTATAAATGGATTGAATGGAAATCATATCCAGCTGGAAATATAATTTATGCGGCTGCAAGAGATATTACAGAAAGAAAAAAGAAAGAAGAAGAATTAAAACTTAATTTGGAACACCAAAAACTTGTTCTCAATTCTTTACCACTTGTTCATTACAAAACCACTGCTGATTCGGAACAAAGAACTGTTTGGATTAATGATCAGATTATTAATATCACAGGTTATAAACCTGAAGATTTTTATTCCAATTCTTACTTTTGGGAAAATCGTTTACATCCAGATGATAAGGAAAGAGTTCTTGATATATATAAAAATATTTTTAGTAGTGCGTATATAAGTATAGAATATAGATGGCTATGTAAGGATGGAATATATCATTGGTTTTCTGATAGAGCGATATTAATTAGAGATGATAATGGAAATCCTTCATCTATTATTGGGATGTACCTTAATATTGATGAAAGGAAAAAGAATGAAATTGAACTTAAAAAAAGTGAAGACAGGTATAAAACGTTTGTGAGTCAGTCAAGTGAAGGAATATCTTTGATGGAACTTGATAAACCTTTATCACTCAATCTTCCGCCCGATGAACAAGCGAAGTTTTATATAGAACATGCCTCTTTAGTTGAATGTAATGATGCATTTGCTAAGATGTACGGGTATGAAAAACGAGAAGAATTAATTGGAAAAAAATTATCTGATTTTTGGATTGGAAATTTAGAAGACCAGATTACTGCATTACTCCACAGGGCGAAAAATAATTTTGAACTCCAGAATGAGATAACTATTGAAAAAGACAACATAGGGAATAAAATTTATTTCCTAAATAATACAATTGGAATAATTGAAAATAATAAACTACTCAGAGTTTGGGGTATTCAAGTTGATATAACTAATCAGGTCAAGACTAATCAAGCTTTACAAGAAAGTGAATATAAATTTCGTTCTTTTGTAGAACAATCTACAGAAGGTTTTATTCTTTCTGATGAGGAGGGAAAAATTATTGAGCTTAATCTAGCTCTTGAACAAATATCGGGTTTCAAAAGAGAAGAAGTTATTGGCAAATATTATTGGGATTATATTTATGAATTCATTTCTGGCGAAAAAAAGACAAAAGAAAGATATGAGCAAATTAAAAATCGATTGACTAAAATTTTAAAAGATGGTTCTGATGAAAATTTTCCGTATGAATACGAAGTTGAAATTAAATTGCAGGATTTGACTACAAAGTATATCAGGCAAAAAGTATTTACAATTTCAACTGAAAATGGATATAGATTAGCTTCAATTGTTACTGATGTTACACAGGCTCATAAAGATCAAAGAGCACTTCAAGAAAGTGAAAAGAGATTCAGAGAACTTGCAGAATCTTTACCTCAAATCATTTTTGAAGCTGATTTGCAAGGAAAACTAATCTATGTAAACTCACTTGCTTTTGAAGTCTTTGGTTACGAAGAAAAGGATTTTGAAAAAGGATTAACTGCTTTCGATATGATAGTGCCAGAAGAACTTGATAAAGCAAAATTAAATTTTACTAATTTAATAAAATCCGGAAAGAGTAAGACAGAGTATACAGGTATTCGAAAAAATGGAGAAAGATTTCCTTTTCAAATAACTTCAGTTACAATTGAAGAAGGAGGTGTTTTAAAAGGAATAAGAGGAACAATAATTGACCTTAGTGAAGACAAAAAAATTGAAAAACAAAAAGAATTAGATAAAATCAGACTTGAAACGCTGATTAATTTAGGAAGGATTAGTTCTTCATCAACAATTAATCAATTGACTGATTATGCATTGGAGAATGCGGTTAAAATTACAGAAAGCAAAATTGGTTATCTTGCTTTTTTAAATGAAAGCGAGGACGTCCTGACAATGTACTCTTGGTCAAAAGAAGCATTAAAAGAATGTGATATTGTTGATAGAACCTTAATTTATCCTTTAGAATCAACTGGGCTCTGGGGTGAGGCAGTAAGACAACGTAGGATAATAATTACTAACAATTATGACGAAGAGAATCAATTTAAAAAAGGTTTACCTGTTGGGCATGTAAAAATATTGCGACATTTGAATGTCCCTGTTTTTGATGGAAATAAAATAGTTATGCTTGCGGGAGTTGGAAATAAAGTAGATGAATATTCTGAAAGAGATGCAGAACAATTAATATCCTTAATGGAAGGCTTATGGCAGATCATTAAAAGGAAAAAAGCTGAACTATTGCTGAAAGAAGAAGAAAATAAATTCCGTGCCGTAATTGAACAATCAATTGATGGTTATGCTTTAAGTGATGAAGAAGGTAAGATAATAGAATGGAATAAAGTCGCAGAACAAATTAGTGGTTTAACAAAGGAGCAAGTCCTTAATAAAGAAATTTGGGAAATAAGATTTTCATTAACCCCGGTAGAGAAACAAAGTGAAGAATATCTTTCTTATTTAAAGCATACTGTAAAACAATTTTTACAAAGTGGTACTGGAGAATATATAAACAAACCCTTAGTATTTGATATTATTCGACCTGACGGGAAAAAAGTTATAATTCAGCAGGTAATTTATACTATAAAAACTAATTCAGGTTTTCGGATTGTTTCAACGATGAAAGATATTTCGGAACAGGTTAAACTTGAAGAAGAACTGCAGCGAAAAACAGAAGATAAATTTAAGTTTCAATCAGCATTATTAAGTTTATCTAAAGTATCCGAAATCAATTTTGAAAATATTATTCAAAAAATTCTTGAAGTCGATTCACAAACATTGAATATTAACAGAGCAAGTTTCTGGAGATTAAATGAAGAGTTTTCAGAATTAATTTTAGATGATCTCTATATTCAAGATTCTAATTCACATATTACTGGTACGAAATTAAATGCAGATGATTATCCGATCTATTTTAAGGAACTTCTTGAGAATGGAATCATAATTGCAAATAATGCAAGAGAAGATGACAAGACTAAAGAATTTTGTGATGGATATTTAATCCCAAATAATATTTTTTCTATGATGGATATTCCTGTTTGGTTGGAAGGAAAAATAGTGGGAGTAATCTGTCACGAAACAGTTGGTTTTACAAAAGAATGGACATCAGAAGAAGAAAGTTTCTGTATCTCTCTTGCCGAAATGATTACTCATGCATTACTTATTAAAGAAAAGCAGAAAGTAGAAAAAGAGGTTACAAAACTTTCAGGAGCAGTATCTCAAAGTCCAATAATGATTGTTATTACTGATATTGATGGAAACATTGAATATGTGAATCCAAAATTTATTGAATTAACAGGTTACTCTTTAAAAGAAGTAATTGGTCGTAATCCAAGGATTTTAAAATCGGGGAATCATAATAAAGAAGTATACAAAAATTTATGGAATACAATTAAAGCTGGAAATGAATGGCGTGGTGAGTTTTGCAATAAAAAGAAAAATGGTGAATTGTTCTGGACACTTGCATTTATCTCATCAATCAAAAATGATAAAGGTGAAATTATAAACTTTATAGCTTTGCAGGAAGATATCACTTTGCGTAAGGAGATGGAACTTGACCTAAAGAATGCACTCGATAAAGCAGAAGAAGCAAGTAAATTAAAATCTACCTTATTAGCAAATATGAGTCACGAACTAAGAACACCTATGAATGGGATTATAGGTTTTGCTAATATTCTAAAGGAGGATTTGCAAAATATTGCGCATAAACAAATGCTCGACAAAATCTTAAAATCTTCTGGCAGGCTGATGTCCACATTAAATTCTATACTGAATCTATCTGAACTTGAATCTGGTACTACATTTGTAAGTCCTATTGAATTGAATTTATCAACTTATATTCCTTATTACCTTATCGGCTATGAAAAATTAGCTTCAGAAAAAAATCTTTCTTTCACCATTAAAATTCTAGATCATCATATTTATTCATTGGCTGATGAACACCTTTTAAAAACTATTCTTATAAGTTTGATTGATAATGCAATTAAATTTACTGAAAAAGGTTCTATTGAAATTGAAATAACCTCAGAGAAACATAATGATAATCTTTTTGCAGTTATAAATGTTATTGATACCGGAATTGGTATTTCTGAACAAGATATGGAAATAATCTTTCATGAATTTCGTCAGGTAAGTGAAGGATTTAGAAGAAGATATGAAGGTAGTGGACTGGGTTTAAGCGTCGCACGTAAAATGGCAAGGCTTATGAAAGGTGATATTAGAGTTAAAAGTAAATTATCTGAAGGCTCTACTTTCTCTCTACTTTTACCTGGTTATTGGGGAGATATTCAGGATATTACTGCGGATAATGATTTTAAAGATATTTCTAGGGAAGATTTAAAAAGTAATTCAGAAAAAAAATTACCACATTTATTATTAGTGGAGGATAATCAGCCTAACCAGGAAGTAATAGAAATATTCTTAACTGGATTTTGTGAAGTTGATAAAGTTGAAGATGGTCTAACCGCAATTCAATTCTGTAAATCAAAAAAATATGATGCAATACTTTTAGATATAAATCTTGGTGTTGGTGTTGATGGTATTACTACTATTCATGAATTAAGGAAAATGAAATACTATTCTAATACTCCTATAATAGCAATTACTGGTTATGCACTAAGTGCCGATAAACAAAAGTTCCTAAATGAGGGATTTACTGATTACCTTGCCAAACCTTTTGAAAGAAAAGACTTGAGAAAAATGTTGACCCAATATCTTGTAGTAAAACCATAAATAAGTTTTTATACAATTATCCTATTGATAATAATCGTTCGGCACCACTTTTTAATATTACTTCTGTTTTAGCAAAACAAATTCTTATTAATTTTTCTCTGAAAGAATTTGAATAAAATGGTGAAAGCGGAATAACTGCTACTCCTGCTTCTACTGTTAATTTTTTCGCAAATTCAACATCATCAAAATCTGACAAATTTGAATAATCCAAAAGCTGGAAATATGTTCCGGAACAATCTATCAAATTATATTTTGAATTCTTCATAAAACTGTAAAACAAATCTCTTTTCTGTTGATAGAATGAACTTAGATTTTCATAATTACTTTTATCTTTTATAAATTCTGCATAAGCATATTGTACAGGAGTGTTAACAGCAAATACCGTGAATTGGTGTACTTTGCGGAACTCTTTAGTCAGAGTTTCATCAGCTAATACATAACCAACTTTCCAGCCAGTAGTGTGGAAGGTTTTTCCAAATGAATTAACAATTATTGCTTTGTTTTTTAATTCCGGGTATTTACTTAATGAAAGATGTTCATTACCATCAAAAATAATATGTTCGTAAACTTCATCGCTTAGAATCAATAAATCATTTTCATTTGCAATCTTTATCAAATTATCAATATCTTCTTTTTTGAGTATGCTTCCTGTTGGGTTGTGTGGAGTATTTATAATTATCATTTTTGTTTTGTATGAAACAGAGTTTCTTACTTCATCCCAATCTATACTAAAGTTTTTTGTTTCCATTTTAATCGGAATTGGACGTCCTCCGTTTAAGATAATTGAAGGTATATAAGAATCGTAGGCGGGTTCAAATACAATTACCTCATCACCTTTTTGAATGAAAGTATTAATGACAGTAAATAGTGCCTGCGTTGCTCCTGAAGTTATTGTAATTTCAGATTCAGGGTTGTATTGTAAATTATAGCTAACTAAAGTTTTTTTAGCGATTTCTTCTCTTAATGATAAAAGACCGGGCATTGGAGCATATTGGTTCATTCCTTTTATTTGATATTGATGGACAAGTTCAATTAATTTTTCAGAACAATTAAAATCAGGAAATCCTTGGGACAGGTTTATTGCTTTATGTTCATTTGCTAATTTTGTCATAGTAGCAAAAATACTTTCTCCAACACCTGGTAATTTTGATTTAATCATGCTTCAACTACATCTAATAATAAAATTTATTTCTTTATTGCTTTTAATCTTTTCTGTACAAACTTACTTAACTGATTACACACAAGATCATATGAATTATCAATCCATTCAAAAATTATCTTATCTGGAATGTTACTATTCAACTTAATAGTATTCCAATGAAGCTTATTCATATGATACCCGGGAGTAACTCCTTTGTATTGCTCTCTTAATTCTTCTGCTTTTTCCGGTTCACATTTTATGCATATTGCAAATGGTGGATTTAGGTCCACAATTAGAAATATTTTATCGACGACTTTGAAAACAAGAGAGTCTTCATCAAAAGGAAAGCTTTCTGTAACACCGTTTTTTTTCAAACAGTAATCTCTTATTATTTCAATATCCATTATTGCTTTAGTTTTAATTAATAATCATTTTTAATTAAGTAAGTATTATTTTTTTGATCAACATCAGGAATACTGTTATTCCCAAGTTTAATATGATTAATTTTTTTGTCGAATTTATAATCAATCACCTTTTCAGTTTCACCATTTTTCCAAATTGAAGTATTTTCATAAATATTAATTATCTCATCAGTTTCTGTAGTCAACTGAAGTGCGATTGGAATAGGAATCTTCCCAATTTTTTCGATTGTTATAAATATTTTGTTTTTAAGAATTTTAACATCCCTTATTGATAAATCTGGATAACCGAATTCAAAAAACCAAGGAGACCAAAACCAATTTAAGTCCTCATTGATGTAATTGTTAAACGTATTAAAAAAGTCGTAGGGGATAGGATGTTTTCCTTGCCATCTGTAAATATATTCTTTTAAAGCACCTTCAAATTTTTCTTTTCCAATCGCATCTCGTAAAAAGTAATAAGCAAGTCCAGGTCTTGAATAAGCAGCCAATCTGTAACTTTCATTTCTTAATTGATTTGATGGAATTATCGGTGGAAACTCCATTTCATTTCCAGCCATATTTTGAAAGGTGAATAAATTACGTTCAACAGGTTTCATTTCCGGACACATTTTTGTCTGAAAGTCGAATGGTAACATAACAGCCCAACCTTCATCCATCCAGGCATACTTTGTTTCGTTAATTCCCATAAAGAATGGAAAGTACGAATGAGAAATTTCGTGCGATGTTAATCCTAAAGCATCACAAAAAGATTTTGTTGAGCCATCATTCACCATCATAGGAAATTCCATTCCACCTCCACCATTAAAAATGGTCATTACAGGATATGGATAAGGAATGCCCGGTAATTCTTTTGATAGATATTCAATAGTCTTTTTTGCGATATCAGCGACATCATAAAAATCCTTTGAAGAAGGATTGTATGCAGCATTAATAACGGTTCGTCTTTTTGTAGATTCATCTACTACCAGACTAACAGCATCCCATAAATAATGATCACTTAAAGCAAAAGCGAAATCAGTTACATTATCTGCTTGAAATCGCCAGCTCAAATCTTTTGTATTAATATCAACAATTTTCTTTTCAAGAATATCAGAATTGGAGATAATTTTAATAACTACGTCAGAATTTTCAGCAAGTTTAAATTTCTGATAAATATCGGGAGAGAAAATTTCTTCAGGATTTTGTAATTCACCGGTTGCCCAAACAGTAAATTCAGAAGGAGCAATAATTTCAACTTTATAATCATTAAAATCATTATAAAACTCCTGTTGACCTGTATAACTATTCATATCCCAATGGTCAATGTCATCATATACAGCAACCTGTGGATACCAGTACGCAATCATAAATGAAGTTGAATCGTATACACCCATTCTGATAGTACTAACTTCCGGTAATTTGAATTCCCATTCAAAGCCAAGTGTAATAGTTGAACCGGGAGATAGGCTACTATCAAGATTAATGATCATATTAGTTCCTCTTTTGAAAATTTTTTTTGAATTTTCTAGTTCATAGGAAGATTTATCAACAAATATTTTGAATAATTTTACTCCTTCATGGATGTCATTTTTGTCTATCATAAAATCACGCATTTGTCCAATCTTAAAAATATCTTGATACAATCGAATTACAATTTTCGATAATGTATCGGGAGAATTGTTAGTATAGAAAACTGTTTCTTGTCCGTGAATTGTTTTCTTTTCGGGATTGATTTTTACCTGTATATCGTATTTTGATTTATTTTGCCAATAATTAGGTCCAGGTTTCCCATCATAAGAACGTGTGTTATTAAAATATGCATTCTGTATGTTTCTTGGTAAATAAAAATTTTGTGAATAAATGAATTGAGAAACAGCTAACAACGCAGCAAGGTATAAATATAAATTCTTCATTTCTAATCTTCTTTCAATGAAAATTATTTTGACATAATTATACAAAAATTAAGTAAAGTTGGTTTGAAATCAAAGTACAGAAAGGTTTCGAGTGAGTTGAATCGATTTTTAGAGTGATTAAAAGTTTTCAATTTTTTTGAGATAAAAATCGACCATTACTGCACTTGTCTTCCCAAGTGTAAAATAGAGTTCTGCAATTTCTTCATAAGGATATTTGTACCTTGGATTCAGAATTAACAGTTTTTCAATTTCATTAATGGCTTCATAATTAAAATTGTTTTCTTTTAAGAACAATCCACACAAGAGGTGATAAGTACTTTCATCAAATTTGTTACTTAGAAAATCATTTTCAAGATTTATTAAAACTTTTTTAATACTATCAATAAATGTTTCACTTTGAAGTTTAAAAGATGCATTAAAATCAAAAAATGTCCCTTTTGAAGGTTCTTCATTTTTACTGAAGATATCCCAGTAAAAGATTTGTTGCGTTGATTTTGTATTAATTGGTAATGCATCAGTGGTAACATAATTTATTTGCTGTGAGTATCCTTTTACATTTAATCTTGTAACCTCATTTAAGTCTGAGTCGGAGATTATTATCACATAATCCTTTTCTACAGATTTTATGTCGGTATCTGAAGAATCAATCCAGCAAAATCTTAATTTAGTATTGTAAATATTTCCGGAGGGTCCTATCGGTATTACTCCTTTAATTCTTAAACCAGAAGGAGAAAGCATAGAAACTTGATTAGAAGTTTTGTTATTTAATTTTTTCAGTTTTTGTGTTGGACTAAAATCCTGATTTAATAAAGAACGTTTTATGATTCCTTTTGTTTTAATACTATTCTCAATCGTTAGCCCAAGCTCAAGCTCTTCACCTTCATTAAGAATAATAATATTTCCATCAATAAAATAAATTAAAGCTCTGCCATTCTTTACATTAACAACATCTCCTTCATTTAGAAACATACCCAGTGAAGCTATTTCTTTATTCTGCGAATTATGTTCATATTTGTGAACAATTCCTTCAATGCTTGTCAGCATTGCAACTGGTTGCTGTTGCTTCTGTGAAAACACTGTAATAGTAAATGTTAAGAAGAATTCAAATACAAATAACAGTTTATTCATCAATATTTTCATCTACTTTGTAAATACCCATTCGTGAAACTTTTTCATTGGAAATCCAGAAGGATAAGCCCATTAATGGATAATTAAAAACCGTATAAATACCTTCAATAAAAGTTTCAGAAGGATTTCCAAATTTTTCTTTAACCATACTTGCCAAAGAACCAATGTTAATGTTTGTTAAAAATTCATTTTGATTTTTTAGCGAGTCAAAAACTATAACATAATTAACAATGCCTTCATTATTAAAACCAATGCTAATACCTGGATTTGTATATTCCCAGATTATTCCTGATTGCTTTTTAAGTTGAACATCGGGGGAATTAATAGTTTCTTTAACTTTAATCATTTCATCGCCAATCTTAATTCCAGCAATTCTTTGTGGAGATGGTTTTGATTTTTCTTTTTTTATTTCTCTTTCACGATCATTTTTATCTGCTTGAACCGTTTTATCTTTTAGATGTTTATCTTCAAGCAATTCAATGTTTTCAATTGCTTTATCGTAGTATTTACCGCTTGGCATAAGTTCTACAAATTTTTTCCATGTCTTTAAAGCAGACTCTTTTTTATTATTCCATTGATATGAATATGCAAGATTAAAATATCCTTGAGGATTTTTATTATTGATATCAATTGCTTTTTGAAAGCATTCACTTGCTTCATCAAATTGATTTTGTTCTGCAAATAAAACTCCAAGAGTAATTTGTGCCTCATAAGAAATTTTATCAAGTTTTAATGCTTTATCAATATAATCTTTTGCTTTATTATAATTTTTTGTGTAGATATTTATTAATGCAAGATTAATATAGGGCATTGGATATTTATCGTCATATTGAATTGCTTCTTCAAAATACTCAATTGCTTCTGAAAAATCCCTGGTTACAAAATTGTAACTTCCTCTTACAGGTTTATCAAAATTGTTATTAAACAGCTGTATTTTACTTATTGCAAGAGGTTCCCATAAATCTGAACTATTCTTTTTTGATTGAAGTTTTTCTGATAGAAGAGCAACGCCAATATTATTATAAGCTTCTTTATAGTGGGGATACTTATCTAAAAATTTTATGAAAGCATCTACTGCTTCAGAATAATTTCCCATTGAAAGATATAACAATCCATAATCAAAATTCTTTGCATATTCGTAATAAGTTCCAATATGAATAAAGGCTTGTACAACTCTTTGTGTAAAATTTGGATGATCAATATAATCAACATAAAGTGGTGGGTACTCATATCCAAGACTTGTCATTCTATTAAACCAGTTAACAGATGCCAGAGGAGAATATCCTGCACGAATTGAGTAGAGAATCCCATATTTATCCGCTTCATATTCCTGTTCGCGGGAAAATTCTCTTAAGCGTGAATCATTATTTTTAAGATTAAGTTTTTCTTTATAATTAATTTGTTTTTCGTTGTGTTTAAGAATAACGTGAGCAATTTCGTGTGCAATTACAAAGGCTATTTCATTTTCACTTTCAGTAGTTTTAAATAAACCTTTAAGAACATAAACACTCCCATCACCGAATGCAAAAGCGTTAGGTTCATCATTGTCTATTAGTTTGAAAGTAAAATTATAATCTGTATTGTAAGCCCATCTTGCAACATTTTTCCCCAATTCTTCAACCATTTTTGCATCAGATGTATTAGAAATAATTTTACCATATTGATTTTCAACCTGTCTATCAATCATTTCTTTTCTAGATTGTCCAATTAAGAATGATGTTAAAAGTATTAAAAAAGAAAGGGAAAAAAATTTTTTAGCAATCAATAATTCTGTCATAAATTATCCTTGTAAGAAATACAGATGTTATAATGTCAAAAAATTATTTTGTTCCAAAAATAAAATGATGACGGTATGAAGAAAATCAATTCTATTTATGGAATATTTCTTTTTTCTTAGCTTCTACAAAAGAGTTAAAATTTTTAATTTGCGATTTATAAGAATTGATAATCTCATTAGCTTTTTGTTTTATCTTTGGATCAAAGGAGTATTCTTTGGCTAAAATTGATGCAATGTTCTCTACATTACTACTATTTAACTCATTAACTAAATTGCCCATTAACTCTGAGATTGTTGAGAATTTTGCTTCTTTTAGAATTTGATTTTGCGCAATAAACAATTCATCATAAGCGGTTTTAACTTCCTGTAATTGCTTTTTTAATTCTTCGTGTAATAATGAATTTTCTATTGCAATGCCAGTGCTTGCTGCCATTGCTGATAAAAATATTTCATCATCTTTTATAAAGTTTCCAGATTTTTTGTTTAATATCTGAAATACGCCTATTACTTCTCCCTGAAGATTTTTCATTGGCAGACACAAAATATTTCTTGTTTTGAAACCGGTTTTTGCATCAACATTTTTATTAAATTTTGGATGACTATACGGCTCATCAATTATTTGAGGGACAGAACTCAGAGCGACTTCACCGGCTATTCCACTATTGATGGGAATACGAATTTCCTTTTGTTTGATTCCTGTTCCGCTTCGCGACCATAATTCATTAGTTGATTTATCAACTAAAAATAATGTTGCTCTTTCAGCTTCAAGTGATTCTGCAGCAAGTTTCACAATATGTTCAAGTAGTTCATCAAAATTAGTGATGGAGTTTAAGCTTTTGGATATTTCAAAAAGTACTGAAAGTTTTTTTGCTTCATTAAAAACATCTGACTGTTGAAGTTCTTTTTCACTTTCAACAGTCTCAGTTTTATGCTTATCGCTTAAAATTCTATTGCTGACTGTTTGCAGCTTTTCAGCCGTTACGGGTTTATATATAAAATCCTGAATCTTGCTTCCAAATACAATGGTTTTTGTATCGTAAAAGTAAGAAGAGGTAAGTACTAATGGAGTCTGGTTATTTAAGTTATAAATCTGATCAACAAAATCTATTTCAGACATAACCGGTTTTATAATATCAATGAATATTAAATCAGGTTTGTTTTCAAGAAGTGAAGCTAAACCCGTTTTAGTTCTTTCCTTAAATTGAACTGTGTAATTTGTATTACTGCTCAATGAATGAAAAACGCTTTTAGTTTCTCTGTCTTCAGCAAAAACGACAATAGTGAAATGTTTTTTCATAATTTACCTATTTCTTTAATCAAAACTAATAAAAACTTTCTGTTAATTACAAATAAAATATGAGATAAATATTAAGCAATTAAATCTTTTATATCAAAAGTTGTCTCTTTTTCTATTGATGCGAAAGCAGTATGCTGAGAAATTTTTTTAAACAGTTCATCTTTATTACTGTATTCTTTTAAGTAATACAATTTAACCTTATTCCTGTTTCTGATTGTCCAGTTTAAAATAATTTTCATTTTTTCTAAGTCTTCTTCATCAGGCTGGGAATCAATTCTTCTTATTCCTTCAAAATAATCACTTAATGCAGTATCAAAGTCATCACAATCTTTAAGTATATATTTTTTGATAAATATTTTTCCCTCAAGCATAAGGAGGTAATCAGTGTTCGAATTATTTTCTGAAATTTCTATCAGTACATTTGCAGAATTTATTGGTTCAGCTAGAAGAGAAGTTTTATGTACCTGTGTAAGTATTAAATCGATTACAGATTTGATCTCGGCAGCTTTTTCAAATTTCAATTGCTCAGAGAAAAATTTCATCTTATTAATCATTCTCGTTAAAGCAAACTGATTTTTTCCATACATAAATTCATATACTTTTTCCAATTCAGAGTAATAATCAGAATCGCTTTCTTTTGTGCAGGGAGAAGTACATCTCTCAATTTCGGCAAGAAAGCAAGATTTCTTTAACTTAAATTCTTTATCACTGCATTCTCTAAGCATAAATACTTTATCAACTAGTTCTTTCATCTGCTCGGCTTTTTTTCTATTTACAAACAATCCAAAGTAATCATCACCATCAAAATCAAAATGATTTGTAATTACAGCTGCTGGTGCTTTATGTGTTTTAGTAATTTTTAGAAAATATTTATTGTTATATTTTTTTAATTGAATATTAAGTCGGGGATTTATTAACTTTATTACTTCTGCTTCTGCAAGGAGTGCAGTTAATTCACTATTAGTTAATTCAGTTTTTATTTTTTTTGCTTGTTTTAAAATCTTTTTTGTTTTTTTAGGAGATGAACTGGATAAATATGATTTAATTCTATCTCTAAGTGATTTTGCTTTTCCGATATAGATAATTTCATCTTTTGCATTTAAGAAATAATAAATCCCAGGTGCATCAGGAAGGGCAGCGAATTGATTATTCAATTTTTTGCTAATAGGTTTTTTATTCAATTTCTGATTTGTGGTGAACTGATAGTTGACTAATTCTCCGACAGTCTCAAAGTTCTCATCTTCTTTTAATTTTTTTATAATCTTGTAGAGAATTTTTCCTGTAGTTTCGGCATCGCTTAAAGCACGATGGGCAGCTTCATTTTTAATTTTAAGTGAATAAGCAAGGTTTTGCAGTGATCTACTTTTTAAGAGTGGATAAACTCGCTTTGCTAATTTAAGCGTACAAAGAGTTACAGGTTGAAATTTCTCGATACCACAGTTGGAAAATTCTCTTCTTAAGAAACTTAAATCAAAAGAAAGATTGTGTCCTGTAATAACAGAGTTTTTTATAAATTCAAGAATTTCTGAATGGATATCTTCAAAAAGAGGAGCATCAAAAACATCTTCGTTGCTTATTCCGGTAAATTCAGTTATAAATGGCGGTATAATTCTTGCCGGATTTACTAGGGAACTAAAACGATCCATTACTTTTCCTTTGTTAATTTTTACAATACCTATTTCAATGATATTATTGAAAGCGGCATTAAGTCCCGTAGTTTCTACATCAAGAACAGAGAAAACGGCATCATCAATATTTTGTGCTAAAAGCTCTTCAAATTTCATAATGAAAAATAACCATAAGAATCTTATTCTTGAAAAAATTAAAGTTATTTTTAATTAATTGATACTTTAAGTAAAGTCAATTCTGTTTTCTTAAATCTTTTCAATATATTTTCTCATTAAATTTAGGAGATTATGGATTACTTAAATGTTTTATTTGTAGGTGATATAGTAGGCAAACCAGGCTTAAACTTTGTTTCAACCTGGTTACCGGGAATAATTCAAAAATATAAAGCTGATGTTGTTATTGCCAATGGGGAAAATGTTAGCGGTGGTAAAGGTATTACCCCTGCTGATGGGGAAACTTTATTTAAACTTGGTATTCAAGTAATTACTGGTGGAAATCATATTTGGGAGAAACAGCAGTCACAAGAATATTTTAAAGTTGAAAAAAGAGTGTTACGGCCTCTCAATTATCCCGCTGGAACACACGGGAACGGGAGTTACATATATGAATCGAACTTTGGAAAATTAGCTGTGATTAGTTTACAGGGAAGAGCTTTTATGACTCCAATTGATTGTCCTTTCAGGAAAATGGACTGGATGTTAAGTAAATTAAAAACTGAAACTAAAAATATTATTGTTGATTTTCACGCAGAAGCCACTGCAGAAAAAATGGCAATGGCTCATTATCTTGATGGAAAGGTAAGTGCTATTATTGGAACTCATACGCATATTCAAACCGCTGATGAAAGAGTATTTCCAAATGGAACAGCATATATAACTGATGTTGGAATGAGTGGTCCATATGATTCTGTAATTGGAATGAAAACACAAGCTGCTATTAATCGATTTGTCTATGCAACTCCACAGCGTTATGAAACAGCATTAGATGATGTTCATATTTGTGCTGTATTGATTAAAATTGATAACAAAACAGGATTAGCTTTAGAAATAGAAAGAATTGTCTTTCCTGAATTTTCAAAAAAACAACAAGTAAAAGTAGTTGAAGATGGAAATAATTGATGGTAAAAAAGTTGCTCAGGCAATTAAACAACAAGTAAAAGTTGAAATTGATAACTTAATATCACTTGGTAAACGGGTGCCAGGACTTGTTACAATACTTGTAGGTGACAATCCTGCATCTCTATCTTATATAAATAGCAAATCAAAAGCTTGTATTGAACTTGGAATGAAATCTATAGTAAATAGACTTGATAGAAATATTACTCAGACAGAGTTAATTAATTTAATTAAGAAATACAATAATGACGATGAAATTGACGGAATACTGGTGCAGCTTCCTCTTCCTTCACATATTGATGAAGATGAAGTCATTAATACTATTTTTCCTTCAAAAGATGTAGATGGTTTTCATCCAATAAATGTCGGAAAACTTGTTATAGGAAAAGAAACATTCCTGCCTTGTACTCCTGCAGGAATTGTTGAACTTTTAAAATATTATAATATACCTACGCAAGGAAAACATGTTGTAGTTCTTGGAAGGAGCAATATTGTTGGCAAACCAATAGCTAATATTCTTCTTCAGAAAAATGAATTCGCGAATGCAATTGTAACAGTATGCCATTCTGCGGCAAAAGATTTAAGACAATTCACAACAAAAGCCGACATATTGATTGCTGCAATTGGTAAACCTAATTTTGTTACTAAAGAGATGGTAAAAGATGGTGTTGTTATTATAGATGTTGGAATTAACAGAATTGATGATAACAGCAATCCAAAAGGTTATAAAAATGTTGGTGATGTTGATTTTAATTCTGTTGCCGAGAAATGTTCTTATATTACTCCGGTTCCAGGTGGTGTTGGATTAATGACCATTGCAATGTTAATGAAAAATACTTTGAAAAGTTATTTACTAAATACAGGAAAATAGTTTTATGGATAATTCTAAAATATCAAGAGTTATTTCACAAGTTTTTTTGGAAAAATCTTTACGTGATTTTTATAGTCAGGCAGATTCTTGTAAAGGCTGGGAAACAAACATTGTTACACAACCTCAAGCTGTCAAAAATATAATTAAGAATGGAGCAGACAGAATATCTGCTGGACTAGGTATAGGTGAGCATCTAACAGATATTTCGCTGGCAAGAATGATTGATCACACACTGCTTAAACCAGAAGCCACTAAAGATGAAATTGTTAAACTTTGCAATGAGGCAAAACAATATCATTTTGCTTCTGTTTGCGTTAATCCTGGTTGGGTTTCTTTATGTTCATCTTTGCTTAAAGGCACTGATGTAAAAGTGTGTACTGTTATTGGATTTCCACTTGGTGCAAATACAACTGAAATTAAAAGAGCGGAAGCAGACCAAGCAATTGAAAATGGTGCGACAGAAATTGATATGGTTATTAATGTTGGAAAATTAAAGTCAGGTGATTATGAATATGTTTTTAATGATGTTCAACAGGTGGCTCTTTCTACAAAAAAAGTCAGGGCGGTTTGTAAAGTAATTCTTGAGACTTGTCTTCTAACCGATGAAGAAAAAATTAAGGCTTGTCTCATCTGTAAAAAAGCCGGTGCAGATTTTGTAAAAACTTCGACAGGATTTTCTAAAGGGGGAGCTACTGTTCAGGATATAGCGTTGATGAAACTTATTGTTGGTTCTTCTGTGGGAGTAAAAGCAAGCGGTGGTATTCGTTCTCGTGAAGATGCTGAAGCAATGGTTGCAAGCGGTGCAGACCGAATTGGTGCAAGTGCAAGTGTTAAAATTGTACTTGGAGAAAAAGGCGATAGCGCTTACTAATTCAATTAAATATTTTCAAAATTATTTTTAATTAATTCCTGGAATGATTTTACTTATCATTTTGTTTATATGAAAAAATGAAAAGTAAAATGAAATTATTAATTACATTTCTTATAATATCTTTATTCTTTATTCAATCTTGTATTAGCAGAGAAGAAAATATGAAATTAAATGATATGTCATAGAAGATTATTAAACAATCAAATCACTCTTCAGAAGTTAAAAAGATAAATCGGGCTAAAGAAGAATGGAAAAAAATATTATCACCTGAAGAATTTAGAATTATGTTCGAGAAAGGAACAGAAAGACCATTTTCAGGTGAATTTTATAAGTACAATGAAAAAGGTATTTATATTTGTGGTGCCTGTGAATTGCCATTATTCTACTCTGAACACAAATTTGATTCTTTTTGCGAATGGCCAAGTTTTTTTTCAATTTATGATGAAAAGAATATAACTTATTTAACAGACTTCTCACATGGAATGATAAGAACTGAAGTTCAATGTTCTAGATGTGGGGCTCATCTTGGTCATGTTTTTGATGATGGACCTGAACCAACCGGTTTACGTTATTGTATAAACTCTCTGTCATTAAAATTTATATCGGAATTAAATAACAAATAAATTCTATGCAATTATTGAAAGATGTTTTTATTTTGCAGTTAAAAATCATAAAAATAGTTAATGATCTTAGATATAATTATCACTAAAGAAGCGGATGGTTACACCGCAGAAATACCTTCGATTAAAGGATGTGAATCTTGGGCAGCAGATGAAGAAGAAGTGCTCGATAAAATTCTTGAACTTGCAAAATATTATATGAAGTTACAATCTAATGATAAAATACATTACGATAAAGCAAGGGGAACAACTTACCGTAAAATATATAAACTTGTAGTTAATAAACAAGAGGTGTGAAATAGCTACAGAAGAAAGAAAAAATAAAATAATTTCGGTTGCAAAATCACGTCAGCAATCATTGACAGTTGTACTCGAAAATATTCACGATCCACATAATGTTTCTGCAATATTAAGAACATGTGATGCTGTTGGAATATCAGAAATATTCTTGCTTTATAATTATGAAAAATTTCCTAAAATCGGTAGAAAATCTTCGGCTTCTGCAAATAAATGGATTGAAAAAGAAAAATATAAAACAGTTGATGAATGCTTTTCTTATTTGAGAGAGAAAGGTTTTCAAATACTGGCAACATCTTTGAACCCTTCCGCAAAAGATTTATATGATATTAATTTTACAAAAAAAATTGCTGTAGTTCTTGGAAATGAGCATCGCGGAATTAGTAAAGAAGTTGAAGAGAAAGCAGATTCTGCTTTTTTTATTCCAATGTATGGAATGGTACAAAGTTTAAATGTATCTGTTGCGGCTGCAGTAATTCTATATGAAGCTCTCAGGCAAAGACGGAAGAAAGGTTTATATGATAAATCAAATCTTTCAGAATCAGAATTAAATAGATTAATTGATACGATGATATTGAAAAGATGATTCAAACATTTTCAAAAATATTTAAAGTTAATGGAGAATTGATCCTTCCGGGAGATAAATCAATTTCACATAGAGCAGTTATTTTTTCAGCGATGGCAGATGGTGAATCCATTATCGAAAATCTTTCTGATGGAGATGATGTAAATTCAACTATAAATTGTTTGCAGAAGATTGGTGCGAAATTTAAAAGAAAAGAAAACAAATTATTTGTAATTGGATGCGGATTTAAAGGTTTTAGTAAACCTGAGAGTGCTCTTGATGCTGGTAATTCAGGGACGACCGCAAGATTATTAACTGGATTATTAGCTGCACAAGATTTTGAGAGTAAAATTATTGGTGATGAATCATTATCAAAGCGACCAATGATTAGGATAATTGAACCTTTAAAACAAATGGGGGCAAAAATTGAATCATCCGATGGGTTCCTTCCACTTAAAATTTATCCAACAAAAAACCTTAAACATATTACTTATGAACTTCCTTTACCATCTGCACAGGTTAAAAGTGGTGTTCTAATTGCAGGTTTGCATCTTGACAAAAAAACTTGCGTAATAGAAAAAACTTCAACCAGAAACCATACAGAAGTAATGCTCAATCTTGAGACGAAAAAAAATAATAGAGATTCATATATTTTTTCTTCAAGAACATTTTATCCAGTACCAGATAAATACTTTATTCCCTCGGATATTTCATCTGCTTCGTTTTTTATTGTATTGGCATTATTATGTAAAAATTCAAATCTTACAATTAAAAATATTTCATTAAATAACTCTAGAATAAGCATTATTGAAATATTAAAAAAAATGGGGGCCAAGATTTCAGTAATAAATATTTGTAAAGTGAATGAACCTTATGGAGATCTGATAGTTGAAAGTTCAAATCTGAAAAATATTGAGATACCCAAAAACATAACATCGAGTATTATTGATGAAATCCCAATACTTACAATTGCAGGTATTTTTGCAGAAGGAGATTTCGAAATAAGGAATGTAAAAGAGTTAAGAGTAAAAGAATGTGATAGAATTGCAGCGATGGTATCAAATTTAAAATTGATTGGATTGGATGTTGAAGAGTATGAAGATGGATTTAAAGTCTCTGGAATAATAAAAAATCCCAACCAGATTTTTAATAGCTATAAAGATCATCGTATAGCAATGAGTTTTGCTATCCTTTGTGCATTAACAGGTTATGGAAGAGTGGAAAAATTTGAAAGTGTGCGAATTTCTAATCCAAATTTTTTACAACAATTGTATTCTATTACATCTATCTAATTAAAAATGAAAATTAGTATTAAAGATTTATCAACTGGTGCTCGAACTTATTTATCGCAATCTCTTCAAATAATAGTTTAATCAAATCAATTCCATACTTATTAGCAAAGTAGAAATAATTCATTTCTCTTTCTTGTAGAGTGTTGTTTGGTAAAACTGATATCAATGCTCTGTTAATTTGCCGTAAGGCTATTTCATACTTACGTTTTTGTGCTTCAACGGTTTTTATTCTAAGTTCTTCAAGTCCTTGTTCAAATTTAATTTTTAACTTGTCTGATGAATCAGATAAAGTTTTATCAACATCATTAAGAAAAAGTTTTAAATCATTGAAAGTCGCATTAATCTTATCTTTTGTATTATTCAATTCTGAATCAATATTAATTTCTGAGAGACTTGCAATCACTTTATCAGTAATTTTCTCTTTATTTAAAAACATATCTTTAATAGTCAGATGGTACTTATTGAGAATACCTGCTATATTTTTTTCAATAATGGTTACCGAAGAACGAGGATAAATAATTGGTGGAATCATTTCAAAAAGATTATATAAAGGTAAAACCTGTGCTGAATAACATATTTCAGCAGGTCCTCCGACATAAAATGCTGTAGGAAGAATGTAGTCCTGACAGATTGGACGAAGCAATACGTTGGGACTAAATTGCTCAGGGTTATTTTCTATCAAATTCAAAATTTCTTCTTTAGTAAATTTTATTCTTTTGTGTCTTAATTTATAATTATCCTCTATAGGCTCTATTGAATATCTTCCGTTTTCATAAGTCATAAATAAATTTATCGGACGAACTTTAACCTGAGCGTGGTAATTTTCTTCAAGTTTTGCACTTGTACTAATAAGCTTTTCAGTATGAACTCGAAAATTTTCAAATTCTTTTTTAAAGACAGGTAATAGTAATTTTTTAATTTCAATATCCTGGGGATCAAAAATTACTAAACCATACGAATCAAAGAAATTAAATAATAATTCTTTAAATACTTGTTTAAAAGATTTGCCTTCCTGGTAAATATCTTTTATCATTGAAAGAATTGCAGGTTTAAACTCGGTTTCTCTTAATACACTATCAATTTCAAGAATAAACTGATTAATACCTTTCTCAAAAATTTTGTTTCCTATACTCCCTCGATTATCCTCTTCCGCAAGGTCATCATTATATTTTATTTCTACAAGATTGTTTTCTTCATTAATAAAATTAAGCCATCTTACTTCATTAAAATCATGGTCATCACCTTCAAGCCAGAAAATCGGGACAAAATTAAAATCATCATATCTTTCAGTAAGATATTGAGTTAATTTTATTGCAGTAATTATTTTATAAAAGGTATAAAGTGGTCCTCCCAGCAATCCAAGCTGTTGTCCGGTAACAATAGTAAGAGTCTTTTTGTTTTTTAGTAACGAAATATTTTTTTGCGTTTTTGCAGAAACGTTTAACCCTTTATATTGATTTGAAATAATATTAGGTGTGATTTCCTGATGATTTCTATGAAAGTCGCTTACATTTTGAAAATGTTTAGAAAAGTTTTCTTTTTCTCTAAAATTATGCTTAAAGAAATCACTTACATTTTCAAATTCGTATAGATAATCCAGAAAAAGATTATTGTTCCCGGGTATATCTGAAAAGTTAATAAACATTTTTCATCCACAGTTTTAAAATTCTAAATTCAAAATAAACAAAATCCTTTTCATTTTAAATGATAAGCGGAATTGATATATTGTAATAAAAATTATTAAGTTATTGAAAAAGACTAAAAACAATAAAGAATTAAAGGTTGTAGAATATTTTTCTGTTAAAAGATTTTTGAATGCTTTTAAAATAATCTCTTCATTTCTTTTTTCCAGGCTAATAAGGCGACCCTTTGTGTGGGGTATGCCTATATCATATTCTATTGAGCCAACGAACCATTGTAATTTGAAGTGTCCTGAGTGTCCGTCTGGTTTAGGAACGCTTACAAGACCATTAGGATTAATGCAAATAGAATTATTTAAAAAATTGATTGATGAAATATCCAGTACCGGATTTTATATACAATTATTCTTTCAGGGTGAACCATATATTAATAAAAATTTATCTAAAATGATTGAATATGCTCATAAAAAAAAAATGTATGTGTCTGTCAGTACAAATGGTTCGTTTATTAATGAAAAAAATATTGAAGAAGTTTTATCCAATGCTCCTGATAAACTCATTTATTCAATTGATGGACTTGATGAAATTAGTTATCAGAAATACAGGGCCGGAGGTAAATTTGAAAAAGTCGATGCTGGGTTAAAGCTGTTGACAGGATTCAAGAAAAAATTGAATCAAAAGAGACCATTTATTGAGCTACAATTCATAGTGATGAAGCATAACGAACATCAGCTTGATGAAGTTATCAAATATGGTAAAATGGTTGAGGCAGATAAAGTTACATTTAAAACTATGCAAGTATCATCACTCGAAAATGCTAATATATTTCTTCCAGTTAATGAGAAGTATAGAAGATACATTTTTGATGGTAAAAATTTGCATTTAAAAAATAAAATGAAAAATCATTGTTTTGCTCTCTGGAGAACTTCGGTTGTAACGTGGGATGGAAAAGTCGTACCTTGTTGTTTTGATAAAGATGCTGAGTATGAACTTGGTGTATTCGGTGCTACTACATTTAAAGAGATATGGAACTCAAAATATTATAATGAATTCCGAAAAAGAATATTACAGAACAGGAGACAAATAGATATCTGTAATAATTGCACTGAAGGACTAAAAATGAATATTTTAGAGATAGAAAATTAAAAAAATTTGTGAATTCTTTAGATTCAGTAAAACAAGCGAAAATATTTAGCAATTTAACATTGAGAGATAAAGTGTTTTTTGTCTCTAAAATTGTTATTGCTATTTCATTATTAATTTATGTAGTTAATAAATTCGAGTCGATAAATTTTAGCAATATTTTTTTTGGAATCGACTATTTTATTTTGGGTATTGTAATTATTCTTGCCTTTTTTAATGTTTATATTCAATATGTTAAATGGCAGTTGTTGTGTAGAATATGTTTAAACGAAAATAATTCAAGAACAATTGCACTCTCATTATTTTATGGATTTGCAGCAGCAGCTTTTACACCTGCTAAAATAGGAGAATATTTCGGTAGAGATCTTGCATTTAAAAATCATAGTCTTCTTGAAGTATCAATTGTGACTGTCGTAGATAAATTGTTCAACCTTTTTCTTATACTTTTTATCGGGGCAATTTCATTGATTCTTTTTCTTCATTATAAATTGCAATTGACTTTTTTGATTACATTATCTCTATTCTTACTTTTATTCGTGATGTTTTTTATAGCAGCGTATTTTCTTGTAAATGAAAACACTTGGCAGAATTATTTTATACAATCACTTTCGCGTTTTAAGTTTATTAAAAAACTTGGAAAACAAATAAGATTTTTGCAAAAACTTGACAAGAAAACTTTAACTCTTCTTGCATTATATTCATTATTGTTTTACTCTTGTTTTATTATTCAATATGCTTTGCTTGTTTCATCTTTCTCTGTCGATTTATCCTTTTTGACCCAATTATGGGCGGGAGCTTTAACATTTTTTGTTAAAACTTTAATCCCTGCAATTTCAATTGGAGAACTTGGTGTTCGTGAAGCTGCTTCCGTATATTTTTTATCAAGTTTTGGTTTAAGTGAACAAATTGGCTTTAATTCTGCTTTTATTCTTTTCCTGGTAAATGTTCTATTACCGGCTGTTATTGGAATGCTTTTACTTTTTAAAAAAAATAAACAATGATTTTTGTTCAAGCCATTTTTCTTATTTCTGCTTTTATCTATTTCATTTTTTTAATTCTTGTACAAATTGGTATCAAAAATTCCAAAAGAAAATCAAAAAAAAATGATGATAAACCTTTTATATCCGTTATAATTCCGTTTAGAAATGAAGCGGAAAATATTTTATCAAGTTTAAAAAGTATTGAAGAACAAGATTATCCCGGTAATAGATTTGAAATTATTTATATTGATGACAACTCTGATGATAATTCTTTTGAAAAATTAGCTGAATCTATAAACAAAGAAAATATAAAGATATTAAAGTTACCTCCAGGGTTCGCAGTAAGTGCAAACAAAAAAAGAGCAATTAAATATGGCATAAATCAATCAAAAGGAGAGATAATTGTAACAACAGATGCAGATTGTACACACTCTAATTTCTGGCTTTCTCAAATGATAAATGAATTTGATGATGATACAGATTTTATCTCGGGTGCGGTTACTTTTAAAGACGATTCGACTTTGTTTAAAGCTATGCAACAATTAGAGTTTGCAGGATTAGTTTTGACGGGATTTGGACTTATCGGTTTAGGATTTCCAACTATATGCAATGGAGCAAATATTGCATATAGAAGAAAAGCATTTGAAAAAGTTCAGGGTTTTGATGATAATCTAAGTCTTTCTTCGGGTGATGATGAATTATTGATGCAGAAAATCTCAAAATATAGAAAGGGGAGTGTCAAGTTTACGTTTCAACCTGAAACAATGGTGCAAACTAATTCCAATAAAAATTTAAAAGATTTTTTGGAGCAAAGAAAACGATGGGCCAGTAAAACTTTATTCTATAAAAATTATTTTTTGGTTTTTTTATTAGTAGTGATTTTTACTTTTTTTCTATCAATTCCACTTAATTTTTTATTAGGAGTTATTGTTTCTTCAAATTTCATAATAAGTGGTTTGATATTATTATTAGGGAAAATAATTTTTGAATATTTCGTTTTACAAGAAGGCATTCCTGTTTTTTATCCAAGAATTAAAATGAAGACTTTTTTATTTGCAGAAATATTTCATATCCCATACATCTTATTTGCGGCTATTAAAGGAATATTGGGCGGGTTCAGTTGGAAAGGAAGAAATCTTAGACGATGAGGTATCAATATATTCCACCAATCATTATTAGAAAAATGTATCACAACTTTATATGGCAAAGTAGTGTGCATAAAATCCTGTTAACATTTGATGATGGACCTGATCCACTGTCAACTGAATTAATTTTAAAAACTTTAAGTGATTTGAAAATAAAAGGATTATTCTTCTGCAGTGGTAAAAATATTCATAATTTTTCTTCACAGGCTAAAATGATAATTGATGAAGGACATTTAATTGGGAATCATTCTTTCTATCATAAAGATTTACGTTATCTCACTAAATCTGAATTAGTTGACGAGATACAAAGTGCCAATAGAATTATTCATGATAGATTAAACTATAATGTAGAGTATTTCAGACCTCCATTTGGAAGATTTCCATTAAATTTTTCTCATGTTATGAAGGTATTAAAAATGAAGGTCGTGATGTGGTCGCTACTAACAATGGACTATAAAAACGATCTTAAATATGTTAAATTTGCAACCGAAAAATATTTAAAACAAAATTCGATTGTAGTTTTGCACGATTCACAAAAATCAATGAAAATAATTATCGAGGGAATAAAATTTATTGCTGATTTTGCATCAAAAAAAGGTTATATATTCGGAGCACCTGAAGAATGTTTGAAATAATATTTCTGATTGCTGTGTCGCTGTATTTTATCCAGACTGTTATTTTTATAATTGGTTCTCAAAAAAAATTTTTAAAGATTCCTGAACATAAATTACCCGCTGCTACAGTAATTGTAGCTGCAAGAAATGAAGAAGATAATATCCTTCGGTGTTTGCAGTCACTTGATAAACTTATTTATCCAGAAAACAAACTTGAAATAATTATTGTTGATGACAGATCAACAGATAAAACAGGGCAAATAATTGATGAATTTATTAAAGATAAACCAAGGTTTAAAAAAATCGTTACTTGTGAGGAAAAAGGAAGGCTTAAAGGAAAGACAAATGCAATTGCGAATGCAATCGATAAATCAAATGGTGAAATTATATTAACTACTGATGCGGATTGTGCTGTTTCTTCAACTTGGGCTAAAACCATTGCTTCTTATTATGGGGAGGGAGTTGCGATAGTGAATGGTTATACGAGTCAGATAGCAAATAACAACTTTTCTGGAATGCAAAATTTAGATTTTATATATCTTTTAACTGTTGCCGCCGGAACAATTAATATAAATTTACCTCTAAGCTGTATTGGGAATAATATGTCTTTTACCAAAAAAGCTTATAGAGAAGTGGGAGGTTATGAGAGTTTACCTTTTAGTGTAACAGAAGATTTTAACCTGTTATTCGCAATTCATAATTTAAAAAAATATAAAATCATTTATCCTTTTGATATAAATGCACTGGTTGAATCAAAACCATGTAAAAACTTTAAAGAATTATATAGACAGAAAAAACGATGGGGTGTCGGAGGGTTAAAATCTCCATTGCGTGGGTACATTGTAATGACAGCAGGTTTCATTACTCATCTTTGTATAATATTATCACCTTTTTTTTATTCGCAGGCTATTATTCCCTTAATTGCAATGAAGCTATTTACCGATTTCTTTTTTCTTTATTTTGTTTTAAAGAAACTCAATCTTGCTTCAACAATTAAATATTTTTTATCATTTGAATTATATTATTTGATATACGTAGTTGCTCTTCCATTTATTGTCTTACCAAGCCAAAAAGTGAAATGGAAAGGAAGAGAATTTTAATGCTATTACTATGCAATTATTATGTTACATACAGGTGTAATTCTTTTTGCAATTTCTGTCACTTCGGAGATCATTCAAAATTTAAAGATACTTCATTTGCAAAGATGGATGACTTCAAGAATAATGTTCAACAACTTTCAAAGCTTGGTGTAAAATTTATTGATTTGACAGGAGGTGAACCACTTTTAAATCCCGATATACATAATATGGCTGCATTCGCCAGATCATTAAATATTCAAACAAGTATTACTACTAATGGCTTACTCTATAAAAAGTATGCTGAAAAATTAGCTGGCAATATTAGTTTATTGCATTTCTCTCTAGATTCTCCGGATGAAGAAGAACATAATAGAATCCGCGGTATTAATTGTTATAAATCTGTTTTTGAAGGAATTAAGATTGCAAAAGAGTTTGGTGAATTTCCCGATATTCTTTTTACAGTTACTAATGATACTTATTCAAAATTACCCTTAATGTACGATATTGTTCAGAAGAATGAGTTATTATTAATTATAAATCCTGTCTTTTCTTATTTTGGTAATCCTGGTTTGAATGAAGAAGCGTTAAATTATATTGAAAAATTCGTCGAAGGGAAAAAAGACGTATATCTTAATGATGCGTATATCAGATTAAGACGGAATGGAGGAAATAATATACAGAAACCTTTATGTAAAGCAGTTTCAAGAGTTATAGTAATTTCACCAGATAATAGAATTGTTTTACCATGTTATCACTTTGCAAAGGAGAGTGTTGTAATTGATAAACCAATCAAAGAAATACGGAAATCAGATAAGTTAAAATATTTTATGGAGATGGAAGGAAGATTTGATTTTTGTGCAGGTTGTACTGTCAATTGCTATTTTGAACCATCTTTCTTTTTCCCAACTAATATTTATGGAATTATTAGCATTAAATCAAAAATTAAATACGGTTATCAAAAATATATTAAACAAAAAATTAAAAAATCAATAAAAAAAGAAAGTAAGATTCGTTGAAGAAAATTATTTTATTGTTAGTTTTATCAATTAATATTTTTTCACAGAGTGGAATAAATCTTTTCCCCTCAGATTTGAATATTCAACCATTCACAGGGAATTTTTTAGAGCCTAAATTAGGTTTTAATTTTTCAGTGGGAAAGAATGATCTGCGACTTGATATTAGTAATTCAAGAGATCTTCTTCATGTTAAATTCAATCAGGATATTACATTTTCCATTGGTGCTGATCTTTTTACTTACACTAAGCTGCGAGGTGAAAAAGATTTTCATTTTCCTGTTGATGCTGTTGATTATTTGTTTGGCTTAAATGCAGGTTATAAGATTAAAATGCAAGATAGTGAGCTTGGTTTCAGGTTTCGTTTAAGTCACATTAGCGCACATCTTGTTGATGGACATTATGATCCACAGGTTAATTATTGGCGAAATAATCATACTCCTCGTGTGTATAGCAGGGAATTTGTTGAGTTATTTCCTTATATCAAAAAAAATTCATATAGAATTTACTTTGGTCTGACTCATTTAATTCATGTTGTTCCAAAAGAAATAGGAAAACAAATTTATCAGATTGGTGGTGAAAAATTTTTTACCGGGTTTTTATTTAATAATCTTTTTCCTTTTATTGCTTATGATCTTAAATTTCTTAAACAGGATAAATATTCCGGAAACAATACGTTACTTGCAGGGATTAAAATTGGTAAATATGATGGTTCTGGAATTAGTTTTTATTACTCTTATTTTTCTGGTTATAATTATCACGGAGAATATTTTGATTTTAAGGAAAAATTTTCATCAATAGGTGTTAATATAGATTTATAATATGGCATACTCTAACGAAGATCCTGTATTCTCTTTTAATCAGAATTATGAAAAACAAAAAGTGGGAAAAACAAAATTTCTTTTACCGTTAAGTTTGTTTTTTATTACATTTATTACAACAACCATTTCAGGTACCGAATGGGTTTTAGGGTACAGAAAATTTGATTTTAAAGAACTGATAATCGGTATACCTTATTCTTTATCAATTTTATTTGTATTGGCATCTCACGAATTTGGACATTATTTTGCTTCGAGATATCATAATGTGAAAGCAACATTACCGTATTTTATTCCATTTCCTTCTGCAGCAGGATTTTTAAATTTTGGAACTCTTGGTGCCGTAATTAGAACAAAATCTCCAGTCTCTACTAGAAAAGCAATGTTTGATATTGGTATTGCTGGACCAATTTCAGGATTTTTTGCCAGCCTGTTGATTCTTATTTATGGGTTCACTCATTTACCTGGCAAAGAATATATACTTTCAATTCATCCAGATTATTTTCAATCAACTTATGGACAGCACGCTATCCATCTTGAGTTTGGTGATACTTTGCTATTTATGTTTTTGAGAAATTTATTAACACAAGGCGCAGCATTTATCCCTCCAATGAGCGAAATCTATCATTATCCTTTTTTGTGCGTTGGATGGTTTGGTTTATTTGTAACTTCAATGAATCTTATTCCAGTAGGTCAGCTTGATGGTGGGCATATTTTGTATGCGTTAACTGGTTATAAAAACCATTTAAGAATTGCTTCTATTTCTATGATTACGCTTATTATTCTTGGTGTCCTTGGATTTATTGAAGCATACACCGAATTAAATTTTAAAGTCGGTTGGACAGGTTGGATGTTTTGGGCTTTCATACTTTATTTCGTTATTAAAGTTAAGCATCCTGAAATAGATGATAATAGCAAACTGGATTTAAAGCGAAAGGTTTTAGGTGTTATAAGTCTTTTAATTTTTATTGTATCCTTTTCACCTGCACCTTTCATAATTTTTGTAAGTATCTAATTTTTTACCTTGAGAGGCTAATTGAATAAAGTACATATTAACATTATGAAAAAATATTTTTTAATTCTTCTTCTAATAATTGCGATTCCTGGTTGTGAGAAAAAATTTGATTCATTGATTGATGAACAAGTCCAGCAGGTCAGCGTTAAAAATTTTACTAATGAAGAAAGCTATACTTATAATTACGAAGATTCCTCTCTTGTTATTTATATTAGTTTTGATAATGTGAACAATATTTCACAAGTCTGGTCCGAAGTTTATTCATCTGATAATAAAAGTTTGAATTCGCCATTATATCTTTATGATAACGGCAAGAATGGTGATCTTACTGCAAATGATAAAACGTATTCTTCAAAATTTTACTTTAGCCGTAATTTTCCAAATGGTATATATAGAATTGAATATTTTATCAAGGATAATTCTGGGTTTTCATCTAAAGTTGCATATCAGGATTTGAAGTATTCTAATGGGAAAAATAATATAGCACCGGTTATTTCAAATCTCACAGCTCCCGATACTGTGCTGGTAGATGTTTATAAACTTTTATTATTAACTCTTGCTGTAAGTGATACAAACGGATATAATGATATTGAAAGTGTTTATTTTATCTCTTTTCGTCCTGATGGTTCAACTTCAAACACAAAAATCTATTTATATGATGATGGACTTTCCAATCACGGAGATGTTACAGCTAATGATGGTATCTTTTCTTGTTTGATTGGTGTTGATCCAGCTAATACTAAAGGGACTTATCGTTTTGAATTTGAAGCAAAAGACAGGATGAAAATGCCAAGCAATAAAATTATTCATTATATCACATTATTGTAATTTATGTTTAAAAAAATTTCTTTACTTATATTAATTTTTACTTGTTTTGCTTATTCACAAGGATTACTAAAAAACTTTGAAATAAATTACAATTCTAATACTTCATCTATTATGGATGAAACCCCAGCCAGTAACAGTATAAGTGATATTTTAATTATTGGTGATACAATTTGGTTAGGAACTTCAAGAGGACTAACAAGATCGACAGATAAAGGACTTACCTGGAAAAATTTTTATGGTACTTCTGCATTTGGAACTGAAAGTATTACTGCCTTAGGTTATTGGAAAGGAATAATTTTCGCTTCGACAGCGCACTCGATAAAAAAAGATAACCAAAGTTTACCTGAAGGAAGCGGAATTAGATTTTCTTCAAATAATGGGGAAACTTGGTTTACAATTCCACAGACAGTTGATGATGCTGGGGATTCAACAGAAATCTATGGAATTAATAATGGCATCAATCTTCCAAAGGTAAGAGCTTTACCTGTTACTACAACTGTCCAAAATATAATTTATGATATTGCATTTACTCCTAATACTATCTGGATTGCTACTTTCGCAGGCGGTATTAGAAAAAATAATATTGATAGTTTAATTAATAATCAACAAACCAGGTGGAAAAGAGTAATTCTTCCATCAGATAAAGTCAACTCTGTTGACTTAAATGATACAATTAAATTTGCTTTACAACCTGTTGCAGGAAAATTTGGCCTTGATAATAATTTAAATCATCGTGGGTTCTCAATAATTGCCATAAATGATTCCACGCTTCTTGCAGGAACCGCTAATGGTGTAAATATTTCAACAGATAATGGGGTTAGCTGGGTCAAATCAAACCATCAGAATAATTCCAATTATCCAATCAGCGGTAATTTTATTGTTGCACTTGCGTATAACTTGGTTTCAAACACAGTCTGGGCAGCCTCGTGGAAAGCTGAAGATCAAAATGAATTTTATGGAGTAAGTTATTCAAGAGATAATGGTTTGAATTGGGAAACAACATTGCGTGATGAAAAAGCTCATAACTTTGGAACTTACTCTTATTTCATAATTGCAGCTACTGACAATGGACCATATCTAGGGTCGATATTTAGACAGAGTATTACAAAATGGTTTTTACCTTTAAATATAATTGATGATGCAACAAAATTATCATTAAGAACAAAACAGTTTTATGCTGCTGGTTATTTAGGAAATCAATCTGTCTGGCTTGGTTCAACTGATGGATTGGTAGTAAATTCAACTGTTAGTGATATATGGACTAATAATTGGAAATTATATTTTGCTACACAACCCCTAAAAAACAAAGATGATTGTTATGCTTATCCAAATCCATTTTCACCTAAAAATGAACAATTAAAAATCAAGTACAGTACTGGAGGAAAAAATACAAATGTAACTATAAGAATTTTTGATTTCAGTATGAATTATATCAGAACGGTGATTCAATCTGCACCTCGAGGCAATCCAATTCATGTTGTAAATACAAATGATATAAGTGGTGTAATTGATTTTTGGGATGGTAAAGATGATAATGGAAATATTGTACCAAATGGTGTTTACTTTTACAGAATTGATATTGGCTCTGAAGAACCATTATTCGGAAAGATTATGGTGCTTCAATGAAATTTATTAGACTTATAGCTAAAAATTCTCTCTTTATCATTTTCATTGTTTCAAATTTTCATCTAGAAATGTTGGCTCAACAAAAATATAGCAATATTAATAGTGCCCCAGGTGCATTTTCGAGAATGGGATTTGGACCTCGAGGAATTGCTCTGGGAAATTCTATTTCAGCAGTTAAAGAAGGGAATCTTTCAGCATATTATAACCCGGCTTTATCTGTTTTTCAAAATGGTAATAATTTTTCAACTGCTTATACTTTCCTTTCACTTGATAGATCATTGAATTATTTAAACTTTACTAGAAAATTTGAATTTTATTCTTCAAAAGATTCGATAAGTGAAATAAAAAAACCTAGAGCCACAGCAGGCTTTGGGTTGGGAATTATCAATTCAGGAGTGAGTCATATTGATGCACGGGATAATCAGGGTTTTAAGAGAGATGAACTTTCAACTTCTGAAAATCAATTCTTTCTTGATGTTGCCATTAAGTTTTCAGATAAAGTTGCCATTGGTCTTGGTGTTAAATTGTATTATTATAAACTGTATGAAGATGTAACAACCAGTTCTATTGGTTTTGATCTTGGTGCAGTCTATACATTTGATAAAAATTGGTCTTTTGCCTTTGTCATTACTGATCTTAATGCAAAATATAAATGGGATACCTCCCCAATTTATCAACAGGAAGGAACAATGACAGAAAATAAATTCCCAACAACAAAAAGAATTGGAGTGTGTTTTACAGAACCGGAAATGAAATTTTTAGTTTCATCAGAATTTGTTTTTGATAGTTATGGTTCTAAAATTTTGAGATTAGGTGGAGAATATAATATTTATGATAAGTTATTTCTTCGAGCTGGTGCAGACAATTTGTTTTTAAACAATTCTGACCAGCCTGTTCATCCTTCATTTGGTTTTAGTTATACAAAAGATTTTGATATTTTATCAGCTGGTTTTGAATATGCTTATGTTCTTGAACAATATTCACCCGGTGACAGACATATTATTGGAATTAATTTAATCTTTTAAAATTTATGAGAATAATTATTTTAGTCTTTTTATCAGCTTCAATTTCATTTGCTCAGACTGCAGGGAAAAGTGGATTATCTTTTCTTAAAATAGGATTTGGTGCAAGAAATATCGCACTAGCAGACAACGGAACTTCTTTAGCAAATGATGTTACAGCTTTATTTTATAATCCGGCAAGACTATCGGAAGATAATTCATCCCAAATTTTCTTCATGCATAATCAATGGATTCAGGATGTTAAATCGGAATTGTTTGGTGTGAAGTTCACTTTGTTTGATGTCCCTTTTGGAATTGGAATCAATTCCACAAAAATTAGTGACATTGAAGTCAGAACAAAACCAGGAGACCCGATAGCTTCTTTTAATGCACAATATTTTTTCTCATCAATTTCAACTGGATTCACTTTAACAAACGGAATCAATTTGGGAATTACTGCTAAATATATTTATGAAGATATGTTTACCGAAGATTCGCAAGGATGGGGGATTGATATAGGCTCTACTTACTTATTTGATGAAAATTTGAATTTTTCGCTTGCAATAAGAAATATTGGAGCAATGAATAAATTAAAAAGCGAAAGTTCTAAACTCCCATCGGAACTACGTTTGGGACCTTCATATAGTTTTTCAATTAATGAATATAAACTTGATATAAATCTTGGTTTGGAATTGCAGAAATATTTTTCATCGGATGATACACATATAAACAGTGCAGCGGAAATATGTTATGATAAATTACTGGCAATAAGAGTTGGATATCTGACTTTCTATGAATCAAAAAGCATTACTGGAGGGCTGGGAATAATGTGGAAAAATTTAAATCTCGATTATGCAATTACACCTTTCACTCTTCAACTTGGGACAGGTCATTCAATTTCATTAAGCTATAAGTTTTAAGATGATTACATATATAAGTTTTAAAAAATCAAATTTAAGTGATGCTGAATGGGATGGATTCATTGAAAATTCAGATAATGGAACAATCTTTCATACAAGAAAATTTCTTTCTTATCATCCAAAAGATAAATTTACAGATGCATCACTTGTGATTCTTAAAAACAATAAGATTCTTGCATTGTTTCCCGCAGTTATGATTGAAAGAGACGGAAAAAAAATTCTTTCTTCGCATTCAGGTGCTTCTTACGGAGGATTTGTTTATAAAGAAGAATTGAGTTTACAAGATGCGTTTGCTATGGTTCATTCATTATTAAATTATGGTGAAGAAATCAAGGCTAACAGATTACAGTTAACACCTCCACCAATTATTTATCAATCCAAATATTCGAACTATATTGATTTTGCACTTTATAAAAATGGATTTAATTATCTGAAGCGTGAAATCTCAAGTGTTGTTCAACTTGATTTTCAGAAATGTGAAATAGTCTCAACTTTCAGAGCAGAAGCCAGAACTGCATTAAATAAAGCCAGGAAACTTGGAATTGAAATTGCTGAATGTGAACGTTTTGAAGAATATTATGCAATACTTAAAAAGAATTTAAAAATGCGTCATAATGTTACTCCAACTCATTCTCTTGAAGAATTACTAAAGTTAAAAAAAATGTATCCTTCAAAAATCAGGTTGTGGGGAGCATTTCTGGAAGATAGATTAATTGCAGGTGTGTGTAATTTTTCTGTCAACCCTAAAGTAGTACTCGCTTTTTATATTAGCCATGATGAAAAATACCAGGAATATCGTGCTGTAAATTTATTATTCGCAGAAATAATGAAAAGATATTCCGATGAAAATTATAAGTTTCTTGATTTCGGAATTTTTACTGTGAATGAAGAAATTAATTGGGGATTAGGAAGGTTTAAGGAAAATTTCGGAGCAAGAGGTATTTTTAGAGATAGTTTTTATAAAGAAATCTGACTATTGAATTGAAGAATAAAAAGAAAATCTTCATTTCATTTCTTGGTAATATCTTTTTTGATACACGCACATTTAATCTTTTCAATTCCTTAACATCTGAAAATTATGACACAAACGTTGTTTGTTTTGATTGGAAAGACTCAGGCTCAACGTCAACCGATAAAATAAAAATATTTGAAATTAATAGAAGACCTTCTTTGTTTTTCTATTTTAAATTTGCTTATCTACTTAAATTAAGTGCATTTAAAACAAAGGCTGACATTTATATTGCTGAAGACATTTATTCTCTTCCATTTATTGTAATTATCGCTAAATGGTATAAAGCAAAAATAGTTTACGATTCTCGTGAAGTGTATTCGCACCTTGCCGGACTAAAAGAAAAACCATTATTACAAAAACTGATTAAGTATATTGAAAAAACTTTTATAAAACATGTTGATCTTACACTTGCAGTTGGTGAGATGGATATAAAATTCATTAGAGATTTATATAATATTGATAATACGCTTGTAGTAAGGAATTTGCCTCTGCTCAAAGAACCTTCTGAAAAAATGAACTATAAAAAATTGTTGAATTTAGATAATAACGCAAAAGTACTTTTATATCAGGGTATGATATTGCATGGAAGAGGTTTAAAAATAGCATTTGAGGTGATAAAAGAAATTGATAATACTTTTCTTGTTATACTTGGCTCAGGGGATGAGGAAGAGTACTATAAAAAATTAGCAATAGATTATAATATAAATACAAAAGTATTTTTTATGGGACAGAAAAATCAAAGTGAATTAATAAATTATACATCTGGTGCTGATATCGGATTATCAATTATTGAAAATTTAAGTTTAAGTTACTATTATGCTTTACCTAATAAATTATTTGAATATATAATGGCTGAAGTACCTGTTATTGCCTCGAACTTTCCTCAGATGAAACAAATAGTTGAAGGTTATAATATTGGTTTCTGTGTAAATGTTGATAGTATTAATGAAATATCTTCGTTATTAAGAAATATTCTTCGAGATGATTCATTACTAGATATGCTGAAGAATAATTGTCACAAAGCCAAAACTGAATTATGCTGGGAAAATGAGTTTTGTAAATTGAAGAATGAATTGGAAAAGTGGAATTGAAAGATGAATACCAGTTTTTCAGAAAATAAAAAAGGTGTATTCTTCCATACGAGTTTATATACTATTGCAAATTTTTTTTCCCGCGGGTTGAACTTTTTGCTTCTTCCATTCTATTCGCATGTTATTCCAGTTAAAGAATTTGGAATTTATTCTTTAATTATATCGGCAGCTACAATTATTTCAGTTTTTTTTCATTATGGATTGAACAATAGTCTTACCAAGTATTTATCTGAGACTGATTCAGACGAATTGAAAAAAATATACTTTTCAAATATTTTTTTCTTAATTAGCTTAACATCCTTGCCTTTGTTGGCAGTGTTACTTTTATTTTCAAATCATTTTTCTGAATTAATACTTAACAACTTTGGTTACGTTTCTTCATTTAATTACGGAATTATATCTTTACTCTTATTGACCTATGCAAGTTTTATATCGTCAGCATATTTATCTCAAGAGCAATCAAAGAAATATGTAATTAAAAACCTTATTGCGTCGATATTAAATTTTTTCTTGAATATTGTTTTTCTATACTATAGCAAACTTGGAATTAATGGGATTTTCCTTGCACAAATTATCAGTTCTTTAGTTTTACTCCTTCTGTGCACTGATATTATAAAGAAGTATTTATCTTTTAATCTGAATTACGAGTTAATTAAAAAGATATTAGTATTTAGTTACCCGTTTTTCTTTTCATGCATTTTTGCAACTCTGGTTGAAGTGGTTGATCGTTTTATTGTAAATTACTATTTGGGTAGTGAACAAACAGGAGTTTATTATCTCGGTTATCGTTTCGGTTACATTTTAAGCATTTTTGTGATTTCTTTTCGTAATTCCTGGGTGCCACATTATTTTAATGTCGTTTCAAAACTGGGAAATGAAAAAGAAGAATATATTGGTAAAGTGTTTCATAAACTACTCTTTATTTCAATCGTCTTAATTTTGACCGTTTCCTTTTTTGCAGACGACTTTATTGGTTTCAAAATGTTCGGACATAGAATTTTCTCTTCGAATTATTTAGCATCAATTGGAGTGATACCAATTGTGTTAATTGGATATTTATTCAGTAACCTTATGACTTTCTACTCGTTATTTCCTTATATAAGTGGAAAATCATATCATTTTATGATTGCAGATTTTTTATGCGTCCTATCGAACATTTTATTGAATATTTTATTAATACCTGTTTATGGAATTATTGGTGCTGCATTTGCAACGTTAATTGCATTTCTCACTGGTGCGTTGTATTTATTCCTCATATCATTTAACAAAGTGAAAATAAAATATAATTTCAATCAAATATTTTCTCTGTTACTAATATCATTTGTTGCTTTTATTATGAATTATGCTTTTAATTCAATTCTAATTGACTCGATTGTGGTTATAATTTTTTTATGGTGGGGGATCAAAAACCTTAAAATAGATTTTAGAAACCTCTTAAAGTTAACCTAAATTATCAATCAATTTAACCAGTTTAACACTCTCTTTTTCCCAGTTATATTTTTCTTCAGCGAGTTGTCGTCCTGCTGCTGATAATTTTCGTAGTTTATCTTTTTCTTTAATCAAGCTGCTTACAATTTCTATTATGGAATTAGTATTTCTCGGATTAACTGTAAAACCAAATTCATCAACCGCTAAAAATTCTGTTAATGCAGGAATATCAGAATAAATTAAAGGCTTTCCGATAGCCATGTAATCAAAGACTTTTATCGGTAAAGAATTGCGATGAATAAAATTCAACTGCCGTAAATCAAAGCAAAGGTCAACATCTTTTAAGTTCTTGGCAATGTCTTCATATTTTAACCAATCAAGTTTGATAATATTTAATTCAGGATTCTGCTTGCAAAACTGATTAAAATGGTCTTCATCTTCTTTAGTTACAAATTTGCCAATAATTTTGATTTTAATATCAACAGGAAAAATTATTTTAGATAATGATTTACATATATCAAGAAATGTAAAAAATCCTCTTGAAGTTGTTAACTGACCAGTAAAACATAAAGTTATGTTGTTTCCATCAAAAGGAGGAGGGAAGTAATTAAAGAAGCTTAAAACGGGGAAATAAGAAATAATGGTTTTTTCCTTAAGTGGAGCAAAGAAATCATAACGATTTTTTTTTCGGGTTTCTCCCAAAATAATTACATCGGATATATTTGCTGCGACAATATTAAAAACAAACAGCGGCACGTAATTGAGAATTTTCTTTATTAATGAAAATTTTAATACAAAATTTTCAGGGTACCATTCAGTTATATCATATAAAATTTTGCAATTTGTAGTTGAAAGAATTTGATATTTTTTAGCAGAGTAAACTGGTAATGGTTCGCAACAAATAATGACTTCCGGTTCATAACACATTAAAAGGTTAAAAAACTTGTTAATCTTATTCATTTTACTTAAGTTTTCACCGTCAAATCCTTCAACTACAATATCCTCTTTTACTTGAAAGATATTTCCAGTTGATGAGATTATTCTGACTTTGTAGTCTGAATTTTTTAATGTTACAGCAAATTTATGGAATATCCTCTCATCAAAAGGAGGATGACCCGATGTTAATATTGCGATTTTTTTCTTCATACTGAAATTTAATAAATAATTATTTGTGCAACCAAGAATATTAATAGTAAGACCGGACAGAATTGGAGATGTTGTTTTATCCACACCGCTTTCCTTGGCTATAAAAAACACGTATCCAGATGCTTTTATTGGCGTTCTTGTTCGAAATTATACAAAAGATATTTATGTGAACAATCCCTATGTCGATACAATACTCACTGTTGAACCAGATAAAATGAGGTTTTCTGATAAACTCAATTTAATTTATAAAATCCGCAGTTTTAATTTTACACATTCAATTTCTCTTTTGCCTACCGAGCTTTTTAACTGGATTTTATTTGCGTCAGGAATAAAATACAGGATTGGAAGCGGGCATAAGTTTTATCAATTTATTACAAATACCAAAAGTGTTTATAGAAGAAAATATAATCCGCTAAGAAGCGAAGCAGATTATTGCCTTGATACACTAAGAAAAATGGGAATTCGAACTACAAAACTTAAAACTGAAATTTATTTAACAGAGGAAGAAAAAATAACTGCGAATAAAAGAAAAGCAGAACTTTGTCCTGACAAAGAAACACTAATTGGTGTCCATATATCAAGCGGAAAATCAGCTCCAAATATGGATGTGGATGAATATATAAAACTTATTAAAAAAATTTCTTTGTTAGAAAAAGTAAAAGTTGTTGTCACTGATAATATAATTCAAGATGATTATGAATTACCGAATGACATAAAAAAGATTAATATAAATTTAAGTTTAAGAGATTCAATTATTAATTTTTCAATACTTGATTATCTCATCTCAGCAAGTACAGGGGTAATGCACATTTCTGCTGCATTGAATGTTAATACCATTTCATTATTTTGTCCACTTGATTCTTGTTCACCTGTTCTATGGGGACCGCAAGGAAATAATGCAGAAATAGTTTTTCCATCTCATCAATATTGTATTTCTGTTTGTCCGAAAGATCCTAAAAAATGTAATTTCAAAGGTGAGGGTGGAATTGATTCCGAAAAAATAATTCATTCTTTGCACAAACTAAATTCTTCCTTATAAGTATTTGAATAATCCTTGCAGTTGAAATCCGATATTTCTTAAGCTATAAGGATTTGTTAAATTCACATATAGAAAAAAATAAATTAATAATTGAAAAAAATTATCATAGCTGCAATTACTGAAGATTATGTCCTTGGAAAAAGAGGAAGTGGAATGCTATGGTATGATAAATATGAATTGAATCATTTTAAAAAAACAACTTACAATTATCCGGTATTAATGGGGCGAAAAACATTTGAGACATTGAAATCTCCTCTGAGAGGAAGAGAAAACATAGTACTTTCTCGTAATCCACAATATGATCCGGGTATTAAAGCAATATTGATTTACAATAATATAGAAAAAGTTTTTTTTGACTTTGAAAGAAAAAGAAAATCTAAAATATTTATTATTGGTGGAGAAGAAATATTTACTCAAACAATATTTTTTGCTGATGAAATGATTCTATCATTTATGAAAATAAAAGCAGAGGGAGATATTTATTTCCCTTCTTTCAATTTAACAGATTGGATAATTGCTGATATAGAAAGATATGATTCTTTTGAAGTCCGAAAATATTTAAGAAAGAATTTTACTCAATGACGAAAATAAAAATACTACCGGAGAACCTCGCGAATAAAATTGCTGCTGGAGAAGTTGTTCAAAGACCAGAATCTGTTGTTAAAGAACTACTAGAAAACTCAATTGATGCAAACGCGAAAAATATTACTCTGTTAATTAAAAAAGCCGGTAAAACGCTGATTCAGATTATTGATGATGGAGAAGGAATGTCTGAAGAAGATGCAGTGTTATGTATTCAAAAACATGCAACATCTAAAATAAAAACTTATGAAGATCTTGAAGCAATTTCTACGCTCGGCTTTAGAGGGGAAGCTCTATCATCAATAGCTGCAGTAAGTCAACTTGAAATTAAAACCCTAACTGGTAGTGAAGAGTTGGGTACAATAGTAAGAGTAGATGATAATCGGGAAATAATAATTGAAAAGGGTTCTTTTACTAACGGAACTTCTGTGAGTGTTAAAAATATTTTTTACAACACACCTGCACGCCGTAATTTCCTTAAATCTGATGCTACTGAATTGAAACACATTATTGAAACATTTAAAAAAATAGCTTTAAGTTATTGTGAGATTAATTTTAAATTTTATCTCGATGATGAACTTATCTTTGATTATCCGCAAAGTGAAACTGAAGAGAGAATAATTCAAGTCTTCGGACACGATATTAAAAATGCAATCATTCCAGTAAATGAATTCACTGATTATATTTCTGTTTTTGGTTACGTCGGGAAACCATTATTAACAAAAAAACAGAAAGGTGAGCAATATGTTTATTTAAATAAACGATTTGTTAGAAGTAAACAGATTAATCATGCAGTTTTTAAAGCATATGAAAATGTTTTAGAAAAAGGGGATTATCCCTTTTTTGTATTATTTATTGGAATTGATTCGAGACGAATTGATGTTAACGTGCATCCCTCAAAACTGGAAGTGAGATTCGATGATGATAAAGATGTTTACAATTTTATTCTTGCAGTGGTGCGTAAAAGTCTCGCTTCATATGATCTTGTTCCTTCATTAACTTTTGACGATAGAGTAGATAATATTATTAAACCAAAAGAAAAATTAAAACTTACTCCAATTGTAAATAATACACGAAATGATTTTAGTGATAGACCATTTACAAATAAAAATAATTATAAACCACAAAGTTATTCAGACAAAGATATAGAGTTAATCTTCGGAAGTCTTGGACAGGTTGTTGAAAATAAGCAAACCAGGTCAGATATTGATTTACCTTTCGATAAGGAAGAGTCAAAATCAGAAAGAGTAATTCCATCGGGTTATTCAACACCTGAAGAGGAATCCAATTTTATTATTCAACTGCATAATAAATATATTCTTTCACAAATAAAATCAGGATTAATGATAATTGATCAGCATGTAGCTCACGAAAGGATTTTATATGAGAAGGCTATAAATCTTTTTGAAGCTAATTTTCCTTTTTCACAACAATTACTTTTTCCTAAATCTATGGAAGTTGACCCTGGTTTGTATCAGATTGTAAAAGACATTGACAATTATTTGCAGAAACTTGGATTTGAACTGAATTATAAAGGCAAGAATACAATTATTATTAACGGGGTTCCTCAGGATGTTAAGACTGGTTTGGAAGAAAAAATATTACTTGAGATTGTGGATGAGTATCAATCTAATCTTAAAGAGAAAAATATTCTTGATGAAAAAGATAATCTTGCCAAATCATATTCTTGCAAAACAGCAATTAAAGCAGGAGATAAATTGACAGAACGAGAAATGCGAATTTTAATTGATCAATTATTTGCTACTACAATGCCTTACGTTTGTCCACACGGCAGGCCAATAGTTGTTAAAATATCTCTTGATGAATTTGATAGAAGGTTTGGAAGAACGTCTTAATAAATGAAAATTATTCTAAATCAATTGAAATGATTTCATCATACTGATCAATATTAAAAACTGTTTCAATTCCTGCGACGACTCTAGCAAATATTGTATATCGTCCATCAAGGTGAGGGTAATTTGCCTGTGTTACAAACCATTGAGAACCTTCAGTATCTTTTCCGCTTGAAGCCATTCCAACATAACCAGTTTGAAAAGACAAATAAGAATTTTCAGAATTAATTTCATATCCAGGGCCAGTCCAACCGGTTCCTGTTGGGTCTCCGGTTTGAATTACAAATCCTGGTACTACTCTATGAAAAATACTTCCATTCATCTTGTTGTTTATGGCTAAGTAACAAAAATTTCCAACACTAATAGGAGCAACTTCAGGAAGAAATTCAATAGTAAAAAATCCTCTAGAAGTATTTATCTTAGCTCTTTGGAAAGAGAAAGCATAAGAAACGAGTGTGTCAATTAATTTTAATGAACGTGTAATACCTTTAGTATTTTTGTTTAATTCTTTAAACGCAAATTTTCTAAGAGAATAGACTTCAGAGAATTCAAATTCGTTTAACAATTTTTTTTGAAAAGAAGTATCGAGTTTGCCTGCAAGATTATATAATGAGATACATACTTCGGAAGCATTAAAGTTGTTTACCTCTTTGCGAATTCTTTCCTCAATTGCTTCCATAAGATTTAATTTTCTTTGATTTATTAGTCTTTCAGATAATTCTTCTGCAACTATTCCAGCAAGAATTAAATCTTTTGATTTTATATGTTCAATAAGAAAATTCTGAAAAAAGATTAAGGTGTCAAAATTATTCTGAAGAGATAGTATTCCTTGCATAATATGTATTTTATTTCGCAGCCCTTCAATTTTATACTTACTTTCAAGGAAGCCATAGGGATAATTCATCTTTGAACTATTCTCAGTCATTGCTCTATACACGAACTCATTTTTGACTTTGCTCTCATAATTAGATAAAAATTCATTCATATCAGGTTTAAATAACATTACATAACTTATGAATACCTCTCCTTTTGTGTTTGCTGTCAACCCAGAATTATCAAGATATTTGATTAGTTCCTGTTTTAAATAAATTTTTAATAATGAATCAACTTGCAATTCCTTTATTGAGATAGCAGTTTGCCTTGATACGTTAGGGTTTTTATCGGTTAAGCAATTTAGAAAAATATTTAAATTTTCCTGGTTCCACTTAGAAAAGTAAACAACAGCTTTGATTGATTCTTCGCGAATAAACCAGTTCTTGGATGAAAGTAGAGTTTTGATTAATTCTATATCATCAGGAAAAAATTTAGTTCTTCTGAAAATTGTTAGCAGCCATTGAATGTAGTATATATCTTCATTTTCACTTAAAGATGGATTTTTGATTTTCTCCTTGAGTGAATCAGCTAAAATTTGATTAAGTGTAGAGTTTCTACTTATTCTTGAAAGGGTAAATAAGATTGAGTTTCTAATACTTGAAGATGAATTTGCAGAAAGAAAAATATCAGTTAAAATTTTATTAAAATCCCAGGAAAAAATACTCCTGACTGACATTTCAAAAATTGCTTCAGGAATTCCATCGAGTGGTAAACTTTCTTCAATGAGTGTTCTAAAATATGATTTGAATAATAATGTATCACTTATTGAACAAACCTTTCCAAATGTTTTGTTTAATAGTGTTCTTTCATTAAGTGTTATATTATTTCTACTAAGTTGATAAGTGACAAAGTTTAGAGAAGTTTTACAATCGCCAAGTTGACCGAGTGCAAAACAAATTTCTCTTGCGTGAGTTTTGAAATCAATTAAGATAATTTGCTTAACCCAGTTTGTGTCTTCAGATTGAGCGATTGAAAGTAATGCTGCATTAATTTTTTGAATGTTGTCTGATTGAAGGTATTCCTCGATTAAAGATTTATCAAAATATTTAGTAAATGTAGTTTTTATTAAGTTAGAATCATCTTTTGTGTATTGAGCAAAAATGAGTGGACATAATAAAAGAAAAAATATTTTTTTCATATGTCATCCTTATCAATTCTAGTAAGTAGTTAAGACTAATATTTCAGAAGTAATTCTAAATTTTTTTAGAATATATTCTGTATTTTTTATATACTTTCCCGCCCATCATCTGAGCCCCACGGTTCATCATATCATTAGTTTCAAGCACCCAGCTTGCTTCGCCTAAATTGATCCCAAGCTTATGACATCTATTTACTATCTCCCAATAAAAAACAGAATCTAGTCCTCTTTTCTGAAACTCAGGAATTATTCCAAGTGTAATTATTCTTGCCCACGGTATTTTCTTTTTCCCAAGAAGCAAGTGAAAAACACCAAAAGGAAATAGTCTTCCATTCATTTTTTTAAATACGAAATTATAATCAGGCATCACCAAGGAAAAACCTACGACTTTCCCATCAATTTCTCCAAATAATACAATTGATGGTTCAACAATAGCTTTAAAGTCCGCAGCAACAGCATCTATCTCTTCTTCTGTCATAGGTACAAATCCCCAGTTCAATGCCCAAGCCTGATTATAAACTAATTTAACTTTTTTAAGTTCATTATTAAAGTCTTTCATATTAAGTGACTTAATGACTAATCCAGATCTTTTTTGAGCTATTTCAGCAACCCTCTTAAGTTTATCAGTTGAATGAACAGTTTCATATTCAAGTTTATAAGCAAAGAGGTCCATGGCTTTTAATAAGCCATAATTATCGCATAAAGTAAGATAGTAAGGAGGATTGTAAGTCATTAAAAATCTTGGTTCATCATCAAAACCTTCAAGCAGCATTCCATATTCATCATTGCTTGATGGATTAGCTGGTCCACGCATTTCATCAAGTCCCTTAGATAAAAGCCAATCTTTTGCAGAATCAAATAGCTTATCCGCAACAGCCTGATCATTAATACATTCAAAAAAACCGAAGAAACCAACTTTATCATTATGAACTTGATTGTGTAGATCATTTTTTATGGCTGCAATTCTTCCAGCCAGTTCACCATCTTTATATGCTAGGAAATATTCGGCTTCAGCGTGTTGAAAGAAAGGGTTTTTTTCTTTGCTCAATAATTTTTTTCTATCCATATATAAAGGAGGAACCCATTTGGGATAGTCTTTATAGATAGTCCACTGAAATTTAATAAATTTCATTAAATCACTTTTACTTTCAACCTTTTTTATTTTAATATCACTCATATTCGTTCCTAAGATAGATAGTATAAAAAGATATTCCCACCGAAGTGGGAATTCTAAAATGTTTTTTTGTTTTGTTAAATTAAACCGAGTTCTTTTCCGGCTTTCTTGAATGTCTCTACTATAAAATCGAGGTGTTCTTCTTCATGAGAAGACATGTAACTTGTTCTCATCATTTGTCGTCCCGGAGGTACACCAGGTGAAATAAATACGTTTACAAACACTCCATAATCATAAAGTTTACGCCACATCTGGAATGCAAGCAAATCATCTCCAACAATAACAGGAACTATTGCTGTTCTGCCTTCAATTACATTGAATCCTGCAAGGGAAAGTTCTTTTCGCATTTTATTTGCATTACGAATTAGTTTATCAACTCTTTCTGGCTCAGCCTCAAGTATATCAAGCGCAGCAATTGCTGCAGCAACTGCAGCCGGGGTTGGAGAAGCACTGAATATTAAAGCAGCTGACGTATGCTTGATAAAATTAATAACTCTTTCTGGTCCAGCAACAAAACCACCAAGCGATGCAAAAGTTTTACTGAAAGTCCCCATTGTCATATCAATTTCACTTTCAAGATTAAATTCACTTGCAGTTCCTCTTCCACCTTTACCAATAACACCGACAGAATGAGCATCATCAATTAGAATTCTTGCACCAAATTTTTTTGCGATTTTATTTAATCTTGGAAGATCAACAATTTCACCTCCGGTTGAAAAAACGCCATCACTTACTATAAGCTTTCCTCCTTTTTCAGGTAATCTGGAAACGACTCTTTCAAGATCATCCATATCGTTATGTTTGTACCGAACAAAATCAGCAGTAGCTCCTTTAGCCATTAAATTACCAGCAACAATACAGGCGTGGTTATCTTTGTCAGAAATTACATAATCTCCACGTTGAACAAGGGTTGGAATAATTCCCTGAGCGGTCTGATATCCAGTACTGAAAAGCAAAACTGCTTCTGAATTAAAAAACTTTGCAAGTCTTTCTTCAAGTTGAATGTGTAAATCTAATGTTCCAGTCAGGTAACGAGAACCGGAGCATCCTGTGCCATACTTTTCAACAGCCTTTAAAGCTGCTTCTTTGACTTTTGGATGAGCAGTAAGTCCAAGATAATTGTTTGAACCAGCCATTACTACTTTTTTCCCCTCAATCTGTACTACAGGACCTTCGTTTTCTTCAATCGGTCTGAAATATGGATAAAAACCCGCAGCTTTTACTTCATCAGCTCTTGTAAATTCTAAACATTTTGTGAATAAGTCCAAATTCGTCTCCTCTAATAGTTTGCGATAAAAGTCTAAAATAAATTATGTTTTTGTTAAATTTGAACTCAAACTTAAAATTAAATAGTATCATTTACAAGAGTATATTATTATGGAAAATAAAGAAATTGCAGTTGTAACAGGTGCCAACGGATTTGTTGGAAGTCATTTAGTTGATTTATTGGTTGATAAAGGTTATAATGTTAGATGTATTGTGCGCGGCACCAGTGATTTAAAGTGGTTAAAAAATCATATTGAAGAAAAAAAAGTTGAATTATTTACTTGTGGGTTAAATAATAAGGATGAATTAATTCCTGTACTGAAAGATGCGGACTATATTTACCACGTTGCCGGAGTAGTAAAATCAAAAAAGCCTGAAGGATATTTTACTGGTAATGTTGATCCCGCAAGAAATATTCTTGATATAGCAGAAAAACATTGCACAAATCTTAAACGTATTCTTGTTGTTAGTAGTCAAACAGCTGCAGGTCCATCCTTAGATGGCATACCTATTAATGAGGAAATGAGATGTAATCCGATTACGACTTATGGAAGAAGCAAATTAAATGAAGAAAAGATCACAATAACATACAGGAATATTTTACCAGTTACTATCTGTCGAGCACCTGCTGTTTATGGTGAAAGAGATACTGAAATATTTATTTTCTTTAAAACTTTTGCTTCAGGGTTGTTTACTACTATTGGATTCAATACTAAACTCATAAGTTTGATTCATGTGAGTGATCTTGTTAATGGTTTTTATTTGGCTGCAACAAGTGAAAAAGCAAAAGGACAAATTTATTTTGTAAGTTCGGAAAAATTATATACTTGGGAAGAAATTGGTGAGGTAACTTCCAGAGTTCTAAAGAAGAAAGCTTTTCATATTAGAGTGCCTCATTCTGTTGTATTTTTGATTGCTGTTTTTGCTGAATTTATAGCATTGTTTAGTAAAAAAGCATCTACATTAAATGTTGAAAAGGCAAAAGATATTACTCAAACATACTGGGTATGCAGTACTCAAAAAGCTATGAACGATTTTGGATATAAACAAAAAATTTCAATTGAAGAAGGGATTGAAAGGACTATCAAATGGTATAAACAGGTTGGTTGGTTAAAATAAGTATTACAGAAAAGAAACTTTTATTTTTGCAAAGGAGTTAGTTTTATATATATTTAACTATTAATTTGTAAAGAAAAATCTTGTATATGGCAATAGAAAAAAATGTTTCTGAATTGAAAGTTGGAATGATATTATCCTCAACAGTTAAGGATAATAATGAGCGAGTACTTTTAAATGAAGGTTCAGTAATAACCGATGCAAATATTTTTGAATTAGTTCGTAATAAAATATTTAAAGTTTTCGTTACCGAAGAATCTGTTTTAGCAGTTGAAAAAGCAGAGAATGAAAAATCTCCTGAAATGATAAGACAGGAAATATTTGATCAAATCGTAAATACTATTAATTGGGAACCAGAAAATAAATTTGAAAAAGATTTGTTTGAAATGGCTGTACAACATCGTTTGCAAAAAAAGGATTCATGAAAATGGACAAAATTGATTTATTCATTTCTAAAATTGATTCCCTTCCTACGCTTCCGATTATATTTGCAAAAATATCCCAGGCGATCGCTGATCCTCATACTAGTTCAGATAAACTTGCAAAGATTATTTCATCCGATCAGGCAACTGCAAGCAAAATACTTAAAGTCGTAAATTCCGCAGTCTTTGGACTATCAAAAAAAGTTGATACAATATCACAAGCTGTAATGTATCTTGGTTTCAATGAAGTAAAAAATATTGTATATGCTGTTTCGGTAATAAATCAATTTCACTCAAATGTAAAGATTCCTGATTTAACCCCATTGGATCTTTGGAGTCATTCAATTGGAGTAGGAATTGCTTCAAGACTAATTGGTGCAAAAACAGGTGAAATAAAATTAGAAAATTTTTTCTTAAGCGGAATTTTTCATGACATTGGCAAACTTTTTCTTTATCAATACGCAGGTGAAGATTACGCTAATGCAGTTTCAATGGCAAAAAAAAGAAATTGTTTAATAAAAGATGCAGAACTAGAAGTTTTGGGGGTTGATCATCCAAAGATAGGAAATCTTCTTGCAGAGAAGTGGGGATTACCTGAATATGTTAAAGATGTCTTAACTTATCATAATACTGGTATTGTTAATTCCGAAAATGCAAAGCTAGTTGCTTCTGTTCACATTGCTGATGTTGTTACAAGATTTTTAATGTTAGGAAGAGCGGGTGATAATCTTGTCCCAAGACCAAATCCAAAGGTTTGGGAAATATTAAATTTGCCAGAGGGCTATTTTCAGATGATAAGAGAAAAACTGGTTTTTGATCATAAACATATGGTCAAAATGATGTTTGGATTATAATTTGGAAAGTTCATTAAATCTTTTAACTTTATTCTATTTTTTGAATAATAAAGATGTGTCCTGCACTTATTACAATCTGAATTCCCGAAATCTGGAATCACTTTATTATCATTTTTGATAATGTTAAAAATTTTCTCGCTGAGAATACATTCGAATTCTTTTTTTAGATTTGTAAAAAGAATTACTCTTTTTATTTCGATAGAATTTAATTTAGTAATATAATCGAAATGCCAGTTGATTTTTTTGTTTTTGTTTAAATGCCGATTGATTCTACTTATCAAATTTTTCTGGGCACTGCCGACATAATAATAATAACCTTTATAGAACCTGTCGTTTATATATTTTTTTATTTTAATTCGAAAATTACTGTTTGCAAAAATTTCAAGTAAATAAATTCCAGAATCATTCTTAATTATTTTTTGCACCTTCTTTAACCCAGGTTTTAATTCCTTTAATCTGGTTTGAGGTTAACGGGACATAACCTAATGGCGGCATAGGTGAGGCACCAAGTTGTCCTTCAATTGCCCAGATTAATCTACTAGTTAATGTATCTCCGGCATTGACAATACCAGGAATAACTACATTGCTCCAGGAAGTTAAACTAAGACTTCCGGCTTTCGATTTATCATCGTGACAACCTGAATTGTTACATTTTAAATTAAAGACTGGAAGGATGTATTTTGAAAAACTTACCTGGGAATCAGGAATAACAATTTTATCAATTGCATCACCAGAAACTGTATCTTTACAACCACTAATTATAAATATACTATAAATAATCAACAGGATTGTTTTCTTCATTTTATGTCCTTGCAATCTGGTAATTCCGAAAAGCAAAATAAATTTCTTTAGCAGTTGTCCTTAAAATTGTAGCTGTTGGAACAGCTAATAGCATTCCTATTAATCCTGCAACCTGACTTCCTGCTACAATAAGTAGTATTATAACCAAAGGATGCATATCAACGCTTTTAGAAAACACATAAGGTTGGACAAATCCATTATCGAGAATGTAAATAATAGAAACTGTTAATACAATCAACGGAAACGCTGAGAGATTTCCAAAATGAATAATTGAAATTATAAGTGCCGGTATTCCACCAATAACCGGACCAAAATAGGGGACAAGGTGACCTACACCTGCGATAATTCCTAAAGCAAATGAGTAAGGTATTCCAATAATTGCAAAACCAATTCCGCAAGCTATACCAACAAATGTTGCATCTATTAACCAACCCCTGACAAATCTGCCGAGTTGTTGAGAGACTTTTTTCATTATCCAATACGACATTTCAAAATACTTATTTGGCAGAACGTTTAGAATCCCTTTATAAATTTTTTGTTTATCTTTTACAATGAAAAATGTCGTGAAAGGAATTACAACAATTACTGCAATAACAGAAAAGATGTTTGAAAGCAGATTGGTTATACTTTCAAGAACATCATTAAAAGTGTTAGTAAATATTGTTTCTATTTTAGTTGAAATAGTTCCTTTACTTATAAAAGGTAAGTGTGAAGATATTGCATCTTCAATTTTTTGAATTTGTTCCTGTAGTGAGAAAGTTTTCAGGCTTTGTTCAAGAGAAATTAATTGATCAAAAAGTTTTGGGATTATTATTGATAATCCAAAATAAAGAAGGAATGAAAAAGTAATAAAAACTATCAGGCTTGAAGTCATTCTATTTAAATTACTTTTCTCTATGAATGTAATTACAGGATCAAAAATTAGACTTGCAAGCACAGAAAGTGCAAGAATCATAACAAGATCTGAAAAAACATATAGGATTGAAAAAATAATTCCACCTGAAAGTATCCAGATTAAAAGAATAAAAAATTTATTTGATGCCGAATCTTTCATAATAAAATTCAGTTAACTGCTTCAACCCTTCTTATTTCAGGAACTTCACGTATTAATGCTCTTTCAACTCCTGCTCTGAGAGTCATTTGACTCATTGGACAACCAACGCACGCTCCTTTTAATTTCACTTTTACAGTGCCATCTTCTGTTACGCCGACAAGTTCAATATCTCCTCCATCAGCAACAAGGTAAGGACGAATTCCTTCTAGAGCTTTTTTTACTTTTTCTTCCATTTTTTACTCATATAATTTTATGAAACAAAATTAACTGAATCAGTTCTCATCTCCCAATGAAATTTCTATTTCAGGTTGGGATGATAAAGTTAAATTATTAATGCTTACCTGAGCAGCAAGATTCCTGCTTATTTCAGTTATTATTTTAGCATGGTCAGAGTCTGGTAAATCATAGACAATAGGAACACCTTTATCTCCACCTTCTCTTACAGCCGAGTCAATGGGAATTTCTCCGAGAAAAGGTGTTCCGGTTTCTGCAGAAAGATTTTTTCCTCCATGACTTCCGAATATCTCATATTTTTTCCCTGTATCAGGAGCAATGAAATAACTCATATTTTCAATTACTCCAAGTATTGGAACATTTACTTTTTCAAACATTTTAAGTGCTTTTCGTGCATCGGCTGTTGATACTGTTTGAGGTGTTGTTACTATGACTGCACCAGTCAAAGGAATAGTTTGACATAAAGTTAATTGTATATCACCAGTTCCCGGGGGCATATCAAAAATGAGATAATCAAGTTCTTTCCAATCTACATCAGACATAAATTGTTTTACTGCTCCACTTGCCATTGGTCCACGCCAGATTACAGGAGATTCTTCATCAATAAGAAAACCTATAGACATTAGTTTAACACCATAATTTTCAACAGGAACAAGAAAATGTGTTCCATCTTTTTCAAATACCATTGGTCTTTCTTTAACACCAAGCATTAAAGGAATGCTTGGTCCGTAAATATCAGCATCAATCAAACCGACTTTTGCACCCTCTTTTGCTAAAGCAACGGCAAGATTTACAGCTACTGTGCTTTTACCAACGCCACCTTTTCCACTTGCAATTGCAATTGTATTTTTCACTCCATTAAGAAGAACATTTTGAGATGTGTTTTTGCCAGAAGTAACTTTTGCCCCCATTTTTACAGAAACATTGTTTACATCAGGAAAATCTTTTTTAATTGCGTCAACACAATCTTTTTGAATCTTATCTTTTAAGGGACAAGCAGGGGTAGTTAATTCTACTTCAACTAAAACATCATTTCCATTTATCTCAATATTTTTTATCATTTTAAGAGTTACCAAATCCTTATTAATGTCAGGATCATTCACTTTACGAAGGGAATTCATTATTCCTTCTACACTTATTTTAGTCATTTTTACTCCAATATATTTCTATTTATTTTTATTAAATTTTAATGCTTGTTTTGCTGTGTGATTCATAAACCATTCCTGTGCAGATAAATCTTTTTCCTTATTTTTTATTAATGCATAAGTCATATCAGGGAAAAGTTCTCGTGATTTTACATTATCCCGCAAATAAATTCTTATAATTGTATTTATTAAATATTCTTTTAAACTTTTATCTTCAATTGGGAAAGCAACTTCAACACGTCTATCCAGATTTCTTTCCATAATATCTGCGCTTGAAAGATAAATCTCTTCATTTCCATTATTATAAAAGTAAAATATTCTGCTATGTTCTAGGAATCTACCTACAATACTTGTGACTTTAATGTTTTCACTAAGTTCAGGTACTCCAGGTACAAGACAGCAAATTCCTCTTACGATTAAATGAATTTTTACTCCAACATTTGATGCTTCATATAATGCTGAAATCATGACCGGGTCAACAAGTGAATTTACTTTGATAATTATTTTTCCATCACCTCCGTTTTTTACATTTTCAATTTCACGTAGAATATATTTAAAGATGCTTGATCGCAGATTAATCGGTGCAACTAATAGTTTATTAAATTCATTTTGTTTTGAATAACCGGTCAGATAATTAAATACATCCGAAACATCGGAGCATATTTCTTCATTTGTTGTAAAAAATCCAAAGTCAGTATAAATTTTAGCTGTTCCTGCATTGTAGTTCCCAGTTGCAAGATGAACATATCTTTTTAATGAGTCTATCTCTTTTCTAACAACAAGAGTCATTTTAGCATGAGTTTTTAATCCAATCAAACCATAAACAACATGAGCACCAACTTTTTCTAGTTCACGTGCCCAGAAAATATTATTTTCTTCATCAAAGCGGGCTTTAAGTTCTACAAGTACAGCAACCTGTTTTCCTCTTTCTGCTGCTTCAATCAGGTATTTCACAACAGGAGAATTTGGTCCAACTCTGTAAAGAGTTTGTTTGATGGCAAGTACATCAGGATCTTTTGATGCTTGTTTGATAAACTCAATAACCGGGTTAAAAGATTCATAAGGATGATGAATCAATATATCTCTTTTTCTTACTAATGAAAAAATATCTTCTTCTTCTTCAAATATTTTTGGAGTTACTGGGTAAAAAGGTTTTTCTTTAAGTTGGTGCAGTGGTAAATCATATAAAAGCATTACATCTTTTAACCCGAGTGGACCATCAATAATGTGTACATCATTTCTTGTGATCTCAAGATTTTCAACAAGAATATCAATCATAAAATCGGGCATTGAGTTTTCAACCTCAAGTCGAACAACGCTTCCGAATCTCATTTGCCTTATGTTTTCTTCTATCACTTCAAGAAGATCATCAGCTTCATCTTCCTGAATTTCAATATCAGTATCTCGAGTAATTCTAAACCTGTGAGCTTCAAGAATTTCCATTTTCGGAAAAAGTAAGTCAAGGTTTGCTCTAATTAAATCTCCAAGCCAAATAAACTTTGCTTTGAATTTTCCATTGCTATTTGTCTTTTTTGAAGAATTAACAATTTGATCTATTTGCAATAATCGCGGAAGAATACTTGGAACTTTTACTCTGGCAAAATGTCTTTCACCTTTTGGATTTTTTACTACTACTGCTAAACTTAAACTAAGATTTGAAATATAAGGAAAAGGTCTTCCTGGATCGAAAGCAAGAGGAGTAAGTACAGGATAAATTTCTCTCTTAAAATAAAGATTGAGTTTTAATTTTTCATCCTCATCAAGGTCTTTCCATTCACAAACATAAATATTATTTTTTTCAAGCTCAGGTACAATCTCTTTAGACCAGAGATTCATTAAAGTTTCAAGCATTGGTTTTAATGCTTTCTCAACTTTAATTAGTTCTTCCTGTGGAGTTAAACCATCAAGTTTCGGTTCGGCTACCTGAGCGGCAATTTGTTCCTTCAATCCAGAAATTCTTATCATATAGAATTCATCCAGATTTGAAGAAAAAATAGAGACAAATTTTACTTTATCTAAAAGAGGTAAGTCAGGGTTTAATGCTTCTTCCAGAACCCTACGATTAAATTCAACCCAGCTTAAATCTCTGTTGAAAAAATTTTTCGGATTATTGTATTTCTTTAGTAAATCTTTTTCACTCATAACATTTTTTGTTTTAATGAGCGAATATAAATGTTTTTATTGATTTAAAAGATGAAATAAAACAAAGTTATTGAGTTTTTCTACATTTCTTTATGATATATATTTCGTAAGACAATTTGGAAAATTTTAACTCAGTTTTTTTATTAAGGGATATATGAAACGAAAATTATTAATTCGCGATTTAACTTTAAGAGACGGACAGCAATCTATGTTTGCAACCAGGATGACTCAAAATCAAGTTGATAGAGTTCTTCCGCTATTCAAGCAAGCAAATTTTTATGCATTGGAAGTCTGGGGGGGTGCTATACCAGATTCAATTATGCGATATTTGAATGAAGATCCATGGGAGCGGCTTGAAAAAATTAAAACCATTATTGGCGATGCATCAAAATTAACTGCTCTTTCAAGAGGTAGAAATTTATTTGGTTATAATCCTTATCCGGATGAAGTGATAGAAGGATTTATTAGAAATGCGATGAAATCAGGTCTTGATATTATGAGAATCTTTGATGCATTAAATGATCTCGATAATATGAAGTCCACAATAAATTTTGTAAAACAATATGGTGGTATTGCTGATTGTGCTGTATGTTTTACAGTTGATCCTGTGTTTACTGTAAAAGATAGAGTAAAAGCTAAATTAAGCGGGAAAAAAATTCCTCGTAAGATTTTTACAACTGACTACTTTGTAAAAAAAGCAAAAGAATTGGAAAAGCTGGGAGCAGATATGATTTCCATAAAAGATATGGCTGGACTCATCTCTCCTCATATTGCTGGTCCTATTATTAAAGGAATAAAAAAATCTGTTAAAATTCCAATCGATCTTCATACACATTGTACTCCCGGTTATGGATTAGGCTCAGTATTAGTTGCAATGATTAACGGGGCAGATATTGTTGATACAGTCATTATGCCCTTCAGCGGCGGTCCTGCAGCTCCTGCATTTGAATTAATACAAATCTTTGCAAATAAATTAGGACTTGAAACCGATATTAACTTAAAGGTTATTCCAAAAATTGCTAAAGAACTTAAAGTGATAAGAAAAGAACTTGAAAAGTTTGATGAAATGAAGATCTTTCCAAAGGATTTTGACCTAACTAAAGATGAACTTCCGAAAGAAATCAATAAACTATTTGATAATGCAATAAAAGCTGCAACTGATGAAGATTATGATGGAGTACTTGAACACTGTCAGGCAATTGAAAAATATTTTAATTTTCCTGCTCCTGATGAAGCCGTTCGCATTGCTCAGATTCCGGGTGGTATGTACACAAATATGTTAGCTCAATTAAAGCAGGCAAAACTTGAACACCTTCTTGATAGAGTCTTAAAAGTAGTTCCACAAGTTCGACTTGATGCAGGGCTTCCACCCCTTGTTACACCTACAAGTCAAATAGTTGGTGTTCAAGCTGTTAGTTGTGTTATTGATGAGTCAAAAGACAAACCTTTTTACACGACAAAAAATAACCAGTATGTCAATCTTGTTAAAGGTACGTATGGTAAAACGCCTTTTCCTGTTGATCCTGAGTTCAGGCAGAAAATTGCCGGGGTAAAAAAAGAAACTCCTTATGATACATCCAAATACCAAAAACAGGAAAATCCCATACTCAAAGAATTTGGTGATGTTAAACTTGCGGTAAATGAAAAGGAAGAACTTCTTCTTGAATTGTTTCCAATTGTTGCAAAAGACTTCTTAAGAAAGAAAAGGGAAAGGCAATATCTTGATGAGATAGTTGCTGAGCAAAAGAAAAAATTCGAAGCAATTGAAGCAGAACGACAGAAATATCTGAAACTTGATAAAAAAGAAAAAGAAGCTAGATTGCTTGAGGGACTTTATAATAACTGGTGAATCGCTTAATGAAAAATTTTATACTTCTACTTGTTTATTAAAAACTTAACATTTATTTTTTGATTAACAAAAATTTAATATTGGAGCAACTAAATGACACTTGATGCACTTGGAATGATTGAAACAAAAGGATTGGTCGGTGCAATAGAAGCAGCCGATGCAATGGTAAAAGCCGCAAAGGTTGAATTAATTGGTAAAGAAACCATTGGCGGCGGTTATGTTACCGTTATGGTTCGTGGCGATGTTGGAGCAGTTAAAGCTGCCACCGATGCTGGAGCTGCTGCTGCTCAGAGAGTTGGGGAATTAGTTTCTGTTCATGTTATTCCTCGTCCACATACCGAAGTTGAACTTATACTTCCGAAAAGACAAAAATAATTTTATATGCCACAGGCTCTTGGATTAGTTGAAACCAAAGGACTGATTGCAGCAATAGAAGCAGCCGATGCAATGGTAAAAGCTGCTAATGTTACATTGGTCGGTAAAGAAAAAATTACTGCAGCCCTTGTTACAGTTAAAGTTGTAGGTGAAACTGCGGCTGTTAAAGCCGCAGTTGATGCTGGTGCTGCTGCTGCTCAAAGAGTTGGTCAACTTGTTTCCATTCACGTAATTCCTCAACCCGATAATGAAGTTACTTCAATCTTGCCTGAAATAGCCGACGATTTTATTCCTGCTCCCCAGAAAAATGAAACTATTCTTGTAGAAGAAGCTCAAAAGGAAGAATTTGTTAGTGACACAAATACAGAAGTAAAGAAACGTGGAAGAAAGAAAAATATTATTTCTCGTTCAGAAAAGGTTATTGAGGAAGTTAAAATTGAAGAAGAAAAACCAGTATCTGATTTTGTGGAAGGAATAAAAACTCCTGAAAAGGTAGAAGAAGAACCAACCGTTGCTACTTTATTCGATTATGCTCAGCCAAAAACAAGCACAATTGAAAGACTGAGACAGGAAGCTCTTGGTTCTGCTCCTGTTGAAAAACCCAAACCAGTTGAGCATCCGAAGCCACAGGTCGATGAAGTAAATATGGACATTGAATTTATTATGAATGTACCTATAGAATCTCTGAATGTTCATCAGCTTCGTAAAAGAGCACGTAATACAGAAGGCTTTCCGATTCAGGGCAGAATGATTTCAAAAGCTAATCGTCCTTCTTTAATTGAGTACTTTTTAGAACTTGGAATAAAATAAAATTTTGCACTCCTGATTTTCCACTCATTCTATTCATCAAAAATATTTTATATTTGCATAGATGAAAAAGAATCTTCCTATAATAATATTGTCGATAATATTTTCAGTAGTTATTTGGGCATCAGTAACCTTGTCAGGCGATTTCTATTCGACTGTTACTATACCTGTTAAGTTTGTCGATTTACCAGCAGGATTTTCAGTCGGTGAAAAAACACCTCATTTTGTAACATTGAAATTAAAAGGCAAGGGCTGGAGGATTGCTTCTTTATCTATAGGGAAACAAGTTGAATATATTGTTCCAGTTGAAAAAAGAACAGGCAAAGTTAAAATAGATTTATTGAATGCAATCAATGATAATTCGTGGATAGGTTCTGATTTGCAAATTACAGATATCTTTCCAAGAGAAATTAATTTTTTTATTGATGAAGTTGGAATAAAAAAAATTCCAATTGAACCTGAACTTGAATTAAAATTTAAATCGGGTTATGGGTTGGCTTCTCCTTTAGAAATTATTCCTGACTCAGTTTTAATTTCGGGTTCTAAATCAGTATTAAAAGAAATTTCAAATATTCAAACCGAAAAAACTGTTCTGGAACTTGATGAAAGCTCATCTGAAGTTGTTGCTGTACAGAAGTTGTCCGGGTTGTCTGTGTATCCCGAGAATGTTACAATAAAGTTTAATGTTCAGCAGGTTGTTGAAAAAGAATTTATTTCCATTCCGATAAAAGTTGAAAATGTTCCGCCTGATAGAAGTGTCGTATTAAATCCCAGTGAAGTAACGATATCTGTTAAAGGTGGAATAGATATACTTGGGAAATTATCGAATGAAGATTTTAAAGTATATACAAATTACGTTGAAATGCTGCGCGATACACTGGGAAGCATAATTCCTGTTATTGAACTACCAGCTAATACAACATTAAATTATCTTAAACCAGATAGAATAAAATTTATAATTAAAAAGTTTTAAATATGTTCATTACATTCGAAGGAATTGATTTTTGCGGAAAGTCGACGCAGGTAAAGTTATTAAAAAGTTATCTTGAAAATCAAAATAGGACAGTTAAACTAATACGCGAACCGGGAGGGACTGAGATTTCGGAAAAAATCAGGGGCATTCTTCTCGATAAAAAAAATTCAGGTATGGTAATAGAGACAGAAGTTCTTTTATTTTCTGCAGCTCGTTCACAGTTGGTAAGAGAAGTAATTTTACCTTATTTGCAAAAGGGTTATTATGTTATTTCAGATAGATTTCACGATTCTTCAACTGCATACCAGGGATATGGAAGAGGAATTCCATTAGATGCTGTCTTCCAAATTCACAAAATTGCAATAGGGAATACAATACCAGATATTACTTTTATTATTGATATTCCGGTTGAAGAAGCTGAAAGAAGAAAGGCATTGAATTCCAATATTGAACTTGATAGAATTGAAATTACAAAAGAAAATTTTTTTGAAAGAGTAAGACAGGGATATTTTTCGATAGCTAAATCAGAAAAAAGATTTCGTATTCTTGATGGTACTCTTTCTATTGAAACATTACATCGAATCATAATTGAAGAGATTAAGAAAATTGAAAAATAAAAATAAATCGTTAGCAAAAAATAAAATCATTTTATTAAGTGGATTAGCAGGTTTTATTTTCTTAACCGGATTCTTTACCGGGAAAAAAGACATATATTTTGATATCGCAAAAAATATTGATGTGTTTACCAGAGTTTATAAAGAGATTAGTTTTAACTACGTTGATGAAGTTGATCCTGAGCTTTTTATACGGGCAGGAATTCAGGGAATGTTAAATTCATTAGACCCTTATACTGTTTTTTTAGATGAAAAAAAACAAGATGATATTGAATTGCTTACAAAAGGTAAGTATGGGGGAATTGGTGTTACCATTGGTGTAAGAGATAATAAAGTAACAATTATTGAGGTAATGGATGGATATTCTGCACAACGGCAGGGTATTTTTATTGGTGATATAATTTTAGAAGTTAATGGCACAAAAATAAATGGAGAAAACTTTGATGATGTATCTCCACTTGTTAAAGGAGAACCAGGCACCTTTGTTGAATTGAAAATTCAACGTGACGGAGTTTCAGAACCAATTAAATTCAATATTTTGCGTGAAGAAATTACTGTAAAAAATGTCACTTTCTGTGGATTCTATCCGGAGAGCAGTAATAATGTTTACATTAAGTTGACCGGATTTAGCAGGACAGCAGGTGATGAAGTAAAACGAGCTTTGCTTGAACTGAAAAAACAAAAGGAAATTGAATCAGTAATTTTTGATTTACGTGGAAATCCTGGTGGTTTATTAGATGCTGCTGTGAACATAAGCAATCGATTTTTAAACAAAGGGCAGCTTATTGTTTCAACAAAAGGAAGAGATTCACTTAGCATAAGACAATATTTTGCAACCGAAGAACCTATATTACCTGATGTCCCATTAATTTTACTTGTTAATGAAGGCAGTGCCTCAGCAAGTGAAATTGTCGCTGGCGCAATTCAGGATCATGATAGAGGACTTTTAATCGGCGAGAAGACTTTTGGAAAAGGATTGGTACAAACAGTTACTCCTCTATCATATAACACTTCAATTAAAATTACAACTTCTAAATATTATACTCCAAGCGGAAGATGCATACAGAAGATTGATTATAGTAAAAAGAATAAATCAATTTTAAAATATGATTCACTCTTCGTCTCGGAATTTAATACTGATCATAAAAGAACTGTTTATAGCTCTGGAGGAATAACCCCTGATTCAGTCGTATTAAATCCTGTTTATAGTGATATTATAAAAGATATTCTTGCAAAAGGATTTTTCTTTAAGTTCTCTAATTTTTATTACAGCCAGCACAGTGCGAACTCGTTCGGTTTATTAAACTTTGAATCAGTTTTTACAGAATTTAAAAAATTTCTTAAAGAAGAAAATTATTTTTACTCTTCTCCTGCAGAGAAGAAAATTGAGGAAGTTATAGCTTCAATCGATGAACATAAAAACTACAGAGAAATAAAATCGAACCTGACTAATGTGAAGAATGAATTAAATAGACTTACAAGAGACGAAATGGATATCAGGAAAGATGAAATTATTCGTCAACTTAAGATTGAATTAGCATCAAGGTTTCTTGGCGGAGAAGGAAGAATTAAAGAATTTTTGAATAATGATTTACAGTTTAATACTGCTTATAATATAATTAGGAATAAACAAGTTTATAACAAAATTTTAAACCACGAATAGAAGAATAATTATGAAGTCATTTTTATTTAGAAAAGACCCGAGTTTCTCTCAATGTCCTTCGTGCAGTAGTTTTAATACTTTACATCGTTCAAGAGTAAGAAACTGGAAAGAATCTCTCATAAAATCTTTCAGCTTTCTTAAAATATATCGTTGTAACAAATGCGGCTGGAGAGGTTATAAATCAACTTTAATTATTACCTCAGAGTCTGTTAGAAATTTATTAATATATATTGGTATTGCTTTGCTTGCAGGACTGGTTGTTATGCAAGTATTAAAAAAAATCATTGCTGCATAATTTAAAATATTTTTTCTGCTATGGATAAATCTACTCTTTTAAAACTCAGAGAGATTGTTGGAACTGCAAATTATCTTGATTCAGATGCAGATAAAATTTGCTATTCATATGATGGAACACCTCTCTATAAAAAATTACCTGAAGCAATTTTATTCCCTGAAAATGAAGAACAAATTTGCTCAATTCTTAAAATCGCAAATGAAGAAAAATTTGCTGTTGTTCCACGCGGTGCGGGAACTGGTTTAAGTGGTGGTTCAATTCCAGTCGAAAATTCAGTTGTTCTTGTTTTTACAAAATGGAATAATATTTTAGAAATTGATAAAGCTAATCTTACATCAACTGTTCAACCTGGTGTAATCACAGGTCAATTTCAGAATGAAGTCGAAAAAATAGGACTGTTATATCCTCCGGATCCCGGAAGTGCAAACGTTTGTACAATTGGAGGAAACGTTGCAGAGAATGCCGGCGGTTTACGCGGCTTAAAATACGGTGTAACAAAAAATTATGTTCTTGGTTTAGAAATGATATTACCAACTGGGGAATTAATCAGGACCGGTGGGAAAAATATGAAAGATGTAGCGGGGTTTAATCTTCGTGATTTTTCGGTTGGTAGTGAAGGTACATTAGGAATATTTACAAAAATTATACTGAAACTTATCCCCGCTCCAACAAGGACTGTTACTATTCTTGCATTTTTTGATAAACTTTCGGATAGTGCAAAAGCTGTGTCTGATATTATTGCTGCACAAATAACTCCCTCAATGATGGAATTTCTTGATAACACTACAATTAATTGTGTTGAAGATTATGTGAAAATAGGTTTACCAAGAAATAGTGAAGCAGTACTTCTCCTTGAAGTTGATGGAAGAGGGAGTATTGTAGATGAAGAAGCAGAAATAATGAAATCAATTTTGAAAAAGAATAATTCATCTGCAATAAAGGCTACAAGTAATGCTGCAGAAGCTATTGGATTAAAAGCTGCCCGAAAAAGTGCTTTTAGTGCTTTAGCAAGAGTTAGCCCTACGACAATTTTAGAAGATGCGACTGTTCCAAGAAGTGAATTACCAATAATGATTGAAAAAATTCAGGAAGCCGCAAAAAAATATGATGTAAGTATTGGTAACTTTGGACATGCAGGTGATGGAAATCTTCATCCGACTTGTCTGACTGATGAGAGAGACAACAAAGGAATAAGTTCTGCTCATAGTGCCTTTGAATTTATTTTTAATGAAGCAATAAAACTTGGAGGAACAATTACAGGTGAGCACGGAACTGGACTGGCAAAAAAACAATTTTTTGAAAAAATTACTCCGTCTCCGACATTGAATTTGCTTAAACAAATAAAAGCAGTTATTGATCCGAACGCTGTATTGAATCCAGGGAAAATTTTTTCTCTAAGTCCACATTGTGAAGGAAAACTTCCTAAAAAACAAAGCGATATCAGGATAGTTCATTAATGAAAAATCTTGTTATAGTTTTTTCTTTGTCGTTGATTTTTGAATTATCAGCACAAGAAAAGCATTCAGAAAATAATTACTACAATATACTTGATTCATTATATACTTCGCTTAATATTGATACTACCGAAAATTATAAAATTTTGCTTTCACCATGTCTTGAGGATCGGTTGAACTTTCAATCCTCATTTGATGGGAATAAAAATTGTTTAGATATTTTTTACTTAATGCCCAGAGTTGTAATAAGCTTTCCAACCTTTGAATATGACCAGCTGTTAAATAATGATAAAACCAGAGAAGAAGACTATTTTAGATTTCTTCAGGATAATGATGTTATAGGAACATTATGGAGATTATCAGTGAATAAATCAGGTGAACTTATTAAAATTGAACAGTTAAGCATCGATGTAAATGTAAATTTTGGTGAGGTCATTTCAACCGCATATTACAAAAATAATTTACTTGTACTTTTTTATAATAATTACTGTTATAAAGTTGATAAAAATGTTGAGGTTAGAAGTTTCGAATATATTTCAACAAAAATAGTCGTAGAAAAAATCTGGTATTCTGAAAATTCTAAAATATTTTATAAAGAAAAGAAATTCTGATTAAGATGGATAAGTTGAAAAAGTATCCTGAATTATTAAAAACTCTTCCGAGTGATGATGTATTAACTCAGTGCATGCATTGTGGAATGTGTTTAGCCACTTGCCCGACTTATGATTTAACAAAACTTGAACGATCATCTCCACGGGGAAGAATCAGGATGATAAAATCAATTGCAGAAGGTGAACTCGAAATCTCGGATTCATTCATTAATGAAATGAATTTTTGTCTTGATTGCCAGGCTTGTGAAACCGCTTGTCCTGCAGGAGTAAAGTATGGTTCAATGGTTGAATCAGCCCGAGATTTAATTACAAAAGCAAAGTTAGGTTCAAAATTGGGAAGAATAGTTAAAACTTTTTCCCTGAATAAAATTGTTGCTTCAAACAGAAATTTGAAAATCGTTGCAAAGATTTTATATTTTTATCAGAACTCGGGATTTGAATGGGTAGTTAATAAAATATGTGAGAGTATTCCATTTTTAAATAAACTAGGTGAACTGAATAAGCTAACTCCGAGAATTTCAAAGAAGTTCAGTGATTCTATAATAAAAGAAAAAGAAATTCCAGAAGGAAATCCAAAATTCAAAATTGCTTTTTCTACTGGTTGTATTATGAACGTTGCTTTCGCTGATATTAATATTGATACGGTAGAAGTATTACTAAAGAATGGTTGTGAAATAATAACTCCTAAAGAACAATTTTGCTGCGGTTCGTTGCATGCACATAATGGGGAGATGGACAAAGCAAATGAACTTGCAAAAAAGAATTTAGATGTTTTTTCTAAGATTGAATACGATTATTTGATTTCTAATTCTGCAGGTTGTGGCGCATTTATGAAAGAGTATGCACACATTTTTCAGGGAAATCCTGAGTATGCAGAAAAAGCTAAAAAATTTTCGTCAAAGGTGAAAGATATAACTGAATTTCTGTCAGAACACGGTTTGAACAAGGACGAAATTGCCTCACTAAATAAACATGTTACATATCACGATGCGTGTCATCTTGCTCATACTCAAAAAATTACAAAACAACCTAGAGATGTTATTGCTGAGCTGCCAGGGTTAAAAATTACTTCATTAGAAGAATCTACGTGGTGTTGTGGAAGTGCTGGTATTTATAATGTAGTTAGATATGATGATGCTTTAAAATTTTTACAAAGGAAAATGAAAAATATTAAAAATACTCAAGCTGAAATTGTTTTAACTGGTAATCCTGGGTGTATGGGACAAATTCAATATGGTACAAAAAAATTTGATGTTGATGTTGAAGTGATTCATCCTGTAACTTTAATAAACAGGATGTACAAAAATCAAAAATCAAAAAATGAAGATACCGATTGAATTCAATTATTCAGAAGTAATTTTGTCTTGTGAAATAACTTCATTAAGAAAATCCAGTAATTGCATTTTGTTGAATGGTTTAATAAGAATATGAGTACAACCTTCATTATTTAAAATATTCTCCTTAAACTCTGGAAGTGAATAGGCAGTAGTTGCAATTATTGGAGTTTCTTTATATTCTGGAAGACTTTTTATTATCTTGGCAGTCTGAAACCCATTCAATCCATTTCCCAGATTTATATCCATAAGTATAATAGAATATTTTTTGGTTTTTGCTAATTGAATGCCAGTCTCACCTGAAGACGCATGTGCAAAATTAAATTTATTTTTTGTAAATAATCTAACAACATCTACAATTATTGGATCGTTCTCAATATAAAGTAGATTGGGTAAAGTTTTTTCTCCCATCTCAGTAATAATATCGTTCAAAGGTTTAAATATTTCTTTCAAAAGAATCACCTGATAAATTTCAACAAAGCTAATACTATTTTCGAAAGCTTGTCAAAAAAGTTTAATGATTCTAAATTATATCTATTCTTATAACAAACATAATAATTGAAAAACGAATATAAAATTTGATTTATATAAAATTTATTTTAACTTTGTTCAAGTTTTTATAAGAATTCAATAGCCCAGCTAAAAAAATCCAAAATTTTTTATTTCACTGAACTTTTTTCTGGAAAATGTAGTTTTGTCTTTAGCTGAGTCTTATCTTTATTAATTTTATATAGAAAAATGGAATTATGTCCAACGGTTTTTTAGATTATGTTCTTCGCATCAGGTTGCCTATAACCATTTTTGTTATCATTTCTGCATTTGCTATAACTTATTTTGTATCAAGAGCTGAAAGAGATGGGGTAGGATATCAACCGGTTCAACCCATCAATTATTCTCATGAACTTCATGCCGGACAAATGAAGATTGATTGCCAATATTGTCATATTGGAGTTGAGAAGGGAAGACACGCTTTAGTGCCTTCTGCTTCTATATGTATGAATTGTCATACTGTTGCAAGAAAAGATAAACCTGAAATAATTAAACTTACTGAATATTATAAAAAAGGGAATCCAATTCCATGGAAAAGAATTCATAAAGTTCCCGACTATGCTTATTTCAATCATAGTGTTCACGTGAATAAAGGAATTGAGTGTCAAAAATGTCACGGACCAATTGAGCAAATGGATAAAGTTTTGCAAGCTAATTCCTGGACTATGAGTGCTTGTCTTGATTGTCATCGTAATGCTCATGCGAAACTTCCTGAATTAAAAAATATTAAAAATGGACCAGAGAATTGCTGGACATGTCACAGGTAGAGGATAATTATGGAATCATATGAAAAAAACAAAATGAATCGCGGAAAATTTTTTATAACTTTAGGACTTAGCACTTTCGCTATATATATATTCAAATCTTTTCCATTTAAAAATTTCTTATTCGGAAATAAAATAAACAACAAAATATCTGTAAATGTAAATTCTCTTGCAGTAAAACGACAATCAATGGGAAAAAAGAATGGCTGAAACTTTTACAAATTCCAATTCTCCTGAAAACTTAGAAAATAATAAATTAAATAATTCCATAAATTTTAATTCCGATGAGTTCAAGGCTGGAGTAACCGATGATTTTAGTCCTGAGAAAAATTTATCCGGATTATCAAGAAGAAAATTTATCGGATTATTAAGTGCTTCCGCGGCTATCACTGCAGCAGCTTGTAGTGATTACAGAGATAAAGGTGAAATAATTCCATATAATCAAAAACCTGAAGAAGTACTTCCTGGCAAAGCAAATTATTATGCTTCGACTTGTGATGCATGTCCTAATGCTTGTGGTATATTAATTAAAACAAGAGAAGGCAGACCTATTAAAATTGATGGAAATCCTGAACATCCAATTAATGCTGGGAAAATCTGTAATAAAGGGCAGGCAAATATTTTAAATCTTTACGATCCTTCAAGGTTAAAAGAACCATTCGTTATTAAAAATAATTCTAAAATTAAGAAATCGTGGAATGAAATTGATGAGCAGGTATTCGATATTTTAAAAAATGCTAATGGAAAAGAAATAGCTTTGATCACTAACACTATTTTTTCTCCCTCTGAAGCAAAAATGATAAATGATTTTATACAAAGATATCCTTCAGCAAAAATTTATACTTATGATTTATTTCATGAAGAGATAAAAAACTCAGCTTGGAAAAAGTGTTATGGACAGCAAAATTTCCCTTTAATTAACTGGGAAAAAGCTAATGTTATTTTATCACTTGAGGGCGATTTTTTAGGAGTTGAAGGACATCATATAGAACAGGTTCGACATTTTTCAGAGCGACGAGATGCCGTTAAATCTAAAAACTTTAACAGGTTATACGTAGCTGAAGGAAGTCTTTCATTGACTGGGATGAATGCGGATTATAGATTTTCTATTCGTCCGGATTTGCAATTAGAATTTTTACTGTCTCTTATAAACGAGATTACTACAGATAAATTTGACGGCTACAATTTAGACTCATTTATGAAGAATTACGGATTAAAAAAATCGGGGATTGATTCACTTGTGAGTGATTTGAAGAATCGTCCTGCATCTTGTCTGGTTTATGCTGGAAGAAATTTGTCTGAAAATGTTCAAATAGCAGTGAACTATCTTAATGAATTACTTGGTAACAAGCATCTTTTTAATAGTACACAACAAAAAACTACCTACTTCCAATTTACTACAAAATCTGATTGGGAAAATTTTATTCAATCAGTTAAAAATGGCAATGTTCACGCAGTTATACATTATGATTCAAATCCGGTTTATCATTTACCATTTGATTATAATTATTCAGAAATTATTAAAAAAATTCCTTATAGAATTGCATTAACAGAACTTGAAAATGAAACATCCGCTTTGTGTAATTATATTTTGCCAATTAGTCACACGCTGGAAAGTTGGGGAGATGCAAATATTAGAACCGGAATTTTCAGTTTGCAGCAACCTGTTATCGCTCCGCTTTATAACACACGTCAAAAGGAATCTGTGCTACTGAACTGGTTAAATGAAAAAAGTAATTCAGATCATGTTTACTATGATTACATTAAAACTTACTGGCAAAATAATGTCTTTTCACTGTTTAACAGTTTAATAAGTTTTGAACACTTTTGGGTTACTGCTTTACACGATGGTGTTATGGTAGCAAATACTAAAATGAATGTAGAATATAAATTCAATTCAAATGTTCTTGCAAATTTATCTTCTGGACAAAAGAACAATGATAGTTTGGTTGTGATGCTGACTGAAAGTTTCAAAATTGGTGATGGAAAATTTTCTAATAATGGTTGGCTTCAGGAACTCCCACATTATGCATCAAAAATTACCTGGGACAATTATGCAGCCATATCAAGTAAGACCGCCAAAAAACTTGGTGTTGTCAATGATGACTTAATAGAAGTCAGTATTGACAAAAGGAAAGCAATTCTTCCTGTATTCATTCAACCTGGACAAGCAGAACAATTGATATCGGTTGAACTTGGTTATGGAAGAACGAATTCTCCAGTTGTTGCTGAACAAGTTGGAGTGAATGCAAACATATTATTAACCAAAAATTACGAAATCTCACCATGGATTTATAAAGATGCAATCGTAAATAAGATTGATGGGAAATACAAACTTGCCTCAACAGTTGAAAATCATCCTTTGGAAAATGTTGCTTTGACGGAAATCCCTTTTAAACGTGAAATAATTCGCGAAGGTAATGTTAGAGAGTACGAAAAAAATTCCAACTTTTTAAATGAGGGAAAAAAGAAAGAACATCTTTCAATGTACAAAGAATATGAATATTCCGAATTGAAATGGGGAATGTCAATCGATTTAAATAAGTGTATTGGTTGCAGTGCTTGTATAACAGCATGTAATGTTGAAAATAACATTCCTGTTGTTGGAAAAGATCAGGTTGATAGGGGAAGAGAAATGCAATGGATCAGAATCGACCGTTATTATTCAGGTACAGACAATGATCTTAAAGTAAGTCAACAACCAATGATGTGTCAACATTGTGATAAAGCTCCATGTGAAAATGTTTGTCCAGTGGTAGCAACTACACACAGCTCCGATGGTTTGAATCAGATGGTTTATAATCGTTGCGTAGGGACAAGATATTGTTCAAATAACTGTCCTTATAAAGTAAGAAGATTCAACTTTTTCAATTTCAGAGATCATTTTGCCGAAGGATATTACGAACAGCCTTCTGTGGAGTTAATTCATAATCCCGAAGTAACAGTTCGTTCAAGAGGTGTAATGGAGAAGTGTACATTTTGCATTCATCGCATTATGGATGCTCGATCAATTGCAACAAGTGAAGGGAAAAAATTAAAAGGAAATGAAGTTCGAACAGCCTGTCAGGATGCTTGTCCTGCTAATGCAATACAATTTGGAAATATAAATGACAAAGATTCAGAATTTATCAAATATAGAAATCACGAATTAGGTTACAGTGTACTTGAAGAATTAAATGTGAAACCAAATATTACCTATTTAGCAAAACTAAGAAATACAAATACGGAGAAAGTTTAGTGAATATAGATTATACACAGGAACTACCAGTAGTTGAAGGAAGACTTTCGCTTGCAGATATTGATCGTTTGATTGCTCGTCCTATGGATGAGCGCCCCTCGAAAAAGTTTTTTATGGCCTTAGCAGTTTCAGGTTCATTACTGATGATTGGAGTAATTAGTGTAACAATATTATTTCTTTATGGAACAGGAGTCTGGGGTTTAAATCAACCAGTTGGTTGGGCTTTTGATATTACTAATTTTGTTTTCTGGGTTGGTATTGGTCACGCTGGAACATTGATTTCGGCAATACTTTATTTGTTGAGACAGAAGTGGAGAACAGGTATTGCACGTTTTGCTGAGGCAATGACAATTTTTGCAGTTATGTGTGCTGGAATTTTTCCTGTAATACATACGGGTCGTCCGTGGTTAGCTGGTTATTTGCTTCCTTATCCAAATCAACATAGTCTTTGGGTTAATTTCACTTCACCTTTAATTTGGGACGTATTTGCAGTATCAACTTATTTTACTGTTTCTTTGGTTTTTGGGTATGTTGGATTGATTCCTGATTTTGCAACACTAAGAGACAGGACAGCTTCCAAAATTAAAAAAATAGTTTATTCGATTTTCAGTCTTGGATGGCGAAATTCTCACAGGAACTGGCAGCATTACGAAAAAGCTTATATGCTTCTTGCAGGTTTTGCGACTCCACTTGTTCTTTCTGTACATACTATTGTAAGTTTCGATTTTGCTGTTTCAATTAATCCCGGATGGCACGCTACTATATTTCCGCCTTATTTTGTAGCTGGTGCTATTTTCTCAGGATTTGCAATGGTTGTAACAGTACTGATTTTTGTAAGAAAAGTTTTCGACCTGCAGAACATCATAACAATCAACCATTTTGAGAAAATGAATAAAGTAATTCTTGCAACTGGCTGGATGGTTGGTTATGCTTATGGAATGGAATTTTTTATAGCATGGTATAGTGGAAATCCTACAGAACAATTTGTATTTGTTAACAGGGCATTTGGACCTTATTGGTGGGCTTACTGGATAATGGTTAGCTGCAATGTAATATTCCCACAACTCTTTTGGTTTAAGAAAATTCGTAGATCAATTCCTGCAATGTTAGTGGTTGCTATTCTTGTAAATGTAGGAATGTGGTTTGAACGATTTGTTATTACTGTTACAACTCTTCACAGAGATTTTCTGCCTTCAAGCTGGGGAATGTTTGTTCCTACTTTAGTTGACTTTGGAACAATGATTGGCAGTTTTGGATTGTTCTTTACATTGGTCTTAATTTTTACAAGAACACTGCCTGTTGTTGCAATGTCTGAAATTAAAGCGGTAGCTGATGGTGCTCAACCTTCACATAATGGAGATCATCATTAATGAGTAAAGAAAAGAAAATATTCGGAATAGCAGCTTTATTTAATTCACCTGATGAAATTATCTCTGCTGTTAAAAAGGTGAATGAAAAAGGTTACAAAAAATATGATGTACATACCCCATATCCATTACACGGTATGGATAATGCAATGAAACTTCCTCCTTCAAAACTTGGATTTGTTACATTGATTTTTGGTTTAACAGGTGCTGCAATTGCTTTGTTGTCAATATGGTGGGCAATGACAAAAGATTATCCAATGATTATCGGAGGCAAACCATTTTTCGCATTACCTGCTTTTATCCCAGTCACATTTGAGGTTACTGTTTTGCTTGCAACATTATCAACAGTAATTGGGATGATAGCATTCTTTTTCTATTTCCCTCACAATGCTCATCCTCTTCACGATACTGAATATATGAAAAAAGTGTCGGGGGATAAATATGGAATTTGTATTGAGGCAACTGATAATTTGTTTGATGAGAGAGAAGTAAATCAATTTCTTAAATCACTTGATAGCTATTCTGTACGAACTGTTTACTGGCCAGAAAAAGAAATTTTTAAAATATTTGATATTAAATTCATTGGTTTTTTAGTTGGTGTTGCAATCCTAGTTTCAGGAGCTACATATTTGATTCTTAATAAAGTTCTTTATATCACTCCATTTGATTGGATGATGAAACAGCCAAGAGTCAACGCTCAGTCGTATAGTACTTTTTTTAAAGATGGTTTTGGAATGCGTATGCCTGTCAAAGGTACAGTTGCACGAGGATTTATTCCCTATGAATTTGCAGACTTGAAAACTCAACCTGAAAGTCCGTTAGTAAATCCCATTACTCCTTCAAAGGAAATTATTGAATTAGGTAAGAAAAAATTCCTGACTTATTGTTCACCTTGTCATGGAAATCTTGGTAATGGTGATAGCCGATTACGCGGACAATTTCCTAATCCACCCAGTCTTCATTCAGATAAAGTTCGAGGCTGGAAAGATGGAAATATTTATCATGTGATTGTAAACGGACAGAATATTATGCCTTCTTACGCTGCTCAATTAACTCGCGACGAAAGGTGGGCAATTGTTCATTACATTCGTGTAATGCAAAAATCAGGAAACGCTTCTGAATTGGAATTATCAGAGATTAAAAAGGGATTATAAAAATGCAGGAAAATTTGGCTTATCAGAAAAAAGAATTCCCTTCTTCACTTTTCAGAATTGGATTAATAATCTTGTTAGCAGGAATTATAATTGGAATTATTAGTCTGTTAGTTGATTTTAATCGTGCAATTTTTAATTATCTTCTTTCATTTGTATTTATCCTAAGCATTGCTCTTGGTTCTTTATTTCTTGTTGCACTTGAATATGTAGCGGGTGCAGAATGGAGTGTGCCTATTAGAAGAGTTGTAGAAATTTTAGCAGGATTAATCCCGTTTTTAATTGTTCTTGCTGTTCCTTTGCTTTTAAATATGCACACTTTATTTCCATGGTCATCATCAGAGCACATAGCACATGATGAAGTTTTACAAAATAAATCTCCTTATTTAAATACAACTTTTTTTCTAATCAGAGTTTTATTTTTCTTTTTGATATGGAATGCTTTTTATTTCATATTGATTGGCAATTCACGTAAACAAGATGTTACCAAAGATCAACTTCTTACAAAAAAGAACATTAAGTATTCAGCAATCTTTATTCCTTTGTTTGCAGTAACCGCCACTTTTTCTGCAATTGATTGGATGATGAGTCTTGAACCGCATTGGTTTTCCACAATTTTTGGAGTTTACTTTTTTGCAGGTTCGGTTGTTGCCTCGCTGGCAGCTATTACTCTGTTTACAGTTTTATTAAGAGAAAAAGGTTTTCTTCATCCGCGAATGACAGATGATCATTATTTTAGTCTTGGTGCTTTGATGTTTGCATTTATTAACTTTTGGGGATATATCGCTTTTTCTCAATATATGTTGATATGGTATGCGAATCTTCCTGAAGAAACATTCTGGTTTTTATATCGCTGGGAAGGCTGGTGGATATTTGTTTCAATTCTTCTTATCATCATTCATTTTGTTGTACCTTATGCAACGCTGCTCTCTCAACCATCTAAAATGAATCCAAAGAAACTTAAATTTATTTCAGTATGGATTTTATTTGCACATTTGATTGATCTTTATTGGTTGATTATGCCTAATCTTCATAGTGCAAACAGCGGCTTCTTCTACATACTACTCGAAATTGCTTTTCCGTTAGCTTCTGTTGGATTGATAATTTTAGTTTTTACATTTTTAGCAAAGAAACAAAATCTTGTTCCAATCGGAGACCCGAAATTGGAGAAAGGTTTAAATTTCAAACTTTAGTTTGTTTATGAATTCAAAGAAATTTTTTATGATTAAAGAAAAATTAAACCTTATTAAAGAAAATCCCGTTTTGATTTTAGCAGCTACATATCCTTATATGCTTGTGGTTTTAATTGCAATTGGGTTTTTCTATATTCACAACAGTGGAGTAATTGCAATAAACAAAGTAAAAGCAAAGTTGCCGGATACTTCCCAGGTTGTTGAAGATTTTCCAATTCAATTTCCTCGAATTTCTGCAGGGGTTGATATTAAATTGATTCAAAATGGTCAATCACTTCTCGATAAAGGAAAACAGATTTATACAAACACTTGCTCTTCATGTCACGGAACGGAAGGAAAAGGTGATGGAGTAGCCGGTGCTTCCTTAAATCCTAAACCAAGAAATTTTCATTCTAATGATGGCTGGAAAAATGGAAATAAATTTTCACAGATTTATCTTACCTTACAAAAAGGTATTCCCGGTACAGGAATGTCTGCTTATGATTTTATTCCGGTAGAAGACAGATTGGCAATAATTCATTTTGTAAGAACATTTATGCAAAGTCCTCCTGCTATTGAAAATAGCGAAGTAGCTGAACTTGATAAAACTTATGGCTTATCAACAGGAGTCAAAATTGCCGGTACAATGCCTCTTGCTAATTCTGAGAAAATTTTTATTAACTCGAATGCATTAATCACAGAAAAAATTAATAAAGCTATTGAAAAGATTAATCACCTAAAAAATCAAAATGCAGGTGCCTCTATCTTAGAAAAGATTACAGTGGATAAATATAAAGCTTTAACTACATTGAATAATTCTAACTGGCAAAATAGCACAAAAGATTTCTTGATGATTATACAAAGTAATTTATATCAAAATGGTTTTAATGGAAAGATTCTTTCTATTACTGATGATGAGTTAAATATTCTTTTCCAATTTCTAAAGGGAATATTTGCATAAATGAAAATCTATCTACAAATATTTTTCATTTTGCTATTAGTTGGTTTTTACTCATCTGCTCAGGAGGTTGAGCGGATGGAGGCGGGAATAGAAGAACAGCTTGGAAAGAAAATTCCATTGAACTTGTTTTTTATTGATGAGAATGGAGACAGCGTTCAATTAAAAGAACTAGTTAAAAAACCGACAATTTTTTTGTTTGTCTATTATAATTGTACCTCATTATGTAATCCATTAATGGCTGAGGTTGCTTCCCATATTTCGAAACTTGATCTTGAACCCGGTAAAGATTATAATATTATCTCAATCTCATTTGATGAAAAAGAAAATTGGAAACTCGCAGCAAGTAGAAAAATAAATTATCTGCATGCTATTGAAAAAGATTTTCCAGAGGATGCTTGGAGATTTCTTACAGCAGATAGTATCACTATCAATAAAATAACTAAAGCATTCGGATTCAAGTTTAAAAGATTGAATACTCAATTCAGTCATCCAAGTGCTCTGATTTTAACTTCACCGGAAGGAAAAATTACTCGTTATCTGCCGGGGACAACATTCTTAACTTTTGATATTAAAATGGCATTAATAGAAGCGTCAGAAGGAAAAGTTGGTCCAACTATTTCAAAAGTTCTTCAGTTTTGTTTTAGTTATGATGTTGAAGGCAGAAAATATGTTTTGAATATCACAAGGATTGCGGGGGTTGGAATTATATTCTTGGCAATTCTGTTTGTAATTTTACTAACAATTAAACCAAAAAATAAAAAATACAATAAAGGTATTTAGTAATGTCTTCGAACATAGAAAATATAAATAATGTAAGTTACCTTGAGTATAAAGGAAGATACAAAGGAATTAAGAGCTGGATTTTTTCAACTGATCATAAGCGAATTGGAATATTATATCTTATTTCAATGTTAGTTTTCTTCGCTATCGGAGTTACATTCGGTTTTTTAATGAGACTTGAGTTGATTGCACCCGGAAAGACAATCGTTGATGCTCAAACTTATAATTCTTTGTTTACGTTGCACGGAATTATAATGATATTTTTATTCATCATTCCTGGATTGCCGGCAGTGTTTGGTAACTTTTTCTTGCCGATTTTAATTGGTGCAAAGGATGTGGCTTTCCCTCGGTTGAATTTACTTTCTTGGTGGCTTTTTATTTCTGGTGGATTGCTTGCAATTATATCTGTATTTTTACCTGGCGGACCATCAGATACAGGGTGGACATTTTACATACCTTACAGCATAAGGTCATCTACTAATGTTATGCCTGCTTTATTAGCTGCTTTTATTTTAGGTTTTTCATCTATTCTTACAGGTTTGAATTTTATTACTACAATTCATCGTTTACGGGTTCCAAGCATGGATTGGTTTAAGATGCCTTTATTCTGCTGGTCGCTCTATGCAACTTCATGGATTCAGATCCTGGCAACTCCAATAATTGGAATTACTTTATTGTTGGTTACTTTAGAAAGAGTTTTTGGATTTGGAATTTTTGATCCGGCACTTGGCGGTGATCCTGTGCTTTATCAGCATTTATTTTGGATTTATTCTCATCCTGCAGTCTATATTATGATTCTGCCTGCTATGGGTGTTATCTCTGAAATTATTCCTGTATTTGCAAGAAGAACAATTTTTGGGTATAATTTTATCGCTTACTCAAGTTTGGCAATTGCATTGTTTGGTTCTCTTGTTTGGGCTCATCATATGTTCACTGTTGGTATGAGCGGAGCGGCAATGTTTTTGTTTTCATTCCTTACTTTTATAGTTGCAATTCCAAGTGCTATAAAAGTATTCAACTGGGTTGCAACTCTCTATAAAGGTTCAATTCAAACCGATCCACCATTATTGTTTGCTCTTGCTTTTATTTTTCTTTTTTCAATTGGCGGATTTACCGGTTTGATTCAAGGTGCTTTATCTGTCAATATTCATATTCACGATACTTCTTTCATCGTTGCACATTTTCATTATGTGATGTTTGGAGGAACAGGATTTGGAATTTTTGCTGCATTACATTATTGGTTCCCAAAAATGTTTGGAAAGTTGTACAATTTTTTTACTGCAAAAATTGCCTTTTGGTTTTTATTTATTGGTTTTAATGTTCTTTATTTTCCAATGTTTGTGATGGGTTGGCTCGGTATGCCAAGAAGATATTATGATTATTTGCCTGAATATCAGGTTTATCATTTTATTTCCACAGTTGGTTCATGGATTCTCATTACCGGTCTAATAATTATGGTCGCAAATTTAATTGTCGCTGTAAAAAAGAAAGAAAAATTTATTGAAATAAATCCCTGGGGAGGAGAGTCACTCGAATGGAAAACCACAACACCTCCACCGCTTGAAAATTTTGTTTCAATTCCTGTGGTAACAGAAGCTCCTTATGAATATAAAATTAATGAACAATAGTTTTAAGAGGTAATTAATTGAACGAAGTTACAGAAAATATTTCCGAACATACTCATCGTGATGATGTTGGTGCAAGAATGGGTATGTGGTTGTTCTTGTTTACAGAATTGCTTCTCTTTGGAGGAATGTTCATTGCATATGCTGTTTACAGATATTTACATCAACAGGAGTTTCATGTTGCTGCAAGAGAGTTGAATACTTTGTATGGTGCATTGAATACTATAATTCTGTTAACAAGCAGTTTAACAATGGCTCTTTCTATTACTGCAATAAGAAAAAAGAAGAGAGAACTCTCAATCTTTCTTCAGGTGGTTACAATATTTTTTGCTTTTGGTTTTCTTGCAAATAAAATTTTTGAGTGGTCTGCAAAATTTCATCATGGAATTTATCCCGGCTCTGATACTTTACTTTCTAAAAGCAATGGTGAAATTCTATTCTTTGGGCTATATTATCTAATGACTGGCTTGCACAGTTTGCATGTTATAATCGGAGTTTTAATTATTGCTTATATGACTTATTTAACAATGAAGAATGTCATTACCGATGAAAGCTATGTTAAACTTGAAGTGGCTGGATTATACTGGCACCTTGTCGATATTATCTGGATATTTCTATTCCCGCTTTTCTATTTGATAACCTGAGGAATTTTTATGAATCATATTAGTAAAGAAGAAAAAGAACATCAAATCGGATATAAAATTTATTTTTTAGTCTGGATGGCTTTACTTGTTCTAACAGGATTAACAGTGGCAGTTGCCGGAATTAATTTTGGAAATATTACTGTTGCCACTGCAATTACAATAGCTTGTATAAAAGCTTATCTTGTTCTCTCAGTCTTTATGCATTTGAAATCGGAAGATAAAATGTTCAAGATTTTTGTAAGTGTTGCATTGATTTTTATAATAATTACACTTGCATTGTTATTTTCAGATTATAGTTTTATATAGGTAACATATGAATTCTGCGACTAAATACGTAACATCTGTTGATAACACTTTTATTTTTATTGTTGGAGTCTCTGTCTTTTTCTTGTTGTTGATTACTTTCTTAATGATTTATTTTGTCTTTAAGTACAATAGAAAAAGAAATCCAAAAGCAAAAAACATTCATGGAAATTTTACGCTTGAAATTTTGTGGACAGTAATTCCTGTAATTATTGTTCTGTTTATGTTTTACTATGGATGGCTAGGATATGTTGATTTATCAAATCCGCCACAAAATGCAATGGTAGTTCAGGTTACAGGACAAATGTGGAAATGGAATTTTGAATATGATAACGGTTTGAAGTCTGATACTCTTTATGTGCCGCTTGGAAGAGCTGTAAGATTGAATATGACCTCTATGGATGTTAACCATAGTTTTTATGTACCTGCATTTCGCTTTAAAAAAGATGTAATGCCAAATAGAAAAACAATGGTTTGGTTCAGACCTGAAAGACTTGGTTCATATGATATTGCCTGTGCTGAATATTGTGGGCTTGATCATTCAAAAATGTACACAAAGGTAATTGTTTTAAGTCCCGATGACTATACTAATTGGTATAATAAAACAATTCAAAAAATTAATTGAATAGGTTTAATATTATGAAAAATTTTTTAATAGTTCTTGGTGAATTAACAAAAATCAGGATTACTTTATTTGTAACACTATCTACAATTTTCGGATATATATTCGCAGCAGGTATATTGGACTGGAAAGGAATAATAGCATCAGTTGGAGTCCTATTATTAAGTTGCGGTTCAGCTGCGTTGAATCATTACCAGGAAAGAGAATATGATGCATTGATGGAAAGAACGATGAATCGCCCTATTCCATCAAAAAGAATCTCTGCTGTAAATGCATTAATTATTTCAATATTTTTAATCATATCAGGGACTATAATTTTGTTCTCTGAAATCAACCTACTTACTGCTTCAATTGGATTGCTTACTTTATTCTGGTATAATGCAATCTACACTCCGCTAAAACGAAAAAATTCTCTCGCAATTCTTCCCGGAAGTGTAATTGGAGCTTTGCCTCCGGTAATTGGATGGATATCTGGTGGTGGTCATTTGTTAGATACTCAAATTATTATTATTGCAGCTTTCTTTTTCCTTTGGCAGATTCCACACTTCTGGATTCTACTTCTAACTTTTGGAAATGATTATCAACGAGCTGGATTTCCTGTAATTACAAAGTACATTACTAATAAGCAGCTCTTAAAAATAACAAGTCTCTGGTCGATTGCGGTTGCTTTAACAAGCTTGTTGCTGCCTTTTTTTGATGTTGTTCAACTTTCATTGACAAGTTATTTATTATTGTTTGCTGCTCTATGGTTTATTTATTCTTCATTAAAAATTTATAGTCAACCGAAATTGAAAGAATTTTCTAGGCTCGCTTTCAGAGGGATTAATTTATTTGTCCTTGAAGTCGTACTAATTGTTTCATTGGAAAAGTTAATCATATTTTTTTAGAATGGTGTAATACAAATGGGTTTACTTGATAAATTAGTTTTACCGCAATCGCTTGAACATATTCAACTGCTTCATTACATGTCAATTGTTGTGATGTTTCTGTTTGTCCCTTTTTTTAGTTTAATGATTGGCGGAATTTTTATCTCTTTACATTATCATAAAAAAGGAATTAAAGAACAAAATAATAATTATCTAAAACTTGCAAGAAGACTAATAGAACTTACGACTGTAAATAAATCTTCTGCTGTCATTTTAGTTATTGTCCCTTTGGTAATAATGATTTTAATCTATTCCCAGCTTTTATATGGTGCCTCAATTTCTTCAGTAAATCTTTTCTTTATTTCGTTCCTGTTTATTCTTTTTGGCTTGATGCTAATTTTTTTGTACCGGTATTCTTTCTCATTAAAAAATATTATCGATTCTTTTTCATCAATTAGTAAATCAAAACAAAACGATATTGATAATGAAGTACTTGATGATTTGAATTTTTATAAAATTAAATTAAACAGGATTAATTATCGTGCAGGATTTTTGGGGGCGTTTCTGCTTTATGTTGCATCTTACTTTTTTATTGCGGCATTAACTTTTGCAGTCTATCCTGATCATTGGAAAAATTCCTTGAATCTATTCACTGTTTTTTCTTCTTATTTTGTTTTCTTCAAATGGCTGCAATTTTTTTCATTCTCTTTTGCAATAACCGGCGGATTTATTTTATTTCACTTCTTCTTCTGGGAAGGCGGAGTTAAAGATGATTCATCATATCTAGATTTTGTAAGAATGTCAGCTTTGAATATCGTAATGATATTTTTGTTGATTCAGCCATTGTTTATAGGATTGAATTTGATAATCCTTCCTGCTGTTTCTTTATCAACTTCCGTATTCGGATTTGTTTTCTTTGCTTTGTTCCTAATATTTATTTCTTATCATTTTATTTATGATATGATAAAAAATATGCATTTAAAGTTTAGCGGATGGATTTTTATTTTAATCATACTTTCAATGTTTGCTTTGACTGTAAGTGATCAAATTTCTTTGGATAACTCAACAAAGACTCATTCCGCAATGCTTAATTCACAATTTGAAATTGAATTCGCAAAACTTAAAAAAGAAACAAGTAAAGCGGGTGGAGTAAGTGGTGAAGAAATATATAAAACAAAATGTTCCGCTTGCCATAAATTTGACAAAAAAGTTGTCGGACCGCCTTATCGAGAAACACTTTCCAAGTATCAAGGAAAAGTAAGTGAATTAACTAAGTTTATAAACAATCCAAAGAAGATAAATCCCGATTATCCCCCCATGCCTGCACAAGGATTAAAACCAGCCGAACTTAAAGCTATTGCAACCTACATTCTTGAAGAAGTGAAAAAATATTAAATCATGGACTTTTAGCAGCTCTGCAATCAAAAGGTAAAATTAAAATTATGCCTTCACACTCCGAATTAGAATATTGATATTGTAATCTTATTTTACAATAAAGTTCTGTAAGGAAAATTGTTAACACTTAAATAATTTTTCTGAATATAAAAAATTATTAAATTGTACATAATGATTTGTAAAGAATCAGAAATGTAGAATGAACTTAAATAAGTACAATAAATATTCTTTGGGAGAAAAATGAAAAAATTATTACTTTTAACTTTAGTTTTACTTTTCAGTCGTAGTATCTATTCACAATGGGTTCTTCAGAATCCGTCACCTGTAACTCAGAATCTTTATTCTCTTTATTTGTTAGGAAGCTCTTCAGGTTGGGCTGTCGGTGATCAAGGAAAGATCCTTAGGACAACTGATGGCGGTCAAAATTGGATTCTTCAAAATAGTGGTACCGTAATACTTTTATCATCGGTTTATTTTCAAAACGATAGTGTCGGTTGGGCAGTTGGAAAAAGCGGTAAAATTATTAAGTCAACTAATGGGGGTGTGAATTGGTTTACTCTAACCAGTGGAACAAACAGCGATTTGTATTATATATGTTTTGTAAATTTAAATATTGGTTGGGCAGTCGGCAGCAATAGTACAGTAATTAAAACATCAAATGGTGGCACTACCTGGAGTTCTATCAGCAGTAGTTCACTTAATTCACTTTTTTTTATCAATGAAAATATTGGTTGGGGAGTCGGACCCTTTGGAACAATTTTAAAAACTACTAACGGAGGTTCAAACTGGGTAACTCAATTAATTGGAGATCAAAATGATCTTGAAACTGTGTTCTTCTCTGATTCTATTACGGGTTGGGTTGCAGGTGGAAATGGAACCATTTATAAAACTACTAATGGAGGAAATAATTGGGTGCAACAGACAAGTGGCACCACAAGTTATATACAATCAATATTTTTTATTAATAATTTAGTTGGATGGGCTGCCGGAAGCAGCGGTAAGATCCTGAAAACTACGAATGGTGGCGACAATTGGACGATACAAACAACAAGTACACAAGTTTTACTTAACTCAATTTCATTTTTTAACAACTTCAATGGATGGGCTGTCGGTAATAATGGGACGATGTTAAAAACTACAAATGGAGGTGCCACATTCAATGACGATGAAAATAATTTTAATAATCCTTCTTTGTACCAACTTTCACAAAACTATCCAAATCCTTTTAACCCAAGCACAAAAATAAAATATTCAATCCCCATCAGTCATAATCCGACTCCTCACCTTGGAGAAGAACAGCGGGAAAGGTTAGTTACTCTAAAAGTCTACGACATCCTCGGGAGAGAAATAACAACTTTAGTAAACGAAGAACAGAATCCTGGTTATTACGAAGTAGAATTCGTAGAAACTTCGACATTACCAAATGGAATATATTTCTATCAATTACAAACCGGCAATTATAAAGCAACAAAAAAGATGATTTTATTAAAATAACATACCATTTCCAATAATTTTTTTAACCCCTCTCCTTGCTAAGGAGAGGGGTTGTGGTGAGGTTAGTTATTAAGCTATTCCTGATGAAACACAACTTACAGCAACAAAATCTACAGATTTCCAAGCTTTCTTTCAAAACGCCCTGAACACACTATAACCCTGTTTTTTTTATTTTAGCCATTTTGTACTTGTCAGCTAAAATTGCATCACTGTCAGATGTCATTGAATTGATGTCAGGTCTCATTGCATTGGTGTCAGATGCTATTGAATTGACGTCAGATTCCATAGTACTTATGTAATACTCTGTGAAGAAATTTTATAATATCGTGGCTATGTTGTTGGATTCTGTTTCGATATTAGCAGTAAAGTCGTCGTACCGTTTTGTTAGTCTATTGCTCCAAAATATGTAAATAAAATACATATTGACAGAAAATTTTATGGCGGAAAGGGAGGGATTCGAACCCTCGGTACCCGCAAAGATACACACGCTCTCCAGGCGTGCCAGTTAAACCACTCCTGCACCTTTCCAAATATATTAAAATTGCAGGGCAAATATAGATATTAAGATATTCTTAATCAAAACTTTTCTTTATTAAAATCTGATTTGAGCAATAATTCTTATATTGCAAACCGATTTTAATAATTTAATTATGCACGATATACTATTTAAATCGTCAATGGCTGTTGTTTCTGCCTTGTCAGGCGGATTGATTATCTTTTTTATCAAACTGAATCATAAAAAACTTTGCTCATTGATTTCATTTTCCGCAGGTGCTTTATTGGGAGCTGCTGCATTAACTATTCTTCCGGAAATATCTTTTACCTTGGAGATTTATAAGATATTGATTGGCGTTTTTACCGGCTATTTAATTTTCTGGCTAATAAGCAAATATTATTTTCATGTTTGTCCCGCTTGTTCTGCTAGTCATTTTGATTTGCAAACGACTAAAAAGTTTTCTGAAATTGTCCTTTTGCTTTTTACTGCATTAGGGTTTCATTCTTTTCTTGATGGAGTAGCTTTATCTTCAAATTCTGTACACACTCACGATATTGGAAACTCAATTCTTGTTGCAATAGTTGCTCATAAATTTCCAGAAGGATTAGCTTTAGCTTCATTAATGATTGGTGCAAATTATAATAGAAATAAAACTATTATCTATGTTTTTTTAATTCAACTAACCACAATAGTTGGAGCATTATTCGGTGAGTATTTTATTTCTAAAGTTTTAACTGATAACTGGTTAACTTTTATTGAAGCGAATATTGCAGGTGGATTTATCTATTTATCATTGCATGCCATTCTTGGTGAGTTATTAAAAAATCACAAAGGATTGGTTTTACTTTATTTTAGTTTAGGAATAATTATTATTTTTACGACTAGATATTTAATTGCATAATTAATCTTTCGGAGAGATGCCAGAGTGGTTGAATGGGACGGTCTCGAAAACCGTTGTAGGGCTTGCCCTACCGAGAGTTCGAATCTCTCTCTCTCCGCAAAAACACTTCAATTATTCGTTTGCTTTAATCACGTTTCTCTGCCACATAATTTTTGTACCAATTATTTACCATATCTCGTAATTCATTAGAGACTTGTTTGTTCTTAAATCCAAGCAGACTGCCTAATGAAACTTTTTCTTTTGTGATCCATACTTCAAGTGTAGCTGTCTCATCCTTTAATATTACTTTGTAAAAAAAACTTTGATTTCTTTTCACTTTCTGAATATAAGTATGAATGCAATTGTTTTGTAATTTTGACCAACTGATTTGTTCTTTTGCATTAATCAGTGGAATAATATTATCTGTTCCTTTTATTGGTGGATCTGGATATTTTTCAGCTTCCTCTTTTCTCTTCATTAACTTTTGATAAATAGGTTCTATATCTTCAATCTTTTCAATCTTTAACTGTCTAATATTTAACTGTTCTTTTATTAATCTTATCTGCTCCAATCTTTTAATATAAATATTTAATTTATCTGACTCGCTAAGCTTAGAAATGAACTTAGGAGAAAGGTATTCAATTGATTTCGGATAAATAGTTAATAATCTAATTAAATTGAAGTTTATGGTTTTTATCCTTGAAAGAACAGATAAAATATTTTCTCGGTTTCTATTCTCAAATGATACTAAATAGAGTAAAGATTTTAATCTTTCCACACTAAGATGCATTGGGTCAATCTTAAGAAATATTTTAACCATTTGTTCGGTAGCAGGGAAAAGAGCTTTTTCTAATATCTCTTTTCTTTTAGTTGTACTCAAATCTTTTATAAGTTCTAGTGTTTCAATTAATGTATAAGATTTATTTAAGGCTTCTAAATTTACCGCAATATATGCTATTGAAGCATTTGATTCGATCAATTCGATAAATACTTTTCCACAATAATTTAAAGCACGAAGGATTGTCCAGTGTGTATCAGGAAATTTTTCAACAATTTTTATTTGTTCTTCCGGAATTGTTTTAAAGAATTGATCATTTATTTTTTCATAATCATCAGATATACTAAGTAAGTCTTTCTTTGTACTTGTGCCTGGTAGAATAATTAGTTTTTCATGCATATTAATATTTGGAATTATTTCTACACGAAGACCTGTTGGAAAATATAAATAAGACCTTAAGTATGGATTTCCAATAATTACAAAACTATAATCCTGGAGTCTGAATACTGATACCTTGTCATTTCCAAATTCCTTAATTAATAAATCAATATCTTTATTCTTCATAGTTATTGAGCGTCTCTTTGGCAATATCTATTACAAGTTGTTTAAGTTCTTCAGGTTCCATTACTATGCATCCTTTGCCACGACTTACAATCCAGCTGGCAATTTCTCTAAGTGTATTTACTGTAACCTCAAAAATAAACGAGCCATCAGTATTATCTGTTATCTTTTGGTCTGGTGTCCACATTCTTGGTTTTATTCTGTCAGCCCACTCTTTAGAAAATCTTAATTTGACTTTATGTTTTTCATTCCCAATCCAACTTCCCCAGGAATAGTTAAACATAGATTCAAATTTTTCTGATGACATTCGTGGAAAATTCTTTTCAGTTGCTTTTACTTTTGTAATCTTATCAAAATGAAATTGTTTTACACTATTTCCTTCCTGACTTAAAACTCGCCAGCTTCCTTCACTATGAAAAATAAGCAAGGGTCTGATTATTCGCTCTTCAATTAATTCATCATTTTTATTATACCAAATTTTCGATTCCAAATTTCGGTCAATGCAGATTTGAAGCATTATCAAATGACTTAGTGCATTTGTATTATGTTTTTCTACAAGTAATAATGTTGATTTATCAAAAATATTTCCCGAGTAACAAAGCCCAACATAATGAAGAATTATTTCTTTTATTTTTGGTGCATCAAGTTTAGCACTTATATAAACACCACGTTTCTTTTCTGAATGTATATCTATTCCATAAAACCTTAAGTCTTTCAAATCTCTTTTAATGGTTACATTATCTACGTTAAAATAATCAGAAAGGTCAGATATACAAATCTTATTACTTTTTTCACTAAGGCATAGACCAATTATTTCTATTTGCCGTTTTATTTTGGTTTGCAGTTCAAACATATATGCACTTTGATTATTTATTCAAAAATAAGTTAAAAATTTTATTCCTTCAAAATAGTATCATAGTATGATACTATTCCTAGTATCTATTATGCTTAAATTTCCTATGCAAAAAATGAAAGGAAATTCATATGTTAGCACAAGTTTTATCATTTCAGAAAGAAGGAAGTTTATCAATGATTCAACTTTCAACTTCTGATCAGAATACATTTAATTATATCTCAGGGGCAACGGCTATTAAGCAAGACCTTGTTCAGGTAAAAGAAGTAAGTGAACAGGGAAGTGTTAATAATCTTGTTGTATTCAATCTCTCAGATGATTTCATCTTTTTTTCAGACGGAGATATACTTCAGGGAGCTAAACAAAATAGAGTTTTGAATACTTCTGTTCTGCTGGCACCTCACACCAAAGTAAATCTTCCTGTTAGCTGTGTTGAACAGGGAAGATGGTTTCATAAAAGTCCTAAATTTAGAGAAAGTGGTTATTCTGCTCCTACTGATTTGCGTGCAATGAAAGCTTTACATGTAAAAAAGAATTTGGAAAAGAGAGAAAATTTTATGGCAGAACAGGGAGCGGTATGGAGTAAAGTTAATGAATATTCAAGTAGTCTTGGTGTTGCTTCTCCAACGGCTAATTTGTCAGATATTTTTGACAATAAAGAGTTACTGTTCGATGAATTTGTAAATAAATTTAAACATAAAGGCGGAGCAAATGGAATAGCAATATTTATCAAAAATAATCTTGTCAATATTGATGTATTTAACAAAACAGATATTTTTTCAGAATATTTTTCAAAATTACTTAAAGGTTCGGCGATGGAAGCTTTTAGGTTAAAAGATGACAAAAATGGAATTAATGAAGCAGAGGCAAAATACAAAGTACTTACATTTTTAGATAAACTTGAAGAAATCCATTTTGAAACTTATAAAGGTGTCGGTGTGGGGAATGAAAAACGTTTTGAGACGAAAGACATGACAGGTTTTGAACTTAATTATGAAAACAAAATGATTCATCTTACTGCGTTAAATCTTGTGTCATTTAGAAGACAAAACTTATAAGGGGATATAAATTAACTAATCAAAAAGGAGTAAACAGGAAAGTGAAAACTAAAAATATAACCAGACCAAAACAAAAAGTAATTTATACAGATCCAAAAAATTTACGATTCAAGGCAGAAGGAAGGAGTATAATGTTGCAAATAATGGATAAAAGTATTGAAGAGTATCCGCTTGATAAATCTTCAATTGAGGAATGGTTGTGTAAGTTCAAGTTTCCTGTTTTTCTCCTTGATATATTAAGTCACGAATCGATAGTCTCAATTTGTAATGATTACCTTTTAACTCAAAAAGTTACGAACATTGAGGTTCCTGTTGTGGAATCTAACTTAAGCATTAATTAATTTTGGCAAGTAAAACTATTATAAAATTAAGTAGAGTGAAAATCTGAGGTAAAATATGAAGATAAAATTATTATCATTCATCCTTTTTATAATTATTTTTTTTGGTTGTGACAAAAAGGAACAAGAGAAAGAACAACTAAATGGTAAATCTCCTGTCAATATTAATAATGAGTTAAACTCAAAACCTAAAAAATTTCTAGCTGTTATTGAATATCCTCTGATAAATGATAAGGTAACAGTAACAGCAATATTAGATACAACTGTAAATTATCCTTCTTTTACAATTGTTACAAAGAAAGAGAATAAAGTTTTTAAAACACATAGTGAATCATTTGGTGAAATATCAGAAATTGATTCCATTATAAATGCTATGAAAAAAAATATTTTCTGGCGGGATGGTTATTTGTTTGTTTATTCTGATAGTCCAGGCAATGGCTGGAACGCGAGGTATTATAATGTCTTTACAGTTAGAAATAATGAGTTACTTTATATCGGACAAATTTCAGAAGAATATAAAGAAAATACAAATGGAGTTAATCCAATGTACAATGAAGGTACCTTTAAATATTTGTATGATAAATTTGAGATAAACGATTTGACCTCTCATGCTTGCGCTCCAGGTTTCTATTTAATTATGACAGAAACTGATGGTCACTTTGTTGTTGATTTAAAAAGAACCTGGCAGCAAGGATTGGAAGAGTACATTTCAAATCAGGCAGAAATTAATAAGTTAATTCAAAACTATGTCGCTCAAAATGATACTTTTAAAAGTTTAAACGAAAAACTTCTCTATAATGCAGTCTTATCGAAATATTGTAAAAAAGAGAAAGAGTGCAGAAAAGCAGTAAATCTTGCTAGTAATTTTTTATTGAAAGAAGAGTTGAAAATTTTTAATGAAATAGTATCACAGGTAAAACCAGGTGAAATACCAGAAAAATAAAGAAGGAATAATGGTAATTCACTATCTGTTTTTTTAACCACAAAAACATAAGTATATTTGTTCTGTAATGAAGAATTTTCTTTTATATTATAGATGATTTACAGGCTTATATTATGTTCGAAATTGGTCTCTCTTTCTTTGATTGGTTGATAATTGCTGTTTATTTTGCTTTCATTTTAGGAATAGGTTTTTACTTAAAACGTTTTACTAAAAGTGAAGAAGATTTTTTCCTCGCCGGCAGAAAAAATTCTTCCTGGGTAGCTGGTCTGGCTTTTCTATCTGCTAATCTTGGCGCTCTGGAATTACTTGGTATGACAGGTAATACATTTAAGTACGGAATGTTCGTTGCTCATTTCTACTGGATCGGTGCTATCCCTGCAATGCTTTTCCTTGGTGTTTATATGATGCCATTTTATTACAGCAGTAGAATAAAATCTGTTCCCGGATATCTCAAACTTCGCTTTGATGAAAAGACAAGAGTGCTTAACGGAATTGCTTTTGCTGTTATGACTTTACTTGTTAGTGGAATTAATCTTTATGCAATGGCACTTGTGCTACATACTTTTCTTGGTTGGAACTGGGATATTAGTATGTGGACTAGTGCAGCAACTGTAGCCGCTTATGTCACTTTAAGCGGACTTCTTTCAGCAATTTTTACAGAGATTATTCAATTCTTTCTTATATGGTTCGGTTTGTTTTTGGTGACAATTTTGGGAATTATTGAGATTGGCAGCGTTGATCAAATCATTACAAAAGTCAATGAACTTTATACATCAGTATCTTACACGACATTATGGTCTTCATCTGCTGATCCTTCTTTGAATGGAATGGTTATCACATGGGGAGGAATTGTTCTAGGACTTGGATTTGTTTTATCATTTGGTTATTGGACTACAGACTTTCTTGTTGTTCAAAGGGCTTTCTCTGCAAAAGATCTTCATTCTGCAAGGATGACTCCTATTCTTGCTTCCTTCTTTAAAATGGCAATTCCGTTCATTGTAATATTTGCAGGATTGATTGCAATTGTTCTCGCAAGCGATCCAAACTCTGGTTTTGCTTTACTTAAAGACGGAGGGCAGGTTAATTATGATTCTGCTTTGCCAATGCTGATTAAGCGATACTATCCATCAGGTTTAATGGGACTTGGAATTACTGCTTTGCTCGCCGGATTTATGGCAGGACAGGCTGGAAATGTTAGTGCTTTTAACACTGTTTGGACTTATGATATTTATAAATCCGTACTTAATAAAAAAGCAAATGATGCTCATCTTTTATGGATGGGAAGAGTTGCTACAATAGTTGGAATTTTGATTAGTGTTGCAACTGCTTATTGGGCAAAAAGTTTTCCAAGCATAATGGATTATATGCAAGCAATTTTCTCATGGGTAAACGCACCGCTGTTTGCAACGATGCTGCTTGGTATGTTTGTCTGGTGGATTACTCCCAATGGTGCTTTCTGGGGATTGATTGCTGGTATGTCTTCATCTTTTATTTTATTTCTTGCTCAAAAATTTAATTGGTTTGATAATACAGTTCTTACTTTATCAAATACTGCAAGTGACATGGCTATCAACTTTTGGCGTGCTTGGTGGGCGTGGCTTATTTGTTTTATTCTAACTATTGTTATCAGTCTATTCACTAAAAAGAAACCCAAAGAAGAACTCGTTGGACTTGTTAAAGGTTTGACAAATGAAGTTGAAGACAAATCATTGCACATATACAGCAAACCTGGTTTCTGGGCAGTCATCTCTATTATAGTTTTGTTAATTCTTAATATTCTTTTCTGGTAAGAAAGAGAGTTTAATATGAAACCTATCTGGTATTTTGTTGGATTAATTCTTGTAACAGTTGGATTTATTGTTATTGTATCAGGAATATTTTTAATCGTTAATCCGCCAGAACACAAAACTATTCTTTTGGAAATTAATCCAAATATCTGGTGGGGAGGTATTATAATGTTTGCAGGATTTATCTTCTTAATTAAAAACAGAAAAGTAAAAATTGAATAATTAATCTCATTCGAAGTTAAATTTGATTTTTTAATCATCATACTTTATTAAACAAGTAGAGGTTTCGTTACTTTTACACTTCAAAGAGAATTGATTTATGGAAATACTAAGAGCAAATATTTTCAGTTTATATCCCGAAATAATTTTTGGTTTAAGTACAAAAAATGAAAAATTATACAAACCGCCATTTTATTTTAATCTCTCTCATACAGTCGGAGATGATAAAGAAGTAGTGGAAAAGAACCGTACCGATTTTTTTAATTATCTTGGCTTAAATAAAAACTCTGTTGCTTTGCAAAGACAAATTCATTCTGATAGAATTTCTTATGTTACAGAAGGAGGAATTATTGGTGAAAGCGATGCAATGATTACTGATAAAACTGGGCTTGGACTTGCAATAAGTATTGCAGATTGTGTTGGAATATTTTTATTCGATGCAAAGAAAAAAATTATTGCTGGTGTTCATTCCGGATGGAGAGGAACAGTAAAAAATATTCTTGGAAAAACGTTAGCCAAACTTATCGATGATTTTAATTGCAAGACATCAGATATGATTGCATATATATCTCCTTCAATATCACAAAAAAATTATGAAGTAGGGGAAGAAGTTGCAAAACATTTCAGTCCAAATTATCTTGAAAAAGCAGGTGATAAATTCAAACTTAATGTTGCAAGAGCCAATTATGGTTTACTAGTGAATGCAGGAGTTAAAGTAGAGAATATAGAAGTTTCTCCTTTGTGTACATTTGATAATAAAAATCTTCATTCATACAGGCGGGATGGTAATAATTCCGGAAGAGCACTGGGAGTAATAGCGATAAAAACATGAATGAAAAACTAAAACTTACATCTTCATATATTTTTCTGTGCCTGGTATGGGGTTCAACGTGGTTGACAATTAAAATTAGTTTAGAATCTTTTCCACCTTTTTATTCTGTTAGTTTAAGATTTTTGGTTGCTTCTGTTTTTATCTATTTATGGATGAAATACTCTTCCATTAAATTGCAAACCGGAAAAAGAGAAATGGTGCTATATTTTATAATGGGAATATTTTCTTTTGTTATTCCTTTTGCATTAATTTACTGGTCTGAACAGTATATCCCATCAGGTCTTGCATCAGTTCTATTTGCTGTGTATCCATTTTTTGTAGCATTGTTTTCGCGTGTTCTTATTCCGAATGAAAAAATTGAACCTGTTAAACTAATTGGAATGTTAATTGGTTTTACAGGAATAATAATTATCTTTAAATCTGATATTCATATTGCGTCAGGTAATTATTTATTGGGAATGGCTGCAGTAATTGCTGGGGCAATAATTCAATCGTTTGTATTTATAATTGTAAAAAAGTATGGTCACGACTTAAATCCTATTTCAATGAATCTATTTCCAACTATACTTGGTGGAATATTTCTTTTTGCTCTTTCTTTCATTACCGAAAATAGTGAACAAATTAATTATTCGTTAAAAGGAATTCTTGCAGTATTATATCTGGGAATATTTGCAAGTGCTTTTACTTTTTCAATTTATTACTGGCTGCTTAAAAAGATAGATGTAATTCTCCTTTCTTTTGTTGCATTTATCACACCAGTCTCGGCTATTGTTCTGGGAATAATATTTTATGATGAAAATTTAACAATGAATCAACTTATTGGAAGTGCTTTTGTTTTAATAGGACTTGTAATTACAAATCTGGTCTTCATCAAAAAGAAAAATAAATTAAGTGAATAACAATTCTTATTTTTGAAATAATAAAATTTACTTACAGGAAAAATATTCTTATATGGAAAACATAATCAGAATAAAAAGAGCTTCGTTCTATGCATATCATGGTGTTTTTAAAGAAGAAAGAAACATCGGAGGAAAGTTTGAAGCAGATATTGATTTATACACAGATTTTTCAAATGCAGTCGCTTCAGATAAACTGACTGAAACAGTTAATTATGAAAAAGTTTATAAGCTGCTTTCTGATATTGCTATGACACAAAAATTTCATCTTATTGAAGCACTTGCAAATAAAATTACACAAGAACTATTTGTTCATTTTCCAATTGTATATAAAGCGGTTGTGCGGGTAAGAAAAAATAATCCCCCTATTGGTGGCGTAGTAGATTGTGTTGAGGTTGAAGTAAATAAATCTAGAGAAGAACTTTAAAGTCTGAAGATGAAAAACATTGCATTACTTGCATTGGGTTCTAATGTGGGCGATAAACGAGAATTTATTTTTGAAGCAATTAAAAGAATTCATAATTGTAATAAAAATGAGATTTTAAAAATTTCTTCTCTTTATGAAACTCTTCCAATGGGTGTTGAAGGTCAGGGGAATTATATTAATGCGGTAATAAAAATTGTAACAAAGTCTACTCCAATAGAACTTTTCAATTTCATTAAGCGAGTAGAAAAGGATATTGGAAGAATTGATAGAGGCAGATGGAACAGTCGTGAAATTGATATTGATATTTTATTTTATGACCAGCTTATAATTGAAAATGAAATAGTTTCGATTCCTCATAAACAACTTCATTTAAGAGATTTTGTAATGACTCCTTTAATTGAAATTGAACCTGATTTTTTTCATCCTGTTTTAAAGAAAAATATTTGCAATATTTGTATAAAGGAAAATGAACAATTTATTTTAAGAAAAATGAATGATAAAATTATTATTAAGGAAGGAGATGTAGTCCTATCTTGAATAAAGAATTAAAATACATTGCAGTTGAAGGTGTAATTGGAGCTGGTAAAACCTCTCTTGCAAAAAAACTTAAAGAAAGATTAGATGCACAAATAGTTCTTGAAGAGTTTGAAGCAAATCCTTTTCTTGGTGAATTTTATAATGACAGAAAACGCTATGCTTTCCAGACTCAGATGTTTTTTCTTGTTAATCGTTACAAGCAACAGCAGCAATTAAATCAGGAAAATCTTTTTTCTGAGTATCTTATAACAGACTATATTTTTGAGAAAGACCAAATCTTTGCTTACCTCAATTTAAATGGTGAAGAATTGAAATTATATGAAACACTTTTTCCAATGTTGAATCGTAATATTCGTAAACCTGACCTCGTTGTATTTCTTCAGTCAAGTATTGAGCGATTGATGTTCAATATAAAAAAAAGAAGTCGACAAATCGAAAGAAATATTGTACAATCATACATTGAAGAATTAAGCGAAGCTTATAATGATTTTTTCTTTAAATATAATTCTACACCTTTGCTTATTGTTGATGCAACAGAAATCGATTTTATAAAAAGCCAGAAAGATTTTGACGAACTATTCCAGGCTATCTTTAGAGACGACAGGGGAATAATTGAATACTTTCAACCGGAAGTGAAAAGGATATTTTAATGCTAAGGTTGTTATTCTGGGGTATTGTAATCTATGTTTTGTATAAAATATTTTCTTTTTTTTATAGAATAAAAAAAGTTTTAAAAACTCAAAAAGATAATATTTATCGTAAAGAACGTAAAGATGTTGTTGATGTTGATTATGAAGAAGTTGAATCGAATGATAAAAAGAGTTGAGGATGTCCCGTAAAAATTATTTTTCATTTTTTATTCATAAGGTTATTTACTTTTTTTTTGCACTTAATGAAAATAAAAGTAATGACATCGGTACGCCAAGAAAAATATTAATCATCCGTCAGCATAATCAATTAGGAGATATGATTTCAGGTATTTCTCTTTTCCGAGCTTTAAAAGAAAAGTATCCTGAAATGGAATTGACTGTTGTGGCAAGCCCTGATAATATAGATGCCATCAAAAAAAATAAATTTATTAATTCAATAATTCTATTCGATAAAAAAAAATTATTTAATCCATTTGAATTAACTTCCTTTTATAAAAAACTGCGTCAACCTTATGACGTTTGTATTGTTCCTGTTCTTGTTTCAATTTCATTTACAAGTAATATTCTTGCAAGAATTTCTAATTCAAAAATAAGAATAGGACCGCTTTCTCTTGAGGGAGCAATGAATGAAAGTTATTTTCTTTTTGATAGAAGAGTTAAACTGGATTGGAGAAAACATCCAGATTCAAATGTCTCCGATAGAATAATGGATATTGTACGCCCGTTTGGTATTGATTCCAAAAATTATCATTCTGAAATATTTTATGATAAAGATGATGAACGAATTGCTGGTGATTTTTTACTAATAAATTTTCGCAGTTCAGACAAAATAATTGTTGGCTTACATGTTGGAGCGGGTAAACCTCAAAATAGATGGTCTTGTCATAAATATGCTGAATTAATTGAAATGATAAAAAATAAATACGATGCTGAAATTTATTTGACAGGAAGTGATGCTGATAAAGATGAAATTTCATTTGTAAAATTAAATGTTGATTTTGAAATTCCGGTCTTTATGAATAAAACAATTCCAGAAGTTGCTGCACTGATATCAAAATCTGACTTCTTCATAACCAACGATACTGGAATAATGCACGTAGCAGGTTCTACTCCAACTCCACAGATTTCGATATTCGGACCAACAAATCCATTCAACTGGGCTCCGGTTGGTTGCAATAAATATTTTATTCGCAAATCGGATTTAATTGATGACATAAATGTTGAAGATGTTTTTAACTTGTTTAAAATAGTTATTGCTGATAATAAAAAATTAAATGCAAAATAATAGATACATTGCAGCATTAGATATTGGTTCTAATTCTTTTCATCTTGTAATTGCAAAAATTCTAGATGATAATAAGTTCGAAATATGCAGAAGAGAGAGAGAAGTGTTAAGACTTTCAGTACAGGAAGAGGGGAAATCAATTATTCCACAAGATAATTACCAAAAAGCTGCTGAACTATTAAACAGGTTTAAAATTATTTCTAATTCTTTTAACACTCCGATTAAAGCAGTTGCCACAAGTGCAGTACGAGAAGCTGATAATCAGAATGATTTTATTAACTACATTGAAAACGAAACAGGAGTCAAAATAGAAGTAATAAATGGAAAAAGAGAAGCCGAAATGATTTACAAGGCTATATCTTTAACTTTACAAATAAAAGATAAAAAACTTCTTTGTATAGATATTGGTGGAGGAAGTACCGAATTAATAATAGGTGTGAATGGAAAAACTCTTTATTCCACAAGTGTTAAATTAGGTGCGGTACGTTTATCGCAAATATTTTTTCCTGATTATATTTTAAGTAAAGAAAGAATTATACGATGCGAACAGCATGTTAGAAAACTTTTATTATCTGTGATTAACGATATAAATACAACAGGATTTGAACTTTGTGCTGGTTCATCAGGTTCTTTTAGAACAGTAATTTCATTAATTAAAAAAAACGAATATAATTTTAATTGTAACTACACAGGAATAGAGTTCACTAAACATCAATTGAATGAAATAATGCAAGTAATATTACTGAATTCGACAACTGAGGAGAGAATGAAAATTCCCGGTATGGAAATAAAACGTGCGGATATAATACCTGCTGGTATAATTATTCTAAAGGTCTTATTTGAAGTACTAAAAATTGAAAAAGTGGTTTATTCAGATTATTCCTTAAGAGAAGGAATTATAATTGATTTATTAGATAGAATGAAATCAGAATCATTGTAAATAAGTTATAAGAATGAAGAAAGGAAATGAACATGTATCATACGAGCAAAATAATTAATTCAACTTTTGAAGCAGCTCTTGAAAAAATTTCTGAGGAACTTAAAAAAGAAGGCTTTGGGATTTTGAGTGAAATTGATGTCAAAGAAACATTAAAGAAAAAGCTTGATATTGATTTTAGAAAATATAAAATTCTTGGTGCATGCAATCCTCCCTTTGCATATAAAGCTTTGCAGTTAGAAGATAATATTGGTGTGCTTATGCCTTGCAATATTGTAGTACAGGAAAAGGAAGATGGAAAAATATCTTTATCTGCAGTTAATCCAATGGAATCTATGAAGACCGTAGGTAATTAGAATCTGGAACTCATAGCAAAAGAAATTTCTTCAAAGCTTGCAAAAGTTATTAATAATTTATAACAAAGCACTTTCAAATACTAAATTATCTTTTTCATTCAATGAAAAATATTTATCTAAAAAAAAATGAAGATAGAAGAATTCGCAATGGACATTTGTGGATTTTTTCAAATGAAATTCTTAAAGGTGATAATGATATTGAAAATGGTGAGTTAGTTAATGTTTTCAACTATGCCGGTGATTTTATTGGTAATGGATTTTATAACAGAAATTCATTAATTGCCACAAGAGTTTTATCATTTCAAAAAATTGAAAGTCTGAAGAAATTTATTGAAGAAAAAATTCAATCAGCTTTTCATCTTAGGAAACAGATTTATCCAGAACGGGATTCGTTTCGTTTAATATTTTCAGAGAGTGATTTTCTTCCCGGTTTGATAATTGATAAGTACAACAGTACTTTTGTTTTGCAAATTAATTCTTGCGGGATAGAAAAAAATATTGATAGCATTGTGGCTGTTTTAAGGGATTTATTTAATGCCAAAAATATTTTATCAAAGAATGAAACTCATTTCAGAATTCTTGAAGGATTACCTGATGAAGATAAAATATATCTGGGAGAAAACTCGAAAGAGATTATTGATGATGGAAAAATTAAATATGAAATTGATTTTCAATTAGCTCACAAAACTGGTTTTTATTTTGATCAATCAGACAACCGATTTTTTATTGAAAAAATTGTTAAGAATCAATCTGTTCTGGATGCATTTTGTAATTCAGGTGGATTTGGATTACATGCCTTATCTGCTGGTGCAAAAGAAGTAACTTTTTTAGATTCGTCGGAAATTGAAATAAATAAAGTAAAAAGAAATTGTGAGTTGAATTATTTTACTAATAACTACAAAGCAATAGTTGATGATGTATTTGATTACCTTGAAAACTGCATTCAAAAAAATATTAAGTATAATATAGTAATGATTGATCCCCCAGCATTTGCTAAGAGTAAAAAGAATATTTCAGCAGCTATTAAGGGATATGAAAAATTAAATAGAAAAGCTTTACTATGTACAACTAATAACGGTTACTTGGTTTCTTCCTCCTGTTCATATCATTTGAACAAGGAAATTTTTTTTGAATTAATAAATAAAGCTGCTATTAAAGAAAATATAAACCTCCAATTAATTCATTATAATGAAGCGTCACTAGATCATCCCAAACTTTTATCTATGCCCGAAACTTCTTATTTAAAATTTGCTATATTCAGAGTTTTAAGAAAAAATTGATACTACATTATTTTTTTAAGTCTTTCAATTTCAGTTGCAAGTTCAGCTAAACCTTCAGGTTTTGAAATATCTGTTGAAAATAATGGATTTAAAATTTGTACAGTAAATAAACTGCTATTGAAGTCTCCAAGTAAGAAGAAATTTTCGGCTTTTAGCACAAGCAAGTCCGTTTTACTTAAAGTAGTATCATAAGTAAATTTCCATGTAGAATCATAACTGAGTGCAATATCCGTTTTAAGATTTGATTGGTTATACTGTTTTGTCGCATTAAGTAAAAATGCCCAGCCAGCAAATAAATCTGCTGTTACTTTTGTTTTTGTTGAACCAAGATAGAAAGCTGTTTCTCCTAAAGGAAGTGAATCAAGTTTTAGCAGAACCCAACCTGCACCAATGTATGCATCAACGCGGGTTGAGTCACTAGCAAGCGCTTCACCAAATTTTTTAGCAGCACCATAATAATCTTTATTTTTGTATGCAGTCCAGCCGCCATTTACAGTTGATGCATATGTATCTACCGGTTCTGTCGGTTGTTTAACTTTACAACCATCTGAAAATATTATAATTGTAAAAATCATTACGAGTATAAATATTTTGTTTTCCATATTAGACTCTTTTTATTTTATTAAAATCTTACCATTTGTTAATTACATTTCAAATTAAACTATCGGACAAAAATTATTTAAGAAGCATTATTTTTTTTACCTGATTAAAGTTTTCGGTAATCATTCTCACAAAAAATACTCCTGTGGATAAAGGAAGTCCTGCGTCATCCTTTCCATCCCATGTGGATTTGTACATTCCAGCAAGCTCGAATCCATCAAATAAAGTTTTAACTTTTTCTCCCAGTATATTGTAAATTATTATAGTTAAGTGTCCGTCATTTGCAAGACTGTAATTAAAACTTGTTGTTGGATTAAAAGGATTTGGATAATTCTGACTTAAAGCATATTCATCTGGAACAAGGTTACTGCCATTAAATCTTTCATCAAGAAACAGTTTGAATTTTCCTAAAGAATTGGTAAAGCATTTTACTTTGCCAAGTTGTTTAAATACCTGGCTTCTTAATGGATGCCACTCATTGTTTTCAAGGTGATAAATGAACAACTTTGATGGATCAGGATATTGAGATTTATCATAGTTAATTTCAATCTGTAAAGGTGATTCAAAGATTGTCTCCGGTGTATAGATGTATACATTATCGCTTGCATTCTTTTCCTGGTCCGCAATAAAACACAGTTCTTGTTTTATTGAGTTTGAATTTATTTGTAAAATAGCTTTGGAATCAATACTTGATAAACGTGAGAGTATTCCCGGTTTAGCAAGCAATATATTAAAAGTTCTGAGAGTATCTTTTATTACATTCATCAAAGTATTTACAGAAACTTTAATTGAAAATATCCCGCTTGTATCAAACTTCAGACTACCTTTATAAGTACTAGCAGAATTTGGAATTCCTGTCATTAATATGGGAATAGTATCTTGACTACTCCACATTTTTGCTGTTGGGGCTTTACTAAGCAATGAATCAGAAATAACGATTAAGTCAGCATATTTTGCAATAGCAGGGTTCTGGTAAATAGAAACATTTACTTTTGGCAAAACAGTACTGATAGTAAAAGAGGTGTCACTAATGTCATATGCATTTGAATCAAGAGCATCGGAGATTCTTACAAGACAATTTACCGATGGGGTATTCGATACTTTCCAGGAATATTTTAATTGCGAAGCAGTAACTGATAATATCAAATTTTGCCATGTAATCCCATTGTTTGTTGAAAGTTCAATTTTTACATTTAGAATATCTGAGTATGTCCAGCTAACATCAGTTTGTTTACCAACAATTAGTTTTTCATTGCCGTTTGGTGAAACGACAACAATGGTCGATTTATAAATTTCAAAAATACTGTTGCTGGTATCTTTAATGAAAGGATATTCAGTTGAAGAAATAATAATTCTGCAATTTCTGGAATTCAGCGATGGAACAATCCAATTAAATATTCCTGTAGTTGCATCAAGACTATCAGAAATTTTATTCCAAGTTATTCCATTATCTGAGCTGTAAGTCAAATTAATTAAATTTAAGTCTGTACTATTCCAGTTAATATTTTGAGCTGTGCCGCTTTTTAATCGTTCTCCTCCATTTGGTGAATTAAGAGTCAAAGTCGGAACAACAATTGTGAAAGTTAAATCAGAAATGTCAAACAAACCCAAAGTCTCCTGATCGGAAATTTTGATTTTGCACAGACTGGAATGATACTTTGGAACAGTCAACAAATATTTTCCTGATGAACCATTTAAATTAGAATCAATAACTACCCAGTTAGCTCCATCGTTAGTAGTTAATTCAATTTTTAATTTACTTATATCATTGCTTTGCCATTTAATTTCTTTCTGTGTATTCCAGAACCATATTTCTCCTCCATTAGGAGAGATAAGAGAAAGCAACGGTTTGTAAATGGTAAAATTAGAATCACTAACATCATTTACGGTTGTAAGAGATAGATCCGTTATTTTAACTCTGCAGCTTGTCGATGGAGTATTTGGTACCAACCAATTTGTGCTCCCAAGACCGGCTTGTATTGAATCGACAATAGTTGTCCAGTTGCTGCCATTATTTGTTGAATATTCTATTTTTACTTTCTGAACATTTGTACTTACCCATCTTATAGTATTGGTAGAGCCTTCTTTCCATCTTTCGCCTCCATTAGGAGTTAAAACTGTAATAGTAGATTGGTAAATGGTGAAGAAATTATCGCTGGTATCTCCAACAAAAGCATCAGATGTATCAATTATTCTAACTTTGCATTGCGTTGATGGAGTAGATGGAATTGTCCAGATGTAATTTCCATTGCTGAAAGGAACAGCAGTTGAGATTAAATTCCAGTTGGAACCATCGTTTGTTGTATATTCCAATCTTAGATGAGAAATTAATAAAAGTTCTGAGTCAATCTTCTCTTCATATTTATAATTATTTGAACTAGTTTTTGTGAATTCAAGTGATTGTGTTGACCATGTAATATTCTTTTGTGAAGATGACTGCCATATTTCACCACCGTTCGGTGAGGTCAATATAAGTTTTGAAATTGTGAATACAGCATTACTCGTATCTCCTGCAAATAAATTACCAGGATCATAGATCCTTATTTTTGCCTGACTTGTAGGTGTGCCGGGAACTGTCCATAAATAGTTTCCGGTAGCAGGGGATATGTTAGTTGCAATTGAAATCCACGTTGAACCACTGTTAGTTGAGTATTCAATATTTATTGTATTTGCAAATTGAACAGTATAATTAATAGATTTTTTTGAACCAGCAAACCAATTTTCTCCGCCATTTGGAGAATTTAGAACTACACTAATGATACTAATACTAAATGTCGAATTACTTGTATCCGTAATTAAAGGATTAGTAATATCAGTAATTTTTACAAAACATTGATTTGAAACAGTATTAGGCACTAACCAGCTATAAGATCCATTACTTGCAGAAATTAATGATATAATATTCAACCAATTTTGACCGTTATTAGTTGAGTATTCTATCTTAACATTTTGAACATTTGTACTTGTCCAGGTGATATTATAGTTTGTGTTTACAAGGACATTTTCACCACCTTTTGGTGAGGTAACATTAATCGTTGATGTATAAATAGAAAATACATTATCAGTTGTGTCGCCGACATTTACATCAGCAGTATCTAAAAGTCGTACTCTGCATTGAGGAGATTGAACCGCAGGAACTAACCAGTTGAAGCTTCCAGTACCTGACGGGGTAGCTGAAGTTATTATACTCCAAGTTGTTCCGTTATTGGTTGTTAATTCAAGTCTCAAATGTGATAAAAGAAGTTCAATATTTTCCTCGTCTTTTGTTGGAAGAGCATTTTCATTTTCTTTATTATCTGTAAAAGCAGGAGTTATTGACCACGTTATTTGTTTTGTACTTTGTCCTTGCCAGTTTTCACCTCCATTAGGAGAAGTAACAATTATCTTTGAAATTGTAAATATATAATTGCTCGTATCAGAAAGTGAAGTATTTCCAACTTCATAAATTCTAACTTTTGCAGATAAAGTTGGAGTATTAGGTATTCGCCATGAATAACTTCCGTTTAATGAATTTATGTTCGTTGCAATTGTAATCCAGTTAGTCCCATTATTAGTGGTGTATTCAATATTAATATTATTAACTACTAATGAAGTCCACATTATATTTTGATAGGAACCATAGAACCAATTTTCACCACCATTTGGCGAAGTAAGAACTAGTGATGGATAAACTATATTAAAAGTCGTATCACTTATATCCCAGTATGAGGAATTGTAGGCATCAGAAATTTTTATTTTGCAATTTCCACTTGGTGTTGCTGGTATAGTCCATAAATAAGATTCTGAAGAAGCAATGACAGAATCTTGAATAATAACCCAGTTTGTTCCTCCATTGGTTGAATATTCTATTTTTACTTTGTTAACATTTACACTTGTCCAGGTAATGTTTTGTGTTGTTCCAATTCTCCAATATTCACCGCCATTCGGTGAAGTTACTGTTACTCCAGATGAATAGATAGAAAAAGTTCCATCACTCGTATCACCATAAGCAGGTTGCGATTTAAATAATACTCTGACTTTACATTGATTAGATATTGTTGATGGAACAGTCCAATTAAATTGCTTCATAGATGAGTCTATTTCACTTGCTATATTCATCCAGTTTGCTCCATTGTCCGTGCTGTAATCGATACGAACAGTATCAACATACGTGCTGTTCCACCTGATAGTATGTATGCTGTTTGCCTGCCAGTTTTCGTCCCCATTTGGAGAAGTTACAGTTATAGAAGGTTTGTAAATTGTAAATACATTATCGCTTGTATCGCCATATGTGGGAGTTGATAATCTTATTAATCTAACTCTGCATTGATTTGCTGGAGTATTTGGAACTATCCATTGATATAAAAGAGAACTTGCCTGGACATAGGGCGAGATGTTAATCCAGCTTATTCCATTGTTAGTTGTGTAATCAATTTTTATAGAATCCATGTTAGATTGTGTCCAGGTAATATTATATTGTTTTCCTTCTTGCCAGTATTCTCCACCATTTGGTAGTGTTAAAGTAATTGATGGTTTGAAAATTGTAAATACACTGTTACTTGTATCTCCAACAGATAAATCATTTGTTCTTAAAATTCTTATTTTACATTGAGTTGATAATGTGAATGGCAACAACCAGTTATATGAATTTCCTGAAGTTGGATATGAGTTTACAATATTACTCCAATTTATTCCATTATTTGTCGAGTAATCAATTCTAACCGAATCTACATAATTCTGTGTCCAAGTGATGCTATGTTGGGTTCCGGCTTCCCATTGTTCTCCGCCATTAGGCGAAGTTAAAGTTATAGAAGATTTATAAATTGTGAAGAATGTATCACTTATATCATAGAAATTTAATTCGTTATATGCATCAGCTACCTTAATACGACATTGAGTGCTTGGATTATTTGGTATAGTCCAATTATAAATTCCTGTAGAAGCATCTGTGCTATCTACAATAGTTGTGTAAACTGAACTGTTATTTGTTGAGTAGGATATTTTTACCTTTGATGTATTAGTAGCATTCCAGGTAATATTATATGGTTTCCCTATTTCCAAAAGTTCACCACCGTTTGGTGATGTAACCAATATACTTGAATTATATATTGTAAATACATTATCACTTATATCAGAAACAGAAGCATCAGAAACATCAGTAATTTTTATCCTGCAGTTTGCTGATGATACATTGGGAGTGAACCAATTGTAACTTCCCGATGCAACCGGAGTTGAATCAACAATTGTATTCCAGTTTAATCCATTGTTTGATGAAAATTCAATTCTAATATAGGAAATAAGATCTGGACTATTGTTCTCTGATAAAGTTAAGACATTCCAATTAATGCTTTTATTACTTTTAGCCTGCCATGATTCACCTCCATTTGGAGATAATACTTTCAGTCCTGATTTAACATTTATTGTTATTGGTCTTCGCTCAAGTGTTAAAGCAGTCGCTACAGTGTTTGTGATTTTGCATGTGTACACACCCGCATTCGGAAGAGTTAAATTCGAGATAGTATAATTGCTGTCAGTTGCTGAAGGAATTATTACTCCATTTCTATACCATTGATATTTGTTGTTTACTCCACCGACTTTGGATTTTAATGTATAACTTGTCCCAGCAATTAATGTTGTATCATACGATGTTAATACGCTATCCTGCGGTGAATAAATATACGAAGTACTTGCAACTCCAACATTTGATTCTATATCTTCAAAAGTAAATTTGTTGTTATAAATATAAAGATCAACTAACGAAGTAAGCGAAGTTACAGAAGGGAAATCATAAAATTTATTATTATTAACTTTAATAGTTTTTAATAGAGCTAAATTATTTAATTGTGTTGGTACAATTCCATCAAAATTATTGGAACTTATATCAAAATGAATCAGTTGTCTTAAGCTATCAATTTGAATTGGGATTCCACCGCTTAATTGATTTGAGCCAATCCACAACTCTTTCAATTTTTTCAAATTACCAATTTGTATCTGTATAGTGCCTGTTAATTGGTTGTTAGCTAATGATATAGTCTCAAGGTTAGTCAAATTCCAGATAGAAGAAGGGATTGCTCCGGTTAATTGATTTGAAGATAAGTACAAATCTTTTAACTGACTCAAATTTCCGAACTCGGTGGGAATACTACCAGTGAAATTATTATTCGAAAGATACAGGGATCCCAATGCAAGAAGATTACCCCATAACGGTGAAATTGAACCTGAAAGTTGGTTATTTTGAACATCTATAACTTTTAAATTATTAAGATTAAAAAACGTTGAAGGGAAATTCCCCGTTAATTGATTTGAGCAAAGGATAAGATTTCTTAAATTTATTAAATTTCCAATTTGATTTGATATTGTGCCAGTTAATTGATTATATCCAAGTTCAATGGTTTCTAAATTTGTCAAATTATAAAGTGATAAAGGAATTGAACCTGAAAGTTGATTTTCATACAAACTTAAAGTATTTAGGTTAACCAAATTTCCAATTTGTCCCGGAATAGTATCAGAAATACTATTTTCTCTTAACAGTAATTGCTGCAATTGAGTTAGGTTACCAATTTCTGCTGGTAATTTTCCTAATAAATTATTTTGATGAAGATCAATTGCAGTCACTCTGTTACTGCTTGTTGTAATTCCGTACCAGCTTGATAATGGTAAATTAGAATTCCAGTTTGCACTGTTAGTCCAGCCTGCACCATTGGTTGCTGTATAAAGAGCTTTCAATGCTTCTCTATCTGGCTCGAGAATAGTAAATACTGCATCACTTGAATCAGCGATTGATCCGTCAGTAATATCTGTAATTTTTATTTTACAATTTGTAGATGCAGTGTAAGGAATAGTCCAATTGTAAGAACCAGTTGCTGCATATACTTTTGAAGCAATATTGATATAAGTTGAACCGCCATTAATTGAATATTCAATTTTAATTGTATCAACTGAACCAGCAGTCCAAGTTATATTGCGATTTGTTTCAGTATTCCAAATTTCTCCTCCATTTGGTGATACAACGGTAATTTTTACAATTGTGAAATTATTATCAGACGTGTCATAGATTGAAGAATTATTTTTATCAGATATTTTAATTTTACAATTACTGGATGTTTGGTCTGGAATTGTCCAGCTTAAAGGAGTTGAAGAAGCTGCAACAGAATTAAATATTGTAGACCAGGTAAGACCTCCGTTTGAAGTAAACTCTATCTTTACTGAATCTATATCTTGTGAATTCCAGGAAATGTTGTAAGACTTTCCCACCTGCCATTTCTCTCCACCGTTTGGGGATATGACTGTAACCGTCGGTTGAAGTATTGAGAAATTACTATCAGAAGTATCACCAACGCTCGCATCATTTATACTGATAATTCTAACTTTACACTGTGAGGATCTGAGATTAGGAATATTCCAGTTAAAAGTACCTCCTCTTGCAGTGTTCGTAATGTTTATCCAGTTAGTTCCCCCATTGGTTGAAAAATCAATCTTAACTGTATCAACATATTCGTTTGTCCAAATAATATTAGTATTAGAAGAAGCATATAGTTTTTCACCACCATTTGGAGAGGTGACCTTAATTGTTTTCTTTCCAATTGAAAATACACTATGACTCGAATCTTTAATTGAAGAATCATAGTAATCTGATATTCTTACAAGACAAGAAGTCGAAGGAGTATTTGGAATAGTCCACGGATATACTTTCAAACTTGATGCGACTGAATTCGCTATTGTTGTCCAGGTTGAACCATTATTGGTAGAGTACTCAAGGTTAATTAGGGAGACATCTGTACTTGTCCATTTTATTGTATCAACTTTCCCAATAAATAAAGTGTCTCCACCTTTGGGTCTGTTTAAAGTCAAAACAGGATAAAGAGGAAAGAGATTAAATTTTGAAACATTATATCCGTTATTATTTGTTGTTAATCTTAAATAAAATTGTGTTGCAGATAACAGTGTTGATAAATCAAGTGTAATCGGATTGCTAAATCCGCAAACGGATACTATAGGATTTGATAATTTTAATGTACCGGATAAGGATGAATCGGTTCCGGGAATAATATAAAGATTCAACTCTGCACCACTATTATTTCCACCTGATTCATAATGTGTAAATCCAATCTTTTTTGAAGAAGGAACAAATATTGGTCCCCAGGTCAAATCAAAATCATTAGTCCCGACTTCACAACTTGTAATGCTTGAACTTGTATTTTGTTTTGCTGTATAAACTGGATTAATGTTCCAGTAATTATCACTTAAAGTTCCAAGTAACTCTATGTTGATTGAATCCTTAGTAGAGATGGTAAAAGTTGTTTCTGAGGTATCTCCTTCAGCGCCTCCATTAGCTAAAACTCTGATTTTGCATTTGTTAGATGACAAAGATGGAATAATCCAGTTATAAGAACTGTTTGCAGCGACTCCTGATTGAATAACATTCCAAGTCATGCCATTATCAATAGTATACTCTATATCAACTCCAGTAGTAAAATTGTTAAGAGCCCGCCATTTAATTTCATAGATATCTCCGGAACGAAGATATTCTCCTCCATTAAGAGTTTTAAGCGAGAGAAGAGGGACCAAACTACTTAGTGACCTTTGATACATACCCTGGTAATTTGTTCCAACAAAAAGTTCATAATCATCTGTTACTTCAACAGAACTTACTTTAGTTCCTAAAAAATTACTTGTGTACCAAGATGTACCTTTATCTGTAGAGACGAAAAAATTATCATAGTTTCCTGCATAAAGGTTAATACTATCACAAAAGAGAACGGCATCAGTTCCATTGGTTACAATCGTACTAGAAACTACAACCCAATTCGCTCCGTAATTTGTTGACTTAAATATACCATCATCAGTAAATGCAAAAATTGTTTTATCAAGATATGCCAGACTTCTAACATTTAAACTTGTCAATCCCGAATTTGATGCGAAGTAACTAACACCATTATTTGTTGAAATAAAAACTCCTTCACTAATTGTTCCAATCATTACTTTATCTTTATAAGATATAATTGAGGATATTGGACTGCTGCAAGGTTTTGGATTTGTAGGCCAGCTTAATCCGTTATCAGACGTTCTATATACATAACCATAATAATCACCCGCAAAAAGGAAATCATTTTTTTGCCCAAATGCAGTAATTGAATTTGATATCGTACTGCCATTTCTAGCAGTCCAGTTGGCACCATCATCAGTTGTTGCAAATACACCTTCACTTGTACCGGCAAATAATATTGAATTCTTTGTAGTTAGACAATTAATATATTTACTATTTAGTCCATTGTTTGCTTTTGACCAGTTATTTCCATTATCACTTGAAAGAAAAATTCCTGCTCCATCAGTCCCTGTAAAAAGCTTATTGTTAAGTTCCTTTATGGTTTTAAAAGCGAGACCTTCAATTCCATTTGCAAAAGAAGACCAGGAATCTCCATAATCTGTAGTTCTTAATATGCCTTCGTTTGTCCCTGCATAAACAGCAGAACCACCACTTAATTGTATTAAACTATAAATGTTCTTATCTGTATTTGTTCCATTTACCGAAGTCCAACCGGAACTTATTGGTTCACTTGATTTGTAAATTCCATTTGAATTTGTTCCAATAATAGTAACTCCTGCAAAGTTTATTACAGATTTTACATTAAGGTCGGTTAAACTTCCATTAGCTTGAGTCCAACTAGATCCATAATTAGTTGACTGATAATAACCCATTGTTGACGTACCAGCATAAAGGTTTGCACCAGAGACATAAACACAATTTACAGTTAAACCAGTCAAACCAAGAATTGACCATGTTATTCCATTATCCGTTGTACGATAAAGTCCATCGCTTGCTGCGGCATAAAAGTTCGGAGAGTAGTAAGTAATTGCATTAATCGTTTTTCCTGAAATACTTGCAGAGCTCCATGTAGTTCCTCCGTTAGTCGATTTGTAAATCCCAGTGCCTAAACCTGCAAAAAGAATAGAATCATTGCCTCCTATTGCACGAACAGTTTGACCAACAAAAGCAATTTGTACCCAATTTGTACCATTATTAGTAGAACTAAAAATTCCGCTTTGAGTACCAGCATAAACTATATTGGTGTTCGCAAATAAAGATACAGGTACTGAGGTCAATCCAGTACTATAATGCTGCCAGGAAGTTCCACCAGAATTTCTATAGATACCGTGATTTTGAGTTGCAACAAAAATATATGAAGTCCCTTTTGTAGTTAATGCATTTACTCTTCCTCCAAATGGACCATTAGTGACTTTCGACCATTGTGCGGAAACATTAATTACTAATAATGAAATCAACAATAAAAAAGTAAATTTTTTTTTCATCTTTAACCTCGCTTGTTTGGAAGAAAAAAGGGGAGATTATCAATAGCAGCTTTATATTTATCCATGAAATCTTTTTGAAAGATAATTATAAAAATTCTTTTACATAGAAACAACAATTTCATGAAATTTCTTTAATTATGCTGAATTAAATTAACTTGATTTTCAATAGTTGTCAACATTTTTTTTGAATTTTAAAAGCTTTGTGAATCAAATCAATTCATTATGTATTTCCTGATCTAGGGCAATCATTTATCACCTTGTATTAAGTTTGCAACATTTTTAATTTTACTATCGTCTAATTTCTAGTTATTTAAAAATATAAACTATGAGGAAATAAAGTGGATATCACCGTCCTTAATGAAAAAATAAAACAAGAAAGTGCTTTTGTCGATTTGTTGATGACTGAAATCAGCAAAGTTATTGTTGGACAGAAAAATATGGTTGAAAGACTTATTGTTGGGTTATTGTCAAACGGGCATATTCTTCTTGAAGGTGTACCAGGGCTTGCAAAAACTCTTGCTATAAAAACTCTTGCATCAACAATGAAAGCAAAATTTCAGAGAATACAATTTACCCCTGATTTATTACCTGCAGATTTGATAGGAACACAGATTTTTAATCAGAGAGAAGGAAACTTTACTATTCGCAAAGGACCAATCTTTGCCAATTTTATCCTTGCAGACGAAATTAACCGTTCACCTGCAAAAGTTCAGAGTGCTTTATTAGAAGCGATGCAGGAAAGACAAGTAACAATTGGTGAACAAACCTTCAAATTAGATGAACCATTTTTAGTCCTCGCAACTCAAAATCCAATTGAACAGGAAGGGACTTATCCACTTCCTGAAGCACAGGTGGATAGGTTTATGTTAAAAGTAAAAATTACTTATCCTTCACGTGATGAAGAATTAAAAATAATGAAACAAAATGTAGGCTCGGAAGAACCTACTGTACAACAAATTATTACTCATCAGGATATTTTAAAGGGTAGAGAACTCGTTAAAGAAATTTATGTTGACGAGAAAATTGACCGTTACATTCTTGACATAGTTTTTGCTACAAGAACTCCAAAAGAATATAACCTTGATAAGTTGAGTGATTTAATTAGTTATGGAGCTTCTCCACGAGCTTCTATTTATCTTGCTCTGGGTGCAAGAGCTATGGCATTTTTAAGAAGAAGAGGATATGTAATTCCTGAAGATGTTAGAGCTATCGCTGCTGATGTTTTAAGGCATCGCGTTGCAGTTACTTATGAAGCCGAAGCAGAGGAAATTACTTCAGAAAACATTATTACCGAAATTCTTAATACTATTGAAGTTCCGTAATAAATTATTAATGTTTTAATATAATGCTTACTACAAAAGAACTTCTAAAAAAAGTCCGGCAGATTGAAATAAGAACGCGCGGACTAGTTAATCAGGTTTTTTCCGGAGAATATCATTCAGTCTTTAAGGGCAGAGGAATGGAATTCTCTGAAGTGCGAGAATATCAGCTTGGGGATGATATTCGGAATATTGATTGGAATGTTACAGCAAGGTTTGGACATCCTTATGTAAAAATATTTGAAGAAGAAAGAGAACTTACAGTAATACTTCTCGTAGATATGAGTGGCTCTCAGTTCTTCGGTAGCAGTTTATTGACTAAACAACAAGTTGCTGCTGAAGTAAGTGCAGTTTTAGCTTTCTCCGCATTAAAAAATAACGATAAAGTTGGCTTAATCCTTTTTTCTGATAAGGTTGAGAAGTTTATTCCTCCAAGAAAATCAAAATCCCATACATTAAGAATTATTCGTGAATTACTTTCATTTGAGCCTGTTGGTAAAGGAACAAATTTAAAAAATGCACTTGAATATCTTAATCATACAGTTAAAAAAAGAAGTATTGTTTTTCTACTTTCTGATTTCCAAGATTCGGGTTATGAGAAAATACTCAGAATTATTGGCAAAAAGCATGATCTTGTTGGAATTGTTATTTCGGATGAGAGAGAAAATAATATCCCCAAGTTGGGTTTGATTAATTTTATTGATCCGGAAACAGGGGAAAAATTAAGTATAGACACTTCGAATAAAAATTTTCAGAAATTCTTTTTAAAGAAAAAAGAAGAATTTGATAACTACAGAAGACAAACTTTTATTTCAAGTCGACTTGACGTAATAAATGTAAATACAAAAGAGACATATATTAAACCTCTCGTCAATTTTTTCAGGATGAGGGAACGTCGATGGTAAAAAGAATTTTCTTTATTGTTTTATTGACTGTTTCAGTATTTTCACAAAATGTTAAAGTATCTGCCGGTACTGATAGGACTCAGTATAAAATTGGTGATTATATTTTTCTTAAATACGAAGTACTTCATAACAAAAATATTGAAATATTTTTTCCTTCGTTTAAAGATTCACTAAAAAAACTAGAATTAATCGCTCAAAAGCCGGTAGTAAAAACCGATACTATTGGACAACTTAAATCAACTTTTGAATTTGTTCTTACGGGATTTGATTCGGGAGCAGTTTCAATTCCAGCTATAAAAATTTTTTACAAATCTAAAGGTGATTCAACCATTTCAACCATTCAAACTGATTCTCTAATGTTGATTGTTCATACTCTTAAAGTAGATGTTGGTGTTGAAATAAAAGATGTGAAAGAACCGGAAAGAATACCAATGGATTGGAGAAGTATTATCTTATGGGTGTTGATAATCAGTCTGGTAATTGTTTTGGGAATTTATTTGTTCAGAAAATTTAAGAAAAGAAAAAAAGAAATAGAAACTCAACCAGAAGTTGTCAAAGAGCCACATGAAGTTGCTTTTGAATTATTAAAAGAACTAGAAGAAAAGAAACTCTGGCAAAATGGAAAAATTAAAGAATATCATTCAGAGATTACAAGTATAATTAGAGCATATTTTGAAAGTAGGTTTTCGCTTCCGGCACTTGAGCTTACTACATCTGAGGTTTTATATCATTTACAAAGAAGGAGTGATACTGGTACAATTTATAATCTTACCAGGGACTTTTTAAACAATGCAGATATGGTAAAGTTTGCAAAATATATTCCAATGGATAAGGTAAATGAAGAAATGATGAGCCAGGCAGTTAAAATTGTTGAACTTACTGTACCTGATAAAGTTGAACAGGGAGATGTAAAGAATGTTTAGTTCTAATTATTCCTTTGCATATCCGTATATGTTTTTATTTCTTCTAATTATTCCAGCGATGATATTCTGGTGGATTTTTAAAATTAGGAGAAAAAGTCCAGCTTTAACTTTTTCGAAATTGGGTTTTCTTTTTGATTACAAAAAATCATTCAAAGAAAAATTTAACCAGATTCCAATAGTATTAAGATTACTCGGAATGATTTTGTTAATAATTGCATTGGCTCGTCCACAGAGTTTTAGTAGCGGTGAGAATGTGTTTACCGAAGGTATTGATATTGCGATCGTACTCGATATTTCCGGTTCGATGCTGGCAGAAGATTTTAAACCTAATAGACTGGATGCGGCAAAAAATATTACGCAAAATTTTATTGATGGAAGAATAACTGATCAAATTGGCCTCGTAATATTTTCAAGAGATGCATTTACACAATGTCCTCTTACAATTGATTATAATGTCCTGAAAAATTTACTTCGTGAAGTTAAAAGTGGAATGATTGAAGATGGTACTGCAATAGGAAATGCAATAGCTAACGGAGTAAACAGGTTAAAAGAAAGTAAATCAAAAAGCAGAGTAATGATTCTTTTAACAGATGGAATTAATAATGCTGGTGAAATTGATCCATTAACATCATCTGAAATAGCAAAAAAATATGGTATAAGAATTTATACAATTGGTGTAGGTACTCTTGGTGAAGCACCATATCCTTTTCAAACACCATTTGGTATCCGCTACCAGATGGTTCCTGTTGAAATTGATGAAAATATTTTAAAGCAAATAGCTGCAAATACAGGCGGTAAATATTTTCGTGCAACTAATAATAAAAAACTTGAGAATATTTATAATGAAATTGATAAGATGGAAAAAACACGTACAGAAGTAACTTCATATAGAACAAAGAAAGAATTGTTTTTTCCCTGGTTGATTTCAGGATTATTAATATTACTTTTTGAGCTTGGGCTATCAAAGACATTATTTAAGAGGTTACCATAATGTTTAGATTTGCTCAACCACATTATCTATATTTTCTTTATCTGATTCCTGTAATCACCATTTTATTCTTTTTGTATTTTAGAAAGAAGAAAAAATATCTCCTCCAATTTGCTGAAAAGGATTTACATGAAGTTTTATTTGGTGAAAAAAGTTTTCTAAAAGAAATCTTTAAATTTGTTTTGTTTATAGCAGCCTTAAGTCTGTTAATACTTGCCATAGCCAGACCACAACTTGGTTCTCGGATTGAAGAAGTAAAACAGATTGGTATTGAAATCTATATTTGTCTTGATGTTTCGATGAGTATGAAAGCCGAAGATCTAAAACCAAACAGGTTAGATCAGGCAAAAAATGAAATTTCTTCTTTAATTAAAAATCTTCAGGGAGATAAAATTGGTTTGATAATTTTTGCTGGTGATGCTTTCATACAGTTTCCATTAACAACAGATTATTCTGCTGCGAATCTGTTCCTGTCAGCAGTAGATGTTGGTTCAGTTCCTCAACCGGGAACAGCAATTGCAAATTCTATTAATCTTGCAATAAAATCCTTCGATTACAAATCCCCTGCAAAAAAAGTTATTATTCTTATTACCGACGGAGAGGATCACGAGGGAGATATTGATGCAGCCATTAAAAATGCAAATGATAATAATGTTCTTTTGTTTGCAATTGGAATGGGTTCTCCAAACGGATCACCAATTCCAATTTATGATAACAGGGGAAATCAGGTTGATTTTAAAAGAGATAATAAAGGGAATATAGTCCTTACAAAACTTGATGAAATCACTTTACGAAAAATCTCTCAAGAAGGAAGAGGAAAATATTACGTTGCTTCTGGCTATAGAAATGAACTTGAAGTGATTTTTAAAGATTTATCTAATATTGAAAAATCTGAATTTGGTTCAAAGAGAATTTCAGATTATGAAGATAAATATTATTACTTCCTTTTTCCCGCATTACTGCTGTTAACCATTGAATTTTTTGTTTCCGAAAAAAAATCTCATTTCTTAACTAAAATTATGAATTCTTATAAGTTGAAAAAACAGATATGAAGAGAGTTTTCCCCATATTTGCAGTTATAATATTGTTTAGCAATATTGGTTTTACTCAATCGGTTAGGTCATTGAATAATGAAGGTGTGGATTTATACAAAAAACAAAAATTTACCGATGCTGAAGTAAATTTCAGGAAAAGTCTGGAAAGCGATAAAGATAATAAAAATCTTATTCCCCATTTTAATTTGGGAGACGCTTATTATAAACAGGGGAAATATGAAGATGCAATAAAATCTTATAACAATGTTGTTTCCAAAACAAATGACAAAGAATTAAAATCAAAATCATTTTATAATATCGGAAATTCTCTTTTAAAATCTCAAAAACTTGAAGAAAGTATAGAAGCATATAAAAATTCGTTAAGGTTAAATCCGGGTGATGAAGATGCAAAGTACAATTTATCATACGCTTTGAAATTGTTACAACAACAAAAGGAACAGCAAAAAAACAAAAACGATAAACAAGATAAGAATAAAGATAAAAATCAGGATAAACAACAGAATCAGGATCAGAATAAAGATCAACAAAAAAAAGATCAGGATAAACAACAGCAGAATCAACAGCAGAAACAAGAACAAAAAATGAGTAAGGAAGATGCTGAAAGAATGCTGAATGCACTGAAAAATAATGAGAAAGATTTGCAAAAAAAACTACGACAAAAAGTCGGTTCCCGTGTTTGGAGAGAAAAGGATTGGTAATGCAAATGAAAAATATTTTTTTATCTATCTTTTTATTTTTTCTCTTTTTTTCTGAAATTAAATCACAAAGTTTTACTGCTTCTGTAAGCAGTAATCCTGTTTCACTTGACCAGCAATTTGAATTATCGTTTACAGTAAGCGGTCAGGATGTAAATGGAATAAGTGGATTTAAAGCTCCGGGTTTTAAAGATTTCATTACTCTTTCAGGACCAAATCAATCGACAAGTATGCAAATAATAAATGGTGCTATGTCAGGTTCTGTAACATATTCATATTACCTTCAACCAAGAGAAGTTGGAAAATTTACTATTGGTGGAGCAACAATTAATTATAAAGGAAAAATTCTAACTTCGAATTCTATTACAATTGAAGTAATTAAAGGAAGTGGAAAACCTCAACAAAATACCAAGCAGCAAAATCAAACTGTTTCCAACCAGGAAATTGGAGAAAATCTTTTCATTAAAGCATTTGTTGATAAAAATACTGTTTATCAAGGTGAGCAAGTAACTGTAACCTATAAATTATTTACAAGAGTAAATATCTCATCACCGCAGGTATCAAAACTTCCCTCATATCAGGGGTTGTGGTCTGAAGAAATTGAGACACCCCAAAATATTTTATTTATACGTGAAGTAATTGACGGTAAAACTTTTAACGTTGGAGTACTAAAGAAAGCAGCTCTTTTTCCAACTCAGAGTGGAGATTTATCAGTAACTCCATTTGAGCTTAAAATTCCTGTAATGATTCAAAAGCGAAGAAGTAACAATCTCTTTGATGATTTTTTTAATGATCCATTTTTTAATCCTACTGAGACAGTTGAATACACAGCTCGTTCAAATACTGTAAAAGTAAAAGTTCTACCATTGCCTTCAAAAACTGAAGAATCATTTAATGGAGCTGTGGGAAATTTTTCTTTCAAGGTTGATTTGGATAAGAAAAAAACCAAGCAAAATGAACCGGTTTCCTTGAAAATTGAAATTAATGGAACAGGGAACATTAGCCTAATTGAGCCTCCAAAAATTGAATTACCAAGTGGGTTCGAAAGTTATGATCCAAAGATTTCAGATAATATAAACAGAAGTGGAGTGATATCAGGGAGAAAATCTTTTGAGTATCTTATTGTTCCTAGAATTGATGGAAGACAGGAAATACCAGAAATAAAGTTTACTTACTTTAATCCTCAAAAAAAAGATTATATTACACTTTCATCAGGACCATTTCAAATAGAGATTGAAAAAGGTTCTGGAGATTATACTGGTGTCTCAGGATTATCGAAAGAAGAAATTAAATTACTTGATCAGGATATTCATTATATTAAAACTGATGTTTCTGAGTTAGGAAATAAAGAGACATTACTAATTTCGAAAACAGGTTTTTGGATTGGAATTCTTGCAATAATTTCTGCTTTTAGTGGATTAATAATCTGGAAAAGGAAAGAAGATAATCTTGCAGGTAATCTACAATTATTGAAAAATCTTCGTGCAGAGAAGATTGCAAAAAAAAGTTTGAAAATAGCATCGAGATTTCTTGCAGAAAAAAAATCTGAAAAATTTTATGAAGAAATTTCAAGAGCTATAATAGGCTATCTAGAAAATAAGCTTTCCCTTCCGAAAGCAGATTTGTCATTTGAAACCGCATCATTAGCTCTGAGAGTTAGAAATGTTGATTCTATGTTGATCGAATCACTTCTTTCCACAATTCAAAAATGTGAATTCATTAAATATGCTCCTGTTACTGATGGGGTAAATGATATGCATAGTATCTATTCAGAAGCAGTAAATTTGATTGTAAAATTAGAGCAAGAGTTAAATAAGAGGAATTAATGCAATGATTTTATTTTCAAAAAGTATAACTTTAAAATTTTTCTTATTGCTTAGTATAACTTTATGTTCTTTATCTGTTTCTTACGCAGAAAGTGTAGAACAACTTTTTAACAAAGCAAATAATTATTATAAAGTTAAAAAATATATTGATGCAATTGCAACTTATAATGAAATATTAAAACAGGGAAATGAGTCTTATATTGTTTATTATAATTTAGGAAACACCTATTATAAAAACGGAAATTTTGGATATGCTATTTTGTACTTTGAAAAAGCATTAAAGTTATCTCCAGGAGATGAAGATATCATTCATAATATTGCAATTGTTTCTAGCAAATTAAAAGATAAGGTTGAAATTGTTCCTAAGCTTTTTATTTTTAACTGGTGGGAAGCATTAATTTCAATCTTTTCTCCAGATGCTTGGACTATAGTAACTTCAATTTTTTTTATTATGATTTTATTGGCAATTACTCTTTTCTTTTTTAGCAGAACATTTATCTTAAACAGAATTGCCTTTTTTTGCGGAATTATTTTTATATTTTTATTTTTCATATCTTTTATTCTTACAATTGGGAAAATAGAATCTGCAAAAGGTTCAAATTATGGAGTATTAATTAACAATGTTGCAAATGTGAAATCTTCCCCTGATGAAAATGGGAAAGTTACTTTTATTATTCACGAGGGGTTAAAAGTGAAAATTGAAGATGAAATTGATAACTGGTACAAAATCAGGCTTACCGATGGAAAACTTGGATGGATTGAAAAAGAAGATATAGGAATTATCTAACTAAGATTAATGAACTATTTATTTAACCTGCTTGTTAACTCCTAAAACTAATCATATTATATTTTAATAGTAATAATATTTATCACATTAATTGCATTCGCTTGAAATTATTTTTACAGTCAAAAAGCAATGATGCTAGGAATGTGAATATTCCTTGTAATTCTACTGGGCACAAAATAGAGAGAGTTACGAATGAGAAATGTTGTGATGATAATTCCTCTTGCTGTGGAGAAAAAACAGATAATGAAATAAGTGAAAAACAATAAATTTAGTTTAAAATTAATTTTGTGACAAAAAACATAAAAAGAATTTGTTTTGAATTTTTTTTTATATAATTTTCATTGTGTCCGTTTCGATAATATGGGTTAGAGAAGCAATCTATCATTAAAATTAATTAAATTTTACATTTAACTACGCAGCCTCGATTTAGTTAAATAGAATAAATATCAAATAACCATCATGATTTTGCAAGACAGCTGGTGTAAACACTAACTGTAAATTTATTTATGATTTGGGCTGGGAAAAAATTTTATCATTTTTAGAATTTTTTCCCAACTCTCCCATAAAACCTCTATTCCCCTGCATGTATTTCAAATACAAGCGGGGGTTTTTATTAATTATTTATTTCAAAAAAAATGTATGTTAATAACTTTTAAAGTTGTTTTATGCTCTTTAGGTTGTTAATTTTATTAATATATTTAAGTAACTAATAATGAGGAATATAGAAAAAATATCCATTTTGGATTATGGAGTCATAGATATGAATGCCAAAAAATATACTAAAACAAAACTGATGATTAGTGTCATTGAAGCAGGAATAATTTTTACTCTTATTCTACTTTTTGTAATTACAGGTTTAAGTTTGTATTTAGAAAAACTCTTATCAAATTATTTTGAAGATCAATATTTACTTCTAATAAGTTTCGTAAGTGTTGCAATTGTTTTTGTATCAATTTTTATTCTCCCATTAACATTTTATTCAGATTACATAATTGAACATAAATATAAATTAAGTAATCAAACTATATCAAAATATTTTACTGAAAGTTTAAAAGAAATATTAGTTACTTCTTTAATCGGGCTTCCTATTTTGTTGATGTTTTATTATGTGCTAAATCAATTTCAGCAATTATGGTATATACCATTTGCAATCTTTATGTTTTTTATATCGGTAGTTTTGGGGCAAATTTTCCCGATTTTTATCTTTCCTTTGTTTTATAAGGTTACTCCTTTAGAAGATGAAGAATTACAAAACCGTATAAGAAATCTTACTATTGGAACTAAACTGAAAATTGAAAATGTATTCAAATTCAACATGAGTAAGAATACCCGGAAAGCTAATGCGGCTTTCACAGGTTTGGGTAAATCAAAAAGAATTTTACTAGGTGATACTTTTATTGAAAATTACAGTCCTGATGAAATAGAAACAGTTCTTGCACATGAATTTGGGCATTTTCAACAAAAACATATTGTAAAAAATATTTTAATAGGAACGACTTTCAGTTTTGTATCATTATTTCTTATTGCACAGTTATATAACGCGAGTATATACTGGTTAGGCTTTGTGAGCTTAACAAAAATTTCTGCATTACCTTTGTTATTATTATGGGGAATGGTTATATCGTTAATATTTCAACCAGCTTCTAATTATCTTTCCCGAAAATACGAATATGAAGCTGATGCATATTCTGTTAAAATAACCAATAAAAAAGAAGTATTTATTAACGCACTTGAAAAACTAAACGAACAAAATCTGGGTGATAAAGAACCTCATCCATTTGTTGAATGGTTTTTTTATTCGCATCCATCAATAAAAAAACGAATTGATGCAATAAAGAACTCAGTTTAAGATAATTGTCTCAAAGACAAATTCTAATTTTTTCTGAAAATTGAATCCTAAAATTGATAACGATTATTCATTACTAGACTAATAAAAATAAAATTGATATATTAATGATACTCATCCCAACTTTTAACTGGTAAGGTTGATGGGGAATAAACTTTTAATGCTTTAACAAATCTTTTTGCAACCTGTATGTTTGTAAAAAGAGGAATATTTAAATCAACTGCTTTTCTTCTGATTGTATAATCACTATCCAGCTCAACTTTTTCTGAAGTTTTGGGAATATTAATAACAAGATCGATTTCTCCATTTTCCATATAACTAAGTATGCTTGGTTCAGTATCATCAAATGGACGATATAAAACATCTACATCAACTCCGCCATTATCCTTATAAAAATCCGACGTACCTTTAGTGCCGTATAATTTTAATCCCATCTTTGTCAAAATCTTTAATTCATCAATAAACTCAGCTTTATTTTTAGGAGTTCCTGTAGAAAGTAAAACTCCTTTTGATGGAACTCTTTGCCCAATTGCTAGCAAACTTTTTAGAAAAGCTTCATTAAAATCATCGCCAAGACAGGCAACTTCTCCGGTGGATGACATTTCAACGCCTGTAACAGGGTCGGACCCTTTTAGTCTGGTGAAGGAAAACTGAGAAGCTTTAACTCCCACATAATCAAGATCAAAAGATGATTTGTCAATTCGTGGAACCTTTTCTCCTAACATTAAACGAGTAGCAATTTCTATAAAATTTATTTTAAGAGTTTTTGATACAAATGGAAAACTTCTTGAGGCACGAAGATTACATTCAATAACTTTTACTTCGTTATCTTTTGCGATAAACTGAATATTAAATGGTCCTGTTATTTCTAATGCGCTTGCAATTTTTTTTGTAATCATTTTCACTTTGCGCATTGTCTCTAAATACGTACGCTGCGGCGGAAGCACAATGGTCGCATCACCGGAGTGAACGCCTGCATTCTCAACATGTTCAGAAATTGCGTAACAAAAAAGCTCACCTTCTGTTGCAACAGCATCAACTTCAATTTCGCGTGCATCGGTTATAAATTTACTTATTACAACAGGATGTTCAGTATTAAGTTCAGTCGCTTTTTTAAGGTAAACTTCAAGCTCATCTTCTGTTAGTACAATACTCATTGCTGCACCACTAAGAACATAGCTGGGTCTTATCAAAACAGGATAGCCAACATTATCAGCAAATTTTTTTGCATCAATTAAGCTTGTAACTTCTTTCCATTCAGGCTGATCAACTTCAATTTCATCAAGAATTTTGGAAAACTTATGACGGCTTTCAGCATTATCTATTTGTTCAGGCGAAGTACCAATAATTTTTATGCCTGCTTTGTGCAGTTTAACAGCAAGGTTATTTGGAACCTGTCCGCCCATTGAAACTATTATTCCATCGGGATTTTCTTTATCATAAATATCAAGCACGCGTTCAAAAGTTAACTGTTCAAAATAAAGTTTATCACAAATATCATAATCTGTGCTTACAGTTTCAGGGTTGCAATTAATCATAATTGATTTGTAACCACTTTTGTTAATCTGGTTAACAGCATTAACACAGCACCAATCAAACTCAACTGATGAACCTATGCGATAAGCCCCGCTGCCAAGTACAACTATCTGGTCCTTTTCTCCAAGTTGAATATCATCTTCAATTCCATGATAAGTTAAGTATAGATAATTTGTTTGTGCGGGAAACTCAGCAGCCATTGTATCTATTTGTTTTACAACCGGTATTATACCTAATGATTTTCTATACTCTCGTACTTCAAGTTCCTTTGTTTGTGTTAGATTTGCAATCTGAAGATCAGAAAAGCCTGCTTGTTTTATTTCTCTCAATAAATCAGAATTTAAACCTTTGAGGTTTTTAAAGCCTCGGATGTTTGTTTCAAGATCAACAATATTTTTCATTTTATACAAAAACCACTTTGTGATTTTCGTAAGCTCGTGAATTTTGTCAATAGAATAACCTTGCTGCAAAGCCTGAGCGATTGCAAAAATTCTTTTATCACTTGGTTCAGATAATTCTTTATCAAGATATGAGAAATTTAAATTGCTGCCAACAAATCCAGGCATTCCAACATCAAGCATACGAATTGCTTTTTGAAGAACTTCTTCAAAGCTTCTGCCCAGCGACATTACTTCACCAACAGATTTCATTTCCGACCCAAGCTGTGTGCTGACCAGCTGAAATTTTTGTAAATCCCATCTTGGAAATTTTAATGCAACATAATCAAGTGCAGGTTCAAAGTTAGCAGAGGTTTCTTGTGTGATAATGTTTACAACTTCATTAAGTGCATAACCAAGTGCAAGTTTTGTTGCTATAAATGCAAGCGGGTAACCGGTTGCTTTGGATGCAAGTGCAGAGCTGCGGCTTAAACGTGCATTTACTTCAATTATTCTGTAATCTTCAGAGTTTGGATTGAGTGCATACTGAATGTTACATTCACCAATAATTCCAAGATGACGAATTAATTTTATTCCAATTGAACGAAGTTTAAAATTTTCTTTAGCTGATAATGTTTGAACTGGTGCAATTACAACGCTATCGCCAGTGTGTATTCCCATCGGATCAATATTTTCCATTGAACAGATTGTAATACAGTTATCATATTTATCGCGGACAATTTCATACTCAACTTCTTTCCAGCCATACAATGATTCTTCTATAAGAATTTGATTAGTGAATGAAAATGCGCGTCTTGCTTTTTCGATCAATTCTTCTTTGTTGTTTACAATCCCTGAACCTAATCCGCCAAGGGCATAAGCAATGCGAACCATAACCGGGAAATTAATTTCCTCAGCTACTTTTACTGCTTCATCTACAGTAGTAGCAGTTTTACTTTTTGCAACTTTTAATCCAATTTCTGTAACGCGTTCTGCAAATAATAATCTGTCTTCAGTATCTTTAATTGTGTCAACCGGAGTTCCGAGAACTTTTATGTTATACTTTTCTAACAATCCCTTATCGTAAAGATCAACCCCAACATTAAGCGCGGTTTGTCCACCAAATTGCAGTAAGATAGAATCAGGTTGTTCTTTAATAATTATTTTTTCTACAAACTCAGTTTTAATCGGAACAAAGTAAACTTTATCTGCAAAGTTTTCTGATGTTTGTATTGTAGCAATGTTTGGATTTACAAGTACAGTTTCTATTCCATCTTCTTTAAGTGCTTTAATAGCCTGAGAGCCTGAATAATCAAACTCACCTGCTTGCCCGATTTGTAAAGCACCACTGCCAAGAATTAATACTTTTTTTGGTTTACCTTTTTTAATCATTTCATTTCTCAGTTTTGCTCTGCGTCTCAGCGCCTCTGCGTTAAAAAAAATCATTAACCGCAGAGAGACGCAAAGTAGCAGAGGGATTTATTTTAAAGCTCTAACAAACATATCAAATATAAATTCACTGTCATCTGGCCCGGGTGAAGCTTCCGGATGGAACTGAGAAGCAAAAAATGGTTTGGATATATGAATTATTCCTTCATTAGTTCCATCGTTATCATTTACAAACCACTCACGCCAATCTTCTGCTAATGTTTTTGAATCCACAGCATAACCATGATTTTGCGAAGTTATATAACAGCGTTTAGTGCCAAGTTCGTTGCAAGGCTGATTGTGCCCGCGATGACCATATTTTAATTTATAAGTATCAGCCCCGGCCGCAAGTGCAAGTATTTGCGAACCAAGACATATACCAAGAATTGGTTTTTCCTGAGCCATGGCTTTTCTTGCATTTTCAATAGTAACTGTATTTAGTTTTGGATCACCCGGACCATTTGAAATTACAATTCCGTTTGCATCAATTGTTGTAAAATCATAATCATAGGGAACGCGGATTACCGTTATATTTCTTCCAAGAAAAGCACGAATGATGTTATTTTTCGTTCCGCAATCAACCAGAACAATTTTTTTGCTGCCAGCTTTATACTCAATTACTTCTTTAACACTTACTTCGCCAACAAGATTTGTTTTATTTGGATCCTCAAATTCAAAATCAATATTCTCATCTATTACAACTTTACCAAGCATTGTTCCCTTATCACGGAGTTTTCTTGTTAACATTCGCGTGTCAATACCATATATCCCGGGAATTTTTTCTTCCTTCATCCAATCTGATAATGATTTTTCTGCACTCCAGTGTGAATATTCAAAAGCATAGTCTGTTACAATCAATGCACGGCAGTGAATGTTATCAGACTCAAAATTTTTTAGTAGTCCGTCTTCCATTTCTTTTGATGGAATTCCGTAGTTCCCGATAAGAGGATAAGTGCAAACTAAAATTTGCCCGCGGTAAGATGGATCGGTCATTGTTTCGGGGTAGCCAACCATACCTGTGTTAAACACAACTTCGCCGTTTGTATTGCCTTCATATCCAAAACTGTAACCGGAAAATTCGCTTCCGTCTTCAAGGATAAGTTTTGCTTTTGTTTTTAACTTTGAATTCATTTGTGTTGTATTTGAATTATTGATCAGGCGAACTAATCCCTTTTTGAAAAATTATATAGTTATTAGCTCTTAGGATTTGAGTAACAAATTTACATCATTAATTGATAAATTCTAATAAAAAAAATTTTTTTTATTGTCTTTTTCAAATCTATTAATAGTCTTATTTCACTTTTTATAAAAGAAAATTCACGTTGAAGAAATCACAGCTAGAGTGAAAAGAGTTAGTCAAGTAGGATAATCTTAAAAGATGTTAATTTACTTTTTAATAATTATTTTTTTTATAATCATTCCTTTTTGAACTTTATCACGATTGCTTTGAACAATTGCGAGAGAAAATTTTTCTCCACGGACTTCAATTATTTCAAGATTGGCTACTTTACTTTCTCCAAGACCGAGAAACTCTTTAGTCGAAGGATCAAAAAGAGAATCTGAAACTGCATACACTCCAAATTCTTCTCCTACTTTTAATCTTTGTGCTGAACCAATATTAATAAATGCTTCACCAGTTATTTCATCATAAGTAACTATTTGACCTTTAACTATCTCTGCATTTATATTGATATCGTCAAGTGATTTATCCTGTAAATGAAAATTATCATTCTTCTTTTGATTAAAAGACAAAATGTTACGGTCACTTTCTTTAATAGCGTTACTGAGGTCTTCACAAAAGGTCAGCATTGTTTCTCCAACTATAGTAGAAGCAAATTCTTCTCCGCCAAAAGGAATTTTATCAAGACCGTAAAATTGTTCCTTTTCAGTAGAAGGTCTTCCAAGAATTGTTAAACCAAGTTGATCTTTTGTTATTTTTGTTTCAATAGTTTGAGAAAAAGTATTACGATTTTCATTTAAATTAAAAATTTTAATATCACATTCAATTAAACAACTATAACCTTCATAGCCTCCAACCTGAAGTTCTCCCGCCATATATCTTTTAATATTGAATGATAAAATTTTTCCAAAAACAACGTAATTAAAATTTTTATCTTTTGCGAAATCAGAAATAAATTCAATATCATTACAAGCTGAAGGTAAATCTGCATCTTCAGGTAAAAGAGAGATGAACGCAGTAGAAGAGAGAACATTAACTTTGTAAAATTCTCTTATGTAAGCAGCAATATAATTTGGAATTTCTTTCGAAAGTTCCCATTTGCCATTAAACGAAGTCTCATTCTTAAATGGAATAAAAAGAATTTGTGAATAAATTTCTGTGCTTAGCAACAGGCTAATAAATATAATATTTCTTACAAACAGCTTTAAATTTTTCAAGATCTTTATCCAGGTAATTTTTTATATCATCATATTTCATTCTTTTCAAGAATAATTCTCTAATCTTTGAAGTTCCGCATACTTTATCGAACATCTTTATTCTCGATGAATCACATAGGTCAAAAGGGTTTTTTTCGGGATATAATTCATTATGAACTTGTAAAAATATAAACTGTAAACTCATCAGGTTCACTTTTCTATAATCTGTAAAATGAATTTGTACTCCACCTAAAGATTTATCCTTATTTTTTGAATAAAAAGGTTTGAAATGAATTGGTCTAAAATGTACTCCATCGATACCAAGCGAATTCATCTTTGTTGCCAGTTTTTCAGCATCAATCCACTCTGCTGCAAAAACTTGAAATGGAATAGTGTAACCGACACCTTCAGAAATCACACCAAGCTCGCCAAGAATTCCTGTAGATACATAGAATGCTGGAGTCTCTTTGTAAGGAATGTGTGGAGAGGTTGGTATCCATTGTAATCCGGTTTCGTCAAAGGACATATTTCTTTTCCATCCTTGCATTGGAATGATCGTCAGTTTACAATGGATACTATTTGAAAGCATCTTATCTTCGTTCAAAAGTCTTGCAAGTTCACCAACTGTCAATCCATGTACATAAGGAATTTTAAATTGTGATACGAAAGAAATAAAATCATCTTCAACAACATTTCCTTCAATTTTATTTCCACCAAGTGGATTAGGACGGTCAAGAATAACAAATTCAATATCATTTTCAGCGGCTGCTTCCATTGCCAAACCAAGTGTACTTATATATGTATAACTTCTGCAACCGATGTCTTGAATATCATAGATAAGTACATCAATTCCTTTTAACATTTCTTTAGTTGGCTTTCGCGTTTTTCCATATAAAGAATAAACTGGAAGTTTGGTTTTTGTATCAGTATAAAATTCAACATAATCACCAGCGGCATAATCACCACGGACGCCATGTTCGGGACCGAATAAAGCTACAAGTTTGACTTGGGGAGCATTAAAAAGAATATCAATTGTTGATTCCAATTTGGAATCAACACCCGTTGGATTAGTAATTAGTCCAACTCTTTTCCCTTTGAGTATATCGAAATTATTTTCTCTTAATTGTTCAATACCTAATTTGATTTTTGGTTGTTGAGCAAATTGAACACCAATTAATAAAAATGATAAAAATATAATTTTAAGCTTCATCAACTTCTCATCTTCTGCATAATATTAGACATTAAAACTGAATATTGATCTTTTATTTCTTTATATGATGCTTCAGCTTTATTTAATATTTCTGCAGAAAGATTTTTATTATTTAATGAAGAACAATTAATTAAAACATTAAGAAAAGCACCTTCAGCTGCAGTAGCAATCAGCGCAATACCTACTCCTGCATCGGATAAAGAATTTTGGTTTCCTTTTTCTGCGATAATTTTTAATATAGGAATTAATTCCCTGCAGGTAAAAATAACTTCTGAAGGAACTTGTGCTGCTTCTAGGGTTGCATTTTCAATTGCCTGTGTTCTTAACATTTTTTCCTGGTCATTTTCTTTCGGAAGTTTAAATGCATCCATAACTTTGTCGAAAGCCGAATTATCTTTTTTTGCCAGTATTACAAATTTATCTCTCAAGTTGCAAAGTTTTTTTTCAAGCTCCATAAATTCTGCTTCGACTGAAGCATATTTCTTTTTGCCAATTGTAAGATTGCAAACCATTGAGCCAAGTGAGGAAGCAAGTACTCCGCATAAAGCAGCTACGTTTCCACCACCAGGTGTTGGCGAATTCGATGATAATTCATCAAGATAATTTTGAAGAGTTTTATTTAAGTCCATTTTTTCTCCGGCTATTGAATCATGTAATCAATTATTTTTTCATTTTTTACAAAAGGATTAAGAGTACTCAATCCCAGTTTTTCTATTGCAATGTCTACAAGAGATTGTTCATCTTTGTACTTTCCATCAGAATAAAAATTCCCTGCCTGAAGTAATGCTTCGAGCGGAACAAGTCCAACTATCTCACTGCCATTTGCTTCAACACCAAGACGGGTCGCTTCTTTTTTCACTTCTTCAAATGCGACATGAATTGGAGTGATGTTATAATTAGTCAGATTAATCGATACTTGAGTTATATTATATTTTTCTAAAGCAACTCCCATTCCTTTAAAGTGTTTCAATCTTCCTGGTTCTTTTACTGTTTCACCATTTATTTTAATTATTTTTCCATTTTCATCCCGCTTCGGTCTTCCTGATTCTCTAAGAATTTCAGCAATTTCTTTCGAATATTTAATATCGGTGCTTTTTATATTTACATTATATGCAATTAAAAAAAATCTGGCACCTGTAACAATTCCACCAAGTTTTGGATTAAATACATTTGTACCATAGTCAGGATACCATTGTGGATCTTTTAATTTTTCTTCAAGTCCCTCATACTCACCTTTACGAATATTTGCGAGATTAGTCCGCTCAGGTTTTTTTGCTGCTGCTTCATAAAGATAAACTGGAACATTTAATTCTTTAGAAATATTTGCAGCGTATTGTTCAGATATTTTTGCACATTCTTCCATTGTAATATTTTTTACCGGGACAAAAGGAACAACATCAATTGCACCAAGTCTTGGGTGCTCACCTTTATGATTTCTCATATCAATTACCGATGCAGCAGCTTTGCTTATAGCTAAAGCTCCATCTAATATTCCTTCTTCATCACCGGCAAGAGTAACAACGACACGATTGTAATCGGCATCCGGTTCAAGACTTAGGAGTTTACAGTTAGCAATATTTTTTAAACTATCTTTCATTAATTGAAAAGATTGTTCATTTTTTCCTTCACTAAAATTGGGAACACATTCTATTATCTTCATAAATCAATCCTTAGTTTTATAAATTACTTCACCATTCTTTATGGTCATAAAATTTAAATTTATTCCAATATTATAAACTAAATCAGAATAATTATTTGTATTCAGTATTGAAAAATCTGCTTGTTTACCTATTTCAATGCTGCCTGTTTTTGTTTCAATATCAAGAGCTTTTGCAGCGTTGATAGTAAAAGCAGAAATCGTTTCTTCAATTGTCATTTTCATTTTTAATGCTGCAATACTCATTATTAAATTTATGTTAGCAATATTAGAAGAGCCAGGATTATAATCCGTTGAGATTGCTACAATTGCTTCATTGTGAATTAGTTTTTTTGCGGGGGCAAAACCATAGTCCAAAAAGAAAGAAACTCCCGGAAGTAAAACAGCTACCACTTCAGAATTTGAAAATTTTTGAATATCTGTATCTTTGATTACTTCAAGATGATCTATGCTTTTTGCATTGTACTTAATTCCAATATCAAGTCCACCAATTGAGTTAAATTGTTCTGAATGAAGTTTAATTTTCATTCCGGATCTTTTTGCTGCAGAGAAAATTAAATCAATTTCTTCCGGTAAAAATGCCGTTGATTCGCAAAAAGCATCACAAAAAACAGCTAGTTTATTCTTTGTAATATATGGAATCATTTTTTCTGTAATAAGTTTTATGTATCCAGCTCTATCATTTTTGTATTCTTTTGGAAATGTATGGGCACCTAGAAATGTTGAAATAATATCAATAGGGAAATGATTATTAAGTCTGTTAATTACATTAAGTATTTTAATCTCATTTTTAAAATCTAGTCCGTATCCTGATTTAATTTCAAGTGTAGTTACACCTTGCGAAATAAAATGTTCAATTCTGGGTTTGATCAAATTATATAATTCATCTTCAGTGGAATTTCGAACCGAAGTGACAGTAGTATTTATACCTCCACCTTTTTTTGCAATTTCTTCGTAATGAACACCTTTTAACTTTTCACAAAATTCATTTGCTCTTGAACCCGCAAAAACAGTGTGTGTATGACAATCAATAAAACCCGGAAACAGGACTTTATTTTTTATGTCTATTACTTTAAATTCAGAATTATTTACTTTATTAGAGGGAATTAAATCTTTGATAATACCGTCTTCAACAATAACGGAATGGTTTTCAAGAACAGAAATATTATTTAAGTCAGAACCTCTTTTAAATCCCTTTTTACCAGAATCAACTGTAATAATTTGAGCAGGGTTATGGAAAACTTTTATCATTTGAAGTCAGTCACTTATAAATATTGATGCTGTCAGGTACAACAATGGAATTAGAATAACCAATCTGAGTCAATTTAAAATTCAATTCCTTTGCAGAGTTAATCTCCGTGAAATCTCCTATACGGATTTTATATGCAGAGGCTTCTTTACAAATATAAATATTTTTATTGTTCGTTTTGAAATACAATTCTGAACGCAGACTATCAGCTTCATCAAAGTTGTCTGTTGTTACGACCTGAACTCTGAAACCAGGTGTTTTGGTCAAAGTAATTTTTGAAAAAATATTTTTATCATCAGAATAGTTGGTCCAAAGATTAATCCCCGGAAGAGAAGTCAAGACATCGTAATGGGTTCCAAATTCAATTTTTGTTTTATATGGAGTAAAATCGAAATCTTCTTTTACAACAGTATTTGTTACTTCCTCTTTGGGTTTTACGTTTTCCTCAGTTCTTTTAAACCTGTTTTCAACTGGTACTGCGCTACAGCCAATAATTATAAAAGCTAACAAAACACATATAATAAGATTTTTTATCAACATTATTACTTCAAAATCATTTTACATTTCATTCGAAATATAAAATAATTTGACAAGCGATAAAAGATGGAAGAAGAATTTAATTGAAAATTATTCTTTAAGCATCTTAGGAGCATTACTGAAGATGTCCAAAATAGGAATGAAGAGAATTTTTTGTTATTTTTGCATAGAAAAAATTAAAGGTTAAGATGTCTGCTAATAGAAAACTTAAAGTCCTTTTTGTAACATCCGAGCTTGTTCCATTTATTAAAACTGGCGGACTTGCTGATGTTTCTGCTGCCTTACCACAGGTTTTAACAGAATTGGGGCACGAAGTGAGAATTCTTGTGCCAAAATACGGGGCAATTGACAGTCGAAAACATAAAATTCACGATGTTGTTCGACTAAAAGATTTGAAAATCAATATTGGCGATAAAGAAGTCATTTTCTCGCTTAAATCTTCTTTTTTACCAACTCAAAGAGTTCGTGTTCAGATTTACTTCCTTGAAAACCACGAATATTTTGGTTCAAGAAAAAATCTTTATTCTGATCCATTAACTGGAGAATTGTATAAAGATAATGATGAAAGATTTATTCTACTTGCTCGTTCTGTATATGAATTGATTCAAAAACTTGGTTGGGTACCTGATATAATTCATTGCAACGATTGGCAGACAGGACTTGTTCCTGCATATCTTAAATATCTTTATGCAAATGAACCTCAGGTTGCGGCGCTTAAAGTATTATTTACAATTCACAATCTTCATTACCAAGGTGATTTTTCGAAAAATATTTTTCCAAAATTATCATTACCAAAGGAATTGAATTCAGAAAAAGGAATAGTTCACAACGGAAAAATTAATTTCTTGAAAGCAGGTTTACTTTATTCAGATTGTATAAACACGGTTAGCGAAACTTATGCTAAAGAAATTATTAGTGATAAACAAATTAGTGAAGGACTCTATTCCGTTCTTTCAAAAAGAAAAGATAAAGTATTTGGCGTTGTTAATGGCATCGATTATAATGTTTGGAATCCGGAAGTAGATAAATTCATTCCTAAAAAATTTGGATTAAAAAACATAATTAACAAGTTCACTAATAAACAGATGTTAGTTGAAAAGATAGGATTTAAATATGAAGAAAATGTTCCGCTGATAGGAATGATTTCCAGGTTATTTGAATCCAAAGGAATTGACCTTGTTATTGATGCTTTTGACCAATTAATGAAGTTGAATCTTCATTTTATTCTTTTAGGCAATGGTGAGAAGAAGTATCATTCAATTTTTGAAAAATTAGCAAGAAAATATCCTAATAAGTTTTCTGTTTATCTTGGGTTTAATGATGAACTTGCACATTTTATTGAAGCCGGTTCAGATATCTTTTTAATGCCTTCCAAATATGAACCTTGTGGACTTAATCAAATGTACAGTCTTGTTTATGGAACTGTTCCCGTTGTAAGACGAACTGGTGGACTTGCTGATACAGTTGTTCCTTATAATGATAAAACCAAAGAAGGGAATGGATTTGTTTTTAATAAATACGATTCAGATTCTCTTGTTAAAGAAGTTAAGAAAGCTATTCAATGTTACCAGGATAAAAAGACCTGGTTTAACATTATTAAAAATGGAATGAAAACTGATTTTAGCTGGCAATCATCAGCTAAAAAATACATAGAATTATATAAAACGGTACTATCCATTTAATGAAAAATAAAGCTATCTTTCTTGATAGAGACGGAACACTTAACGAAGATCCCGGCTATCTTGGCAATCCTGATGAAGTAGTTCTTTTGCCTTATGTTGCCGAAACTCTTTCAAAACTACAGAAAGAACAAAAGTTTTTACTAATAGTGGTGTCTAACCAATCAGGTGTTGCACGTAATCTTATTACAGAAAATGATGTTCAAGCTGTTAATACTCGTATTAATCAACTTCTTTCTTTTTATAATGTGAAGATTGACAAGTTTTATTATTGTACAGCACATCCGGAATACAATTCAACAGAAGAATGTAAATGCCGTAAACCATCTCCTTTTATGATCTATCAAGCTGTTGAAGATTTTAACATAGATTTATCATTATCCTATTTAATTGGTGATTCCAAATCAGATATTGAGTGTGGATTAAATGCTGGATTGAAAACAATTCTTGTTTTAACAGGTTACGGAAAGGAACATCTTTCTACCTTGCAAAAGGAATCTAAATTTCCCAATTTTGTTGCAAATGATTTTAAGGAAGCATTTAATTTTATTTTAAAAGATTCTTATGGAGAAAATTAATTGAGTTTTAAAAAATTTTTAATTCTGTTCACTTTACCATTCATTTTTTATGCTTGCAGTGATTCACCATCAAGTGTGGGAGGTGATCTGGTAGGTGGAAATAATCTTGAAGTTAAAAAATTGGATTCTAGTACTGATTCTGTAAATCAGTATTTTGGTACCTTTAAAAAAACCTATGCACTCGGTTCGGCAACAAGATTAATTCTGGGTAAAGACCAGGATTATTCGGCTTCTATATTAGTTAAATTTCTTATTTCGCTTAGTGATAAAATTAAATCCGATATGGATAGTATAACTGTTTTATCTGCTACAGTATCAATGATAAGTTCGTATAAATTTGGTGATACACTTGCAGCTTTAGATTTTTCTGCACACGAAATTCAAAAAAGTTGGTCACTTAGCGATTTTAAAGTCGATAGTCTTTCTCAATTAAGTTATGATCAAACTGATGCAAGTTCAAACAGAACAGTATCCGATACGTTAACAACTTTTAATCTATCTAATGAACTAGTTTATAAGTGGCTTAAAGATGAGAAATCCAGTTCATCAGCAAATACTTATGGACTGTTGATTAAACCAAAAGCTGGAACAAATAAATTTTTTGGTTATTATGCATATGGAACGGATCAATCTCTGATTCCAAATTTAACCATTGTTATACAAAAAGCTGGTTCATATACAGATACTGTCACTTATTATTCTTACATGGATACTCATGTTATTGAAGGAACTACAACTGAAATTAATAGTCAGACAATGACTGTGCAATCAGGATTGTCATATCTTGGAAAACTCTGGTTTGATATTTCAAAAGTACCCGTTAATGCGATTATAAATAATGCAACATTAACTCTTACTCTGGATACAATTAATTCAAAATTTGGAACTTCGTATACTCCTGAAATTTATGTTTATAATTTAAGCGATAGTGCTAACAATTCGACTGATGATACTTATTTATCATCTTTAACAAGAAGCGGGAATAAATTTTCTGGCAGTATAACAGGTGTAGTAAATAAGTGGATTAAAGCACGGCAAAATCTTGGTTTTGTTTTTCATCCTGCTACTATACTTGAAGGACTTGAGAAGTACGTTTTTTATAACAGCAATGCTATCGATCCGACAAATCGCCCTAAATTAACCTTACTTTATACAATTGGTAAATGAGGAGGCAACAGTGAAACAATTAAAATTTCTTTTTCTCTTCATTTTTCTTTTAGTTGAATTTGTATTTCCACAGACAAATTCATTTTATTCAGGTTTTGGAATTGGTATTCCAGATTATTCATATTCAGCACGAAGATTTGGTATGGGTGAACTCGGAGTAGCAATTGAAGATAAAGAATTTATTTCAGTTCTTAACCCTGCTTCGTGGAAAAATATTGACCTTACAAGAATTGAATTCGGAACTACATTTTCGTTCCTTTTTGCAAAAGATAATTCTGATAAAAAGTTTTATTCAAATAATTATTTTTCAGGTTTTGCACTTGCTTTCCCGCTAAGTGTTCAAAACGGAATTGCTCTTTCATTTGGATTAACTCCTTACACAAGGAGCAAGTACGAAGTTCTTTATAACTATGAAGATATTACAGATGCAAATAATAATTACAAAATTGATATTTATGGAAGTGGGGGGTTATCAAAACTCTATGTTGGTTCGTCATATTCATTCCCATTCGATTTATCAATTGGTGCTTCCTTAGATTATTATTTTGGCGAATTAAAAAATTCATCATCAATAGCTTTCAACAATTCGAACAATGGGAATGCTCTATTTTATACTGTCAAGAAGATGAAAGGTATCGGTAGTACAGTCGGATTAATATCTCCCGATTTGAATAAAGTACTTTTTAATATTTCTGGTATTAAAGATATCCGTTTAGGATTAACTTTTAATTTGTCTTCAGATATGACAATTGATACAAGTTTTGTTAAGAAGTCAGTCTATTTTGAAGATACAGTAAAAAACGGTAATACTAAGTTTACCATTCCAATTCGTATTACTGGCGGGCTTGCGATGAAGATTGGAAATTTTTATCAGGTTTATTTTGATTATATGTATCAACCATGGAAAGATTTCAAATATGCTGGAACCTCAATAACTAATCTTAGAAATGGGTATAAATTAAGTTCTGGTTTTGAATATAAAATTCCCGATTCAAGAGATTACTGGGATATGATTGCTTGGCGATTTGGCTTGAGTTATGAAAATCTACCTTTCCAGGTTAATGGTGAAAACATTAATCAATTTTCAGTTAGTGGAGGATTTTCACTACCTCTTTCAAAAGCAAATACAATTGATGTTGGTTTGCAATATATTAGCAGAGGATCGAATAACTCAGGATTAACTAAAGAAAACATATTTCGCTTAAATCTGGGAATAAGCTTAGCTGATTTGTGGTTTTTTAGAGAAGAAAAATAAAAGTTTAATATTTATTAAGGATTAAAATATGTATTCATTTATCAAAAATGACCCTGAAATTTACAATGTACTTAATTTAGAAATTGAAAGACAACAGAATGGTCTTGAATTAATAGCTTCAGAAAATTTTGTAAGTCCTGCAGTTCTTGAAGCACTTGGCTCACCTTTAACAAATAAATATGCTGAAGGTTATCCAGGTAAAAGATACTACGGCGGTTGTGAATTTGTTGATATGGCAGAAGACTTAGCACGGGATAGGCTTAAAAAACTTTTTGGTGCTGAGTTTACAAATGTTCAACCTCATAGTGGTTCACAAGCTAATATGGCGGTCTTTATGGCTGTGCTTAAGCCGGGAGATAAATTTCTTGGATTGAACCTTGCTCATGGTGGACATCTTACTCATGGTTCTCCTGTAAATTTTTCAGGATTTTTGTACCAGGCAATCGGTTACAATCTGAATAAAGAAACTGGTATGTTAGATTATAACGTAATTGAAGATTTAGCAAAGAAAGAAAAACCAAAATTGATTGTTACTGGTGCAAGTGCATATTCAAGGGATTGGGATTATAAAAAATTCAGAGAAATTGCTGATTCAGTCGGAGCTTTATTAATGTGCGATATGGCTCATCCAGCAGGTTTGATTGCTAAAGGTTTATTAAACAATCCATTAGAACATTGTCATATAGTTACTTCAACAACACACAAAACTTTGCGTGGCCCTCGTGGTGGAATTATCTTGATTGGAAAAGATTTTGAAAATCCTTTTGGTGTTAAAACTATAAAAGGTGATAGATTAAAGATGATGTCAGAGATAATTGATAGTCTTGTTATGCCGGGAATTCAAGGCGGTCCTTTAATGCATGTAATAATGTCTAAAGCTGTAGCTTTTGGTGAAGCGTTGCAGGATTCATTTAAGACTTATATTCTTCAAGTAAGAGAAAATGCAAAAGTATTAGCAAATAATCTTGTAAAGAATAATTTTAATCTCGTTTCGAATGGAACTGATAATCACTTAATGCTTATTGATTTGACAAATAAAAATATTACTGGGAAGGATGCACAAATAGCTTTAGAAAAAGCAGGCATTACAACTAATAAAAATATGGTTCCATACGATCAAAGAAGTCCTTTTGTGACCAGCGGAATAAGAATAGGAACTCCAGCAGTTACAACCCGAGGAATGAAAGAAAATGAAATGGAAATTATTGCTTCCTTTATTAACCGAGCAATTAATAATTATAAAGATGAACAACTTCTTTCAAATATTAAAATAGAAGTGAAGGAACTTTGTTCTAAATTTCCTTTATACAAAGAAATAAATTGATTTGATTTGTGGCTCCTACTGAAAAAGTGGAAAAAAATGAAGAAGAAACTCCACAAGGAGAAATGACTTTCCTTGAACATCTTGAGGAATTAAGATGGAGAATTATTTACACTTTTCTGGGAGTTGTACTAGGTGCAATATTATGTGGAATTTTCATAAACTTTATTGTTGAAAATATTTTACTTTTACCTGCAATAAAAGCCGGAGCTAAACTTCAGAATTTAAAGCCATTCGGACAAATCTTTCTTTATTTTGAGGTTGCTCTAGTTTGTGGGTTTATTGTTTCTATTCCAAATTTTTTCTACCAGGTCTGGAAATTCATTTCTCCGGCTCTTCGTAAATCTGAACGTAAGTATGTAAAATCAATAGTTGTCTTTACTTCGTTCTGTTTTCTTTCAGGTATATCTTTTGCATATTTTATTATGCTGCCAGTAGTTCTGGATTTTGCTGCAAACTTTGGTACACAGACAATTAAAAATGAGTTTGCTGTAGATGAGTATATGTCAATTATAATAAGTGTTATGCTTGCTGCCGGGCTTGTTTTTGAATTGCCAATGGTTTCATTCTTTCTTTCAAAATTAGGGATACTGAAGCCGCAGTTGATGAGAAAATACAGAAGACATGCAATAGTTGTTATTTTATTTCTTGCTGCAATTCTAACTCCCGGTACAGACCCTGTTTCCCAATTAATTCTTGCTGCTCCGTTATTTGTTTTGTACGAAATTAGTATTTTAGTCTCCAAGTTTTCACAAAAGAAAAATTAATGAAGAATTTATCTGAAATAATTCTACCCGTTCAACAAGAATTAAAAATCTTTAACGATTATTTTAAAAATTCAATCAAATCAAAAGTAGGACTGGTTGACCTGGTAGCACGTTATCTATTAAAACAAAAAGGGAAAAGAGTCCGTCCATTACTTGTAATGTTATCAGCAAAAATTTGTGGGGACCTGTCTGAACGAACATATAGAGGTGCCGTTCTGGTTGAGTTGTTACACACTGCAACTTTAGTTCACGATGATGTTGTTGATACTGCAGATACACGAAGAGGATTTCCTTCCATAAATGCTGTTTGGAAAAACAAAATAGCTGTTCTTATGGGCGATTATCTCCTTGCAAAAGGATTAATGATTGCTGTCGATGGAAAAGATTTTGATTTTTTACAGACAATTACAAATACTGTTAAACGTATGTCGGAAGGTGAACTTCTGCAGATTCAGAAAACCAGAAAACTTGATATAGATGAAGAAACGTATTTTAAAATTATTTCAGATAAAACAGCTTCGTTGCTCGAGACATGTTGCGAAATAGGTGCTTTAAGTACTTCTCCGAATGTGGAATTCAAAAAAGCAATGAAAACTTATGGTGAAAACCTTGGTATTGCTTTCCAGATTAGAGATGATATACTTGATTATGAAGGAACAAAAAAATTATTTGGGAAACCAATCGGTGGTGATATTAAAGAAAAGAAAATTACTCTTCCTTTAATTTTTGCTCTGAACAAAGTAAATAAAACTGAAGCTTCTTCAATAAAAAGACTTATTAAAAATGGGAAGAGAAAGGAATCAGTTAAAGAAGTAATAGATTTTGTAATTAAAAACGACGGTATTGAATATGCAAATACTATGGCAATGAATTTTGCCAACAAAGCAAAAAATGCATTATCGGTCTTCCAGGACTCAGAGACTAAGTCAGCTTTAATTTCTTTAATCGATTTTGTTATAGACAGAAAATCCTGATTTTCTTCATATTCTATAAGAAATTTCATTTATCTCTATTAGCTTAAAAATTATTATATTGAACCCAAGAAATTGATACGACTATACACGTTGAAAATTTAGTATATAAAAACTTTTAAAAAAATTAAATGACAAAACAAAAGAAACAAAAGAATAAAAATTCTCCTGTTTTAGAAAAGCAGGAGCAATCAAATGTTAAAAAGCAATTTTTTATTCCCGAAATTCATTTACCGCTTGCGGGTTTAATTGGATTATTCATTTATTTTTGTACAAAAAATTCGCACATTCAGGATGATGCTTATATTACTTTTCGTTATGTTAAAAATTTCATTGAAGGGAATGGACTTGTTTTTAATATTGGTGAAAGAGTTGAAGGTTACACAAATTTTTCATGGGCTTTATTAATGAGTATCCTTGTTAAATTGAACTTTGATATAACAAATATTTCACAAAATATTTCTGGTTTTTTTGGTGTACTTGCGGTTATAGCAACATTCTATGTCTCAAGTTTAATTGTGTTAGCAGGAGAGAATTCACAAAAAAAAATATTGAACATTGAGCATTATGATAAATACTTTAACCTTATTCCAATTATATTAATTGTCTTTACCGAAGCATTTGTTTACTGGGCAGTAAGCGGTATGGAGTCTTCGTTATTTGTCTTTCTAGTATTGCTTTCGATTTTCTTTTATCTTAAAGAAAAAGATAATCAAAAGATAAACTACAAGTTGGGAATCGTCCTTGCTCTGGCTTCTTTAACAAGACCGGAAGGTCCTTATATCTTTGCGATAATTTATGCTCATAAAATTTTTTTCATTTTCCTGAATAATTTTCAACAAGGGTTGAATTTTACTTTTAAAAAAATCTTTACAAGAAAAAACTTTATCGAAATTTCTATTTTTATTGTTCCGTTTGTTTTACATATGTTATTCAGGCTTTTGTATTATGGACATCTTTTCCCAAATACATTTTATGCAAAAACAAATTTTACTCTTACAAGTTTTGAAACAGGCTTAAAATATTTTGAAGCAGTTCGCAAAGATTATCTTCTTTATGGGATTCTATTAATTGCTCCTGTTTTTTTATTTAAGTTGAAACCAATAAGATTCGAAGTATCGTTCCTGTATTTTTTCACTATTGTTTATTCGGTTTATATAATTTTGGTTGGTGGAGATGTACTTGCTCTTCATAGATTCTGGCTTCCTGTATTACCTGTAATTTATATTTTATTTGCAAAGTTCCTAAATCAACTTTACAAAATTATTATGAGTAAAAAACCAGGGATATCACTTTCAGGAATTATTTTATTTTTATTGGTACTTTCAGTTGCAATAGGTTATTATCAATATGATAAGAACAAAGAAAACGTTGATAGGATTAAACAACTTGAAATTGGGTTAGTACAGGGAATGGAACAAAAAGCTTATGTTATTAATTCATTGCAAAGAATGCAGGGAAGAAGACTAACAGTTGCAGTTTCTACAATTGGAGCATTAGCTTATTTTACTGATGCTAATGTAATTGATTTACTTGGTTTAACTGATGAGACAATAGCTCATCATCCTAAATTCATTCCTGAAATCTCGAATGATCCTCTTGTGAGCTGGAAAGAAAGAAAATATAATGCAGATTATATAATTCAGCGGAAACCCGACTACATTTTATTTTCTACAGGATTTAAACCAAGTGCATTTGCAGAAAGAGCACTTTTTGCTACAAAAGAGTTCTTCAGAGATTATTTTCTTCAATATGTCGTTCCTCCTGGTATGCGAAGTTATTTCCCATTTTATGCAAGAAAAGATGCAAAACAGATTGCATTGAATAATCCATTAATAGAAAGTGAGAAGATAAATCCTGAATGGGTAAAACACTATGTTTATCTTATTCAGGGATTTGGTCAATACGAATCAACGGGTGATACCAAGAATATTGATGGAATGTGGACGGAGTATAATACAATTAAAAAGTTAGGACCATCCTATTTTTCAGATCATCACAGACTAATGGGAGATTTATATACACGTTCTGGTGATAACGAAAAAGCAAAACAATTTTATCAAGCAGCAGTTGATACTGATGTGTTAAATGGACAGGCTCAAATTGGATTAATAAATATTTATCGTAATGAAAATAATACAGAAAAAGCTCAGGAGCACATTCAAAAAATTGAAGATCTTAAAATCATAATTCAGCTATAATATGTTTTGCCATTTTGTCCTTTGTAATCTTCTAATTTTAATAATAATTTGCTTTATACAAACTTGAGTTAATTATGCTGTCAGAAGAATACTATAAAGAAAAAGATAAGTATTTTAAAAATGTTCCTAAAACCTCAACAACAGGATTGAAGTTTACTACAGTAAGTGGTGAACCCATAAATATTCTTTATACACCGGATGATATTGAAAATATAAATTATCTTAGTGAGATTGGATTTCCCGGTGAATATCCTTACACAAGGGCAATACATAGCAATGGATACCGTGGTAAAATATGGACTATGCGTCAGTTTGCAGGTTTTGGAACTCCGGAAGATACTAATGAACGTTATCATTATCTGCTCAAAAACGGACAAACAGGTCTAAGCGTTGCTTTTGATCTTCCGACATTAATGGGATATGATGCAGATGATGAATTTAGTTTAGGTGAAGTTGGAATGTGCGGTGTTGCAATTTCATCATTAAGCGATATGGAAATTCTTTTTGATAAAATTCCTCTTGATAAAGTTTCTACTTCAATGACAATTAATTCTCCTGCAGCTATGATTTTTGCATTTTATCTGGCAGTTGCAAAAAAGCAAAATGTAAAATTCGCTGATCTTAGAGGAACATTACAGAATGATATTTTGAAAGAATATATTGCTCAAAAAGAATTTATATTTCCCCCTAAACCATCGATGAGAATAATTGTTGATATGATTGAGTACTGTAAAAATGAAGTGCCTCAATGGAATCCTGTTTCTGTAAGTGGTTATCATATAAGGGAAGCTGGTTCTACAGCAGCACAGGAATTAGCTTATACTCTTGCAGATGGTTTTGCATATATAGAATCTTGCATTGAAAGGGGCTTGGACGTAGATGAATTTGCTCCGCGAATTTCTTTCTTCTTTAATTCTCATCTTGATTTTTTTGAAGAGATTGCAAAATTCCGTGCTGCAAGAAAAATCTATGCAAAAAGAATGAAAGAAAAATACAAAGCAAAAAATCCAAGAAGCTGGTGGTTAAGATTTCATTCTCAAACAGCTGGTTGTACTCTTACTGCACAGCAGCCTGAGAATAATATTGTAAGAACAGCATATCAGGCACTTGCAGCTGTACTTGGCGGAACACAATCTTTACATACAAATTCTATGGACGAAACTCTTGCCTTACCAAGTGAAAAAGCTGTAAAGATTGCTTTAAGAACTCAACAATTGATTGCGTATGAAACAGGTGTAATTAATACGATCGATCCTCTTGGTGGTAGTTATTTTGTTGAAGCTTTAACTCTTAAAATGGAAGAGCAGGCAAACCAAATCTTTGATGAAATTGATTCAATTGGCGGAGTAATTCCTGCAATTGAAAACGGTTACTTCCAAAAACAAATTGCTAAAGCTGCTTACAGGTATCAAAAAGAAGTTGAGAAAAAGGAAAAATTTATTGTTGGTGTGAATGAATTTATTGAAGAAAATGAAAAAATTGAAATCCCTATTTTGACCATTTCTCCAGAAGTAGAAAAAAAACAGAGACAAAGATTAGCTGATTTAAGACAGGGAAGAAATTCCATCGAAGTAAAGAATTCACTTAACGAAATTAGTAATGCAGCAATCAATAATAAAAACCTAATGCCTCCTCTTATAAAAGCTGCAGAAAATTATGTTACTCTTGGTGAAATGGTAAATGAATTGAAACAAATTTTTGGAACATACCAGGAAATTGCAGTATTCTGATGATGAAACAATATTTAAAATTAATCCGTGTTTTGCAGTGGATGAAAAATGGGTTCCTTTTTGTACCGCTAATATTTTCAAGGCATTTATTTGAAGGTAATTTTTTAATTGAATCACTAATTGGTTTTATTGCTTTTTGTTTTACTTCAAGCATAGTTTATATAATGAATGACATAGTTGATGCAGAAGCAGATAGGCAACATCCGATTAAGAAAAATCGTCCAATTGCTTCAGGAAAAATTTCTGTCATTAATGCAATAAGTACTGCTATTACACTTAGTGTCTTCGTTGCAATTCTTTTATCTACTACAAACCAGAGATTTATTCTTGCTACAATTTTTTATTTTGTTCTCAATTTATTTTATACATTTTCCTTCAAACACATTGTACTTCTTGATATTTTTTCTATAGCTGCCGGATTTATGATTCGTGTTGCTGCAGGAGCTTTTGTAATTACAGTAGAGCTCTCAAGCTGGCTTATTCTTACTACAATGTTTATTTCACTTTTCCTTGCTGTATTAAAAAGAAGATCAGAACTTCAGATTGTAGCTAATGAAAATCAGAAAACTACACGTAAAGTTCTACAACAATATTCTTTAAGTTATCTCGACCAGGTAACAACGATTGCTGCTACGGGTGTGGTTGTTTGTTATGCTCTTTATACTGTATCTGCAAGAACAGTTTCTGTTTTTAATACAGAAAAATTAATTTATACAACTCCATTTGTTGTGTTTGGTATTTTTAGATATATGTATCTTGTCATCCAGAATCAAAAAGGAGAAAATACTTCAGAGGATTTACTTCAAGATCCTTCAATGATTGTAAATATTTTTTTATATATCTTAGCAACTGTGTTAATAGTTTATAAAATATTTTAACAAAGATATTAATGCTTTTAGGTGAAATACTGATATTATTTATTTGCATTGTTTTTAGTGCCTTTTTTTCTGCATCAGAGATTGCTTATGTAAATGCAAATAAAATTAAAATAGAAATAAAAGCCAGAAGAAATAATCTTTCGGCTAAAATTGTTAAATATTTTGTTAATAATCCCGAGAAATATTTTTCCACAATATTAATAGGTAATAATATTGTCAATATTGCTTTTGCATCAATAAGTACTATTATTTTAATTAAACTATTCAATCTTTCTGAAATAGAAATTCTTATTATTTCGACTTTGGTTTTATTATTTTTAGGAGAAATCTTTCCAAAGTATTTTGCCAGAGAATTATCTGAAGTATTCGTTATCGCTGTTGCTGTTCCGATTCGCTTTATAAGCATTCTCCTTTCGCCACTAGTAAAATTAACTTCAGTAATAGCAAGAAAAATTACAGGCTTTAAGAAACTGAGTGATGAGCAGGTAACAAATATTTTTACTGTTGAAGATATGGAATACCTTGTTGACGAAAGTCTTGAAGCTGGGGTTGTAAATAAAAGTGAAAGCAATATTATAAAAAAAGTTTTTGATTTGCGTGAACAACGTGTCTATGAAGCAATGCGTCCAAGGACTGAAATAGTAGGGGTAGAAATTAATAGTTCAATAGATGATTTACTGGATGCATTCATAGAATCGGGCTTCTCTAAACTTCCTGTGTATGAAGAAAATCTTGATAATATAAAAGGAGTAATTCTTGCTTATGATTTGTTCAAGTCACCAGCTGAATTAAAAAGTATTTTAAGAGAAGTAATTTTCGTTCCCGAGACAAAAAAAAGTATTGACATGCTGGATGATTTTCTTGATAAAAGAGTTTCTATTGCAATTGTTGTTGATGAATTTGGTGGAACAGCCGGACTTGTTACTATGGAAGATATAATTGAAGAATTGTTCGGTGAAATTAAAGATGAGTATGATATTGAAGAAACTCTTTGCAAGAAAATTGGTGAAAATAGTTTTGCTATCAATGGAAAAGTTGAAATCGATTCTATAAATGAACAATTTAATCTAGGTATTCCAGAAGGTGATTATGAAACTATTGCTGGATTTATAACTCAGAGGATTGGTAGAATTCCTATGCAAGGAGAAAAAATAAATATAGATAATTTCCATTTTCAGATAATAAGAGCAAATAATATCAGAATCGAATTAGTAAAACTTTACGTTGATAAAATATAGGTTCCGGAATTTTTTATAAAAAGGAACTAATAAAAACTGAATTTGTTTTATATGTAAAAACAAAATAAAAATAGGAGAAAAAATTATGTCCGTTAAAGTTGGTGATTTAGCCCCCGATTTCACTTTATTCAACCAGAATGTTGAAAATGTTACATTAAGTTCATTCAAAGGTAAAAATGTTGTTTTGCTATTCTTTCCTCTTGCAAATACCGGTGTTTGTACAAAAGAAATGTGCTCAATTAGAGATGATTATAGCAGGTATAATCAATTGGGTGCACAGGTGCTTGCTGTTAGTGTTGATAGTCCATTTGCATTAAAAATGTGGGAAGAAAAAAACAATATAAACTTTCCGCTTTTAAGCGATTTTAACAAAGAAGTAATAAAAAAATACGGAGCTTTTTACGATGTTTTTGTCCCGGGTAAATTCGATTATCAGGGTGTTGCAAAACGTTCAGCTTTTGTAATTGATAAAAATGGAGTTATTCAATACGTTGAAATCCTTGAGAATGCAGGTGATGAACCCAATTATACTGCTATTAAAGAAGTTCTAGAAAAACTATGATCCAAAATTTATCTCCTGTGGAAGTTCAGAGTTTACTGAATTCAAATCAAACTTACAGGATTATTGATGTCCGAGAAGAATGGGAGTATAATTTAGTTAAACTTGATAAAGCTGAGCTGATGCCTTTAAGTAAATTTGCAAAAATATATGAACAACTAAATCCGGAAGAAATACTTATTATTTATTGTCATCATGGAACAAGAAGCTATTCCATATGTAATTTTCTTAAAAGCAAGGGATATAAAAATCTTATTAATTTAAAAGGAGGAATCAATGCATGGAGTTTACAAATTGATTCCTCTCTGACTCGCTATTAATATTTAGGAGATTATCATGTTAGAAGTTGGTAAAAAAGCACCATCCTTTAAATTAAAAAATCAGAATGGAGAAGTAATTTCATTAAAAGATTTTTCAGGGCAAAAAGTAATTCTTTATTTTTATCCAAAGGACATGACCTCTGGATGTACGAAAGAAGCTTGTAGTTTCCGTGATGAATTTTCTTCACTAAAAAAACTTAATGCAATAGTTATTGGCGTTAGTGCCGATTCTGTAACTCTTCATAAAAAATTTGCAGAGAAGTATGAACTGCCGTTTAATCTTTTAAGCGATGAAACAAAAAATGTACTTGAAACATACGGTGTATGGAAAGAAAAAAGTATGTACGGCAAAAAATATATGGGTATAGAAAGAACTACTGTAATAATTGATGAAAATGGAAAAGTAAAAAAAATATTTCCGAAAGTTAAAGTTGATGGACATATTCAGGAAGTGATAGAAGCACTTAAGTGACAGGATTAATAAAATGATTTACATTACCCGCAGAGAGGTTTTTGCAGCTTCGCACAGAATTTATGATGCAACATTATCTAATGAAGAAAATCTAAAAGTTTTTGGAAAATGTTCTAACCCAAGCGGACATGGACACAACTATACTCTTGAAGTTACTGTTTGCGGAGAAGTAAATCCTAAGACTGGTTATTTGATAGATTTGAAAAAACTTAAAGAAATAATTATAGAAAACGTTATTGAAAAAGTTGATCATAAAAATCTGAACACCGATTGTGAATTCCTGCAAGGTATAAATCCAACATCAGAAAATATAGCAATTGCAATTTGGAATCAGCTTGCAGATAAAATTCCTTCAGGTAGATTATTTTCAATTAAATTATATGAAACGGAAAACAATTATGTCGAATACAAAGGATAATGGTTTCAATTTAGATTCAACAAAAAAGTTGATTGAAAAACTATTAATTGAGATTGGGGAAGACCCTAAAAGGGAAGGACTTCTAAGCACTCCAAAAAGAGTTGCAAAAGCTTATGAATATCTAACTTCCGGTTACAGAAAAGATATCGACGAAGTATTGAATAATGCCATCTTTAATGAAAAATATAACGAAATGGTTATTGTTAAAGATATAGATTTTTACAGCCTTTGTGAACATCATCTTCTACCTTTTTTCGGTAAAGTACACGTGGCATATATTCCCGATGGAAAAATTGTTGGCTTGAGTAAAATTCCAAGAATTGTTGAAGTATTTGCCAGAAGATTACAGGTACAGGAGAGAATGACTCAACAAATAGCTGATACGATTGAAAAGTATCTTAATCCTCGTGGTGTTGCCGTAGTCGTCGAAGGCTTACATATGTGTATGATGATGCGCGGAGTTGAAAAACAAAATTCTATTGCAACTACAAGTGCTGTACATGGTGAGTTTCATAATGACTCAAAAACAAGAATGGAATTTTTTGATTTATTAAAACTTGGTAAAGTATGAACAACGAAAAATCAGTTATTTGGGTTACCGGTGCAAGTTCTGGAATTGGTAAAGAAATATCAAAAGAATTTGCAAGAGTAGGAGCAAAAGTTTTTGCTTCAGCAAGAAGAATGGTTGAACTTGAAAGAATTAACTCCGAATTAATTGATGAAAAAATTTCTGTAGAAATTCTTCCTTGCAATGTTGGTTCACTGCAAAATGTTGAACAGGCTGCAAAAAAAATTCTTGCTACAGGAAGGATTGATTGTCTTATTAATAATGCCGGTATTACTTCTTTCAAATCTTCAGAAGCAAATTCTATCAACGAAATCACAGATATTATAAACACAAATCTTTTAGGTTCTATTTATACTATTAAAAATGTACTGCCTAAAATGATTGAACAGGGAAGTGGGACAATTATAAACATTATCTCAGTTGTAGTTGAAAAAGTATTTACAAAAAGCTCTGCTTATTCAGCTTCCAAAGCAGGACTATTGGCTTATGCAAAGTCATTACGTGAAGAAGTAAGAAAGCATAATATTCGTGTTATTAATATTTTACCCGGTGCGACAGAAACGCCCATTTGGTCTGGTGAAATTAGAAAGCAGTATTCTGAAAGAATGATGAAACCTGCTGATATAGCAAATCTTATTGTCTGGACATTTTTACAAAAAAATAATCTTGTTACAGAAGAGATTGTAATTCGTCCGATTCTTGGAGACTTATAAAGCTTAATTTAAGTAACTGCTTTTTAACAAATTTTTGACAGAAAAAAGTCAAATTTATTTTCATCCCTGATTTTTCTTCAAAAGATTATTATTTACTATATTAATAGCTGTTTTGATTTAGTTTTAATTAAAATGGAGAATTAATGATAAAATTTCTTGGAACATACCAGGTAATTCCATCGTTACCAAAAAAGTTAGAAAAACTTAGAGAACTTGCTTATAACCTTTTCTGGAGCTGGGATCAGAATACAAAAGCTTTATTCAGAAGGCTTGATAAAGATTTGTGGGAATCAACTCATCATAATCCTGTTAGAATGCTGGGTTTAATAAGTCAGGAAAGAATAGAAGAAATTGCCAATGATGATGGTTATGTAAATCATCTTAACAGGGCTTATAATAATCTTCAGGTCTACTTAAATGAACAAACATGGTTCAGTAAAAATTTTCCTAACAAACCTAATTTTAATATCATCTATTTCTCCGCTGAATTTGGATTGACAGAATGTTTACAGACCTATTCCGGCGGACTTGGTGTTCTTGCGGGTGATCATCTAAAATCCGCCAGTGATCTTGGTCTTCCGTTAACAGGCATTGGACTTCTTTATAAAGAAGGTTATTTCCAGCAGTATCTTACTTCAGATGGATGGCAGCAGGAACGATATGAGATAAATGACTTTGAAAACCTTCCGATGAAATTAGTTTTAAATGAAAATAATCAACCATTAACTCTTTCCGTAACACTTCCGGGAAGAGAGGTATTTTTTCAGGTGTGGAAAATACAGGTCGGCAGAGTTCCCCTTTACTTGCTTGATACAAATGTTAGTCAGAATTCTCCACAAGACAGGAAAATAACAGAAACATTATACGGGGGAAATTCGGAAACAAGAATACAGCAGGAAATTATTCTTGGTATTGGTGGAATCCGCACTGTGCTTGCTCTTGGAAAAGATAGAATTATCTGTCATATGAATGAGGGACACTCCGCTTTTCTTTCTCTTGAGAGAATCAGAACTTTAATCAAAACTGAAGGTTTAACTTTTAAAGAAGCTAAAGAAGTCGGATTTTATTCAAGCATATTTACAACTCACACACCAGTACCAGCCGGTATAGACGTTTTTTCAAATGAACTGGTAGAGAAATATTTTGGTGATTATTATCGCAATGAATTAAAAATTTCTGATAAGGAATTCTATTCACTTGGAAACTTAAACTCTTCTTCTGCTGCAAGCAATTTTAATATGGCTCATCTTGCGATGAATATGGCTGGATACATAAATGGAGTAAGTAAACTCCACAGCACTGTTTCCAGAAAAATGTGGGCATTTGGTTTTAAAGATGTCCCTTTTAATGAAATACCAATTGACTATATTACTAATGGAGTTCATACCCGCTCTCATATATCCAGAGAAATGGAAGAATTATTATTACAATATGTTGGTGATAAGTGGATTCATAATCCTCTTCATCCGAATTTATTGGACGCGATTGAAGAAATTCCTCTTGAGGAGCTATGGAGAATTCATGAAAGAAGAAGAGAGCGACTTGTAGCTTTTGCACGAAGAAGGCTAATAAAACAAGTCAAAGAGAGAGGAGGCAGTTTAAAGGAATTACAGGAAGCCTCTGAAATACTGAACCCTAATGCTTTAACAATTGGATTTGCAAGGAGATTTGCAACTTATAAAAGAGCTACATTAATATTTCGTGATGTTGATAGACTTGCTGATCTTTTAAATAATCCTCATTTTCCGGTTCAATTAATTATTGCTGGTAAAGCTCATCCTCAGGATGACCAGGGAAAAGAATTAATTCAGGAAATTTACCAGTTCTCTCTTGAAGAAAGATTCCGTAAAAAAATTGTCTTCCTTGAAAACTACGATATGAATGTTGCAAGGTATCTTGTCCAGGGTTGTGATGTCTGGTTAAATACTCCTCGCAGACCTCTAGAAGCAAGCGGAACTTCTGGAATGAAAGTTATTGCAAATGGTGGTTTAAATTTAAGTATTCTTGATGGCTGGTGGGATGAAGGATATTCACCTGAAGTTGGCTGGAAAATTGGCAACCGTGAAGAATATGCAGATATTGAATACCAAGATGAAGTTGAATCAAGGCAACTTTATAATACTCTTGAAAGAGAAATTATTCCTTTGTTCTATCAACGGGGTGAAGACAGATTCCCACGCGGTTGGATGAAAATGGTCAAAGCATCAATGATCAATCTTGGTTCTTTCTTTAATACACATAGAATGGTTAAAGAATATTTTGAAAAATTTTATCTGCCTGCTTACAATAACAGACAGGATATTATGGCAAAAGGCTGGGATTATGCAAAAGAATTAGCCGCTTGGAAAGAAAATATTGTTAGAAACTGGAATCAGATTAAAATAGAAAAAATCAGTACAATTGAAGAACGAGTTGATATACTTGTTGGACAGAATTATGAAGTTGAAGCCGAAGTTTTTCTTGGGGATCTAACTCCAGATGATGTGGAGGTTCAATTATATTTTGGCCTTGTTGACAAACAAACAGACCCGGCAAACAATTCTACTGAAACGATGAATCTTAAAAATAAAAAACAGAACGGAAAATCAGTTTACAAGTACTCCGGATTTATCAAATGCCAGGAAAGTGGACTGCATGGTTATACTATTCGTATTTTACCTAAACACAGTTTGATGATTCATCCTTATGAACTTGGAAGAGTATTCTGGGCTAAGTAATTTAGTTTATTGATAAACGGATTTAGTTAATTAAATTGCTTTTGTTAATTTATTGATTTAATGATTCTTGAAACTTTAGATACTAAAAAGAAAGACATCTTTATTTACTCTGAAAATAAATTCGATCTTAAGAATAATTTCAGATTGATAAATAAAGATGATCTTCAAAGATCACCGGTTAAAATTCATTTTAACGATGTATGTAATTATCTGAATGAGGACTCACCAAAAAGCCTTATACTTTATCGTCTGTTAACAAACCTTCCTTATTATGATCTAAACTTTATAAAATATGGAATCCCTGTATTAATTAATGGAAATGATGAAATTATACATTTCGACCCGGTTTTTGCAATAAAGGAATTAGAAGAATATTCAAGGCTGATTGAGTTTCCAGATCTTCGATTTCGAATTCAACAGATTGGATTAATCTCCTACGGAAAGAGGCTTAATAAAACTAATTTTTCTGAAGTATATTGCTTTGATCTTGATTCACTTGAAGCAAAATGGCAGAACGACAGAGTTTTTGGTGAAATTATTTTTGCTTTCAATGAAATTAATTTTGATAAAGTTTATGATCCTGAAGAAATAAAAAGAGAAACTATTTTACAAACTTCTACATCTAAGTTTACAAAAGTCAATGCTCTTACATCTGATAATGAATTGGTTGAAGAAGATAAAAATTTTCATCCTGAAAATGTTAAAACTTTATCGGCAATAAGTATTGAATCTCCTTCAAATAAAAACAAGTCTCCAAAACATGTTCAGTTAATAGAAAAACTTGATGATGAAGCTGGAGGAAAATCACCTTCCGTAGGTAAACCAATTCTTAGTAAAAAAGAAAAACAGAGTACACTGGGACAGTTTATTAAAAAAATTAAAACCGATGTAACTGAACAAAAAATAAAAGAACAATCACCAGTTAAGCAGCCAAACCAGGTAATTGATCTTTTTAAATCTTCAAAATCTTTTCAGGAATATTTACTTGAACGGGGAAAGAAACAGGTTGTACTTAAATTAAAAAATAGGTAAACCTTTTCTAAGTGTTGGAGGTTTTAAAATATTTTATTAAGTTCTTTTAGAAGAAAAAGAGCTTTATGGAATTTATCCTTAAATATTTTCTTTTCAAGAACAGCTTATTGGAAGCTATCTTTCTCTCGCTAAAATTCTCTTTAAATTCCATTCCTTTGAAAAACGATATATTAATATCAAAAAATTGTCTTCTTGATTTAATTAGTGTCAGAAAAATTTCGAAATAATTATGAGGTATTAATGTTTGAAATAGTAACTTTCCGGGCAGCACAAAAAAAACTTATTTCATTTTGTTTTTGACTTTTATTCTTATTAATTGTCCATTGTTTTCGCAAAATAATAGAAATAGTTTCGATGCTTATAGACTATTTGTAAACAAACTCGATATTTCATTTAATAAAACTGGAGTCATCGGTGATGTATCTGTTGCAGGACCGCTGGGTGGGAACCCTTATTCTGGTGGATTGATTGATGATAAATATTTCTTGTATTCAGGCGGTTTTGTTTTAAGTGGTATTTCAGATGGAGTTACATGGGTGAACGGAGTTGCTTCAAATCGAAGAATTAGTGATTACATTCCGGGACCGGTTGGTTCAAACAGAAACGATTTAAGAAATCATCTCTATTTTTTGGATAGTAGAAATGATGAATTGTGGTCCGATTGGAAAGATGCAGTAAGTCTTGGTGCAGATTTTTATGATGGTGATAAAGATGGAATTTACAATCCTGTTGATAAAAACTTAAATGGCAAATGGGATGTAAATGAAGATAAACCTGATTTTATTTGCAGAGCAAATCTTTGGTGTGTTTATAATGATGGGATGCCCTCTGAAGTAAGATATTTTTTTAACGTTGCACCCCAAGGAATAGAGATACAGCAAACTGTTTTTGTACAGTCTGCATCAAATTACTTAAACAATGTTATTTTTATTCGATACAGGATAATTAATCGTGGACTTGTAACTGATGAAATGGATTCTTGTTACTTCTCAATTTGGTCAGACCCGGAAATTGGTGACTTGTACGATGACCTTTCGGGATGCGATACAACATTAAACCTTGGCTTTTGTTACAATGATGGTTCAGATATGTCTTTTGGAAATAACCCGCCAGCATTCGGTACTCAATTGGTTCAAGGACCGGTTTCTTATATTCCGGGGAAAACTTATATTGATTTGAACCTAAATAATAAGTTTGATTTTAAAATTGATATACCTCTTGACACAGCATATAGATATAAAGGTCTTCATGGAGTAGATACAATAGTTGGTGCAAAAAATCTTGAGATTTTCTCTTATATAGCTTCAAATCATGGTTATCCACCACCTCCTATTCCTGATCAAGCAAATAATTATCGAAACCTGCAGCTTGGATTGCAAAAACATGGGGTTAAGGTTAATCCTTGTGATATTGATTTTGGATCAGTTTATCCTCCATCTGATTGTAATAAAGTTAATCCGTTATTTTGGTTCTCAGGAGATCCGGTCTCTAAAACAGGTTGGATTGATGAAACTGCAAATGACAAAAGAATGATGACTAATGTTGGTCCATTCAAGTTAATAAAAGATGAACCACAGGATATAATTGTAGCATATATTGCTGTAAGAGGTACAGATGCACTGAACTCAATTACCGAGATGAAAAGAATTGCTAAGTCTACACCATTATTTGTTAAAAAAAACTTTGGAATAAATATTCCTTCCTCTGAAGATACGAAAATGGAAATAGTGAACACTTTCAATCTCGAACAGAATTATCCAAATCCTTTTAATCCGGGCACGACAATAAATTATGAACTTGCAAAAGAAGAAAAAGTAGCAATAAAGGTATATGATTTATTAGGAAATGAAATAGCGACACTTATTGAAGAAGTAAAACCGGCGGGAAAATACACAATCAATTTTGATGGAAGCAAACTTTCAAGTGGAGTATATTTTTATCGGTTAATTTCTTCCAGCAAGATTTTATCACGAAAGATGATTCTTCTTAAGTAATTATATCAGTTTATAAATTTCTTCTGCTTTAATTAATTCCATACAATTTGGTTTGAAGTCACATTTTTCTTTATAACAAATCAGACAGCTTATGTCAGGAATTACTTTAATTATTCTTCCGTAGTCTTCGATTTCATTATGTGAAGTCGGACCGAAAAAACATATTACTTTTTTCTTTAATGCAGTAGCGGTATGAAGTGCAAGTGTATCACCCGTAATAAAAACATCAGATAAATTTACTAAAGCAAAAAATTGGCGTAAAGTGTTATCCGTACCAGTATCAATTAAAAATGGAAATTCTTCTAGAAGAAGACGATTTCGTTCCTTCTCCTCCTGCCCTCCATAAATTAATATACCTATATTTTTATCTCTTGATAAAAGTTTAATCAAATCTCTGAATCCATCCAGCCGCCATTGTTTAAACTGCCATCTGTCGCTCGCTCCTGTATTTAAACCGATTATTCTCTTAAATTTTTTCAAATCATTTTTTTCAGAAAAAGTTTTTGCAAACTCAAGCTCATTATCAGTAAGATTAATTATTATTTCATCTTTCTCATAATTCAGTCCTACGATTTCATGTAAAATTTGCTGATAAGTTTTAGTGTTTAATTTTTTAATGTCATCAAAGCAGCCCATTTCAAGCCATTCAATTGCCTTCCTGTCTACAGGAACAACTTTTCCATTCTGATTTAATACAAAACCTTTTTTAACTTTCGATTTTATTATTGAAGCAAAAGCTGAACTAGTTGGAGAAGCATCAGGATGAATCAATAAATCAAATTTTTCAGTCTGAAGTCTGACAAGCGTTTCATTCTTTTCATAAATTAAAAGTGAATCGACTAAATGATTATTTAAAAAAATTGGTGCTGAATTTTGTTTCGTAAACCAGCTTATATGGCTTTGAGGATATTTCTTCTTTAAAGCGTGCAAAATAGATGTAGTCCTCAGAACATCTCCAACAGCATCAAATTTGATTATTAGTATTTTAAACTTAACGGGTTCATAATATTTACAGTCATTGCATTTAATACCTTCCAGTTTAGCTGGTTTGCACGGACGATCACCCGCGTAATGTTTACAATCAGTTTTTAAAATCATTTTTTTATATCCTCAATAATCTGGTTGAAGAGGTTTGGAATTCTTGAAAAAGCATTATCATTTAACCTGTTTTTAATATTTTCTCTGAAATTAATTTCATCTTTTAATTTGAGAAAATTAAAAATTCCATTTGCAATTTCCTCAGGTGAATCTGGCTTTACAATTATTCCTGTTTTATTCGGTTCAATTGATTCTGTCAATCCGCCAACATCAGTAACAAGAACGGGTTTTATAAATCCATATGCTACATTTAATATCCCACTTTGTGTACCACTTCTGTATGGAAGAACAACAAGGTCTGCTACAGAATAATATTTATAAACATCTTCATTTGCAATGTACTTGTTTTCAATAATAACTTTGTTTTCAAGGTTTAATTTTTTTATCTGTTCTTTATAAATATTGATGTCATCATAAGATTCACCGGCAACTAATAATTTTATGAAATCATATTTCTTACAAACTTCATTAAAGGCATCAATCAATAAATCAAGTCCTTTATATTTTCTTATGTAACCAAAAAATAAAAGCACAAACTCATTCTCTTCAATGCCAAACTCTTTTTTCAGTTCTGCAGGATTTTTCTTATCATTAATTTTGTAACAATCATAAATGGGCAATTCGGATTTATATACTTTTCTTCCTTTTAATATTGGTTGTAGTTCTTTTTCTACTTTACCAGAAAGTGTTAAAAATGCTTTTGCATTTTTAAGTCCTATTTTGCTTAAACTGAATTCAATTTTTCCTTCATCATGCGAGATAAAATTTTCTGTTATAAAAATAATTCTGTTTTTTAGACTCTTTTTGATGAATTGAGATATCGCAAAATGACAAGGAGCAAAAAATGGATGCCACCAATCGAAAATAATTAAATCAGGATTTTCATTATTTATTTTCGCCGCTACTATTATCCAATTAATAGGATTAATTGAATTAACCACTCGTTCATTTGGAATTTTTTTTATTGATTCTTTACTTACATCAAACTGTGTTGTGCCCGGGAAAAGGAAGGATGGATATAATAACTTGTAATTAAAAACTTTTACATCGAAATCTGATTTAAGTGCTTCAAATAAAGATGAAACGAACAGTGAATTGCCACCGCGGTAAGGATAAGCAGGACCAATTATAATAATTTTCTTTTTGTACATTACTATTTCATCTTTCCTATACTATCTATCATTCTCAGGCAATAATTGTTTTCTGGATTAATTTTTAATGCAAGGCGATAATTCTTTATTGCTAATCCTTTATTGTTGTCGTGGAAATATGTATCGCCAAGCCCAATGTATCCATCAATAAAATCCGGAAATTCTTCAACTAATAAAGTAAAAATGTATAATGCTTCACGATTTCGCTTTAAAGTAAGCAAATCATAACCAAATATTTTTAATTCCTCTTTGGTTGCAACATACAGATCAGTTGAGTCACTTTTCACAATTTTGTAAAACACAATTGCGCTATCGATATTTTTTTCATTCGTCACATTCATCATTGCATCCGCAAGAGATTTTTTTGGTTGGGTTACATCGGTTCTCAAAACAAGCATTACAAGAGATTGTGCAAGGTTATCAAGATTCCTGTCTTTTATGTTCATTAAATGGACTGCAGCAATTTTTTCATCAGGGTAGAATAGGATTTGAGAAACAAATCCAGTTCCTGCACCTGAATGACCAAAGAATTTTCTCTTCTCATTATCCACCCCTATTGAAATCCCAAGTCCATAATTTTTTGTTTCACCATTTGAAAGTTTAACAGGTACAAGCATTGAGTCAAGTGTCGACTTTTTAATAAGTGTATTATTGAAAATTGCCTTTGCAAACTTTAGCATATCATCAATATTGGATAATATTCCGCCGCCGGGAAATTTTATTGTTAAATCTGCCAGCGGGGCATTTTCAATTTTTCTAAAGCGGTTTTTTGTATAACCACTTGCCCTGTTTGGAATTATTTGGTTATAAAAATCAAAATACGTAGTGTTCATTCCTGCTGGTTTAAAAATGTTTTCTCTCATATAATCAAAGTAACTTTGACCAGTAACATTTTCTATTGCTGCTGCGAGAAGATTATAACTTAAAGTCGAATAAAGATATTTTGTCCCGGGTTCAAATATTAAAGAGTCGTCAGCGATATACATTACTGCATCTTTAACCGAAGAAAAATTTGTTTTGTTATCAAACTCTTCACCATTATAAGTTCTTATTCCCGATGTGTGTGTTAAAATTTGTCGAACAGAAAACTTCCATTTTTTTGGAGGGAAATAAGAAACATATTTTCTTATATCTTCATCAAGATTAATTTTCCCTTTTTCAACAAGCTGCATTATAGCTATTGCGGTCATCATTTTTGAAACAGAAGCAATTCTGTAAACAGTTTTATTTGTCGCAGAAACATTATTCTCTATATCAGCTAGACCAGTTGTGTATGTCCACGTTGTTTTTGCATTCATCAGCAAACCTGCTGATATGGAAGGGATATCCTTATTTTTCTGATATGATTTAATGTATTTTATTAAATCTTCAGTTTGTGTTTGTGGAAGAACAAAATGATTAAAGAAAAATACAAATAAAAAAATCTTCGCTGCGTATTTATAAAATGTAGAAAAAATTTTAGTATTAATCATATAGCAACAACGAAGATTTTGGATTATTTAAAAGGATTGAGACTTATTGTCTTTTCTCAAGTATATTATCAATTATATTATAGTCTTTTGCTTCCTCGGCAGTCATAAAATAATCTCTATCGCAATCCTTTGTAATTTGTTCAAGACTTCTTCCTGTATGATGCCCGAGAATTTTATACAAAGTTTCACGTGTCTTAATCATTTCTTTTGCGTGAATTTCTATATCAGATGTTTGTCCCTGCAAACCACCAACCCATGGTTGATGAATCATAATTTTGGAATTTGGCAAAGAAGTTCTTTTTCCGGCAGCTCCTCCAGCGAGAAGGATTGCACCCATACTTGCAGCCATACCAACGCATATAGTTGCAACATCTGGTTTAATGTATCTCATTGTATCGTAAATAGCCAAACCAGATGATACATTGCCGCCGGGAGAATTTATATAAAGATAAATATCTTTTGTTGCATCTTCAGCTTCTAAAAAAATAAGCTGGGCAATAGTTAAACTTGCAACATGGTCATCAACGGCGGTACCAAGAAAAATGATTCTTTCACGTAAAAGCCTTGAATAAATGTCCATTCCGCGTTCGCCACGTCCAGTTTGTTCAATAACATATGGCACAAGCTGGTTAAAAATTTCAATTTTATTGTTCATTTTTCTTTCCTTCTTTTTTAAAAAACTGTTCTGATGGAATTTTAACTATGTTATTTTTCTTTTTAAGAAATTCAAATAATTGATTATAAATCATTGTTTCTTTCATCTGTTCTGACTTATAATGGTTAAGTAATGTCTCTTGCGAAACACCAAGTTTAGCAGCATTTTTTTCTGCTGTTTCTTTGAGGAATTCTTCATCAGCAGTTAATTGTTCTTTTTCAATTATCTTTTTTTCAATCAGATAAATTTTAACACCATTTTCTGCACGAGATTTCATATTTTCTCTTATTGAATTCACATCAGGAGCCTTTTGTTTATTTTTTTTGTAGTACTCCAGTTCTTCGTTCACATATCTTTGCAAGAAGTTTTCAACTACAGTCTTTGGAGGAGTGAACGGATTGTTGTTTATTAAAGTTTCTCTTAATTTATTCTCAAGAAATTCTTCATTAGTCTTCTCGTAATAATTTTCAATTTCTTTTTTGACACTGGTTTTGAATTCATCGATCGTTGTAACTTTTGAACGGGTAACTTTTATTACAAATTCATCAGTCAGTTCCGGCAGAGTTATCTTTTTTATTTCTTTGATTAAAGCATTGTAAAAATACTTTTCATGATGGTGTTCGCCATTATGTTCATGAACATGGCTATCTTCAAATGAAAAGGAAAAGGTCTCACCGACTTTTTTATTCAAAGCAGCATCAACAATGTCTTTATTCACCTGTGGTTCAGAAAGATTTATTTTCAAACCATCCTGTTTCATTCCCTCAACAATATTTCCTTTGTCATCAACTCGTTGTAAATCGACTGTAATTAAATGATGAATATCTGAAATGATTTCAGCTTCAGAATATTCAGCATTAGCAGCTAACATCTTTTTAATTTCCTGTTCAACTTCATCATCTTTCATAATGAATTCAGGAATTTCAATTGATAAATCTTTATACAATATATTTTCAAGAGCAGGGAGAAGTTCATATTGAACTTTAAATTTGAGATCGCTCCCTGGTTTGAAGTCAATGTCAGTCATTACAGGTTCACCGATCATTGGAATATCCTGTTCTTTTATGTAATCAAAAAATTTCTTGTTGGAAACTTTTTCACTTGCCTGATATTCAAGAGCATCCCCGTAAATTTTTTTTATAACCGAAACAGGAGCTTTGCCTTTTCTAAAACCATCGATTTGAATTCCCTTAATCTCTTTTTTTACTTCGTTTTCAATTTCCTCTTTAATTTCATTGTAAGAGAGAATAAATTCAATTTCGTTTTCAGATTCATTTAATGTTTTAATATTTATTTCCAAGAAATACCTCGATACTTAAGTTAAATTTATAGTGCGAAAGGGGGGACTCGAACCCCCACATCTTTCGATACTAGATCCTAAGTCTAGCGCGTCTGCCAATTCCGCCACTATCGCAAAGTTGTAAATTTTTGCCCTAAAACTGATAAAAAATGCAATAAAAGGCGGTGCAAATATAACTCTGGGTAGTTTGTTAAACAAACCATTTTGTCCCTGTTCAGAGGAATTTCATTTGCTACTATATATCTAAATTAAATTTTAAGTAAAATTTAATGTTATATTAGTTCTTGTAACTTTCAAGCTAAAAACTCATATTTGGAACAAAAAAAAATAAAGATTAATTAATTTATAGCTAAGTTTAAAATTCAGCTTAAAAGATATAAAAGAATGAATCCCTATGTTGCTTGATTACATTTATTTTACAAATATTGGTTTAAAGAGAACATTTAATGAAGATTATTTAAGTGTTCACCAGATGCCCGAAGGTTTACTTGCAATCGTGTGTGATGGTCTTGGAGGAAACAAGGGAGGAGATGTTGCATCAAAATTAGCTGTAGAAACAATTTTAGGCTACTTCCAAAATTGTCAGGAAGTTGATAAACTCACTTGCATTAACAATTCAATAATCCAAGCAAACAAAGTACTTCTTTCAACTGCTGAGACTAGTCCTGATTACAAGGGTATGGCTACGACAGTGGAACTTCTTTATATCGATGATGAAAAAGCCTATTGGGGACATGTTGGTGATTCAAGAATTTATCTTTATGTGGATGGGACATTATCCAAGCTTACCAAAGATCATTCTCTTGTTCAAAAACTTGTTGATGATGGAATAATTACTGAGGAAATTGCCGAACGACATCCATATAAAAATGTTATTATGAGAGCTTTGGGTGATAAAGATGAAGTTATTGTTGACTTTGATTACCTATACATTAAACCGGAAAAGAACTGGAAATTTATGTTATGTACAGACGGAGTATCGAATGTAATTTCTGATTCAGAACTGCAGGATTTGTTTGCAGAAACAGATCTTAATCTTATTTCAAGAGAAATGGCACAAACAATTGAAGAAAGAGGAGCTCCAGATAATTTTTCTTTTATAATTATTAGTAATAAGGTGTAAAAGATGGTAGGTGCAATTATAGGAAACTATAAAATTGTCTCTATTCTTGGCGAAGGCGGTATGGGAACCGTTTATAAAGCTTTCGATATGGCTTTAGAAAGATATGTTGCCATCAAAGTACTCAGTGCCCAGGCTTCATCAAATTTGCAATTCATTGAGAGGTTTAAGAGAGAAGCAAAAAATCAGGCAAAGTTGACTCATCCCAACATAGTACCAGTTTTTGGTTTTTATGATGAAAGTGGAATTCGTGCAATTGTAATGGAATATGTTGAAGGTGAAACTCTTGAAAAATTAATTTCAAGAAGAGGTAAACTTGATTATAAAGAAGCTCTTCATATTCTTAAACAAATACTTGCCGGTGTTGGGTATGCTCATGGAAAAGGTTTTATTCACAGAGATATTAAACCATCTAATATTATTATAAATAACGATGGTATTGTGAAGATAATGGATTTTGGTATTTCTAAAGCAATCTTTGAAAAGGGAATAACAAAGACAGGGACTAAAATTGGAACAATCCTCTATATGAGTCCAGAACAAATTCGCGCAGAAGAACCGACTAAGCAAAGTGATGTTTATTCAATTGGAATAACTTTTTATGAAATGCTTGTCGGAAAAACTCCATTTGATTTTGGAACTGAATATGAAATTATGGAAGGGCATCTCAAAAAAAATCCTTCAAGGGTATCATCTACAAATGTGAATGTACCTCCTGAAATTGATAAAATTGTTTCGAGAGCAATTGAAAAGACAATCTACAAAAGATATCGCGGATGTGATGAATTTATTGAAGACGTAAATCTTATTCTTGGCAAGTATGAAAAAATTGAAACCAAGCTGAAAGAATCACATAAAAAGAAAGAAGAAAAGAATAATTCTGTTAATAAGATGAAAGCACGTTTCGGAATTTTTATTGCCGCAATAATCGGGCTTACAATCTTTTATTTTTCTTTTAAAGTAGTTCGGAAATTTTGGACTGAATATAAAGCAAAAAATTTGCAGCAAACTGATACAACTGCTACATATAATTCCAGTCCTAATTTTGTTGCAACCAGTGAATGGCAGAAACTTAATTCGGATATTACAGTTAATCTAAATTCTGTTTTTTTTATAGACAATTACACAGGTTTTGCCTGTGGAGAAAATGCCTTTATACTTAGAACTGTAGATAATGGCGAGACTTGGAGAAAATTAATAATATCTGATTCTTGTGTTTTAAATGATATTTCTTTTAGCTCATCAAGCTTAGGTATTTGCGTGGGAGAACAAGGGAAAATATTTCGTACAATTGACCTTGGGGAATCCTGGCAACCAATATATTCAGGAGTATCTGAAAATTTATTACGAATTTATTTCCTTAATAATTCAACAGGCTTTATTCTTGGTGGAAAAGGTCTTATCCTCAAAACAAAAGATGGTGGTTTAAATTGGAACAGAGTAAATTCTAATACTGGTTCGCTACTGTATTCTATTAATTTTATAAATGAACAAAAGGGATTTGCAGTAGGTTGGGGAGGAACAGTATTAACTACAAATAATGCCGGTGAAACATGGAATAAAATTAGTCCATTTACTTCTAACTATTTAAAAGATGTTCGTTTCATAAATCAATATACAGGATTTATTTGTGGAGCTGGCGGTGAAATATTTAAGACTAAAGATGGTGGTGATAACTGGGAAAAAGTTGAATCAAATTTATTTTCCGGTCTTACATCAATTGGCTTTGTAGATCAGTCAATTGGTTACATAATTAGTAATAAAGGTGATGTACTTGTTACTACTGATGGTGGGGATAGCTGGAAAAAAGAACAGAGCGGGTACTTTTATGCAATGACAAGAATTTATGTTACTCCAATGCGAGATATTTTTATTGTTGGTTTAAATGGAATAATTCTTCGTTTGAAAAAAGGATAAAAATTTTGTGTGAAAATATTTAATCTTATTTTTAGTACGTATACTAACCGATTAACTTTCTTTTCAATAATTTTTATTTCAGCATTCAATTTATTTCTTCTTTCACTTCCAATTACACGTTATTTTAGTTATGAATTTTGTCTTTTAAATGGAGTTCTGTTTAGTTTTATATTATCTATAATTTCAATATTTGTTCTGCGAAAAAATGATGAAAAGAATCTTTTATCAATGTCTAAAATCATTTTTCAGATTATATTAATATTTTTATCAATTCCACTTGTTTTTTCATTAGGGAATCTGTTTTACGATAATCAGTGTGTTTGGTTTGATGGAATTAAATATTACTTAGTTTTTACCGTTCCTTCTGCTGTTGTAGGTGTTTGCATTGGTGTAATAGCTTATTATTTCTCCCAAAAATTTGCAATTATTATAGCTATCATTATCTGGGTAATAATCCTTTTAATCCCACTAACAGAATTGTACTTTAATCCACAGGTATATTTCTACAACCCTGTTATTACTTTCTTTCCAGGGACTATTTATGACGAGGATATTTCAATTGATTTGAAACTTATTTTATACAGGTTATTAAATATTTTGTTTTTTGTTGGTATCTCGGTTTATTTATGGAAAAGGTTGGGTGCTTCTAATAAGAGAAAAATTTTTAATGCAGTTTCAATTATTGTAATAACAACTTGTTTCTATTTTTTATCGCCATATTTAGGGTACTCATCTAATGTTTCTTCAATAAGAAACGAGTTGACAAAAACAATTTCAACAAAACATTTTGAAATTTATTATTCTGTGAATTTTGATAAAAATGAAATTCAATATTTAGTTGGGTTGCATGAATTATATTACAAAGAATTAAAAAATTTTTTCAATACTGAACCCAAACAAAAAATTATCTCATTTATTTTTTCAGATGGAAATCAGAAAAGAAAGTTGTTTGGTGCTGAAAATGCCGATGTTGCGAAACCCTGGCTTTATCAGATTTATTTGTCTTCTCAGAGTTATGAACAAAATCTGAAACATGAACTTGCACATATTTTTTCTGCGGAGTTTGGAAAATATTTTCTAAAAGTTGCGGCGAATTTAAATACTGGATTAATTGAAGGTTTAGCGGTAGCAGCAAGTTTTGATTATGATGATATATCTCCTCATTTTCTTGCAAAAACTGCTTATGAAAATAATTATCGAATTAATATGACTAACCTCTTTTCCACATTTGGTTTTTTTTCTGCTAATTCTTCTCTTGGGTATGTTTATTCAGGTTCATTCATTAAATACTTGGTAGATAATTATGGAGTAGAGAAAGTTAAAAAGTTATATTCATCAGGGAATTTTAAAAATGTTTTTAATTCCGATATTAAACAGTTAGAAAAACAATATTATGATTTTCTGACCAAACTTGATTATACAACTAATCCTGCAACTGCCGAATATTATTTTGGACGCAAAGCTTTTATTAACAAAATTTGTCCTCACTTTTTTGCTAACTTATTAAATAAAATATATTTGCTAATAGCAGAGAAAAAATATAAGGACGCATTAAAAATTATCGAGAATATTGAAGAAAAGACTGACAACTTCCAGGTTATTTATTCAAAAATAATTTGTCTGGAAAAATTAAAAGAATATGAAAAAGTAATAGATTTATCAGGCAAGTACATCAATAAATTCGAAAGAACTCCATATGAGTGGTTTTTAAAATTAAAATTTGCTGATATAAATTATATTAATGGAAATTTTAATTCTGCAAGAAATATTTACTCTAAAATACTTCACGATAATTTTAATATAAGATTTACGCTTGCTACGAATTTAAGATTATCACTCGATTCTTTGGTCGTTAATTTAAGCGATTACTTATCTGGAGACGATTGTACTAAGTATAATTTTTTATCAAAAGAAAAAAATATTACAACTGCTTCAAAACTTTTAACAATCATTAATCTGGAAGAAAAACTTGGAATTAAAAATTCTATTTTATTCGATGCTATACCCAATAAATTCATTGTAAATAATTTAATTTCATTTTACACAGCATTAGAAATAACTCGCTATGCTCTAAAAAAAATGAGATTGGATTTAGCTGATAAGTATATTAAACTTGCAGGCAATTTTTCTGAAAAAAATGAGTTTGAATTAAAATACAACAATATCTTGGCACAGGTTTGTTGGTTTAATTCATTAAAAAATAATACAAATGAAAAACCATAACGAAATAAAAAAATTTAAAAAAAAATATAGTAAGCATCGAGTCCTAAACTTAATTTCAGAAACAGCGAATGAGACTGGATTTAGCGTTTATCTTGTCGGAGGTTTTGTCAGGGATTTATTTCTTGAAAGAAAAAAGAATGAAATGGATTTTCTTATTCTTGGAGACGGTGTGGAATTTGCACAAACTGTGGCTATTAAACTTGGGATTAAAAATATTTCAATTTATAAAAATTTTGGAACCGCACACTTTTCTTTCAGAAATCAAAATTATGAGTTTGTTGGTGCAAGAAAAGAATCATACAATAACAATAGTAGAAAACCTATTGTAGAATCAGGAAAGTTTGAAGATGATATTTCGCGCCGCGATTTTACTATGAATACACTTGCAATATCACTTAATAAAAAAAATTGTGGGGAACTGATTGATATATATAATGGAATTGAAGATATTAAGAATAAATTCATTCGTACTCCTGTTAATCCATTAATTACTTTTAATGATGATCCATTAAGAATTATGAGGGCATTCAGGTTTGCAGCCCAATTAGAATTTGATGTTGATCCTGCAATTAAAACAGCAGCTAAAGAATTGAAAGAAAGAATAAAGATAGTATCACAGGAAAGAATTACAGATGAGTTTCTTAAGATACTTGCATCACCAAAACCATCAATCGGAATTAAATTATTGTTTGATACAGAAGTGATGGATGTTATATTTCCTGAAATATCAAATTTAGCTGGAGTAGAACAACGACAGGATCATCATCATAAAGATGTTTTTTTGCATACCTGTCTAGTAGTTGATAATATCTCAAGAGTTACAGATAATTTATGGTTAAGGTTTGCTGCACTTGTACACGATATTGCAAAACCTCAGACTAAAAAATTTATTGATGGAGTCGGGTGGAGTTTTCATGCTCATGATGAAATTGGTGCAAGGATGATGAAATATATTTTCAATAAACTTAAGTTACCTCTTCATCATCTTGAATATGTTAAAAAATTAGTACGTCTCCATTTAAGACCAATTGCTCTTGCGATGGAAGAAGTAACTGATTCAGCAATAAGAAGATTAATTGTAGAAGCAGGAGAGGATCTTGAAGACCTCATTAATCTTTGTCGCGCAGATATTACAAGTAAAAATCCAGAGAAGGTATCTGAATACCTTTCTAATTATGAAAGAGTGATGAAAAGAGTGTTTGAAGTTAAAGAAAAAGATAAACTCAGGGCTTTTCAATCTCCTGTAAGAGGTGAAGAAATTATGAAGGTCTGTGGATTACCACCTTCAAAAAAAGTTGGTGAAATTAAAAAAGCAATAGAAGAAGCAATTCTTGATGGGAAAATCTCTAACAATTATGAAGAAGCATATTCTTACTTACTTAAGATAAAAGATAGTTTTAATGCCTAATTTTTCACTCCACTAAAGTATAGAAATCAATAATCCAAATATCAAAGCTGCTATAAGTGCAGAAATAGGAATAGTTAAAACCCACGCCCAAAGAATATTTTTAGCTACACCCCAGCGAACTGCAGAAAAACCTTTGACAGAACCTACACCAGTTATTGAACCAGTAATTGTATGAGTAGTGCTTACCGGGATTCCAAGTATGGTTGCAATAATAATTGTTAATCCCGCAGAAGTTTCTGCACTGAAACCACCAAATGGAGTCAGTTTAGTCATTCTCATTCCTAATGTTTTTATTACTTTCCAGCCACCCACTAGAGTTCCTATAGCAATAACGGAGTGACTTGTAATTACAACCCAAAACGGCACATGAAATTTTGATTGTGTGATCACACTTTCACCACCAGCAGCCCATATAGTTAAAACCATAGTAATAATACCCATAGTTTTCTGTGCGTCATTTGCACCATGGCTCAAACTAAAAAGTGCAGCACTTATAAGTTGAAGTTTTCGAAAATATTTATCTACTTTTCTTGGAGAAAAATTTTTAACAATCCAGAGAGTGCAAATTGAAAAAATAAAGGCAATTACCATTCCCATTAATGGTGCAAAAAAGATGAATACGATTACTTTAATGAAACCTGAATAAATGATTCCATCAAAACCAACTTTAATAATTGCGGCGCCACCAAGTCCTCCAATTATTGAATGAGAAACACTGATAGGAAGTCCTAAATGGGTACAAAATGAAGTTACGATGATACCACCTACCAAAGCAGATGTAATCACATTATAGTCAATTATGTTTCCTTCAACAAGTCCGCTTCCAATTGTCTTTGCAACATCAGTGCCAAAAACAAATGCAGCTACAAAATTGAAAAATGCAGCCCACGCAACAGCGGTCATGGGACGTAACACTCTTGTAGAAACGACTGTTGCTATTGAATTTGCTGCATCATTCATACCATTATAAAAATCAAACAAGAGGGCAAGAAAGATTATTAATAAGGGATAAATCATATTTTTTAAGAATTTTTAATATAGATTGAAATGATTACGTTAGCAGTGGATTGGCATTTATCTGATGCATTTTCTAACTTGTCAAGAATTTCTTTTTTCTTAAAAATAGTTAATGCATCTTTTTCTTCAGCAAATAATTTTTTTAATGCATTTCGATATACATTATCAGCCTCTGATTCAAGGTCTTTAACGGCTTTACATTCATTAAAATGATCTCCTTGCTTCTTTAAATCAAGAATAGCAGTTTCTAACTCCTTTGTTTGTTGAAGGACTATCGCTGCAATTTCTTTTGCTCCGTCAACTTTTTCTTTGAGATTGTATGTATCAAATCTTGTAGCTGCTCCAAGTAAGATATCACCTATTCCATCGATTCTTTTTGTCAAACTAAAAATATCTTCGCGATCGAAAGGAGTAATAAAAGTTTTATTTAATCGTTTTAATATTCGGGATGAAATTTCATCACATCTTTTTTCTAATGGTTTTAATTTCAGGAAAATATCTTCTTCATAATTTTCATTGCAAAAAAAATCATAAGTAATTTTTGCCATTTCCTGAACGTGAGAGATTATTTCTTTAAAATCTTCAAAATACTTTTCTTCTTTGGGCATCAATTTTTTGAACATAACTATTCCTTAGTATTTTTTAGGAAAAAGATAAGTTTATTTGTATTCAAACAGTAATTTATTTAACGAACTATAATTCAATTGCCTGCAACCATCAGAGCTAACTAATTAAACTATTAATTCACAACAAAATTAACAAACGCAATAATTTCTAACAATCAGATTTTTATTTATTTTATGCAGAAAGGAATACTCTTGATTTATGATGACATGTATTGGAATATTCAATTTTTTTCTTTGAAAAAATGGTTTAATTTTCTTAATAAAATAAAATGTTTTGCGATAATAGTGTATCGCTGCGTTATTTAATATAATTTGAATTCTGAATGAAAACTTTTATAATTGTAATATTTGCTGTTGTGTTAAATTTTGCTCAAGCAGGAATTGACAGTATTATATTGCAAATAAAGAATCTTCCTGATTCCTCGAAAATTAATCGTTTGGTTAAACTTTGCTGGGAGAAGAGGAGTATTGATCCATCTTTAGCTATTCAGATTGGAGAAAAGGCTATAAAAATGATGGATAAATGCAATTCTAATAAATATAAGTCAGAAGTACTAAACTATCTTGGTGTTATTTATAGCAATCTTGGGCAATTGGAAACGGCATATAAATATTACACAAAAGGTTACGAGATTGCTAAGGAAACAAGTGATAAAAATGAATTGGCATATTCATTAAATAACCTTGGCGACTATTATTTCAAAAATGCTCTGTACGCTACTGCTTACGAAAAAGTTCTTGAAGCTTATGTCATTTTTGAAGAAATAAATAATGAGCAGGGAATGGCTTATACACTAAATGATCTGGGTGAGATTTTCATAATTCAAAAAGATTATAAAAAAGCTCTTGAATATTTTAATAGGTCAGCGGAGTTACGATTAAAAAACAAAGATAGAAGGGGTTATGCAAAATCATTAATAAATATTGCGGGCACTTATGCAAATCTTAATGATTACGATAAAGCGAATGAAACTTATATATCTGCACTTGCTGTTAGTGAAGAAGTTGAATATATAAAAGGGAAAAGCTGGATTTATGCTGGTATTGCTGATCTCAACTTTAAAACTGGTAAGTTTGGAATTGCAATTGAGAATAGTAATAAAGCAGTTGAGATAGATGTACTGATAGGTAATAAATACGGAGAAATTATCAATTATAATAGGCTAGGACAGATTTACGAAAAAATGTCCGATATTCCAAAAGCTAAATTCTATTTCGAAAAAGCAAAGATGGAAGCAAATAATACAGGTCATCTTGAACAACTAATGGTAGCTTATAAATATCTTTACCAGATTTTTGAAAAGGAAAGAGACTTGAAGGCAGCATACGAATATCTAAAAGAATATGATGCTTTGAATGAAAAAATATTCTCACTCGAAAATTCAAACAAAATTGCTGATTTGCAGACTGCATTTGCTATTGGTAAAAAGCAAATTGAAAATGAGCATCTGAAAAAGGAATTAGAATATCAAAAAAATACCAGGAATTATCTTGTAATAATTGTATTGCTTGCGTTAGGAGTTGTAGTATTATATTTATTAAAATATAAATCAACTGCTAAAGCAAATCAGCTTCTTAAAGAATTAAATTCCTCCAAGGATAAATTTTTCTCTATTATTTCTCATGACCTTAAAAATCCTGTTGGTGCAGTAGCAAATCTCGCACAGATAATTGATGAAGATTATGATAAACTATCAGAAGAGGAGAAGAAACATTTAATTCATTTACTTTCTGAAGCTTCTTCAGAAGTGTTAAAATTATTATTTGATTTATTGACATGGGTAAATACACAAAAAGGTTGTATAGGCATTAAAAAAACAAATCTTAATCTGAAATCAATCTTTAATTCTCTTTGTAATTCATATAAACTTTCAGCTAAAAATAAAAATCTTTTACTTGAAGTTGCTGTAAATGATGATGTAAACATCATGGGTGACAAATTTATAATTGAGACAATAATCGGAAACTTCATAGATAATGCAATAAAATTTTCATTTAAAGGCAATAAAATTATTTTGTCTGGCAATCTCAATGATTCTTCAGTGAAATTATCGGTTATAGATTTCGGAAAAGGAATATCACAGGAAATGTTGCATAAATTGCTTGATGTGGATTCAAAAATCAGTACAAAAGGGACCAATAATGAAAAAGGAACAGGTTTAGGTCTAAAAATCTGTAAAGAGTTTGCTAAGCTTCATAAAGGTAAAATAGAAATTGAAAGTGAAGTTGATAAGGGAAGTACTTTTAGTTTTATTTTTCCAAATAAGTAATGGTTTAAATATTTTTAATTTTAATATTAAGGTTATAATGTATTGGGAAAAACTTTTATCTAATAAACGACTCTGTCAGGAAACTCCGGGTAGTTTCAGAGATGATCGAACCGCTTTTCAGGTTGATTATGACAGAATTGTATTCTCTTCAGCTTTCAGAAGATTACAGGACAAAACACAGGTTTTCCCTTTGGCTGAAAGTGATTATGTGCGAACTCGTTTAACACACAGTCTTGAAGTTTCTTGCATTGCCCGTTCTCTTGGAATAAATGTTGGGAATGAAGTAATTAATCGCCATAAACTAACTAATATTCATCCTAGCGACTTTGGAACCATATTGGCGACCGCTGCATTAGCACATGATCTTGGAAATCCACCATTTGGTCATTCAGGTGAAGACGCTATTAGAAATTGGTTTAAAAAATCTGCTACTGTAAAGAGTATCAGAAAATATTTTAGCAGGAAAGAGCTGTGTGATTTTGAAAATTATGAAGGTAATGCACAGGGATTCCGATTGTTAACTGTACTTCAAATGCCTGAACATAAAGGTGGAATGCGTCTTACTTATTCAACTCTTGCAGCATTTGTTAAGTATCCTGTTGAATCGATATTAATAAAAAAAGACGGTTCAATCTCAAGAAAAAAATATAATTTCTTCCAATCAGAAAAAGAGTTATTTAAAGAAGTAGCAGAGAATACAGGATTAATAAGAAAAGATAAAAAAAATTATTCCTGGGCAAGACATCCGCTTGCTTTTTTAATTGAAGCTTCAGACGATATTTGTTATCATATAATTGATTTTGAAGATGGTTATAGAGAGGGTTTACTAAAGTATCAGGAAATAAAAGATTTATATTCAGCAATTATTGCAGATGAACGCATTAATTATGCAGATCAACTTAAAGATGAAAGAAGTAAAGTTGAATATCTGAGAGCAAAAGCTATTCAAAAATTAATCGAAGAAATCAAAGAAAGTTTTTTAGACAATGAATCGGAAATACTGAGAGGAGAATTCAATTCAGAATTGATTTCAATTATTCCCTCTACACCATACTTAAAAAGAATAATCGAAAGATCAGTTGAAAGCGTTTACTCAAATGGTCGTGTTTTGGAAATTGAAGCCGCTGGTTTTGAAGTGGCAAATGGTTTGCTCGAATTATTTTTTGAGAGTGTCTTGGATTATCATAGTCGTGCAAACAAAGCATCTGCTCAAAGTAAAAAAATTATGCAGATTATTCCAGTACAGTTTCATCCATATCAATCATTTTCTTATTACGAAATACTGATGAATATACTGGATTATTTCTCAGGAATGACTGATTCATATGCCGTATCACTCTACAAAAAACTTAAAGGTATTTCTCTCCCAGGGAATAAAGTGTTTTAAGGACAATTTTAATAAGTAGTATCTTTTCCCTTAACTTATATAGAATTCATTTTATTTTTTTTGTGATTTTTATCTCAAACCTCATTTTTTGTTTTGTTTCTCAAATTTAATTATGTAATTTATATCGCAATCATTTTTTTGGAAAAATGATATTAGTACTTTTTATAATTATTGGAGCTTTCATATTATCAATGGATTGAGGTGACTTTGACGATGGTTTATTTAAAAAGATTATGATAAAGGAAAGAAACTAAATTCTATGTTTTCAATAATCTACAATGGTTGTTCTACCGTATTGAAAAAGATTAACGAATCAGAAATATTAAACCTTGATTATTCTTATCAGATTATTTGTTTGCAGTTTTTAATTAAACCTTTATTAATTTTTAACATCTTTCCGTAGTATGAAAAAGACAATTAAATATTTATTTATTTTTTCATTAATGATGTGCCTATCTCCGCCGATAACTGCACAAATTGATTCTATAGATTTATATGAGTTAAATCTATCACAACTTTCCAAAATAAAAATAACATCTGCTACAAAAGTAAAACAAAGTATTTATGAAATTCCCTCAACAGTTGTTGTTATTACTGAAAATGAAATTAAAGAACGAGGTTATTTTACTTTTGAAGAAGTCTTATCAACTCTTTCAGGATTTCAATTCAGAAACATTCAAGGTATAAACAGCTATGTTTTCCAGCGAGGGATTCCTAATCAGAATAATTTAATTTTAGTACTTATTGATGGTGTTCAGGTAAATGAACTTAATTCTGGTGGATTTTATTCGGGAGGTCTTTATAACCTTTCTAACATTGAACGTATTGAGGTTATTTATGGTCCGGCTTCCGTAGCTTATGGTACTAATGCAATTTCGGGAATAATTAATATAATTACGAAAAGCGCAATGGAAAAACAACTAAACGTGAAAGCTTTAGTTGGTACATTCAATACTTCCGGTTTAGATTTTAGTTATTCTTATATTGATGATAAAAAAGATTATGGAGTTTTATTTTCCGGAGTGATAAAAAAAACAGATAAAGCAAACTTGAAAGGGCAAGAAGGAGATTTTAACTGGACGGATAAACTCGATAATTATGAAAAAGACTATTCATTTGATTTAAAATTTCAATGTAATGAATTTAGCTTTGGGACTAATTTTATGCAAAAGCAGTCTTCCACTGCAACATTGTTCAAATCATATGGAACTATTTATAGGGATTATGGTACATTGTGGAATATCAGATTCATTAATAATTATTTAAAGTACAACAAAAAAATTTCAGATAAATTTAACTTAACTTCAATCCTCTATAATCGAAATACCACAGTACTAGACAATACACTATATGTAATAACTGACACTGCTCAGGTGGGATATTATCGGCCAAATAATTTGACTGGTTTTGAGAGTATCTTAAATTTTGAATTGAACCCTACATGCGCAATAATAAGCGGATTCACTTTTGAATATGAAAGACTTGCAGAAAAATTTTCAGTATCATATAGTAATTCTCCTGATAGCAAACCACTTTCTCCGGTTTCACCGGTGATGTTAAAAAATAATCTTCTTAGTTTTTTTCTTGAACCAAAGTATTCTCCTTTAGAAAATCTTTTTATTTCTGGAGGAATAAGATATGATAATAGTAGTGTATATAATCAGGTAATAACACCAAGGTTAGGTTTAAGTTATATTTATGACAATTATGTTTTTCGAATTTCTTATTCAGAGGCGTTTAGAGCACCAAAACCATGGGATTATACAGATGGGTTGGGTAATTCATCGTTAAAACCAGAAAAGATGAAGTCTATAGAAACTTCAATTGAATATTCTCTCTCGAATGACTTAATTATGAATTTATCTGTATATAAAAATTTGCTTAGTCAAGGAATAATAAAAGAATCGAATTCTTCGGGTTATAGATGGGTAAATAGTGGAGAAGTTAATACTGATGGAATAGAATTAGGTTTTAAGTATGAAGGGAATGGAATAAAATCGTTTTTTAATTATACATTTACTCAAAGTTATGATGAAAATAAAAAATTTATTTCTGAGATAAGTAAGCACATTGCAAATGTTGGAGTAACTTATGCTTTTGACAGAAATTTTATGATAAATTTATTGGCATCCTATACAGGTGAAAGAGAAAATCCAGAGTTTATTTATTCAATTAATAGTCGGACAATAAGCCCTTATTTTCTGTTAAACGGGACTATCTCTTTTCTGGATTTCTATGGTTTTAATGTTCAATTAATAGTAAAAAACATTCTTGATAAGGAATATTATCATACCTCTAACAGAACTCCAAGCAGATATCGTCAATCTCAAAGAACTTTTATGTTTTCTGTGAATTACTCTTTGTTCTGAAAAAGGAGTTCAATATGACTAAATTAAAATACAGAAGATGAATAAATGAAAAGGCTAAATAATTTTTTTCTTATTTGTTTATTAATTACTGCAAGTTTACAATCACAAGAATTAAAACGTGAAGAGTTAATCGCTTCCTACATCTACAATTTCGCAAAAAATATTCACTGGCCAAATGAAGAGATGTTTGAAAAATTTAACATTGTAATTTTTGGTGATGATAAAAATGTCATCAGGGAAATGAATAAACTTGCAAGAATAAAAACATTAAAAGAAAAAGCAATTACTGTAACTTCTACAACTACTCTTACTGGGATTGATGATGCTCAAATTGTATTTTTATTGAAAGAATATGAAAACAAACTAACTTCTGTTTTTGATAGAATTGAAGGTAAAAATATTTTATTAATTACTGATAAATCAAAGGAAGTTAGATTAATAATGATTAACTTTTATAATGCCGAAAACGGAACACTTCAATTTGAAATTAATAAAGCTAATATTATTAACCAGCAGTTGAGTTTGGATGCTGATATTGTTTTACTCGGTGGAAATGAGATAGATATTGCTTCTCTATATAAAGAAGGGCAAAAAAGTCTAAGGGATTTACAAAAAAATATAGAACAACTTGAGAAAGTCACATCACTGCAAAAAAAATATATCCAACAGCAAAGAGATAGCGTTAGCAACCAGCGAATACGGATTAATGAACAATTGAAATTATTAGAGACACAATCTCAACTTCTAAAAGCTAAGGAAAAAGAGCTTGTAGGGATGAATGAAAAACTTCTTGAACAGCAAAAACAATTAAATAAAAATTCAGAATTACTTCAGGTAAAAGAAAACGACCTATTGAAACAGGTTCAAAATATTAAAAAACAAGAACTAAGACTTGACTCTTTGAATAATGAATTAAAAAAACAAACAGAAGAATTTAAAAGAGGAAATGAATACTTAAGGATATTGAATGATAAAATTATTTCACAGGAAAAAGTGCTAAAAGAAAAAGGAGCTCTCATTCGAACTCAACAATTTGTGCTCTTATTGGTAATGATAATTTCATTTTTAACAATTCTTTTAGTCTTTTCAGTCTATAAAAGTTATAAAAATAAAAAAGCTTTGACAGAAAAGTTAGAAAATTTAGTCGAAGAACGTACAAATGCACTTAAAATAACAAATGAAGAACTCATAGTTGAACTTGAAAAGCATAAGTTGACAGAAAATAAATTAAAACAAAGTGAAGAACAGTTTAGGTTAATATCGGAGAATGTAGCAGACATGATTGTAATGCTTGACCTTAATGGAAAAAGAATTTATTCCAATCCTTCCTACAAACCAATTTTGGGAGATACAAAAGCACTGGTAGGAACAGATTCATTGAAAGAAATTCATCCCGATGATAGAGAAAAAATTAAAAAAATATTTGAAGAAACAATTAAAACCGGAATAGGAAAACGAGCTGAATATCGTTTAATTGGGTATGATGAGAGTATTCACTATATTGAATCACAAGGCAGTGTAATTAAAAATAATAAAGGCGAAATTACTAATGTTGTTGTAATCTCAAGAGATATCACTGAACGTAAGAAAATAGAAGAAGAACTTAAAATATATCGTGAAAACCTTGAAGAATTGGTAAAACAAAGAACCGCTGAACTCATTATTGCAAAAGAAAAAGCAGAATCTGCAGACCGTTTGAAGTCAGCTTTTCTTGCCACAATGTCGCATGAATTAAGAACACCTTTAAATTCTATAATTGGTTTCACTGGAATTTTAATGAAAGGTATAGCTGGTCCGCTAAATGAAGAACAAATGAAACAACTATCGATGGCTAAAGGAAGTGCGCAGCATTTACTTGCTTTGATTAATGATGTGCTAGATATTTCTAAAATTGAAGCAGGCGAATTAGTAGTATCGATAAGACAATTTGAATTCAATAGATCAATTGAAAAAGTTTGTGATATTATAAAACCTTTAGCTGAGAAGAAAAATCTTGCATTGGTAATAAATGTTCCTTCAGTTCCCATTCAAATCAAATCGGATGAAAAACGAGTTGAACAAATACTTCTTAACCTACTTAACAATGCAGTTAAATTTACTGAGCATGGCTTTGTAAAAATTGACTCTCAATTAAGTGAAAACAAAATTATTACTAAAGTAATAGATACTGGAATGGGTATTAAAAAAGAAGATATGGATATTTTATTTAAACCATTCAGGCAAATTGATACGGGGCTGACGCGTATGCATGAGGGTACGGGACTTGGTTTGTCCATAAGTAAAAAACTTACAGAAAAACTTGGTGGTTCATTAACAGTTGAAAGCGAATTCGGAGTTGGAAGTACTTTTTCATTAATTTTACCGATTGGGGAACAAAATTGAATTTTTATAAACAGTTAAATACTAAACAGGAAAAATTATGAATAAAAAAGTTCTTATAATTGAAGACAATGTCCAGAATATGTATATGTTAAAGTTTTTACTAGAAAGTGAAAACTATAAAGTATTACAATCATTCAATGGAGCCGATGGAATTAAATCAGCAATAACTGAAAAACCTGATATAATATTACTTGACATTCAGTTGCCTGAAATGGATGGATATACTGTTGCAAAGAAAATCAGGGCAAATGAAAATTTAAAAAATGTTCCAATTATCGCAGTTACTTCATATGCAATGCCTGGTGATAAAGAAAAAGCAATTGAAGCTGGAGCGACAGGTTATATTGAAAAACCGATTGATCCTGAAACATTTATTACGCAAATGATATCATTTCTTCCTTCTCATTAACTAATACAAGGATAATAATTATGAAAATTCTAATTGTTGACGATAAAACAGAAAATTTATATATGCTTGAAGCTTTATTGAAAGCTTCCTATTATAAAGTTATAAGCGCTAAAAATGGAGCAGAAGCATTAGGACTTGCACACGAAAATCCTCCCGATTTAATTATTTCCGATATACTTATGCCTTTGATGGATGGGTTTACTCTTTGCCGAAAAGTAAAGACAGATGAAAAGTTAAAACATATTCCTTTTATTTTTTACACAGCAACATATATGGATCCAAAAGAATAAGAATATGCTTTGAAACTAGGAGCTGATAGATTCATACTAAAACCTCAGGAACCTGATGTTTTTTTGGATATAATTAAAGGTCTTTTAGATGAAGTTAAATCTAAAAAAATATCTCTAAACGAGCCCGTAGATGTACCTGAGACTGTCATTCTTAAAGAATATAATGAGGTTCTTATTCGTAAGCTTGAAGATAAAATGCGGCAGACACTTGAGAATGAAGAAAAACTTACCAGATATGTTAAACAACTTGAAGAAGAAATTAAAGAACGTCAAAGAGCAGAAGAAGAAATTAAAAAGCTAAATCAGGATTTAGAAGAGAGAGTAAGTACGAGGACAAATCAGTTACAGGTTATTAATAAAGAACTTGAAGCGTTCACTTATTCAGTTTCTCATGATCTGCGTGCTCCTTTAAGAGCAATTTCTGGTTTTTCCTCTCAATTGCTTGAGTGTTATAATTCGAACCTTGACGATGAAGGCAAAGACTTATTGAAGTCAATAATTAATAATGCAAAAAAAATGGCCAAGTTAATAGATGATTTACTCGAGTTTTCCAGATTAGGCAAAAAAGAAATAAGAAAAAATAAAATTGATATGAAACTTCTTTTCTCACAAACTTTTAATGAATTAATTCAATATGCTTCACACAAAAAAGTTAAGTTTAATTTATTAGAATTACCATTAGCTTTTGGAGATTTTTCGCTAATGAAACAGGTTGTAACTAATTTACTTTCAAATGCACTAAAATTTTCCGGCAAAAATGAAGAAATTGAAATTACAGTTACTGGAATGATAAAAGAAAAGGAAGTAGTGTTTTCAATTTCAGATAATGGAGTAGGATTTGACCTTCGCTATTCTAATAAGTTGTTTAACGTGTTTCAACGGTTGCATGGACAGGAGGAATTTGAAGGGACTGGTGTAGGACTTGCCATTGTACATCGTATAATTGATAAGCACGAAGGAAGAGTATGGGCTGAAGCTGAGTTAAATAAAGGAGCAACATTTTATTTTTCATTGCCATTAATTAAAGAATAATTTTTAGTTAGCTTATAATTGAATCTAAAGGAGAAGTTATGAAAGAGAGTCTGAAAATTTTAATGGTTGAAGATAATCCTAACGATGCCAGACTAATAGCAATTGAACTTGGCAGAAATTATGAATTGACGATTCACCGTGTGGAAACAGAAGAAAATTTTATAAAAGAATTAAATTCATTTAATCCTGATATAATTCTTTCGGACTATACTTTGCCGAACTTTGATGGAATGAGAGCACTAAATTTAGCTCAACATATAAATACATTAGTTCCTTTCATTCTGATAACTGGTTCTATAAATGAAGAGACAGCGGTAGCAGTAATGAAAGCTGGTGCTGATGATTATATTATTAAAGAAAATCTTCACCGTTTAAATACATCTGTTGATTCTGCCATACAAAAGAAAAAAGCATTAAAAGAAAAATTATATGCAGAAATAGCATTAAAAGAAGCTGAGGAACGGTTTAGAGGTATCTTTGAAAATACGGTTATTGGTATTTACAGAACATCGGTAGACGGAAAAATCTTATTAGCTAACCCTGCTTTAATAAAAATGCTTGGTTATAATTCTTTTGAAGAACTTGCATTAAGAAATCTTGAAAAAAATGGGTTCGATATTAATTACCCGCGTGAATCATTCAAGACACAAATGGAAAAAAGCGGAGAGTTTATTGGTATTCAATCTGCTTGGAAAAAAGCAGATGGGACTTTAATTTATGTCCGTGAAAGTGCACGTGCAATCAAGAATGAAAATGGTGAAACTTTATATTACGAGGGAGTGGTAGAAGATGTAACTCAACAAAGAATAGCAGAAGCAGAATTGCAGAAAGCAGAATCAAAATATAAAATATTATTTATGAATTCTAACGATGCTATTTTTATAATGGATGGTGATTCTTTTATTGAATGTAATCCTAAAGCTGGTACTATGTTCCGTTGCTCGCCTGAAGATTTGATAACGCGCAAACCTTGGGAAATATCTCCTAAATACCAAAGTGATGGAGAAGAATCAATTAAAAAATCAGAAACAATTCTTTCTGCTGCTATGTCAGGAATTCCTCAATGTTTTGAATGGCAGCATAAAAGATGTGATGGGACTATTTTTGAAACAGAAATAAGTTTAAACTTATTTGAAATAGATAACAAAAAATTACTTCAGGCAATGGTGAGGGATATTAGTGATCGAAAACGAGCAGAACAAGAATTAATTAAATCTGAAAGCATGTTTCGGTCGGTATGGGAAAACTCATTTGATGGAATGAGGCTTGTAAATGAAAACGGAATAAATGTTTTGGTGAATAAAGCATTTTGCAATATTGTGGGACTTACACAAGAAGAGTTGATTGGGAAACCGTTATCAATTATTTATTCAGAAGATGAAAAAGAGAGAGTTCAAAATAAATTTTTAGAACGAGTTAAGGATGATATTATCGATCCTTTCTTTGAAAGGGAAATTATTCTTCACAATGGAAAAAAATTATGGTTAGAAATCTCCAATTCCTTTGTTGTTAAAGGGGAATCGAAACTAATTTTGAGTATAATACGCGATGTTACATTAAGAAAAAATTCTGAATTAGAATTAAGAGATAGCGAGGCAAGGTTCAGAAATATTTTTAATTCTGCAAATGAGGGTATATGTGTATCCGATGAATCTGAAAACATTACTTCCGCTAATCAAAAATTTCTTGATATGCTGGGCTATTCGTTAGAAGAATTAGTTGGTAAAAACTTCATAGAACTTGTATTCAGGGAAGATCTTCAGGATTACTCATTTAGACAAGCCACACGAAAAAACTATAAAAGAGAAACATATGAAAGAAGATTGGTTAAAAAAGATGGATCTGTAATATGGTGTTTTGTTTCAGCTTCACCCATAACTAATAATAATGATTACAAAGGTTCTTTCGGAATGTTCATTGACATCACAGAAAATAAAAGAATGATTCAAGAACTTATTGCGGCAAAAGATAAAGCTGAGGAAATGAGCAGGTTGAAATCAAATTTTCTCGCAAATATGAGTCACGAATTAAGGACTCCTTTGATAGGAATATTGGGATATGCTGAAATTATTAAAGATGAATCAACAGATGCAGAAGCAGCCAGTATGGCAAAGGTTATCTTTAATAGCGGTAACAGGCTGCTTGAGACAGTAAATCTGATTCTGGATTTATCCAGAGTTGAAGCTGGAAAGTTAGAAATTAAAAAACAAGTAGTTGATGTTGTTTCGAGTATTGATGAAGTTATCGAATCTTTTCAGGCAGCAGCAAAATTAAAAAATTTGTATTTGAAAAAAACTTGTAGTTATAAGGAAATATTATTCAAATCCGATAAGATGATTTTAAAACAAATAATAAATAATCTGGTAAATAATGCAATTAAATTTACTTTTAATGGTGGTGTTAATATTGATTTATCTAAAATAGAAAATAACCAGCAGGAGATGATTGTAATTAAAGTCACTGATACAGGAATCGGTATACCAGAAGAGAAACAAAAATTAATATGGGAAGAATTCCGACAAGTAAGTGAGGGAATAAGTCGTAACTTTGAAGGTTCTGGTCTTGGACTTACTATTACGAAGCGATTTGTTGAAAAATTAGGAGGAACTATTTCTGTTTATAGTCAAAGCGGTGCCGGTTCTACGTTTACATTAAATTTTCCTGTTGAGAAAATCAAATCGGATGAGCTTGGATATAATAATGTTAATATTAATGGTGAAAATTTATCAACCCCTGAACATGGCCACTTGAAAAAATCTTTACTTATTGTTGAAGATGATGATATGAGTATTTTATTATTCAAAAAGTATCTGAAAGACTTTTATAATTTAGATATTGCAAAAGACGGACAGACAGCCATTGATAAAGCAAAAGTAAAAATCTATGATGGAATATTAATGGATATTAATCTTACTCGTGGATTTAGCGGAGTTGATACCACAAAAAAAATAAGACAAATTGCCGGTTATGAAAACATTCCGATTGCCGCCGTTACTGCATATGCAATGGTTGGTGATAAAGAAGAATTCTTAGCCGCAGGATGTTCTCATTATATTTCAAAACCTTTTACAAAAAAAATATTTATGGACTTCATTACAAAAATGATGCAGGAATAAATTGGTTTAACTTTCTTAATTGTCGAAAAAATAGAAGAAATCTTAATCTCAAATATTATCGTTAACTTTTGTAATTCAAGTGAATTTAATTAATTTATAATTAATGAATGTTCAAATTATTCTGGAGATGCTGTAGTTGTCTTTTAACTTCATAAATAATCATACATTTCTTCTTTTATTTGGTAATAAGTTTTTATTATCAGGAAAACTCTCTTTAAATTTTAACAAAATACATTTCCATATTATTTGTTGAGGAGTGCCATGAAATATAAGATTACTCTTATCCTATTCGCTTTTTTAACAACATTATCTTTTGCCGATACCTGGTATAGACCTGGAAATCTTAATATTAATTGGTCTGTTGCAAACAGCTGGCAGTATTCTACTGATGGGGGTTCTAACTGGTATTCAACTAGTACTATTCCTAATAATACAAACTCAGATAGAATAATTATATACAATGGTTGTACTGTTGAAATTACTACGAGTTTAAATGCAGATCAAATTGTAGTTGAATCAGGTGGAAAATTATCCTTAAATAATACTAGTGCAGTTTTGACTCTTGAAAATGGAACAGGAACAGATTTGACTCTATATGGGACATTGAGATTTTGTAAGGGAAGAATTAATAATAATGGTGAAATATTTGTTAATACCGGTGGGGTTATAAGATTTGATAGTAGTGATACAAAAACTTTAGCAGGAGGAACAGTAAATAACTCAGGAACTCTAATATGGACTTCAGGTGAATTAGCGTTGCAATATGGATGCACATTAAATAATCAGGCAGGTGGTTTGTTTGATGTACAATTTGATGGAAGCATAACATCAT
>CAZHVS010000001.1:300206-386074 GCA_964536015.1 uncultured Ignavibacteriaceae bacterium
AATAATCAGGCAGGTGGTTTGTTTGATGTACAATTTGATGGAAGCATAACATCATATTCAACCGCAGGTACAATAAACAATTTTGGAACATTCAGAAAGAGTGGAGGAAGTGGAACATTATCACACTCAGCAATATTGAACAATACAGGTTTACTGGAGATACAAAATGGAAAAATAATATTGTATCATTCTGGAAACATAGGCAGCAATGTATCAATAAGTAGTGGATGTACATTGGAATTCAGAGGAAATTATACAATAAATGAAACAATAAACTTAACAGGTAATGGCACAATAAATATACCTGATCAAACAGTAACAATAAGCGGTACAAGTACAGGCGTAGTAATACCGACGACAATATTGTTAACGATGAGTGGAGGGCAAATAAATGGCACAGGCAAGTTAACAATAAATGGAACAATGAACTGGACTGGTGGAGTAATAGCTGATGTAGGAATAAGAATAATATCAAATGGAGCAACATTAAATTTATTAGGAAGTGGAGCAAAATTATTTTATAATGGTACATTGAATAACTATGGAACAATCAACTGGAGTGCAGGAGATTTAGGGCTGCAATATGGATGTACGTTTAATAATCAGGCAGGTGGTTTGTTTGATGTACAATTTGATGGAAGCATAACATCATATTCAACCGCAGGTACAATAAACAATTTTGGAACATTCAGAAAGAGTGGAGGAAGTGGAACATTATCACACTCAGCAATATTGAACAATACAGGTTTACTGGAGATACAAAATGGAAAAATAATATTGTATCATTCTGGAAACATAGGCAGCAATGTATCAATAAGTAGTGGATGTACATTGGAATTCAGAGGAAATTATACAATAAATGAAACAATAAACTTAACAGGTAATGGCACAATAAATATACCTGATCAAACAGTAACAATAAGCGGTACAAGTACAGGCGTAGTAATACCATCGACAATATTATTAGCGATGAGTGGAGGAGTAATAAACGGTACAGGCAAGTTAACAATAAATGGAATAATGAACTGGACTGGAGGAACAATAAATGATAATGGACAGAGGAATATATCAAATGGAGCAACTTTAAACATATTTGGAACGGCAGTGAAGTATTTCAAGAATGGTACATTAAACAACTCAGGAACAATTAACTGGACTGCAGGTGAGTTCTCTTTACAATATGGATGCACTTTCAACAACCAGTCAGATGGATTGTTTGATATTCAACTTGATGGTAATATAACAACTTATAGTGATTTTGGCACGATAAATAACTCAGGAACAATTAAAAAAAGCAGAGGGACAGGGACTACAAATGTATATGTAAATCTTCATAATAATGGATTAACGGAAATTGATTCCGGGAATTGTTATTTATATGCAAATGGAAACCACAGTGGAACGTTCGATTTGGATAACAGTACAAATCTGGTATTTAACGGGGGAACGCATAATTTAAATATTGGCTCGCAACTGCTTGGTTCTGGAACTTTAGTTGTCAATTGTAATACTAGTAATAATAACACTTCTGGTTTTATAGTGCCTTTAAATGCTACATTAAAAGTTACTGCTGGAACATTTGCTGGCAATGGTCAGATGACAATTAATGGAAAATTCTCTTTAGGTGATGCAACTCTTTCACATACGAACAATTTTACTTATGGTGCATATTCGACTTTAGAATACATTGGTAATAATTCCAGAACCGCATCGGTGAAAGAATTCCCTACATCACCGACAAAACCCTATAATTTGATTATTGATAATTCTTCTACAATTTATTTGAATAATGCTAAAATTTTGGCTGGAACTTTGACATTGAATAAAGGAACGCTAAATTCAAATGGTTATGAATTGAGATTAGAAAATAATGCAACAATTGTGCGAAATTTAGGAAGCATATCGACATATCAACCAACAGCTTATTATAATTATAATGTTACTTACATCAATACATCAAATATTACTTCTGGATTAGAGTTAAGCTTACAGGGTAGTCCTCAACTTGCTAACTTAACTCTTAACGGTACGGCTACGGTAAATTTAGGTTTTAGTCTTTATGTCAATGATACTGTAAAATTTATTAGTGGAAAATTAAATACTGGCTCTTATATTCTTTATTTGAGAGATACAACAATTCTTACAGGTGAAAAAACTGGTAGTTATTTGGTTGGAAATATAGAGATAACAAAAGCGATTGGAACCTCAGCCAGTGATTTTAATGGAATTGGCTTGCAGGTAAATGCTGGTGCAGATAACCTTGGAAATGTTACAGTAAGAAGAACTTCTGGAGTAGATGGACGTGTTACAGTTGGAAGTAAATCAGGTATTGATAGAAAATGGATTATCAGTTCAACTAATCCTCCAACTAATGGAAGGCAATTAACTTTTAATTGGGTCAGCGATGATGATAATGGTAAAAATCTTAATAGTATGAAAGTCTGGAAAAGTGTTAATGGAACAACCTGGACATCTGTAGGAGGACTTCAGGATGCTTCATCAAGAAGTATAAACATTAACACGACATCATTTTCTGAATGGACAATAAGTGATAATAATAATCCGCTTTACTCTACTTTGGCAAATGTGAAAGTATTTCTTCAAGGACCTTTTAGTGGTGGGACTATGCAAACTCAATTAAATTCCGGAGGGTACATTCCTTTAAACCAACCTTATAATGTAAGTCCTTGGTATTATAATGGTACAGAAAGCGTAACAAGTATTCCCTCAGATGTAGTTGATTGGGTGTTGTTAGAAATAAGAAGCAACACAACTACAGTCACTGCAAAAAGAGCTGCATTCTTAAAGAGTGATGGAACAGTAGTTGAATTAGATGGTACAAGTCAGGTAAGTGTTGGAGTAAATGATGGTGATTATTATGTTGTAGTCTATCACAGGAATCATCTTCCTATAATGAGTTCAAATACCACAAGCATTAGTGGAAGCAGTACATTATATAATTTTACAACAGGACAGGATAAAGCATACGGTACTGAAGCTATGAAAGACCTTGGTTCAGGATCTTTTGGAATGTATGCAGGTGATGGCAATGCAAGTGGAAACGTTTCTTCAGTGGATAGAAATAGCGTTTGGAGACCACAGAATGGAACAAATGGATATTTAATGGGCGATTTCAATTTAAGCGGAGGAGTCAGTTCTACAGATAGAAACTCTTTCTGGCGTGTAAATAATGGGAAAAATTCTCAGGTGCCTGCTCCTGTGTTAAAAAAATATGAAGATAAGATCAATGAAATAATTGAATAAATAAAGGATTATATATGATAAATTCTTTTGCAGCATTTCAACCTAAATCAAAATTAGAACCTTTCTCTTTTGAAAATAAAGAAATTGGTGTAAATGAAGTTGAAATACAAATTACTCATTGCGGCATCTGTCATAGCGATATTCATCTTATTGATAATGACTGGATGATTTCAAAATATCCTTTAGTGCCTGGACATGAAGTTATAGGCAATATTATTTCAATTGGAAGTAATGTTACAGGCTTGAAAATTGGTCAAAGAGTCGGAGTCGGGTGGCAATCTGGCTCCTGTTTAGAATGTGAACAATGCAAATCTGGAAACGAAAATCTATGCAATAAATCAATTGCTACTTGTGTAGGAAGATATGGCGGCTTTGCTGAAAAAATAATTACTGATTACCATTTTGCTTTTCCCATTCCTGAAGAATTGGAATCTGAAAATGCTGCTCCACTTCTTTGTGCGGGAATTACTGTCTTTTCACCGATGAAAATTTTTGGACTTCAAAGTCATCATAAAGTCGGTGTTATTGGTATTGGTGGATTGGGCCATCTAGCAATTCAGTTTGCATCTAAAATGGGATGCAAAGTGTCGGCATTTTCATCTTCAATAGAAAAAAAATCTGAAGCAATTAATTTTGGGGCAGATGATTTCATAAATAGTAAAGATGAAAAACTTTTAAAATCTTTCGCAAATTCTTTTGACTTTATCATAACTACCGTAACCGCACCACTTAATTGGTCGTTATATATTAATATGTTAAAACCAAATGGAAGATTAAACTTTGTTGGAGCAACAGTAGGAAATATTGAAATAAATCCTGGTATTTTAGTGACAGGACAAAAATCAGTAAGCGGTAGTGCAATAGGAAGCAGAGATACAATGATAGAAATGCTTAACTTTGCAGCAAAAAATAATGTAAAAGCTAAAACAGAATTAATGCCTATGTCAGGCTGTAATGATGCAATTCAGAAAGTAAGAGATAATAAAGCCAGATACAGAATGGTTCTTCATAATTAATAAATATTTCAATAGGATAAAAATGAAAACTACAAATAATATTGATAGACGAGATTTTATAAAACTCATTGGAGCTTCCGGTATTGGTTTGGCAGTATCTCCAATGATAAGCAGGTACTCTTTGGCAAGAACAAAATTTGACGATAAACCCAAAACCAATATCGAAGACGCATTGAAATATCCAAGAAACATTAATTCAATGCCGGGAAAATATCCTGCAAAAGTTGTTCAGATAGTTGATGGAAATGCTGTTCAGGATAATCATTTCAATGAAGATATAATTGATGAGATGATTAAAAAAGGAATTACAAATTTATCTGGTAAACAAGATTATATTGATTGCTGGAAAGAATTCTTTTCACCGACAGATATAATTGGTTTGAAAGTTAATCCTGTTGCAGGCAAAGATTTATCAACAAGTCTGGAAGTTGTTAAAGTTATTATTAAGCAATTAGAAGAAGCTGGAATATCAAAAAAAAATATTGTAATATGGGATAGAAGAGAGTTTGAACTTTATGAAGTTGGATTTGTTGAACAAAACTTTCCAAACATTAAAATAACCGGTACAGAATGTAAAGATGATAAAGGTTCATTTTATAATACAGAAGGGAAGTTGTACAGCGAAGAGAGAATCGACAAAGAATGGTTTTATTGGGCAGATTGTGAAGAAAAATATGATGAAGAAACTCTTCCATATATGGTGAATGAAGGCAAATATTCTTACTTCACTAAAATAGTTACTAAAGAGGTTGATAAAATTATTAATGTTCCAATTTTAAAAAATGCTGGTTCTTCCATTACTCTCTGTTTAAAAAATCTTGCTTATGGAAGCATAACAAACACCGGCAGGCTTCATAAATCATTGTGGAGTGAGACAACAGCAGAAGTATGTGCTTTCCCTCCATTAAGAGATAAAGTTGTTTTAAATATTGTTGATGGTATTAAAGGATGCTTTAATGGCGGTCCCGGTGCTGATCTAAAATTCATCACTTTCTTTAATACTATATTGATGGGAACTGATCCTGTTGCAGTTGATAGAATAGGTTATGAGATAATTCTAAAGAAAAGATTAGAAGAAAAAATCCAAGAGAAAGATAATCCTAAAGGACGAAAGTTTTTAGAACTTGCTGCCAATCTTAAACTTGGTGAAGCAGAACTTGAAAAAATTGATTTAAGAATTATTTGATCCATTAGTTTTATAAAACTATGACTAAAGAAATAACTCATTTTTTCTTCTTATGTTTTATAATTTTTCTTTTCTGTCCGGAGGTATACTCTCAACAGCAATTAAAAATAACTAAAGAAGATTTTTCGGAATTAGAAATTCGCAAAGAAGAATCGTACAATGGCAATAGTCTTTGGGGTTATATTGATGGAGGAGCGGATTTATATCTTGAATATGGATTTGATAATCTCTTTGTACAAGAGTTGATTATAAATAATTATAAGATGAAAATTGATTATTACAAAATGAAGGATGAAAGAGCCGCATTCGGGATTTTTTCTGTGTCAACTTTTAATTGTAATTGCAACTCTCTCACAATCGATTTTTTCTGTATATCAAAATACCAGATTCAATTTGCTTTGAAAGAATATTTTATTTCAATTGTTAATGAAGTTGGAGATAGTAATTCATTATTCTTAAGTAAAATAATAACAGAAAATATTATTTCTAAGATAGGGAAAGCTGATTTTCAGTTTCCAAATATTTACTCGTCTTCACAGTTATTATCTTATAAAAATAGGATTAAATTTATCAACGGTATTCTTGGTTTGCAAAATGGTTTATCGGATTGGGAAGACTACTTTGAATCAATAAATGAATATCAAGTATTTGTCTTAAAACTTAGTGATAGTAGCCATTGTACTTATTTATCGCAAATTGTTTTCAGGACAGAAACTGAAATGAAAAAATTTTTAAATAATATTCAGAATAAAGATAGCAACCAGTATAAATTTTTTATTATTAATCCATTCGAAATAATATTCGTTGAAACAAACATTGAAAGTCCTGTTTATTTAGATTTTTTAGAAATCGCAAAAAAATACCAACAAACAATCAAATAATCTTTAGTCGATAGAATCTACCCACCGTAGGGGTATGTTTCCTCTTAAAATGTAAAATATTTTTTAGCTATTTTATTATCAAAATAATTTTTATTTGACAGGAAAGCATTTTGAAAAAATATATTTTAATAATTCTGGTATTGATGCTTAATTTCAGATTAGTTTCACAATTACATTCATACACCGAAAAGATTATATTTCCACTGCAGGTTATAAAATCGACTGATAGTTTATCATTTTACTTGAAAAATTCAGGAAATAATTTATTACATATTAAAGTACTGAAGTATGCAAACAGTTTTTCAGTTAAAGACTCTATCTTAACGATTAATGCACATGATAGCATTAAAGTTACTTGTGTGTATTCTCCGGTTCAGAATATAATCGATAAAGGTTTGATTGTTTTTGAAAGTATTGATAGTACTTCTGCTTTTGTAATTTCTTTAGAGGGTTCTGCTACAACAAATGATTCATATCAAACATCTACATTTAATAAATTTGATTCTGAAATGAAATCCGCACTTACGAATTTAGTTGCAGGACATACTTCACTTGGTTATAATACTGGTAGAGACAGGATGTTTGATACAGTTGACAAACAGCCCGGTGATACTATTGAATGTGTCTACTCTGGTATTAAAATAAAAGCAGCTAACAGAACAGAAGCACAGAATCAGAATTTTGACACTGAACATACATGGCCCCAAAGTTTTTTTAGTCAGAATGAACCAATGAGATCAGATATATTTCATCTCTATCCAACTAGTACTTCTGCAAATAATGCCAGATCTAATTATCCATTTGGTTATGTTGTAAGTAATATTACATGGCAAAATGGTGGAAGTAAATTAGGCAAAGATATATTTGGTGCCACGGTTTTTGAACCAAGAAATGTTCATAAAGGTGATGTTGCTCGTTCAATGTTATATTTTGTTATTCGATATACAAATTATGGAAATTTTCTAACAACAAATTTTGAACAGATATTAAAAGAATGGAATTTGTTGGATACGGTTTCACTTAGAGAATTAAATAGGAATACATCAATTGCAAGCTTTCAAATGAAAAGAAATCCTTTTATTGATCACCCTGAATTTATAAATCGAATTTATAGTTTTGCAACAACCAACACACAGCCGATATATTCTGTACTCGGTGCATTTCCTCATTATGTAGTTTTTGATTCTATTGCAATTGGCGATTCTTTAAAATCCAAAATAACTTTAATCAATGCCGGGACTAAGGAACTAATAATACACAGTATTACTTCTAATAATTCCCAATTTGAAGTTAGAAATATTCCGCAATCTATCTTGCCAAGTGAAAAATATAACCTTGAAATAATATTTAAACCCACAACTGCGAATGGAGTTAATGGAAAATTGTTTATATTAAGTGATGGGGGAAGCCAAGAAGTATCACTTTTAGGAAATGGATTACCGCCATCATTTATTAATGATAATGATAATGCTTCATCTATAAAGACATTTAGACTTTTTCAAAATTATCCTAATCCTTTTAATCCATTTACAAACATTTCGTTTCAAATATTCAAAGATGCGAATATCAACTTAATAATATATGATGTTCTTGGTAATGAAATTAAGACCTTGATTAAAAACAAATATTATAAACCAGGTTATTATGAAGTTGGATTTAATGCAAGTGGTTTGCAGTCAGGTATTTATTTTTATTGTTTGAAGGACGAGCAGAAAACTTCTGTGATGAAAATGGTAATCTTAAAATGATCTCTGGAATATTTTGAAATCTTTATTAAATATCAAAGATATTTTAATACTTTTTCTTGTTTTTATTATTGCCGCAACTTATGCAATCTTAAATGTCAATTTTTCACTACCTCCTTTTGAAGACGCAGCAATATTAATGCGTTATGCACTTCATTTTAGTTCAGGTTATGGTGTAGTGTGGAATATTGGCGAGGCTCCGGTTGATGGTGCAACAGACTTTTTATTTATGGTTGTCGTGGGTTTGTTTTCTAAAACGGGATTATCAATTGAATCGAGTGTTAGAATAATTACACTTGTTTCACATTTTGCAACGATTTTTCTGATCTATTATACAATAATAAAACTTGAAAAAGGAAGCAGAACTATTGCTGGTTTTTCAGCAATCTATTTTTCACTCGGTCCTGGATTCTATTTAATCGCAGCAGGTTTCGGCACTTCATTTTTTGTTTTGTTTTCTGCAATAAATTTTTATTATGTAATAAAAATAATCCTGAATGAAACTAAAAATGATTTTCTTTTTTTTTCATTCTCATCATTGATTACTTCACTTATCAGACCGGAAGGTTTAATACTCACAGTTCTTATGCTTGCCTCAATTATTAATATGAAGGGATTTAAATCATCAAAAAAAGTCGTATCCACATTCACAATAATCTTTCTCGTCATTGGTGGTGTCTATTTTGTCTGGAGATGGAATTATTTTGGATACCCTTTACCAAATCCTTTTTATGTGAAAGGCGGAGGGAAAATATTTTTAAGCAGCTTAAAAGTATCAGTATTTAATGCATTTACATTATCACTTCCATTTCTTGTTTTTTTTGTATTTGGATTATTTAGTCCAACTACAAGAAGAATAGCTTTTTCTTTATTAGTTCCTATAATTGGTTTCATATCTGCTTTTTCATTATTGAATAACGATATGAATTTTAGCTTTAGATTTCAATACGCATCACTGCCTTTAATTTTGATGAGCTGGTATCCACTTACTTATTCAATTCGAAATAAATTTGATTTTACTGTTTGGAAGAAAAAAAATATTTTTCAAAATATATTAATTTGGTTTTTAATTGTTACTGTTACACTGGGAAGTTTATTATACATAGTTGATACAGGACATGAAAAATATTTTCACGATGGACGATTCGATATTGCAAAATGTTTGTCCAAGTACAAGAATAAAAATTATACTCTTGCAACCACTGAAGCTGGATTACTATCATTTTATTCGGGATGGAAATCGATTGATACCTGGGGATTAAATGACAAATGGATTGCTCATAATGGAATGGTAACAGAAGCATATCTTTATAAATATAAACCTCAGCTTATAGTATTCCATGCTTCATTTACACCACTTTCGATGAAAAAGATGAAAATTGGGAAATGGCACGAAATGACGCTCATATTAAAAAAATATGCTGAAGAAAATAATTATATTCTTGCTGCAGCATATGGAGTGGATAAAACTGAATCATTTTATTATTATGTAAAAAAAGATTTTACACATTCAGATGAGATTGTTAAGAAGATTAAATATGCGAACTATTCCTGGTTCGACTCAGGGACACAAGCAAAAAATTTCATCTTAGAAAACGAACAAAAAAAATCTAACTGACCTTCTTAAATACAAGGGCGATCCATTCGTTCATTTTTATTTTTTCAATAAATTTAAATCCTAATTCCTTGTATCTCTTTTTTATTTCTTTTTCATCCAGGTATAAAAGTCCCGACAAAACAAGTAAGCCGTCTTTTTTTGTCTTTGCATAGAGTTCACTTGCAATTTCCAGTAAAACATTTTTTTGAATATTGGCAATTACAACATCGAAATTTTTCTTTTTTACTTTATTGATTTCTGCAGTTCTAATTTCTACATTATTTTCAACATTATTAAGATAAATGTTTTCAATGCCATTTTCGAAACACCATTCATCATTATCAATACCAAGAGCATATGCAGCTCCTAATTTAACCGAAACGATGGCAAGAATTCCAGTACCTGTTCCAACATCTAAGATATTGTCATTTGGTTTTATATGCTTTTCAAGAAGTTGAATAACAAGTTTTGTTGTTTCATGTTCACCAGTACCAAAAGACATTTTAGGATCAATTGTAATAACAGTTTCATTTTTTTTTGATTTGTATTTTCTGAATGTGGGCTTTATTACAATTCTATCGGTAACTTTAATGACTTTTATTTTTTTCTCCCATTTATCATTCCAGTTTTTGTTTTTAATTGTACTTGAAGTAATTGAAAATGAATTTATAATTTTCTCTTGAACTAATTTCTTAAGAAGCTTATTGCAGGTTGCTTTATTTATGTTAGGTTTTGAAACAGATACAATAATAAAATCGTTTTCTTCAAGAATTCCATCAATCGGTAATTGCCATAGATATCCAGAAATAATATCTGTGTTGAAGGGTTCGAAACTAATTTTAATTTCTTTATAATTTTTCATTTTTTCTTTCTTAATAGTTTTGATAAACTAATTATATTTCTAAATTTGTAACGTAAATTTAAGAAGTAATTCTTTCGTTTTGCCTATGTATAAATTTTTACGTTTTTCTTACTTTCTAATAATATTTTATTCTACTGTTTTTCTTAACAATGAATCCTTTTCACAAGGACAAAGAGGAAAATTGGTTGGAACTATTTTCGATTTCTCAACCAGTGAACCCATAATAGGCGCGAGTGTTGTAATTGAAGGTACAACGCTTGGTGCAGTAGCAGATACAAAAGGAAGATTTCTGATTCTCAATGTCCCTCCGGGCTTTTATAATATTACTGCAAGTTCACTGGGTTATGCCAAATACACAATTAAAAATGTTGAAATAATAGTAGATCGTACTACCGAATTGAGTTTTAAGCTAAAAGATGCTTCAATTCAGCTTGAACAAGTTGTTGTTGTTGCAGAAAGGCCAAAAATAATTAAAGATCAAACTTCGACATCTACTACACTTGACGAAACACAGATAAAATCTGCTCCCATCGAAGGTATAAGAGGTATGCTCGATTTGACTGCCGGACTACAAAAAACTGCAACTGGATTATTTCAAGTTCGTGGCAGCGGTGGATATGAACTAAATTTCCAAATTAATGGTGTTGAACAAATGAATTCAGCTCAAACTAGTCCAGGATCTTTTGGAACAGATAAAGCAAACAATTCATGGAAATACGATGTTAATCCCATTGGAGTTCAACAGCTTCAATTAATTACAGGTGGGTTTTCATCCGAGTATGGAAATTCTCAGGCAGGAGTTGTAAAAGTTGTATTAAAAGAAGGTTCTCCAAAATTCAATGGGGAATTCAGAGTAGAATATCGTCCACCTGGTCAATACCATTGGGGAGAGTTTCTTTACAGCAAGAATAATTATGAGTGGAAAAAGTGGGGCGATATTAATGTGTGGAAAAATAAAACCAAAACTTCAAATGGGAAATGGGATGAAAATTTTCTTTCATTAATAAATGTATTAGGAAATAATAGATGGGATTGGCTATTAGATAGAATAAAAAGAGGACAGGCATCACAATCTGATTCTGCATTATTTAATTCAATAGTTGATAGAGAAGTAACATGGGCTTATGATCTCTGGGTAAAAGATCACACTCCAAGTGATGATAATCCTTTAGGTGTTTATGATTATCGAAAATATGCCTATACACGATACATGTTTGGTTTTGGTGGTCCTCTTGGGAAAGATCCTAATTTATTAAGATTCTATTTTTCCGGTGAATATAAAAGAGTTCCTACAAGACTTCCGACTGCTGAAAAAGTGCAGGTTTATCAAAATTATATTTTGAATTTTACATATCAACCATTATCAAGTCATAAAATAAAAGGAATGTTTTCATTCCAACAATACCGTGGTGGAATTTGGACTGGTTCTGAAGATATTCGTTGGTCTGGTATTGCATTCGTTCCTGATGGTGTTTCCACAAAATATTATGTGCTTATAGACCCAGTTAGAACAGAACAAACAATTGCTCAAAGTTTTAATTGGGTGTACACGATGAATTCAACTTCTTTTCTTGAAGCAACTTTAACTCATCAGCAAGAAAAATATGTATTGCCATATTTGTATTTGCCGGGGTATTCCCAAGAACGTGATAGAGTCGATAGTGCTTACGATAAAACTGGTTCGCTTCTTCGTGCTGGTACCTGGTGGGAAGTAGATTATTACCGTTCTCCTGATGCATTAAGTACAAATTATTATCAGGATACGCGAACAAATCATTGGAGTATAAGTATTGATTATACAGATCAAATTATTTCAACAAATTTGATTAAGACTGGTTTAAGGTTTTATTATTGGGATATGTTTAATAACGGTGTTAACTCAAGCTTTAAACCAAACTCTTATATTGCTATGACTGGATATGCCGAATATTATAAAGCATATCCTTACAATCTTGCATTATATATTCAGGATAAAATGGAATACAGCGGGATGATTGCAAATATTGGTGTAAGAGCTGAAGCATTTAATTTTCAGTACAATTATCCGGCTGATATTTATAATATTTTTTATCCCGGTCGTTCCGGTCCAGCTCTTGGAAGTCCTATTACAACTTCTTCAAAAACACAATTTATAATTTTACCAAGATTAGGTATTTCTTTTCCGATTGGAGAGAATACAGCTTTCAGAATTCAATATGGGCATTTTGCATCAATGCCAACTTTTAGTCAGGCTCTTTCCAGAAGAACAGCTTCGGGTTGGGCTGGTTATGGTAATCCTAATTTGGAACCGAAAAAAACTATTCAATATGAGTTTGGTTTGCAGCAAATGCTTGATGAAGAACATAGATTTGATGCGGCTTTGTATTATAACGATAGAGTAACTCAGGTTGGTTTACTTCGTGTTGCATCATTAACAGGAAGCACCTTAAATTCTCCAGAAGGATTTAATTTAAATAATGACCCACTTTATCGATATACGACTTTTGCAAATAATACTTTTGGTGCTACACTTGGACTTGAACTTGTTTTGGAAAAAGTAAATTTCAGAAATTGGGCTTATCGGTTAAGCTATAATCTTTCTCAAACAACTGAAGGAAATTATGGTCCACAGGTTCAGTATCCAGGTGATTCAAGAAGCTATTACCCAAGAAATTATACAGGCGAATTCATAAGTTATAATGATAGAACTCATAACTTCAGAGGACTGGTTCAATATAGAATTAATGAAGGAGAAGGCTTCTCTCTGTTTGGAGTAAATATCCTGGAAAATTCGGTTTTTAGTTTAACCTATAGTGCTCAGTCAGGTTCACCTTTTACTTATGTGACTGCCTGGACTACGAAAGATGTGAGAGTCAATAGACGTTATCCAGTTGAATCTACTTTTGATTTTAACTTTATAAAAAACCTAACCTGGGATTCTTATAAAATTATCATTGGATTACGAATTATGAATCTGTTTGATAATAAATGGATTACGCCAATGAATGATGATACACAGAATAATATTGATTTAAGAAACTGGGTAGAGTATGGTTATACTATGGCAGATTTAGGGAATGATAATCCTAACTCACCAAGAAGAGCTTATGTAATTTCTCCCTATAAAACTTATAGAAATATGCCAAGACAAATTTTCTTTACAGTAGGATTTGGATTTTAATTAATATGAAAAAAATTAAAAACGTAATAAATAGTCTTATAGTCATTCTGATTTTTATTTCTTTCAACAAGTCACTATTTGCACAAGTAGAATCACCTTTGCAGATCTTTAATCGTGGAATGTTATGGCAGAGTGTTCTTTATGGAAAGAACGGACCAACTTTTAGTAACTGGAAAAAAACCGGAATTGGACTTGATTGGCCAGCATTTGATGAGACTTGGGTTAAAACAGATATTGGTGGTTCGCCTTCATATATGATTAGCGGAGGTTTCTTTGTAGGTGCTAAAAGCAAACCTGATTCAGTTCTTGCTGTGGAAGACTGGTCAATGTATGGAACGACTATCACCAGTGATGCATCAGGAAAATACAGGATTTTAAAACACTCACATAATTATAAAAATGGTTCAAACTACTGGTTACAAACAAATCCTAAAGTTGGTGAAGAAGTAATAGAATCAATTTGGGAATACAATCCAAATTATGTAATGCAAAATGATGTTGAAGTACAACTACCTGTAAGAGTAAGAAGAACAGTTCATCAGTGGAGTGGTTCAAAGTCAGATGAAAACTATATCATTTATGAGTACGTATTTAAAAATATTTCTGCTGAAATTAAATCACAATATCCTACTCGAAATGTATCGGATACACTATATGAATTCAGATTAATGATGACTTATGGTTTACACGCTAATTCAAGGGCATGGACAGTTTTATTTCCACAAAAAACTCCTGGTGCACGTAATACCTGGTTTGTTTATGATCCTTTCGAAAAAATGATTTGGGGAAGAGCAGGTGATTATTATGAAACCAGTTCAGACGATTCTTATGGAAAAACTATGTTAACTGGTTTGGTAAAGAATGGAAAAACATTAGGAGAATATCTCGCTCCCGGATTCGTTGGTGTTAAACTTCTTTATGCAAGCCCTAATTCAAATGGACAATCAACATATATCAATAAATATGGCTGGTCAGCTGCTGATGGTACATTTGATTTTAGCGGACCTTTCAACGGTGTTTCCGGTTATGCCAGTGATCGTTATAAAGTTCTTGCCAATCCCTCGTTAGCTTATCAATTTATCCAAAACATTTTTGATACGACTTATATGAAAAAATCAAGAATGTGGTCAATAATGACTCTTGGTCCATGGAATCTACTTCCCGGCGATTCAATTATTATTGCTTTTGCAGAAGCTGTCGATGGAGTTAGTTACAAAATTGCGACAGATACAACTTATAAGCCAGATCAGCTATTTACTTTAGGTTATGACGGTGCTTTTGCTCCTACGATGAGTAAAGCACAATTTACTTATGATCAATATAGAGATCCCTCAACAGGACAATTAACAGGTAAAGGGTTGAATCATCCTGATCCACCTGCAGCACCTGAGTTTAAAGTTGAATTTCTAAAATCTTCATCTCAATTTGTAGCGAATGTAATTACCTGGGGAAAAGAAGCTGAAAGCATTGCTGATCCTGATGACGGGACTTATGACCTTGCTGGATATAAACTTTACAGATCTGGATTTTTACCTATAGGTCCCTGGGATTTGATTGCAACAATAAAAGTTGGTGATCCTTTATTTTATAACTCAACTGCAATGAAATATACTTTTATAGATACAACTGTTGATATTGGAACATCTTATTATTATGCGCTCACTGCTTATGATTCAGGGAAATCTTCCTGGAATATTGATCCTTCTGGCTGGGCATCTTTCTACGGTAGTTTAAACGTGCCTTCTCTTGAATCTTCAATCTATGCTTCATCGAATTTGGCGATAAGAAAAAATGTTACACCTTTTTTAGCAACTTTACCATCATTAACCAAAACTGATGAAGTGCTTGTTGTTCCAAATCCTTTTGTGCTTGGTCAGGGCTCATCTCAACCAGGAGCAGGTGATGATATTCAGTTTGTAAATATTCCAAATCCTTGCACTATAAGAATCTATACGGTTCGTGGTGACCTTGTAAAAACTATTGAAGTTGGTAATAATGTTGGTGGAATTATATCCTGGAATCAGGTTACTGATTTCGGGCAATTTGTTGAAAGTGGAATTTATGTTTTTTGTGTTGAATCTTCCTTTGGAAAGAAGATTGGAAAATTTGCAATAGTTAGATAAAGAAGTAATTATGAAACTAAAATTATCATATCCAAAAAAAATGATTCTCGTTGTTTTTTGCTTTTCTGTAATTGCATTTTCACAAGAGTTTAAAAAGAATGCTACTGCTGGTTTTGTGTTTTTAGAATTACCTGTAAATGCACGCGGAGCAGCTTTAGGTGAAGCTTCTATTTCATTAAATGATCTTAATTCATCGGGTATTTTTTCTAATCCAGCTTCTGTTGGTTTTTCTAATCTTACACATTCTTTTTCTACATCATATTCTCCATGGATTGCAGATATAAAACAGTATTCAACAAGCTATTCTTACAAATCAGATTTTGGAAGCTTATCTCTTGGAGTTATAGCCGTAGATTATGGAACAATGATTAGAACACAAAAAATATCCGGTCAAAGAGTATATGAAAAACTTGGAGAATTTTCTGCAAGTGCTATTTCTTTAGGTGTATCATACTCAAAAATGTTGACTGATAGATTTTCTTTTGGAGTAACAGGTAAGTACGTTAAAGAAACAATTGATGTCTTTTCTGCTGATAATTTTTTATTTGACGGAGGAGTACTTTATTTTACTGGTCTTTCCTCTTTGCGCATTGGGGCTACAATACAAAACTTTGGAGTTGATTCTAAATATCTAAATGATCCATTTAAGATGCCATCTGTATTAAGAATTGGTGCTGCTGCAGAAATTTTTGGAGATTTTGATTCGGATTATAGAGTTACATTAATCTCTGAAATGGTACATCCAAATGATGGAGATGAAAAATTAAATACAGGTATTGAATTATCCTGGAAAAATATGGTAGTTCTTAGAGGTGGTTATAAATTTTTCTACGATGAAGAATCTTATAGTTTTGGAATAGGTTTGAATCCGGATATTTATATTCCTATGGGAATAGATTTTGCTTTTGCAAGTTATGGAAGACTTGGAAATATTTTACGTTTTTCACTTCAATTAGGAATTTTATAATTTGATTATGACTTACAAAAATAAAAATATTGTACATCGATTTATTTTTAGTTCTTTGTTGATACTTCTTCTTTCTAGTAACGGATTTTCCCAACTGAAATCAATAAAAATTTTTGGAGATTATTCTTTTGCGAACCAGAAAAGAATTCTTGTTAATAAAATTGATGCTGTTGGTGGTGGAGTAGGTATTTATTTAAAGATTTATGATAATTTTTCTATTGGAATTATTGGTTGTTATCAGCTTTTCTCTTTGCAGCAGGATTCAGCACTGGAAAAATGGCGATGGGATTATTATGAATACAGGTGGAAAGGAAATATTAGAGCTGATTTGTTGGATTCAAATTATCAAGCATCCATAAGACCAGTACAAAAGATGGATGTAATTCCAATTATGCTTTCAATTAATTATAGCTTTGATGTGCTCAATAATATTGTTATTTCTCCTTTTGTTGGTGGTGGAGTTATATTTTATACAAGACGATTGATGCTGGAAGAATATTGGACTAGAAAATATCCGCAAGCTGATTATACATTCAGTTACAATTATCAGAATTTTGCACCGACGAAATCAGGGAATCCATTTTTCTTAATTGCAGGAACAGGAATAGAATATCAATTTAGTGAAATTGCGAGTCTTGCTTTTGATTTTAGTTATACTTCTATGATGAAAACAGCAGGAAAATATGGTTTTGAAGAATTTCCGTTTTCAAATTCATTTAACTTTAAATTTGGTTTATCATTTTTATATTGAAAGAAATGAAAGTATTAATAAAAATTTTTATCCTTATTCTCCTTGTTAATAAGTCTTTTGCTCAGGAGATAAAATTAATTACCGGAGCGAATGTCTCCCTATTTCAACCAATAGGAACTCTTGCAAGTCGATTTAAACCGACAATTGGTGGCTCAGTTTTTTTTGGACAGGATGTCAATCCTAAATGGTCCTGGTATGGAAAACTTGAATACGGCAAATTCTCTAAAGAAAATGAAGAAAAATTATTTGTAGCAAAAAAAGTTACAGTTAATAATGTCGAAAAAAGCTATGACTTTCCATTACAAAAATTGTCGATGGAACTTGATATAGCTGCTTTTTCTGTTAATGCAAATTATAATTTATTTCGTAATGAGTTTTTTGAAACAAATTTAAACTTTGGATTTGGAGTTTGTCGCTGGACTTATAAACGCAACTCATATTATGATTCATTAATTTTTGTAGATAATAACGAAAGGATTAATGGCGGATATATAGATGTTCCGCAGATGACCCAGCAGGATTGGAGTGGAACTTTCAATTTTGGAGTAGATTTAAATCTTCAGGTTATTGAACCTGTGTGGTTTAATTTAGCAGCTAATTATAAAGCTGTTGTGGGGGAAATATGGGCAACTCTGAAGTTAGGACAAGAAAACATAAGCACAATGCAAATGTTTGACTATCGCGCCGGCTTAAAATTAAAATTCTGATTTTAAAAGTCTTATCAATAGTAATTATGAAAAAATTAAAGATTATTTTCTCATTGGTATTTCTATTATCAAATATCTATTTTACACAAGTTCAACCAGTTAAAGGTGTATGGCTGACCAATGTTGATAGTGATGTTCTTCGCTCTAAACAAAATATAATTGATGCAGTTTCTCTTTGTGATAGTATTGGAATAAATACAATTTTTGTAGTTACATGGAATAAAGGTTTCACTACATTTCCTAGTAAAGTAATGGAAGAATTTTGCGGTGTCTCAATCTATCCTGATTATGCAGGTCGGGATCCCATTAAAGAATTAATCGAAGAAGCACATAAAAAAAATATTAAAGTCATTGGTTGGTTTGAATTTGGTTTTTCATCATCATATAAGCTAAATGGTGGACATATCTTAAAAATAAAACCTGAATGGAAAGCACTTGATAGCAAAGGTGAACTTGTTCAGAAAAATGGCTTTGAATGGATGAATGGATTTAATCCTGAAGTGCAAAATTTTATTCTTTCCATTGTTAAGGAATTTGTTAATAAATATGATACTGATGGAATTCAGGGTGATGATAGGCTCCCTGCAATGCCTGTTGAAGCAGGTTATGATAATTTTACAATTAATCTTTATAAAAGCCAGCACAATGGAAAAAATCCACCGATAGATTTCAGAGATCCAGATTGGATTCAATGGCGGGCTGATTTAATGAATACTTTTATGGGCAAAATTTATTCTTCAGCTAAATCAATTAAAGAAAAGATGATTGTCTCAATGGCACCAAGCATTTACCCATGGAGTAAAGAAGAGTATTTACAGGATTGGCCTCAATGGGTTAACGATGGATTTGTTGAATTAATTTGTCCTCAACTTTACAGGGAAAATATTGATGCTTATATTTTTTTGTTGAAGGATATAATTAAAAATCAGATAAATAACGAAGATATTAATAAATTTTATCCCGGAATTCTTCTCAAAGTAGGGTCATATTATCCTTCGTTGGATTTCCTTAAACAGATGATAATGGAAAACAGAAATCATGGAGTAAAGGGCGAAGTCTTCTTTTTTTATGAAGGATTGAAAAAATATCGTGATTTTTTTATAAATGAATACAAGAACTTTTAAAAGTTTTTTATGTCAAAATTTTTTTATTTCTTTTTCATTTTATTCTCTATTGAATTAATTCCTCAATCACTGCAGGAATTACGCGGTGTATGGATTACAAATGTCGATAGTTATGTTTTATCCAGCGACCAAAATATTACAGAAGCAATGGATTTCTTAGCTAGCAGAGGTTTCAATGTAGTTTTTCCGGTTGTATGGAATAAAGGTTATACTTGCTATCCAAGTACAATAATGGAGAATCTATTTCAAAAACCTATAGATCCAAAATATGTTGGACGTGACCCATTAAAAAGATTAATTATAGAAGCCCATCGTAATGGTATAGAAGTGATTCCATGGTTTGAATATGGATTTTCTCCAAACTATGCATATAATTCCAAAGATAGCGGTCATATTATCAAACGTTTTCCAACTTGGCTTCTTAAAGATAAATACGGAAAATTTGCAATCAAAAATTATGATACAACCGGTTTTATCTGGATGTCAGGAATAAATCCTGATGTTCAGAATTTTATGATTTCACTTATTACAGAAGTAATTGATCGTTATGATATTGATGGAATCCAGGGAGATGATAGATTGCCAGCTATGCCGATTGAAGGCGGATATGACTCGACAACGGTTGCTATTTATAAATCAGAAAACAATGGGAATAACCCTCCTTCTAATGAATATGATTTAACATGGAAAAGCTGGCGTGCAAAAAAACTAAATAACTTTTTCTGGAGGTTGAGGGATTCTGTTAAATCTCGCTTCAATTATTTACTCGTTTCTTCTGCACCCAGTGTCTACCCCTGGGGCTATGATAATTATTTACAGGATTCTAAAACGTGGGTTGATTCCGGTATCGTTGATAATTTTATTCCACAATTATACCGCTATAATATTTCTCAATACACAACAGAATTAAATACAGCTTTGAATTATGTACCGACATCTAAAAAAAATATTTTCTTTGCTGGTGTGCTTGCAAAGGTTGGAACGTATGTCATTCCTGTTGATTTTCTGTTACAGACAGTAGCTTTAAACAGAAGTAAAAATGTTAAAGGTGAAACTTATTTTTTTTATGAAGCATTTAGAAGCGAGAGTAATAAAAGAGCAGACACTTTAAGAACCACATATTATAATCAGAATGCTTTACTTCCATATAGAAATGGAAATTTGTTTAGACCTCAGGCAACTATATTAAATGAAGATGAAAACGGAATTTCGACTGTTGGTAATTGGACACAGATTTCTGCTATTGGTTATCGTCCCAATATTTTGATAGCAAGTGATTCGAATTTTGCTTCTATTACTTATACCATGAATATTCCCTTCGATGCATGGTTTAGCGTATATACATATTTGATTCCAAATTATATTTTTTCTTCAAACGCAAATTATAAACTATACTCAGGAAATGATTCCTCATCTGTCATAATCAATCAACAATTAAGTTCAAATAATGGCTGGACAAAAGTTGGAGATGTATATTTAACAAGAGGATTGAAAAAAGTAATGACTCTTGATAATTCATTAGTTGAAGCTGGCAAATATATAATGGCTGATGCAACAATGATTATGATTAATCGTAAACTTTCTCCCAATGTATTTGTTACAGATGTGAAAGAAGATAATTTTAGTAATAATTTAATTCCTTCAAAACAGGAATTATTTCAGAATTTTCCAAATCCATTTAATCCTGTTACTAAAATAAAATTTAGCATTGCACGAACTGAGAATGTACAATTAAAAGTTTATAATCTATTAGGGAAAGAAGTTAGAATTTTATTAAATGAGATTAAAAATCCAGGTGTGTACGAAGTTGAATTTGAAGCTAATAATCTCTCGAACGGAATATATTTTTATCAATTGATTACATCTGAAGAAGTAATTTCTAAAAAAATGATTTTGCTGAAATGAGTATAAAAAAAGAGACGCTTAATATTTACGTCTCTTTTTTCTTTTTATTTGGTTAAAATCATCTTCTTTGTTTGTATATAATTACCCGCGATTAATCTATAGAAATAAATTCCACTGCTTAGATTATAAAAATCACCATTGAAAGCAATCGAAAAATATCCAGGATTTTTTACCGTATTATTAATTAATGTAGCTACTTCATTTCCCATAACATCAAAGACTTTAAGTGTAACGTTTGTACGATATGGAATTTCGAAACTAATTGTTGTCGAAGGATTAAAAGGATTTGGATAATTCTGTTCTAATTTAAAATTGTTGGGTGCATTTGCAAAATCATTTATAGCTACAGGATAAAACGAATAAATTGCTGGTTGACTTTCATTATGTAAACGATCAACGGCAGTCACTCCATAGATGAAGTTTTGATTTAACATTCCACTAATATTATCAGTGTATTTTGTAGTATCGTTTGCATAAATAACTTTAATAAATCTTGGATCTTCAAAATTTACTGAATCAGGATGGTTGAACCTGTAAACAACAAAATATTTGGCACTGTCACCATCGACTGCGGCTGCAGGTTTATTCCATGTTAATGTTATTGTCTTCGCTGTTGTATCTTTTATTGCAACAAGATTTATTGGTTTGTTTGGTGGAATTGAATCTTTCCACGGCATGGTCGGTATAAGTGCCGGGTATTTATAAAAATTATTTCTTAAAGAATCTCGGAATCCACCAAGATTATTTGTGATTGATTTTGAAGAAAAATAGATACTGCCCTTGACTTGTGAATAAGTTCTATTAAGTCTTATCTGGTTTGGCATTTCAGAATAGTTTGACCAAGCACCACTGTTGCCAATTCGGTAAGCTGCCTGACCAACATAAAAATGTCTTTGAAAACTATTTGACGACCACCATGGGACAAGAACTGCATAATCAGCCACTGAATAACCGATATTCCAGTAAATTTGTGGAGTGATATAATCAATCCATCCTAGTTGTACCCATCTTCTTGAATCGGCATAAATAGCGCTGAAAGATTCAAGACCACTTGTATTACTTCCGAGTGGATCTGATGAAGAATTTTTCCAAATCCCAAAAGGACTTATTCCAAATTTAACATAGGGTTTATAGTACTTGATACTATCTCTCAGCATTGTAATAAGAGTATTTACGTTTGCTCGTCTCCAATCAGCTTTATTTGAAAAACCGCCGCCGTATAATCTCCATGACATACTATCCTGAACTGTAATTCCCTCATAAGGATAAAAGTAATCGTCAAAGTGAACGGCATCAATATCATATCTTTTTACGACATCAAGTATAACGCTTATTACATAATTCCGTGCAGCGGGAATTCCCGGGTCTAACATTTTATAAGGAGTCCCAAATTGCATATGCCACTCGGGATGAGTTTTGGAAATATGAGAATTAGATACACTACTTGAAGAACTAACTACTGAACGGTAAGGATTGAACCAGGCATGCAATTCCATTCCTCTTTTATGAGCTTCATCAATCGCAAAAGATAATGGATCATAAATTGGATTTGGAGCTGTTCCCTGAGTGCCGGTTAACCACTGACTCCAGGGCTCAATGTTGCTAATATAAAATGCATCACAGCTTGGACGAATCTGAAATATTATGGCATTCATTCCACTATTTTTATGAGAATTAAGAATATTAATAATCTCAGTTCTCTGTTGCGCAGGAGTTAATGTAGTTGTCGAGGGCCAATCTATATTAGTAACAGTTGCAACCCAGGCAGCTCTGAATTCCCTTTTGGGGGGAATTGTCTGAGCGATTATAATTGTCGAGAATAAAAAATAGGTTAATAATTTTAATTTCATAAACATTTTGTTTTTTTGATGTGCAAGTTAAAGTTATAAGCAAAGTAATACAATAGATAATCGATTTATTAATTTATATTCTTTAGGGAGGATTTATTTTATCCAAAAATTTTCTTATGTTTTAATCAGTTAATATAAGGAGTTTAATTTTTTATGAATGATGCAGAAAAATGGATTCAGCGACTTGATCTTAAACCTCATCCGGAGGGAGGTTTCTTTAAAGAAATTTATCGAAGTGAAGAAATGATTTTTAGTCTTGGTCTTCCGAAACGATTTAAACAATCGCGTTGTTTTTCAACTTCAATTTATTATTTATTGAAAGGAGAGCAAATTTCTCTTTTTCATAGGTTAAAATCAGATGAGATATGGCACTTTTATGCTGGTTCTTCTTTGACTATTCACATAATCAATTCTAAAGGAAAATTATCATCATATAATTTGGGAAATAATCCTGAGTCAAACCACTTTCCCCAAGTGGTTATTCCTCATCAAAACTGGTTTGCAGCAGAAGTTGATGATAAAAATTCATATACACTTGTTGGTTGCACGGTAGCGCCAGGTTTCGATTTTTCTGATTTTGAACTTGGAAAAAAAAGTAAATTAATTCAACTTTTCCCCGATTATAAAGATATAATTGAACGATTTTCTAAAGATTAAGTAAGACCTTTGAAATACAAAATTTTTAATAGGATTCAGAACAGGTTAATAATTCTTATTATTGGTCTGTTGATGATTTTTGCTTTTGCCCTTTTTTTATTAAGGCAAACTGAAAGACAAAAGTTTGAATTATTAATAAAAGAGCAACAAAGTTCAAAAGAAATACTTATTAAAAATATTTTGAATTTGATGGGAAAAAATTTAGAATCTTGGGCTTTCAATGACACTTATTGGGACGAAATGGTTAATTGCGTTGAGAAAGCTGATACTGTTTGGGGAGACCAGGTGATAGCTTCAGCAATTCCAACATATAATGCACATGCTGCATGGATTTATAGCACTGCTTTTAATTTAGTTTATAGTTACAATACAATCGGAAAATCCTTTGAAAAACATATTCCGCTTTCCAAAGAAAATTTATCTGATTTAATCTCTAAAAATAATTTTAGTCATTTCTTTATTTATACTTCAACCGGTTTGATGGAAATAAGAGGAGCTCCAATACAACCAAGTTTTGATATTCAAAGAAGAACTAATCCAAGGGGCTTCTTTTTTGTTGGTAGACTTTGGAGTAAAGAATATTTAGATCAATTATCAGTTGTTACTTCAAGCCGTGTAGAATTGAGTAATTTGAATTTAGTTGATAAAGAAAAAAATGAATATAGTATTGTTGTAAAGGAAATCTTAAAGGACTGGAAGGGAAATCCTTTAACTTATATTATTTTTAGAAGTGAATCAGTTTTGCTAAAAGAACCATTTTCAGCTTTGAATAAGCAGACTACTATTGGGTTAATTTTTGGGATAACAATTATTGCTGTAATATCTGCATTCCTTTTTTACCTCGTATCAAATCCACTTAGTAACATTGCTAAAAGTCTGGAAACTGAAGATTCCAAATTCATAAAGAAGCTTTTAAAAAATAAAACTGAGTTTGGAAAAATTGCTCATTTGATAGAGCATTTTTTTAAACAAAAACTTGAACTATCTAATGAAATTATTGAAAGAAAAAAGATTGAAGATGAAATAAGACGATACATTGATGAACTAAAAGAATTAAATGCAAGTAAAGATAAATTCTTTTCAATAATTGCTCATGATCTAAAAAGCCCCTTTATGGCTTTACTGGGGATTACACAATTACTTTCTGAGGATTTTGAAAATCTCTCTAATGAAGAATTAAAAAGATTTATTGAAGTACTGAGAACAGATACAAGAGAAATTTTTAATTTAATTTTGAATCTTTTAGATTGGTCAAGACTGCAATCAGGACGAATGGAGTATAATCCATCTTCATTTTATTTAAAAGATTTGATTGAACAGGTAATTAATTTATTAAAAAGCCTTGCACTTAAAAAACATATTTCATTCATAGTTTCAATTAAAGACTGTACTAGTGTTGTCGCTGATAGAAATATGATTCTTTCTGTAGTCCAAAATCTTGTAACCAATGCAATTAAGTTTACACCAAAAAACGGAAAAATAGAAATTATCGGTGAGTGTGATGAACCTTTTATTAAAGTAACTATCAAAGATAATGGTGTTGGAATTCCGACTTCAAATCTTGAAAAAATATTTCAGATTGAATCTGAAGTAACTACAAAAGGAACTGAAGGAGAAAAGGGAACAGGGCTTGGTTTATTAATTTGTAAAGATATGATCGAAAGAAATGGCGGAAAGATTTGGGTAGAGTCAGAAGTAAATAAAGGCACTTCCTTCTATTTTACATTAAGGATGGCAAAGAATAAAAAAATAACTAGGGAAATCTGATTTAATAAGTTTCAGGATTTATTTTTTGTACATCTTCAAAAGTAATTGTTGTTAAATCATCATCACTTAAATTTGAAAGTGTCAGTATTCTTTCTTCCTGATTTCCAATTGCTTTCATTAACATATTTCTAACTGTTCTAGCATTTCCGAAATTTTGATCTCTCGTTTTATATAATTCAGAAAAAATTTCTAGAAAGAGTTGAATTGCACCTTCATCAAGTTTATAACCATTCTGTGTACTCATTACAGAAGCAATTTCTAACATCTGTCGTGGTGTGTAGTCTTCAAATGAAAAATAATTTGTAAAACGTGATTGTAAACCGGGGTTGCTTTCTAGGAATTCTTTCATCTCATTTGTATAACCTGCCACAATTACAACAAGTTGATCTCTGAAGTCTTCCATTCTTTTAAGAAGTGTATCGATTGCTTCTTGTCCAAAATCATTTGAACCGCGCGAGAGTGTATAAGCTTCATCAATAAATAATGTTCCACCTAAAGCCTGTTCAATAACTGAATCAGTTTTTTTAGCGGTTTGTCCCTGATAACCTGCAACCAGAGCAGACCTATCAACTTCAACTAAATGCCCTTTTTGTAATAACCCCATTTCTTTGTAGATTTTGCTAAGTAATCTTGCAACGGTAGTTTTACCTGTTCCTGGATTTCCAAGAAAAACAGCGTGTAAATTTTTTGACAATACTTTTAGTCCACGTTCCTCTCTTAGTTTAGCAACCTTTAGCCCGCTGATTAATTTTTCAACTGATTTCTTAACAGAATCCAATCCTGTTAAATCATTCAATTCCTGTAGATAATTATCCAATAACTCTTTATTTCCTTCTACTTTGACTATCTTTCTCTCTTTCTTTGTAGTTACTATAGAACGAATATCTTCAAGTTTAACATATTTTAATATTTCTTCGGTTCGTTCATTTTGTGGAATATCCACTAATCTTAGCAGTTGATTTCTTGCTGCTGTATCAACTGTATTTCTTACAAGTCGCGCATTTCCAAAAGTTTTATCGCGGGTTCTGTAAATTTCATTATAATGTTGAGATAATTTTTGTTTAGCTTCATTGTCCAATTCAAGTTTTTTCTCACGAAGTAATCTTTCTGTAATCAACATTAATTCATCAGGAGTGTAATCTTCAAACGTTATAAACTTTGTAAATCTTGACTGCATTCCCGGATTGCTATCTAGAAAATCTTTCATTTCATCTGTGTAACCAGCAGCAATGCAGATGAATTTCCCACGATCATCTTCCATTCTTTTTAGAAGTGTGTCAATCGCTTCTTTTCCGAAATCAGAAGCGCCGCCTTCACCCTTTTTTACAAGTGCGTATGCTTCATCAATAAACAAAGTACCACCTAGAGATTGATTAATTAGTTCAGTAGTTTTTTCAGCAGTTTTACCAACATAACTGGCAACAAGACTTTGTCTATCTGCTTCAATAAGGTGTCCTTTGGGAAGTATTCCAAGTGCAGAATATATCTGGCTGAATAAACGTGCAACAGTAGTTTTACCTGTCCCCGGATTACCAAGAAAAACAACATGATCAGAAAATTTATTTTTTAAATCTTCTCCCTGTTCAACATAAAAACGAGCAAGTTTTACAAGTTCATTTATTTCTTTTTTTACTGAGGTCATTCCTGTTAAACTATTAAGTTTATCGAGAGCAATCTTTAGATTTTCTTCATCAATATTTAATGAGAAATTTTTTCCATCAGAATGTTTTGTAAGGATTTCAATATCGTCTTTTGTTATTGTAGTAAGTGCTTCTTTGGTTCTTTCATTTTCTTTTAATTTTAGATATCGTTTCCCAAGACTCATCTTAGCTTCATTAAAGATGTTTCTTACCGTTCTTGCATTGCCAAATGACTTGTCTCTTTTACGATAAAGATTTGTAAATTCTTTTTTTAGTATCTCTGTTGCTTCGTTATTAATATTATAATCTTCTTTAGCAGCCATTTGTTTGAAGATATCAATCATCTCATCAGGTGTGTAATCTTCAAAATTAAAGAAATGAGTAAAGCGCGATTTCATCCCGGGATTTGATTCAAGGAATGCTTGCATTTCATCCGGGTAACCTGCAGCTATTACTGCAAATTGTCCCGCTTTATCTTCCATTCTCTTTAATAGCGTATCAATGGCTTCCTGTCCAAAATCCTGTCCGCCTCCTTTTTTTACAAGCGTGTATGCTTCATCGACAAAAAGCAAGCCGCCGATAGCATCATTTATTATTTTTTCAGTTTTTTGTGCTGTCTCACCAATATACTGCCCAACCAATCCAGCTCTGTCTGTTTCAACTACATGACCTTTTTCAAGTAAACCCATTGCTTTAAAAATTTTTCCGAGTAATCTTGCAACAGTTGTTTTTCCAGTTCCGGGATTACCAAGAAATACTGAGTTAATTGACAAACCTTCCTGTGTTTTCAATCCAAGTTTTTGTCGTTCTTTTATGAAATTAAGATAATCGACAAAATCTCGCATCGCTTGTTTAACAGAATTCAACCCTGTAAATGAATCAAGATTTTTTAGTAATGATTCCAATGATTCTTCTGGTTCTTCTGCTTGTTCTTGAACTGTTTGTTTTTCTTCTCTTTCACGACTTACAACTTCACCAGCAGAAGAAGTATCAACATCTTCAAAATTCTGTAATTCATTTTGCCCGATTAAAAACCATCTTTCACAGATTTTTTCTTCAAGCATATAAATATCAACACGTCCTTGTCCTCTTTTCCAGAAACCAGGTGTATCAGTTCCCCAGCTTTGAACAAATGAAACGGTACTCCATGTTTTATCAAACGTTAACGCAAAATTATGTCTTCCTACCTCTTTGTCATTTAAGTACCAAACAGCAGTTCCTTCGCCAACCCAATTATCAATTGTATATCGTGGATTAACCACAATTACTTCGACTCCGATATAACCTGTTTTTGCTTCAGCGAATTGTAAAAGATATTTTCTCTCACCTCCGTTTATTTCATTTAATAAATCGAACATCCTGGCGTAATAAGCTAGTACTCCATCAGCAGGAAATTTTTGAAAGTCGGTTCGCTTTACAATAGTAATTGCTTTTTTCAGAATAGGTTCTTGTTGTTCTTCTGCTTCTTCGGAAGCATTTTCTTCTTCATTTAATTTTTGTTTTTCAATTTCTTCAAGTTGTTCAAGTATTTTCTGGAAACGAGGATCGTCAGAATATTTATCTTTCATTTTCAGAGCTTTATTCATTGCTGGTTTAAGTCTGAATAAAGCAAATAATGTTTCTAACTCAAGTAAATGAGCTCTTTGATGATACATAGAACAGGAATTATCATTAACAATTATTTTTGCTGCCCACAGAGGATACCAGTATTCATTTTGTTTGAATGCTTCTTCTGCATTTGCAATTAATTCTGAAGGTTTAAATTTCAACTTGCTTAAAAATGTACCTTTATAAGATGCTGCACTTTTGTAAAATTCTTTTTTAATAATTAATGGTTGAATATCAACTTCATTTGTTTTTATCGCAAGATCAATTTCTTTTAGTGCTTCAGAAAATTTTTCTAATCCAGCAAGACATTGAGCTTTAAGATGATGTGCATAAGAAAGAAATTCAGATGGTTTTTTTTCGATTACTTCATTTAAGTCATTAATTGCACCTTCAAAAATACCAAGACGCATTAATATAAAACCTCGATAGAGGTGAGGTTCAAACGAGTCTTCTGAAAGCTGAACAGCATGGTCAGCATTTTCAAGTGCTTCTGCAGGATAACCATTTTCAAGATAAGCCCATGCAAGATAAGATACAGCTAGAAAATCATTCTGAGCTGTTTCGCAAAGATTTTTTGCTATAGTAAGAGCCATCTTAAACCTGCCTTGCTTAAGATGTTCCAGAGTTTCTTTTAATAAAGTTTCTTTATCTTCGGTTAAAGATGGTCTTTGCATGAGATTAACAACTAATTGTACAATTGCTTTTCAAAGATAATAAAAGAATTCTGTTTATGGAATTCTCTTTTGTGAGAGAGAAAAATTTAATAATTATTTCTTAGTTTATTTTTATGAAGTTTCATAAATTTTTGCACTTAATTTTTAAACTTAGAGGTAATTGTGCTCGAGATCCAAAGAAAATTAAATAATGTATTTTATGCGATTTTAAGTCTACCTGCAACTGCAGTTGGATTTGCTCTTTCAACACAGATTGCAGCTTTAAGCTGGATTTTGAATAAGAAGTTCGGATTAAATATTCACGAAGTTGCTTTTGTTTGGCTTGCCGGTCCTCTTGCAGGAATTTTTGGTCAGGTTATTGTTGGAATGATAAGCGATAATGTTTGGTTTTTAAAAGGGAGAAGAAGGCCATTTATAATAATTGGGGGAATTATAGGCTCGCTAATGTTTCTTGCTTTGCCACAAATTGGAGTGATTTCAGAAACAACCGGTATTACGAATATTATATTGATCGCTTCTGTAATTGCACTACTTCTTGATCTTTCAATTAATGTTACATTTAATCCGGCAAGATCAATAATTGCAGATTTAACTCCAGAAGGGAAAAAACGAACTGCTGGCTATGTCTGGATGCAAGTCGTTTCTGGTACTTTTGGAGTTTTAGCATATTTCCTTTCAATGGTTTATGGTAATGAAACTTTACTTTTGATTGCCGCAATATTTGTATTTGTGTGTTCAGTTTTTCCTATTCTGTTAATCGAAGAGCCGCGCGAACTGGAAGGAGAAGCTGAAGCCAACAAAGAATCTCATTCTGTGCTTGATATTTTTAAATCAATTTTTCCTTTATATGGTTTTTTAATTTTTGGTGTTTTTAGTTTGATATTTCATTTTTACCAGGAAGAGCTAAGAGTAATTCATAATCCCTTGTTAATTGCGAGCCTTGTTTATACAGTAGTAATCGGTGGTTGGATAATAATAAAAGGAAAAAGAAATGAATCCGACCAAATTGAATTTCAGAAAATTATGCTTGCACATACTTTCACATGGATTGCTTTTCAAAGTATGTTTGTTATGTCTGGATTTTTTATTGATAAACAAATTATTCCTAACCTTGATTTAACAAATGTTTTTGCAAATAAATTTGCAGAATTTTTAACTGGTGTAACTCAAACTAAAGATACGACTACCGGAAATATTGTATCACTTGGATTTTTAATTCTCAATGCAGTCGGTGCTGTTTTCCCAACTGTACTCTCTGCAATTGCAAAAAAAATAGGAAGAGTAAGAACTTATGCTTCAGCATTATCTTTTAGTGCAATTGGATATTTCTATATTGCTTTTCTTGGCAAGTATGAAGAAAATTTCTATCTTGGAATGTTGTTAACAGGAATTGGTTGGTCTGCGGTTATTTCAATTGTATTTTCTATTGTAACTGAAAGAATTAATCAATCGAAAATGGGTTTGTTCATGGGAATATTTAACCTTGCTGTAGTACTTCCTCAGATGATGAGTCAGGGCGTTGCTAATATTATTTCTGAAACTCAGAATTTTCAGTTGCTTTATATTCTTTGTGGAATCTTTGTGTGTTTTTCTGTTTTCTTCTGGTTGTTTATCAAAGAACCGCGGGCTACAGCAGAGTTGGTTACTCACCACAAAGGAGGTCATTAATTAATGAGGAATTATATGTTAAAAAAATTTTTCTGCACATTGTTTTTTATTGGATGGGTTTCTCCTTTGTTCATTAATGCACAGGAAATTAAAGACATCATTCAACCTGTAAAAATATCTTTAGGTAGAACAGATACTCTTATAATTAGCGATCTATTTTATGCAAAATCCTACGATCTAAAATTTTGCGAAAACAAAAAGATTAATATTTTATTTGAACCTTCAGCAAATAAAATTATTCTTAAGCCAAAATCTGGTTTTTCTGGTATGACATTGATTGAGTTCATGTATAATGGAGTAAGTTACAATATCCCTGTTTCCACACAATCTAAAATTGAACTTATTCGGCATAAATTTGCTTACAAACCAGACGGCAAGGTTAAAAAAGTTTCGGTAGTTGGAAGTTTTAACAATTGGGATAAAGAAAGAAACCCTTTAATTGATTATGACAACAACGGAATTTATGAAACTGAAATTAATCTTGAACCCGGAAGCTATGTTTATAAATTTAATGTCGATGGACAGGAAATTCTCGATCCTTCAAATAATGAAACTGTTCCAACAGGATTTGAAACTTTTAACTCAGTCTTAAGAATATCAAGTCTTTCAAATGAAAAAAATTATCTTCATATCGACAGGTATGTAAATCTAAAAAGTTTTGCACGACTTTCATTTATTTATGAGAATAATAATCAAAAAAATAAATTAAATATAAATGATGTTATTGCATTATGTGATAATCAAAAAATTGTTTCAAGTAAAATAAGAGTTACAGGAAACAAAATAGAACTTAATCTTTCTATGAAGGAATTGATTGGTGAAAAAACAATTCGTGTAGCAGTTACAAAAGATGGAAAGACTACAAATATTCAACAAGTGATACTTGAAAATGGAATCCCTGCTGGTAATAAAAAGACTTTTAACTGGTATGATGCATCATTTTATTCTATTATGGTTGACAGATTTAACGATGGTGATAAAAGTAATTCTATCCCTGTAGTTCATGATTCTCTTTTTTATCAGGCTAATTATCAGGGAGGAGATTTTCAAGGGATCATAAATAAAATTGAAGAAGGATATTTCAATAATCTGGGAGTAAATGTATTATGGCTTTCACCTGTTTATGATAATCCTAATGTTGCATTCAGAGAATATCCACCACCGCATCGATGGTATTCAGGTTATCATGGTTATTGGCCTGTCTCAGATGTTGATGTTGAAGAAAAGTTCGGAACTATGGAAAAACTGCAGGAGCTTGTTCAGAAAGCACATGAACATAACATTAAAGTAGTTCTTGATATTGTTGCTCATCATGTTCATATTGATAATCCATTGTATAAAGAGCACCCTGATTGGTTTGGTACGCTTGATCTTCCTGATGGAAGAAAAAATCTAAGACTATGGGATGAATATCGTTTAACAACCTGGTTTGAACCATATATGCCTTCATTTGATTATACTAAGTCTGATAGACCGATAAATTTTATGGCAGAAAATTGTCTCTGGTGGCTTAATAAAACCGGTGCTGATGGTTTCAGACATGATGCAGTGAAACATGTTCCTAATGAATTCTGGAGAGCATTAACCAGACATCTTAAAGAAAAGATTGAATATCCTCTAAATAAAAAAGTCTACCAGATAGGTGAAACTTTTGGTGATAATGATCTTGTCGGTTCGTATGTTAATAATGGGCAGCTTTCAGCTCAGTTTAATTTTAATTTATCATATTCTGCAATCCCAATTTTCCTTGAGAAGGATAAATCTTTTTCCACTCTTGATTTCCATATGAATAAAACTTTTGCCTCATTTGGTGTTAATAATTTGATGGGAAATATAATGGATAGTCATGATAAGGTTCGCTTTATGGCTTATGCAGATGATGATATTGGCAAACAGGGGGTAGATACTCGTGAACTTGCATGGAATAATCCTCCGGTTGTTGATAATCCTTCAAGTTATAAAAAAGCGGGATTGTATTATGCTTTTATGTTCACTATTCCAGGACTTCCGTTTATTTATTATGGCTCCGAGTTTGGAATGACTGGAGCTGACGATCCAGATAACAGGAGAATGATGCGGTTTGGAGAGCAATTAAATGAGTATGAAAAAGCAATGTTGAAAAAAACAAGCGAAATTGTCAAGATGCGTAATTCACATCCGGCTTTACGTTATGGAGATTTTCAGACTCTTATAGCTGATAATAATATTTATGCTTATCTCCGCACTGATATGAATGAACAGTTATTAATTGTGCTTAATAAAAGTAATGATAAGCAGAATATAAAAATAGATATTCCTAACGTGTATAATATTAGAAAAATTTTAGATATTAATTCTGGCGAAGAAATAAATTTAGAAAAAAATTCGGTTGATATTCAGATTAATGAAATTAGCTGGAGAGTTTTTAAGACAATCAAATGAGTAAAAAATTAAATTAAGGAGTTACTATGAAACTAATGACGAAAGCCAATCTTGAAGCAGCATTTGCTGGTGAAAGTCAGGCACATATGAAATATTCTATCTTTGCTGAAAAGGCAGAGAGAGAAGGATTTCCAGAAGTTGCAAAATTATTTAAAGCTATTGCTTATGCTGAAAAAGTTCATGCTACAAATCATTTTCGTGTGCTTGGTGGAATCAATGATACATCTGCAAATTTAGAAGCGGCTGCTGGTGGAGAAAACTATGAAGTTGAAGAAATGTATCCCGCCTTTGATGTTGTTGCAAAACTTCAGGATGAAAAAGCTGCAGAAAAATCAATCTTATATGCTATTGAAGCTGAAAAGATTCACGAAGTCATGTATAAAAATGCAAAACAAAATATTGATGCTAAAAAGGATATTGCTAAAGCAAACGTCTATGTTTGTCCTGTTTGCGGCCATACTCATATTGGTGAAGAAGCACCTGACGAATGTCCAGTTTGTAAAGTTAAAAAAGATAAATACGTGAAATTTTAGTTCACTACTGTTTATTTTTCTAAATAAAATTAGCTACTGGTTTTTATCAGCAGCTTTTTACTCTTTATTTTTTATGAATGAAACTTTATCAGAAAATATTTTGAAATCATTCAGGGCATTTGTTGAAAAGTTTATCCCAACAGAGGATAAACTTTTTCATACTATCATCTCCAACTTTGAATACAAAAAAGTTGCACGAAAAGAATTTCTATTAGAAGCAGGCAAGACAGCCAATAAAATTTTCTTTCTATCAGAAGGTTTTGTTCGTTTCTTTCACACTAAAAATGATGGGAACGAAATAACAAGTGATTTTTATTTTGCTCCCGGCTTCATAACCTCTTTTACAAGTTTCATAACCCAAAAACCAGCTATTGTCAATATTCAGGCAATGGTTAAAATGGATGTTTTATTTATTCAGTACAAAAAATTAATGGCGTTATATGATAAAGAACATAAAGTCGAAAGATTGGGAAGATTGCTCGCCGAACAAGTTTTCATTACATCTGAAAAACATCTGTTAAGTTTTTTAAATGATTCACCCCAGGATAGATATTTATGGTTGATGAAAGAATATCCTGAATATGTAAAAAATATTCCTTTGAATTATCTGGCTTCTTACCTTGGAATAACTGCTGAATCACTCAGCAGAATACGAAATCGTTCAGCAAAATAATTTCTTAACTTAAGTCAAGAATTTTATCCTCGTGTACAAATTAGTTTTGTACTGTAATTATTAATTAAAAATATTTATGAGGATAAAATGAAAACAACAAGTATTCTAACACTTTCTGCACTCGTTTCAATTTTTAGTGGTTGTGGAGCAATCTCTCGGGAATATTTTTGTGAAGAATATTCTACACCAATTGAAAAAATAATTTACTATGCTTCTTTAGCCGGTAATTCCCATAATACTCAACCTTGGTATGTTTTAATAGAAAATGATTCGGTTCTTTACATTAAAGCAGACTTTTCAAGAAAACTTCAAATCGTTGATCCGGAGGCCAGAGGATTATTTATTTCTTTTGGAGCTTTTTTAGAAAACTTAGAACTCGCTGCTGGTAGTTTTGGTTATAAAGCAGAAATTGAAATAACAGCTAAACACAAAAACGATTCAGATATTGCAACAATTCATCTAAGAAAATCCCAAAAGAGCGGGTACGATCTAAAGCAAATTGAAAATCGCAGGACTCTTCGCACTCCATTTCAAAGCAAAAAAATATTAAATGAGCATTTAATCAATTTAATTGAAAATAAAAATTTTCAAATATTTTATTTCTCATCCTCTTCTAAAGAAGGGAAATATATTGCTGAGCAAACACTTGCAGCTTATACTCAGCAAGCACACGATGATCAGGCAAAGCAGGAATTAGCAAACTGGATACGCTTTTCAAATAGTGATGTTGAAAAAAATCGTGATGGACTTACTACTTCAGGAATGGGAATAACAGGTTTCGGTGGACTTTATGTCAGAAATTTTTATAAACCGGAAGATTCGATGAAAGATTCTTTCATTAATACTGGAATTGAAAAAACTAAGGAACAAACAGAAAATTGTGGTGGTTGGATTATAATAGTTCAGAAGGAGAATAGTCCTGAACAATGGATAAAAACAGGAAGATTATATGAGAAGCTAAATTTAGCTTGCAGAGACATGATGATTGGATTCCATCCAATGAATCAAATGATTGAAGAAGAAAATTATGAGAAGAATGTAAATGAACAATTATCTCTGCCGGGAGTAATACAATTTGTAGCACGCATAGGTTATGTAAATGAGTATCCACAAGCAAACAGTGTGCGCAGATCTGTTATAGAAATTATTAGATACGACAAATAAAATGTCAACCCCAAGAGTATATCACAATTATTTAGAAAGGAAAAATTAAATCATGAAAAATTCGATTTTAATTATTATAGTTGTCTTAAAATCAACCCTCTTTGGACAAATCAGTGCAGATTCTTTAACAACTAAACAAACCCTGGGTACCGAGCTGGATTTACTTCCATACATAAGTGGAGGATATTATGTGTCCGCATGGTACGGAATCGATCAATTTAGGTTCAGGGCAATATTAACAAAGACCACTGTACCTCAATTTGCGGTGACTGATGGTTATTCAGATAACAAACTCAATGTATATGCATTTATAACAGATTATTTTTTTAAGAATAATTTTAATGGATTCTGGATGGGTGTCGGACTTGAGTATTGGAGTTCAATGATAACAAATAATATCGAAAATCAAACTGCATCTTATAACAATACTGTTTTTACTTTAGGCGGAGGATATGTCTGGAAGTTTTATAAAAATTTATATTTCAATCCGTGGGCAGCTATTCATTACATCATTGGTGGAGATAAAAAAGTACAAGTTGGAAGCAGTACTTTTAAACCTAACGTGTTTACACCCGAAGCATCAATTAAAATTGGATGGTATTTTTAACAATTTTACCTGCAAGAATTAACAAATTAGTTTGTGGAAACAGGATAACTTTATAACTTTAAAATAAAAAAAATTAATCTTTGTGAAATGATATGTTAAAAATCTTTTTTCTTATAGTAATATTTATCCACGGAATAATTCATTTATTAGGTTTTCTTAAGGGATTTCAACTTGCGGAAATAAATCAGCTAACACAAAACATTACTAAGCCGATAGGGTTGTTTTGGTTATTGGCTTTAATACTTTTCATCGCAGCCTCAATTCAATTTTTAAGTAATTATGATTTATGGGGGATTACCGTTCTGGCTGCGGTGATACTATCGCAAATTCTAATAATTATGTCTTGGCAAGATGCTAAATATGGAACAATTCCTAATGTTTTAATATTGATTGTTGTAATTTTTAGTATAGCAATTTTTATTACAAAAAATGAATATAGAAATGCAATTCAACAAAACTTCAAAGTGAACAATGATTTATCAAGTGTTTTACTGACTGAGAGTGACATTGCTCATTTGCCTGTGCCCGTTCAGAATTATATTAAATGTAGTGGTTCTATTGGTAAACCAAAAATATCAAATTTTAAAGTAACTTTTTCTGGAGGAATAAGATCCAATGCAAATGAAGAATTTATGCAATTAAAATCTGAACAATATAATTTCATTAAAAATCCTGCCCGATTGTTTTACATTGAAGCAAAAAAGATGAACATTCCTGCAATCGGACTTCACATTTATCAGGACAAAAAAGCAATATTTAAGATTAAGATTTTAGGACTTTTTACGGTAGTTGATGCTTTTGGAGATAAAATGGATCAGGGCGAAACAGTTACTTTATTTAATGATATGTGTTGTGTTGCTCCTGCATCATTAATAGATAATAGGATTAATTGGCAGACAATTGATAGTCTTTCAGTAAAAGCTGTATTTACAAATGGTAGTATTTCAGTTTCGGCAATTTTATATTTTAATGAAAGGGGAGAATTAGTAAACTTTATAAGTAATGACAGATACGATACAGATGGGAAAAAGTATAAGAATTATCCTTGGTCAACTCCTATTCTAGCTTATAAAAATATAAATGGATATCATCTCCCTTCACGCGCCAAATTAATTTATTCAAGAGAAGATGGAGAGTTTGTCTATGGCGATTTTAAATTGCAAGATGTAAAATATAATTTATCTCAGTATGAAGATTAATTAATCAAATTTTCCAGTCATTAGTTCATAAAATTTATAAAAAAACCGTAGGTGAATCCGGTTTTAATATTTATTTAATTTCTGGCAGCCTGCCTGGTGTCCAGGGAGCTTTTAATTTTTCCAATTCATTCTCAATTGATTTAATGTCCACATTATAAATTCTTTTTAATTTTTCAAGAACAGGAGGGAATTCTTCCATTAAAATATTATAAGCTGTGATTTCATTTTGCGTTAGGTTAGAAGTTGCTCTCCAATGCGTATAAATTAAATTTTCCAACCTGTCATTTATTGTTGGTAGATGAGGTGGATTTTCTTCATAACTTGGTTTTGCGGATTTATAATCAAACATTCCCAAAAGATCATCAAGATCGTTGGAAATTTTTTCTGTTTGTTTTAGTAAATCATAATTTGCTGTTGGTGTATTGATGATTGTCTGTTTAATATATTCAGTGCGATTAATAAGGTCTTTTAAAAAGTTATATGCTGCATCAATATTTCGTTGTAAATCAGCAGCTTTTTTCTGGAATGCTACTAGTTCTTTTAAATCATCAGATGGTAAAGTTGTATTGCGTAATAATATAGTTTTAAATTCAACCGGAGCAACCAACTCCTTTAAGCCATTTCTATTAATAAGTGACAAAGAAACTTTATAATTACCGGGTAGTGATAAAGTGCCACTAAGTGTTTTTTCAGTTGGGTTAAATTTGTCTTTAATTTTAACTGGTGAAATTCCACTGTAAGTTAAATCCCAATAAATTCTATTAATTCCTTCTTTTGCATTAGTAGTAATTTTTCTAACAACGTTTCCATTTTCATCGTAAATAGAAAAAAGTAAATAGGGAGGAAGTTCTCTTTCTTCAGCAATTCTAATTGAATCTGTCACTTGCGGAATTGGCTTTCCATCTTTGAACAATTCCTTCTCTTTTTCTTTTCGGATTTCTCTCATAGTTTTTGGTACTTCTTTAAGATAGTAAGTAAAACAAGTACCAAATTCTGGATTGGGAGCTTTATAAAAAGTTGAACCCTGCGCAGTTCCATCCCAGGAGGGTACATACATTAAAGCATCTTTAACAGGGAATATGTATGCATCTTTTGAGAACAATTCTTTATTTGCTATTCTTAAAGGTGAATAATCATCAAGTACATAAAATCCTCTTCCAAAAGTAGCAATTACAAGATCACTTTCTCTTTTTTGAATCACCATATCTCTCACTTGTATAGTTGGTAATCCATTCTTTAGTTGAGTCCAATTTTCTCCTCCATTTGTTGTAAAGAATACTCCAAACTCAGTTCCAACAAATAACAGAGAAGGATTAATAAAATCCTGTTCAATCGTATGAACCGTTCCATTTGCTGGTAAATTTCCTGCAATTGATTTCCATGTTTTCCCTTTATCTTCACTTTTTAGTAGATAAGGTTTAAAGTCATCACGTAGAATATTATCAAAACTTGCATATACAACATTTTCATTGAACTTATCTGCTAAGATGTCGCTCACATAAGTATATTCGGGAACTCCTGGAAATTTATCAATCTTACGCCAGGTTTTTGCATCTTCACTTACTTGAATTAATCCATCATCAGTTCCGGCATAAAGAAGATTTTCTTTCAGTGGAGATTCGGTTAATGAAATTATTATTCCATACAACGAGGTTGAATAATCTTTTCTTACTGCATCAGTACTCCAGTATTTATCCATCACAGGCCAGGTGTTTCTATCTATTTGTGCTGTTAAATCTTCACTAATCACTTGCCACGTATTGCCTCTGTCATCGCTTCGAAAAACTTTATTTGCCGAACAGTAGAGCCTGGTGTTTTTATGTGGACTAATGAATAGAGGAGTATTCCAATTCCATCTATAAGTAAGTTCATCTTTTCCCGGTTCAGGTCTAATGCTTAACATTTCTCCGCTTTGTCTGTCATATCTGACCATGTTTCCATATTGAGCTTCAGCATAAATAATATTAGGATTTTCCGGATCAATGGCAGTCCAAAATCCATCTCCACCATTAGTTATAAACCAATCACTGTTGTATATTCCACTGCTTCTAATTGTTCTTGATGGTCCACCCATGCTATTGTTATCCTGTGTCCCACCATAAACATAATAGAAAGGGAAAGTATTATCTACATTTACTCTATAAAATTGAGTTACAGGAAGATTTTCTTTGAAATCATAAGTTTCTCCTTCATCAAAAGTTTCGTAGACTCCACCATCACCACCAATAAGGAAATGTTTGGTATCAGTTGGATCAATCCATAATGCATGGTCATCAACGTGTCTACCATTGTTTGAAAGTCTTGTCCAAGTTTTTCCACCATCTTTTGTAACGTGAGAAATAGTTTCAACAGAATAAACTTTGTTTACATCTTTAGGATCACAAAAAATTTCATTATAGTATTGCCCTTGCTCTGTATGGTCGCTCATTTTTTCCCAGCTTGCGCCACGGTTAGTTGTTCTGAAAAATCCTCCTTGTTTATCAGCTGCTTCAACAATAAGATAAACAATATCGGGATTAACAGTAGAAATATCAATTCCCATTCCTCCAATATCTACAGATGGAAGACCACTCATAATTTTTTCCCAGGTTTGCCCAGCATCAGTAGATTTATAGACCGCAGATTCTGGTCCACCTCCAATTTTAGTAAACACGTGTCTTCTTCTCTGTTCAGAAGTAGCATAAAGCACATCAGGATTTCTAGGATCGAAAATGATATTATTTACTCCGGTGTTTTCACTTATCTCAAGAATTTTTTTCCACGTTTTTCCTCCATCGGTAGTTTTGTAAAGCCCTCTGTCACCACCTGGTCCCCAAACAGAACCTTCGGCAGCAACATAAACAACATCGGAATTTCTTGGATCAATAACAATTCCTCCAATTTGTCGTGAATCTTTTAATCCCATATTTTTCCATGATTTTCCACCATCAATAGATTTATAAACACCATCACCATAACCTAGTGAACGTTGATGATTATTTTCTCCTGTTCCAACCCATACAACGCTTGGATTTGTTGGATCGATTTTAACACATCCAATAGAGTATGAACCATAAGAATCAAATACAGGTTCATAAGTTGTTCCTGCATTTTTAGTTTTCCAGACATGTCCGCTTGCTACAGCAACATAATATTCACTATGATTAAAAGGATTAACTGCAAAATCAGAAATTCTTCCAGATGTGAAGGCAGGACCGATTGAGCGCCATTTAAGTCCGTTAAATGTTGATGATTTGATAGAGTCTTTATTTTCCTTTTGTGCAAAAATTACAAATGGGAGAAAAAATATTGTAAGAAAAATTTTTATTGAATGAGACATAAAAAAACCTTTTTAAATTGTGAATAAAAACATTTTTTAAAATAATCACCTCAAGAATGAATGGATAACAAATTTATATAAAAGGTGAAAATTTGAAAAATTACTTTTTGAAATTCCAACTATCTTTTAGTGAAACTGTTCTGTTGAACACCATTTTCTTCTCTGACGAATATTTTGAATCTACGCAGAAATAACCTTGTCGCTCAAACTGGAATTTATCTCCTTTTTTAGCTTCTATAAGTGAAGGTTCAATTTTAGCATCAAAGATAATTTCTAAAGAAGCAGGATTCAATTGCTCAAGCCAGTTTTCATAATTACCAGGATTTTCAACTTTGAATAGTCTATCATATAATCTTACTTCAGCATCGAATGCGTATTTTGCTGAAACCCAGTGAATCACTCCTTTTACTTTTTTTGTGCTTGTTCCAGTTCCACTTTTAGTTTCTGGATCATATGAACAGTGCAACTCAATAATCTGTCCTTTATCATTCTTTATAACTTTTTCACACTTAATAATGTATGCATATCTTAATCTTACTTCACCACCAGGAGCAAGCCTGTGATAACCTTTGGGAGGATTCTCGATAAAATCAGTTTCTTCAATATAAATTTCTTTTGTAAAAAGAATTTTTCTTGTTCCAGCAGAACGATCTTCAGGATTATTTATCGCGTCAAGCTGTTCTTCACCTTCATAATTTGTAATGATAACTTTTAAAGGTTTTAAAACAGCCATTGCTCTTGGCGCATGCTTGTTTAAGTCATCTCTGATAGCATATTCAAGCAATGCAACATCTGTTACAGCATCTCTTTTTGCAACTCCAATAATCTCTGCAAAGTTTCTTATAGCTTCCGGAGTATAGCCGCGTCTTCTAAATCCAGATATAGTTGGCATTCGTGGATCATCCCATCCATCTACATAATTCTCTTTTACCATTTGAAGCAATTTGCGTTTGCTCATTACTGTGTAGCTTAAATTCAATCTTGCAAATTCTATTTGTTGTGGGTGATATATGCCAAGTGCATCAAGATACCAGTCATACAATGGGCGATGATTTTCAAACTCAAGTGTGCATATTGAATGCGTAATTCCTTCAATTGAATCTTCAAGTCCATGTGCCCAATCGTACATTGGATAGATGCACCATTTGTTTCCTTGTCTGTGATGTTCTTCATGGACAATTCTATACATTATAGGATCACGTAAATTTAGATTTGGAGAAGACATATCTATCTTTGCACGTAAAGTTTTTGAACCATTAGGAAATTCTCCATTTTTCATTCGTGTGAATAGATCTAGATTTTCTTCAACAGTTCTATTTCTGAATGGAGATTCTTTCCCGGGTTCTGTTAATGTTCCTCTTGTTAATCTAATTTCTTCTGCTGATAAATCGCAGACATATGCTTTCCCTTTTTTAATAAGATCAATTGCTAACTCGTACATTTTATCAAAATAATCTGAAGCAAAAAGAATTCTATCTTCAAAGTCACCACCGAGCCATTTTACATCTTCAATTATTGAATCGACATATTCCTGTTCTTCTTTTTCAGGATTTGTATCATCAAAACGCAGGTTGAATTTTCCGTTGTAATCTCTGGCAATTCCATAATTAAGACAAATCGATTTTGCATGACCAATGTGTAAGTAGCCGTTTGGCTCAGGAGGGAAGCGTGTATGAACTCTTCCTTGAAATTTGTTTGTCTTTAAATCTTCATCAATTATTTCATAAATAAAATTTTTTTTCTTTGTTATTTCGTTTTTATTTTCTTCCATTCAATTCTCAAAGTTATTTAATTGTTTCAATTGCTTTATTAATTCGTGTTATACATTCATCTTTTCCAAGTATTAAGAAAATATCAAATAAACCGGGTCCGCCTCCAACACCTGTCAAGGCAAGTCTTAAAGGATGAATAAGTGAAGCATTTTTTGTATTATTTATTTCTGCAATATTATGGAGTACAGTTTCATAATCTTCTTTTAAAGGCTTATCGATCTTGCTTAATTCTTCTACGTAGTTATGAAGTAATGCAGGTGAATCATCTTTCCATCTTTTAGATTTGGTTTCTTCGTCATATACAGATGGTGGTTCAAAAAAGTAAAAACCATTAGAAAGTATTTCGTGTACAAAGTTTACACGTGGCAGCATTACTTCAATAACTTGTTTTAAAAATTCATCATTAAAAAGAATATGCTTGTATTTACTTTTACTTATCTCTGATTTCAGATGAATTAAAATTTCATCTATATTCTTTTTCCTGAGATGTTCAGCATTTAACCAGTTTAATTTTTGTAAATCAAAAACTGCTCCTGAGTTATTTACTCTTTCAAGTGAAAATGTTTTCACAAGTTCATCCATGTAATAAAATTCTTTATCATCACCTGCTGTCCATCCAAGCAAAGCAACAAAATTAATTAATGCTTCTTTCAAATAGCCTTTGCTTCTATAATCTTCAACAGCAACATCTCCCTGGCGTTTGCTCAATTTCGATTTATCAGGATTTAATAACAAAGGAAGGTGAGCAAAGACTGGACGCTCCCAATTAAATGAGTCGTATAATAAAACATGTTTAGGTACTGATGACAACCATTCCTCTCCACGAATCACATGAGTAATTTTCATGAGATGATCATCAACAACATTAGCTAAATGATATGTCGGGTAGCCGTCGCTTTTTATTAATACTTGATCATCAACATTATTGCTGTCAAATTCAACATGATTTCTAATTACATCATCAAATGAAATAATTTTTCCCGGTACTACATTTAATCTTATTACGTAAGGAATTTTTTCATTAAGTTTTTTTTGAACTTCAACACTTGATAAATGTAAGCAATGTTTATCATATTTAGCCTGAGGAAGTTTTTGTTTTTGCTGTTCTTCGCGTAAGTTTTCAAGGCGTTCAGGAGTGCAAAAACAATAATAAGCTTTTCCTTCATCTATTAGTTGATTTGCATATTTATGATAAATTTTAAGTCTTTGAGATTGCAAATATGGTCCGTATTCACCAATTTTATCAGGACCTTCATCATATTCAAGTCCGCACCACTTTAACGAAGCAATAAGATTTTCAACAGCACCTTCAACATACCGGTTGCGATCAGTGTCTTCAATTCTTAAAATAAATTTTCCATTATTTCTTTTTGCAAAAAGAAAATTGTAAAGTGCTGTTCTAAGTCCGCCAACATGAAGATAACCGGTGGGACTGGGTGCAAATCGCACGCGTGGATAATCGTTAATCATAAGTTCCTTAAATAAAAAAGAGATGAAAAAGGGAAATTATTTTCCCGCATATTTTTCAGAAGTATAGAATTTAACTTTATCAATAAATTCAGTGCTGTCAATTGGTTTAGGAATATAGTCTGTAGCTCCTGCCTCAAGACATTTTTCTCTGTCGCCCTTCATTGCAAAAGCAGTGAGTGCAATTATCGGAGTTTTTTTATACTCAGGCATCTGTCGTATTCTTTCAGTTGCTTCAAAGCCATTCATCACAGGCATTTGCATATCCATAAGTATAATATCAAATTGTTGTTTCTTTACCTGTTCAACAGCTTCAGCGCCGTTTTCAACAACGACAACGGCATTATAATTATTTTTCTTTAATAATCGTGTAACAATAATTTGTGAATGTTTGTAATCTTCAACTAAAAGTACTTTTGGTTCATCTTGTTGTTTTGCAACTTCTTCAGGAGTGGATGGAACATCATATTTCCCAATCATGGCATTAACTGTTTGAGCAAGGTCTTCAATATTTGTGCTTTTTTTGTGAAGAAGATCAGTAAACAATCCGTCAATATTTTTTAAATCTTCCTCAAAGTTTTCTTTACCTGTATAAATTATAATTGGTAGATTTGCAAATTTTTGATTTGACTTAATCAGCTTGATCAATTCAAAACCATTTAATTCCGGCATATCAAGATCTATAATTGCGAGGTCGAGATGTATGTCTTTAATTAAGTTCATCACTTTAGTTGGATAATTTTCAGCTACTGCAGTAAATCCGGCAGAAGTTATAGCTTCTTTCAACAAATTAAGAGTTGGAACATCATCATCGACGCATAAAATTTTTGAATCTTTTTTAAGTTTATAACTGGTTAGTACTTCTACAAGATCTTTGTATTTTATTGGTTTTACAAAATACTCAACAGCCCCCATCATAAAAGCTTTTTGTTGCTCAGCTTCAACAGAACAGACAATTATTGGTGTATTGCGGGTTTGCTTTATCTCACGAATCTTCTTCAACATCTCAAGTCCATTTATATCTGGGAGTACGATGTCTGTTATGATGGCAAGATAAGTTTCTCTTTCGAGAAGTTCCAGAGCTTTCTTGCCGAGGTTAACTATTGTAGGTTCATAACCCCACTTATGAAGGTAGTTGCTTAATAGTTTTGAAGTAGCATAATCATCTTCAATTACCAATACACGATTATTAGAACCTTCGGCTTTTGGTAACGAAACTATTTGAGATTCAATAACACTTCCAACTTCCGTTTTAATTGAAAATGAAAGAGTCGTTCCTTTTGTTAGTGAACTTGTTAATTCAATTTCACCTTTTAAAATTTCTAGATATTTTTTGGATAGAAGTAAACCAAGGATTGAAGTTAATCCATTATTGTGTGTTATTAAATCACTAAGGTTTACTGGTAAATAAAAATCATTAAGCTTATTTTGCGGCAATACCAGAGAAGGATTAATAATTTTGAAGTTTAGTTTATTACCAGCAACAACAATACTGGTAATCACTTTCTCTTTCTGTGCATCACCTGCAAGAAATGAAATAAAATTTTGTAAAATAAATTTAATTTTAACAGCATCTATACGAATATTTTCCGGAACTGATTTATCAATAATTGTTTCAAGTGTAACTTTTGTCTTATCAAACTTTTCATTAAGATTATTAATGACTTCATTTAAAAGGTTCGATGGTTTTGTGTTAAAAAGCAAAGTAGAAATTAAACCTGATTCAATTTTTGCAAGTTCAATCGTATCATTGATTAAAGCCATTAGTTTGTGTGTACTTATTTTCATAGTATTCACATACTCAGCTTGAGTTGAGGTAAGTTTGTCATCGTAAAGAAGGGAAGCAAAACCAACAATACTGTTTATTGGGGTTCTTAAATCGTTGGTTATATCAGCAATAATTTTTGCAATCGATATTGTTGTCTTATTTTCAGTTTCAATACCATTTAAGATGCTTAAAATAAATTTTCCTATAGTTATAAGAGATTCAATTTCAATCTGAGTGAAGGGAGTTTTCTGTGAAACTTTTAAAACATATTTTTCTTTTTGCCATAATGCAAGACAACCTTCATAAACTAAAAAATCAGTCGACTGGATCTGGCAAGTCGCATCTGAAAAAAAAGTTAGATTTTCAACTTCAGAGTGGAGCAATTTACAAGCACTGCAAGTATGAATAGAATTTATTGCAAGTGACTTTTTAGCAGTAGAAGACCTTCCGAGCACAACCAATTCATGTTTTTCATTTATTTTGAAAAATAATGCAGATTGAAGCTGGAATTGGTCAACCAAAAATTCACAAATTTTGTCAGTTAAACCAGACGAATTATTCTTTGCTGAGTTAATTAGTTCAGTAAAAACTGGTAAAAGATTAATATTTGAGTTATACATATTAAATTAATTTATTAGTCTTCAAATGCTAATCAAATATAAATATTTTAGACAAAAAAATGAAGAAATAACTTTATTTGGAATAGAATTTTTTTGTGGTTTGGTTCATAGAAATACTGCTGTCTTAGAACCTAATATTTAAGTTTTAGCACATCGGTGGACAAGGAGTTCAATGCCATTAAAATTTTCAATTTTAATCTAACAAAAAACAAAGTCAAGTACAAAATGAAAAAACCTTGCAAGCAGATATCGTACAAGGTTTTCGTGTGGAGCTAAGCGGGATCGAACCGCTGACCTTCTGAATGCCATTCAGACGCTCTCCCAGCTGAGCTATAGCCCCATAAAATTTTATTTTCAATATAAAAGTAATTATTATGCTCTATACAATCAAGATAAAAGAAGCCGAACCTTCGTTCGGCTTCAAATAAATGAGTTATTTCATCAACATCATTCTCTTAGTCTGAACATAGTTACCAACTTTCAACTGGTATAAATATATGCCACTTGCAAGATTTGAAGCATTGAATGTAACATTGTGTAAACCAGCATCCTGCTCGCTATTAATAACGGTAGCAACTTCATTTCCTAAAACATCTATCACTTTAATCGATACAAAATTCTTTTCAGGTATTTGATAAGAAATTGTTGTAGAAGGATTAAATGGATTTGGATAATTTTGTTTAAGGATATAAGAAACGACGGTCTGAGTATTTACTTCAACAATGTTAGAAATTTTTGAAGTTCCATCAAAGTCAATTTGTTTTAGTCTGTAATAAACTATTCCAGAAACATTTTTATCTATATAAGTATAGTTTGAAATATTTGTTGTAGTTCCATTTCCACCAACAAAATTAATTGTTGAGAAATTTTTTCCATCCAGGCTTTTCTGAACCTCAAATCCTTTATTATTAGTTTCTGTTGCTGTCGACCAAGTTAAAACTACATTGTTACCATTAAGATTGTAAGAGAAGGAAGTTAATTCAACTGGAATCACCACTCCAAATGCAGCTACGTCAAATCTATCTGTGCCAGCAGCACCAGTTGTAGTTCCGTCAACTGAACCATAACCACCGGGAACAAATATTTTAACTGTATCATTAACTAATCTTGCTGAACAACCATTAAAAATATTTGATCTCTTGAATGGAATATTATTAATTTCACCAATCCAGGTGTTTGTTGCGGTGTTAAAAATATGAGTAGTATCATAATATCCACCAGGTCCCCCTTTTTCGCCACATATAATGAAGAAGTAAGAACCATAATATGCACCTCCAGGTCTACTTAAACCTGTCCAAACAGTTGGAACATCAGGAGCAGCAGTCCAGGTAATTTGTGAAGCATTCGCACCAATTGTTCCAACATAAGTACTTTTTAGAAAAGCTGTGTTATAACCACCAGCCATAACTATTTTATTTCCACCAGCAATACCTAGAGCAAAAGTTCTTCTGCCTTGTCCAGTGGGTAGAGAATTTGTAATTGTACCCCAAGTGTTGGTGTTGACATTATAGTAATAAACATTCAAGTTTGTACCAGATCCCGTATATGGACCACCAATAACAAATATTACACTATCTCCCCAAGCAACAGCGCTATGTCCAGATAAAGCTAAAGGCATTGTTGCTTTAGAAACCCATGTGCCGGTTGAGGGAGTATATTCATATACTGTGTTATAAGGAGTTGTAGTATTGATTATGGTTCCTCCACCTAAATAGTATAGTTTTGAACCACACTTTACCATTGCACCTCCTACAACTGCAGTAGGCAGAGGAGTTCCTGTTGTCCAGGTTCCGTTAAGTTTGTATTTATATATCTCAGTAGTTGCAGCACCGGCACTTGATGGAGCATGAAGATATAATGTATCACCTAACCAGACAGCTTCCTGAAAATATGTAATAACAGGGAGAGTTGGATAAGTATATGCAGGATACCAGAATCCCATTATTGCCATAGGTTGATCTGTAATTTGTGGAACAAAGGGTATTCCGGTTGCTTGGAAATCATTTGCGCATGCATTTTTGTCCTGTGCAAATAATTGTGTGCCCATTAAAAAGAAGAAAACGAGAAGCAAGAAGTGACGATTTGTCTTCATATTAGTTCCTTTTATTTTATTGATGAATGAATAAATAGAAAAATATATACACTTAAAAATTAGAAATTTTTTTAAGATTTCCAAAGAAAAAAGCCGACAATAAATTTTGTCGGCTATATAATATTATTACTTAATTAATAACATCTTCTTTGTAACTATATTTGTTCCAGCTTTTAACCTGTAAAGGTATGTCCCGGAACTAAATTCATTTCCATTAAATGAAACAGTATGAGTCCCAGCTTGAACCAATTGGTTAATAAAAATAGCTGCAACTTCCTGTCCGAGAATATTATAAATCCTTAAATCAACAATTTCGTCTTTGGGTAATCCAAATTTAATTGTTGTTGTTGGATTAAATGGGTTAGGATAATTCTGTTCAACAAAGAATGAAGAAGGTATAATTCTTTCATCTTCAATATCTGTTAACTTCTTAACGAAAGTAATAGTAAAAGTATCGATTGAACTAATAACGGTAGATTCGTTACCTTTTGCTAATACAGTCCATTTAGTAGTAATAGAATCACTTGTGCCCATCCACGATTTGATTGTTGCACCGGTGAAATTATAGAATGTATCTTTAGCTGCAGTACTTAAGAAAGGAGGAGTTTTTAATAGAATGAATGTATACTTAATTGTATCATTATTCAGGTCAAAAGATTTTGTCCATCTTGCCTGATATGATGTTGTAGTATCGGTGACAATTATTTTAGCATTGTTTAAAGGATTTTTTAAAAAGAAATATTTTGTCGGAGGTGCAGCAACGTTTGGGGTAAGATCAGCATAATAATTCGGCGTAATCTGGTAACCATCATTATATACTGTGGCTGAAGAAGTATACTGTGTTGCAACTCCTTTAGCAGAAATAGGCCATACTGGTTCAGGATTATTATCGAGATCAGAATCACTATCAATTCTGAATATTAACGAATCATATCCATCCCACGACATCATATTTGCATCAGCATTTGATGGCCATGCAGGAGATGTTGGTTTTTTCCCAAGTGCTTTTATCTCTATATATCTACTTTCATATTTTTCACCATTTGCTTTGTAGGTTTCAATATCAAGAGTTATTGGAGTAATTGTGTTACTTCCATCGAGCAATATGCATCCAGCACTTAAAGAATCTATTATTTCCATTTGAGTAGTGCCACGGAAGTGACCTACTTTACCACGTACAAGTAATCTATCACCAAGATTGTACACTGGTCCTCCTCCAGTAACAGAGCCCTTTGTTACATTGATTCCGGCAAAATCATCCTGAATAGTGTAACTAAATCTGTTTGCACTACGAGTGAAGTTAATCGAATTCACAACTCCAACTACTGTAAGAGTATCATTCAGATGATCAGGTATATAATCGTTGTTAGTATCTTTTCTAGCTTCTGAGATAGAGACAATGTTAGCAGTCAATCCATCAAGAACAACTATCGGCGCTCTTTCAGCAGTGCAACTAGTATAAACCACTTCTAACCTTGGGTCTGAATCAAGATTTGCTATACAAATTTCATCAAATCTTCCACCGGTAGAAAGTAATTTACTGTCAATTAAAGAACTCTGATAACTTGATGGAGACGTTATTGTGCCACCTAAATATTTCATCTTTACAATTGCCCCATTTGGTGTAGCATCTCGTGTACCGAACACAAAATCAAGCTTACCATCATTATCAATATCACCAGAAGCCCCACCGTATAATCGAGCAGTACCGGCAGCACCAATTAATGATGAAACATCAGCAATCTCAGTAGTTTTCAAGGTATCACCTGATTCTTGTAAAAGATATATCTTGGTTGAAGTAGTTCCGCTCCAGCCAGCAGCAATAATTTCTTTTACATTATCGCCATTTAGATCAACTACGCAGGCAGATTTCCATGTCCCACCAGGAATTACATTTAACTGTGCGGCATTAATAGTCCAGTTTCCGGAAGCATATTTTACTTTTGTACAAGCACCATTACTGTGAAGTAAATAAATATTACTTCCAATTATTGCCAGGTCATACAGAACACTAGAGTTAATTCCAGCACCGTGACCATGCTTTTCTAGCGTCCAGGTTGGATTCGGTGTGCCATTATCGGGAACATTGCTTACTGAAATTACTCCAAAACGATAATTTGATTGTCTGTCACAAAAAACAATTTCTTGTGTTCCATCATTATCCGGGTCAGCAACAAACCATCTAAATGGTCTAAGTTCTTTATTCAAACTATCAGTAATTGTCCACTGACAATTTGGCAAAGAGTTATTGCCAGATGCAACACCAAGAGCATCTCCGGTAGTATTTCTCTGTTCGAATATGGCAATTCTAACTGGATTTGTATTTGTTGCATCAAGATAATTTACGGGTCCCCAGATAATTTCCTTTTTACCATCATTATCAAGATCTGCCCAAGCTAATGCTGGCCAAGTATTCTGTTTAGGAACGTTGGTTAATGTTGCACTCCAAACAGAATCCCACGTACCTGTTGTAGGATTTAATTCATATTTATAAATGCGTGGAATTAATGCATCTGGTGCATCAGCAAAATTTGTATTGACAGCAAAAATTTCAGGACGACCATCATTGTCAAAATCTACTCCTGCTATAATATTATTAAATCCTTCAGGTTCAATTGTGGGTACAGGAATAGTTGCTTTTCTGTAGAAAATTTCTGTTTGTGCAGATAATGAAAGGCACAAACTTATTATAAATAAAATTAAAAAATACTTTTTCATATTTGTTCCTTATTTAAGTAAAGTCATCTTTTTAGTAATCTGTTGATTACCTGATTTAATTGTATAAAAATAAGTTCCTGATGAAAGATTTGAAGCATCAAAAGTAAACTTATAAGTTCCTTTTTCAAATTCTGTTGAATTAATCAAATCGGTTACCAATTCACCTTGAATATTAAATACAGAAAGTGAAATAGAACTTTTTTCTTTCAATGAAAATTCAATTGTGGTAATAGGATTGAATGGATTAGGATAGTTCTGATTTAAAGCAAACTCAGTTGGGATATTTGTTTCATCTTTTTGAATTCCAACAATAGTCAAAGGAATTACGGGTAGAGTTTGAGTGTAATGCCATTTATCAACTGTCCATCCATAGAAAGATTGATCATATAGAGCATAATTATTATCAAAATCCATATTATATGTTGAAGCATAACCAGATGCGTTTCCTGGAGTTGTACCGTTAGTTCTGGTTTGATAACTACCAGTCATTTGATAATTCCATAGTGCACAATCAATTGTATCCAATCTTGCACCCGTGTTTGGATTTAGCAAATAAATTCTACTAAATTCATAACCACTACCGGTTTGGAAATTACAAGCACAAGCAACAAAAAGAATATTTTTATCTTTCATAAATTGTAGTCCCCAAGGACCTGGTTTTAATGTGTCGGTTCCATTTGAGGCGATAGGAGTTTCTGTTACCTGAAAATCAAATCCAGTATAAAGAGTGTATCCTGTTGTTGGACTTCCAATATAGCAATATACTTTTTTAGTTGTATAATTTGAGACATAAACAACCGTTCCTTGTGGGTTGACAGTAATTCCCCTTAGATTTCCTTCTTCTGGTAAAGTAACTGTTGCTAAAGGTGTAGATTGATGGCTTCCACCCCAATTTGCATCTTGAGAGATACTATTAAAAACCATAAATGTTCCGGGAGTTGTTGGATTGTTTTCAACAACATAAACTCTTCCGTTTGCATCAACATCAATAGCCCATAGAGAATCTCCGTTTGTTTCCATTCTGTAAGGAGCAGGTAAAATCGTATCATTTTGAAGCTTGAATACAAGAATACTTCCAGCAGCATCATGGTTAGGGACATAAATTAAAGAATCAGATGTTACGGCTATATCCATAACAAATTTCATTTCTACATTTTCAAAACCGTTAATCCAGGCTTGTCTGAAACCACCAATTCCTGAAGAACCATAACCGTAGTAACCTAGTCTTCCGTTTACAGAATCAGCATTTGCATATCCAACTAGATAACAAGTGTTGTTTGATAATCTTGTAACTAATGCAACAAAATTGTTTGGTTTTATAACACCGACTGATACTGTATTATAACCAGTCGAATTAGGTTGTTCATCAATTGTTGCATAATCGCAAAGCCAATCGCCTGGAAAAGTTTGAGAGAAGGAAAAGTTAGTAGTAATTACTGAGAGAAGTAAAACGAATAATAATATGTATAGTCGTTTCATAGTGTACTCCGTATTGTTAATGAATGAGTTTAATTTCAATCGTTACTTTATTAAAAAAAAAAGAAAAATCCAAGTGCTTTTATTAGAAATTTAAAGATTTTTTAACAGAATACTTAAAGAATTTTATTTAGAAAGTGATAGTATATTATTAATTTGCATTATATGAATATTTTTCCAAAGAGTCCTTATTATAAACATATTCTCAAGCTTTCACTACCTGCAATAGCCGGTCTATCAACACAAATTGTTGTATCAATTGTTGATGCCGCTTTAGTTGGTAGATTAGAACAACCAGAGTATACGCTTGCTGCAATGGGAATAGGAGTATTAGCGACTTGGGCTGTAGTCAGTTTTTTTTCTAGCTTAGCCACTGGAACACATGTTTTAATTGCAAGAAGATTTGGAAGCAAAGATTATAATTCTTGTGGGGATGTTTTACATAATTCGATTTTTGTTTCAATTATTATTGGAATAATTATCACTCTTTTAGGAGCTTTTTTTGCAAAAGATTTTTCTTACTTCCTAGCAAAAAATCCAACTGTAGGTAAGCTGGCAGGAGAATTCTTATTTTTCAGACTACTTGGTATAACTTTTTTTTTAATTACTGTATCATATCGTGGATTTTATTTTGGTATTGGGAACACAAAAATTTTTATGATCTCGGGGATTATGGTAAATCTGCTAAATATAATTTTTAATTACACATTTATATACGGTATGTTTGGCATGCCAAAAATGGGCGTTGCTGGTTCAGGTCTTGGTTCATCATTAGCTACTTTGTGTGATGCAACCTTCTATTTTTTGGTTTCATTACACCCAAATTTCCGAAAGAGGTTCAATCTTTATAAAAAGTTTAAAATAATTCCGTCTATTCTCAAGTCCATTTACAATATTTCATTACCGGTTGCATTTCAAAGTGTATTTATTTTACTTGGATTTTTATCTTTCATCGCAATAAATGGATTAATTGGAATAGTTGAGCAGGCTTCATCTCAAGCTATTATCAGCACTTTGTTTATGTCTTTATTGCCATGTTTTGGTTTTGGAATTGCAGTTCAGACTTTAGTAGGAAATAATATTGGCAATAATAAATTAGTTCTTGCGAAAATTTATGGATTTGAAACAGCCAAAATTGCAACCTATTACACTCTATTTCTTGGCTTTATTTATATTTTATTTCCAAATTATCTTTTGTTGATTATAACAACCGAACAAAAAATTATAGACACAGCTATTCCTGCAATGAGAATTGCTGGTTTTGCACAAATATTTTATGCTACAGGAGTTGTTCTTGCAAATGGTCTACAAGCAATTGGAAAGACAAGATTCGTAATGTTTGCAGAAGTAATAACTAATCTGTTAATCTTTGTGCCATTAGCATATTTTTTAGGTGTTTATCTTGAGTGGGGAATTAGAGGAGCTTGGATTGCATTACCAATTTATGTCATTATTTATTCTTCAATTATTTATATAAAATTCAAATTCGGAAACTGGAAGTTCCTGATAAAATTGTGACTATTTTTATTCTTTTAAAAACTTTTTTGTAAGAAAAGAAATTATAAAAAAGTTTATTCCTGCAATAATAAATGAGAATCTTAAATTAACCAATCCGGCAAAAAAGCCTGCACTCAAAGGTCCAATCAAGTTCCCAAGAATATTGAAACTTGTTGCAATACCCATTAATCCGCCTTTTCTATCTTCAACGGAGTTTTTACTTATTGCTGTAAAAAGAGATGGAATAATAATGCCAGCACTTAAACCAAGGAAGACGTTTGCAATTATTAATAAAACCAGATCATAAATAAAAAACTGAACTGCAAAAAATACTGCTGCTCCTAAAGATGCAATTACAAGATTATTTTTAATCCCCGAACTATCAATCTTTTTTCCAAATACCGCCGAAGATATGGCAGCAAATATTCCAACTATGCTTAGCAATACTCCTGTAATAGTCGGAAGCAGCGATTTGTTAATATTAAAAGTTTCTACATACAAAACAAAGAGAGGTCGAATAACTGCAATTCCAAAGGCTGAAAGTGTTATTAGTAATCCTAATAATCTTAACTCTTTGTGCCTGAGCAAAAATTTCCAGTTATCTAATGAGCTATAATTTTCTTTTGATGATTTTGATTCTTCTTTTTCTACGACAAAGAATGTTACAAAAAAACTGAGAATAAAAATTATTCCTCCGACAATGAAAAACTGTATTCTGTAGCCAAACATATTGGAAAGAATGCCACCAATTAAAGGTCCGACAATATTACCAGAAGTGCTTGCGGATTGCACTACACCAAGAGCATAACCGGTTTTTTCTTTTGGAGTATTCGTTGCAATAAGTGCTATTGTAGCAGCATAAAATCCGCTTAATACTCCTTGAAGTATACGAAAGATAAAAAGTTGAACGACATTTTGAGAAAAACCAAGAAGGATTTGTGAAAGAGCTAGACCGAATACAGCTCGAACGGTCATAGATTTTCTTCCATACTTATCTCCCAGAGATCCCCAAATAGGGGTTATAAAAAAAGAAATCATGAAGGGCCCTGCAAATACTAGTCCGCTCCAATAAGCAGTATCATTTATGCTCTTTATTCCAAGCTCACGTATAAAAAGTGGAAGAAACGGAACAACTGAACTTAAACCTGCCATTGCTAAAAACAGGCTTATCCAGATTATGATTAAATTTCTTTTCCAGTATTCCATCAATTTATTAAAATTTGCGGAACAAACTTAAGAATGGAGAAAGTTGTAACAAAATTTTTTATAGTTTATTGGAAAAATATAATTAATCCAAAATATATTTATTTCTCTTCTTACTTATAAAAGTGATTTCTTAAATAGAACCTTCATTCGAATAAAAGCCCCGATAGAGTATATAATTGAAAGGAAAAGTAAATGATTAAATTCAGGCATTACTTCATTTAATCCTGTTCCCATTTGAGTAATTCTTATAAAAGCTTGAATGAATGGTGTCAAAGGAATTACTGCTCCAATCATTTTTATTGTAGGAAGCATTGCTACGGAAGGCCAGGCAAACCCTGTTAAAAAGAAAAACGGATAAGATGTAAATGCAAAAAATTGTAGGGCGAGTATTTTTCTTTTAATGAATGATGAAATAAAAATTCCGGAACTGATAACTGAAATTATAAGGAGGATTGTTAACACTATTACAAGAAAATAACTTCCTTTAAAATTTATTTTGAACATTGAAAAATGAAGAGTATAGAAAAGTAATGACAAACTAAAGTAGAGAATGAAATAAAAAGCATATTTCCCAAGTAGAGTAGCTGCAGTGCTGAAATTAGAACTCTCATAAATATCTTTAAGTTGATTGTCTTCTCGTTCCTTTGATGTTGATTCACCAACACCCATTAGCAAAGTTTGATGCAGAATAATAATCAAGACTGCAGGAATAAGAAAGTCTCCGTATGTTAAAACGGGGTTGAATAAAAATTTTATTTCTTCATTTATTGGTTCAATAATTTCAACTGCCTGGTTAATATTGTAACCTTTCATCTGGAAAATTTTTATCCGAGCATCTTGTGCATGTTTAATTGCAATTTCATTTATAGTTTTATTTATATCATTAGAATGAAGAAAACGTTGAGTATTTAAAAAGATTTTTATCGTTGTTTCTCTCATTAGTTTTAAGGACGATTGAAAATCTTTTGGTACAAGAATAATTCCTTGTACTTTTTCTTTGATTAGAAAATCTTTTGCTTCAGAAAAATCACTAACTATTTCTTTAACTTCTATTAATTGGGTTGAATTAATATCTCTAATAAATTTTTGAGAAAAAGTTGACCTATCTTCATCAATAATTGCAACTGGAATTTTAACTTCCATTTTATTCATATAAATTGCTGCATAGAAAAATGAATAGAACAAAGGAGCAATTAAAATTATTGTTCGTATATCGACATCTGAAATTATGATTTTCAATTCACGTTTGAAGATATACCATATGCCTTTCAGTCGTTTAGTCATTTTTCAACTCCATCTTTGTTATTCTCTATTAATCTATGTTTTATTCCAAACCATAAGACTATTATAGAACAAAACCCAAATAAAGAAAGATCAACAAATTCTTTAATTGCATAATTAATAGAAGCATTCATATTGAAAATTTTTAATAATGCAGAAAGAAAATGTGTATATGGTATTAATTGCGCATATGTCCTTATTAAACCTGGCATACTCCATAATGGATAAGTTAATCCACTGAAAATAAAAGCTGGAGTAATTATAAAAAGAACAATTTCGGTTGCAAGCATTTGGTTTTTAAAAATTGAAGAAATAGCTAATCCAATTAAAATACAAATCATAATGAAGAATATTGTTAATGAAATTGAAATTATAATTGAACCAGTTCCTTCAATGTTGAAGATTGGAAAGATGATACAAAAAAGTAAAATGATATTAATTGAGTGAATAAATAAATGTGGTAGTAATTTTCCGGTAATAATTATATGAATTTTATTTTTTGCTAATATTGCAAGTTCATTAAATGTTTCGTGTGTTACTTCAGAAGAAATAGCCAATGCTGCTACAAGCATTACAACCATCATTAAAATAAATGTAGTTATACCTGGTACAAGATATGTTTCATAACTATAATTTGGATTATATAGAATTTGCGATTCAATCCTTACGGGATTGATGATTGACATGGCCTGCTCGTAAGTCATACCAGCGGAACGATATTTTTTTAACAATACACCGGCTGAAACTGTCTTTAATATTTTCAAGCCATCATTCATTAAATAATTTGATTTGATTAGATTAACTGAATTAATAAATAATATAGCTTTACCTTGTCCACCGGCCTTTATATCATTTTCCATATTAGCAGGGAAGTAGAATGCCCCATCAATTTTCCCTTTTTTAATTTCAGATTTGATTTCTTTAACTGAATTAACATATTCAACAATTCTCATTGAACTTGTAGATTCAACATATCTTGTTATGATTAAAGAAATTTCTCCATGATCATTATTGCATATTGCTATTGGAATTTCTCTGACAAGAGCATTCTTGTAAATGAGACCAAACAGAGTAAACAGAATTACTGGCAGCAACAAAGAAGGTATAAAAATTGTTTTACGCTCTAAAATTCTTTTAAATTCTCGCTTTATTACTAAAGTTAATATGTATAAATCGTTTTGTTTGTTCATTTTAGTTAAGTATAATATTGACAGTCATCCCGGGACGTAATCCTTCAATAGGATTTTTAGGTCGCAAACGAATTTCAAAAGTACGAATATCAAATTCACCTTTTTGATTTGTCGGTTTCCAATTTGCAAAATCTCCAATAGGTGAGATGTAACTAATAGTAAAATCATATTCCTGATTTCCAAGTGCAGTGATTTTTCCACGGAAAGTATCGCCCTTTTTTATTTTACTCATCTGATCTTCTTTTAATTGAATAACAACCCATGAGTCTTTCAAATCGAGTATAGTGAAAATAGGATAACCACTTGAAATAATTTCTCCTGGATCGACTAATCTTTTCTGAAGTTCTCCATTAATTGGGCTGACTAAAGTTAATTCCTGTTGGTAAGCAAGTGCTTCTCTGAAACCATTTTGAGCCTGGTAATACATTGATTGAGCCATCATAATTTCTTCAGTACGAGCACCACTCATTACAAGATCATATTTAGCTTTAGCAGCAAGCATTTGTTCCATAGCAGCTTTATATTGAAATTCATACTGATCTCTTTCCTGAGAAGAAATTAATTTTTCATCATACATTTTTTTCATTCGGTTCCAGGTCTTCTCTGCCAATTCAAATTGATGCTGTGCTTGCAAATATAATTTTTCAGTTGCTTCTTTCTCTTCCTTGCGGGCGCCATTTAATGACATTTCATATTTTGATTTTGCAGCTTCCATCAAACCACGTGTTTGTTCAACTTTGGCATCCATTTCTTTACTTTCAAGACGAGCGAGTATTTGTCCTTTGTGAACAAAATCTCCCTCACTCACAAAAACACTATCGATTCTTCCTGCAATTTTGGAAGCGACATCAACATCAGTAGTTTCAACAATTCCTGTTATAATTATTTGGTTTTCTGTTTCTTTATTTGTAATTAACACTATCAATGCAATTGCAATGAAAACAAGAGGTATTGCAATTAAAAAATAAGTTTTATTGAATTTCATTACTTTACTTCCTTTTTATTCCAAACGTTAATAAATTCTTGTGGGATCCCTGAGATAACATATAATTCTATTAATCCCTTATAGTAATCATATAATGATGATTTGCTTTCAAGTTTATTTTTCTCCAGTATTAATTGGGCATCTATTACTTCAAGCGATGTTCCAAGACCTGTTTCAAAACGCTTGTTGTTTAACCTTAAATTTTCTTCTGCTAATTCAATGGTTGAAGATGTTTTAATGAATTTATTCCTGGCATTTTCAATATCACGATATGTTTTGTTAATTGATAAAATAATTTTACTTCTTACATCTGCTTCAAGAAATTGGACTTCCTTTTCAAGGTGGTTTGCAGATTGAAGATTTACATAATCTTGTAAACCATTAAATAGATTAAAGCTCAGTTGAACACCTACTGCCCAGCGGGGTTCAAGCATCGACAGGTACTCTGGGTATAATTCATATTTTCCAAAAGCGGCTACTTGAGGTAAAAATTTTGATCTTTCCAGGTTAAATTTTTCATTAGCCTGCTCTTTTTTTACAGAAATTAATTTTAGAAGCGGTTGATTTTCAAAAGCACTTTCTAAATAATTTGAGATAGGGGATAGGTTATTAGAAATTATCAGGCTATCTTCAATTATTATTTCTGCAGTTTCATCAATTCCCATACTATTTTTAAGTGCGATGTAACATAGTTCAAGTTTGTTAGAATCATCATCCAAATTTCTTTCAGCGTCAGCAACTGCAACTTTTGCACGTAAAAGATTAAAGTTTGCAATAAGTCCTTCATCAAATAATCGTTGTGCTCTGAATTCATGTTTTTTAATTCCCTCCAGCACATCTTTTCTTGTTTTAACAACTTCTGATAGCAGAACAACATTTAAATAATTGGTCACTGTCTCTTGAATTATTTCATTTTTAATTTTTGTTAATTCTATGTTAGCAGCTTTCAATTCTTCATCTGCATAGTTTTTTGCAGCTAATAATTTTCCTCCCATAAACAAAGGTTGAACTCCAACTATTGTCGCAGTGTTATAATCTTGTTTTTTTACCGTTTCAACAAAAGAGGGGATAGCTGAATTTAATTGATTATAATATTGTTGAAATAAGCCACTTCTCTGTTGATCTGTAAGCTGCGGTAAACCTTGCAACACCGAATAAATATTTGCAAATTCAGTTTGATTTTTTGCCTGGACATTCAAAATTACTGCCCTTATTGGCGAAAGATCAATTTTAACTGGATTATTTAAATGCGTGTAAGAACCAACTAAATTAACCTTAGGTAAAAAGTTACCAAATGCTTCAAAGTTTGCATATTCTTTTTGTTCAACTTTTTCAGAATATTGTTTTATTCGGTTATTATTCTTTAAGGCAATATCAACTGCTTCCTCAATAGATATTTTCTGTGAAAAAACGTTTTCTACAAAAAAAATCAGTAATATGGATAAGTATGTTTTCCATTTTGTACGTATATTCATTGTGGTTGCCTTTCTTATATAATGAATAAATATTCATTAAAAGATTAAAAAATTACAGGAGTATTCCTTTTTTAATTATTTGTTTAACATTTTGTCTAATAAGGTGAATAGTAATACTTTGTGGAAACTTTGCCCAGTGATCGAGTAAATATCTTATACTTCCTAGCAAAAAATGTCTTAATACTTCAACATTGATATTCGGATTTATAATTGAATCTTTAATTCCATCTTTAATTATATTCTCACCAGATAATAGGAATTTATTGAAAAATTCTGCAGTTATTTCATCTCCTTTTACTACGTGATGTTGTTCGTTAATGACAACTATTGCAAGTTTTGGATTTTGTGAAAAGCTATCAAATAGTAGGTCAATCAATGCATCAAGTTTTTCATAATTATTCAAATCAGTACGTTTTTGTAATGTATGTGCATCATTATACATTCGTGACCAGAAATCCACAAATATCTTGTTAAGTAATGCATTTTTGTTCTTATAGTACAGATAGACACTGCCAGTTGCTACTTTTGCTTCTTCTGCTATTGTAGAAATTTTTGCTTTATGAAATCCACTTTCTGCAAATACTTTTATTGCAGCTTCAAGTATATCGATTTCTTTATTTCCTTCTTTTGTTCTCATATTTATTAAATTATTAATGAATAACAATTCAAAAATAACATAATCAATTACTATTGTCAAGAAGAAAATTTTATCAATAATATAATTTTCTGGTTAAAACAATAATCGTCAGAAAAAAAACAGTAGTACTTCTTTCCAAAGTAGTCCTCAGTTAGAATTTTAAAAGTACATTGATTAACTAAAGATGTGAAATCTGGATTTTTTGGATTAAGAAAAATTCTTTTGGAGAAATGTATAAAACAATTGATTAATTCGAAATAATTTCTGAATTAATTTAATAGTCTGAGTCTTGATTTTTCGCTCAGAATAAATATTAAGTTAAACATTTAGTTAATTACTTTTTCCGCCATTAACAGTTTTTAAAATAATCCCATTCCAACCAACCGCATAACCGGTATCAACAGAAGAGAAGAATATTGAATTAAGAGCATAGTTTGTACCAGAAGTTTGTTTTGACCAGTTTACTCCGCTATTGCTTGTAAAAAGAATTATACCACCCGGTCCGTTATTTCCACCAGCAATCCATCCGGTTGAAGCTGAAATAAAAAATATTGAAGATAGATCACTTGTAACATTTGATGTTTGTGTAAACCAGGAATTTCCCGCATCTGTTGTTGCATAAATTTTTCCTCCACTACCGGAAATCCATCCTTTTGAGTTTGAAACAAAATTAATATCAAACATATCAGTAGTAAAAGATGTGGAAGTGTTTTTTTTCCAGTTAGAACCTTGATCGGTAGTTTTTATTGGACTGCTTCCGCTTCCAACCGCAAAACCGATTGAATCAGATAGAAAGGACATTTTGTAAAAATTCCAGGTATTTGAGGGCTTTGGAGTGGTGTTCCATATAGTTCCGCCATCTATTGTTTTTAATGCTATTCCACTGCTTCCAAGTACAATACCAACATTTAATGTAAAGAAGTGAACACAAAATAAAGTGTCAGTAACACGACTGTTTTGTACAGTCCAATTTATGCCTGCATTTGTTGTTTTTAAAATAGTTCCTCCAGTACCAGTAATCCAACCTGTTGAATTATTAATAAAATAAATTCCATAGAGGTCATTAGTGGTGTTTGAATTGCTTTGCAACCAGGAGTTACCACCATCAGTAGTTTTTATAATTATTCCGCTTTCACCAATTACAAACCCGGTATTACTGTTAAGAAAAAAAATGGAATTTAGATTTTTTGAAATATTACCTGAAAGAATTTTCCATCCTTTATTGGAATTACCTCCATTACCGGGATCGGTTGGAGTACCTTCTTTTTCTTTAACTGTACAGGTAACAATTAATAAAGAAAGAAACACAGCGATAACAATTAAAAAAGTTGTCTTCTTCATAAAATCACCTATAAAATAGATTTTACTGCAGAAAGTTAACAAATAATTATATCAAAGATGCAAATATCTTGTATTCAATAAAAACAAATTGCAAGATTTACAAAACTATCATTACGATTTGAAAGATTTTATTTCATTCCTAAAATTAATTTAAGAGAAATTTTTTCATTATTGCGTTTAATTATTACTTCCACTTCATCTCCTGGTAGGTGTTCCTGCAATGCATAAACGTAATCATAGATATTGTTAATTAATTTTCCACCAAAGGTTAAGATTATATCGCCAGCAAGTATTCCACCCTTTTGAGCTGGACTCCCATCATTTACACCACTAATCTTAAAACCTTCTCCTTGGTATGAAAAGTCTGGAACTGTACCTACATAAACTTTCCACCCGCCTGTTTTTTCACTTTCTTTAGTTTGAGTTTTTACAAATTCAGGTATTGTTGTACTCTCAACAACATCATTGGTTATTGAAAAAATATATTTCAAAATTTTTTCTTCGCCAACTGAATTAATTTTTTCTACATCGTCAGAAGGTCTGTGATAATCTATATGAGTTCCGGTAAAGAAAAATAATACAGGAATATTTTTACTATAAAATGAAGATTGATCACTTGGTCCAAAGCCTTCATCATTAAATGTCAGATGAAAATTAAATTCATTCTCCTTTTTAAGAATATCTTTCCAAATAGGTGAAGTCCCTGTTCCATATACAATCAAACTATTTGCTGTATCCAATCTTCCGATCATATCCATATTAAACATTGCAATGATTTGATTTACCGGTACAGGAAGATTATTCACAAAATAATTTGAACCAAGAAGTCCATATTCTTCACCAGAGAAAGTGATAAAAATAATACTTCGCTTGGTTCCTCGATTAAGAGAGGCAAATTTTTCTGCTAATTCAAGAACACCAGCCGTGCCACTTGCGTTATCATCTGCTCCGTTATGGACAAGTTTTTCCGTGCCACGATACAAAGAGCTAATTTCTCCCATCCCTAAATGATCATAGTGAGCACCAATGACAATATATTCATTTTTTAATTCGGAATCTTTACCCTCGATCATTCCCGAAACGTTTCTACAAGTTTTTTCAACTTCAATTATTTCAGTTGAAATTCTGATATTTAAGTTATTTAATTCAAAGGAATTAGGTTTTATTGTTTCATTTATTCCCTTTTGTAAATTAGAAAGATTAATATTGATTGACTGAAATATATCTTCAATAATTTTTCTCTTAACTTGAACTGCTCCAATATCTTTAAAACCTGGCGCCATATCATAGACGATAGGAATGAAAGCATCATTTTCGTCAGCAGGGAAGTAGCCATTAAAAAAGATAATTGCAGATGCTCCCTTATCTCGTGCCACCGAAGTTTTATATCTAATTGAAGAGAATTCATCAAATTTTGATTTAGGTTTTCCAGATTCAGGGTTTCCCCTAAACACTATCACAATTTTGCCTTTAACATCCAGATTTAAATAGTCATCATAATTAATTTTGGAACTCGAAATTCCATAACCTGCAAAAACAACTTTGCCATCAATATTTACTTTCCCTGAAAATGGAGCTGTAACAAAATCTTGATTAAGTAGTAAATCTTGTTTTTTATTATTAATTAAAAACGAGACGGAATTATTTTCAGTTGTTTTAATTCCTGAGATAAATTTGAATTCCTGGAAAAATGAATTGCCAAAAACTGGTTTTAATCCATATGATTCAAATTCATTTTTAATGTATTCTCCAGCAATTTTAATTTCATCCGAACCAGTTAAACGTCCTTTTAATTCATCAGAAGCTAGAAAATTTATATGTTTCTGTATTTCATTAGAAGTTATTTCAAGGCTATTTTGTGCCTGTAAAACTGAAGAAGAAAAAGTGATAATGATAAAAAGAGATAAATACACATATGTATTGCGAAAAATTTTGGTTTTCATTTTTTTTCCTAACTATTAAATAATAATTTGAGCAACGAGACCACCAACAAAAAAAGATACAATCCATGTTCCAAGCCAGATAAATAAACCTTCTTTCCAGCCTCGCTCTTTTAGCATAACCATTAATGATGCAATGCATGGAACGAATAGAGTAATAGTAATTAATGCGACAGTTATTTGCATTGGAGTTAATGTTAAATTAAATAATCCCGCAGCACCAAAATCTCTTCTAACAATTCCCATTACGAAAGCATTAGAAGCTTCTTTAGGAAGTTTTAACCAGCTTGTAGTAATGGGTGCAAGCAAATCCTGAAAGGCATAAAGTAATCCAGTAATATCAAGAATACCAATTAGTAAAGCACCTATGAAGAACCAGATCCAGGCTTCTTTCATAAATCCATAAGTTCTGAAAAAAGTTTTTTTAAATACATTATCCATACGTGGAAATCTCATCATTGGTAAATCAATTAATAATGGTGAGCTTTGTCCCGGCAATAACTTATTCAAGACTGTTGCTAATATGATCAAAACAATAAATATTACAGATATATATATAATTAACGGTAAGGTTCCTGCACTTGACATCAAGATTGCAATGACAGATAATTGAGCCGAACAGGGAATAACAAACATTAATATAGAGGTTGCAATGGTTTTTTCTTTTTCAGTACCAAGCAGACGTGTAGTAATTGCAGCCATTGTAATGCAGCCGAACCCAAGCATAATAGGAATTACAGCTCTTCCGTTTAAACCAATTTTATTCAGAAGATTATCAAGCATTGTTGCTAATCTTGGTAAATAACCACTATCTTCTAACATTGCCATCGAAAAATAAAAAGCTGCTACTAATGGAAGTAATAAAAACAATAGATAAGTAATTGTTAAACTGAATACGCCAAAATCTCCAAACAATAATCTGGCTAATGGATTCGGAAAATAAAATTCTACTTCACTATTGGGCAGACGAGAAAGGTAACTGAACTCTCTTTTCACTTCTTTGTTTTCATTAATGTTCGAACTGAATTTAAAAGTTTTTGAAGAAATCAACTGATCTTCATCAAAATTATTTACTGTTATTTTTGAAGGAGTATAATTTGCGACAAAAGTTTTAAGATAGTATTCAAAATATCTTTTACCAATTATATTTTCTGTAAAAGCTACTGTTCTTTGTGAAATCAAATCTCCTACGAATAAATAAACTAAAAATAAAATCACTGCAAGAATGGGGATGCCTGTCAACGGATTTAACGAAAGCCTTCCAAGAGTATTAAATATTTTTCCTTTAGAAGAATCTTCGTATTCAACAGAATTAACAATTTCATTTACACGATTTCTTCTGTCTATATAAATAAATTCGCGATCGTCTGGTGAGCCGCAGAAAATACCGTGTTTTTTAGCAATAAATTCATCACCCTCAGCAATTATTAAAGCTTCAGCTTGAGAGCCAACTTTGTTTAAATTTTCATGTAAACGATGATGAAGTTCTTTTTGTTGAATTCCGCATCTGGCATTTTCGATTGCAAAATCAATTTTATCAAAGCCAGATTTATTGACTGCTGAGGTCTCGATTACCGGAACACCAAGCAACTCTGATAATTTGCTGGAATCAATTTTTATCTTTCTTTTTTTTACTTCATCAGAAAAGTTTAATAAAACAGAAACCTTTTTTCCCATATCAATTAATTGAAGAGTTAGAAAGAGGTCTCTTTCAAGATAAAGAGAGTTAACTATATTTAAAACAACATCAGCATCAAGAATAATATCTCGAGCAACCTTTTCTTCATCATTAAATGAAGAAACACCATATACACCGGGAGTATCAAAAACGGAATAATTTTTATAAACTCCTTTGGTTATTGAGACAGTAGTTCCCGGGAAGTTAGAAACATCTACATAAATTCCACTAAGATGATTAAAGAAAATTGACTTGCCAACATTTGGGTTCCCAGCAAGCACTATTTTAGGTAAAGAAGGATTATCGTCTTTCAGACCCTCAATAATATGAAGATGCTTTTCTTTATGTGCTATTTTTTGTTGGTTGTTTAAATCCATATTCAGGAAACTGTTTCAATAGAAATTTCTTTGGCGAGTTTAAAACCAATTGCAATTTCTTGTCTATTTTTTTGTATGACTATTGTTCCACCAGGAAGTCTTTCTATGCATTGAACTTTGTCGCCAATAGATAATCCAAGTCTAATGAATTGAACCTTCAAAATTCCCGAAGGGAGATTCAATATAATAATATATGTTCCTTTTGTAGCTTTATCGAGTGTTTTCTTTTTCATTGCTGTTTTTACATCTCTCTTTATCAATGCACCTTGCATAAATGTAAAATGCATTACTTATTGGTTCAAATCCGTTTTTTTTGCATACTCTATTTTGAATTGCTTCCAGCTCAGGAGAATTAAATTCAATAATGCTTCCACAATCGACACAAACAAGGTGACTGTGATTATCCATCTGAACAGTTGCATCGTATCTTCTTGAGTTATCGCCAAAATTTCTTGTTGAAATGATATTTAGTTCTGACAGCAGATCGAGAGTATTATAAACTGAAGCCCTTGAGATTTTTGAATCCTTTTTTTTCATTGCGTTGAATAGTTCGTCAGCAGAAAAATGACCATCATAATTTAAAGCAGCCTCAAGAATCTCAAGCCTTTTTGGTGTTGTTCGCCTGCTATGAGTCTTCAGTCGGTTTATTAATAATTCTTGTATGTGTTGTTTTGCCAAAATAATTATTTAGATTTTGTCTAAACAAAAATAGAATAATTATTTCTGATTAACAAACTGTTAAAAGGGGAAAATATCTAGAAAAATTGATGTAGAGGTATTTTTTATTAATTATTAATCGTATTTTAAATATGTAGAGTGTAAACATCATGGAAAAGAATAAAATTAAATCAGTGTTATTTATTTTAATCGGGATGATCATATCTATCGTGTTGCCATCAAGATATGATTTTGCTTCAAGTGTAACAGACAGCATTCTGGCATATTCAAACAGGATTGAAAATGATGTAAAAAAAATTGATTTCCTTCTATTTTATAGTGAAACTCGGATTAATTTAACAGACACCGACCTAATTGAACTTACAGGAAAAGTACTGCATTTAGCAGAAGAAATAAATTACCAGTTTGGAAAAGCTAAAGCATATTATTTGCTTGGTGTTTTCTGGAAAAACGTTGGTGAATTTTCTAAAGCGCTGGAATATCTAAATTTTTCATTGGATTTATTTAAGTCGCTAAATGAAAAGCAGTGGACAGGAGAAATTTATAGAACCATCGGTGAAACATATCGTGCTGCCGCTAATTTGGAACTTGCAAAGAAAAATCTTTATTTAGCATTACGTGTTTTTACGGAAGTAAAAAATGATACTGGTATTGCTAAAGTATATAATCGGTTTGCAGCAGTTTATTTTGAAGAACTTTCCTCACAAATTTTAGATTATACCAAGAGAGATACACTAAATCCCATTTATTATTATGACTCAAATATTAAGAGATGGTTTAATAAAATTTTGATAGATACAGTTTTTTATTTTACCCAAAAATCAAATTCGATAACAGAAAAATTAAATTTAAAAAATGTATCTTCGTCGAATTATACAATTCTAAGTGCAATGTTAAGAACTTTAGGGCGATTTGATGAAGCTTACTACAATATTAATAAAGCACTAGAATTATCAAAAAACGCAAATGATGAAACAGAAATTCCAGGTATAATCTACAATTACGCTTCAATTTACTTGGAACAAAAAAGATATGACGAAGCAATTAAATTGGCACTGGAGGGATATCAATTAGCCTCTAAAAATGGCTTAATGATTTACGTACAGTTGAATGCTTTTGTCCTTTCACTTTGTTATGAAAATCTTGGAAAATATAAAGAAGCTTATCAGTATTCAAAAATTGTGCAAGGTGCCATTATCCACCTTTACCAGGATGACATTAAACTTAAAGTTTATTCTGCACAGAAAAAAATTATTAACGAACAAGCTGCTATAAAGACAGAACACGAGAGAAAAATTATTATTTATCAGACAATAATTTTTACTTTGATTCTTGTTGTAGTATTGTTTGTAGCTTATCTTTTACTAAAGAAAAATAAAGACCTAAAAATAATTCAAAGCCAGCTAACTACTTCAAATAAGTTGATAGTTAGGCAAAAAGAAGAATTAGAGGAGACAAATAAATTTAAAGATAAGTTATTCTCAATAATTGCACATGATCTTAAAAGTCCTTTTTTTGGATTAATGGGATATTCTGAAATAATTGTTGAAGATTATAATGAGATGAGTGAAGAAGAAAAAAAAGAACTTCTTAGCGAGATGAGAGAAAGTATAAAGGAAATGCATTCATTACTGAATAATCTTTTAAGCTGGGGTACAATACAGATGAATAAAATGGAATTCAATCCAAAAGAGATTGAACTTTTTCAAGTATGCGAGAAGATTGTTCATCTTCTTAAAACCAATGCAAAAAGAAAACATATAAATATTGTTAATCAAGTTAAAGAGGGAACTTTAGTAAAAGGTGACAAAGAAATGGTTGTTTCCATTATTCAGAATTTAGTATCAAATGCTATTAAGTATACAAATCAGCAGGGTTTTGTTCATATTAACTCTGAAGAAGAAAATGATTTTATTAAAATAAGTATTTCCGATACAGGGATTGGCATAAGAGAAGAAACTTTAAAAAATTTCTTTAAATCTAAAATCCACTTTTCAACCAAAGGTACAGAAGGAGAAAGAGGAACAGGTCTTGGATTAATTATTTGTAAGGAAATGGTTGAAAAAAATGATGGGAAAATTTGGGTGACGAGTGAGATTAACAAAGGCACAACTTTCTATTTTACTTTACCAAAAGTATAAAATTTTAATTTGATTGATGTTATTATATTAAAATCTTTTTTCCATTTTTTTAGATTTAATAAAGATTCGTTTTATTAAATTAAAAATAAACCTTTGTAATTGAGTTTATTTAGGTTATCTTGTATCAGCTTTTTGAGAAATTATGATAAAACCTACCTTAATCCGTATCATATTTATCTTATTTTCCAATCAGTAATAAACAATAACAAAAAATTTACAGGAGTAAAAATTGAATTTATATATAGGCAACCTTGCTCAGGAAGTTTCTGAGGAAGATTTAACATTAGCCTTTTCGGAATACGGAAAAGTTTTATCAGTAAAAATTATTAAGGATCTATTTACACAACAATCCAAAGGGTTTGGTTTTGTAGAAATAGCTGGAAGCACAGAAGGACTTAAAGCAATTGCAGGTGTTAATACACGCGAAATTAAAGGTAAAAAAGTTAGTGTATCTGAAGCACGTCCACAAAAGCAAAGAAATAGTGGTGGAAGAAGTTCCCACAATCGTGGTGGATACAGCGGCGGCGGAAGAAGATTTTAATTAATCTTAAATCCAAATTTTTAAACCTTGCGTTCTAATAAAGTGCAAGGTTTTTTAATTATAATAATTTGACTGGTAAATAAATCAAACTAAAAATTATATTCAAATTGTAGATTAAGTTTATTATCAGTATTTGTAAATATTTCAGAAGTTCCACTGCCAATTGATTTTTGTTTTGGTTTTACTGTTTCTGAATATTTAGCTGAAAGATTCAGCGAATTAAACAATTTATATTTTACTAGTAAATACCATCTTAAACCTTCTCCATACATTGGTAAATTAGTCATTACGCCAGTCAAATCGCTTTCAAATTCGTAGACAGCGGAATTGTATGAATCTGTTCTAAAGAAAATAGCACGTGCATAACAAGATAGATTTTTTGCAATTGCTATTTTAATGTCCTGTAAATACAGGTATCCCTTCTCGTATTGATTAGTTTCATCTATTGAAACATCATTAAATTCAAAGCGGCTTTTTAGTTTTATTGCAGATGAAACATTTACAGTAAACTCAAACCTTGAACTTTGCCGATTTCTTATTGCAACAATTTTTTGTTCATTGACCGATGTAATAATATCTTTTAGTTCAATTTTATAACGAATAAAAGTTTCTATATTTTTATATGGTCGGGATTCAAGGTGAATGTAATATTCATTTCCCTTGCTCGAGAATGTGTAAGATTTATTTGATTCAGGAAAATTAAAATAATCGCAATAAAAATTTATTTTTCCTAAAAATGTTTTCCAGATAAATCCTGAGTAAATACCAAATTCATTTTGAGTATTACCAGAACTTTCTCCAAACCCAAATGAATGTAAAGGTATATAATTTGCGGGATAGTTTCTTATTGATGCGATAAATGTCAATTTTTCTGATAATCCAATTTGTAAAGAATTGATTGATGCAACAGCTGTACCGTTATAAGCAAATTCTCCAAGAACATTAAAATTAGAAAAACGATAATTATAGCTTGAAGAAAAGAAATTAAAACTTTTGCCAACCGGGTCAAATTTTGTTTTCTCTACAAATTGTCTATTAAAAGTTGAATTATAAAAAAGCATTTGTAACTTGAACGAGTTAAAATCGAAATCAATCCTACTGCCAATTATTTGTTCTTTACTTGAATTTTTTTTGGATAACTCATTATCCGTACGATGATATCCATCAACTGGTGTAGAAATAATTCCATCAACTATTGTATCTATGGATGCATCAAAAGAATTGTTTGAGTAAAAGAAACTTAACCGAAAACGATTAATTTTATACGAAGCAGCAATTCCTCTTAAAAATTTATTTTCTTCCGTGCTTTTAAACTGGATTATATTTCTATCACGTTTTTGCAAGGGTCCAATGATATCCGCACCTTTACTAAAAGAATATGGAGACCATATTGCAAGTCCTTGACCAAATTCTACAATATAATCACCAACAATTATTGTTTCAAAACCATCTATGTTTTTAATAGCTACTGAAACACTTGAAAAATCCGTATAAGATTTTTCACCAGGGTCCTTTTCTGCCAGGAGAGATACTGACAAATAATCTTTGTAGTCTAATAAAAACCTCGTGTATGAATTTAATTTATTCCCCGGATATTTGTTTTCAAGAAAAGCTTTACTTGGTTGAAGACTGGTTTTAATTCGACTTCTTAACTGAAGTTTGATGTCATTAAAAAAATTACTTTTGCTTGAATATTCAATGTCTTTGGATTTTTCAATCGTAGTTTGTTTTATAAAAAGGAATTGACTTATTTTATTGTACAAATTACGGTCTATACCTTGAACAGATTTTAATTCATTCACTGAAAAAAAAGAACCAAATTGATTTCGATGTTTAATTATTGATGAGGCAGCAGTTAAAGTCATATAAGGAATTCTCATCAAATCATCTTCAGTACACTTATTTAGATCGACAGGATTTTTTTGAATATCTTCTATAAGTTCCAATACATCGGATGAAGTTTCAAGATCAGTGTCCTCAATTATATTTTCTATCACCTCATCGATATCTGTTGAATCTATTTGAGCATAATTATTTTCTATGCTTAAAAAGAAAAATGATAAAATCAGAATAAGCAGATAATTTTTCATCAGTCTTTTTTCAAATACTTTTTAATTTTTTCAGTCCTGTTTCCTTCATCACCAAGCGAAATTAAAACGCCGAACTGATGAGTTAATCCAAGTTCCTGGTGATTAAACATTGCATAATCTAATTCAAAAAACGAATAGTTGATTCCAATCCCTGCAGAGAAACGTTTCGGGTAAGTTGAAAATCCTGTCCTCAAAGAAACATATTCCATTAAATCATAATTAATTCCAAACTGAGCTGAGGAGTTGAATCTTATTTCTTTTTCTACAGAAAAATTTACCGAGATGTTGTTAAGGACATCGTAACTAAACCCTGCAGTATAAAGAACAGGAATTTGATCTTTTTCTTCTCCATAAGAACCTCGGTTAATATTTGTGAGAGAAAAAGCAAATCTTGTATTATCCATTAAATAAACCAGTCCTCCGAGATTTAGAGTAATCGACTGGTCACTTCCATAGTTTTGAATTGATAATGTGTTGTAGTTTAGCGTTAAACCAGCAAAGAAGAAGTTATTATAATTATATGCATAAGCTATTGAAATTTTATTTTCTCTGTATAGTTCAAATCCATAAGTCATTATACCTAAGCCAAAATTTCCAAGAGAGGATGGTTCATTATAAGCAAAAAAACCATTAGCTAATTCAGTCATTCCAAAAGGGGAAGGTGAGTAAAAAATTCCAGCTTCTCTCCAGTTAATTTGGGCGATACCTGCTGGATTCGAAAACAAACAGAAAACATCATTACTTAATGCTATATCAGAGTTTGATAAAGCAATTTGTTTTGCACCAGGATTAAATTGAGAAAATACAAAACTGGCAGAAAGAATTATTATTACAAATATTTTTTTGATTAAATTCATATTATAAAATACTTTATTGTTTGATTCTAACTAAATATATATATTGTAAGCAAAAGAAAAAATCTATGAGTAATATAATGAAAAAAGTGTTTATCTTTTTATTTCTTCTTTCGGGATTAAGTATAGCACAAGAATTGAATGCAAAAGTTACAGTTAAGTTTGATAATCTTCCCGTAATCAACAAAGAGAATCTGATGAATTTTCAGCAAACAATCAGTGATTATTTGAATACTACAAAATTTTCCGGGGATGTCTGGAATAATCCAAAAATTGAATGTACCTTTAATATTTTTATCACTTCTGCTTCTAGTGATGTAAATTATTCCGCACAGGTTTTTATTGGTAGTCAAAGAGAAATTTATAAATCTGCAAAAAAATCTCCTATGTTAACTGTTATGGATAATGGCTGGGATTTTACATATGAAAAAAATCAACAATTATATTTTAATCCTATGGTTTTTCACTCAATTACAAGTTTTCTAGATTATTATGCTTATTTAATAATTGGACTCGATAATGATTCATGGGAAAAAGTTAGTGGGACTCCTTTTTTTATAAAAGCTTCAAATCTTGTTAATCTTGGGGTCAATTCTCGTTTTTCAAAAGGATGGGAAGGTTCGGGGAATTATAATAGGAGAGATTTGGTTGAAAATATTTTAAGCGAAAAATATCGTCTTTTTCGTGAAGCTATTTATGATTATCATTATGGAATAGATTATTATGCTATTAAAAAAGATATAGGACAGGAAAAAATTGCTAATCTTGCAAATGTATTAAACTCTATAAAATCAAAAATTGATGCACGTAGTTTATATATTAAGACTTTCTTCGATGCAAAAGCAGGGGAGATAGTTGATTACCTGAAAGATTACCCCGATAAAAATGCGATATTTAAAATTTTAAAAAATATTGACCCACCTCATGCTTCAAAATATGATGAAGCCATGAATAAATAAAGAAAATAAAATATGGAAAAACTTTGGTCTCCCTGGCGTTCTCAGTATATCGAATCATTTAAAGAAAAAAATGAAAAATATAATTGCATATTTTGTTCTGCACGAGAAGATGATATAAATGATAAAAACTCTCTTGTCGTATTGAAAGGGAAAAATACTTTTATTGTCTTGAATTTATATCCGTACAATAACGGTCACCTTATGGTTGTTCCTTATAAGCATATAAATACTTTAGCAGATTTAAATGATGAAGAGAAAATAGAAATATTTAATAATATCGAATTGTCAGTAAAAGCATTAAAAAAAATATCTTCACCCGATGCTTTTAATATCGGAGTAAACCTTGGCAGAGCTGCTGGTGCTGGAATAGATGACCATATACATTTTCATGTAGTCCCACGATGGAATGGAGATACTAATTTTATGCCTGTGCTTGGAGAAGTAAAAGTTTTATCCCAGGATTTGCTTGATACTAAAAACAAATTAATTTCTGCTTTTAATCAGGTTTAAAATAAAACAATCGCAATTTCTTGCGACTGTTATGGCTATGATAAGTAATTATTATTTATTCTTTGTGATCAGTCGTTAACCATTGTTCTATTGCAACAAGTAATTTTTCCAGAGCAATAACCAGAGTCTCATGTAAGTTCGGATCGATATTGTTTAAAATATCTTTATGAACATCGACATAAGATTTTTGGATATCATCCATAAGCTTTCTTCCTTTATCCGTAAAGGAAATCACCATATTTCTTCTGTCCTGACGATTAAGTTCTCTGTTCATTATTCCTTTTTCAACAAGACCATCAATTATTCTTGTCAAACGGCTTGGACTTAAATCCATTCTTTTTGCGATTTCAGTATTATTAATCGATTCATTGCTATTAAAATGAGTAATACACTTTAACTCTGCTTCATTTAATCCATGTTTTTTTGCAAGAAGAATTTCTTTTTCAGTACAATTATGCAGAAGACTTTTTGTAACATCTGCAAATCTTTCTGCAAACGAATTATTATCTAAATTTTCCATATCATAGCTTTCATTAATTAGCCTTAATTAAGGAGTTAATAAATCCTTATAACCTTTGATTTCAGTGAGAGGATTAAATTTATTAGCAGTCATTAAATCATAAATCATACTATTTGCACCGTATGTTATAGATTTAACATCATAACCAATTAACCTTAAATATGCACCAACATAAGCGCTTGTTTGACCAGTATAGCAATAAAGAGCAATAGTTTTATTTGTTGGTAAAGTCTTTAAATCATTTGCTAATTGAAATGGTTTTGTTGTATTGTCGTAATTATATGCACCATCAATGTGACCAGGATTTAAGTACGAAGCAGAAGGCCAGTAATTAACGATGAAATAATTTGTTAAACCACTATAAACAGTCCCTTCGGAAACAGTTGCAACTGTAAATCCTTGAGCTAAAAGTGAATCTACTCTAACACTTAAAATTTCCTGACCGGTCTTTTTTCCAGTAGAAAGAGTTGGTAAATCACCTTTTGCTGGTTTAGTAGGAGCTGCTGTTTGAACAAATTGTGTAGCTCTACCATTACTGATCTTTGCAAGCCAGTAATTAGTAGCAAACATAGAATCGATCGAACTCATTCCCCATTTTAATGCAACAATTTTGTTTGCGTTGGTTAATGAATACAATGATCTGACAAGCCCAACACCGTAGCAAGCTGTTTGACCTGAGTAACATACTACGACAATCTTATCATAATTTGCAAAATTAACTGTATCTGTTACTTTTCTTAAGTTAGCAAGAGTAATATTCTTTGCACTTAAAAGGTGTTTTGCATTATAATCAGTTGCACTTCTAATATCAAGTATTAAAAGTTTTCCAGGGTTTGCAAGGTAATCAGTTCTGAATGTTGCCGCATCATATGTGAAGCCTGCACCGGCATGAATATAATCGCCATTAGCTTCAACATATTTGACTAGTTCCTCAGCTTCGTTAATTGTTGGTGTGGGAGTAGTAGGAGTAGATTCATCTTTTTTACAACCAACAAAGAGAATTGCAATTATAAAAAAGAATGAAAGAAGTGATTTTATGTTTTTCATAGAGTTCCTTTTTTGTTTATGATATATTATTTAACGTTCCAACTTTGAGGTAATTTTCCATCGACTATGACAATTTTATTTGGTTCGATTTCCCACGAAAATTGCATATCTGATTGGAAAAGGTATAAATTTTTGTTTCTGTAATTATTTCCTTCCTTAATAATATGGCAAGCATCATAGCATGGTTTACCTGAAGCTACTTGTGTTCTAGTAGTCCATTTTAATATATTATGTGGAGTAGAATATTTGTACGTTGGAAGTTTTGCAAAATTTGTCAGATTATTCGTTCCATAAACTTCCCAGCTGTCAGGAGCCATTAAAGATCTTCTTAAAGTTGCATATTTGTAAGGTCTTGCATCAGGTATTGGGTTCATACCAATTTTATATCCCATATATGAAGGTACTCTGGCACCATCTCCGCCAACATGGCAGCTTGCACAATTATTATATTCCTGTGAATGGCATACATTACAATTAAAAGTGCTTATATGAGTTTTATGATAATTATTTGAATTTGCCAGATTCGAGTGACAGTTTTCGCACTTTGGTAATAATTTCATATCATATCTCTTGCTATAGATATTTTTATCACCATGAACTTCATCAGTAGTATGACAGCTCATACAGGTAAATCCAGCTTTTGTCAGGTGCACATCAGGAACTGTTCCGATACCTACACCATAAAAAGCATGTCCGCCTCTACTTGTATGACAGGCTACACAATTTTCCTTTGTATCAGGGGCAAAAAATTTATGTCCAGCAAGTAAACCACCCCCAGCAGCTTTCGGACGCATAATATGACAATCACCACAACTTGCATGGCATTTTGCACAATTGATATTATATCCTTCTTTAAGCATTGTAGGAAGGTTTTCAAATGAGGATGTTCCATACCTGGTTATCAAAGCATTTTTTTGTCCCCATCCCTGTTCGTGTAAACTATTTTTTGCTTTATGAACAACATCAGAATGACACGAGCCGCATTTTTCTTCAGCTTTGGTTGAAGGATGTGAAATAAAGTTTCCTGAATGAGCAACTTTTTTATCAGATGTATTATTTGTACCGTTATGACAAACAGTACATTCAAGTTTACCGTGCACAGAATTTTTAAATATTTTATAATTATCTTTATCAATATAAACACGATCATAAGGCTCAATATGTGGAGTTTCTCCACCGCAACCTCCACCACCCGAAGTTGTATCAGGTGTATGAACTTGTTTCAAGGTGTTATAATCTGTATGGCAACCTTCACACGAATTTGCTTTTTCAGAAATTAACTGGTTTGCTGAAGTAGTAACCTTTTCTTCTTCTTTACAGCCATAAATGAATAGAAAGGTTAAACTAAAAAATAGGATTATGTATTTTTTCATTTGAATTCCAGATTTAAATAACTTAAAAAAGATCTACTTTTCCATTTATATGTTTCGTTTTGTCTATAATCTTCAACGAAGCATTTACAACACTTCCATGACAAATTGCACACGCTGAATTTGAAGAGTATGTTCTATGGCCTGTAGGTGGTAATGAGTGACAGGATGTACCGCATACAAGTTGTGAACCATCAACTTTATTCCAAATAACTTTTGTATTATTACCAGTCATTGTAGGTGCGATATAGACATCTTTCATCGTTGAGCTATCTTTATACGACACAAAATTTCCATGACAATATGTTTCCGAACAAGAAATTTCTGAACTATTATAATTCGGTGCTGATAATCCGCTAGATGATAATTGTCCAAAAGTAACTTCTGCATTAGGAGTATTATCAATATGCCCATTTGCAAGTAAAGTTGAAGGAATCTTATGGCATTCAGCACAAGATACTGTTTTACCAAGTTTTGCATCAAATAAATGTAAATCGTGTGCACCAACACCTCTTGCTGTATCTGATAAATTACCTGAAAGGTCTCTTGGTGGAGCAATTAAATTTGGATTTGCAAATACTCCGTGACAAGTATTACAGGCTTCTGGTCCAGTTGCACTTGTATGACAGCTATAGCAGCTTCCTGAAGCATTTCCACCACTATAATTTTTTGCATGACATTGTTGACAATTACTTAAATTATAATTTACAGATTTTATTAGTTGTCCGTGAAATTCACTTGAACCGGGAGTATTTATTCCTTTTCCATGGGGACCAAGAAGTGCAGGTGTTGAGGAAATATCTTCCTGCAAATCACTACAACCAAAAAAAACTGTAATACAAAAAACTGCTAATAAATAAAAAATTCTTTTCATTGTGTTACTCATCTAATATTTTCTGAATGACAACGAACGCAGGTTGGGTCCTGACCTACAACATCATGACAGGCAATACAGCTCTCAATATCTCTTTTTGCCAATATGGAGTGTTGACCACCACCGGAACCTTTGCCTATGAGAACAAAACCAGGCATAGTATGTGTTGATGGCATTACGCCTGTTGAAGAATGGCACTCAACGCAAAACGTTTCTGCCTGATGACAGGATTGACATTCTTTTTCTTTAGTTCTGGCTTCTATTCCGTGAGTAAATTGATAATTAATATCGTGAACTCTCGTTAGTTTCTGCTTATTTTTATCTGTGAAGTTACTTGTTGCAAAAGGAACGAAGAAATCTTTTAGTTTATTTGTTTCGGTTATTCCGGTTGTTGCAACATGACATTCGTCACAGGAATTATTGTCGTGGCACATTGCACAATTTGCATTGGGTTTATCTGCAGCAAATTTGTGTGATGATATAAAGTTGATTGTTTTATGATCAACTGGTTGAAGATTGACTGTAGAGATATGGCAAGCTTCGCAATAATTTGATGCTGTCTTTGTTTCACCATGGCAGGAGTAACATTTTTCCATTGCGGGAATTAATGCAGGTGATTCAAAGCTGTATGCAACATTTCCTAAACCCTTATGACAATTTTCACATACTTCACCTTTATCAAGGTGAGATTTATGGTTGAAAATTAATGCTGACTTTTTCTGTTTTAAAGGTTCATTAACATTTTCAAAATGACATTGATTACAATTATCTGCATCTTCAACATCGTGACAGCCTTTGCAATCTTCTTTGGTTGGTAGTAATCTTTCATTCAGCGAGGTTGCGTCTTTAACTTTTGAGTGACATCCTGAACATTCAGTAATATCTTTATGAACCTGGTGAGAGAACTTGATTACCGAATCATTTCTTTTGCATTCATCACTATTTACTTTATTTCTGAAGGCAGTAAATAATAAGATGCTTGCAAGAGTAAAAATTAAAACTGTGTAGGTATATTTTATCTTCATAATCAATTACAAATTTGTGTTGAACCAATAATTAATTTTGAATAAGAAACGATAATCGTTCTTATAGTATTTGTTATTCAAATATTGCCCTTGCAAATCGCAGGAGAGATAACGCATTGGGCGAACATTTATACCTGCAAGTACTGATGCAAGGCTGTTTGATTTATCATTCTTACTAACTTTATAATTTGTGTAACCAACTCCAAGAGAAGGTGAGAGGAAGCCGTCAAAGAATGAATAACCTGATGAAAGTGAAATTGCATCCAATTCTCCTGCATCACCAAAAGTTTTTCTGTAATTTAAATTACCGAATGGAGTATAAACCGCTACTGTCAATCTTTCTGAATTTATATCCGTAAATTTTATATATCCAAATCGGGCATTTAATGACAACCAGTTTGTCAAATCGTGCTTTATTCCTGCTTCAACTTCTTTTGTGTTCTGGTAATCAAAGATTGCAAAGAAGGAATTATATCTTACTTTTGGTTCCCGGTAGTTGAAATAAAGATTAAATGACCAGTCTTTTACCTGAATGTAATCACATTCAAGTTCTACTTTGGAGAGTTCTTTAAAATTCAAATCATATTCATATTTTGAATAGACATCTACAACATCTTTTAGATTATAATTTATTTTTCCATTAAAGAATTTGTATTGATTGCTCTGTTGTTTTATTAGCACTAAAATCGGGTTAAATTGTTCATCAAGCCTTAGAGCCGAATATTCAACTGCTTTGAAGTTCTTGCTAACAAATCCAACTCCAAATAAAAAATTTTCTATAACTGAAGTGGAAAAATCAGCACCAAGAATGTTATCTTCTCCAATTTTATCTGTAAGTTTTAGTTCCTGGTATGCCGGAACATTCCCGCCAAAATATGTATTCAAATTATAATCTTTATATTTCAGTGATAGTGAAATACCATCAAAAACTCCACCTACTACAGAATTGAAAATGGATTGTCTTCCAAGTTTTAAAGTGGCAATATCAAATAACTTACGTGCTTCAAAATAAAGATTGTAGAATCTTAATCTTGAGTCGTTTGCCATTTTATTCTTGAAATCATTTTCGAAGTTAAGAGAGGTGCGTAAAGAGTAATTATCATAATTGAAATTTAAATTCAACGATTGATATCCTCTTATGTAAATATCGGATTCTCCGCTTACATCAACTTTTTCGAAAGAATATATTGAAGAAGATATTCTTCCGTTAATGTTCTGCGCTAATCCAAATGTAGATAAGACAAGAAAGAACAGTAAAATTTTCTTCATAATATTTTATTTTTTATTTGGTATTGGATGTTTTATTAAATTCCAACTCTCCTCATAATTAAAGGCAATGAAAGTTGGGCTTTGGGTATTGTGACAACTTTTACAGTATGCTTCACCATCGGTATGGACTACCAAACCGTTTTTAATTGCTTCTTCTCTGTTTTTCATAATAGCTGGAGCTTTATAATCGGAGCCTGGTCCGTGACAGGTTTCGCATTGTACTCCATCTTCAACTTTGAATTTTTTACCGATTAATGTTGCATCAATATTGTAACCAGTAGCATGGCATTTAAGGCAATCTTCTGTCTTTGCCGCTGGAGTTGTGAATCCTTTTGCTTTGGCTATAGAATCAGCTCTGGAAGTGGTTAATGTTTCAAAAGCTTTGGAATGTTTACTGTTTTTCCATATATCCAGTTGCTTTCCCTGAGTTTCGGTTTTATGACAAACCGTACAATTATCTATACCAATATAAGAATGCTTTTTAGGGTCATCCGGTGTGGTAAAGAAATATGAAAATAAAACAAGAATTGAGGTAATTAAATTAAGCATACGCTCCTCTTTAGTTTAAATTAACAATTGTTATAGCACAACAACTATTCCAATTATTAAATAATTATTGGGGTAAAAACTTAATCAATGTGTTTAATATTTCTATGCTTTTCCGTATAAGAGAAGGTGTTTCTATCGAATGAGAAGTTAAACCAAAAATGAAAAAATATTAAACTTTTATAAGTAGATAGGTGTTTTTATGAAATAAAATAAATAATAAGCATTTTTTTGCAAAACTTTTTGTTCCTGCTTCTTGTTTATTTATTTTTGAACCAAAAATTATTTAAAGGAATTATGACAGAATTAGATAGAAAGACGCTTCCGGCATTAATCAATAATAGTTATAATAAGTTCGCTGATAATAATTCTCTTAGCTATTATGATGAGTTGCCGAAAAAGTATCACGAACTATATAAGATAATAGGCTCAATAGCAATGATGCTTCAGAAGCAGGGAATAACTCATGGTGATCGTGTTGCTATTTTAAGTGAGAACTGTCCTAATTGGGGAATAGCTTATTTTGCTATCACTTCTTTTGGTGCTGTTGCTGTTCCTATTCTTCCAGAGTTTCATGCAACTGAAGTTCATCATATTCTAAGGCATTCTGAGACGAAAGCTATTTTTATTTCTGATAGATATTTTTCAAAAATTGAAGATAAAGAATTTGAAAATTTGCACACAAGAATATTAATAGATAATTTTTCAATCATTCAACCGAACTCTACTAAGGAGAAGGTAAAACAATTACTTATTGAAGGTGAATACGAAATTCGTAAGCTTATTAATAAAGCTAAAAAGTTTGCAGGATTTAAAGAACAAGAAGTTCAGGAAGATGATATTGCTTCAATAATTTATACATCGGGTACTACGGGGCATTCCAAAGGTGTTATGTTAACGCATAAAAATATTGTTAGTAATGCTCTTGCCACTGAAAAACTTGTATCTCCAAATGAAAATGACAGAATGCTTTCACTTCTTCCGCTTGCACATGTGTATGAATGCACTTTAGGAATGGTTGTTCCGCTTATGGTTGGCGGTGCAGTGTATTATTTAAGAAAACCACCTACGGCGACAGTTCTTTTACCTGCACTTGAAGCGGTTAAACCTACTATTATTCTTTCTGTGCCGCTGATTATTGAAAAAATGTATAAAGCAAAAATTCTTCCGGAGATTAATAAAAAAGCTATTCTTCGTTTTGCTTATAAATTTGCTTCTGTGCGTAAGAAAATTAATGCTGCTGCAGGGAAAAAACTTCTTAAGACTTTTGGCGGTGAATTAAGACTTTTCTGTATTGGTGGTTCTGCTCTTGCTTCTGAGGTTGAGAATTTTCTGATTGAAGCTAAATTTCCTTATGCTATTGGTTATGGTTTAACTGAAACATCTCCTTTAGTTGCCGGTACTGATGCATTTAAAACAAAATTCCGTTCTACCGGTCCTGCACTTGATGGAGTTGAAATTAAAATTGACAATCCTAATCCTTCTACAGGTGAAGGAGAAATTCTTGTTCGTGGCGATATTGTGATGAAAGGATATTATAAAGATCCTGAAAAGACCGCTGAAGTTTTTACTAATGATGGTTGGTTTAAAACAGGTGACTTAGGTGTATTTGATGAGAATAATTTTCTTTACATTAAAGGCAGAAGCAAAAATGTTATTCTTGGTGCAAGCGGTGAAAATATTTATCCGGAAATTATTGAGTCTGTTATTAACAGGAATGAAAGCGTTCTTGAATCGCTGGTATTTAAGCTGCAGGGACTTCTTGTAGCTCGTGTTCATCTAAATTATGAAAAGCTGGATGAATATTTTACAGAGAAAAAACTTAATGCTAAACAGGTTCGTGAGCATATTAATCATATTCTTGATGACATAAAAAAGCAGGTGAACGAAAGTGTTGCTTCTTTTTCAAGGATTAACAAAGTTATTGAACAAACCGAACCTTTTGAGAAGACTCCTACTCAAAAGATTAAAAGATTTCTTTATGTTGATGCTGAATTCAGTTAAGATTTATTTCTTCTATTAAGTTTTTCTGTCTTAATAAAATAATTCACTTATGCTTTTACTTTAAAGCCTTTCAGCATCCAGCCTTTTGCAAGTAATAAACCAACAGGACTAACGAGTGCAATAAATCCGTATATCAGCCACATTGTTTCTGTGTTCATTGCAGTTGCAGGAACATCTGCAGGGCAGTAGTGCATTAAGAACCAGCCCGAGTATAGACTTGTTACTACTTTTGTAAGAAACCATGGAAATTGTCCAATTCCCATATAAATTCCTGTCATACCTTTAGGCGCTATTTCAGCAACCCATTGTAGAAAGCGCGGCTGCCACATTGCTTCTCCTATTGTCATTATTACTAAGTATCCAAACAACGTGTAAATATTTGGACCTATTGCAAGTAGGAAAGTGGGCGATGCCATTACGAATGTTCCGAGTATCATCATTTTGTATGTGTTGCTTTTGGTTGTTAATGCTGCAACCATCGGTGTTAGTATGAATATCAATATCGGGTTGAAGTTTACGAAGAATTCAAAATTTTCCTGTACAAATCCTGTGAATGCTCGGCTTGTATATTGCGGAAGTGTTAACCAGTTATGTGCAAATAATGTTTGTACTGGTATCAATATAAAGATGAAAAACAGGAATCGTAAATCTTTTAGCGGAAAGTTCTTCAGGTAATATTTCATCTTTTCTTTTACTGGCATTGATTCTATTTCATCTACTTCTTTTTTATCTTCTTTGGAGAGATTTACTGATGCTTTTTCTACTGCTTTTTTTGTGAGTATAAATGCGACTGATAAAATTCCAACTACTGTTAGAGCGGCATAAACCCAGAAGACTCCTGTTATTCCAAATGCTTTTCTTACTGGTGGAGAGATTAATCCCGGCAGAAACCCACCAAGGTTCATCAGTGCGTAAAGCATTGCATAACCCATTGCTGCGGTTTTTTCGTCTGTAAACTTTTTTACTCCTGCATAACATGCGGGTTGATAAATTCCATAGCCAAGAATTATCCATAGTATTCCAAACATTGCAAGTGAGTGAGATGATGACCATAATCCTTTTGTGCCAAATACAACCGGACTAATTGTTACAAGCACTCTGCCAATAAGCATAAGGAAGAGTGCAATCAATAAAGATTTTCTCACTCCAATTATATCTACTGTTGCGCCAAGGAAGAGCATGCTAAGTGTTATTCCGGCTGTTAGTATTCCTACCATTCTTCCTGCGTCTATGTCATCAAGACCAATGAAGTCGTTAAAGAATATTGCAAGTAGTGAGAGTACTCCAAAGTATGTTAGTCCTTCAAGTACATAGGAAATGTTTATTCCCCAAAGTACTTGCGGTGCTTTGAATAAGTCTTTGAATGGTTGTGTTACTTCTTTTATTGTTTGTGCAATTAAACCGTTTTTGTGTTCGTTTTGTTCGTTGCTCATTATCTCTTCCTGAAGTTTTTTTTTACTTGTGCAAACTTAAGAAATTCGATGTGGATTATTGCAAAGGGAAGGAAAAATTTCTTTAACCTCGTTTCTCGAACCCCTCCTCAATCCTCCCCTTTACCAAAGGGGAGGAAGTAGGTGGGGTTTTTATTTCTTTAATTTTGTTTTCAATCTTTTTGAATGCTTTATCTGGATTGCCCATAAATTCATCATTTGTAATGCGAACGAATGTTATTCCAAATGATTCTATATATTTTTGGCGATGCTTGTCATATTCTCTCTGTTCGGGAAGATTGTGTACTTCTCCATCAAGTTCTATTGCAAGTTTAATTTCGGGGGAGTAGAAATCTATTACATATGCATCTATGGAGTATTGCCTGAGAAATCTAATTCCAAATTGCCTCTTTCGTAAGTATTTCCACATAATTTTTTCGCAGAAGGTCATTCCCTTTCTGAGAGTTCGTCTTTTTTCTTGTTCTGATTTTTTGTTGTAGTGTAAGGTCATGGCTTTTGTTCTCGTTTCTCGAACCCCTCCTCAATCCTCCCCTTTAGCAAAGGGGAGGAAGTAGGTGGGGTTTCTGTTTTTAATTTTCCGGTGGTGTTGGTTCTTCTTCCTCTTCTTTTTCATCTCGTAAAAAGCTCTGGTCAAAGAAGTCCATGCATCTATCTACATCTCCTATAAACATTGCAGCAATAAGATGAACATTTTTCATTAACTGATTTTCTATTACATCTCGTTTTACTTTGGTTGTTGTTCTTTGGTCGGCTACTTCTCCAATTTTTACAAGTTGTGCTTCGCGGGCAGCTTTGTAAGTATCACGCAGTGTTATAAACTCCTGTATAAAATCTGCACTGATAGTACCGCCATAATTTGATGCCGCAGTTATTATGCGGTTCATCAACATCTCTATGTTTGCAAGAGTGGCTTTTGTGTATTCATTTACTCCAAGCGGAAAAAATTCTTGGTAAGCCGGCGATTCTTTTCCAAATGTGCCGCGTACTATGCCTTCTTTCTGGCTTACCTGCTTTTTAAATGTTTCAACAATGTTGTTCATTGCAATGGTTAGACCTTGTTGAACTGCAAATTTTGTGTCTTCGTTAGTCATCGCTCCAAAGTAATCCTGATAGGCGGTTGTGGTAGCGGTTATCATTGAAGTGAACTGAGATGTGCCATTGTTGGCAGAGAGTCGTTGCAGATGTATCTCAGCAAATTTGCGAAGATTATCATCACTAATATTTTTAGTGTTGAAATGGTTTTTGAAGATTTTTTTTAGATCCATCATATATGATGTCCTTTCGTTTGATTGATGATTTATTTTTATTAAATAGATATGATTTTGAGTATTATAACTCCTCAAAATATATCCAAGTTATATTCATACTATTTCTTTCCTGATTTTAGGAATGCGACTTTAC
>CAZHVS010000002.1:0-382508 GCA_964536015.1 uncultured Ignavibacteriaceae bacterium
AGTTGTGGCTCGAAAAACTTTCACCATACGGAGATAAAGGTTACAACAAGCACAAAGCACAAACAAAGTAAGAAGAAAGTTGTGCTTTGATGTAGTATTTACTTAGAAGCTGTATAGTATGAGAATGACAAATTGACATACGCAAAGAGCATTAAGACTTAAGTCTTTCCAAGCAGGAGCTCGGGAAAATTTGATGCTAATACTTTAATTTAGTTTTTTCGAGTTATGTGATAAAGAATTTGGAAGTTATTTAAATATTATTCAATTTAACCTAAAAGAAATATATATTTTTGGATTATGAGGGCAGTTCCATTGAATTTCAAAGATCTTTGGGGTTTTTATGAAAATTAACCTTAGCTTAAATGCGCTACAAAAATTTTATATTTTCAGAGTGTAATTTTGATAGTATCAAAATCACTCATTATAAAATTACATCTCATTTGCTATCTTCTAGTGATTTTAATCATCGAGTTGGTGGGTAAGGCACTAAAACTTAAAAATACAGATACAATATGAAGGTAAAAGATTTACGAGTTTTCAGAAAATTCTATAAGGAAAATGTCCGCAAAATAAAAGACCCATCTAGAAATGAACATTTCATAGGACACTCATATCAGAATGGTTTGGAACAGGTATTTGGTTTTTTTGAATTGTTTCACGCTGATAAAAGAGATATTGATAAGTTTATTACCCCATTCCTTGATATGGCTCAAGACTGGCAGGCGATATACGAATTTTTGCAAAATGCATTCGACGCAAAAAGTAAAACATTTGCACTAGTTTTTGACCAAAATTATTTGATCGCATTTAACGATGGTGAGCAATTCTCATTTGAAGGTATTAGATCAATTTTGAACATAGGGCAGTCTACTAAAGAATCAAGTAGTAATATTGGGAAATTTGGAGTAGGCTTTAAAATTGTTCACAGATTGATAGGCGAATCAAATGGGAAAAGTGAATTGAAGCAGTTAAATGGTCCGATACTTTTTAGCTGGAAAACTAACTCTGGTCTTCAGTCATTTCTAAATTATGATACTACCCAAAATATAATTCATTGTGAACCAAAATTTATATCTGAAGATGGAGGCTACACCTGTGAAGATGATTATCCTTGGTTGATTAAAATTCTAGTCACAAATTTTCCTTGTGGTGTTAATGATGAGATTTATGATTTTAACTACAATAAAATTTCCAATACATTCTCTCTTGAGGAACTCGCTAAATTTATAAAATATGCAAAGGAAAAACTATTCCAAAATCATCTATTAGATTTAAACAAATTTAATAGTGGAACGCTTACGTTTCTTAAATTAGGAAAGAATAAAAACGAAAGGTTAGAAGAAGAACACGTTCGTAAAGGTATTAGCTATTCTTTAAGCATACTGAATAATTTAGGGGAAAAATATACATCTAATAAACTTGAGAAAGTTTATCTGAATGATCTTGCTAATCCATTCCAACCAGCTGATATTTCTATTTATGAATTTATTATTCCACAAAACGATACTTCATATCAAGATATTACTAGTGATCTAACAGATGAAGAAAAACCTGAGTGTGTCGAGTTCTATCTTGGGGTGTCCAACAGAAATAATGATACATCAATAAAGAGCAACCCTAATTTCTATCTTTATTTCCCAATTAGTGATGAATTACATAAATATAATTTTATAATTCACAGCAATATTTTTCATAATCTCAGTCAGCGTACTAGTTTAGATGATGGTGCAAGAAATAAAAAACTGTTAAAATGCCTTTCAGATAAAATCATCTCAAAACTAGAATTTCTCAAAGCAAAAGATTTTAAAGAGTATACTAAAATCTATTCAGCAATTCTATCTTCCGAGTGGAGTTCTCTACCCAATAAGTTGTGGGTGTACGAATATCTAATGAAACCACTATCGGATTATGCCAAGAAAAATGTCCCAACGACTTCAGACAGAGCGAGTTTAAAAGAAAATGTCAGGATAAAAGACACTTCTTTGGACATCAAACCTTCTGATTTTGGTGTGAAACAATTTGACTGGTTTTATTGGAATGAGGAGGGTTTGGCTTCAGAAGCAAAAAACTCAGCGAAATTAAATTTAAAACCTGCCTCACTGACCGACCTCATTATTTCCTCCTCAGATATTAGAATAATAAATGCTTGGATAGATAATAATAAGGATTCTATTAACCAGATTTTAATTGAGCTAAACAATGCTATTCTAAAAAGATATGAAACCGTGTATAGTGGGGGAGGGTCAATAAATCAACCTACCGTGTTAACAAAAAAACTGATTGAAATAAAATTATTTTCATTTTCAAATGGACAGATTTATTCTACTAGTGAGATTAAATCTAGTAAAGAACTACTTTTAATATCTGAGGAATTTAATGATGTTCAAGCTGTATTAAAGAAACTTGGTTTTGAGATATACCAGTTAGATTCAAGGAAGCTCTTTAACCTTCATAATTTTCTTGCTGGAGAATTTGGTTTTCTAAAAGATAAGAACAAGTTTCTTGATTATTTATCAACCAAACTTGATAGCTCCAAGAATGCATTAGGATTGGAAGACATCCAAATATTTATTTCTTTTTTCAATACTATTTCAGCCCCAATATTTGATAAGTTGTTTTTTACGAAGGAGCAGAATGGTTATCGAGTGCAAAAGAGAGGTGAAAATGTCCATCAATTCTTCATTACTCCTAAGCACCAACAATTGAAGAAATTTATAAATGACAATCTAAAGAACTACTTATTCCAACTACCCGATGAATTGTATCAACTAATTGAGAATAAAAGTAGCTTACTGGAAGAAGTTGCCTTATACAAAACAATACTTTCGCTAAATATAGATCTATTTGTTTTTATTGATGCCATAACAGAAGCAGATAGCAAAGAAGTTCAAAGAGAATATCTTGATAAAATCAAATCTATAGAGCTATTAGAAGATACAGTATATAATAAAGAATCATTTGAACATAAAATTCTGGCCCTAGCTCGAAGTATCGAATATGATAAAATCAGAGAGAAAATAAGAATTAAGACAATTAACGGTACTCTAATATTACTCGATTCTATTTCCTTCAATAATAAAGTGGTATTTAAGAAGGCAGAAAGTGACGATTCGGAAAAGTATGAGCTAATACTTTCCAAAATTCTTCCAAGTTATTCGCAATCTACGGAGTTAATTGAAAAAGTATTAAAATCTTTTGTTGATTTTAATCAATATAATCTTGGACAGTTTCTTGGGATCGGAAGAGGTAAGCCGAAAACCGAAATAATGGATGAGTTAAGTTTGAATATAGAAAATGCACATCAATTGGCATTCATATTATTATATCTTAATGAGGATTCTAAAAAGAGTATTGATGTTACTAAGTATAAAATTCAGGATAGACAAGAATCACTTAATAATCTGCAAGAAGGGAAATATTATATAGAAGATTCAAAATACATTCGTAAAGAGAAATTATTGAATCAAAAATATGCAGAAGTAAAAGAATTACTAAATCTGAATACAGGGAATCCTCAATTTGAAGTGGAAAAATTAAGTATCATTATCGAACCATTTTTTAAAGATGGGGTGTTTATTTGTGCTCCACTCAAGTATGAATTGAAAGATGATTTAGAAGCACAGAAGCAGATTTTTATTTCGATGTATAAGAAATATTCTTCGCTTCAAAATAGAATGGATTCCATTACTATTGAGGAAACGATATGGAATCAAAATACTAAAACAGAAATAAGATATACTAATGAAAGCAAACATTTAATATTAGGATTTGATCCAGAAAAATCAGTCTACCCTGATTTTTACGCAACAGATTATGAAAAATTACCAGACTGGATTAAAACAGGTGTTGAAAAGTCGGAGACCTCACTTAAGCTACAATTTATTTCAGCACTAGGCGTTAATATTGAATCCTCCGAACTCATACAACTAAGAAAATCACTTTTGGGTAAGGTGGAAATTGATGAAGAAACAATTGTCCAACTTGGTAATTTAAAGAGAGGATATCTCTCAAGAACGATGGAGTGGTTAGCAAGTAGTAAAATATTTATCTCCGAAAAAATGCCTCAAATAAACTATCTTGTAAAAATTTTGGATATACTTCCATTCTCATACTCAACCCCAGTACCAATAATTAGTAATATTTCTGATAACCATATATTCACATATAGTGTGATTGAATTAAAACCTGAGCACAAAGTTTGGTACATTGATTCAGATTTAAAGGAAGAACTAAAAAATTACGGGGGAGATATCCTGTCGAAAATATTTAATACACTCGACGGATTATTAATCGACTTGGATTTATTCCCAAGTCAGCGCGATGAGAAACTTTCTTTAAAGAGAATACAGTTACAATTCGTTCTTGATAAAGAAAAGTTATTAAGCGAATCTGTAGAATTGAATAGTGATTATTATAACCTCTGGAAACAAGAATTACAAAGTTTGTTTAAAATCTATAAAGCTCCATTTGGCCGATCTACACTTTCTTACAAAATATTCTTTAACAACACATTTATCGACTCAGTAGAACTTGACAACAAAATAGATATTGATGATAAAGGCAATATATTCTTTTCAGCTAATGAAAATGAATTAATAGAATTATTGGAAGTGATTATTGACAAAAATGGTTTTCTGAAAGAGCATTTAGACTCATTATCAAAAAAGAAGCAAGATACTCCTGAAGAGATTAAAAAGTTATTCGAAGGAGAGTTTGAGCCACCACCACAAGATGAATTAGATGCTTTAATTCCTACCAGGGAAACCTTTTTCCCCATAGGGGAAGATAAATCTTTTAAACAAAAATTATTGGAATTGCTAAGCTTGTCGAATAGTCCGTGGAGTGGTTATGCTTTTCATTTTACTCACTTAGAAAATGCGGTTTCTATAATTCAGTCTGGGAAAATTCGAAGTAGAAATTTGTCTCAATTTCGAGATAGTGCTGGAGCTTCCTTTATTAGTACAACGAACTCACAAGTAAAGAATTTTGCCAGATTTTATTTCAGGCCTAAAACACCAACTCAGTATTACAATGAAGGATTGGGGAAGGAAACAAAAAATTTTGATCTTCCGCAATGTCCTGTCCCAATTTTCTTTAAAATTAAAATAGAAGAAGTGCTAGATAAATTTAGCGAGAATTGTTTTGTCAGCAATGGAAACCTAAGATGGTACCCTAGAACACAGATTGGAAACAGTTATGATTTTTTAAGGTCGTTTGACTTCATCAATCTTTACAAAAGCTATGCTGAGTGTGGCAGATGGGCTTTCTTATCAGCATCTCAACAAGAATTTGTTGTCAAAGATGAACTTGATTTATCCAGACTCACATCAGTCGAAATCATATGTCGATCAAAAAATGATAAAGATACTCTGCAAAATCTTATTGGAATCGATAACTCGTACTGTAGTCAAATTACAGTGGATCCTTCATTTTATTATAATGAAAATGCTATAGTTAAGATTACCCAAGGAGAAACCAAAATAAACGCATCATTTTCTTATCGTAGACCATTTGAATCTTTAAAAATCTTGTCAATAAAAAATGTAAATTCAGCTGCTGTTAAGGATATAACGAAAGCAAGTGACCATATATCAGTAGTTAGCTCATCAAGCGGAATTTATTCTGTTTACTATATAAACGGTAAAACGAATCAAGAATGGCTGCTCTTCACCAACGGCTTAGTTCCAGAACAAGCAGAGAAGGATGAAACTCCTGATGAAAACGAAAAACTGATTTTATCTGTCATAGAGGTAGATGAAAGATTAAAAAATATATTTAGTGCACAGGTAAGACATTATATATTATTTGATCACATTAAAAATGTTCTTAATGAATTTGATAAATACTTTAATGATTGGAAATTTGAGGAAATCTTATCACGTGAAAAAATGAAAGTATTGTTAGTAATTCACGATATCGGAAAACCTAAGGCAGTTGATTCATTAGATAAGAGTTTACAACACACTATATCTTTGCAATTATTTGAATACATAAAGGATAAACTGAAATTAAATGAGATTGAAATTAGAATTTTTAGAGCACTTTTAAGTGATGATCCTTTAGGTAAATATTTTCAATATAAATTATTTAAGGATAAAACTTTAGAATTAATTAGTGCAATTGCAGTTGGATACGATCTAAACGTAAAAGAATATTTTGAATTGTTAACGGTTTACTATCAGGTAGATGCTGGTTGTTACACAAAAGATGCTGGAGGATTGGCTTACCTTGAAAATCTTTTCAAGTACGCATATGGTGAAAAAGTGCTTGATAAATCTGGTAAAAGATTGATTTTTAGTGCAATTTATGAAAGCAGATATATAGATTTATTTAACGAAATCGCAATATGAGCAATATTACAATTATTAAAGGCAATTTATTTACTTCTCAGGCTCAAGCTCTGGTTAATACTGTAAATACGGTGGGGGTAATGGGTGCAGGAGTCGCATTAGAATTTCGGTTAAGATACCCTGATATGAATGAAAAATATGTAGAGCTTTGTAAACAAAAACAAATACAAATCGGAAAACTTTGGATCTATAAAGCAGCTTATAGGTGGATAATTAATTTTCCAACCAAAGAAGATTGGAAAGATGATTCGAAAATTGAATACCTGGAAAAAGGGTTGCAAAAATTTGTTGATACTTACAAAGAAAAAGCAATTACCTCTGTTGCATTTCCAGTTTTAGGGTCTAGACACGGTAACATTCCAGAAAACGAATCCATTCAAGTTATGGAATCATATCTTTCTAAGATTGATATCCCAGTTGAGATTTATCGTTACGACCCAGATTCACCCGATGACCTATATGATTCACTTAAAAGCAAATTTTTATTTATGTCTGTTGATGAGATAAAAACAAAAACAGGAATACAAAGACAATATGCTGAAAAATTATTGGAAATTTTAGGTGATAATAAAATAAAAAATATAAGCAGCTTGACTTCTGTTGAAGGAATTGGTATTAAGACTCTTGAAAAAGTATTCGATTATCTTTTTAATAGAGTTAAAGAATCAAAGCCAGATGAGAGTAAGGACAAATTGCTCATTCTAGCTCACAAGCAGCTCAAGCCAGATACATTTAAATCTTTTGAAAGATACATTTTGAAGCAAAAGAAAATATCTAAATCACAAATAAAGATTTTTGAGACCATAATAAAAAATGAGAAATAGCTTACTTTCGTTTTTAGCAATAGACTTCGAAACAGCAAACTACTACAGACACAGCGCCTGTGCAGTTGGTCTTGTAAAAGTTAAAAATAATGAAATCATAAAGAAAAAATCTTTTCTTATCAAACCACCACAAAAGCAATTCTACTTTTCATATTTGCACGGAATAACCTGGAACGATGTTAAGAATGAGTTAACCTTTGAAGAAGTATGGCCAAAGATTAAACCATTCTTTTCAGGGGTCGATTTTGTAGTTGCTCATAATGCAAGTTTTGATAAATCTGTTCTTAGAAAATGCTGTGAATACTATAATATAGAATATCCTAACAAAAATTTCCTGTGCACTGTTGAATTGTCCAGAAGGCTTTGGAATATTTATCCTACAAATTTACCAGCTGTTTGCAATCATTTTAAGATTCCTCTAAAACATCACGATGCTCTTTCCGATACTGAAGCTTGTGCTCAAATAATGTTGAGAGCAATAAAAGAAAAGAAATTTGCGTATGAGCTTACCTAAAATTGAAAAACTTTGGGAGTTAAAGAGGTTCTCACCTAATCCTCAACAGAAGGAAGCAATCCTTCATGATGATGGTCCGCTCTTTCTTTCGGCTGGACCTGGATCTGGTAAGACTCGTGTTTTACTGTGGCGAACATTAAACCTTATGGCTTATAAGGGCGTAAAAGCTGAAGAAATTTTCCTGAGTACTTTTACAGAAAAAGCTGCATTCCAATTGAAAGAAGGTTTGAGAAGCTTATTGGGACTTGTTAGTCAATACTCAAATCAGTCTTATGATCTTTCTAAAATGGCGATTGGAACCGTCCACTCGATCTGTAATATCATCATTACTGATAGACGATTTACTGATGGCAATAGAGTTGCACCACCCATTCTAATGGACGAGCTTGCTCAATACTTCCACTTTTATAATCGTTTCTTTTGGAATGATATTATTAAAGCTGGTGATTTTGAAAATGAAGAAGAAGCCAATCGAGCAATTAACCAATATCTTGGAGGTTGGAATAGTTCATCAAGACATAATGCTGTTACTAATCTCATTGCCCTATTTAACAGATTCTCAGAAGAGTGTTTGAATCCAGCAGAAATTAAATCGAAGGATAAGACTCTCAATCAACTTATTAAAATGTATGATTATTATCTTAAGAGTTTGATTATAAGTCCTAGAAATAGGAATGTAGATTTTTCTTTACTTCAGCAACAAGCTCATGAAACAATTGAAAAATCTAAAAATGCACACCAACTATTTAAATACGTAATTATTGATGAATATCAGGATACAAATCATATTCAGGAAAAGATTTTCTTTTCATTAGCAAAGGGTCATAAAAACATTTGTATAGTAGGGGATGATGATCAGGCTCTTTATCGGTTTAGGGGAGCTACTGTTGAAAATCTGGTTGAATTTGAACAAAGATGTAAGCAATATCTTGGAATTAAACCTCATAAAATTAACCTGGTAAAAAATTATCGCTCAAGAAAGCAAATCGTTCATCATTACTCAGATTTTATTGATAGGATTGATTGGAAAAAGGTAAAGCCACAAAAAGGTTTTCATCGAATCATCAAAAAAATAGATCCTCACAATCCAGATCAAAGACCTTCCGTTATTGTATCGGCAAAAGAAAAACCGGAAGAAGTTTACAAAAAAATTGCTGCCTTAGTTAAAGAACTCAAAGAAAGTGGAAAGGTAGAGGACTATAATCAGATCGCTTTTCTCTTTCCGGCAATGAAAGGAATTACTAAAGTAACTGGTTTACAGGATGCATTAGAAAACCTTGGAATAAGGGTATATGCACCAAGAGCAGGAAGATTTTTGGAGGTTGATGAAGCAAGAAAAGTTTGGGGACTGTTTATCAAAGTTTTCGGTAAACCTGTACTCTCAAGAGGGGTAAGTGGTGGTTTGAGAGATTTTTTAGGTTGGATTAGAGGTTGTGATGATCAGGCAGACTGGTTACTTTCAGAAGATGAACAGCTAAGAAATTTTGTAAAGGACAAGAAGGAAGAAATCGATACCGTTCTCCAGGACTATGAAATATTACTTGGTGTTCTTTCAAGAAAAAAATGGAATTTTGAAGATGATTTTAAGAGAGAAATGTTGAGAGAATTAGTAAAGCCAACGAATCTTTCAAAGAAGGCAAAAAATAATCTTACTAATAAATTCTTTGAAAATGCAATTGAACGTAGAGAGCGAGAAGGTAATCCATTTCAATTAAAATATGTGATCAACCGAGTCACGTCTGTTGATTGGAGTGTACTTGACCTTTTCTATCAGCTTAATGGGTTTGCTCATTTCAGAAAAATGTATGAGAAAGCCGAAGATGGCTCCGATGAAGGACCTATTTGCAATCTTGGTTTGATTACTCAGTATCTCGCTCGGTATATGGAGCAATATACTCCAATTATAACAGCGTCATTTCTTTCAGAGAGTAAATTCGTCAATACTTTTTTCACTTCATATACTTATGCTTTATTCAGGTTGGGCGAATCTGAATACGAAGATGCTGACGATCCATTTCCAAAAGGAAGAGTTCCATTTCTCACAATTCATCAAGCTAAGGGTTTAGAATTTCCCGTTGTAATTATGGGTAGTTTATATAAGATGAAACGAGGTCCGCAAAAGAATGAAATCATCATTCGTGATTTGTTGAATAAAGAAGGTGAACCACTTGATAGAATGAATGATTTTGATAATATGAGAATGTTCTATGTTGGTCTTTCACGAGCACAGAATTTACTTGTTTTACCACGTTATAAGGGAACTGCTGCTGCGATTGAACCCTTCAAAGAAATATTCGAAGAAAATACTTTGACCAAAATAAAGGATTTCAAAATTAGTTCGCTGCCAAAAGCTAAGCTTGATGATGAAGACCTGGGAAAGAGTTATTCTTATACAGGTGATTATTTGCAATACAACAAATGCCCAAGAAACTATATGATCTTTAAGAAATATGGTTTTGTCCCTTCTCGTTCCCAGACGATGTTTTTCGGAAGTCTCGTTCATCAAACAATTGAGGATTTACATCATTTAATTATTCAGGAAAGAAATAAACAGGTTGCTTAATGACTGACGAAGAAATTGAACAACGTATAGCAGAATATTTTAACGAAAACTATGAGTTGCTAAGACTTGAAGGCGGACACGCTCTTACTGATGAAGGTAGGCAAAATGCTTTTAACCAGGTGTTGTATTACTGGAAAAAGTTAAATTCCATTGCGAAGAAGGTAACTGATACTGAGGTGAAATTAACTCTACCAGAACAAGTAACACCAAAAGGAAGAAAGTTTTCTATAGAAGGAATTGTTGACATTGTGCGGGAAGACGATGAAACCTGGATGTATGATATTAAAACTCACGACCCGGATTATGTAAAAACACATAAAGAACTTTATGAAAGACAGTTGAATATTTATTCATATATCTGGCAAAATTTAAGAAAGAATGACCTTGACCATACTGCAATTATTGCTACTTCCTTACCTTCACCACTGCGAGCGGCTGTGCTTGACGGAGATGAAAAGCGTATTGAAATAGAATTAAATAAGTGGCAACCGCTTATTGAAATACCATATAAAGAAGAACATATTAAAGAAACAATTAATGATTTTGCTTGTGTAGTAGATAAAATTGAAGATAGTGAATTCGGTCCTCCTCCTTTGGAAACATTGCAAGAAAAAATGGAAGGCTCCAACACACGTTTTGCAACCAGAGTCTGTCGAAACTGTGATGCAAGATTTTCCTGCTCTGCTTTTAGAGAGTATGTTCACTCAATGGGGGCTAAATCATATTCTCAATTTAAAAAGTATTTTGAAGATTTGGGAGATGATGTTGACACTGAAGAATGGAAAGGAGCTAACCTGAATGTGGATATAATTGAAAATATTGTTAGAAATTTAGCCGAAGAGTAATAAATTAAGTAATTAAAATTTTGGGATAAATACTATGCCAATTGAAAAATTAAGACCATCTTTTTCTTTTGATGAAGAACGAATAAAACAATTAAAACAAATTGCTCCTGAAGCTTTTGCCGATAACCAAATAAACTGGGAGGTGCTGAAGGAAGCTTTAGGTAATTATCTTGAAGAAGATGAAGGTGATGTTGAACATTTTGGACTTTTCTGGCCTGGTAAAAGAGAAGCAAGAAGAATTGCCTCTATTCCCAGCAAAGGAACTCTTGTTCCATGTCCAGGTGAAGGAATTGATGAAGAGAATACACGGAACATTTTTATAGAAGGCGAAAACCTTGAAGTGCTTAAGATACTGCAAAAAAGTTACGCCGGCAGAATAAAAATGATTTATATTGACCCACCTTACAATACTGGTAACGACTTTATCTACGACGATAACTTTACAGAACCACTTGAAGAATATTTACGCCGCATAGGGCAAATTGATGAAGAAGGAAAACCACTGACCACAAATAAAAAATCAGATGGAAGATTTCACTCAAAATGGTTGAGTATGATGTATCCGAGACTCAAACTTGCAAGAAATTTATTACGTGATGATGGAGTGATCTTTATCAGTATTGACGATAATGAGGCTTATCACCTTAGAAGTATTATGGATGAGCTATTTGGTCCAGAGAATTTCATAGGTGTTATTAAACGAAGAGCTGCGAGGAAAACTGCACACCTAAGTAAAACTATGTCTGATATGTGTGACTATATAGTAATATATAGTAAGCTTTATTTGGATGAACCCTTAAGTGTTGAAAAAGCTTCCGATTTAACTCGGCCAGTATTTAACGCAGGAAACAAAGTTACTTCTCGGTTAATACCTAAAGGAACCATTGCCAAGTGTAAAAACGGAAAGTATGTTAAAGGAAAATATGCAGCAAGGTCACTTGAATTTAAATTAATGAGTGACTTAGAAATTGAGAATAATAAAACCAAGAATGAGGTGGAAGTTTTTGGACCATGGAGGGTTAACCAGGAATTATTAAATCAAACTGTTTATGTTACTCAAAATTTTGGTTTTAGAAGATTTGTTACAGAAGAGGAACTTGAGACAGCAAAAGCTATGAATGATCTTCTAGATGATTCTCAATATTATAATGAATTAGGTAGTGAAGATTTGGAGGAGCTGTTCGGAATAAAAAACTTATTTAATAATCCTAAACCAAAAAAACTTATTGAATACTTAATTAAAGCCTGTGATTCGGATAAAACATTGGATGATTTTATCATTCTAGATTTTTTTGCCGGTACTGGAACTACAGCACATTCATTATATGAATACTTAACCGAAGACGATAGAAAAAAACAGTTTCTATTGGTTCAGATGGCTGAGTTGACAGATTCTGATTCTGTTGCCTATAAAAATGGGTTTAAGAATATTGCCCAGATTACTGAAAAGAGAATTAAACTTGCATCTAAATTAGTTTCTAAGAAACGCAACTCATTGATCGATTTTGGCTTGAAAAAATTTCGATTAAATAATTCAAATCTTAGACTTTGGAAAGACTACAAAGGAGATAATCTAGAAGAAGTTATAACGCTATTCGATGATGTATCATCAGCCTTAGTAGAATCTTGGGAAGAAAAGAATTTAATAACTGAAATCCTATTAATTGAAGGTTTTCCCCTTGATAGTAAAATTGAAGAAATAAAAGAATACAAGAAAAACAAAGTTCAAAAAGTAACTTCAGATTTTTGTGAACATAAACTTCTCATTTGCCTCGATAAAAAAGTTCACTCAGAAACAATTAAAAATTTACAACTTGGAGATACTGATATTTTCATCTGCCTCGATAATGCAATTACAGATGAAGAAAAAGTAACGCTTGCTGATAAGGGATTGATAAAAACTATATGAGTAAACATAGACTGAAAGAAGACGAAACAACGGAATTCAAAAAGTCGACTTCACTTATTAAAGAAGCTCTTATCTCAATATCTGCTATTCTGAATAAGCACGGCAAAGGAACTCTTTATTTTGGGATTCGGGAAAGTGGTGAACCGGTTAAAAACACAATATCCGCAAAAACTTTAAGAGAAATTGCCGGTTCAATAACTGCAAAAATTGAACCCCGTATTTATCCAAAGATCAGCCCATCCAAAGTTGATGATGTTGAAGTAATTAAAGTTGAGTTTGAAGGAATTCAATCACCATATTCTGCTGAGGGAAGATATTATATTCGTGTTGCAGACGAAGATCAGTTAATGAACGCACAGCAATTAGCTGCGTTATTCGAAAATCGAAAATCACTTCGCTGGGATACGATTATAAATGAAAATGCAAGTATTAAAGATTTAAGTCTAGAAAAATTAGGAGAATTCTCTAAGCTTGCTTCAATTAAAATGAGTGACACTAAAGATACGTTAGAATCGTTGGGACTTTTTAAGCACGGTAAACTCTTAAATGCCGCATTATCACTTTTTAGCAAAACCCCATCTAAGTTTTTCTCCAATCTAAAATTAATGTGTTCCGTTTTTGCAACTACCACAACTTCAACTATACTGGATCAAAAAGAATTTGAAGGCGATCTTCTTTACCTTATCAATGAAGCCGAGAAATACATTCTTAAAAACATCCACATCGGTATGGAGTTAAATGGTCTTTACAGAAAAGATTTGCCTGAAATAAACAGTGAGGCTATAAGGGAAGTTATAATAAATGCTTTTCTGCACAGGGATTATTTTGATCCTGATTTTGTCTCACTAAATATTTTCAAAGACCGTATTGAAATCAGAAATCCCGGTACCTTGTTTGGCGGATTAAGTATAAATGATATTGTTACACGAAATATTTCACGAAGAAGAAATGAATTATTAGCCGATCTCTTAAGTCGCGCACATTACGTTGAAAGAAAAGGAAGGGGAATTGCATTAATAAAAGAGAAAGAGCCTGAAGCAAAATTTGAAGAAATTGGTGGTTTATTTATTGCAACATTAAAACGGAGTAATTATAAAATTTCCGCTGAGTTGGTAGAAAGGTTGGTAGATGGGTTGGTAGAAAATCAGAAGAAAATTGTGCAGCTAATTCATCAGAATCCTAAAATTTCTAAAAGAGAATTACATGAGTTGATTGGTATTTCTACTACTGCAATTGATAAAAACATTGAAAAATTAAAGAATTCAGGCATTTTAAAGAGAATTGGACCTGCAAAAGGTGGTAAATGGGAGATAATTCAAGAGTAATGGTTTTCCGGATAATTAAATTTAACAATCCGGTGGGTTGGTGTAAAACAATAAAAAGGTTGGTAGAAAAACAGGAGACAGATGTCTAAACTTAAACTAAAATTTGATCCTAACCAGGAGCATCAGAGAATTGCCATTGAAAGTGTTGTAAATCTCTTCAAAGGTTTACCACCATACCAAACATCTTTTCAACTTGGTGATGAAACGATTGCAAATCTTCCACCCTACAATGACTTAGATGAGGAATGGCTGTTAGGAAATCTTCAGGAAGTTCAGAAAGAAAACTCGAGATATTGTCAGGGACTTGATCAAAAACTATCTTTAGATATAGAACAAGGATTAGTGCTCGAAGGAATCGGTCACGAAACCTGGCGTTTTCCATCTTTCACAATCGAGATGGAAACAGGCACTGGTAAAACCTACGTTTATTTGCGAACAATCTTTGAATTGAGAAAAAAGTATGGATTCGGAAAGTTTATAATAATTGTTCCCAGTATTGCAATCTATGAAGGAACAATAAAGAATTTCCAAATTACAAAAGAGCACTTCAGAGCACTTTACGGAAATGAAACTGTAAATGTAATTGAGTATGAAGGGCAGCAAATAAGTAAGTTAAGACACTTTGCCAGCTCCAGCGCTCTCGAAATTCTGATAATGACTATTGATTCATTCAATAAAGAATCAAATGTGATTTATAAGGCCACAGAAAAATTACCTGGCGAAAAGCTACCTTACCAATATATACAGGAAACAAAGCCAATTTTAATTCTTGATGAAGCACAAAACTATACTTCTGAAAGAGCTAAGCAGGCACTGCGAACATTACATCCATTATTTGCCCTAAGATATTCTGCAACTCCAAAGGAAAAACCAAATTTAATTTACAGACTTAGCCCTGTTGATGCATTCAAGATGAATCTTGTAAAGAAAATTGAAGTATATGGAGTAACAGAAAAGGAGAATGTAAATCAACTTAGTCTTTCACTCGAGAAAATTTACGGATATGGACCAAAAGCAGCAATCAAAGCTCCCGTCATCAAAGGTGGAATAAAAAGAGAAGAATCACTTACCTTACAAAAAGGTGATGACCTCTATCAAAAGACTGGAAATGAAGCTTTTCAAAATATTAAAGTTGACGAAATAAATTCAGCTTTAGGAATCGTGGTTTTTACAGACAATACCCGATTATCTGTAAACGATATAACTGGTTTAACTAATTCGAAGCAGGATATTTTCAGAGTTCAAATTGAAGAGACAGTCAAACGACATTTAAGAAAGCAAGCTGAACTAAGAAAAAAAGGGATAAAAGTTCTTTCACTTTTCTTCATTGATCGTGTTGCAAACTACACTGATGAAGATGCCATCATTCCAAAAATCTTTGATGTTGCATTCGATAAGTTCAAGAATGATTATAAAGAATTCGAAAAACTTAATGGACTTGATGTAAGAGAAGCATACTTTGCACAAAAAAAGAATAGACAAGGAGGCATCGATTATATAGATACAAAAGAAGAGGAAGGTAGAAAGACAAAAGAGGAAAAAGAAGCTGAAAAAATAGCTTATGAACTTATTATGAAGGACAAGGAAAAACTTCTTTCATTCGATGAAAAGGTTTGTTTCATCTTTGCTCACTCAGCTTTAAAAGAGGGATGGGATAATCCAAACGTATTCCAGATCTGCACGCTTCGTGATACTCAGTCTGAAATGAGAAAACGTCAGGAGATCGGAAGAGGATTAAGATTAGCTGTAAACCAGGAAGGCGAACGAGTAACCGATGAAGGAGTAAACATTTTAACCGTGGTTGCAAATGAGAGTTATGAAGATTTCGTAAATGGATTACAGAATGAATATATCGAAGATGGTGATATTGCTCCACAAAAGCCTTCCAATGCAAAGCGGGATGATGCAAAAAGAAATAATAAGATTTATAAGAGTAAGGACTTCAAAGAATTCTGGGAAAAACTCAATAGAAAAACCGATTATAAAATAAAAGTTGAGACTGATAAGTTAGTTGATGAATGTGTGGCTCTATTGAATAAGGAAATTTTCCCTGAACCACAAGTAACTGTTACAAAGGGAAAATTTGTTATAACTACTTTTAAATTAACTCTGGTGAAATTATTCGATGATAAAGCAAGACTACAAATTGATATTGAAGACACTGAAAACAGAAAAGAATCAATTGAAAGGAATTTTGAGAAAGGAACTGCCCTCGACAGAATATTTAAGAATGAGGATCTGAAACCATATCGAATCCTCGAAATTCATAATACAAAAGGTGATAAGAGAATAGTTTTTGATAATGGAGAATTTTTAGCGCTAAACCAGACAACAGAAATTGTAAGTAAAAGCGGACAACAGGTTGATGAAAGACTATATCAGGAAAAAACAACAACCTATCCTGTATTCAATATTATTGAAAGAGTTGTTAAAGAGACAGATCTAACGCGTTCAACGGTTATAAAGATATTTAAAGGAATGAGTGATGAAAAGAAGAAATATGTTTTTAAGAATCCGGAAGGTTTTACGAATGTATTCATTACTTCAATCAAAAACACTTTAGCTCAACATATCGCAGATAGAATTGAATATGAAATTATGAACGATTCTCAAGTTTATGAGATTGAAGAAATCTTCCCTGATAGGAAAAGGTATCCACAAAGAGAATTACTCGACGGAAATAAAACCTCCCTTTATGATCAAATCCAGTTTGATTCAGATGTCGAGAAGAGATTTGTAGAGAATTATTTGAATGAAGATGATAAAATTCTCTTCTTCTTCAAATTCCCAAATAAATTTAAGATCAATCTTCCCAAAATTATCGGTAACTACAATCCAGATTGGGGAATTGTCAGAATGAGTGAAGATGGCAAGTACAAACTTGAGCTTGTTAGAGAAACGAAAGGTGGCAGAGACTTAGCTTTGTTGAGATTTTCAAATGAAAAAAGAAAAGTACTCTGTGCAAAAAAACATTTTACAAAATTGAAAATAGATTATCGTCACGTTGACGACAGGACTCCCAATTGGTGGGAGAGTGAGAGAGAAATAAAACAGTTAAAGATTACAGAAGATGAATAATCAATTATTCCCAATCTATAAAACTAATAGAGATAATTCAGCCAGGTTTTACCTTGGAACCAAAGGTGAAAAGACTTTAATTTTTTGTGGCCTTAATCCTAGTACAGCTACAACAGAAAAGTCAGACCCAACAATTAGAAGAGTTCAGAAATTTGCAGATAAATTTGGATATGACTCTTTCCTAATGATAAATCTCTATGCTTTAAGATCTACCGATCCATCCAGATTGCCCAATATTTTGGATGAAAAACTACATCAAGAAAATATTACTGCTTTATTTAGTCATATGAGGATGAATGATTCACGATTTGATTTAGTTGGTTGTTGGGGAAATAAAATCGAAAGTCGAGAATATCTTTCTTACTGTTTTAAAGACATTTGGAAAAATTGCAGTCAACATATCAAGAATTTTTACCGACTTGGTGATTTGACCGTATTACATCATCCGAAGCATCCTGGCAGGATCAGTTATGAAAACGAGTTAATGAAATTTGATGTTAAAAAGTATTTAGAAAATTTAATGGGCTAATGTTGAATTTGTTGACTTGCAAATTTCTCTAGTAAAACAGAGCTTGGATGATTTGAAAGAGAAACTAATTTATTTGCGAGTGCAACAGGTAATAAAGAATTCTCATACATATCGCATTTTAATTTATCGATATTGTTCAAAATAATATCAATATTTTTATAATCTTCTTTCTTTGGATTTAGAATTATTTCTGCTTTCTCTGTTGGTAAGGTAATCACGTACATTTCTTCATTTCTTGATTTATAAATCAGTTTAGCACCATAGTAAGAAGTTCTTGCATACGGATCATTAGTATCAGGATCACCCGGTATTATATATTTATAAATGTGTTTGTTATCTAACAAAATATATTGTCCAGGTTTTAGTTTATTCTTAATTGCATCTGCATGTTCAACAAAGGAACCACTCTTTTCTAAACCTGCCAAATAAAGATTATGTTTCTTAAATAAGAAATTACATAGATCTCTCATTGGTTCGTGCATATTTGCAGTTTGTCCAAAAAATGCCAACGGTCCATCTTTTATAAATAGAACACTATTGCAAAGATTTGCTTGAAGATTAATTATAATTCTAATCGTGTGAATTATAATCATCTGCTCAAGTAAATTTGTTAAATAACCAATTATTCCTGAAGCACCAAAATTATCATCAACAACTTCATGAAACCTAAAAACATCAGTCAAAAAGATCTTTCCGCTACAATTGGGGCACTCAGCAACATAATCTTTATCTATTTTAATTCGCTTAAGCTGAATACGCGATTCGCGACAAACGGGACAGGAAGCCAACTGATAAGAATCTTTCACGGTATCATATTCACTAAATAAAAACCAGTAAAGCGATTTCATATATGAACCACTATCACCTCTGTCTTTCATAAAAAAGTCATATATGGTTTTTCGCACGGACTTACTAAGAGTTAAGCCAGATATAGAAAGATTTTTCGTTGGCAAAACTAATTTTATTCGCTCGAGCCCTTTTAGTTTTGCAATATCTTCTGGTGAGATAAATGGTGATTTTTCCAGATTCTCTAAATCTTCTAATTTGAATGATAATGCTCCAAATTGAAAGAAAGAAATTGTTGATGAAGGAAATGCTCTTTTAACAGGAACATCAGTAGCTCCACCATCAATGGCGATTACATTTCTAATTGGGTTTTCTTTGATCGATTCTATATCAAAGACTAGTTTCTCATTGAAGCTTACCTGGTCAGAATTTTTAGGAAGATCACACTTTTTAAGAAATGCCCCTACTTCTAAATCATTAATAATGTGAGTGTGAGCTGATTTGCTTGCGAACTCAAACGGTTTACTTCCTTTATCCGTATAGCCCATTTTTATGATTCCTTATTAGCTAAGAATCTATTTATTTGAACTGGCACAACAAATGGATTTGAGTAAGTTTTCATTCTTACAAATCCCTTGTCATTCTGGGCGCTGAATCGAATTAACGAATCAGCAAAATCAGAGAAGTCATAATACTTCCTTAACTCTTTAATCTCATCTTCGTTATTAAGATGTGCAATGAACCAATTTTGAGTGTTCTTTAGGATGTTTGAGCTGATTGAACTTACTTCCTGTGTAGCATAAACCAAACCAAGATTTAATTTCGCTCCTTCTTTAGCAAGACGATTATAAATCTGACTTAAATCCTTATCGTCTTTCTTTGGAAACAGGTTATGTGCTTCTTCAAAGTAGAATTGAATGAAATTGTTTGGAATATTCTGAATAAAGCGGTTCATCGATTCAGAAAATATTTTATGGCAAATTCTCTCCGAGTAAAGCTCCTGAACATTTGGATCACCCTGGGATAGATCGACTATAATTATTTTACCTTTTCTTAGTGATTCAATTATTTCTTCCTCAAAGGGCTTTTCTACTGAAGAAGTATGTAGAGAAAGAATTCCTCTCAACTTTCGAAATCCACTTACATTAGCAGCACCTCCAGGTGTCTTCTTTCTAGTTAGAAATGCTAATATAGCTTTGAGATCTTCATCTGCCCATTCTCTTCCATCATGTTTACTTGGATAATCCTTGAAGTATTTGTGTGTATGATAGTTATCCCAAATTTTTTCAAACCAAGCTGCTGCTTCTTGAAGTGAAATTCCTTTTTTAGGGTCCAATGAGCCGTCCGGTCTAACTAACTCATTTAGTTCTTTATTACCACTAAATTTAACTTTAAATCCTGATGGAGGTTTGAACCCCGCATTATATAGTGTAGCCAAATAAGCTGCACGCTTTCGTTCCCATCTAGTCTTTGCACTTACATCTCCCATATCTTCTGGAGGTGTAAGATCGGCTGCAACAAAACTGCTTATATAGTCCCCGCTTGTTTCACTCAGAAATGATTTTACTAATTCAAATCCTGATAGATAATCCTCATAAAAATTCACCTTTAATACTTTAAATCCAGGCTTTTCTAAAACACTATATCTGATTACGTGTTCATCATACAATTCATAAATAGCAGTTCCTTCATCTTGCATATTTGGATTAGCATATTCACCGTTAATGTCGAAAATTATTTGCCCTACAGGATATTTAGGACCTCCCGTATCCGAGAATGGATCCAAATTTTTTGCTACAGATTTTAAATCGATAGGCTTATCAGATAGTTCCTCTTTTGCTCTTTTTGAAATCTCAACTGTCGCTTCAATTACTTTCTTAACAGTATTCGATTTTCCAGTTCTTGTCATTCCAAATAGAGCCGTTCTTTTACCAAGAAAATCTTTGGGATTAATATATGTTTTAACAGGATTACCATTTTCTTCGTGAAATCTTCTACTAGAACTGTATCTTACAAAACCGATCTCAAATTCATTTTCATTACCGGCAATGATATCTTGATCCCTTTGGTTTACTATTTGCTTTAGTACCTGGTCTGAGGCTTTAAATACTCTATAGTTATTTGGAGAATAGAAGTTTTCTACATCTGCACCAAATTCAAGCTTGTCATTAACCTTATAAAAGGTCCCGAGAACTCTACATTCTAATCCTGAAAAACTAAATTCATATTTAGTAAATTGATCCAGATGACTACCTTTACCTGAAGTGCTCAGATTGTCTTTATAATACTCAATCATTGAACTAATAACATCATTATCGGTTGGTAATTTTGTGGGTCTTAACGCACGAAGTAACAAAGCTTCTGATACCTTTTCCTCATTATCATAAAAAGCAAGAAGAAAAGTACCTTGAGGAACTCCATTAACTCTGCTTTTCCAATAGTCGTTGATGAGTATGAAGGCTTTATCATAGTCTAAATAAAACGGTCTGCCAATAAAATTATCTTCTACTTTACCTTCTTTTAGGATATCGATTTGTGCAAGTTGTTTAATAAGTTTAGTTGTACTCATTTTTTTCTCACAACTTTTATTTTTGAATTTAATTTTGGATCTTTCATTCTAATAACTGCTTGTTCAAAATAATCTTCTGAGATTTCTGTAGTTAGCCACTTTCGACCAAGTAACTCAGCAGCATAACCAGTCGTATTGCTTCCGCCGAATGGATCAAACACAATATCGTTTTTACCTGTTAAAAATTGTATAAAGAATGATGCCAAACCAGTTGGCATACGAGCAGGATGGGGCCTTATTTTCATTTCACGACATTTAGATAAATAATAATCATTTGAAGAGGTATTTGAAAAACTTAGCACATTTTTGGGTAAGCGTGGATCTCTCAAATCATCGATTGGTTCTAGTTCAATAAGGTTATGTGGTATGCTTCCTTTGTTTTTTTTAAAAAAGCCGTCCCTACTAATTTTGTGTTCCGAAGGTCTTAAACCCGGATTATATTTTTTCTTTTTTAAAAGCTGCTTCATACTATTACTATAGGGTCTAAGAATTTTTGAATTATCTGCTTTAGGAAATTTATTTTTTGATATCCACCAAACTCTGGTAAAACTATCTACAACCCTAATTCTGTTAACCGTTACCCACTGTGCAGGCGAAGGTAATCTTGCTGGATTATAACAAATAAATTCTTGACAAAGATTTAAACTACTCTCATTACTATTTAGGAAAGCCATCAAAGATTCCATAGGTAGTAGGGATTGGACAGGAGAACCATTATCCCAGGCATTTCCAAGCTCAATAACTATCGATCCATCATCAGTTAAAAGTTCTGAAAACAATGGGGCAAAGTCTGACAACCACTTCTTGTATTTTTCACCTTGCAGATTTCCATATTGCTTTTTTTTATTTAGGGGGAAGGGTGGAGAGGTAAGAATGAGATTGACTTTGTTTCTGTACTTATTAAGCAACTGTTTTTCCAACAGGTGTTTAGTGTCACCTAATAAATATTTTCCTTTTAAAGTGTTAAATCCAATGTGTTTTTTCATTAACCCATTTACCAAAGTTTAATAAAATAAAATTCTTCATATATAATTTAGGAAAGAATTGGATTATAATCTAAAATAATTACACGAATGATTCCTGTACGCATATTGGATGATCATTAACCTTTATTAAAACTTTAATAATTCAAACCAGTTTCGATTTTTGAAAGAATTGCTCGCAAAATTATTGAACTCTGCACTGTAGTGTAAATCATAACAATCTATTCGAATCTCAGTGAGAACATTATCTATTAAAATATCATAATTTAATGATAAAAATGCTGTTATGGTATCCTAATTTTAAAAAGGAACATCGTTCATGGGACAGAAATGGAATTTTAACTTACGATTTACAGTGTGCTTTTTTAGGTAAAACAGGTTATGGTAAATCAACTACAATTAATTCACTAATTGGAAAAAATGTATTTAAGACTTCTGACACTTCACCAGCAACTAAATCAATACAATCAGCTGAGTGGCTGATAAATAAAGAGAAAAATATATATTTTTCAATTGCAGATTTACCAGGGATTGGAGAGTCTGCAAAGAATGACATTAAATATGGAAAATTATATGATGCAATACTTGAGAAATCAGATCTTATTGTTTACTTATTAAGAGCAGATATGCGTGATTATAAGATTGATGTTCCAATTATTGAAAAGCTAATTAATTCGAAAAAGAAATTTGTTATAGGTATGAATTGTATTGATAAAATTGAACCGATTAATAGGAGTGTACCTTTCAGAATTTCCAGAGTTCAGCAAAAAAATTTTACAGAAAAAAGGAAAATTCTTTTAAAAAGATTTGAAATTTTAGAAAGAAACATAATACCGTATAGTGCTCAGGAAAAATTTGGAATGAACAATTTAATAAATGTTATGATTAATAATTTGATAAGGAGTGAATGATGTTTATTTATTTAATTTTTACATGAATATTCCATTTTTTAATAAAGAAAATCCTTACGATTGTGGTTGTGCACCTGTCTGTTTGCAGATGGCACTGGGTTATTTTGGTTTTGTTAAGAAGATAAAACAGATTTATAAAGATTGTGAATCATTAGGGGAATCGCATTACACTTTGCCATGGGGAATTTGTCTTGGTGCTTCAAAAGCTGGTTTATATTCAATTATGATTTCTAAAAACCCTAAATGTCTTTCAATGGACAGCAGAAAAGACATTAGTACTGTAACAGGGTTAACAATTCAAAAAGTTGAGCAAATTGAGAAAGGACAAATAAAGCGTGCAAAGAAAAATAATCTTATTAAATTTCTTGACTGGAAAGAGAAGTATGCTCATTTACCGGCAAAAATCTTAAAAGATAGAAAAGAAGCAATTGTCATTCCTACAATCTGGCTGGGTACACAACCACATAATATAGTTTTAGTTAATTATGAAACTCAATGTAAAGATCAATCAGGAAACAGAAATGGAATATTTTATTACTATGATCCAAATCTTGATGAGACTTTTATGACAATGTCAGAAAAAGAGTTTTTTAAAAAATGGATAAATAAAAATACTGATAATGACCTGTTAATAATTTCAAAAAACGAATTGCTTCTTGATGAGATTATGTAGAATAATTTCCTGATAAATCTTTTTTATGATTTGGTTTTAGAATTTCACTTTACATATTTGTTTAATTTTTTCTAAGTTACCTTTTCTCAAGCTATTTAACCTGTTAAAAAACAGTGCGACTTGTAGAATGAATTTCCCTCGCTGCACTCGTTTATAATGCTATTTTTTACTACAAGACTTATTTCTATTTTTGAACAAATAATTTGAGGAAACAATGAAAACAAAACTAATGCTCAGGGTTGGTGGATTTATATTTACACTTCTCCTGGTAACTTTTCTAATTAACGGATGTAAACAAAAGGAAGATATGACGGAAGAATTCAAAACATTTCTAAAAGAGTATGAAACCAAAGTTGTTGATTTATCGACACAAACGAACGCTGCTTACTTTACTGCTACAATCTCCGGCAAAGAGGAAGACTATAAAAAGTCAGCCGATTTACAGATACAACTCACAAAAATATATTCTAATAAAGAAGACTTTGCAAAGCTGAAGAAGTTTAAAGAGTCTGGCACAATTACGGATGAAATTCTTAGCAGGGAACTGGTAAAAATTTATAATGCTTATGCTGGCTCACAGATAGATGAAAAGAAACTTGAAGAGATGGTTAAACTTCAGAACCAGCTAGAACAAAAATTCTCTACATTCAGGGCAGTTGTTAACGGCAAGAAGATGACTGATAATGAGATTGAACAAATACTTAAAACTTCGACTGATTCCAAACTGCTTGAAGCTGCATGGAAAGCGAGTAAAGAAGTTGGCGCACTTGTTCAAGATGACCTTATTAAACTGGTTAAAATGCGTAACGAAGCTGCAAAAGAACTCGGCTACAAGAATTTTCACCAGATGAGTCTTTCATTAAGTGAACAGGATCCGCAGGAGATTGAAAACCTATTGAATGAACTTGATAATCTTACGCGCGATACATTTATCAAATTAAAAGACCAGATTGATGAATATCTTGCAAAGAAAGATAAAATAACAAAAGAAGAACTTATGCCATGGCATTATGAGAACAGATTCTTCCAGGAAGCTCCAAAAATCTTTAATGTTGATCTTGATGTTTATTACAAAGATAAAGACATTGTTGCTCTTACAAAGAAATTCTATTCTGGAATCGGTCTTCCAATTGATGATATGGTTGCAAAAAGTGACCTGTTTGAAAAAGAAGGAAAATATCAGCACGCATATTGTACAAACATTAACAGGGGAAAAGATGTCCGTGTTGTTTGCAATGTAAAGCCAAATTACAACTGGATGGGAACAATGCTTCATGAATACGGACACGCAGTATATGATTACAATATCGATCAATCTCTGCCGTGGTCATTAAGAGAGCCTGCTCATACATTTACAACAGAAGCAATTGCAATGTTTTTCGGACGACTTGCAAGCAACGCACAATGGCTTGTTGATGTTGTTGGCATTCCCGCACCTGAAGCACAAAAAATAGCTGATGCAAGTTTTCAATCACTCAGACTTGAACAGTTAACTTTTTCCAGATGGGTGCAGGTCGTTTATAGATTTGAAAAGGCAATGTATGAAAATCCTGATCAGGATTTAAATAAACTCTGGTGGGATCTTGTAGAAAAATATCAGATGATAAAAAGACCTAAAGACAGGAACAAACCTGATTTTGCATCAAAGATACATATTGCACTTTATCCAGCGTATTATCACAATTACCAGCTTGGCGAGCTGCTTGCTTCACAGTTCTCGTATTATCTATTAAAGAATGTTCTAAAAGCTGATGATTTGAAAAAACAAAGTTTTGTGAATAATAAAGAGATTGGAAAGTATTTCCTTGAAAAAGTATTCGCTCCGGGGACAAAATATTTCTGGAATGATATGATTGAAAAAGCAACAGGTGAAAAACTTACTGCAAAATATTACGCAAAACAGTTTGTGGATTAAAAAGAAGCCATTGATAAAATGCCTCTTCAAATACGGGGAGGCATTTTTATTTAAAATTAAACATCAATCAAAATGCTGACGTATTCTTAATTGAACTCCCAGTTCATCAGCAATGTTTTGTGCAGCATCTATATCAACATCTTTTAAGTTTACTATACTCATAATTACATTCGGTACATTTTGTTTTGCTGCTTTGGTAAATTCAATCATCTCATAAAAATACTTTTCATCAACCTGCATAAGCTGGGAGTACTGTTTTGGATTTGATGAGTTTAGGCTGATTGAGAGAGTGTCAATTATCCCTTTCATTTCAACAGTTATATCTTTTTTGTTTATCAGGTTTCCATGTCCGTTTGTGTTGATACGGACTTTTCCACCATTTTCTTTTATATAAGTAGAAATTTCTTTTACAACATTCCAGCGTATTGTAGGTTCACCATAACCGCAAAAGACAATCTCTTTATAGTTCTTTGGATTACCAATTTCATTTATATAAACAGAAGCCGGTGGTTCTTCACTTGCAGACATTCTTAAATTGTATCTTCCAATTGTGGGGTCAGTCTTGCGATGACAGAATACACAATCAGCACTGCATCGGTTAGTAACGTTTATGTAAAGAGAATCTCCGAGCAGGTAGGTGTAATCAGTTTTTGCATTTTTACCAATACCAAAAAACCTGAAGGCATTAAATGAAGTTATCTTTCCAATTTCCTCAACAGTTTTATTATGAAGTTCAGCTAACTGTGTAGCTACATATTTTACATATGCAGGTTCATTTCTTTTACCGCGTAAAGGAACAGGCGACATAAAAGGAGAATCCGTTTCAATCATAATATTATCAAGAGGAATTTCAGAAACAACAGAACGAAGGTCATCTGCTTTTTTATGTGTTATGTTTCCCGTAAAAGATATAAAATGATTCATCTTAATTAGCTCAATAGCGACATCCAGAGATGAACTAAAACAATGGAACTGAGCTTTTAAACCTCTACCACAGAATGAACCAATTATATCAAGAATATCTTTATCTGCTTCACGATTATGAACAACTACAGGTAATTTTAATTTTAACGCTAACTCTAATTGAGCAATAAAAGCTTCTTTCTGAATTTCTTTTGGTGAAAAATCATAATAATAATCAAGTCCAATTTCACCTATTGCAATAATTTTATCATGTTTTGCAAGCTGCTCAAGGTCGAAAATGTAATCTTTTTTCCACTCTTTAGTATCGTGCGGATGAATTCCGACAGTGCCATATACAATATCATATTTTTGAGTCAGTTCAATAACCTTTTTAGCAGAAGCCAGGTCAGTTGAAGGAACAACTATTGCTTCAACACCTTCCTGTTTAGCTCGCTGAATTATTTCATCAATATCGTCTTGGTAATCAGGATAGAAAAGATGTGCGTGAGTATCTATAAACATAAAGTATTTCTAATCTTTCTTGTTAAAATTCTTATAAACGGGTAAGCGATGGTCTAGAGAAAAATCTTTTGTAATTACTTCGTTTTCAAGTGTAGAGATATTAATTTTTTTTATTACACCATTACCATCCTTGTTAACAGCAGTATAAAAAATATGTTCGTCATTACTATCAAATGAAAACTGAGGAAAAGCCTGGTCAGTAAAACCTGCATCATCAGCAAGCACAGAAAATTTTTTTGAGTTCAAATCGTAAAGTACCAAATCTGAAATGTACATATCGCCTTGAGAAGGTTGTAATGAGTCCGGTTTTATTCTTAGAAAAGCAATCTTATCTCCTTTGTTAGACCAGTTTGGAACAACACACATTTCATTTTCACTGGTAATCATTTTTCCATAGACATCAGAAGGTTTGGCAGTAATGAATACTCCGAATAACCCGCTCTCAAGCTGTTTATTGTACAAAATAAGATTATTGTTTCTGTTCCACAATGGATGATAAACAAAGCTGCCAAAAACAAAAATGCTGTCAGATTTCAAATCATAAATTTTGCAGAGTTGGGTTTTTAATTCATAAAAAGAAATTCGTGAATCATCATTTGACCAGGTGATTGTGACTTCTGTCCAAGGTTCTAGTTCAATTTGTTTTACAAATTTTTTGCTGCTATCATAAATAATAATTCCATCTTTGTTGTAGAATGCAAACAAATCTTCTTTGTTAGAGACAGATGCACGATAACCAAGTCCTATTTTTTGCATATCAAGTCCTGCAGTATCACATAAGCGAATAAATGATTGAGTGCTGAGAATAACTTTGTCATTCATCCAGACTGGCAGAAAAGATTTGCCAAAAGCAAGGTCGATAATATTGTTGCCATCTGCATTACAAATAGCTGAGCGTACTTCGTTTGCATTGTAATCAATGTAAGTGAAAAGTAATTTTTCCTGTGCAGGAATACTTACGCTTAGCTTAAAAAATAGTATAATAATTAAAAGTTGATAGTTTTTGAGCATTATAGTTTTATTTGATTTTAATTATTTAAGAGAAGATGATTATACTACTTCGCCAATCAACCAGGCTTTTTCATTGACTGTTTTACAGTATTCTAAAATATTTTCAGCATCATCTTTTGCGACAACAGCAATCAAACCTATTCCAAGGTTAAATACAAGTCGCATTTCTTCGTCTGGAATATGTCCTGTTTCCTGAATTAATTTGAATATTGGAAGTATATCCCACTCATTCCATTTTATATTCAGTTGTAAACCTTTTGGGATAATTCTCATAGTATTTCCAATAATACCGCCGCCGGTAATATGAGATAATCCTTTGATGCTAAAATTGTTTTTCAATTTAGTAATTAGTGATAGGTAGGATTTGTGAACAGTTAATAAACTATCACCAATCATAGAGTTTAATGATGGAATTTTATCGTGTATTGTATAACGCGAAAGCAAAACTTTTCGGGCAAGAGAATAACCATTTGTATGCAATCCGGTAGAAGGAAATCCGATTAGCACGTCACCTTTTACAATACATTTTCCATTAATTATTTTTTCTTTATCCACTATACCAACAATAGTTCCTGATATATCATAATCATCTTCAGCGTACATACCGGGCATTTCAGCAGTTTCACCACCGATTAAAGCACATTCATTTTCTTTGCAAGCAATTGAGAATCCTTTAATTATTTGCTCTGCAACATCAGGATTCAGTTTACCAAAAGCCAGATAGTCAAGAAAGAAAAGTGGTTTTGCACCGCAGACAGCTATGTCATTCACGCAGTGATTTACCAGGTCCTGTCCAACTGTATTATGTTTATCCATTGCTATTGCAATTTTTAATTTTGTCCCCACACCATCAACGCTGGAGACCAGCACAGGTTCCTTGTAAGATGGGAATTCAGCTTTATAGAATGCACCAAAGAGTCCAATATCGGAAAGTACATTTTCATTAAAAGTAGATTTTGCCAGTCCTTTAATTCTACGGACAGTTTCGTCACCGGCTTCAATATCTACACCTGCGGATTTATATGTTTGGATCATATGAATAAAAATATATTTGGAAAAATTACTAATCAAAATTTAGTATTATAACAGAAGTAATACAATGTAGTAATTAAATCAGAAAATTAAAAAGATTTTTTTCTTATTTATTTGGCAATTAATCTTGCGTTAATTGCGGAAATTTAACTGGAATTTTCGCAAAGAAAATAGTACCATCCTCATCACTTGTAAAGTAAACATTTCCCTTTAGGTAACGTTCAGTTAAGAGTTTCATAGAGTAAGTTCCAAGTCCTCTGCCTGCACCTTTAGTAGAGAAAGAACGTTGAAATATTTGCAATTGAATGTCACGAGGCATCTGGTTAGGATTTGCTACATAAAATTCTACATAGCCATTAATTAATTTGCAGCCTAAAACAATTTTGTGATTTTCACTGGATGCTTCAAGAGCATTTTTTAACATATTGCTAAGAACTCTTCTTAATAAAACTTTATCGCTTTCAAGAGAAATATTTTCGGCAGTTTCTGCAATTTCAATAGATTTATTTCTTGCTACTTCGTGATTAGCGTATAAGTCCTTGATGTCAAATAAAATTGGAACTGTTTTGAAAGTTGATAGATTTAAAGAGAGTTCATTATTCTCTGCAGCAATTAATTCTCTCTGGGCTTTAATTTCTTCGATCAGTTCAGCAGAAAGATTGTAAATAATTTCACGGAATTCATCCCACTCTTCTATGCTTGCTTGTTTTAAAGCTTCTGCAAAACCAAATATTCCGCCGGCTGTATTTAGGATATCGTGAAAAAATATTCTTTCTAAAGCTCTTCTTCTTTTTTCATCACTTATATCAGCAACAGCAAAAATTGTATAATCATCACCTGCAAGCTGAAATGGTGTAGCCCATACGCGCAAATCTAAGGCATCACCTTTATCCTTTAAGGTTATTCTACATTCCTGTATATCAGGTTTACCTTTTTGGCTGTTAAGAATAGCATTGACTGCACCGCAATTTTTACAAAATTCAGTTGTACCACAACCCCCATCTGTTTCGTATGCATGAGTACAGTTTAATGCTTCCCCAACTCTTTTACCAAGAACAAATTTATCAGATTCAAGTCCTAAAAAATCAAGTATAGTTTTATTAGCGTAAACAATTTGTCGTTGCTTGTTTAAAACTACAAAGATGTCCGGTACAGCGTTTAAAAATCTGTTTAGAATAGTTAATCCGGAAAATTTCAGTCCCTGTGAGCGGATCTCTTCAGCACCCAATCGTTCTGCGGGTGCAAATTGCGTTGGTAATGATGACTTGTAAATCATATTCGTACAATTTTTTTCTACTAAAATCTAAAATAATAATTTTTTATTCAAAAGCAATTATAAAGTAGTCTTATTTGTTAAGTTTTATCTTTTTTTGAGCGATATTCTTCTATATTTTTACTAATAAAATAATTCTGAATGTAAATGAAAATAGCGATTTGCCAGATAAATACAATTATCGGTGATATTGAAGGAAACAAAACAAAAATAATAGATTATTATAAGCGGGCAGTAAAGGATAGAGCAGATATTGCAATATTTCCAGAGCTATGTCTTACTGGTTATCCTCCACTTGATCTTGTAGAAAAAAAGGAATTTCGTGAAGCCGTTTATTTAGCTGAAAAAGAAATTGCTCAAAGTACCGGTGAAACTGGTCTTTTATTTGGTTCGATAACTGAGATTGAAGATAACGTAGGAACAAATTTATTTAATTCAGCAATTCTATGCTTTAATGGAAAAATGCAATTTGTACAAAACAAAACTTTAATTCCAAATTATGATGTATTTGATGAGATAAGATATTTTGAATCGGCACAGGATGTATTTGTGTATGATTTCAAAGGTGAAAAACTTGGCATATCAATTTGTGAAGATATCTGGAATGATGTTGACTACTGGAAAAAGCGTCTTTATCCCAATGATCCTGTCGAAAAATTAATAAAAAAAGGTGCATCACTGCTAATTAATATTTCTGCAAGTCCTTATTCATTCGGTAAAAGAAAAGCTCGTAAAGAAATGCTTTCAACTTTGACAAAAAGAGATAGGATTAAACTTGCTTATGTCTGTTGTGTTGGTGCTCAGACAGAATTGATATTTGACGGAGCAAGTATGTGCTTTAGTAATCGAGGAGAACTTCTTAAAATCGGCAAAGCTTATTGTGAAGATTATTTTATTTATAATACTGATGAAAATCTTCAACCAATAAATGAATTTGAGAAAAGTTTCGAAGAAGAAGTTATTAATGCTTTGATCTTCGGATTAAGGGATTATTGTGAAAAATTAAATTTTAAAAAATTGCTTGTTGGTCTAAGCGGCGGAATAGATTCAGCACTTGTTACTTATATTGCTGTAAAAGCTGTAGGGAAAGAGAATGTGAATGTGGTTTTGCTTCCTTCAAAGTATTCAAGCACAGGCAGCATTGATGACTCATTGAAACTAATCAACAAACTTGGCATCTCACATAATGTTATTTCAATACAAAATATTGTTGACAAAACTCTTGAAACTTTAAAACCATTGTTTAAAGATTTACAGCCTGATGTTACTGAAGAAAATATTCAATCAAGAACGCGTGGAATTTTATTGATGGCATTGTCCAATAAATTTAAATATCTTTTGCTGACTACAGGAAATAAATCAGAGCTGGCAACTGGTTATGCTACTCTTTATGGAGATATGTGTGGAGCGCTGGAGGTTATCGGAGATGTTTATAAAACTGATGTTTATCGTCTTTCGAATTTTATCAACAGGGAAGAGGAGATAATTCCTCAGGAGATTATTGATAAAGTCCCTTCCGCAGAGTTGCGACCAAATCAAACTGACCAGGATTCACTTCCACCATATGAACTGCTTGATATTATTCTTAAAATGTATCTTGAAGAGAATAAAGAAATTGAAGAGATAACTGCATCAATGGGTGATGAAAAGATTGTTCAAAAAGTTTTAAGATTGGTTGACATAAATGAATTTAAAAGAAAACAAGCAGCACCCGTACTTCGTGTTTCAAATAAAGCATTTGGTTACGGGAGAAGATATCCAATAGTACAAGGATGGAGAAAATAATTATGTCTTATTTAAGAAAAACAAATTCCTTATTCGTTTTATATACTTTTTTTATTACAATAATTTTTGTGTCATTAGGTTTTGCTCAGGATGAACAGCATGTTAAAATAAAAAGCTATTTATCTGTTGATAAAGTACCCGCCGGGAGTGAAGTAAAAATTGCAGTAGAAATCAAAGTTGATGAAGGATGGCATATTAATTCAAATTCACCTCATGAGGATTTTCTTATTCCAAGTGAAATAAGGATTGATACTTCTTCCGGGTTTAGTTTAGTTAAAATAAGTTATCCCTTAGGACAGGATATAAAACTTGGATTTTCAGATCAGCCAATTTCTGTTTATGAAAATTATACAATCATCATCATCACAATTAAAATACCTGAAACTATTGCCAATGGTGAATATAAAACATTAATTTATTTTGACTACCAGGCTTGTAATGATATGACCTGTTCTGCACCAAATACTGCAGTTGATACTTTATCATTACCAGTAGTCGAAAAAGATCTTAAACCCAATTTTATTAACCAGGATATTTTTAAGAAAGCAGAATTTGGTAGTACGGATCAAATTAAAGAAGAGGAAAATAAAAGTGAAGATTCTTTTTCTTCGATGATGGAAAAAAGCGGACTCTTACTTGGATTGTTAATAATATTTATTGGCGGTCTTGCTCTTAATTTGACTCCATGTGTATATCCTTTAATTCCAATTACGATTGGCTACTTTGGAGGTCAAAGTCAGGGAAATACTAAAAAACTTGTAATGATGGGATTGCTTTATGTTGTAGGAATTGCAATAACATACTCAGTTGTTGGCGTTGTAACTGCGTTGACAGGTTCAGTTTTCGGAGCACTGCTTCAAAACACTTATGTTATCCTGTTCATTGTATTAATCTTTCTTGTCTTATCATTAAGTATGTTTGGTGTTTATGAATTTAAACTTCCTGACTCGCTTGTAGCAAAAGCAGGTGGTGCACGTTCAGGTTTGTTTGGTGCGTTTTTTATGGGATTAACAATGGGTATTGTTGCAGCTCCCTGCATTGGTCCTTTTGTACTTGGACTTGTAACTTTCGTTGCTGCTAAAGCAGATCCATATTTAGGATTTTTAATGTTTTTTGTTCTTGCTCTTGGATTAGGTTTTCCATATTTCCTTCTTGCCATTTTCTCAGGAAAAATTAAAAATCTTCCACGTGCCGGAATATGGATGGAAGGAGTAAAGCATATCTTTGGTTTATTATTAATTGGTATGGCAATATATTTTGCATTACCATTAATACCAAAATCTATAAGCGGCTATTTGTTACCAGTTTTTATGATTATCTCTGCAATTTATCTTTTATTTATTGACAAGCTGGCAAATAATCTTAAAGGATTTAGAATCTTCAAAATTGTATTTGCAGTTTTGCTTTTAGTGGTAGCTGTGTACTCACTTATACCCTCAGAAAAAAAGTCACCTAATTGGAAACCATTTACAGAAGAAGCTTATAATGAAGCAATAAAATCATCTCAACCAATATTAATTGATTTTTATGCTGACTGGTGTATTCCTTGTAAAGAACTTGATGGAATGACTTTTCCTGATCCAAAAGTGATTGAAGAATCAAAACGTTTCAATTGTTATAAAGCTGATATGACCAAAAGTATTTCTCCTGAGGTAGAGCAATTAAGAAATAAATTTAATATTGTTGGAGTTCCGACTGTGCTAATAATTAATTCAAAAGGAGAAGAAGTAAAGAGAATTACTGGATTTGTAAAAGCGGAAGAGTTTTTAAAGTATTTACAATCAGCAAAGTAGTTTCTATATTTTGATATGAAAGTTTAAAAATTATTTAAATAGAGAGGCGTAATGTCTAAGAAAGTTCAAATTCTTGAAGAAGTAACTGTGCGTTTTGCCGGAGACTCCGGTGATGGGATGCAGTTAACTGGTTCTCAATTCACAGATACAACAGCATCTGCAGGTACAGATGTAAGTACTTTACCAGATTTTCCTGCTGAAATACGTGCACCTGCCGGTTCTTTAGCTGGTGTAAGCGGTTTTCAGTTACATTTTAGCAGCAGCGATATTCAAACTCCCGGAGATACTCCTGATGTTCTTGTTGCAATGAATCCCGCAGCACTCAAAGTTAACCTGAAAGATTTAAAACCGAATGCAACAATTGTAGTAAATACAAACGCATTTGATACAAAAAATTTAAAACTTGCAAAGTATGATACAAATCCACTTGAGGATGGTTCGTTGCAGGGCTATAATGTTATTCCTGTAGCATTAACCAAACTTACAATGTCAGCTCTTGAAGGAATAGATATATCAATAAAGGAAAAAGAAAAGTGTAAAAACTTTTTCGCACTCGGTATGATGTACTGGATGTACAATCGTCCTATTGAATTAACTCTTGCATGGCTTGATAAAAAATTCCAGAAAAAACCAGCAATACTTGAAGCAAACAAAAAAGCATTAACTGCCGGTTATAATTATGGTGACACAACTGAAATTTTTACAACCCGCTATGATGTTAAAGCCGCGAAACTACCAAAAGGTTTCTACCGAAACATTTCAGGAAATGAAGCTGTAGCACTTGGTTTTGTTGCCGCTTCTTTAAGAGGAAAAATTCAATTATTTCTTGGTTCGTATCCCATAACTCCTGCATCTGAAATTTTGCAGGAATTAAGTAAATATAAAGAATTTGGTGTTAAAACTTTTCAGGCTGAAGATGAAATTGCAGGAATAGCTTCTGCAATTGGGGCTGCTTTTGCAGGTGCTCTTGCATTAACCACTACTTCAGGTCCTGGTCTTTCGTTAAAAACTGAAGCATTGGGTTTAGCAGTCATTACAGAACTACCTCTTGTTGTTGTTGATGTGCAAAGAGGCGGACCAAGTACAGGATTACCAACAAAAACTGAACAGGCTGATTTATTTCAGGCTTTATATGGCAGACATGGTGAAGCACCACTTGTAGTTCTTGCTGCTCAAAGCCCTGCTGATTGTTTTCATATGTCTTTGGAAGCCGCAAAGATTGCATTAAAATATATGACACCTGTAATTCTTTTAACAGATGGATATCTTGCATTCGGTTCAGAACCACTAAGAATACCTAAAATCGAAGAACTTCCTGAAATTAAATATGAATTCAGAACCAATCCTGAAGGTTTTTATCCTTATATGCGCGATGAAAATTTTGTTCGTCCATGGGCCATTCCCGGAACACCAGGTCTTGAACATAGAATTGGCGGACTGGAAAAGAAAGATGTTTATGGTAACATTAGTTATGAACCTGCTAACCATGAAATTATGGTTGAAAAAAGAAAACAAAAAATTGAAAAGGTTCAGCAAGATGTTCCAGACTTAATTGTTGAAAATGAACAAGATGGAGACCTGCTTGTTCTAAGCTGGGGAAGTACTTATGGTGCAATTAAAGAAGCGATTAATAAAGTGAGAAAAAAACATCATAAAGTTTCGCAGGCACATTTAAGATACATTCATCCTTTCCCAAAAAATCTTGGAGATGTACTGAAAAGATTCAAAACTGTTCTATTGCCCGAATTGAATAAAGGACAAATGGCTACAGTAATTCGCAGCACTTATCTAAGAGATGTTGTTCAGTTCAATAAAGTTCAGGGACAACCATTTAAAGTTAATGAGATCGAAAACAAAATATTAGAAGTCTTAGGAGGAAAGTAAAATGAACGAAGTAATGAATGAAGTAAAATACACTGCAAAGGATTTTGCATCGGATATAGATGTTAAATGGTGTCCAGGTTGTGGAGATTATTCAATCCTTGCACAGGTTCAAAGAACTTCTCCTGATTTTGGTGAGAAAAAAGAAAATATAGTCTGGGTTTCAGGAATTGGTTGTTCCAGTCGTTTTCCATATTATATGTCGACATATGGTTTTCATGGAATTCATGGAAGAGCGGCTGCTATTGCTACAGGAGTTCGTCTTACTAATCCTAAACTGCAGGTGTGGGTTGCAACAGGCGATGGAGATATGCTAAGTATAGGCGGAAATCACTTTATACATGTCTGCAGAAAAAATGTTGATCTTAAAATTTTAATGTTCAATAATCGAATTTATGGATTAACAAAAGGACAGTATTCACCAACTTCTGAAAAAGGAAAAATAACTAAATCATCTCCTTATGGAACGGTTGATTATCCATTTAATGCGATAAAACTTGCTACTGGTTCCGGTGCTACTTTTGTTGCGCGCACAATCGATAGAGAACCAAAGCACATGCAGGAAATGATTGCTAGAGCAGCAAAACATAAAGGTGCTGCTTTCATAGAAATATATCAGAATTGTCCTATCTTTAATGACGGAGCTTATTTCCCGCTAACAGAAAAAGAAACCAAAGCGGATAATGTTGTAATTCTTGAGCACGGTAAACCATTAGTATTTGGTGCAAATAATGAAAAAGGAATTAAACTTGATGGGTTAAATCCTGTCATTATAAATCTTAACGATGGTAAACATTCTATAAACGATTGCTGGGTTCATGATGAATTTGATGATAATCCTACAAGAGTTTTTCTACTCGCTCGTTTTACGGACATTCCTGGTTTTCCAACACCAATTGGAGTGTTCCGTCAATTTTCCAAACCAACTTATGCTGGTGATTATGAAACACAAATAAACAGAATTAAACAGCAAAAAGGCGAAGGAACGTATGAAAAACTTATGTTTACTCCAAATACCTGGGAAGTTAAATAAAAAGTAATATTAAAAACATTCGTAAAGGCAGCTTGAGAAAATTTAAGCTGCCTTTTTATTTTAAATTCGGAACCAATTATAAGATTCTGGCTGTTAAATAATTAATATAAACTTTTTAAATCATCTCATATTTATTAACTTGCTAATAAATATTATTACGGAATAAAAGTGAATTACTTAGAACTTGAAAAAATAATTAAAGAGAATAATTCTTTTTTATTAACTACTCATGTTAATCCGGATGCTGATGCAATCGGATGTGAGATAGCTTTGTATAAGTTGTTGGTCAAGTTTGATAAAAAAGTGAGAATTATTAATTACAGCGAAACACCTTATTATCTTGAATTCCTTGATAAAGAAAAAGTTATTGAAAAATATAATGAAGAATCTCATACCAACATTTTTAATGAGTGTGATGTAATTATTGCTCTCGATTTTAATCGTATAGACAGAATAGTTAAAATGGAGCCATTATTCAGAGCAAGCAATGCAATTAAAGTGTGTCTCGATCATCATCAGGATGCAGAAAAATTTGTTGATTTATGTTTGTGTTCAATTGATTTTGCGGCTACTGGACATCTCTTATATGATTTTATAAAAAAAACCGGTATTGCTGAGATTGATTTTGATATTGCTCTTCCCATTTATGCAGCAATAATGACTGATACTGGTTCTTTCAGGTTTGACAGAACAACTCCGGAAATACATCGCATTGCTGCTGAACTCCTTGAAACGGGGATTAATCCTTTAGAAGTCTATGGAAAAATTTATGACGAAAGCAGATTTGGAAAAATAAAATTGCTTGGTGAAGCGATTAATACAATTAAACTGTATGGTGAAGAAAATCAAATTGCAGTTATGCTGATTACACAGGAAGCACTTAATCGATGTAATGCCCTGGAAAGCGATACAGATGGATTTGTCAACCTTTGCATGACGATTGATACTGTTAAAATGGCTTTAAAATTTATGGAACTTGAAGAAGGATTTAAAGTCAGTCTTCGTTCAAAAGGTAAAATACCAGTGCATAAGTTCGCAGATATGTTTAATGGAGGAGGGCATGCTAATGCTGCAGGAATAAGAATAAGAAATGAAAAACTAGAAGATAAAATGGAATCAATTATTCAAGCTGCTTTAAATTTTTATGATCAATACAAATAAATTATTCAGACTTTATTTCTGCTTCTAAAATAAATTTTTCAATCTCATCAATTTTAACAGGACTTTTTTGATTATCAATTTCAATCACTATCAAAAAACCTTTATAATTTCCTGTTGATTTAAAAGCATCAATCAGTTGTTGTTGGTAACTAAAAAGTCTCTCACCAGTTAATTCTGACCAATTTTCATAAGCACACAAACAGCCAAGCGAAGGTGTGTTTGGATAATAAATTTTGCCTTCATATAAAGATGGGTCTATCGTAGTTCCATGAGCAATTATTTCATTTCTGCCTGCGTATCCTGCATAGTAAGCTTCGTAAACTGGGAAATAATTTTTCCAGGAATCAGGTAAAAGGTTAGTGTACAAATCCTTTGTGAAGTTTTCTTCACTCATATTATTATGGAAAAAATTTTTTGCAGAACTCTCAAACGGCAAGAGTAATTGTATATTCTCAGTCGGACCAATGAATTTATTTTGTGAAAAATCTGTACCTTGTATTGAAAAAATTCCCTGAGGAGTATTCCCATCAGTTAAATAACCAGGAAGATTTGTAATTGAACGAGCTAATTGGGGGATGTGAAAAATTGAATTATCAGAATTGCGAATAAATTTATTATCACTTCCTTTTATAATACAAATTCCTGGATAATCTCTGTTCTTTCTTTGTAAGGAATAAATTATTGTATAATTATCACCAAAAGTTTTAGCTAAAATATCCGCCAGAGGGGGAGTAATTATTTTTGATTTATTATGATTTTCAAGTTCAAAGTTTAAACAGGTTAAGATAGGATTGTTTTTCCAGTCAGGAAATTTTGATTTCATCAATTTCAAATAATAAGGACAATGTAATTCCAATTCCCAGGCATTAATTAAATAATTAACACACATTGCAAAAATTTTTGGAATCGAAGTGTTATGCATTATCTCTGATACTTCGCCTTCAAATTCTTGTGGGTAGACCGTATATAGTACTTCAAGAAAACTGCGTAAAAAACCATTACTGAATTTATAATAATCTCGTATTTCTTTTTTAAGACTAGATAATATCGAATCATCTTTTACAAGTCCCAGTTCAATTTTCCAGAAAGCAGATGACCAGAATTTTTCGTTCTCGTCATTCAGTCCATAGTTTAACAGAGATAAAATATCATCACGCATTGAAGATTTAAAGTTTTCTCTTTCTTCCTTTAATGTTGAGGGAGCAAATATTTTTTCTGTTTTATTTTCTTGTGGAAATAAAACAGAACTGTAAAAAAACAAAGCAAAAAGAATTATTATTCTTTTATACATAATTATTATTTCTTAAAAATTTCCATCTTGTATCACAGGCCTTACAACTTCTTTCTTTACAAAGTAAATTAATAAAATATTTTGTAAAGAAAATTTCTGCTTCATCATAAATTAATTTTAAAGGGACAAACAAAATTTTGAGGTCTCCATTAAAACGATAGGGAAGTATATTTTTTGAGTTGAGATAATTTTCAAAATTTACAAATGATTTACTGCAACCAGGAACTTGTTCTAAATTTTGTTCTCCGTTATTCGATACACCTATAGGTTGTATATTGAGATAGTTCCAAGGAAAACAATTTAAATAAGGAACATTGAAAATAACTTCAAAGTAATGACACAAACTTAAAGATGAAAAATCACATCCGGCAAGCATTATAAAAGATTCTTCTTGTCGACTAAACCAATCCAAAACACTATTTTTTCCGAGTGGACTTTCAGGAGAATTATTTTCATTTATAAATTTAGTTACATTTCCCCATAATGAAAATGAATGAGTGGGCGATGAAGTTCTGACAACATTTGAACTGATTCTGAACACTTCTGATAAATAACCAACTTTACTTTGAGTTTTTTGTCGATTAAATATTTCAGATGTCTGATCTTTCTTTTTAAAACAATAGGTAAATGCAGGAAATATTATTGAACCATTTTCAAAAATTATATCTTTTATCGTATTAATTAAGTCCTCTGCATTAATTCCTGGAAAAGAATTTTTAATTTTTCTAAAAGATGAATGAATTATTAAATGTTGATTTCTTGATAAACCAAGATTTATTAAAAATTCTTTCAAATTTTTTCCGTAATAACTTCTACACCAAAATGAAATATCTTTTCCTGTTCAGGATAAATTGTAAGCTCCTCAGCAAGTTCAGGGCGGTTAAATGCATTCGTCATAAATTCTACTGGTTCAATTGCAATTGATTTTCTCTTTCTTTCAGATAAACTATCTCCTGAAAATGCCAGTACCATTCCTCTTTCCTGGAATAAATTGATTTTTATATTTCTTGTTTCATCAATTAGAGCTGAGATCATCATATTATCATCATTAATATCCAGGTCTGCAAAACATGTATCAATAATTCTATAATCTATCCTTCTTTTACTTTTCGGAACAGACTTACGAAAATCCATTAAAGGAAAATTATTTATGTTACCATAAGCATCGTTTCCCTTTAGTGGAATATAATTTTCGTCAATAAGAATAATTTTTTTTGAGTTAATTTCTAATATTAAATTTTCAATTCCATCATCACTCGTTTTAAAATAGGGATGCCATCCGGAACAAAATGGAGCTGGTTCTTCTCCCACATTTTTTCCGATAACTTTTATTTCAAATCTATTGCCATATAAGCGGTAAGAGATGAAAACATCTACGGCAAATGGGTAACCTTCATAAACTTCTGGACGCAAACAATCAGAATGAAAAATTAAATCGATAAAATTTTCCTGAATATTTACAGAATTAATCTTAAAATTATTATAGAAAGTGAAACCGTGAATTACTATGCTTCTTGGTTTAATAGGTTTTATTTGATAAGTTTTTCCACGAAAAGAATATGTTCCATTTTCAATTCTATTTGAAAACGGAGCCATAATCCAGCTTCTCGCGCCGCGACTATTTTCAAATTCTGCTTCTGTGCTAAAACCATCAATAATATTGAAAACTTCTCCTTCAATAGGCGTAAAAAAATTTAATAAAGTGGCACCTTGTTCAGCTATTTCAATACTAGAATTAAATAATGAATCTTTTAAAATGTACGTTTTAAATTTACCTAAATTCGATTCGGTTAAATCAAATCTCATAAAACGATCTCAACTTCTATTACTTCTTCAGAAAAGGTACTAATATCAATAAAATTATTGTTAACATATTCATTATTGACTTTAATTGAATTAAATCCATAATTCTTTTTATTTGGATTCTTAACTTTTAGCTTAATCAGTTTCCCTCTGAATTTTCTTTCTGCAGAAAATGATTTCCAGTGAGAAGGAATGTTAGGATTAATCATTAATCCTTTTACTGATGTTCTGAAGCCGAGAATGTAATCTAATCCAATTCGTAACATCCATACAGCTGTTCCTGTCAGCCAGCTATGACTTGCTTGTCCCTCAGTTGGATGATCAGGACTTGTTACATATTCTGCAAAAACATAAGGTTCAACTTCGTATGTATCAATTCTTTTTGAAGAATTTAACGGGAGCATTCTGGAATAAATATCATAAGCGTAATCAATATCTCCATTGATAATAGATGCAAGAACGAACCAGGAAGAAGCATGATTAAATATTGCACCGTTTTCTTTTTTACCTGGTACGCACCTTGAAATAAGTCCAACATTTTCTTCTACTTCGGTATAACTTGGATAACAAATTTGTATTCCATTTGGTTTTGCTAAATATTTTTTTACGGATGCCAGAGATTGATTACCTCTCTCCTTAGTGGCACAACCAGAAATTACAGACCAGGTCTGAGCGTTAATAAAAATTTTTCCTTGCTTTGCAGACTTTGTTCCCAGAGGACTTCCATCGTCTTTAAATGCACGAATATACCAATCGCCATCCCATGCGACTTCATTTGTAATAGTTTTAAGTTTCACATACTCAAGCATCCATCGTTTGTATGTTTCAGCATCGTCTTTAATTTTTAATAATTCAAAAGTTTTTTTAATTACATAAGCCAGGAAAAAAGCTCCCCAAATAGTTTCACCTTTTCCTTCTGGTCCAACTTTATCAAGTGTATCGTTCCAGTCACCATTCATAATTTTAGGGATGCCTCGTGGACTTGTTGCAGAAATACAAAAATCGATTGCACGAATTAGATGCTCGTAAACTGAACCTTTTCCTGAATCATAATATTGAACTTCTTCATCTAGTATTGATAAATCAGCAGTTTCATTAAGGTATTCTACAATTCCAAATGGAATCCAGAGTGGAGTGTCGGAATGATTTGTCTTTTCGCCCCAATCTGTAAGTTTAAAATAATTGTGTAAAGTAGAACCATCATTAAATTGAAATCGAAGAGCATTTAATATTCTTTCTCTTACTCTTTCAGGATTAGTCATTACCACTCCAAGAATATCCTGGAACTGATCACGAATTCCTGTGCCGAATAAAAGACCGCCATGATAATAACCACTATTCCTTGCCATATCAAAAGTTACTGCAGCTTGATATTGATTCCACACATTTATCATTGTATTAAACTTTTCATCCGGAGTGTTTGTATGTACAACTGATAAATAATTATTCCACTTTAATTTTAGTTCTTCAAATTTTTTATCAATGGTTTCTATTTTTATCAGGTTGTTCCAATCCAGATGTTGAAATGGAGAAATAATTTCTTTAGGAGCGATTGCAAAAATTACTGCGAAATCTTTTTGCTCATTTGTGTTTAAAGTGAATTTAGATTGCAATGCAGCTATCGGATCACCTGCAGTAATTTCTGTATTTTTCATTTTACCAGTTTCAATTGATTCCGGATTAGCCTCGCTACGCCACTTTCCAATAAAATTATCGAGACTTCCATCAAAACCAGTAATAGGAAGAGTTTGAGTAAAAAGAATTTTATATTTCCAATCAAGATTTGGTTGTGCAACAGATACTTTCTTGTTCAAAACCCAATAACGTCTTGTTGCAACAAGTGTACTGTTTTTTTTGTCGAAAGTAATTTCTGTAAAATGTTTATCATTCGGTTGATTTATCAAATCGTTTAATGCATTACCCATTAGGAGTTCAACGAAAGAATAAATTTCTAATTTTCTTTTTTTATTTGTCAGGTTTATTAAGCTGACTCTCCATATTTCAGCATTAACATCAGAAGGGACAAAGTAAGTTATTTCTCCGCGGATCCCATTTATCTCAGTAATAATTTTTGTATAACCAAGTCCATGATGACATTCATATTTATCATACCTCTGCTCAATTGTTGGTGCCCAGCTTAATGACCAGAAGATATTTTTTTCTACATCTTTAATAATTACATATCTGCCTGGACGATCCCATGGTAAGCTATTATACCGCATCCTTGTTAGTCTATTGTCTCTTGGAGTTATAAAATAACTAAAACCTCCACCAGTATGAGAAATCAAACCAGCATAATTATCATTCCACATATAATTAAACCATGGTCTTGGTGTTCTTGGATTTGTTATTACAAACTCTTTTTTATCTTCAGTAAAAAAGCCATACTTATTTTTTAACATATTTTTCTTCCATAAATATTTTGATGATTTAAAATTATTGGTAATAAAGATAATTGAATCAGTTTAAGCTAATCGAGATTTAATCTCACAGTAAATATTTTCTTTGGGTTTACATCTACACTGATGCTGTTATCTTTATTTATTTTACATTTTTTAATATACTTTTCTTCAAGTGTAACCTGCTCTGCTTTAGTGATTTTTTTGAAGAATGAAATTTTTCCAGCTACTTTATTTTTTGTTGGATTGTAAAATCTAAGTACAAATCCATTTCCATCTTCAGCAACTTTAAAGCAGCTAAAAATCAAATCTGCAGGTTCAATTTTGAAAAAGTTCATTCTTGGAGGTAATTTGCCTTTTGAATTTCCCATCTGAACTAAAGACAGTTGATTATTAAAGTTCATTGCTTCTCTAAAGACTTCTCCTTTTTCCCAGTTTTCTTTATGAGGATAGAAGGCAATTCTGTAATTTAGTTTCCCAAGACATTGCGAACCTAATTGATGAGAATAGTCTTCTTTAGAACTTGGTTGAATTGTATAAGTAAATGCTCTGAACAAAGTGATTGCAACTGTCTTTTCTTTATCTTGCAACACTTCATATTCTTTTAGTCCATCAACTATAATTGCAGCACCAATTTTATCATCGCTTAAATCTACAAAATTATGTAATGGGTAATCGTACATAGGCTGTTCAACCCAATTACTTGTATCAGGACGCTCTAATGAACGTTCTACAACATCAAATTGTCCTTCTGCTTTTGATGTGGAAGCTTTTATTCCTGTTGGAAACATGATTCTTAGGCGGTGATTTACAGCAGCATTATCAACATTAATTTCAAACTCTAATTTTCTTGAACATTTGGATAATTTGATAATTAAATCGATTGGAATTTTTACAAATTTTTTGTTTTGATTTTTTTTATGAACTCTATCGTAAGGAATTTTCCAATCGTATTTTATTGATACAGAAGTAAAAAGATTTCCGTTTTCAATTACTCTTATGATTGGTTTTTCATTAATTGTAGTTAAAAATGGTTTTAGTGGAGTATGAATCCACGCGTGTCCGGCTTCACCTTCATCTAAGAAGTATGCAATTTCTTTAAACCACTTTTTTGTATCTTTTTGAAAGACATCAAGTGTTCCATTCTCGTTTACTATAACTTTTAAAAATTCATTCTCAAGAAAATAAAAACCATTTTCGAGTTTACATAGATTTATATTTTTTAACCTGGATTCATTTTTAGACGGAATAATTTTATGTAAGGAATATCCAAATGAAGGTATATTCTTTAAGTGCAGATAAACATTGTACCTTCTCATTTTAAAATACATAGGTCTGTCTATTAACTGCTCTAATACAGGCTCAACGTCTTCTACTGAAATAATTTGAAAATCAATTGTATTATTATTTACATCTTTTATCGTAAGCGAACCTTTATCCAAATCCTGAGAAATATCAATAACTGTCTGGACAATTTCTTCTCTTATAAATTGATTTGGATTTATTGCGAGAAGGAAAATATCATTATTGTTTTTTTCAGAATTAAAAGAAGTATTTATATTTTTTGCAATATATTTACACGCCTGTTCAAAAACACCTTTTGAAATTTCAATAACCTGTTTATATCTCCACATCATATCGTAATGAATTTCGTCAAGACTGCAACCTCCGATTGAATCGTGAGCTGAATTTTGAATAAGATAATTCCATGCAATATTCAAGTACTCATTTTGAATATCATTTCCTAAAAGTCTGGAAACAGAATTGAAAGGTTCAGCATAATATTGTATCCATCTTTCAGCATCAAAATTAGCTTGCTTCAGAAACATTCTTGCACTGGTTACATAACCATATAAATTTCCGCTTCTTAAATCATACTGAGCAGAACGACGTTCACCCTTCACAATCGGAAGAGATTTATGTCTTATATTTTTTTTCAATTCATTTGTATAGTCTTCTAATGTTGAATGAAACACTTTAATTGAAGGGAAAATATTTATAATATCTTTTATAATTTGAACCGTTTTAATATTTGGTCCGCTTGAATCATGTCCTTCCATCCAAATAACATGTTGAGTTGTAAAATCATCAGCCTGTTTATTTACAATCGATTCGACTGATGATTTAATATTTTCTTTATAATAAGTATCGACAGGAGCAATTACAAAATAATCCTCGTTGCACATTCTGGAATCAGCGAAATGAAAAGGAGTGCCGTTTCTGTTCCATTTATACTCAACATCTGAAAAATATTCGTTATGAATTACCGGTCTGTAAATGTAGAAATAAAAATTGTATCGGGGCATTGTTGAAAACCTTGAAGCAAGAGCTTTTGTTCCATCAGCACCTTCCCAAATAAATTCGGCTTTATCTGTATCAAGAGAATTAATTCCACGATAGAACATAATCAAATCAATTCCGAATTCATTATAGATTTGCGGCAATTGCGAAATTTGTCCCCACGAAAATGGTGAATAACCAACTTTAGAAACTCTCCCAAAGTCTTTACATATTTTATGTCCAAGTAACAGATTCCGAATTAAATTTTCACCTCCAACAAGAAATTCATCCGGTAAAATGAACCAGGGACCTATAAATAATCTTTTTTCCTTAACAAACTTTTGAATTAGTGTTTTTTTATGGGGTTTAATTTCACAATAATCAGTCAAAACCACAGATTGACTATCCAAATGAAAAGCTCTGTATTTAGGTTCTTTTTCCAATATTTCTAAAACTTTATCAATCATTTCAACAAGCATTTGACGGTTGCGTTGAAAAGGGAAACGCCATTCCCTATCCCAGTGAGTGTTAGAAATAACATGAAATATTTTATCATTTCGCATAAATACTCTTTAAAAAAAATAACTAAAAATTTTTATTTAATAAACAGGTTGTGTTTAAGTACTACTTCCATCACTCCGTTTTTTGCAATATGTGTAGCGGCAGTAAAATCGTGACCGCTGGTCTGTGCAAAAGGTACAGCCACACAAATTCCAATTCCTGCGGCTCTAATTGCAGTTGTTCCGCTTTCGCTGTCTTCGAAACCAATTACTTTATCAAAATCTTTTTTGGGAATTGCAAGTTGGTGCAAAGCAATACTGTATAAATCTCTGTGCGGTTTAAGTCGTATTTCGTTTGAATCAGATGCTGTAACAAAACCATCATAAAATTTTTTATATGAACTAAAAGCATTAATAATTTTTTGTTTTCTTTTTTCAGAAATCTTCCAGGTATTCACTTCTTTTTGAAGAACTGAGAATACTTCAGTTAATACAATATTAGCTTCGTAAAAAATTGAAGAAGTTACAACAGCAACTTTAACAGGATTTTTTTCGAAATAATTTGAAAGCGCAAATAAACGGTTCATCACAAATTTTTTATTGAATACTTCTTTTGTGGAAATATCTTTTTCATAAAACTGAAGTATAAAATCGTCGGTTAATTTTGTAATCTCTTTACCCAACAATCCTTTTATAAGTGCAAGAAATAATGCTATTCCAGGCAACGGGGAAATAACATTTTTATTTTTATCTATCTGCAATTCCGCTGTAATAGTCTTTGCATTTCCAGATGCAATATCAGATAAGAGCTTGTGATAACGCTGGTAATAGATATCGGTACCAACTCTAACCATACTGTTTAATGAATCGACTTTTATAGATTTCAAAATTTTGTTTTCAAAATATGACACAAGTACGAGCAAGTCTTCTTCTGTAAAATCATTAGAAATATTTAACGGAAATTTTTTATCACGAAGAATAGAATCGCATTTCAAAGAATAAAGGTTATTAACTACTTCAGCTTTTCGACTTTTATCTTTTCCAATTAAAAGGGTCCACAAAACTGCATAGATATAAGATTTTGAAAGCTCTTTTCTTTTAATTTCATTTTGATAAGTTTTAATTAAATATTCAACATGCTTGGTAGTGCTGTTACCAATTATATGCGGATAATCTTTTTGGTGGTCTAATCCCTTCCAGGAATTTTTATCATTTCTTCCTGTTATTTTTCTAATCATAAACTCAAGAGAATGTATGCATATCTCTTCTGTTGAAGTTGTAGTTCCATCCATATCCATAACTACGGCAGCCAGTTTCTTTATAGGAAGTGGAGTTGGAGGAGCTAGTGGATATAATTCAAAAGAAGGAAAAACATAAGCCGGATTTTGTACCACGACAAAATTTTTTCCTTTTGATTTTAAAAGTTCTACTGCTTCTAATTGAGTTATAAATTTTTTATTCATTTTACATTTGATGTTAAAATATTTTTTCCTGAATTTAATATTGCCTGAACCTCTTCTGCAGAGTCACCTTCCGCATAAATTCTGAACATTGGTTCTGTTTCTGAACTTCTTAATAAAAGCCAGCGGTTCTTACCTTCAAGATAAAATTTAATTCCGTTAATGATATTGCGACTACTAAAAAATGTTTTAATAGATGTTACATTAAAACTGCTAATTTTAAGAGGAATATGTTCTGATAGAAGAGGAAGTTTATTTAGTCTATCATCTTTCTCATAATTGAAATCAATACGGTTATAAAAAATTTTCCCAAATTGTTCTTCTTTCGATTTCAGATAATCGGATAATTTAAAATACTCTGAACTGGCAAGCATCTCTGCAATCAGAAGGGAAGACAGTAATCCATCTCTTTCCGGGATATGATTAGCAAATCCATAACCTCCGCTTTCTTCACATCCGATTGCAATTTCTTCTTCAATCATTTTTTCACAAATATATTTGAAGCCAACCTGTACGTCAAAAATTTTTCTCGATGAAGATTCAAAAAATTTAATTTTATCTGTAACAGATGAAGTTTTGACGATATGACCATTTATCTTCTTTTGATTAACAATGTAATCAGTCAGTAAAAGTATTGTCAATTGAGCGCTTAACCATTCTCCATTATCAAGTATAATTCCGATTCTGTCAGCATCACCATCTGTTGCTGCTCCAAAAGAGAATGAGTCATTTATTTTTATGGTTTCTTTTAATGGAAGTAAATTTTTCTCGATTGGTTCGGCTAATCTGCCGCTGAAATTTGTATCTGCTTTTCCAAATATTGTACTTGATTCAATACCATAATCCAATAAAAAATTTTCTAAAATTGTTTGTCCAGCTCCGGACATTGAATCAAAGAGGATTTTTATTCTTTTATTTTTAATAATCTCCAGATTAACATAGGATTTTATGTGTTCAAGGTAAGGTGAGAGTAAATCACATTTATGAAATTTATCCGCTTTTACGACAGGATTTTTATAGAGCAGATTTTCTATCTTTAAGGTATCTTCAGTAAAGAATGGTCCACCATAGTAATCTTTGAACTTTACTCCATTATATTCACGTGGATTATGACTTGCTGTTATCATTACTCCTGCATTTAATTTAAGCTTCTTAACAGAGAAGGAAAGCACAGGAGTCGGAATTAATTTATCAGATAATAAAACTTCAATCGAATTGCCTGAAAGGACTTCTGCAAATATTTCTGCAAATTTTAAAGAATTTTTTCTCCCATCATAACCAATTGAGACTTTAATTAAATTACTTCTATTTCTAATTTTAAGATAATCGGCAAAAGCTTGAGCGACAACTGAAACCGAATTTTCGTTAATTTCTTTATCCAGTTTACCTCGCCAGCCATCTGTGCCAAAAATAATTTTTTGATTTATCATTTTTATAAAACTTTTTTTATTTCTTCAACAAACCAACTTGTTATAACTCTTGGACGGGTAATTGCTGTTCCGACTACAACTGCCCAGGCTCCTCTTTGAATCATTCCAGCCGCAAATTCAGGACGATTAATTTTTCCTTCAGCAATTACAGGAATGTGCAATTTCGAACATAATTTTTCAACAAGCAGAAAATCAGGTTGGTCTTTTGTATAATGCATTGTTTCAGGTGTATATCCGCTTAAAGTCGATGATATACAATCTGCTCCAGAAGAAGCACACGCTATTCCTTCTTCGTACGTTGCAATATCAGCCATTACAATTACATCGTATTTTTTCTTTACAATAGAAATAAAATCTGGACCAGAAAGATTTTCTCTTTTTCGAAAGGTTCCATCGATTGCAATAATTTGACAACCAGTCAGCATTAATTTTTCAACTTCCTCAAATGAGCCGGTAATTTTAACAAAACCATCCTCGAAGTTAGATTTAATTAGTCCGATAACAGGAAGATCAATATTTTGTACAATCATTTTTGTCTTTTCAAATCCCTGAGAGCGAATACCTTTTGCACCTCCCTGAAAAGCTGCTCTGGCAAATAGTGTTACCGCTTCTGCGGAATTAAATGGGTCATCTCCTTCAGATTGACAGCTTACAATTAATCCATTTTTAATTTTTTCAAAAATCATTTCACTATTATCCATCACAAAACCTTTTTTACTTTTTACTTGCTGCAATAACAATTACATCTTCAGTAGATGGAACATTTTTTAATTCAATTTCGGCTAATGACAAAATTTGTGATTCAAGAATCAATCCACACATATCAATAATCTTTCTTCCGATGACCAGAAATAAATCCGGAATCAAAGCTCCTGCATCTCCATAAGTAGTCATACTTGAGATTATCTGGGAAATTTTTTGTTTAACCATTGCAGAATTTATTTGTTCAACAATTGCATCGTTTAATTGCAGTTTTATTGTTCCTTCAATATCAATTAGTCTTAGTTTTCGTACATCTTCTTTAATTAAATTAAAAAACTTGTTTTTGATTTGATGAGTAGTTACTGCAAATAAAAATTCAGTCCGTGCAGAGATGTTTGCTTCTGATGGAGCAACCCGCATTGACTTAGCTGCAATATTAATTATCTCTTCATTTGATAATTGTTTAATGCCGAGTTCTTTAGTTCTCATTTCACTTGAACCCATTGCAGTTGCAATAACTTTTTTATTCTGATTATCAATCTCAATTGTAACCTCAACAGATTTTGGATCAGCACCCATTTTGATTACTGAATCCAATGCTGATTTTCTTAATGATAAAATTTCTGTGTCAGTCGGATTAATTATATTTTTTTCAACAGAGTCGCGAATAATTCCGAGTGCTGCACCAATTGCTGAAACAACTTCACAATTTTCTGTAATAGTATGGTTTAAATTCATATATTTAGAAGCAAAAGGAACAATTGCTGAAGCACCTCCGCCACCACCAACAAATTGAATTAATTCTTCATCAAGTTTGTATTCTCTTGCAAGTTGTTTAATAACTGGTTTTATTTTTTCAACTGAGATTGTAAGAATATTTTTCGCAATTTTATCAGCAGACAGATTTAATTGATTGGCAAGAGAATTAAAACAAGAATCGATTGCTTCTTTATTTCCACTTCCGTGTCCTACTTCTTTTATAAGATTTAATTTGTAAGCTGCTTCTGTTGGAGTGACAGTAAATTTTTCTTGAGAAGAATCAATTTTGATTGCTAAATAATCTTGCGGATCATCTTTTAGTGGCTGAACATTTTCAATTTTCAATGAAGAGAAATTTTTATTACTGTATGCAACATAATTTAAATTAGCAATATGAGCTGAACGTGGACCAACATCAATAATTTTTTTCCCTGTTATTCTTGGAACAGAACCTCCAGCAATTCCCAGAGTTCTTACATCAAGTGTTCTAAGAAATAATCTGTTCTTTCCTATCTGTGCCGATTTAACCTGAGGTTTTCCATTTTTAATGACAGAAATGTCTGTTGAAGTTCCACCGACTTCAATAAAAATTCCGTCTGATACTTTTGCATACATCAATGCAGCAGCTACTCCGGCTGCTGGACCGGAAAGCATAGTAAGAATTGGACGTTTTCTCATTTCATTAATGTCCATAATTCCACCATCGCTTCGCATTACCATCAAGGGAGCTTTTATTCCTGATTCACGCACCGCCTGCTCAGTCATATTTGCGGTCTCAAGCATTTTAGGCATCATACTTGCATTTATTACTGCTGTTCGTGTTCTAACTCTTAAGCCATATAACTTTGAGATACTACTTGCAGCAGTAGCTAACAAGCCCATTTCTTTTGCTGCTTCAATTACAAATTCTTCATTAGCAGGATTATCAACTCCAAATGCTTCTGATGCTACAATTACCTCTGCACCTTCACCTAAAAGTTCATTAATTAAATCTTTAACTGTTTCTTTCCAGGAGAATTTACTTACATCTATGTATTTAAATCTTGTCTGAAGAAATTTTCCGGGTGATAATTCGATATTATTAGGATTGCTTTCTTTTTTAGCAACTTTTCCCTGAAATCCTTTTCCCATACCTATTACACCAACAGTTGCTACATCTCCTTCCAGCAAAGCATTAGTTGCCTGTGTAGTTGAATGTGCAATCATAGTAACTTCTTCAGGCTGAATCTTTGCTTCATCAATTAACTTAAGCATTGAATCAACTACACCTTTTGCAACACCATTTTCAGATTTGTGAGTTGTCGGTACACAGGATTTGCCAACGATAGAAAAATCAGAAATATCTATACCAACTGCATGTGTAAATGTGCCGCCAACATCAATTCCAATTTTAATTTTACGCATTTAAAATTATCTCATAAACAATAATGAACTTGCAATTAATCCAAGCAAAGCCCAGATCCATGTATAAGGAATAGTATTCCATAAAACTTTTTGAACATCAACACGCATTTCATTCGCCAGCCAAACGTTTTGTGTATTGGTTGGATCACTTATTCCTTGTATTTGTCCTACCGAGAGAAGCAGTCCCATAATTGCACCAGGATTCATTCCACTTGCAAGAAAAATAGCTGCAATTCCATAACCCATTCCCCAAACATTTAATGGACCTCTGTATAATGCCAGAGGAGCAGCAATTGTGAAAACAATAATATAAATAAATGGATTAGAAGGAATTATTTGACTCATAACAGGTTTTAACAAATTTAATACTGGCCAACCTGATTCGGTAAACTTTGCTGCAGCATTTCCAGAAGGTCCCATAACAGCATTCAGAAGCATTCCGATTCCCAGCATTAAAGCTACTGCAGGCATTACAACTGAACCACCTTCAAGTATAGAACGAATTAAAATATTCATACTTCCTTTTTTATAAGTTGAAATAAATCCATACAATAATCCACAGATAAAAGAAGCAATGAAGTTTATATTAAATAAAAGAATCAAGAATAGTGGAATTACAGGAATAAAGTAAGCTCCCCAGAAAATTTCATAATTGACATATTTTAAAAACAATCTGATTCCTGATATTATAAAAAGAAAAACAATTCCTCCTCCAATTATATATTTCAAAACTATACCGGTGTTAACTAAAAAATTTTTTAAATTATCTTGAATAGCAATTGGTAATAAGTAGAAAGTAAAATAAATAATTCCCAAAACAAATATCACAACGAAGCTTCTCATACTAATTTTCTTAAAATCAATATCGTGACCATCCCTGTATAGTTGAATAGTAATATAAAGAATTGCACCAGTAAAAGTAATTGCAAACATAATTAATGCAAATGACCGGACTTCATCTACTGACAACTTAAGAACATTAGTATATACCGCCCAGTTACCAACATTAAGAGTCCCTCCCAGACTTAATCCAATAAGAAAAATACCAACAACAGTAATTGGTCCAACTCCAACTGAAGTTAGAATTGGAAGTGCAACAGTAGAAACCATTATAATGGCTCCTAATCCACCAAGCGTTGTAAATAGTAATGCAATTAGTATTAGCATCACAAGTGAAATTGTCCATGGTTTATCCCCTGAAAGTTCAGCACCTAATTTGATAAAAGATTCGGCTACTCCTGTTTTTTGTAAAAGAATGCTAATCATACTTCCGAAAATTGCAATAGTATATGCCTCTGATAATCTTGTTGCTCCAAGTCCAAGCACAAGTTCGATAGTATCTACCAAAGATACACCAGATACCAATGGAATAAGAAAAGCCATAATCGGCAAGGCGAGAAGGGCAGGGATTTTTCTTAAGAACATAAGAAAAGCAAGCCCTAAAAAGATTGTTAGTAGTAAAATAAGTTGTATTATTTCCATATTACAAAGATATTAAAAAATAAATTCTTTTGGATTTTTTATAGCTGCTAAATCAATTAAATTTGTTAAAGAAATTGGAAAAATATTAATATTGTTAAAATTCGTTTTAGAAAATAAAGATAAAAATTCAAAAGCAAGAACCGGATTTTTCGAAACCGCCCATGGAAAGGTTGAAACACCGATTTTTATGCCGGTTGGAACTCAGGGAACTGTAAAAGCGATGATAAAACATTTTCTTGTAGAAGATGTAAAAGCACAGATTATTCTGGGAAATACTTATCATCTATATCTCCGACCAGGAACTGAAATTTTGGAAAAAGCTGGCGGATTACATGGTTTTATGAACTGGCAAAAACCAATTCTTACTGATAGCGGTGGATTCCAGATTTTTAGTCTTGCAGAACTAAGAAAAATAAAACCAGATGGCTATGAATTTAAGTCTCATATTGATGGATCGAAACATTTTTTTTCACCGGAGAAAGTAATTCAAATACAAAGGAGTATTGGCTCAGATATAATGATGCCATTGGATGAATGTACTCCGTACCCTTGTGAATATGAATATGCCTTGAAATCACAGGAACTTACTTCCAAATGGGCAGTGTTAAACAAAGAAGCTTTTAGAAATTCATCTCCTCTATATGGTTATGAACAGTATCTGTTTGGAATTATTCAGGGAAGTGTATATAAAGAATTAAGAGAAAAATCTGCGGAAGATTTAATTAAACTTGATTTTGATGGTTATTCAATTGGTGGACTAGCGGTTGGTGAACCCATTGAGATAATGTACGATTTAGTGAATTTTACGACCGATTTGATTCCGGATAATAAACCCAGATATTTAATGGGCGTAGGAAGACCAGAAAATATTTTGGAAGCAATTGAGCGGGGAATAGATATGTTTGATTGTGTTATGCCAACGCGTAATGCAAGAAATGCGTATTTATTTACTTCAGATGGAATTGTTTCAATGAGAAATACCCGTTATAAAGATGATTTTGAACCACTTGATTCAGAATGTGATTGTTACACCTGTAAAAATTTTTCAAGAGCTTATTTAAGACATTTATTTAATGCTAAAGAATTACTTGCTTTTGAATTATCTTCCATTCATAATTTACATTTTTATTTAAATCTTGTTATAACAGCAAGAAAAAAAATAAATGAAGGTTGTTTTGTTGAATGGAAAAATTCAATTATCAACAGAATTTCTAATTATAAACCAAATAACAATATGGAGTAAAAAAAAGTGAACCTAATATTTGCAATGGCACCGCAAAATGGGCAAGGCGGTGGAAGTATGATAAGCACAATGATAATGTTCGGTGCTATATTCTTAATTTTTTATTTTATGATTATCAGACCTCAGTCTAAAAGACAAAAGGAAAGAGAAAAAATGCTTAATGCAATTCAAAAAGGCGATAAAGTAGTTACAAGCGGTGGTCTTCATGGTGTTGTTGATACTGTGGAAGATAAAACTATCCTTGTAAAGGTTGCTGATAACGTAAAATTAAAATTTGAACGAAGCGCAATAGCGACTATTATTCAATCAAAAGAATAATTCAGAAAACACCGGAACTTATAAAGGTTCCGGTAATTTTAATTAATGGGATGAATATGAACGCGTTTTGTACTGTCGAAGAAGCAATAAAAGAAATTAAACTTGGAAAAGTAATCATTGTGGTTGATGACGAAGACCGCGAAAATGAAGGTGATTTTATTTGTGCTTCAGAGTTTGCTACTCCTGAAATCATCAACTTTATGGCAAAGTATGCTCGTGGTTTAATTTGCATTGCACTTACTTCAAAAAGACTTGAAGAATTAGATTTACCATTAATGGTTAATTCAAACTCTGCTCTACATGGGACCCAGTTTACTGTTACTGTTGATGCGATTGAAGGGACTACCACAGGTATTTCTGCTTCAGACAGAGCAGTTACAATAAAAAAGCTAATTGACTCAAGAGCTTCAAGAGCAGATTTTGCAATTCCAGGACATATTTTTCCTTTAAGAGCTGTTGATGAAGGAGTTCTTAGACGAGCTGGACATACAGAAGCCTCTGTTGATCTTATGAAACTTGCAGGATTATATCCGTCCGGAGTTTTATGCGAAGTGTTGAAAGAAGATGGTGAGATGGCTCGACTTCCAGAATTAATTCAAATAGCGGAACAGTTTAACTTAAAGATATTAACTGTTAAAGATTTGATTGAATATCGATTAAGAAAAGAAAGATATGTTCAAAAAATTACTGATGTAAATTTGCCAACATCTCACGGTGAATTTAGATTACATATTTACAAAAACATTATTGATGAAAAAGAACATCTTGCTCTTGTTAAAGGTAATATTAATCCAGAAGAACCTGTTCTTGTTCGAATGCATTCAGAATGTTTAACTGGTGATGTATTCCATTCATTGAGATGTGATTGTCACGACCAGCTAAATCAAGCAATCGAAATGATTAATAAAAATGGAAATGGAATTCTAGTTTATATGCGACAGGAAGGCAGAGGTATTGGTCTTTCAAATAAAATTCTTGCCTATAGACTGCAAGATCAGGGAAGAGATACAGTAGAAGCAAACGAGGAATTAGGATTTAAAGCAGATTTAAGAGATTATGGAATTGGTGCTCAAATACTGCTTGACCTTGGTGTCAAAAAAATTAAATTGTTAACCAATAATCCTAAAAAAATTGTTGGGTTAAAAGGTTATGCTCTGGAAATAGTTGAAAGAATTCCAATTGAAATTCCTCCTAACAATATTAATTTTAAGTACCTTAAAACAAAACGTGATAAGATGGGGCATTTAATTCTTGATAGATTTGAATAATTTTATTAGAAGATATTTATGAAAAAATTTTTTTTGATTATCAGTTTTCTTTTTTCTGTAACATTAGCACAATCCGTATATGTTGCAAAAATAGATGGTGAGATAGACCTAGGACTCGTTCCATATATAAAACGTGTTATAGATGAAGCGACTGATAAAAATGCAAATGCAATTATTTTTGAAATAAATACTTTTGGTGGAAGAGTTGATGCAGCTACGCAAATTAAAGACGCAATTCTTCAATGCAATATTCCTACAATTGCATTTGTGCATAACAGAGCAATTTCTGCCGGTGCTTTAATAACTCTTTCGTGTAAGACTATTATTATGGCTCCTGGTAGTTCTATTGGTGCGACAACTGTAGTTGACCAGGAAGGGAAAAAGCAATCTGAAAAATACCAATCATATATGCGAGGAGAAATGCGTTCAACTGCAGAAAAGAACGGACGCAGAACAGACATAGCTGAAGGAATGGTTGATGAAAGAATTGTTGTAAAAGATTTACAAGATGATAGTACAAAATTAATTACTCTTACTTCAGAAGAAGCATTAAAATATAAAATAGCTGATTCGGTTTTATCGAACGTTAAAGATATTGTGAATTATTTAAATCTTAAAAATCCAAGAATCATTCATATCTCATCTAATTGGGCTGAAGATTTTGTTCGATTTCTTAATAACCCGATTATGTCATCACTCTTAATTATGGTTGGATTAATAGGTCTTTATACTGAAATTAAAACTCCTGGTTTTGGATTTGCAGGAATTGCCGCATTAATTGCATTAACTTTATTTTTCGGTTCATCATTTATTCTTCAGCTTGCTTCAATATATGAAATATTGCTTTTTATTATAGGTGTTATTCTTATAATTGCTGAAATATTTATAATTCCAGGATTCGGTATTGCGGGCATTGCTGGAATTATTTTACTGATTCTTTCTCTTTTTCTTGCTTTGATTGATACATCATTTTATATCGATTCAGATCAGATTATGGCTGCTATAGTGCAACTTGGTTCAGCAATTTCTATTTCTGTTATTCTGATGATAATTCTTATTAAATTTCTTCCAAAAACACATGCTTTTAACCAGTTTGTTTTATCAGATCAAACTGCTGCCAAAGAAGGATTTGTATCAAATCCTGTTTATGATGAATTATTAAATCTGGAAGGAGTAACAATTACACCTTTGCGTCCTTCAGGAATTATTTCTATAAATAATAAAAGATATGATGTGGTTACTGAAGGTGGATTTATTGATAAAGGTAAGAAAATTGTAGTTACTAAAGTCGAGGGAATGAAAATAATTGTTAGGGAATTTTAAAATTTATTTATCTATAAAGGTGAGATAGAAGAATTTGTAAACCGATTAGCATCAAAATTACCCCTCCTGCTATTTCCATTCTTTTTCCGAATTTTTCTCCGAGTTTATTTCCTAATTTTATTCCCATCAGTGAAATTATTAAAGTTACAATTCCTATAATAACACTTGGATACCAGACAGTAATATTTAATAATGCAAGACTGAAGCCAACAGCAAAAGCGTCAATACTTGTAGCTATTGAAAGCATCACCATTGTCATACCTTTTGAAGGATTTTTAGTATGGATTTCATTTTTAATATTGATTCCTGATAGTATCATTTTAATACCGATATAAGATAAAATAAAAAAAGCAATCCAGTGATCGAGCGCTTCAATTATTGGTGCAATAATATATCCTATATACCAGCCGGCAATCGGCATTAAGGCCTGGAATAATCCAAAATGAAAAGCGAGTCTTATTGCTGATCTACCTTTTAATTTGTAAATGGAAGAACCAGCGGATAAAGATACAGCAAATGCATCTGCAGACAAACCAAGTGCAATTAAAATTATTTCAATAATTGTCATAAAAAAAAGAAGGAGAGCTGGATGCTCTCCTCAATATTAAAGAAGTTCAACAATATTTGTATTAACAGTTGATTGTTTTCTAGTAACCTTTTGCATTCCTTTTGGAGTAGGAGCTACCATACTTAATTCAACATTAATTGAAGTTCTGGTTTTTGATTTTTGTAAAATGGATTTTGAAAGATTAAAATAAATTTTCCCTTCGGCTGTAAAATTTGGTTTTTTAACTTCTATGTTATTTTTTTTTGCTTCAGGACTGATTGTATATTTAGCTTCAATACCACCCTCTATAAAAGCTATATTTTCATCCTTGTATTTATCAAAGCTTTTTAACTTGAATGTGTGTGTGCTTTCGAGAGTGAATACCTGAAGATTTGCAGGTTGTTGAGGGAATGCCCAGGTTGAATCTTTAGAAACTTTTTTATCAGGAAATTTTCTGAATATTTGTGCTAGTAAAGGGCGAATTACAATGTTGGTGACATCACCCTGCAATACTTGTTTTTCATCATTCTGAATTTTGTCTTTTAGATTTTTTAATTCAATCATCTTATTTATTATTTTATCAACTCTGTAGATTTCAACTACTTCACCTGATTTATTTATTCTTGCAATGAATGGATTGTTTATCATGGCTTCGTAATCAAGATACCGAATCTTTTCAACTGAATCCATTTTTGTACCGGACTCATAATTGAATGGCTTTCCATTAGCCAAAGCATTTATTTTTATTTTATCATAAACAAATTCAATCTCCATAATTCCATCAACGTCAACATCTTTCACATTTAACGATAGCAAATATGTAATTGTCTGTTTTAAATCCTGTTTAATTATTGTATCAGCTTCAATTGATTGAACTTCATCTGCAATAGTTGTTAGCTTATATTTATAAGTTTTACCTTTTTCGAGGTTATAACTTAAAATTGCTTCTGAAATGTCTGTTGTAGTTTGAGTTTTTAAGTCAGTCGTATCAGCAGCCAGACTGATATTCTTATTCTCAGGTGTATCTTTTTTACCGCCACAACCCCCAAAAATGAAAAATATTAAAGCCGATATTAAAATGTGTTTCATAAATTTTCCTTAATTATATAACAAATATTTTTTTCTTTTTTCTTTAAATTGATTTAGAGGTTTTTCCCATTGCCTTATAATTTCATAGGGATAAAAATTTTTAATAATCATTTCACGTATATTGGAATCACCCGCAAGTCTATCGAACCCTTTGTCTTTGAATTCGCATTCAGGGAATAATTTTTTAATTGCATAAATTAATTTAATTCCAAATTCAACTGAATTAAAATTCTTTCTATCATTAATACTTATTTTTATTCCCTTACATTCAACTCCTTTGTACTTTGGATTTGTTGCGACATTTAGAATTTCTTGAGGAGTAAAAACTATCGGTTTATAATCTACACCTTTTATATTAAGAGAATTTAATTCTCTAATCAAAATGTCTGGTTGAATAAATGGAGCTCCGATTGTTAAGAAAGGAGCATTAGTTCCTCTTCCTTCAGAAACATTCAAACCTTCAATCAAACAAGTTCCCGGGTAGACAATCGCTGCATCAATACTTTGAAGGTTTGGAGAAGGATTAATCCATTCCAGTCCGCATTCATCATAGTATAAACTACGTTTCCAATTTTTCATCTTAATAACTGTTAAATCTATTTTTGTTGTACCCGTAAGTTTTTCTTTTACGAAATAATTTGCAAGTTCTCCAATAGTCATTCCATGAGCAATTGGAAGTGGCGCAATTCCAACAAAAGATTTCAATTCATTTTTAAGAATTGGTCCATCGACATAATTTCCTGATATTGGATTAGGACGATCGAGTACAATAACAGGAATTTTGTTTTCACCTGCTGCCTGTAAAACATAGAATAGAGTCGATATGTATGTATAAAATCTTGCACCAACATCTTGTATATCGAACAAAATTAACTCTGTATTTTTTAGCATTTCAGCGGTAGGTTTGTTTATTTTTCCATAAAGTGAATAAACAGGAATTCCTGTTGCTTCATCGGTACTATTTTCGATTTTATCTCCGGCACCGGATTGTCCTCTAATTCCATGTTCAGGTCCAAAAAGAGCGTTGATTTTAACTTCCTTTGTTTTGAAAATAGCATCAACAAGATGAACTCCGCTAGATAGAATAGCAGAGTGATTTGTAACTATAGCGACTTTTTTATTTTTTATCAGTGAAAAATTTTCAGTTAAAAGTAAATCTGCACCTGTCAGAACTTTTGTCTGACTATAAGTAATGTGAAATAAAAAAAATACAAATAAGAAGTTTTTAAAAATCATAATTTAGTCTGTATTAAAATGAATAAAGGCCGAAATAATTATTACTAAAAATTTCAGCCTAAAATTTTCTAATCGGGATAGTTTTCAAGAATTTCATTACGGGTAAAGAAATGCGATATTTCTTTAGCAGCATTTTCATCTGAGTCTGACCCATGAACAGCATTTTGCTGTTTATCCTTTGCGAATAGTTTTCTGATAGTTCCTTCATCTGCTTGCGCTGGATCAGTAGCTCCAATTAATTTGCGGAATTCTTCAACTGCATTTTCCTTTTCAAGTGCAATCGGAATGCAAGGACCGGAGGTCATATAATCAACCAGTTCATTGAAGAAGAATCTTTCTTTGTGGACTTCATAAAATCCCCGTGCAGATTCCTTTGTTAATTTCATAAGTTTCATCGCTTTTATTTTAAAACCAGCATCAGTGATCATTTTAATTACTGCACCAGTGTTATTATCTCTTACTGTATCGGGTTTTAATATTGCTAAAGTTTTATTGTTCAATCTTTGCTCCTAAATATTATTTCTTGTGTTTTTTATGTTTTTCTTTTTTATGTTTTTTCTCTTTTTTTTCTTTGTGTTTTTGTTTTTTCAATTTCTCTTCAGATTTTTTTTCTTTTGATATTACGGTCTTCTCAACAGGTTTTAATTTTGGGAGAGCCACAGCCTTTTTTATTTTCTTGGGTTTTGATTTAATTTTTTCCAAAGCATTTTTCATGGTAGTTCCAATATCAGCAGGACTCTCTACAACGTAGATTCCTGCATCTTTCATGGCTGCCATTTTTTCTGTTGCCGTACCTTTTCCCCCAGAAATAATTGCTCCAGCGTGTCCCATTCTTCTACCCGGAGGAGCAGTTCTTCCTGCAATAAATCCAACAACCGGTTTTTTACCATATTTCTTTAAATACGCAGCTGCTTCTTCTTCTGCTGAACCACCAATTTCTCCAATCATTACTATACCGTGTGTGTCTTTATCTTCATTGAACATTTTGATAATGTCGATAAATTTTGAGCCAATAATTGGATCGCCACCAATTCCAACACAAGTGGATTGTCCAATTCCAAGATCAGTTAATTGTTTTACTGCTTCGTAAGTTAATGTTCCAGACCTCGAAACAACTCCCACGTTACCTTTCTTATGGATGAATCCAGGCATTATACCTATTTTAGCTTTTCCAGGAGAAATAACACCAGGACAATTTGGTCCAATAAGTACAACATCTTTATTTTTTATTCCGTTATATGCTTTAATCATATCATTAACAGGAATACCTTCAGTAATGCAAATAATTACTTTTATACCAGCTTCTGCAGCTTCCAGAATTGCATCTGAAGCAAAAGCAGGAGGTACAAAAATTACAGATGTATTAGCATTTTTAACTTTTACAGCTTCCTCAACTGTATTAAATATAGGAACTCCTTCGTATTCAGTTCCACCTTTACCGGGTGTAACACCCGCAACGACATTAGTTCCATATTCAATCATTTGCTTAGTATGGAATGAACCCTCGCCACCAGTAATTCCTTGAACAACCAGCCTGGTTTTTTTATCAACTAAGATACTCATAAATATTGTCCTCTTTCTTGATCAAAAAAATTTATATATCAAAGTTAAAGAATTGTAATGAAATATCTAACTTTAAAAATCAATTGTTCTTCTAACAAAAAATTAATAATTAAGTAATAATGAAGACTATTATTTTACAGGTAGAATTTGTAAGTTATACCATAAATAATTTTTTTTTCAAACCAAAACTTTAATATAAGGTGAAATATGAAACGAATAGCACTTTTTATATTGTTCGTATTTATTACATACAATTTTTCGAATGCTCAATTATTGTTTTCTGAAGGATTTACCGGTTACACAGTGGGTAATCTTGCTGGACAAAGTAATTGGACTAAGGTTGGTTCTGGACCTGATTGTACAGTAAATAATGTTTCTCCAATGTCATATCCAGGATTTAGCTGGGGTGGTGGAGAATACATGGAATTTACGACTAATTCGTCTACAACAAGTAGAGTTTACAAAGATTTTTCTGATACAACAGCGTCACTTATAACCCCAGGGTATGTAATTTATTGTGCAATATTATTAAACTTATCTACAACATATACAACAGCAACTAACTATTTCTTTTCTTTAGGACAGGCACCAGGTACAACAAATTATTATGCAAAATTATTTGCTCAACAGATAACTTCTTCTACTTATTATCTTGGTGTTTCAAAAAGTTCTAACACGGCAAATTTTTCTACTAAAGTTTTAAATACAGGTCAGACTTATCTTGTTGTTATACGTTATAATGTGAATAATAATGCATTAAATCAATCAGGTAATACTTGTTATATGTGGATTGATCCGGTTGGAAGCACTGAGCCAGATACTACGACTGCCGATGCAAAAGTGTGGGCAGGCCAAAATGATTACACTTCCGCTCACTGTAGTGCTGTAATTTGGCATAACAGGGGAACAAGCAATCCACTTGGTAAACTTGATGGAATAAGAGTAGGAGCATCCGCAACTTCAAGTCTTCAGGCATGGAATTATGTTAACTTAGGTCCTTTACCTGTTGAATTCACAACTTTCAATGCTAAAATAACTGAGAATAAAGTTAAATTGAATTGGGCTACAGCAACTGAGACGAATAATTCCGGTTTTAATGTAGAAAGAAAAATAAATTCTGAAAACTGGCAGACAATTGGATTTATTAAAGGTAAAGGAACAGCCACCAGTACCAATTTTTATTCATTTGTTGATGAAGCTGTTATAGACAAAGGTGTTGCAACCTATCGCTTAAAACAAATAGATTACAATGGTACATATTCTTATTCAAAAGAAGTCGAAGTTGATTTGAATTCTGTTTTGACTTATAGTCTAAATCAAAATTATCCTAATCCTTTTAATCCATCTACTTCAATAGGATTTTCTATTGCTAAAGCTGGTTATGTAAAATTAAATGTTTACAATTTAATTGGTCAAAAAGTTCAAACTTTGGTTGATGGCTTTTTACCAGCAGGATTCCATAAAGTTAATTTTAACGCTACTAATCTTAACAGTGGTTTTTATTTCTATAAAATTGAAACTGATAATTTTACTCAAATCAGAAAAATGACTTTGATGAAATAAAATATTCAAAAGATTATTGAAGGTCGAGTTATTCTCGACCTTTTTTTATGTTTTTCTGTTCTGACTTTTTGAATAAATCCTTAAATAATGTAGATTTGCAATTGTATGAAAACACCTTTAGTAGTAATAGTTGGAAGACCAAATGTTGGTAAATCCACTTTGTTTAATCGTCTTGTAGGAAAACGTGAAGCTATTGTTGATGATATAAGCGGAGTAACAAGAGATAGAAACTATGGAGAAGTTGAATGGAATGGTAAAGAGTTCCGTTTAATTGATACTGGCGGCTTTGTTCCTGATTCTCCTGACCTCTTTGAAACAGCAATACGTGAACAAGTTAAGATCGCAATAGATGAATCTGATGAAATTCTTTTTGTTGTTGATGCTAAAGATGGTGTAACACCCGTCGATAAAGAGATAGCATCAATGCTTAGAAATTCAAGGAAAAAATATTTTCTAATTGTTAACAAGATTGACTCAGAACGGCAGGATACACTTACTGCTGAATTTTATTCACTTGGATTAGGTGAACCAATTCCCATATCTGCATTAATTGGAAGAAGAGTAGGTGATTTTCTTGATTTGCTTACTGAAAATTTCCCTCCATTAAATTATGATGAAGAAGACACGCGACTTAAACTTGCAGTAGTCGGGCGTCCTAATGTTGGAAAATCTTCTTTAACAAATGCACTGCTTGGATTTGATAGAAGCATCGTTACAGATATTCCCGGGACAACAAGAGATAGTATTGATTCAATATTAAAATATTATGGGCAGGAACTTATTTTAATTGATACTGCCGGATTGCGAAAAAAGAACAAAGTAGATGAAAGTATAGAATTTTTTTCTACAATACGCACTCTAAAAGCAATAGCAGAATCTGATATTACTATCGTTTTAATTGATGCAGTTCATGGACTCGAAAAACAGGATCAAAAAATTATTGACGAGGCAATCCGAAGAAGGAAAGGTATAATTCTAGCGGTTAATAAATGGGATCTGGTTGAAAAGGAAACAAACACCGCTCATCAGTATGAAAAAAGATTAAAAGAGAAATTTGGGAATCTTGATTTTATACCTGTCATATTTATTTCTGCCTTAACAAAGCAGAGAATATATAAGTTAATTGATCTTGCATTAAAAACGAATGCCGAGAGAAAGAAGAGAATTCCAACTGATGAATTGAATGAATATTTACTTGATGAGATGAAAAATTTTCCTCCACCAACAACACCAACAGGTAAAGAAGTTAAAATCAAATATATTACCCAAGTTGGGGATCATTATCCGATTTTCCTTTTCTTTACAAATCATCCCAAACATGTTTCAGAAAACTATAAAAGGTTTCTTGAAAAATTAATTCGTAAAAAATGGGGTTTTGCAGGTGTTCCATTTACAATGAGTTTTAGACAAAAATGAAAAATTGCAAAAGGATTATTGTTGTCGGTGGAAATGCAGCTGGTCCCGCGGCTGCTGCAAAAGCCAAACGAACAGATCCCGACGCTGAAGTAATTTTATTTGAAAAATCTGAATTCATTTCCACAGGGACTTGTGAACTTCCATTTGTTTTGTCGGGGACAATTCCTGATTACAAAAAAATAATTTTTTATGATACGAAATTATTTAAAGCTGAAAAAGATGTTGATGTTTTTGTAAACCATACTGTAGAAAAAATTGATAGAAGAAAAAAAACGATAACAGTAAAAGACAACCTTAACGACAAACAATTTGATTATTCTTATGATAAGTTAATCTTAGCTACAGGTTCGTTGACAAAAAACATTTCTGTATTGCTACCTTCAATAAAGAATGCTTTTAATTTTAAGAGCGTTACTGATCTGTTAAAGATACAAGACAAACTAAAAGAAATGAAACATAAACAAGTCTGTATCGTAGGAACAGGATATATTGGGCTTGAATGTGCGGAAGCATTTTCAGAATTGGACTATAATGTAATTCTTATTGAAAAAGAAGAAAAACCTTTCCCTGCTTCCGATAAAGAAATTAGTTATCTTATTGCAGAGTTCTTGGAAAAGAAAAATATAATTTTTTATGGTGGGATAAATTCTCCGGATTTTTTCATTGAAGGTGATGAAATAAAATATTTAAAGATTGATGGAAAAAGATATAATCTGGATTTAGTTATAAATGCAGCAGGCATAAACCCAAATAATTATCTTGCTTTACAAGCAAAACTTGAAATTGGAATACATGGAGGATTAAAAGTTGATAAGTGTTTAAAAACTTCCGATCCAAATATTTTTGCAGCAGGTGATTGTCTGGAAGCAACCAATTTTATTACAAACAGACCTGATTATTTCCCAATTGCAACAATAGCTCATAATACTGGTCATATAGCTGGTTCGAATGCTGCTGGTGGTAATGAATTTTTTGATCCTGTTGTTAAGAATATAGCTGTAAAATTTTTTAATAATTTTATTGTGCAGGTTGGATTAAATGAAAAAGAAGCTGCACTTAATAATTTTAATTTTTTTACTGTAATCTCTAAAGCAAAAAACATGGTTCATCTAATACCGGGAAGTAATGATGTTTTTGGAAAAATTATTGTTGACAAAAATTCTAGAAGAATATTAGGAGCTTCTTTTTTTGGTGGAAAAGAAGTTGGCGGATACGGATGTTTTATTTCTTCATTTATAAAGAATAAAATTTCCGCACAAAACCTTTGCAATATTGATTTCAACTATACACCACCTTTATCTCCACTCGTTAATCTATTATCTTTGCTTGGAAGAAAGATTAAAAACAAATTTGAGTATTAAATATGAAAAAGAATTATAAAAATTTTATCCTTGTCGATCACCCGATTGTTAAAAGAGATTTGACTATCTTAAGAAATCATTCAACAAATTCAGAACTGTTTAGAGCTGCATTAAAAAGAGTATCCATTGTACTTGCTGTTGCAATAAGCAAGGATTTTGAGCTTGACGAGGTAAAGATTAAAACTCCTCTTGAAAAGACTACCGGTTTTAAGTTCAGAAATAAAATTGTTCTCGTTCCTGTTTTAAGAGCAGGGCTGGGAATGGTGGCTGGATTTCTTGAAGTGTTTCCCGATTCTAAAGTTGGGCATATTGGTTTGCAGCGTGACGAAGTAACACTTAATCCAATTGAATATTATTATAAGACTCCCAAGAACATTCAAAATGCAAAAGTCATATTGCTTGATCCAATGTTAGCTACTGGGGGTTCTTCTTCCGAAGCAATAAATTATCTTAAAAAAAGAGGAGCTGTTGAAATTGCATTTGCATGCCTTGTGGCAGCTCCTGAAGGTTTGAAAAGAGTGACATCTGAGCATAAAGATATAAAAATTTTTAGTGCAGGACTTGACCGACAATTAAATAATAAAGGATACATCTTACCCGGTCTTGGTGATGCAGGTGACCGTACTTTTGGTACTCTTTAAATTCAACTCTTAGATGATGTTTTTATTTTTGGTAAAAAACCTGAATAATTTTTTTCTAAAATTAGCTGTAATTTTATTGTATAGCTCTTCATTTTCTGTCATTATCTATTCACAAATTTATCCTAATAAAGCAGTTCATCAGCTAATTATTAAGGGAATTGATGCAATTAGTAATCATAATTATGATGATGCAAAATTATATTTCAGTAAACTTGATAAAAACTTTTCAGATTTTCCCGCTGCTAAATATTTTTTAGCTTTAACTGAGATTGAGAAAGCGAATGACCTTGGATTGCAACTAGATATTAAATTAATAAATTATTACTTGGCGAATGCTGAAGAAAATTTGCAAAATCAGATATTAAAAAATCCGAACGATCCCTGGCCTCAATTGTATTTAGGTCTGGTGATAGGATTCAAAGCTTATCATCAGTTAAGCGGGACGGGTTGGTTAAGTGCAATTACATCAGCATCTTCTTCTTCAGACTGCTTTGAAAAATGTATTGAGATTGATTCATCATTTTCTGAAGCATTAGGATATTTAGGGAACTATAAATACTGGAAAAGCAAGAAAACTGAATGGGTGCCATTTATAAAAGATGAAAGACAGGTTGGTATTAATTTTATAAAAAAAGCAATTAAAAGAGGAAGCTATAGTAATTATCTTTTCAGAAATTCATTGTTTTGGATTTATATTGAAGAGAAAAAATTTAACTCTGCACTTGAACTTACACAGGAATCAATAAGTAAATTCAATAGCTGCAGATTGTTTAAATGGAACCTTGCACGAGTTTATGAAGAAATTGATTTGAATGAATCAATAAAAATTTATAACGAGATTTTATATTCATATATCAAAGAAAATAACCTTACAAATTTGAATAATATAATCATTAAACATAAAATTGCTCAAAATTATTATAAAATTGGGAGATATGATTCAGCCTTAAAAGTTGTAAATGAAATTATTGCAATCAATTCTTTAACTGATTATGAAAAGGATAAACTTTCTGATAGAATTGAAAGAGTTAAAAAAATGAAAGTAGAATTACTGAAAAAGTTAAATAAATAAAAATCTCACTTGAATATTAATAGAAATCTTACATATTTAGAATCAAAATTTGAATTCCTTTATAAACAAATATGCAGATACCAGCAGCAGCAAATAAAATACTATTAGAAAATTTAATTACAAATTGCAGAATTTATCTGCCAAAAGTAAACGAAGAATTAATTGAAAAAGCATTCGACTTTGCTTTTCTTGCGCATGAAAAAGATATGCGTGCATCCGATGAACCTTATTTTACTCATCCTTATGCTGTTGCTAATATTCTTACCGAGGAAATTCCGTTTGATGATATATCAGTTGCGTGTGGACTTTTGCATGATGTTGTTGAAGACAGCAATGAACTTACTGTTGAAACCATCAAGAAAAATTTTGGCGAAGAGATTGCTATTATTGTTGATGGTTTGACTAAAATAAAAAATCTTTTTAAAGGAACAGAGTTCAGTCAGGCAGAAAATTATCGTAAACTTTTAATGTCCATTTCAAAAGATGTAAGAGTAATTGTTGTTAAGTTTGCAGATCGTCTTCATAATATGAGGACAGTTGAATTTCTTCATCCTGATAAAAGAAAAAGAGTTGCAAAAGAAACACTAGAGATTTATGCACCACTGGCTCATAGGTTTGGTCTTGGTAAGTTAAAATGGGAGCTGGAAGATCTTGCATTTAAGGAATTAAATAAAATTGCTTACGAAGACATCAAGAAAAAGATAAATGCAAAAAGACCTGAAAGAGAAAGATACATTGATAAATTTACATTGCCTATTACTCATAAATTAGATGAATATGGTTTTAAGTACGAAATAAGCGGACGTCCAAAACATCTTTATAGTATTTACAGAAAGATGATCAAACGTAATAAACCTTTTGAAGAAATTTACGATCTTTTTGCTGTAAGAATTATTCTTAATACCGAAGATGTAAATCAATGTTATACTACATTTGGAATTATTAATCAACTTTATCCGCCTGTCGCGGATAGATTTAAAGATTATATAGCTATTCCCAAGACAAATAATTATCAATCAATTCATGCTACTGTTGTTGGACCTGAAGGAACTATGGTTGAAGTTCAAATAAGAACTAAAAAAATGCATGAGATAGCTGAGCAAGGTGTTGCTGCTCACTGGAAATATAAAGAAGGGAAAGTTGTTGATGATAAGACAATCAACCAATATGTATACTGGATTCGTGAGTTAATTGAAAGTACAAAAGGAGAAGAATTAAGACAAAACATAATTGAAAACTTTAAACTAAATCTTTATTCAGATGAAATTTATGTTTTTACTCCCAAAGGTGAATTGAGGAGATTGCCAATTAACTCCACTCCTGTTGATTTTGCATTTGATATTCATTCTAAAGTCGGGCATCATTGTATTGGTGCAAAAGTTAACCAGAGGATTGTTCCACTTGATTCAATCTTACATAGCGGCGATCAGGTTGAAATAATTAATTCAAAAAATCAACATCCTAATAAAAATTGGTTAAAATTTGTTGTTACTCATAAAGCCAAAGCTGCAATAAGAAGATGGATAAACAAAGAAGAAGATAAAATTGTTGATGAAGGTAAAGAACTCTGGGAAAAGAAGCTAAAGAAATTAAAATTATCTTTTAATCAACAGGATTTACAAAAGATAATTTCTTCTACGAAATATGATAATTCAAAACAGTTTTTTTCTGCAATAGCCCAGGGGAAATTAAATATCGATGAACTTCTTTCTACTTCACAGGAGAAAGAGAAAAAATCAGAAATTCCCACAGTCGATTTTGATGATTTTGCAAGGTATGCCAGAGCAACCGGCGGAAGTCTTGTTGTTGATGGTGAAAGTTCAAAAATGTTATATTCTTATTCCAAGTGTTGCAATCCCATTCCAGGAGATCCTGTGGTTGGTTATGTTACAGTTGGGGAGGGAATTAAAATACATCGGAAGACCTGTAAAACACTTTTAAAAATTTCTCAGAAGGAACCAGAAAAAATTGTCTCGGTTGAATTTCCACAAACAGAGGGAAATCCGTTTGTTGTAGGAATTTATCTGAGAGGAGAAGATTATCCAGGTTTATTAAATGACATTGCTCATTCAATAGTATCTTTTCAAAATACCAACATCAAGTCAATCAATATTGATACTAATGATTCTATGTTCGAAGGGACGGTTACACTTTATGTTCATAACCTTGAACATCTTTCAAGAATTCTTGAAAAAATGAAAAAGATAAAAGGATTGACAACAATAAGCAGACTTGAAAATATTTCTTAAATGGAGTCGAATGAAAAAAACATAGATGAGTCTCGTTACCTTGCAATCGATTATGGTTTAAGGAGAATAGGTTTAGCTCTAACTGATCCATTAAAATTATTTGCTTATCCATTTGAAACAATCAGTAATGATAATAAATTATGGGCAAACCTGAAAAGAATTATAAAGGATAAAAACATTGTAAAAATAATTCTTGGAAATCCGTTAAAAGAAAGCGGCGAAGAATCCGCAATGTCTATAAAAGTTATGGACTTTAAAAATCAGCTTGAGAAAAAATTTAATATACAAATTATTCTTTGGGATGAGCGTTATACATCCTCTCTTGCAAAAGAATCCATTCTTGAATCTGTAACTAAAAAGAAAAAAAGAAGAGATAAAGGTCTTGTTGATAGAAATGCGGCAGCTATTATGTTAAAAGAATATTTAGAATCAAATTAATCATATCTTTTACATTTCATTTAATTGTATATCATTCAAAATCAATTTATTTTAGCAGTTGAAAATTAATAAAGATATTTAATGCGACCTACTGTAGCAATTGTAAATTTATCATATTTAAAACAAAATTTTTTGAATATCAGGAAACAGGTAAAGACTGCAAAAGTTATGGCAGTTGTTAAGGCTAATGCTTATGGGCACGGGGTTAAACATGTAGTAGATGCTTTGAATTCTCTTTCAAAGTCTCCGGAATATTATGCTGTTGCAATTGCAGAGGAAGGAATAGAACTCAGAAAAAACAAAGTTAAACAGCCAATCTTAGTTTTCGAACCAGTTTCAGAAGAAAATATCGATGAGATTATTCAATACAATTTGATTCCGACAATATTTAACTTTGACCATATCAAAATTCTGAAAAAAAATTCAGGTTCAAAAAAAATAAAAGTACATATTAAAATTGACACCGGAATGGGAAGGTTAGGTGTTTCATCAGATGAAGCCTTTAATTTTATTTTTGATGTGACAAAATTAAAATTTTTAACTATTGATGGAATTTATACTCACTTTGCAACTTCGGATGAAAAAGATAAATCGTATGCTTATTTGCAATTAGAAAGATTTAATAAAATAATTGAAAAATTAAAGGTTAAAGAAATCAATTTCGGACTTGCACACGCTGCAAACAGCGGAGCAATAATAGATATGCCGGAAACATATTTGGATATGGTGCGTCCGGGCATTTCTCTTTATGGATATTATCCGTCAATGGAAACAGGGGAATCGATTAAACTCTTTCCGGTAATGTCATTGATATCTGCAGTCAGCGATATCAAAAAAATAAAAGCTGGTGATTCAGTAAGTTATGGTCGGAAATTCGTTGCAAAAAAAAATACAAGGATTGCATCAATTCCTATCGGCTATGCTGATGGTTTTAATCGAAATCTTACCAATAAAGCTTGTGCAATTATTAATGGAAAAATATTCAAACAAGTTGGACAGGTTACAATGGACCGAATAATGTTTGAGATAGATAATTCTAAAGTGAATGTCGGAGACTTAGTGATTCTATTGGGTAAAGAAAAAGACAAAAAGATTACAGCATGGGATTGGTCAAAAGTTTTAAATACTATTCCTTATGAAATAACTTGCAGTATAAGTAAACGAGTTCCAAGAGCATACGTGGTATAATATGGATTTAATAAAACAATATATTTCGCAATGTGTTGGTGTTGCTGCTAATAATCTCCGATTGAGTAATTCTAAAATAGAAGTACTGGCAATGTTAAAAGATGCACTTATCAAATCCAATACTTTGGAAACTGATATAATTAACATGAAAAAAATTACTCAGTTTTCAAGATTGGGAATTCGTCTGAATGATATTTACAAATTTCTTTCACAAAATAAAGTCGATTTTTTAAAGATAAGTGAAAAGTTTAAAGAACATACTCAGTTAATAATTAAAGACCTAAGTTTTTTATTGGATAATGTTTCTCCGCAGGATTTTAGAGAGGCACTTAACAAACTTGCAGAATTATCAGGAGACGTTAAAGAACAACCAGTGGCTCCTGCTATTGACGTTGACCTTTCAAAACGAACGATTAATGATAAAACATTTGACAGATTAGAAAGTGAAAGACTTAAAGAAAAAATGATTCTTGGTGAAGAAAGTGAACAGGATGAAGATGATTTATACTTTCAAAACTTTGAATCGACAATAATGAAACCTGTTAAAGCCCTCGATTCTGTTATTAAAGAATTATCAAATGGAAAAATTAATAAGGATGAGTTAACACAGTTTGCTAAAGTTATGAAAGTTAATGGCGACCTTTCAGAAAAGTTTGGAACAGATATCATAACAAATATGCACAGGATTATTGCAAAAGCTTTAATATTAATAAAAAATGAAGAATTGAGCTGTACAAAGGAATTCTGCGAAGCAATTAGAGCCTGTCTTATAGTTATAGTTGCGCTCGTAAGAAATAAAGAAGTTGATATAAATATTTATTTAAATCGTGCTGAAGAATTTGGCGAAATGATTAAATCATTAAAATCAAAAGGAAAGTAATGAAAATATTCACTGTAATAATGGCTGGTGGTGTTGGAACGAGGTTTTGGCCTCGCAGTCGTGAAAAATCTCCAAAACAATTATTGCATATTTTTGGCAATAATACAATGATACAGGATACCGTTAACCGGCTTGAAGGTCTTGTTGAAAATGAAAATATTTTTGTTATAACAAATAAAATTCAAAAACCTGGTATAGTGGAACAACTTCTGAATGTTCCATCTAAAAATATAATTGAAGAACCATTTGGAAGGAACACAGCCGCTTGTATAGGTCTTGCAGCATTGCTGATTAAAAAAATTTCTTCTGATGCAGTAACTGTAATCCTACCTGCTGATCATATTATTAAAGAAAAAGATATTTTTCAGGATACGATTAATAGAGCAGCAGAGTTTGCATTCAAAAAGAAAGCATTACTCACAATTGGTGTTCCTCCTTCTCGTCCGGAAACTGGTTATGGATACATTCAGATAGACGATAGAAATGTTGAAGACAATATTTATAAAGTTTATACTTTTGCCGAAAAACCTAACTATGCAACTGCAAAAAGGTTTGTTGAAAGCGGTGATTTTCTTTGGAACAGTGGAATGTTTATCTGGCGTGCTGATACAATTCTTGAAGAAATTAAATTTTATATGCCTGATTTGTATTCAGGATTAGAAGAACTTGAACCATTCTTATTTACTGAGAATTTTGATTCCAAACTTGCTGAAGTATACGGACAATTAAGAAGTATCTCCATTGATTATGGAATAATGGAAAAATCGAAAAAAGTATTTTTAACAAAAGGTAAATTTACATGGAGTGATGTTGGAAGCTGGGAAGAAGTTTATCAGCAATCACCTAAAGATGAAAATGGTAATGCTTTAATTGGAAATGTCTATACCGATACAGTTAACGAAAGCTATATTTATTCTCCTGATAAGATTACTGCTGCTATTGGTGTTGCAAATATTTTAATTATTAATACTGAAGATGCATTATTGGTTTGTAGAAGAGACCAGGCACAGGAAGTTAAGAAGGTTGTAGATTATCTTAAGCTAAATAAACAAAATAAATACCTTTGATAATGAAAAGACTAATTACTGAGAATGATGTAATTAAAAAATCTAAAGATGGAAGCAATGTTATTATTGTTACTAAAAATGATGTTATTACTCCACTTGCTTTAGATAGAATAAAAATTCTTGGAATGGAAATTTCGAGAGAGATTAGTGAGCCTGTAAAACAAGAAAAACCAAAAAATTTTTCTGCAGCAAAGAATAAAACAGTTGCTATTGGATGCGATCATACTGGTTTTCAGCTTAAATTAATTTTAATAAAATATCTGACCGAATTAAACTTTAAAATAATTGACGTTGGAACTTTTAATGAAACATCTTGTGATTATCCTGATTTTGCAATTGCAGTAGCCAAAAAAGTAATAAACAGTGATGCCTCTTTTGGGATTATAATTGATGCGACCGGAATTCCTTCTGCAATTACTGCAAATAAATTTAAGGAGATAAGAGCAGCTACTTGTTACAATGAGTTTTCAGCTAAAAGTGCAAGAGAACATAATGATGCAAATATTCTTGTAGTTGGTGCAAAAACTCTTGGAGAAGAATCTGTTAAATCAATTTTATTAACATTTCTTAATTCCTCTTTTAACGGAGGAAGACATCAAAGAAGGTTAGATAAAATTACTGAACTTGAAAAATTAAATTTTAAAAATATATAAGCTAAAAATTGTATGGAGTTTTATAAATGAAAAAAATTTTTATACTTAGTTGTTTATTCATACTTGTAACTAATATTTATGCTCAGTCATCTGATGCATTGAATAGCGTGTTTGAAGAAGCGTCTTATTTATATAACATTCCTATTGATGTTATTAAAGCTGTTGCTTATACTGAAACCCGGTATTTCCATCATGTTCCAACTGAAGAAACAAAATCTTGCACAAATATGCCTCCGGGATATGGAGTTATGGGATTGCACGATGATTACTGGTTTGGACATTCTTTGCTTCTTGCTGCAAACCTAGTTGGTGAAAACCCTGAAAGACTTAAACAGGATTATCGCCTTAATATTATAGGCGCAGCTGCATTGTTAAATCAAATTGCAAATGATTATAGGATTAATAGAAGTAATATCAATGATTGGAAACCTGTGTTCGAACAATACTCGGGAATTCCACAGGATAATGTAAAAGATTATTATTCCTTTGATGTTCTAAAAGCTCTTTCAGATGGCGTTGAACTGAATGGAATTTCAATAGCAAAACATTATGATGTTGATTTAAAAGTATTTAGAAAAGAAGTATATCCTGAACATACTCTCCAGAATATCATGTCTGATGATTATCCGCCGGCAGTATGGGATCCAAGTCCCAATTTTTATTCAACAGGAACATTTACAAAACAGTTTTCAGTTGTTCACGATACGGAAGGTTCATTTGCAGCTTCTTTATCATGGTTGAAAAATCCATCTGCTTCTGCTTCTGCTCATTATATATTCAGAAGCTCCGATGGCTATCTTGTTCAACTTGTTAGAGAACAATATGCTGCCTGGCATGCTGTCTGCTGGAATAGATATATGTTTGGGACAGAACACGAAGGTTATGTCGCCAACCCTGCATTTTTTACAGACACTATGTATCTAAATTCTGCAGCATTATTCAGACATTTATGTTTAACATACAACATTCCAATGAATTTAAATCATATCATTGGTCACGATGCAAAGAAAAATGCAAGCTGGGTTACCTACATTCAAAATAATTATCCTTTTGATCCTAATTGTAATACGCACACAGATCCGGGACAATACTGGGATTGGAATTTTTATCTTCAATTAATTAAACAAGACACAATTTCCCCAAATGTGACAGAACATACTCCAAACACTACAGATAGCGTTTGGGCAAATGCACAAATTAGAATCACTTTTGATCAGAAAATGAGAAGACCAGAAACTCAAAATGCATTTGTAATTTCTCCAAATGTACCTGGCACTTTTAGCTGGGAAAATTCTGGCAAAACCATGGTTTTCACTCCATCAACTTTGATGCAGCTTGGAACTACTTACACAGTAACATTGAATACAAATGCTGTTAATTTTCTTTATCGTCCAATTTTGGGAAATTATTCATTTCAGTTCGTAACAAAAGCAACAAGTGTATTAAATATGCTAAGTGTATATCCTGCAAATAATCAGACAAATATTAGCTCAAGTGTAAAAGTAATTGCCACATTTAATTCTCCTTTACTTCAAAGTTCGGTTGCGGGTAATGTTACTTTCCAGGATTCTGCAGGTAACAATATTGCGATGAAGAATGCTGTTGTTAAAGACCAAAATGGTAAAGGCATAATAATGTTTTCTCCACAAAATAATCTTATAAATAATAATTTGTATAAAATTACATTTAAAAGCGGATTGAAAAATATTGTTGGGAGTCCACTTGGCTCAGATTACGAAGTAAATTTTAGGATTGAGCCCAATAACTTTTATCCTGGAACTTTAGTTGATGGATTTGAAGCTATGGGGAATTGGAAAACTCCTACTTATAGTGGCAGCACAACCGGGGTTGATGCATCTAAAACAACATTTTCAATTAGTAGTGAAGAAAAAGTTCACGGCTCATATTCGGGAAAACTAACTTATGCATTTGTTAATGCAAGCGGAGGTGTTTGTCGTGAGTTCAATGCTGATAAACCCAACATCGGCGGTGTAGCAACTGATCGTTTTGGTATGTGGGTTTATGGTGATCTTAGTTATAATACACTTGAATTCTGGTTTTACTATAACTCATCAACTAATTCAATTGTTACAATCGGTAGTCTTGATTGGTCTGGTTGGAAATTTATTGAAATACCTATTAGCAGCATTAGTGGAAGTGGAGACAGGTTATTCCATAGTATAGTGATTAAGCAAACGACTAATGGGATTCCTTACGATTCAATTTATGTTGACTTAGCACAAAAAAGAGATCCTTTAGCAACAGAAGTTATCAACGTTGAAAATATTGCTCCAAAGACATTTAAACTTGAGCAAAATTATCCAAATCCTTTTAACCCATCAACAACAATTCGTTTTCAGATTCCTTCAGATGGATTTGTGACTCTCAAGTTGTATGACATACTTGGGAATGAAGTTGCTGTTCTTCTTAACGAAGATATGAAGGCAGGTTTTTATGCTGCTGATCTTAATTCTAACGAGTATCATCTCAGCAGCGGAGTATATTTCTATAAATTAATATCCGGAAATTATTCAGATACAAAGAAGCTTGTTTTGCTTAAGTAGTAATTATAAATTTTTATCTGAATAGTGAACTTTATTTGACTATTTTTTAGTTATAGATTTAAAAGAAAATGAAATGATATCAGATTATATCCCTGTATTTCTTGTGATTGGATTTGCATTAACTTTTGCAATCGCAGTAGTAATTTCTTCAAAACTATTTGGACCACAAAAACCAAATAATGAGAAATTATCTACCTATGAAAGTGGTATGAAGCCGATTGGTTCCACTCAGGAAAGGATTTCCGTTAAATATTATATGGTGGCTATGCTGTTTATTATTTTCGATTTAGAAGTTGTATTTGTTTATCCATGGGCAGTACAATTCAATAAACTTCAACATCAATTAGGATTTTATCCATTTTTAGTGATGCTTGTTTTTCTTTTAATTTTTGAAATTGGTTATCTTTATGTGTGGAAGAAAGGCGGTTTCAAGTGGGATTAGAAGCAAAACTTCCTGAAAATGGGATTATAACAACAACTGTTGAAGCAGTAATTTCATGGGCTACAAAAAATTCTGTGTGGCCTATGCCTATGGGAATTTCCTGCTGTGCAATTGAAATGATGGCGTCTGGCGATCCAAAATTTGATATAGCAAGATTTGGTTCAGAGGTAATGAGATTTACTCCAAGACAATGTGACTTAATGATTGTAGCCGGAACTGTAACATATAAAATGGCTCATGTAGTAAGAAAAATTTATGATCAGATGGCTGATCCTAAGTGGGTGATTGCTATGGGCGCCTGTACTTCGACTGGAGGGATGTATCGCAGTTATAATGTTGTGCAGGGCATAGATCAGTTTTTACCTGTTGATGTTTATACTGCAGGTTGTCCACCACGACCAGAAAATCTTTTGAATGCATTAATGCAGATACAGGGAAAAATTAGTAAAACTAAAGTAAAAGATTTTAAGAATTCAAATAATATTGAAGCAGATAAAATTACATGAGCTTTAAAGAAAAAATAATAGATAAACTTAAAATAACTTTTCCTGGTATTACTTTTATCTCTGAAGTATTCAGAGATGAGTTAACGATGACAATTAATAAAAAAGATGTTATAAAAGTTGCTTCATTTCTCAAAGATGATAATGAACTTAATTTTAATTTATGTGAAGATGTAACTGCAATTGATTGGGCAAGAAGAAAAGATAGATTTTCAGTTGTTTACCAATTGTTTTCAATAAAAAATAAATTCAGATTAAGATTAAAATGCAATGTTGATGAATCAGATTGTAAAGTAGAATCAGTTTCATCTATATGGAAAAGTGCTGATTGGGCAGAAAGAGAAACTTATGATATGTATGGAATTGAATTCATTAATCATAATGATCTAAGAAGAATGTATATGCCGGAGGAATTTGATTATTTCCCTTTGCGTAAAGAATTTCCTTTAATGGGAATTCCAGGTTCTCTTCCTTTACCAAAAAAATAAAAAAAATTTATGGAACAGGTTACAGAAATACATCCTAAAATATATCAGGCATTGTTAAAGCAGACTCCGGGAATTCCTTTAGATGACGCACTTGATAATGAGATGATCCTCAATATGGGTCCACAACATCCAGCTACTCACGGAGTTTTAAGATTAGTACTTAGACTTGATGGTGAGACTGTTGTAGCTTGTGTTCCAGAATTAGGCTATCTCCATAGAGGTTATGAGAAGATAGCTGAAAATATGTCTTATTATGAATTTATTCCTCATACTGATAGACTTGATTATCTTTCTCCACCTGCTAACAATGTTGCCTGGGTACTAGCTGTTGAAAAACTTATTGGAATTGAAGCACCGGCAAGAGCGCAATTTATTAGAATGATAATGAGTGAATTGGCACGTATAGGTTCTCACCTTGTTGCAATTGGAGCATTGGCAATGGATGTAGGTGCTCTAACGGTTTTCCTTTGGGCTTTAAGAGAAAGAGAAAAAATTCTTGATTTATACGACATTATCTGTGGTGCAAGGTTTACTACCAGTTATACAAGAATTGGTGGAGTAGCCACAGATTTATCTGATTCTGTCATCAAACAAATTAAAGATTTTCTTGACCAGTTTGAAGAAAAAATTGATGAGATAGAAAGACTTTTAAATTCGAATAGAATTTTTATTGAACGGCTTGAAGGAATTGGAGTTATTTCAAAAGATGAGGCGATTAATATTGGATTAACTGGTCCAAGTTTACGTGCCAGTGGTGTTGATTTTGATTTAAGAAAAATTACACCATATCTTTTTTATGATAAAGTAGATTTCAAAGTTCCTGTTTACACAGAAGGAGATTCTCTTGCAAGATATTTTGTTAGATGCGATGAATTACGCGAGAGTTCAAAAATAATTTATCAATGCATTGAGAAAATGCTTCCGGGTGAAATTATGCTTAATAGTCCAAAGAAAGTACTTCCACGCAAAGTAGAAATTTATACAAAGATGGAAGAACTTATTCACGATTTCATGCTTGTTAATTTTGGGATCAAAACTCCTGAAGGTGAAATTTATAGTGCAGTTGAAAATCCTAAAGGAGAACTTGGATTTTATATTGTAAGCAAAGGTGAAGGACATCCGTGGAAAATGAAAATTCGTTCTCCATCGTTTTGCAATTTGCAGGCAATTCCTCATCTAGTAAAAGGACATTTGATTTCTGATGTAGTTGCAATTATTGGAAGTATTGATCCGGTAATGGGTGAAGCTGATAAATAAATATAATTTTGTTGTATGGAATTTAAGTTTACAGAAGAAAATTTAGAAAAAATAAAAATTGTTATTTCTCGTTATCCTGAGAAACAAGCTGCAGTAATGCCTGTTCTCTATATTGCACAGGAACAGAATAAATTTATTTCACAGGATGTTATTAAAGAAGTTGCAATTGTACTTGAAATGAATGAAGCTGATGTGCTTGGTGTTGTAACCTTTTACACTATGTTTCATCAGCAGCCAGTAGGGAAGTATCATTTACAAGTTTGTACTAACGTTTCCTGTATGTTAAAAGGAGGATATGAAATTCTTTCCTCTATCAAAAACAAATTGAAAATTGATAACAATTCTGTTACTGAAGATGGTAAATTTTCTATTGAAGAAGTAGAATGTATGGGTTCTTGCGGTACTGCTCCGATGATTGCGATTAATGAAGATTATTATGAAAATCTTAATAGTGAAAATGTATTAAAAATTCTTGAATCTCTTAAATAAAGAATATCGAAATGTTACACATAGTTTTACCTACTATACCGGATTATCATAAAATTGAGGTATATAGAAAATATAATGGTTATGAAACTGTTGGAAAAGCTTTTTCATATTCTCCCGATGAAATTATTGATCAGGTTAAAAAATCAGGTTTGAGGGGAAGAGGTGGAGCAGCGTTTTTGACCGGGCTTAAATGGAGTTTTATGCCTAAAACTACCGATAAACCAAAATATCTTTGTGTTAATGGCGATGAAAGTGAACCGGGTTCTTTTAAAGATAGACAAATTTTTGAATTTAATCCTCATCAGTTGATTGAAGGAATTATAATTTCTTGTTATGCAATTGGTGCAAATACGGCTTACATTTATATTCGAGGTGAATATCATAAATGGATTAAGCTTATGCAAACAGCAATTGATGATGCTTATCAAGCTGGTCTTCTTGGTATAAAAATGAAAGAAACTTTTAATAATTCTTTTTATTGCGATGTTTTCATTCATAAAGGAGCGGGTGCTTATATTTGTGGTGAAGAGTCTTCATTGATGAATTCAATTGAAGGCAAAAGGGCTTATCCAAGAGTTAAACCTCCTTTTCCGGCACAGAGTGGTTTATGGGGTTGTCCAACTACAATTAATAATGTTGAAACCATAACTAATGTTCCGGCAATTATTAAAAATGGATGGGAATGGTTTGCTTCAATAGGCGAACAAAAGCATCCTGGTACAATTCTGTTTGGAGTAAGCGGACATGTAAACAAACCAGGAATTTATGAGCTTCCTACAGGGACTCTTCTAACAGACTTAATTTACAAGTACGCTGAAGGTGTTCCGGGAAATAAAAAAATTAAATGTGTTATTCCGGGCGGGTCATCAATGCCTCCTTTAAGGGGTGATAGCATTGAAGGAGTTAAAATGGACGCTGATTCGATTCGAGCTGCAGGGTCTTTTATAGGAACGGGTGGAATTATTGTAATGGACGAAGACACAGATTTAGTTAAAGTATTAGCAAGAATTGCAAAATTTTATTACCACGAAAGTTGTGGGCAATGTACTCCTTGTCGCGAAGGTACAGGTTGGATGCTAAAAGTATTAAATAGAATATTAAAAGGTAATGGAAGTATTAAAGATGTTGAACTTCTAATTTCAATAGCAAATAACATTGAGGGAAATACTGTATGTGCTTTGGGCGAAGCAGCTGCCTGGCCTGTTAAATATATGGTTGAAAGATTTAGAGATGAATTTGAAACAAGAGTATCAAGCAAACAGTCTATTTTTCCGGCAAATAAAGTTCATTCAATGCGAAATACTTATATTCCAATCTCTCCAATTGAAAATTAAAAGTGTTCAAGGAGTAACAAAAGTAGGTTTTGCAGTTGTTATAGATGATGCTGTAACGGTTGTTATTACTCTGTAAACTTTTCCACTTGAGTTTTTTACTTTTCCTTTCCCCGTAATTGTAACTGTTGTTGCAGTTACATTAACTGTATAAGTGCCATTTTGCGTAGTTTCAAATCCACGAGGAATTTTAAACCCAACAAAGGTTGTCCCTCCACCGCCGAGCGGAGGAGGTGTTTTATGAAAAATTCGAGCAAGTTCAGCAATACGTAAATTATCGTGAGCCACTGCATCTTTATTGGCTTCCACAGCATTTGCATTCATAAGATTTATGCCCACAACAATGGCAATTCCTACTGCAATTACTCCAACTACAATTAATAGAATTTGTTGTTGTCCCATTAAATTTACCTTCTATTGATAAATAAAAGAAAATAATCAGTTCTTTTTAAGAAATAAGATAACATTAAAAAGTTAAAATAAGAAACGTTATTCTTTCAAAATTGCAACTACTTCCATTTGCCTCTTTCCGCCGGTCTGTTCAACCTTTCCATCTGGATGAATGAAAACATCTATTTCGCTTCTTACACCAAAGTTATTTGATAAATAAATTCCTGGTTCAATACTAAATGAAGTGGATGGTAGAATTAATCTTTCATCTTTGGTTTCAAAATTATCCATATGAGCACCACTACCATGTAATTCTATTGAAATTGAATGTCCGGTTCTATGTATAAAAAAATCTCCGTAACCGGAATCATTAATTACTTTTCTTGCTGCATCATCAACTTCAAAACCGCGGACTTCAGTCTTTTTAGCAAACCTATTTGCGACAAGATTAAAAGCAGCATCTCTTGCAGAAGCAACAATATTAAAAATGTCAATGTGCTTTTGAGGAACAACTTTTCCGACAAATCCGACCCATGTAATATCGCTCCATACTGAATTCGGATTATCAGGTTTTGCCCATAAGTCAATGAGTACAAAATCATTATTCATAACTGGTTTGAAAATTTTGTCGGTAGGACTATAATGGGGGTTTGCTGAGTTTTCATTTACTGCAACAATAGGTGGAAAGTCTGTAACAAGTTTTCTTTTTGAGAATTCATTCATTATAAATTCTTGAACTGAATATTCAGTAATTCCATTTTTAATATTTTTTCTTATAAACTCAAATGATAAACCAACAATGTCTGTAAGAGCTTTTGCAACAGGAATATTTTCCTCGTATTGTTCTTTTGTCCATACAGCCTGAAATTTGGTAATTAAATCTGCACTTGAAACAATCTCAAGATTGAAAGATCTAATAAATTCAATTGTACCAGCATCGACACGAGAAAGATAAGGTATTGCATTCATAGGAGAATATTCCATCGCAATCTTCTTAGAATTTTTAAGAACCTGTGTTAAAGATTCTTTCAGAGAAATATGACTGGCATACTTATATTCAATGCCGGGCAGATGAGATAGATTATGTGATTCAATGCCATTCACAATTTTTGAAGGTTGTCCTTCTTTAGGGATGAAATAATAAAATCTCCTAGTCAGGTGGGCAGGAGGAATGATATCCAAAATACTTAAAGCAAGGTCATTCACCCCCCTGAAATCAAATAACAACCAGCCATCGATATTAATGGATTTAAGGATATCCTGAATTTTTTTCAAATCAAATTTTGACATTGTAACCTCTTAGAAGCAAAATAAATCTTTAATAAAAAAATATGGTGCAAATCTGATGCAAATTAAATAAATTACAATTAGAAAATAAAGAATAATTTTAAAAACAAATTGGAGTCGGAATATGAAATTCATTTATTCTATTTTATTGTTGTGCTTTCTTTACACAGTAAGTTATTCGCAATTATTTAGTGGACCAGCAAGCGGTTCTGTGCCTTCTGGTATAATATTAAATACTGGTAATTTTTCTAAAGAAGCTCCAATAAATCCACCAAAACAGAAAGCCATTCATCATAAACTTCCTTTTGATAATAGCCCGATTATGATGGATTTTGGAAATCAAAAAATAAATTCTCCTATTTATCAGGAAGATATGAATGTTGGTTATAAATTACTTGATACTGTTCCTTCATTGATTTTAAAAAGTTTTCAGGGTAATACGATGACTAATTCAATTCCACCTGATCCATATATAGCTGTAGGGCCACAACATATAATGACCACAGTAAACTCCAATTTTGCAATATGGGATAAAAGCGGAAATCTGATAAAACAAATTAATGCAGATTCCTGGTATGCTACATTAATTCCCGGTGTAGGTTCATTTGATCCTAAAATTCTTTATGATCATTTTGCTAAACGATGGATTATGGTTTGGTTAGATCAGGATAATACTGCACAAAGAGGTTTTTACATTGTTTCGGTATCTGATGATTCTATTCCTACAGGAGTATGGTATAACTGGGCAATTTCATCTAATCTTAATGGAACAACAACCTCAGGTACATGGGGAGATTATCAAGGTGTTGGTTTTGATAGCTTGGCAGTCTATATCACTTCCAACCAGTTTGCTTTTGGTGGTAGTTTTCAATATGTTAAAATAAGAATCATTCCTAAAACAGATTTATATGCAAATACTGGTGGACAGTTAAACTGGATGGATTTATGGAACATCAATTACCCGACTCCTCCCGGTGGAAAACCATTTAATATTCGACCAACTATTTCATACACTCATACTAATGACTATTACTTATTAAACGCTCCCAGTGGAGGTGGAAATTTTCTTGCTTTATACAAACTTAGTAATCCGACAACAAATCCATCTTTAAGTGTGCAGCTTATTTCAGCATCTTATATGTATACACCTCCAAATGCAAATCAGCTCGGCGGTGGTTCACCATTAATTGATGGTGCTAATAACTGTTCTTTCCGTTTTGAACCAACATTTAAAAATGGAAAGATCTGGGCAGTGAATAACGTGCAGAATCCTAATTATTCTGCTTATAGTGCAATTCGTTATTTTAAAATTGATGTAATTTCAGGTGTAGCTAATGAAGATATTATTTTTGGTGCAAATGGTTATTGGATGTATTATACAGGATTAGCTGTAGACAAACAGGATAATGTGGCAATTAATTTCAGTCGTTCATCAAATAACGAATATGCAGGCGCTCATTTTATAACAAAACCCGTAGGGTTTACAACGTTCTCTAACAGTAATATGGTAGCTGCTGGAAGAGGAAATTATGTTGTAACCTATGGTGGAACCAGAAATCGTTGGGGAGATTACAATGGATTATGGTTAGATCCGGTGAATAGAACCAGTTTTTGGATGTTAACTGAATTTGCTGCCGGTACGAATACCTGGGGTACCTGGATTAATGAGGTTAAGGTTGCTCTTGAAGCTGGTGCAACTATTTACACATCAACTCCAAGTTTAAACTATCAACCGTGTGAAATTAATTTCTACGGTGATACTTTAAGTGCAACAATTCAAAATTTTGGTGATCAGAATCTTGTATTGAATTCAATAAATTTTCAAACTAATAATTTTGCATTTGTAGATAATCCTACTTTTCCAAAGACTTTACTTCCTTATGAAAACGTTACATACAAAATTGTATTTACACCAAAATCATTAGGAACATTTAAAGATACTTTACAATTTAATTCTAATGCTATCAGCTCACAAAAAGTTGTGCTGACCGGTAAAGGTTATGTAATTAATCAGGTTTTACCTAATTTAATGTATGCATCATCAGGTTTAGGAAAGACTTATAAAATCAATCTGACTAATGCTTCAGTTGATTCTGTAGGTATAGCGAATTACAATGAAATTAAAAGTATAGCCGTTAATCCTAAGACAAAAATTGCTTATGGTTTAATTAATAATCTAACTTCTGCAACTATTGTAAGAATGAATGGAACAAATGGTGATGCTTACAAATTATTTGATTTTACAGTTGAAAATCCTGCTAGCATTACTTTCGATACTTCTGGAACAATGTTATTGGCAAACAGAAGCGGGTTAATCTTCCAGGTTAATGTAACCAATAAAACCGTTACTCTCCTTGATACTTGTTTAGTAAATCTTAACTGTATTGCAATAAATCCAAAGACCAATGAACTATGGGGTGGAATATTTAAAGCAGTTGGTCTAAACAAAGACCAGATTGTGAAAATAAATCCACTTACTGGCGATACAGTTGTTGTGGGCAATACAACTACAAATGCTTTAACTACTGATTTGGAATTCGATCAATCCGGAAATCTTTATGGATTAGTAGGAGGTACATCTCAGGCTACTTCTTTAATTAAAATTGATACTACTAATGCAACAGCTGTAACTATTGGTTCTAGCGGAGTTACATATCTGACTTCACTTGCTTATAGCTATAAGCTTGTTGATGTCAAAGATAACCTTGCAGGTAGTGTTCCATCCGAATATTATCTTAAACAAAATTACCCAAATCCATTTAATCCGTCGACAACAATTGAATTTGGCATTCCAACTGGTGCCAATATTCAGCTTTTAGTATATGATATGCTTGGACAGGTTGTTAAAGAAGTTTTCCATGGATTTAAAACTGCTGGCAACTATAGATATAGCTGGAATGCAGAAGATAATTTTGGAAATAAACTTCCAAGTGGAATTTATTTTTATGAGTTAAGAGCTAAAGCAAATGATAATTTGTTCACTCAAATGAAGAAAATGATTTTGTTAAAGTAAATTGTTTTTCAATCGAAGCCATACCTGCATAGGTATGGCTTTTTTATTTATATCCAAACTTGTTTAATCAATCAATATGAACTAATTTTGCATACAAAATTTTAAGGATGTTTCATAGAATGGAAATTAAAAAAGGTAAAATCGTTCAGGTAATTGGTCCTGTCGTAGATATTCAATTTGAGAATAATTATCTCCCCAAAATTTTAAATGCTCTTACAATTAAGCGTTTGAATACTGAAGGAAAAGAAGAAGAGCTTATTTGTGAAGTTCAACAACACCTTGGTGAAGATAGAGTAAGAAGTGTTGCAATGGATTCGACAGATGGTTTAGTTCGTGGAATGGAAGCAATCGATACCGGAAATCCGATTATGGTTCCAGTTGGTCCTGAGACATTAGGCAGATTAATCAATGTGATTGGTCAGGGAATTGATGGTTTGGAACCAATTCAAACGAAGTTGAAATATCCTATTCACAGACCTGCACCTAAATTCAGCAACCTTTCTACATCTACAGAAATGTTTGAAACAGGTATAAAAGTAATTGACTTATTAGAACCTTATACTAAAGGCGGTAAAACCGGATTATTCGGTGGTGCTGGTGTTGGTAAAACAGTTATTATACAGGAATTGATAAATAATATCGCACAACATCACGGAGGTTATTCCGTTTTTGCTGGTGTTGGTGAAAGAACGCGCGAAGGTAATGATCTTTGGCGAGAAATGAAGGAATCAGGCGTAATTAATAAGACTGCTCTTGTTTTCGGACAGATGAATGAACCTCCAGGAGCAAGATTGAGAGTAGGTTTAACAGGATTGACAATTGCTGAGTATTTTAGAGATGAAGAAGGCAAAGACGTTCTTCTTTTTATTGATAACATTTTCAGATTTACTCAAGCAGGTTCTGAAGTAAGTGCGTTACTAGGAAGAATGCCTTCAGCAGTAGGATATCAACCAAATCTTGCTACTGAAATGGGTGCTCTGCAGGAAAGAATTACTTCAACTGATAAAGGGTCTATTACTTCTGTGCAGGCCATTTATGTACCTGCAGACGATTTGACTGATCCTGCTCCAGCAACAGCATTTTCTCATCTTGATGCTACGACAGTTTTAAGCAGACAGATTTCAGAACTTGGTATTTATCCCGCAGTTGATCCATTGGACTCAACATCAAGAATTCTTGAACCCGGTGTTCTTGGCATGGAACATTACATGGTTGCAAGAAAAGTTAAAGAAATTCTTCAAGCTTATAAAGATCTACAAGACATTATCAATGTTCTTGGTATGGATGAACTCTCCGATGATGATAAGACAACGGTAAGAAGAGCAAGAAGAATTCAGAGATTTCTAAGTCAACCGTTCCATGTAGCTGAGGCATTCACGGGTCAGAAAGGGAAGTACGTTAAATTAAGCGATACAATTGCAGGATTTAAAGCAATACTTGATGGGGAATGCGATGAATGGCCTGAACAAGCTTTTATGTATTGTGGTGTAATTGATGATGCAAAAGAAAAAGCTAAAAAGATGATGTGATGGCTGAAAAATTTTTTCATCTTGAAATAATAACTCCCGGTAAACTCTGTTTTGATTCAGATGTTATAAGTGTAACCGTACCTGGAACAAAAGGAGAATTTCAGGTACTGACTTTACATGCTCCTTTATTAGGTACTCTTGATATTGGAAGAATCAAAGTCCAGTTAAGTGAAAATAAGGAAATCCTTTTTTGTTGTGGCGGTGGAACCATTGAAGTACTTAAAGATAAAGTATTAATATTAGTTGAGTCACTTGAGAAAAGGGAAGATATTGATGTTGAAAGAGCTAAGAAATCTGCTGAAAGAGCAAGGAAAAGGCTTTCTTCAACAGATAAATCTAAAATTGATATTGCAAGAGCAGAAGCTTCATTGTCACGAGCAATGAATAGATTAAAACTTGTAAGTAAATAGAATTTCTTTTTAAAAACATCTTGAATTTGTTTTTGAAAATATTTTTCTAAGTGAGAAAATCAATTAGAAATATAAGCGGAGATTCCTTCGCTAATTTTATCGATAGGCATTTGTTTTCCAGTCCACAATTCAAAAGCTTTAGCAGCTTGTGTAACCAGCATAAAAACACCATTCAATGTCTTTGCATTCTGTGCTGCAGCAATTTTCAATAACTGAGTTTGTGGAGGATTATAGACGAGATCAAACACAATCTGGTCAGCAGAGAATACAGTAGGTATATTAATTATGGTATCATCAATTTCAGGATACATCCCTACTGAAGTTGCATTAATTATTAATTTTGAATTAGAAAAAACTTCTACAAGGTCAGGTGGGAAAAGTTCGAATGATTTAAAATCTTCAAATTTTGTTTTATCACTGAAATATTTCTTTAAATTTTCAGCTCTTTGTTCAGTTCGGTTTACAATATTGATTAAAGAAGGCTTGAAATACCTGATCATAGTGTAAATTACAGCTCTTGCTGCTCCACCAGCTCCAACGACTGTTATTTCTTTATTTGCTATTTCATCCTTAAATGGGAAAAGTGATTCATATACTCCATTTACATCAGTATTATATCCAACCAGTTTTCCCATATCATTAACAACAGTGTTAACTGCTCCAACAATACTTGCTTCTTCAGAGACAGAGTGTAAAAAAGAAATTATATTTTCTTTATGTGGAATAGTTACATTAAATCCTTTTATTCCGAGAGCAATAACTCCTTTCAATGCATTTCTTAAGTTTGCCGCTGGTACATCAAATGGAAGATAAATATAATCAACATCCAATATTTGGGAAGTCATATTGTGGATTAAAGGAGAATAAGACTGCTTAATCGGGTGTCCCATTAATCCAATAATACTTGTATTTTGATGGAAAGAATTTTTCATTTGAAATTTTTTCATTTTATGGTTTATAAAATACAGAATTATCTTCCATAAATTTCTTAAAAAGTTTTGATGAATAAACTATTGGAAAAGTTTTTGAAAATAATTCAATTAATTTAGGATCAATTATGAAAGATTTTTTCAAATAATATAAACCTGCTTTAAATAAACCTTTTTGAAAATGTAATCTTGAAAGAGCGTAGTAACATTTTGCATTATTTGAATCCAGAAGCAATGCTTTATATAAATACTCAATTGCTTTATCCAGCGAAGAAGTTGTCGCAGAAATCTCGGCTAATTCAAATAGTAATTCAACGTTGGTCTTATCTTTTTCAATTAATTTTTTTAGAGAATTAATCTTTAGAATATTTTTTTCATCAACGCTTGGAGCATTTTTTTTCAATGACCAGGTTTGATTCAAAAAGTAATTAGTAGAAAGTGCCGATGCAAAATCCTGTAGGGCAGCATTCATTTTATCTTTTAAAGAAAGGCAATAACCACGACCTAAATAAGCTTCGTGATAAGATTTATCTTTTTTGATTGCTTTTGAATAAAATCTTATAGCATTACTATAATTTCCAACTTCTTCATAAATAGTTGCAATATTATAATAAGCAGATACATCATCTTTTTCCAGTTCAATTACTGTTTTAAAGCATTCTATAGATTTTTCAAACCTTCCTAAATCAGCAAAAAGATTACCAAGATTAAACCATGCATCAGTAAATGTGTCGTCAATTGCAAGAGCTAGTTCATAACTATTAATTGCTTTTTCAAATTGAGAGAGATGTTCTAAAACAATTCCCCTGTTAAACCATCCAACTTCACAATTTGGTTCAAGCTCCAGATATTTTTCATAATACTCAAGTGCAGAATTGTTATTTTCTAAATATTCATAACAAATAGCTACCTGGAAAATTGCATCGGAAAATGTTGGGTCTATTTCGCTTGCTTTTTTGAAATAATCGATCGCACTAGCAAATAATCCCTTTTGCTGATAAAGTTTACCAAAGCGGTGATAAATTAGTTCGTTTTCAGGTTCAATTAAAAGAGCTTCGTTTAAAACACTTTGAGCTTCTTCGTAATATTTAAGATTCATCAAAATTGATGCTTTTTCTGTAAGTATATCGACTTCAGATGGATTCAACGAAAGAGCTTTATCTATTGATTTTAATGCCCGTCTGTTTTGACCAAGTTCAGCGAGACAAATTCCTCTTTGAAGCCAGTAGTCAGAATTGTACGGCGAAATTTTTATTAAGGATTCCAAAATAAAAATAGCGTCTTTATATCTATAAGCTTCAATACATGAATTTGAAATATCTTCAAGGAAAGTCTGATGAAGTATAGTTTTCCCTTGACTAATGATTTCTTTGCATTGTCTAATATGTAAGGCAAGATCATTTCGTTCTAAATATTTATTCCCATTATCCGGGTATTCTGAATTGAAATCAGACAAAAAGTCTCCATTGTTTAGAATTACTTATCAAAATCTATCATTAAATCATTATAAAATCAAGTTGATTTTAATCAATGATTTATTAAAGAAACTATAAAAAGTAAGAAATTTCTTACTTTTTTAAGATGCTTGTTACTTTTGCTGCCGCATCCTGTAATGAATGCGCTACATCAAAATTTAAACCTGATTGTTCAAGCAAAATTCCGGCTTCTTTAGCATTAGTTCCTTCAAGACGTACTACAATTGGAATAGTAACATGAATTTCTTTAGCAGCATCAATTACTCCTTGTGCAACTCTGTCACAGCGAACAATACCTCCAAAAATGTTTATCAGAATTGCTTTTACATTTTTATCGGATAAGATAATCTTAAAACCGTTGGCTACTGTTTCTTTATTTGCTCCTCCACCAACATCCAAAAAATTAGCTGGTTCGCCGCCTGCAAGTTTGATTATATCCATAGTAGCCATTGCAAGTCCTGCACCGTTTACCATACATCCAACATTACCATCTAGTTTGATATAATTAAGATTATATTTTGAAGCTTCAATTTCAAGAGGATCTTCTTCATCAAGGTCACGGTAATTAAGTATTTCAGGGTGCCTGAATAATGCATTATCGTCAAAATTCATCTTAGCATCCAGTGCAACAACTTTATTATCATTTGTGATTACAAGCGGATTAATTTCTAAAAGCGAAGCATCAGTTTCAACATATGCTTTATAGAGCAAAGGTAAAAACTTCATGAAATTCTTAAAAGTGTCACCAGTTAAACCCAAACCAAAAGCAATCTTTCTTACCTGAAATGATTGTAAACCGGTTGCAGGGTCTATCCATTCTTTGATAATTTTTTCAGGTGTCTCTGCAGCTACTTTTTCAATTTCAACGCCACCTTCTGTTGAAGCCATAATAACATTTTTAGAAACAGAACGATCTAGCAAAATTCCAAGATATAGTTCTTTTTGATAATCTAATCCTTCAGCAATAAAAACAGTTTTAACAATTTTTCCTTCTGGACCAGTTTGATGAGTGACGAGAAGATTTCCGAGAATCTTTTGTGCATAATCTTCTGCTTTTTCAACAACAGTAGTAAATTTAACTCCACCTTCAAGGATCAATTCTTCACGGTCATTTGGATTATATACTTTTCCTTTTCCTCTACCACCAGCGTGAATTTGGGATTTTACTACATATTGATTAATCCCTCTTTTTTGCAGACTATCAATAGCTGAATCAAATTCTACCATTGATTTTATTGCAATACCGTCCTGCACAGGGACAGAATATTTTTTTAAAATTTCTTTTGCCTGAAACTCATGAATTTTCATATTGTCCTCTTTTCAAATTAATAAAACCGGGAATTGAAAAATTTTCAATTCCCTTTAATTATTACTTAATTTTTTCACTCATTAATTTTGCTTGTAAAAATAACAGAAGATAATCTCTGCCACCGGCTTTCGAATCCGTACCGGACATATTGAACCCACCAAATGGATGAGCACCAACCATTGCACCTGTACATTTTCTGTTGAAATATAAGTTCCCAATCAGTAATTCTTTGCGAGCTTTTTCAATTTTTTTTCTGTTATTCGTATAAACAGCACCAGTTAGTCCGTACTGAGTATTATTAGCAATTTTTACTGCATCATCAAAGTTTTTTGCTTTAATTACTGCCAGAACAGGACCAAATATTTCTTCCTGTGAGATCCTTGCTAAAGGATCAATATCTATGAATACTGTTGGTCTAATATAAAAACCATTTCCTTCAGCCTTTTCTCCTCCGTTTAGAAGTTTTCCTTCTTCTTTTCCAATTTGAATGTAAGAGAGAATATTTTTCTCTGCTGCAGCGTTAATTACAGGCCCCATTCTAAAGTTTTCTTCAGCAGGACCTATTTGTATTTTTTCAACTTCAGTCTTAAGTTTTTTAACGAATTGGTTATAGACTGATTTTACCACAATTGCTCTTGAGCAAGCGGAACATTTTTGTCCCTGGAAACCAAAAGCAGAAGCTACAACTCCTTGGACGGCTTCATTAATATTTGTTTCATTGTCAACTATAATAGAATCTTTGCCGCCCATTTCTGCAACTACTCGTTTTAACCATATTTGACCGGGTTGGACCTTTGCTGCTAATTCATTAATATGAATTCCAACTTGCATTGAACCAGTAAAGGAAATAAATCTAACTTTTGGATGAGCAACCAATCTATCTCCAACTTCAGCACCGGAACCCGGTAAGAAATTCAGTACCCCTTTAGGTAAACCAGCTTCTTCCATAATTTCAAAATAAAGTCTTCCCATCATCGGTGTGTCACTGGAGGGTTTAAGTACAACCGTATTTCCGCAAACAATAGCCGCAGAAGACATTCCTGCTAATATTGCAAAAGGAAAATTCCATGGTGGAATTGATACACCTACTCCCAGAGGAATATAGACCAATTCATTTTTTTCACCTGGTAAAGGTGTAATTGGTTGTTTACCAGAATAACGTATCATTTCTCTTCCATAAAATTCCAGGAAGTCAATTGCTTCTGCTGTATCAGCATCGGCTTCAACAAAATTTTTACCAGCTTCAAGAATCATATATGCGTTGATTTCAAATCTTCTTCTTTTCATTATTGAAGCTGCTTTGAAAAGATAATTTGCCCGTTCAACAGGTGATGTGTATTTCCAGGTTTCAAATGTTTTTGCAGCTGTTTCTACTGCAAGATCAGCTAATTCAGAAGTGCCTTTATAAAAAGTTGCAATAACCTGATCTTTATTGGATGGATTATATGAATTAAAAGTGGACAAGGTTTTATATTGTTTACCACCAATTATAATATTATAAGTTTTTCCTAATTTTTTTTTGACTTCTTTCAAAGCATCATTTTGAATCTTCAAGTTTTTTTCTTTTGAGAAGTTGGTCAATGGCTCGTTTCTGAAAGGTTTTAATTTCATAAGATATTCCTTAATATTTTTGAAAATTGCTACTAAAAGTTAAAGATTTTGAATATGATAAACAATCTATTTGAAGTTATTTTCATTATTAAAAATAATTTTTGCTGTTCGATGATATAAGTAAATTAATCCTTTTGATTAGCCTATATTTTTTTCTATTTTTCAGTCAAATCTGTAAGAAATTTTGACAGAATAAACAGGATAACAATTTTTTATTCATGCAATCAAAACAAAAAGAAATTTTAGCATTATTAGCAAAATTAGACTTAACTAAACTCAGAGAAGAATTACAAAATTTCGAAAATGACCCGAAGTTAAAAGCCAAGAAATCTGAGCAAAAAATAAATGATTCACTTAAGAGTCTGATAGAACTTCTTCCATCTGTTCAGGAAATAATTAATAATCATCAGAAGCAGCTTGAAGAATATGCTTCATTTAAAGGTTTAATTAATTATTCATCGGATATAATTTTAAAATTTGATAAAAAAGGTATTATTCAATTTGTAAATTCTGCAGTAACAATACTTCTTGGTTATAAAATTGAAGATTGGATAGGCAAATCTATTTACGATTTTGTACCTGATAATGAAAAGAAAAGAATTACTTCCTCTCTTCAGGAGATTTTTGAAAACTATGGAAATATCAACACTGAAATCTTCTTAATAAACAAAGATTCTAAAATGATTCCAGCAGAAATATCTGGTAGAGTAGTTAAGAAAGACAATGAGGAATATGCTCAGGTTTCCATTAGAGATATTTCTGAAAGAAAAAAAGCAATTGAGACGCTTAAAAATACTGAACATACTTTCAGGGAAGTTTGGGAAAAATCATCAGATGGAATGAGAATAGTTGACGAAGAAGGTTTTCTTGTTCTTTGTAATCAAGCTTATGCAGATCTATTTGAAAAACAGAAAGAAGATTTAATTGACGATTTGTTTATTAATGTTTATTTCCCTGATAAACAAGATTATATTTTGGAAAGCTATCGCAAAAATGTTAGAGAACAAAACATAAGGACAAAGTATGAAACTTCCTTAAAGATTTGGAATGGCAAAATAAAATATTTTGAAATTACTTCTTCTATTCTTACAACTTTAGATAATAAAAAATTACTTTTAAATATTTTCAGAGATATAACTCAAAGAAAAGTATTTGAGAATGAATTGTTAAGAAGAGAAAAGCTTTTACAAGGTGTGGCAGAAGCTACCAAATCTTTACTATCTATTGCAGATTTTCAGAAAGCAGTAGAAGAAGCATTAGAGAAACTTGGAAATGCAGCATTAGTTGATAGAGTCTATATTTACCAGAATTTAGTGTTACCAGATTCTGAAGAATATATGATGAAGGAATTATTTGAATGGACTGCAGAGAATACAGAAAAACAATTGCTCTCCATTAAAAATGTTCCCATTTTGTATTCGAGATTTGATTCAGTTAATATGTATAAAAATTTAAATGATGGAAAAATTATAAAACTGAATACTGCAAGCCTTCTTCCAGAACAGCAAAAAGTTTTTTTAGATTCTACAATTAAATCCATTTTACTTGCTCCAATAAATGTTTTCGGAAAGTTTTGGGGATTTCTTGGTTTCGATTCCTGTCATATGGAAAGGGAATGGTATGAAAGTGATGAGTCAGTAATTACAACTGTCGCTTCAAGTATAGGAGGTGCAATTCAAAGAAAAATATTTAATGATGAACTTGAACATAAAAATATTGAGCTTGATAAAGCAGTTCTTGAGGCAAATAAAGCTGCTAAAGCTAAGAGTGAATTTCTAGCTCTTATGAGCCACGAAATAAGAACTCCAATGAATGGTGTAATTGGTATGACGGGAGTTTTGCTTGATACAAAACTTACAAGAGAACAAAAAGAATTTGTAGATATTATTCGATTAAGTGGTGAACAATTATTAGTTATTATTAATGATATTCTGGATTTTTCAAAAATTGAATCTGATAAACTTGAACTCGAAAAAGTATCTTTTGAAATTAGAACTTGTGTTGAAGATGCCCTTGATTTACTTGGTTCTAAAGCAGCAGAGAAGGGAATAGATTTACTTTATCTTATAAAAGAAAATACGCCCTCGACTATTTACGGTGATTTGACACGAATAAGACAAATTCTTACTAACCTTGTTGGAAATGCAATTAAATTTACTGAAAAAGGTGAAGTATATATTCAAGTCTCTGCAGAAAAGCAGTTCAATGAAATTTATGAAATTCTATTCGAAATTCGCGATACTGGAATTGGGATTCCAAAAGAGAAAATTGATAAATTATTCAAACCATTTAGCCAGGTTGATTCTTCAACAACCCGTCTCTACGGCGGAACAGGATTAGGGCTTGCAATTAGTAAAAGACTTGCAGAATTAATGAATGGTAAAATGTGGGTTGAAAGTGAAGAAGGGAAAGGATCTGTTTTCAGTTTTACAATTAGAGCAGAGGCTGCTCCTGTTGCTCCTAAGATTTTTATGAAGAATCTTATTCCTCAATTAAAAGGGAAAAGAGTTCTTATTGTTGATGATAATTCTACAAACAGAAAAATTCTGAAACTGCAAACCATTAATTGGGAAATGAATCCTGTAGAAATTGAATCACCAGTTGATGCAATTAATTTATTGAAAAAAGGTGAAGAATTTGATATCGCTATTCTTGATTATCAAATGCCTGAAATAGATGGTATTCAACTCGTTAGGAAAATTAGAGAAATTGAATCCTGTAAAGACCTGCCTGTTATAATTCTTACTTCACTTGGCAGGAAAGAACAAGACAGTATTCTTGAAGAACTTAAAATTAACCGATTTTTGTACAAACCAATTAAACAGTCAACTCTTTACGAAAGTATTGTATCTGTTTTTAGTACATCACCCGTACAGGTTAAACCAGTTGATAAATATTCTTCAATTGATTCCGAACTTGGTAAAAGATATCCGATTAAAATTTTGCTTGCTGAAGATAATGTAATTAATCAAAAAGTAAATTTAAGAATACTTGAACGATTAAATTACAGAGCTGATGTTGTGGCTAATGGTCTTGAAGTAATTTCTGCTGTGAAAAATATAGACTATGACTTAATTCTAATGGATGTCCATATGCCTGAGATGGATGGACTTGAAGCGTCCCGAGTTCTTAATAGTACATTTGAAAAAAATAAGCGTCCTGTGATAATAGCTTTAACTGCAAATGCAATGCTTGGGGATAAAGAAGAGTGTATTGCGGCTGGTATGGATGATTATCTTAGCAAACCTGTAAGAATAGAAGAATTGCAAATATTACTTGAAAAATGGGGAGCCAAAATACTTGCGCATAAAAGTAATCTTCGGAATTATATTAAAGAAGAAACTATAAATACAAAAATAGTTGATGAATCAAAAATATCGTTCCTGGAGGAATTGACAACTGAAGAAGACCTTGAATTTTTTATCGAATTAATAGACATTTTTCTTTCTGAAACTCCTAAAATGATTAATGGAATTATTAAAGCAATTGAAACACAAAATTCAAATGAACTGACTTTTATTGCTCATAAGCTTAAAGGGAGTAGTATTACTCTTGGTATGGAAAAGTTAAATCAACTTTCAAAGAATCTTGAAATAATGGGAAGAGAAAAAAATCTTGAACACGCCATGGAATCAGCAATGGAATTAAGAGATATTTATTGTATTGCTGAGCGCGAACTTAATATTCTTAAAAAGAAGTATTTTAAAGTTATTTAAGATTAAAAAGCTTTTATAATATCTGAATTATCTGATAAAATATAGTCGGGTTGCAATTTATCTAAATATTTTTTTAATTTCTTCAAGTCATTTATCGTATAAACTGCTACTTGTATCCTAACTGTTCTATAATAGTGTAATAAATCATTATTCAATTTTTTAGTTGGTATACAAATCCATCCATTATTTTTTTTAATTAATTCCAGTAATTCACCTTTAATTTGTTTAGATACATAATGCTCATAATCTCTTCCAACAGTATTCCCATCTTCTTCAAAATGATGCTGGTTATAATCATCAAAAAATATTTGCGTGAATTTGAAACGCGAGTATTTCAGTTTCATTAAAATATGGAATACTATTTTAGTTATTTGGAATTCATATTTTTTATTAATGGGAATATGACTAAAACATAATTTAATTGAAGGATTTAAATTGTTAATTTTAAATAGAACTTCCGGTAACCATGATATAATCACAACATGTTTCTCAAGATTTCTTTTCGATATTTCAAAAAGCAGTTCTTTTTCAAGACCATATTCTTTAACATCAATACATAACAGTGATGAGTCTATTTTGTTTTTTTTGAAACAATCAAGAAACTCTTCAAGTGTTGGAATTGATTCTATTATTTTTTTAATCTTTTTGAGAGATAGTTTACAAATCATTTCATTTGATTTATAATGTTTTTTCAAATGAGGATCGTGATTTATGACAATTTTTTTGTCTAAAGTAATTCTTGTATCAATTTCAATTATTTTTATATCCATTAATAAAGCATTCTTTAATCCAGTGATAGTGGAATCGTAAATATCAAATCCGCGAAGACGATGAGAGATTAAATTTATTTCTTGAGATAATTTTTCATCCATTTTTTTATTAAATTAAAATTAAAATTTGCATTATATATGAAACTTATTAACCTTTTAATATTGCTTTTCTTGTGCTTGCTAATAATAATTCTTAGCATAATTCATAGTTTTGTTTATGGTTATGTCACAGGATTTTTAATCCTTCTAATTCTTTTTATTAAAGTTTCTGATTATTTCAAAATTAAGAAATCCGGGGAAATTTTCTGTGAATTTAATTTAATTTCCCAATTAGATTCTTTTGAGGAAACAAAACAAAGAATTTCACCTTCAAAAGAAAAGTACAAACATGCAGTTCTATTAATTCATGGCTTTTCTGCATCAACATATGAATTGCGTTTCCTTGTTGACCAATTAGAGAAAAATGAAATTCCTTTTTATTTACCAACGTTAACCGGGTTTGGTATAAACGATATGCATCTTTTAACTAATATAAAACCATCTGATTGGCTTAGAGATGTTGTAAATGCTTATGATACAATATCTGCTTTGGCAGAGAAAATATCAATTGTAGGTCATTCAATGGGCGGTTTATTGGCTTTGTATTTGTCTCAAATTAAAGAAGTTGACAGGGTTATTTTAACAGCGCCATATTTACTGCCAAAACAAGAGCATCAATTTTATAAAAAAATTCTTAAAAATAAATTAATCAGCCATTTATTCTTTTCTATTAATCCGGTTATCAACAAGTTTAAGAAAAAAAGCCAGATTGACACTTACTCAGTTAAACGATTTGCAATTTCAGCCTTTCCATTTAACTCGGTAAAAGCATTATGGGATATTCAAGATATAATTGATTACGAAAAACTTCGAAGTAAAAATATTTCGATTATTTTTGGCGGAAAAGATACAACTGTTAATGAATCCAAAATCGTATCTCTTTTTGAAAAAAATAAAATAATTTTTAATAAAGTTGTAATATCAGGTTCAAAACATAATATACTTGAGGATTGTGAAAGAACTAAGGCTATTGAAATAATAATTGATATATTAAAAAAATAATTTGGAGAAGTGCTATGACCGAATTAACATACTATCATAATCTGATTTCAAAATGTTTAAATGACATTCAGAAGATTAATATAAAAATTAATCCATTAATTGATAAATACAACGAAGAGTTCAAGGAAGGAGATGTAAAACATTCGACTCTGAAAAACTTATTAGTGGAAATTGATAACGTTAAAGAAGAATACGAAAAAATTGATAAACTTATCAGGGATATTCAAGAAGATGCAAAAGGTTACTATGAAGACCTTGTGTGAAAGAATTCCCTTTTTATGTTAAATGATTATAGTTATTTTTACTCGTAATTTTTAATAAAATAATTAGGAAAAACTATGGCAGTAATGATAACTGATGAATGCATTTCTTGCAACGCTTGTGAAGTTGAATGTCCCAATAATGCTATTTACGAACCAGGAACACCTTACGTAATTGGCGGTGAAGAATTTGCACCATTAAGTGATGAACATACTTATATAGCTTATGACAAATGCACTGAATGCGTTGGCTTTAACGATTCACCTGCTTGTATCTCTGCTTGTCCTACCGAAGCTATTGTTATGGATCCGGAAAGACAGGAAACAAAAGAGCAGTTATTAGCTAAAAAAGATCATCTTGATAAAGTTGGTAGATAATCACTCTTAATAAAAAAGCAGGTTCGACCTGCTTTTTTTTGTTATACTGAAGAAGTTCCAGTCTCACGCCCTTTACTTCTTTCAATTGATTGAAGGGCAAGATACCTGTCACCAAATTTCATAAGGTTTTCAAGTTCAGTATCGTATTGATCATAATGAGTTTCTTCATCGAGAACAAGGCTTTCAAATAATTGTTTTGAAATTGCATCTGCATTTTTAGAACACTCATTTGCCCATTTATTGTAATCGCTTGCACTGTTTTCTTCCATTTCAACTGCAAGTTTAAGCATTTCTTCAACAGCGTGTATTTTATTCACTTCCTTACTGGCTTTCATTTCTACTTCACCTTTTAAGAAAAGAATCCGCTCTGCAAGCTTTTCAATATGTAGCATCTCTGCAATCGCAGTACGTCTGAAAAGGTTTGCCAGCAAATCATAACCCTGATCATCAAGATGGAAATGAAAATACATATACTGATGAACTGCGTATAATTCATCTGCAACTGCTTTGTTTAATAGCTCAATGCTCTTCTGATGTCTCATTTTTGCTCCTTTAATTATTTAGAATTCTCCTATTTTAAAAAATAAACATGTTGGATAAAAGTATTCAACAGTATAAAATTAATTAAACCACTCATCAATTCTTAGATTTTCTGTTTCATCGAATGTTTTATTAAAAAACTCATTTGAGTTTAATGAGTAATAATAATCCTTTTCCCATTCCGATATGTTCTGGACAGTATTCTTAATTGCATCAATTATAAAATAAATTTCATCATTAGTCATAGTGGGATGGATTGATAATCTTACCCAGCCTGGTTTTTCTGAAAGATCGCCGGAATCAATTTTATCAGTAATATTTTTAGATTGTAAAGGACAAACACTTAATAGATAATGACCATAAGTCCCTGCACAGGAACATCCGCCGCGAACCTGTATTCCAAACCGGTCATTGAGAATTTTAACTATTAAATTATAGTGAATATTATCAACGTAAAAGGAAATTGCTCCAAGTCTGTGTTTTATATTATCAGCAAGTATATGTACACCAGGAATTTTCGGGAGTAATTCAAAAACAATGTTTAAAAGTTCTTCTTCTCTTTGAAGAATTTTTTCTGTTCCCATTTCCTCTTTAAGTTTTATTGCAAGAGCTGCCTTTATTGTTTGCAAGAATGGAGGTGTACCACCATCTTCACGGGCTTCAATATTATTAACGAATTTATGCATGCCCCATGGATTTGTCCAATCCACTGTTCCGCCACCAGGATTGTCTGGTATTTTATTTTTGTATAATTTTGAATTGAAGACCATTATTCCTGGTGTGCCCGGACCACCAAGAAATTTATGAGGAGAGAAAAAAATTGCATCAAGTCTTTCATCTTCATCCTCAGGATGCATATTGATATCAACATAAGGAGCAGCACATGCAAAATCTATAAAACAATATCCGCCTGCGTTATGGATTATTTTGGCAAGTTGGTGATAAGGAGGTTGAATTCCGGTTACATTTGAACCAGCAGTAAAAGCACCAATTAATAATTTTCTGTCTCTATATATCTCTAAAAGTTCTTTAAAATTTGTTACATCCACTTCACCATTTTCATTTGGAGGAATAATTACTACATCTGCAATCGATTCTTCCCATGTTGTTTGATTTGAATGATGTTCCATGTGAGTTATAAATACAACTGGTCTTAGTTCGTCTGGAATGTTAGTAAAATCTTTTAATTGTTCAGGAATTCTTAATCCAAGAATACGGATTAGTTTATTTACAACACCTGTCATTCCAGAACCAAAAGAAATAATTAAGTCGTCTTCGTGTGCATTTACATGTATTTTAATTATGTGTTGAGCGTGATGATAAGCTTTAGTCATTGTTGTGCCAGTAATACTCGACTCTGAATGAGTATTACCAAGAAAAGGACCGAATTCTTCAATTATTTTTTTTTCGATCGGAGCATATAATCTTCCACTTGCTATCCAATCAGCATAAAGAATTTTGTGTGTGCCGTATTTGTTAGAGAATTGTTGGTTAATTCCAATAATATTGTCTCTAAATTTTTTAAAATATTTTTCGAGTACATCCATAAGTAATAATTTTTCTTTAATCTTTTATTAAAATACACAAAAACTTTGTAATCGAAATTTAACAGAATTAATTTAGAACAGAAAGTGATAATGAACGAATATAGTAATTGGAAGATAGAACAGGGTGATTATCAACGTACATTTGAAGATACTAACGAATATTATCATCAATTGAAGAAAAAAAAATTTATACAGAAAATCATACGTGCTTTAGTTTATCTATTAACCTTATCATTTATTAGTTATTTGATAATTAAATCATTTCCATTCTGAAAAACTTTATCACGTATCAGATTTTTTTTCTATTTTGCCTCTCGAATTTTTAATCTTTTAAACATTTTTATGAAATATTTTATTGGTATTGACGGTGGGGGAACAAAAACCCACTGCATAGTAACTGATGTAAAATTAAATCATTTATCCGAATGTTTCGGTGGTCCTTCAAATTTTCTGATGCTTGGAACTGAAAAAGTTTGTGAGACAATTTTTAAACTCTTGGAAAAAGCAAAGAATGAAGTTAAATTCACTTATGATCAGGTAGAATCGGTTGTAATTGGCACTACAGGCGCTGGAAGAAGAAGTGACGCTGAAAAACTTGAGTCAGCTTTTTTAAATTACCTGCAAAAACAGAAAATAAATCTTAAAGATTTTTATGTTGAAAGCGATGCCAGAATTGCTCTTGAGGCAGCTTTTTCTGGTCAACCCGGAAGCATTTTAATAGCCGGGACAGGTTCAATAATGTTTGGGAAAGATGAACAAAATACTATTCATCGTGTCGGAGGTTTCGGAAGATTTATTGGTGATGAGGGGAGCGGTTATATGATTGGGAAGAAGGGTTTAATTGCCGTATCAAAAAACTTTGATGGCAGAGGAAAGAGTACAATATTAAATGATTTATTAAAACAAAAGTTTAACATTGATTCACCAGAGCTATTAATAACTGAAATTTATAAGAATAATTTTGATATTGCATCATTTGCACCAATAGTACTGGATGCGGCTGAAAAAGGAGATGAAGTGGCTTTAAGAATTCTCGAAGAAGAAACAGATGAATTAATTTTACACTTCAACGCAATGAAGAAAAAACTTAAGACTGAAATAATGAATGTCTCTTTTATTGGTGGAATAGTAAGTAATAAAAATATTTTTTCAGATTTACTTTCTAGAAAAATAATTCAAGATTTACCGGGAGTTAATGTGAAGATTCCTGATTATGAACCTCCATATGGTGCAATACTTATAGCAAAACAAAGATTAGATAAAAATTTTAACTGAAGTTTGGAGAACTAATGACCACACAAAAACTAACTAATAGAAATCCCTGGAGCTGGATTCCGACTTTATATTTTACACAGGGAATTCCTTACGTAATGGTTATGTCAGTATCGGTAATGATGTATAAAAATCTTAACGTTTCGAACGCGGATATAGCCTTCTTTACAAGTCTTCTTTACTTTCCTTGGTTTTTAAAATTCGCCTGGGGTCCTTTTATTGATATGTTTAAAACCAAAAGATTCTGGACTATATCTATGCAACTTATTGTGGGTGTCGCGTTGTTTGGAATCGCAATCAGTTTGACTACATCAATTTATTGGAGTCTTACATTAATTGTATTTGCAGTAATGGCTTTCGCATCAGCAACTCATGATATTGCAGCTGATGGTTTCTATATGTTAAGTCTTGAACAGACTCAGCAAGCTGCATTCGTGGGGGTTCGTTCAACATTTTATAGAGTTGCAACAATTGTTGGTTCTGGTTTACTTGTAGTTATTGCAGGAGAATTAGCACCCAAAATGGGATTTAAAAGTGCCTGGTCTATAGTCTTTATAATTACTGGAATTTTGTTTGTTCTTCTCTTTCTTTACCATAAATTTATTCTTCCATATCCTGCAGAAGATAAAGGTACTTTGAAAGATAAAAAACTTAGCGGACAACAAATTTTACTTCTGTTCGGTGGTTTTATTTTAATTGCTGGTGCATTTTATGTCGCATTTTTAATTTTGAGTTTTGTTATCTCTTTATTTGGAGTAATATCTCCTTGGAAAACGATTGTTTCTACAATCATTTTAGTTTTGATTGTTGTAATTCTTTTCAGAACTTTTGTTGCAACTTTTGTCGAAAGTTTTGAAAAGTCTGAAAATAAAAATGAGATGTTAATACCATTTATTGAATTTCTTAAAGCATTCGTGATTTTTATGCAAAAGAAGGATATCTGGAACATCCTTGGTTTTCTCCTTCTTTTCAGGTTTGCTGAAGCACAACTGGTTAAACTTGTTCAACCCTTCCTTCTTGACCCAATTGAAAAAGGTGGACTTGGACTTTCAACTTCAGAAGTAGGGATAGTCTATGGGACTGTTGGCATTATTGCATTAACTGCCGGTGGATTAATAGGTGGTTATGTTATTTCAAGACAAGGATTAAAATGGTGGTTGTGGCCGATGGTAATAATTATGCATACTCCTGATCTTGCATTTGTTTATTTATCTCAATATCAACCTACAAATTTTGTTCTAATTAATCTTGCTGTTGCATTTGAACAATTTGGTTATGGTTTTGGTTTTACTGCGTATATGATGTTTATGATTATGATTTCACAAGGTGAACATAAAACTGCTCATTATGCAATCTGCACTGGAATTATGGCTCTTGGAATGATGCTTCCCGGAATGTATAGTGGTGCTCTGCAGGAACAAATTGGTTATCAGCATTTTTTCCTTTGGGTAATTATTTCAACAATACCGGGCTTTATTGTTGCAGCTTTAGTAAAAATTGATCCGGAATTTGGAAAGAAGAAGGTGGCTTAAATAGTTTCATGAATTTACAAAATTCAAAATTCAATCTTACTACTGTTTCATTATTAGTATTTTTTTGCATTACTTTTTGTGGGTCATCACTTAAGAAAGAAAAAATACTTTCATACGATGATGCACGATTCAAAAAGAATACAGCAGAAATATTTTTAATCGATAATGATGCCTGGGTTGAAGAAACACTTATTAATATGTCACTGGAAGAAAAGGTTGGACAAGTAATTTTTCCTTATACTTATGGAAGGGCTTATAATGAAGATGGAGAAGAGTTCAAACGATTAAAGCATCTTGTTATTGATTTAAATGTTGGTGGATTTCTTGTTTTTCCAGGAAATGCAACTGATCAGGCAACTTTGCTTAATAAATTACAAAAAATGTCTAAATACCCTTTGATGATTTCTGCTGATTATGAAAGAGGTTTTTCTGATGGTGTTTCTTTCCCATATTTAATGGCAGTTGGTGCGGCAAATGATGAAATTTTGACAATGAAAATGGGGGAAATAATTGCAAAAGAAAGTAGGATTATAGGAGTTCACCAGAATTACGCGCCAGTTGTTGACATAAATAATAATGCTAAAAATCCTATTATCAATATTCGCTCTTTTGGTGAAGATGTAAAATTAGTTTCACGTTTAAGCAGCTCACTTTATAAAGGAATTCAAAAAGGAAGGATGATAGCAACACTAAAACACTTTCCTGGACATGGAAATACTAATACAGATTCGCATAAAGATATACCACAGATCAATTCTTCAAAAATTCAACTTGATAAACTTGAACTTGTTCCCTTTAAATCAAATATAAAAAATGGAGTTATGTCCGTTATGGTTGGACATCTCGGAATTCCTGTTTATGAAAAAGATAAAAATCTTCCATCAAGTTTATCAAATAGTATAGTGAGTTCTTTGCTAAGAAAAGAATTAAATTTTAATGGATTAATAATTACCGATGCGATGAATATGAAGGCAGTTACAAAGTATTATAACAATTCTGAGGCTGCTGTTCGCGCTTTTAATGCTGGTAATGATATTATTCTTTTTCCTGATAATGATGATGATGCATATAACGGAATTTTAACAGCTGTAAAAACAGGTGTAATTAACATTAATAGACTTAATGAATCGGTTAGAAGAATTCTATTGGCTAAAAGATGGCTCGGGCTTGATAAAAACAGGTTTGTAAATGTTGAAAAAGTTAAAACTGAACTTGGAAAAAGTGAGAATTGGGACATTGCAAGAAAAATTGCTGAAAAATCAATTACACTGATTAAGAATGAAAATAATTTTATTCCATTACAAATTGACAGCACAAAGAAATATTTACATATCGTGTTAATGGATGAAAATTATACTTCTTCGGCAGAAAGTTTTAATACGGAAATAACAACAAGAATTAAAAATTGTGATTCTTTATTTCTTCTTACTAAAGCAACTAATAAAGAATATCTTGATGCCATTACTTATGTGAGTAATTATGATTTTATTCTTCTATCAGTCTATTCTAAGATTAAAGCTTTCAAAGGTACAATAGGTCTAAGTGAAATTCAGGATAAATTTCTTCATTCAATTATCGATTTGAAAAAACCACTTATCTTTCTTTCACATGGAAATCCTTACCTATTATCAACTTTCAATAATGTTAATACTTATTTCACAAATTATGGGGATGCAAAAGTTTCTGAAATTGCACTTGCACAAGCGATATTTGGTGAGATTGATATTGAAGGAATGCTGCCTGTATCTATTCCTTATACAGTTTATCAGTTTGGACATTCAATAAAAATTTCAAAATCCTTTTTAGAGAGTGATAAAGAAATAAATATGTCAAACTTTGAAAATGTTGAGAAAATAATTAATAAAGCTATCAGCGACTCAGCTTTTCCGGGTGCTTCTTTACTAGTTGCTAGAAATGGAAAAATCGTTTTTGAAAAAGGATTTGGAAAACTGACATACGATCCACTTTCTGCATTTGTTGCTCCGAATACAATTTTTGATTTAGCATCAGTTTCTAAAGTAATTGCTACTACAACTGCAGCGATGATATGCATCGATCGTAAGCTTTTTAGTCTTGATGATAAAGTGTCAAAATATATTCCGGCATTTGCTTCAAATGGAAAAGAAAATATTACAATTAGAAATCTTTTATTGCATAATTCTGGTTTACCTTCTTTCAAACCTTTTTATAAAATGTATAAGACTCAAAAAGAAGTTTTGAAAGATTTATATAATACTAAATTGGAGTATGAAACCGGAACAAAAACTCTCTACTCAGATCTTGGAATGATTACATTAGGAAAAGTAATTGAAGCGGTAACTAAAAAAACTTTAGATAAATTTTGTAATGAGGAAATCTTCATCCCTTTAGGGATGAAGGAAACATATTATAATCCACCTAAAGAAAATAAATATAGAATAGCTCCAACTGAAGTCGATACATATTGGAGAAATAGATTAATTTGGGGAGAAGTGCATGATGAAAATTCCTCTATTCTTGGAGGTGTAGCAGGACATGCAGGTTTATTTTCAACTGTAAAAGATCTTGCAATAATTCTTCAAATGATTTTACAAAAAGGTACTTATAAAGGAAAAGTCTATATCCAGAAAGAGACTGTTGAGTTGTTCACTTCAAAACAATCAGAGCAAAGCTCACGTGGATTGGGATGGGATACTAAATCTTCGCAAAATTGTTCTTGCGGGAAATATTTTTCCAATCTTTCTTACGGGCATACCGGATTTACAGGTACTTCAGCTTGGACGGACCCGACAAGAAATTTAATTGTCATTCTTTTGACAAACAGAGTTTACCCGACAAGAGAAAATAATAAACTTGGAAATCTTCGTCCTGTGATTCATAATGCGATTATCGAAGCTCTAGAAAAGAAATAAATTTATTTTTTTGGTGTTACTGGAGGAGGTTTTGCAGTCTGTAGTTGTAAATCAATTGTTTCTGGTAAAAGGGAATACATCGAACCGTTAATATAATCTATCAATCCGCCAATTATCATTCCATTTAAGAAATTTGTCCAGTACCATGCAGAAATTTTTTTAGTGATTTGAGTTTCAAGTGGTTCGTAGCCATCAAGTTCTAGTCGGACAGTATGATTGCTTCCGCGCTCAATATTAACAACTTGAGGAGTAAGTCCAAATTTTTTTCCATCAATAGAAATTTTTGCAAAAGGAGGCACTGATTTGATCTCAACATCCTGTGTAGTTGTGTTAATTATAGTGGCACAGGATGTAAAAATTAAAGCAGTTATAAAAACAAAAGTATTCTTTAAATAAAATTTCATATTCCAAATCATAGATTTACATCTAATAATCGAAAAAATAATTTAATTGTTGAGTATAATTTTAGAATTGAAGTAATAAGGTTTCAGATTCTATTCAGAAAGTATTTTGCTTTTAGGAATCGTGAAATAGAATTTTGCTCCTTTATTAATTTCGGCTTCTGCACGAATTGTACCCCCGTGTCTTGTAATTATTTGTTTAACTATTGCCAATCCTACTCCAGTACCTTCATAATCACTTTCACTATGTAAACGGTGGAATACTACAAATAATTTATCGCTGTATTTATTATCGAACCCTACTCCATTATCAAAAATATAAAATTCAGTTTCATTTTCTTTTTTATTACAACCAATTTCAATTTCAGGGGTTTCAACGTTGGAAGAATATTTTATGGCATTAAGAATTAGATTTGTCCATACCTGTTGAAGCATTGAATAATCGCCAATTACGTGAGTCAGTTGATTTATTTTGATTTTATATTTTTTCAATCTTGAGTCTGTTGATAAATCTTCAATTATTGATTTGACTATTTTTCCCATATCAACTGGTTGCTTTTTCATACCATAACGATTAATTCTTGAAAATGAGAGAAGGTCATCGATAAGCTTTCCCATTCTTACAGAATTATTAGCAATTTTATTCAGTAATCGTTTTCCTTCATCGTCCAGCTTATTACTATATTCATCAATTAAGACTTTACTAAATCCATTAATAGAACGAAGGGGAGTTCTTAAATCGTGTGAGACTGAATAAGAAAAAGATTCAAGTTCTTTATTTGCTTTTTGTAATTCCTGAGTTCTTTCTTCAACTCTTTTTTCAAGTTCGGAATTTAATTTTTCAATTTCATCCTGTGCCAATTTTTGTTCTGTTATATCAGAAGTCGTATGCACAGCTCCCTTATATTTCCCATTATCGTCAAGTATAGGATCAACAATGATATTATACCATTTATCACCTAATTTGAAGACCATTTTTTCACGAACCAAACTGTTTTTTGCTCGAATAATAGGGCAATCTGAAATTGGTCCATTTGTTCCATGAACTGCCTCCCAGCAGTGTTTGCCTATTAGTTCGTCTTTTTTTATTTGAAAGATTGTTTCAGTAGTACTATTTGCCCTTATTATTTTCTGCTCTTCATTTAATATCCATATCGCATCATTTGAAGCATCAAATGTCGTTTGCCATTCTTTTGCAGCAAGTATTAAATCTTCTTCTGCTTTTTTTCTGTCTGTTATATCTGTAATAATAGATCCCAATAAGGGATTAGAATTTTCAATTTTTATTGCAAATTTTTGAGTATAGTAAGTACGCTTTACACCTTTAATGTCTGTCCAGGTTTCTTCGTAATCAATATATCCCTTTGTCATGGCTAATGAATCCATTTCAACCATTTTATCAGCTACTTCTTCGCTAAATGTTTCGTGTGGCTTTTTACCAATCCAATCATCTATAGGAAAGAATTGACGAAATTTTTCATTCATAAAAATTGGACGAAATTCAGAATCTTTAATTAAAATTAAAGCTGGTACAAAATCCATAAATGCCGATAAACGAGCTTCACTTTCTTTTAAAGCTAATTCAAAAGATTTTTTTTCAGTAATATTTTGCACTGCTCCATATATACCGTTAAGTCGATTATTTTCTTCATCCCAAACAGGGTGAGCATAAATTCGATTCCAGACAATTTTACCACTTTTTGATACTGTTCGTAACTCTGTAATTACTGGTTGATTGTTTTTTAATTTTTCAAAATCAGCATCATCAATTACTTTATCTTCTGGATATAAATGGTTTCTCCAACCTCCATTTAGGGTGTATTCTTCAAGTGTAAAACCAGTTATTGATTCAAACGCACCAGCGACCCAATTTAAATGCAATTCGCCTTTTTCATCAACGGAGGTAGTGAATACATAATCAGAAGCAACAGATGAAATTAACCTGTAGCGTTCTTCACTTATAGCTAATTGTTTTTCAGTCTCTCTTCTTGCTCTTGTTTCTTTTATAAAAATGAAAGCTTTTAACCCAAAATATGAAACTCCTACTCCGGCAATAAATATTAAAAATAATATTATGAAAAGTTGATTCCTGAAATTTTTCAGAGAAGCTAGTATTTCATTTTCAGAATATGAGACTTCAAGCGACCAAAATGTATCTCTAATTTTAATTGGTAGGAAGTAGGCAATTCTTTTATCAATTTCCGGATAATTTACAATATATTCATATTTGCCTTCATCCCTTGATAACATTCGCTTTGCAAGACTAAGTACACCAGGGGAGTCTTTATTTGTTTCAAAAATTGATCTGCTTATGTGTTCTTTCATTGAGCAGTATAACTCTACTCCTTCACTACTAATTAATAAAATTTTACCTGATTTTCCAATCTGTATGTCACCAAGAATTTTTTCTGAAATTTTATTAAAATTCAGAAGGATAGCTATGCTTCCATCAAATCTATTATTAACAAAAATTGGATAATGGATTACAATCGCTTTAAATCCCTGTACTGCATCAAAAACATCACTTACAACCGGTTCATAATTGGATAAGATTCGCACCATATGTTTTTGTTTTGAAATATCTCTACCTATCGAATTTGCATAATATGGTGTTGTATAAACAATTATTCCATTTTTATCTACTCTTGAAAATCCACTTACCTGATCCCGAAGAGCATCAAGTAATCTATCCAGTTCATTTTTCCCTTCTTTATTCATCTGAATAATATTTTCATTTGAAGAAAGATAGAACAAAACGTTGTTCCATTTTTCAATTAATTCATTAAAACTTTTTGCAGCTTGTTTGGCATAGATTTTTTCGTGAACAATTATTTCTTCTATCTTTCTATCGCGTTCCTGAAAGTACAAATAAAAGAAAAAATAAGTACAACTTATTAAAAGGATAAGTATAACAAGAAGCCAGTAACGGATTTTCATTTATTGTTTTTTATTAATTGACAATTAATTATCGCAAATTTCTAATATAAACTTAATACTGATTAGAATTTTACGGTAGATGAAATATTAAATTATTAAATTTTTGTCAGTGAAAGATACTAAATAAAAAAATATTCTTATGTAATCTTCTTTTTAATTTGAAGTTCACGTTTCAAAGCATCAGATTTATTATTGAAAAGATTCAAAGTTCTTTAAAGACCTGGGGATACCTATTTTAGAAAAGCGACTCCAACCTTCATTATGTTTATTTAATTCAAGTTTGGATTATTTGTAAAAACAATATAATATTGGTCGAAAGAAGAAGAGTAGATAATATAAACAAAAAAGCCCAGTAAAAAACTGAGCTTTTGCGGGGCCGACGAGGCTCGAACTCGCGACCTCCTGCGTGACAGGCAGGCGTTCTAACCAAACTGAACTACGACCCCTCTAAAATTTGCAAGGCAAAAATATTATAATTAGCCCGATTATCCAAATGTTTTCTAATTTTTTCTTAAAATTTTTGGAAGACATCTTCTAACACTAATAGTTCCTCTTTTTGCAAAAATTTCAATTGATTCTTTAATCGAACAGGGAAATCCATCATTATTGGGAACAACCCAGCCTCCACTTTCAAGATAATATAGTTCATTCTCAATTTCAACAATTATTCCAAAATGTCCATCTCTTCCAACAATATCTCCCGCTTGCAAAAGATCAATTTGCTCCGAAGTTGGTGATTGATTTTTTTCTATTCTGATTATTTCATTGCCCAAAGTAAATAAATCTTTAGTATCAACTCTAAAATTATTGGATGTTCCTTCTCTACCTCCTTTGTCTTCAATATTATTTTGTTTACAGAAAAATTCGAATCCTTTTGAAGAGAATAAAACTGAAGAATCTTCAGGTGAAAAAAGTTTAAAGTGAACGGCAAGTTCATAAGGAAGTGTAGTGAACCCGGAACAATCTAGTCCATAAGCAAATTCATAACGAATACTTTCATCTTGTGGATCATCAAGATCAAGAATGTCACCTCCCCAACGATAGAAATCTTTTCCAAAATATGTTCTGAAGATTTCATGCCCAAATAAAGCAAGAATGTTAATTATTTCGACCGGATGCTTTGTTCGTAAGTTCTGCAAATGCGGTTTTAAGATTGGAGTAATTACCTCTTTAAGGAATTGTTTATTGTTTGAAACATATCCTGAAAATTCTTTCCCGTTTTTAATTATTGTTTTAAATTCTGCTTTTATTAATGGATTAAATTTCTTTGCATTCTCGAAAGATACAGGGGGAATTGTTATTTCTTTTGAAAAAGAATCATATTTCTTAATGTGTAATGTGGAAGATGTACAATGACAAAATAAGACTGCGAAGGAAATAAGAATAAGTTGAATTATTGTTTTCATGTTATTTTTATTTTTCAGTAAGAGTAATAGAACCATCCCAATTATCAGGAAGTGTATTTTGACTAATTAATGAAATTCTTTGTAACATTTCCAAACAAGCTATATCATTTTGTTTAATCAGAAGAGCTTTATTGAAATATTCATTTGCTTTCGAAAATTCTTTGTTAAGATAATGGCTAAATCCATCATTATAGTAAACGTAATAGCTCTTATCAGAAATTTCTATTTCGTCTGTAACGAAGCCATATACTTCATACACTTTAACAGCTTTTGATTTTCCTTTAACTTTTATGACATCAAGTACACGGTAAAGATACTTACTTTGGTTTAATTCATTAAAAGTAAATTCTGAAATCATTATTGAAGAACCATATTTTTTATTTGCACCTTCAAGTCGTGATGCAAGATTGACATTATCACCAATCGCTGTATAATCGAATACCTGATTAGACCCCATATTTCCAAGGACAACTTTTCCTGAATTTATTCCAATTCTGCAATTTAGAGCTGGTAAACCGCTTTGTTTCCATTTTAAGTTCATTGCGATAAGTTTTTTCTGCATTTTAAGAGCAGTTGCAACTGCTGCATCTGCATGTTGTTGCAATGGAATTGGAGCTCCAAATTCAGCGAGAATAGCGTCTCCTATGTACTTATCAATTATTCCATTTTGTTCTAAAACAATTGTTGTCATTTCAGTCAGATATTCATTCAGTAAAGGCACCAGAACTTTAGGTTTCATCTTCTCACTAATTGTAGTAAATCCAACAATATCAGAGAAGAGAATAGAAATTGTTCGTTCTTCTCCACCAAATTGAAGCATTTCGGGTTTTGACAGCAACTCATCAACAACTTTTTTAGGAACATACTTTGAGAACGCATTTTTAATAAATGCTTCCTGCTTTCCACTTATTACCTGTAAAACCACTAGAGAAAAAATTCCCATTAGTAAAGTAGAAGTAACCAAAGTAAAGACTGGGATTAATAAATGTGAGATTACAGATAGATAACTTGCAATAATTATTGTTGCTAAGAGGATAAGTCCTGTAAAGAAAAAATAAAGATTTGATTTTGGAATAAAACTTATTCCGTATAGAATTGAAATAAAAAATAAAAATAAAAGCAGAGAAGAATTGTTAAGTCTTGAGTAAAATGAATCAGTTAGAAAAGCATTCATCAATGCAGCATGAGCGGCAACCAGAGGAACATTTTCTTCAATAACTGTTTGTCCAAGGTCTGCAATTCCTGTGGAAATATCACCAACAAAAACGAAGTTTCCTTCAAAATAATTTGTAAGATCATCAAGATTATTTTCGTCAGAATATTTTTCTAGTAAATCCTGAACTTCAATCATCTTTGGACTATTTTCCCACATACAAGGATAAGGAATAAATACACAACCTTTATTATCAATTGGAATTAATAAATCTTTCTCAAGAAATCCATCTTTGTTCGATGGTATTTTAATTTCTTTTCCCCAATTAATTTCCAAAGAATTGAAAGGAATTTTGTTATAATCCAGAAACATTGCAAGCGTAACAGTCGGAAAGAAGAGTGAATCGACTTTAATTACAAGTGGATAATGTCTGTAAACTCCATCTTCATCGGGTATTGCAGTAATATGTCCGCTGTTAAAAGATTCTTTTGCAAAGTCATCATATTGAACCACAGCCCATTTTGCATAATATGGAATTCCATTACCTTTTTCTTTGAGGGAATGAAGGTAATCATTTTCAAGAGTTTGATAGAAAATAGATTCTTCCCATTTAAATTTTTGTTTTTCATTTGTCAATTGAAACCCAGCGGGTAAATAAATCATTCCGGCGTCTGCAATTGATAATGTAAGTAAACTGTCCGCAGTTCTATTAGATGGTCGTGGAAAAATTATATCATACATTACTGCCTGGGGAGAAAGTTGTGCGAACACTTCATTTAATTTCGCAATATATTTTCTATCGAGAATAGAACTTTTAAATGAGTTATAGGTTTTATCAGAAATACTAACATAAATAATTTTATCACTTACTTTGGGACCTTTGTTATTGTTGATTGCTTGTGTATAAAATTTATCAATCAAACGGAAATCAAAATTATTAAATGACAGGTTTAAGAAATAAATTAATCCAATAATGATACTTGATATACCAAAGTGAAATAATAGAAGAGGGAAGAGTATTTTTTTACTTTTTAATTTCAATGTCAAATTTTTTGATTATTACTTTATCATCAGAGAACAATTGGAGTTTATTCTGGAAATCGTCGTTTAGACTTCTCACATTACCTGCAATAGAAATTGGTTTATCGGATTTTGTATTAAGATTAATTTTGTTGTTTTTAGCAAGTAATATTTCCGTTTCCTTCCACTTTTTGTTTTCAATACAGGCTATATCCTTAAAAGCATTTTCAATCTCATATATTTGATTCTGACTACAGTAAATTACCAAAGTAGATTTATTGCTCTTGTCGTCAAACTGGTAGAATTCAGAATTTGAGGGAAGAGTTAGTTTACTATCTTTTTTAAGTTTATAACTACTACTTCTATAGTTAAGTAAGTTAGTTTCTTTGCTATCAGAAAAGAGGACATAAACAAAACAATCAGTCTCTGGTTGAACAAAAATTCTAATTTCATCACCAACTTTTACTCTATCGCTTGATTTTAATCGAAGAATTTGGTCTTTACTTTTCAGCATTACAGCAACTTTTGCTTTTACATTTTGCGCAGTAAGGCAGACAGAAAATAATAATAAAATGATTAATAAAAATTTTGTTTTCATAATTGTCTTCTCACTTTCTTTTAACGAAGATAAAATCTCCACCTTCATCACCAGCATCCTGAATTTCTCCGTATTGTGGTACTTGTTTACTGTTATTAATCACAGCGGTCTTCAAACTTCTGAACAATTCTTCTGCAGTAAAAAATTTTTCACTGTTTTCTTTTAATCGCTTAATCAAGTATTTCAGAAATACGCTTTCATCAGCAACCTCTGTCAATGTTCCACTTGTCATACCTTTTCTACTAGTCATTTTATAGACTTCTTGAATGGAAGGAGGAGCATTGTTAAAAGCAGCTCTTGTTCTAAAAATTCCACCACTGAAACAAGCATCACTAATAAGTAATGTATGCTTAGATTTTATTCCTCTTATGTTATCGCGAATATCAGCATTGGAAATCCAGTTTGCCCTGTTATCTTTAAATGCGTCACTAGGAAGCCAGTAACCCTGACTGATTTCTGGGTCCCAGTAACCATGTCCGGCATAGAAAATTAATAAATTGTCTTCTGCACTAATTTTCTTTTTCATTTTTTCAAATGCACCAAGTAAATCAACACGGGTCGGATTTTTTAGAAATACAACATCGCCTTCTTCAAACAAGTATTCACTGGTCAAAATATCTTTCATTGATTTTGCATCTCTGACAGGATTTGCAAGAGTATTAATATTTTTATCAGTGTATTGTTCAACGCCAATAAGAATTGCAAAATACTTTCCACCTGTTCCTATTTTGGGTGAGTTTGTATTTGTTGTCGACTCAATAGTTCCGCTTTCTCTCAGTATTGTAAAAGTCTCTTGGGTAGAAAAATTATCCGTGTCAACAGCTTTAACTGTAATTGTATTTTCACCAGCAACCAATTTTATTTCTGCACTAAACTCTCCATTTGATGAAAGCCGGGCTTCTACATCATTAACTAAAACTTCATAGACACCTTTATCATCTTCAACTTTTCCTTTTACAGTAATTGTTTTTTCGACACTCGAAAGTTTAAGACCACGACTTACTTTTGGCTCTAAAATAGTTATAACAGGAGCTTTTGGATTTAAATTTCTATTTCCATTTTGTTGAAAAGCTAAATCAATTGTACCGGAAATTTGAAATACAATGATTGAATTATCTTTACCTGCAGCGTATATTGTGTTTCCATCATTAGACAACAAAACAGCATTTACAATATTATCGTGTCCCTTTAAAGTTTGCAGGTTAGAAAAATCACTTAAATTCCATACACAAATAGTTTTGTCATTGCTTCCACTAATGAACAAAGGAATGTTTGCATTCGCACTCACAGAATTAATGCTTCCCCAATGATCTTTCAAATTTTTAATAATTAATCCTTTGGAAACATCCCAAATCTTGATTGTATTATTTCCATAACCACCAATAATTAAATTTCCATTACCAGCAAAAGAAATTGTATTTACGGAAGAAGCTGAATTGCTATTAAAAGTATTTTGAACAGAATTTTTCTCACAATCATATATGATAATTCTATCATCAAGAGTGCCGCAAGCAGCAATAGTAGAATTTGAAAAAGAGACACACATTACCGGGGAGTTAACAATTAAATTATTAAGCATTTTACCCGTACTTAATTCCCACGTTTTCAAGGTTTTATCCATGCTGCCGCTTATTAAATTTTTGCCATCAGGAGAAATTGCAATAGAAGTAATAGCAGAAGTATGTCCAATAAATTTATTTATTTCATTTCCTGATTCAATATTCCACATTCTTATAATGCGATCTTCGCCGGCAGATATTAAATTATTATTGTCAGGAGAAAAGGTAAGTCCAAGTATCGTTCCAGCAGAACCAGAAAAAGTTGAGAGTAGTTTACCAGTTTCTATGTCCCAGAGCTTGATTGTTTTATCAGCACTTCCACTTGCAATAATTCTATTGTTAGTAGAAATAGCCAGGCATTTAATTTCAGCAGAATGACCGGTGAAAGAATTTATTTCTTTTATTTTAATTTGAGAAAAAAATACTGGCGCAATAAAAAAAATAACAAGCAAAAAGAAAGCTTTGTTTTTCATAAAAATCTAAACATTGTTTAAAATTACTTGGTAAAAGATAAGGAATAATTCTTAATATCAATCAATCATAAATAAAGAATGAGCTACAAATCACATCAGATGTTTTTTGTATTTTTAAAATGAAGTTTTGCAATGTAAATCAATTTTTCTTTTCCAAATTTAGTAACGAATTTATCAATCGAAGTTTTCAAGTTACTTCCACCTTTTTTTAATTCAATTCCGGTTTTTTGCTTAATTTGGTCAAACCAGAGTATTACTTTTTCACGAGCCAAAATTGAGGCTGCTGCTACTGCAATAAATTTTTCTGCCCGAGGGATTTGAATCAAATTTACATTTATTTTTTTCTCATTGATATAATGCAATAAAGTTTCTGATTTGCCAAATTTATCGCTAATTACTTCATTACACTTTACTTTGATTAATAGTTTTCTCATTACTTCTGAATGACATTGAGCGAGTAGTTTGTTCAGGTTTTTATCTTTTTCGTAAAGTTGATTATACTTTTCAGGTGGCAGTGACAGAATTTCAGCTTTATCACCAATAATTTTTTTTATCTTTTTAGCGATGAGTAAAATTTGAGTATCACTTAATTCCTTGCTATCCTTCACATTTGCTTTTTGTAATTCAACATTAGTATTTTCATCAACATAAACTGCGGCTGTAACTAACGGACCAAAATAGTCTCCTTTTCCTGATTCATCAACACCGATATATCTTAATGGTTCATCTACTTCAATTTTTTGAGTGAATAAATTATTACCAAAAAAAATTTCCTGAAGCTGATTATATAAAGATGAAGTTGTGTCACCCTGTAAAACCGTTTTTATTCCTTTTTTACCAAAATAAACCTGAATTTTTACTTTTTCTGAGTTACTTCGGATATTTGATTCAAAACAATACTGTGATTTAATTACATCTTCTGAAATAAAATTGCTTTTAGATAGTTTTGAGATATGTTCATCAATAGTTTGTTTTGCTTTTTGTTCTAAATCCATGATTAAAGTTTATTACTAAAAGAAAAAATTTTTCCTGAATGAAAAATAACAATTTAAAATAAGTAATGAATTAATTTCTTTTGCTTTTCTCAACACAAAAAATCGCTATAACTTATTTTTTTTAAGTAGCAAAATTTTTCTTATAATTACATCGTATAATTTATTTTATCTATATGAAACAGCTTATATTCATAATATTTATTATTTTAAGTATTAGTCTCTTAGCACAGAAAGATACTGCAAGGTATAAATTAAATCCCAACTATACATTACAGATGGGATTGTATGAAATTTATAAACCATTAAAGGCTGATATAGTAATGCTTGGTGATTCACGTACTCATGGCTGCGATTGGAATTCCTTGCTGGGAAGAAATAATATTGCTGAAATGGGAATCACTAGTGACGTTATTGAAGGTTATTTAAGCAGGTTAAATTATGTTTTTAGAGTTAGTCCCAAAGTTGTTTTTATTGAAGGAGGTATAAATGATATTTATAATTGGACAGATGTTGAAAAAATTTATCAACAATATACTTCCCTTATAAGGATGATTAAATCTAAAGGGATTATTGCAGTAGTTCAGTCAACTCTACTTGCAGCAAAAAAGTATCCATATGCTGAAGGAAGAAATAAGGAAATTATTAAATTAAATAAATTGTTATCTGAGTATTGCTCGAAAAATAATATTGAGTTCATTAACCTTAATGAAAAAATGACAAGAAATGATTTTCTTATTGATGATCTGACTTATGATGGTGTACATCTTAATGGAAAAGGTTATAAAATTTGGGGCTCCGAAGTTGAAAAAATTTTAAACAAATTAAATTTATGAGTGTTTCTAAGAAGTGTTAATGAAAAGGAAAAATTAAATGAAAAAAAATCAAATTAATAAACCTGTTTTGCTGGTAGGATTAACTATAATATTTACTCTATTTTTACAATTGATCCCACCAGGAATAAAAGTCTTGAATTATGAGACAAAAAAGTTTGATTTATTTATGGATATAAAACCTGATTCACTTTTACTTTACGGTGAAAATAAAAACGAAAAATTTTGTTCTAACTATTCTCCTTTGAAGGCAACTGTTAATTTAGAAATTCTGTTGAACATTTTAGAAAAGTTGAATTCTTATGATAAAATTACTCCACTTACTGAAAAGAAATTAGCTTTGATTGGTTTAGGCGGAAATCTTTCAAACTTAAATTACTTTTTGCAAGCACTTAAAAATTCCAAAGCAAATAAAGTTAGAATTGCTCATTACGGCGATTCAGGGATAGAAGGTGACTTAATCACTTCTGATTTAAGAAAAAATTTTCAAACACAGTTTGGAGGAATGGGAGCGGGTTTTCTTTCTATAACTTCACAGGATATTACTTTTAGAACAACAACTAAACAATCATTTTCATCAGATTGGAAAGATGGTTCACTAGTTCTAGGAAATAATAATAAATTACCAATTGGTATTAGCGGATTTACTTCAAGACCTAGCGCTAATAGTTGGGTTAATTATGAAGCAACAGGATTTAATGGTGTAAAGACCTTTAAATTTGCTAGGGTCTTTTATGCAAATGCAAAAGCTTCAAAAATAAAATATCAGTTTAGTAACGGCACTGAGCAAATAGCTAATCTGCAACCCGGAACAAATGTGAAAGAACTTTTATTGAGTGCCAATGGAGATGCAAAGTCATTCAAACTTATAGCTACTATGCAAGATCAGGCTGATTTTTTTGGAGTAAGTTTGGAATCAGATGCTGGTGTTTATGTCGATAATTTCCCTTTAAGAGGTAATACAGGAGTCAACGTAAAAGATATCTCCAAAGAAATCTTAACCGATTTCAACAAACTACTCAATTACAAATTAATCATATTAGAATTCGGTCTGAATATTCTTACAGGTGGGGCAAAAGAATTTTCTTGGTATGAAAGAGAAATGATTAAGGTAGTTGAACATCTTAAGGAAAGTTTTCCATCTTCTTCAATTATTATTATTACTGCTGGTGATAGAAGCGTAAAAGTTGGTTCAAAGTTTATTACTGATCCAAGAGTGCCGGCTTTGATCCAGGCTCAGAAAAATATTGCTGACAAAACAGGAATAGCTTATTGGAACTTGTTTGAAGCTATGGGGGGCGAAAATTCGATGAATGAGTGGGTGAATGCTAATCCACCTCTTGCTTTTAAAGATTATATCCATCTTAATGGTGAAGGAACGAAGAAAGTAGCAAATATGTTTTTTGATGCTATTACAGACCAATATAAAAAAGTTAAATAGTTTTCTTCTAACAGTAAAGGGACCAGTATGGAGACAAATTTAAAATCATTTAACAGCATCTGGCAGCGTTGGGAATACAATGCATCAACAATTCCAGATAAAGTTGCGATCGTTCACTGGCGTGCAACTGAAGAACCCATTAATATTACTTTTGCACAACTAATTAGAAGGGCAAATGAATATTCTATAATGTTAAGGGAGCATGGAATCAAAGAGGGTGAAGTGTGTGCAATTATTATGAGGCATAATCCGGAGTTTTATCCTCTTTATCTTGGAATAGTTGGAATGCGTGCTATTCCTGCTGTGTTGGCATATCCGAATCCAAGGCTTCATCCTGATAAATTCAGACAGGGACTTGAAGGAATGTCACAACGTTCAGGATTGGATTGGATTTTATCTGAGCGTGAACTTGATCCGATTATCCATCCACTTGTTGCGAAAGAGGGAAGTACAATAAAAGGAGTTCTATTTCCAACTGAATGGAAAATAGAAAAAAGTATCATTGAGAAACATCAACAGGAATTGGATAATAGAAGGAAAGAAATTAAAAGAGAAGATCCTTTTTTACTTCAACATTCTTCAGGAACTACAGGATTACAAAAACCAGTTTTATTATCCAATAGGGCAGTACTTGATCATGTTGAAAATATGGCAAATGCAATGGAAGTTAAAGATGATGATAAAGTGGTTAGCTGGCTTCCACTTTATCACGATATGGGTTTGATAGGTGCATATCATTTTGCAATTGCTTTTGGAATTACTACAATTCAGATTGATCCATTTGAATGGGTTTTAGCACCATCACTAATGCTTGATGCTCTTACAAAAGAAAAAGCAACATTAGCATGGTTGCCTAATTTTGCATATAATCTTATGGCTGATAAAATTCCAGACGATGAACTTGAAGGAGTTGATTTTTCTTCGATGAGGATGATTATCAATGCAAGTGAACCTATAAGAGAAGAAAGCCATAAAAGATTTTATGAAAGGTTTTCACGTTTTGGATTAAAGCAAAATGTTCTCTCAACAATGTATGGAATGGCTGAAACAACATTAGTTTGTACACAGACAAAACCTGGGACAAATCCAGTTACTGTAATCGTTGACAGGGATTTGTTATCGCAGGGTAAAATTATACTTGCTGATGAATCAACTAAAGTAAAGAGAATATGTGTTTCTTCCGGAAAAGCAATCAATGGATGTGAATTAAAAGTAGTCGATGAAAACAGAAAAGAAATTACTTCTGGTTTGATAGGAGAAATAGCAGTGAAATCAGTTTCTATGTTTGATGGGTATAGGAATTATCCCGAGAAGACCGCAGAAGTAGTTGAGAATGGCTGGTATTATACAGGAGATTACGGATTTGTAATTGATGATGAGTGGTTTGTTATTGGAAGAAAAAAAGATATAATTATTGTTGCAGGAAAGAATATTTATCCTGAAGATATTGAAGATGTCGTTACTAAGGTGCCCGGAATTATCCCAGGAAGAGTGATTGCATTTGGTGAAGAAGATGAATCTCTTGGTACTGAAGATATTAGTGTAATTGCAGAAACAAATTTTATTGAGGAAAGAGAAAGAAAAAAACTTCGTTTTGAAATTATTAAAGCTGGAATGGATATAGATGTAAGTATTTTTAATGTTTATCTTGTTCCCCCAAGGTGGCTTATTAAAAGTTCTGCCGGTAAACCAAGCCGAAAACATAACCGTGAAAGAATTTCAGACATTAATGAAAAAAGAAAGTGGGTTGTAAGATGATATCAGATAAATTTAAAAAAGTTATTCTTAATGAACTTAAACTTGACGACTGGGAAATAAAAGATGAAACTCTTGCTAACCAGGTTCCTGGTTGGGATTCATTGAAACACGTTGATGTTATTCTTGCCATTGAAAAAGAGTTCAATGTAAAATTTAAGAGCATTGAAGTACTTAAATGTAAGAATATTGGAGATCTGCAAAAACTTGTTGATACAAAAATCAGTAAATAGAAATATCAAATAAAAAATTTGCGACAAAAATACTTAATACAATTAATTAAGCTTGCTCAGAAGGATAAATAAATATGTTCAATAACTTTATTATTGATTACTCGAAGTTAATTAATTTATTTAAGTATGATCCTTCTGATCCTCTCTTATTTGGGACTAGTTTATTCTTATTTCTTTTCGGTGCATTATTACTTGTTTATACTTTACTTTCAAAATATAAATCTGCAAGAATATTTGTTCTAATATTATTTTCACTTTATTTCTATTACAAAGCAAGCGGAATTTATTTTTTAACTCTGGTTGGTTCGGCTGTACTTAATTTTTATGGTGGTAAAATAATTTCTTCAAGCAGTGGAATAAAACGAAAAGTTCTGTTCATAACAGTAATTGTACTAAATCTTGGAATGTTGGGTTATTTCAAATACACAAATTTTTTGCTTTCCATTTTGAATGACTTTAATGCAGGAACTTTTACACCAATGGAAATATTTCTTCCAGTCGGAATTTCTTTCTTTACTTTCAAAGCATTGAGTTATGTAATTGATGTTTATTTAGAAATGATGGAACCAACCAATAGTCTTAAGGATTTTTGTCTATACATCTTTTTCTTTCCTAATTTATTAGCAGGACCTATTGATAGAGCTTCAGCATTTATTCCTCAGATTAATGTAGAAAGATTTATCTCCAGAGATGATATTGGTAAAGCACTACTTCTAATTATTTCAGGATTGATTAAAAAATTTGTTATTGCTGATTATATTAGTCTCAATTTTGTTGATAGAGTCTTTGAATTTCCTCAACGATTTACAGGTGTTGAAAATTTATTGGCGGTATATGGATATTCTTTGCAAATATTCTGTGATTTTAGCGGTTATTCTGATTTAGCAATAGGTATTGGTTTGCTGCTTGGTTACCGTTTAATGGATAATTTTAATTCACCTTATAAAGCAACAAGTGTTACCGATTTCTGGAGAAGATGGCACATTTCTCTTTCAAGCTGGTTGTTAGATTACCTGTTTCGTCCTTTACAAATGAAATTTCGAAACCTCAGAAATTTTGGAAATGTAATTGCACTGATAATTACTTTTATTCTTTGTGGTTTATGGCACGGTGCTAGCTGGGCTTTTGTTCTTTGGGGTTTGTTGCACGGTTTTTATATGAGCATAGGAGTTTTAACAAAAAATATAAGAACTGCTGTTTATTCAAAACTAAAATTAGATAAATCTAAGATATTTAAAATTGTACAAGTGTTTCTAACTTTTAACCTGATAGCTTTTTCATTTATTCTTTTCAGAGCATCTGACATGGATAATGCTTACGCAGTTATAAAACAAATCTGGAATTATTTTCATCCAGAAGTATTTCCTCAATTTGTTGTAGGATTTCAAAATATCTTTATTTTAATGGTTGCTGGTTATCTGTTCCATTTCTTACCCATTAAAGTTGAAACAAAAACTAGAGAAATCTTAGCTAATACTCCATTGGTTCTTCAGGCATTGTTACTTGCAATTGTTATTTATTTTGTCGGACAGGTTAAGTCAGCAGATTTGCAACCATTTATTTATTTTCAATTTTAAGTTTAAGTATTTTTGATGAAAATGAATTATAAATAAAACGGTTTTTACTATGAAAATAAAAATTCATGATGAACATATAAATAAAGTTGCTGAAATTATTTCAAATGATGTTGTAATTAGAACTGTGCAGGATGCATTAGACCTAATAGCTGATGCTGATGATCTTGATACTAAAAGAATTATTCTACGTGAAAAAAATTTCTCCCCGAATTTTTATAACTTAAAAACAGGATTTGCTGGAGAGGTCCTTCAAAAATTTTCAAATTATAGTGTTAAAATTGCTATTATTGGAAACTTTTCTACAATTGAGTGTAAAAATTTTAGGGCATTTATTTCTGAATCGAACCGAGGAAAACAGGTTTTTTTTACTGAAAGTTTACAAACTGCAATTGAGAAATTAGCTTACTAATAAGAAAAAAAATCCTCTCAAAAATTGAGAGGATTATGAAGTTAAAAATTGTAATTAATTTTCTTTCAAAATATATTCATCATATTCAATCTCAAATCTGAGTTTGTGTTTTGATTCTTCCTGTGCTAGCATAAGAAATAGTGATTCTAACTGTGAAGTAGGAGCGATCGCTGCAAGTTTTGAGTAAAGTTTAAACGCAGCTTTCTCACGATTCATTGCAATCATTAAAGCTTCCTGGTAAGTCATTTCTTCATGCGGTTCTATATGAGAGACATATTCAGAAACTTTTAAATCAAGAATTTTTTCAGATGATAAAACATAAATACCTTTTTCCTTTATGTCTAATAATTTTGCTTTGTGTCCCATTTCTTCACGAGCAAATTGTGCAAAAACTGATTTCATTTCTTCTGCATCAATTTTTTCCGAAAGTTGATTATAAAAATCAACAGCACTTTGTTCTTGCTGAATCGCATAATCTAATATTCCATCAACTGTATTAAAATTTTTCATTTATTAAGTCCTTTATTTATTTGAATTAGAAAATTTTTTATGAATTGAGTTCGCAGCAATTCTTCCCGCACCCATAGCTTCTATTACTGTTGCAGAACCTGTAACGATATCGCCACCTGCATAAACATTAGGAATTGAGGTCTCCATTGTTTGTGTATTAACCTCAATATAACCCCATTTGTTTCTTTTTAGATTTGGAGTCGTGTTAAAAAGAATTGGATTTGGTCCTGTGCCGATTGCTACAATTGCAAGATCGCACTCAATAGTAAAATTTGAATCTTTGATTGGAACTGGTCTCCTTCTTCCACTCTCATCAGGTTCTCCAAGCTGCATCTTAATACACTCAACACCTTTTACGGTATTAAAATCAGTTCCAATATAGCGAATAGGATTTGTAAGTAATTTAAATTTAATTCCTTCCTCTTCAGCATGATGAACTTCTTCAGCTCTTGCCGGTAATTCGTGTCGCGAACGACGATAAACGATCGTAACCTCTGATGAACCCGTTCTAATCGCTGTTCGAGCACTATCCATAGCTACATTACCACCTCCTACAACGATAACTTTATTTCCTCGAGGCATAGGGGTGTCATATTCAGGAAATTTATATGCTTTCATTAAATTCATTCTTGTTAAATATTCATTCGATGAAAAAACATTACCAAGACTTTCACCTTCAATTCCCATAAATGTTGGAAGTCCTGCTCCAACACCAATATAAACAGCATCAAAATGCTCTAGTAATTCATCAATGGTTAAAATTGTTCCAATAACATGATTTAATTCAAATCTTACGCCGATTTCTTTTAAAAAATTAATTTCGAATTGTACAATTGATTTTGGTAGCCTGAATTCAGGAATTCCATAAGTCAGAACTCCACCAAGTTCATGTAATGCTTCATATACAGTAACGGAATAACCTGCAAGAGCTAAATCTGCAGCACATGTTAACCCACCCGGTCCTGAACCAATAACAGCAATTCTTTTATTTAATTTATTTTTTATTACTGGAACTTTTACAAGATCCATTTTGCGTTCATAATCAGCAACGAATCTTTCAAGTCTGCCAATTGCTACCGGTTTTTCTTTAATTCCTAAAATGCATACTTTTTCACATTGGTTTTCCTGTGGACATACTCTTCCGCAAATTGCGGGGAGAACATTTCTTTCTTTAATTTTTTTCACCGCACCATCAAAATCATCCTCTCTCATTAATTTGATGAAGGCAGGTATATCGACATTTACAGGACATCCTTCAACACATTTAGGATTCTTGCATTGTAAACATCTACCAGCTTCTAGTGAAGCAAGTTCAGTTGTATACCCGTAAGGAACTTCCTGGTGGTTATGAATTCTTAACGTCTGATCCTGTTCGGGCATTTCTTGGCGCGGAATTTTAAGTTTTATTTTCTTCTCATCAGCTTTTGATAAACCATGCCATAGGCAGCCACGTTTTAAACAGATGTAAAATGGAATTAATTTCCAGAATGCTGAGATAATTACTTTAGCAGCAGCGGATCCGCATTCTGCACATTTAAGTTCTTCGGTTACAAGGCTTTTTTTACATTTTGGACAGGTAACATCTTCGAGTATTTCACCTTCAGTAATTGGAATTGTTGAATCAACATCAAAAACATCCAGATAGGGACTTAACATTACGTCAATCTGTTGTCCCTTGTAGATTGCTTTGAAGAGTAATTGTTTAAGATCTTTCTTCTCAATATTAAAGCTTTCATGACAGAAAGGACAATAAGTATTTAGGTATGTTTTAAATTTTAAATATTTTACATCTTGTTCAAACATATAACACCTTACCTAATAGAAAATAAAAGAGAAGTTTTTTCATCTTTAAGATACAGTGAGTTTCTTTTTTCAAGTTCATCAAAATCTACCTGAAACCCATCAAAGTCAGGGCCATCCACACAACAGAATTTTGTTTTATTATTTACCTTAACCCGACAACCTCCACACATTCCCGTACCATCAATCATAATCGGATTCAGGCTTACCATTGTTGGAATATTGTATTGTTTTGTCAATCTAGTTACATTTTTCATCATAATAATTGGACCAATTGCATAGACAAGTTTAATGTCATATCGCTCTTCCAGATATTTTTTTAGTGGGTCAGTTACAAAACCTCTCATTCCATAGCTTCCGTCATCAGTGGTAATAATAAGTTCGTCGCTAATTGCTTTCATTTCATTTTCGAGAATTAGCATTTCTTTATCTCTTGAGCCAATAATACTGATGACAAAGTTTCCAGCATCTTTGAATGCCTTGGCCACGTGATGTAAAATAGCAACGCCTGTACCTCCGCCTACCATTATGACTGTTCCAATTTTCTCAACGTCTGCAGGTCTTCCAAGTGGTCCAGAAATATCTTTAATAATATCTCCTTCTCTTAGAGAACGCATCAATGCTGTTGTCTTGCCTACAATTTGAAAAATGATAGTAATAATTCCCGCAAAATCATCTTTATCAGCAACAGTGAGAGGAATTCTTTCCCCGGTTTCATTTACTCTAAGAATAATGAACTGTCCGGCTTTAACTTTTTTTGCTATTTTCGGTGCTGAAATGTCAAAACGAATAATTGTTCCTTTTGCCATTTCCTGTTTGCGAACAATCTGGAACATATAAGTCCACCATAAATAATTATTTAATATAGAGTGATTAAATTAAATCTTTTTCTCAAAATCAATCTACAGTTAAATAATCCTACCATTCAAGGCTGTCTTCAAGCCTTATTTCATCCATATCTTTATCACTTAATCCATGCCATGTACAACCTTTTTTTGCACATATGTAGAATTCAATCATCTTTGTTCTTGCACTGACAAGAATCTTAGCAATTTCGTCACCACATCTTTCACACTTGCCATCATTGACAATAAAAGAAGCATTACAGTGCGGACATTGCAAATTACCAATAGTCTGATCTTCAGGTAAAAAGACCGTTGATTTGGATGTAAAAACATTTAAGTAAGGGCTAAGTAAAAGAAAACCAGTTTCTCCATTCGGTTTTGTTACTTTTATTTTCATCATATCATTTTCAATGATACTTCTTCTGCAATGAGGGCAATAAGATTGCAAGAAAAATCCTGTCTCAATAATTTCTTTAGCTTCTTCAGCTTGTGTCTTTGTTTTCTTTGTTTCTTTAAGTTGAAACATTTCTTCGGGATTTTGTTTTCCTCTAAAACCATATTCCTGATAGAATTTTGTTAGTGCATTGGATAGATCTTCAAAACCAATACTGTGGTTTTGACAGCCTCTTCTGGTACAAAAACTTAGTTTACCACCAATATCAAGTATTAGGGTAGCCATTGAAGCCTGACATGCAGAGCATTGTTCTTCGGCAGTAATTTCAGATTTGCAGTGAGGACAATAAAATACGCAGATACTCTGGTCAGGAATATCTACTGTGCTGATAAAATTATAACTTCCATAAATTGAACTTAAAAGAATTACGCCCTCACCAACAGGAGTTGTAATTAACAATTTTATTGATGGTTCGTTATCAACTCTGTGTTCGTTATCCATCAGAGATTTTCCACAGACAGGACATTTTACTTGTACTGAAATTAGGTTGAATGTAGTCATAATTTTATCTCATTATTAATTACAGTTAAAAAATACTAATAAAGATTCAGTTTGACAACCGAAATTTATTTTCTGATTTTAATTAAAATTTATTTGCAAAATATTCTTCAAAATATTTTGTAAGAAAGTCGCAACCATATTCGAATAATCTGCCTAGGTTGTCTTCATTTGTATAAGTAAATGAAAAACGAGTTTCTTCTTCGTCTTCAACTTTTGGTAGAATATTAATAGCTTCCATCATTACATCTATTACATCTTTAAGTTCATTATGAGTAAATTTCAATTGCAATGCAATTAATTGTTCAATGGAATCTTTTTGCAAACCGGAATTAATTTCTTTATCAAATTTCTGAATTATTCTTTGTGTATTTGTAAATGTTCCACCCTGTTCAAAAGGGAATGACGCTGGTAAAATAAGATCAGCTTCTTTGGCAGTTTCTGTAATAAAATAATCTTGCACCATTACAAATTCCGATTTCTTAAACCATTTGTTTACTTCCTGTTTATTAATTGCACAACCAACTGGGTCTTCACCAAAAATAAATAGATTTTTAAGTTTACCTGTATCAAGTAATTTTTTTAAGCCATTTATTTTTACAGGCAGTTCTGTAATGTTCCATTTTTCTTTCATCTTTTGTTGGAGTTCAATATTATCTATTGGAATTCCTCCAACACCTAAATGACAGCAGATTCCCATATCAATCAAACCCTGGGAATTATTTTTTTCTTTTAGTGCAATCAGACCATTTGCTGTCTTGCCAAGTTTACCAGTAATTATAGCAAGATTGAAAAGTTCATAACTTGTATTTGCAGAAATTTCTTTTTCTGAAAAAATCACAATTGCATTCATTTGTGAATTAAAATCTTCTGCAAATTTTATAAAGCATTCTTTGCAGCAAATTCCTGCTTTATTGTATAAATCTTCAAAGTTTTCTTTTAACAAATTTTCTTTATAAGATTCAAATCCATCAGATCTGTCTTTTATAAATAATTGATTATCAAGACCCTTTTCAAGTAAATAATAATTTAAAGCTTTTATAAAAAAGTAGTATGAATTTATATGTAAAGTATTGTCAACTTTATGTCCAATTTCACTTTTTTTATGGGTGGTAACAAGTTCAACATGAATGTTTTTTAAGAACCTTTTGTTATTTACAATAAATCCAACAACAGGGTTATCTACATTTAATTCTGCGCCAATAATAAAAATTTTGCTGGCATTACCAATTTGTTCAAAAGGAACGTTAGCATGAGAATTGTTAAGATATCCACTTCCTCTATTTAAGTAATGAAACGAAGAAACATTATTTGTTTTAGCTCCTGCTCTTGCAAGTTTTTGTATTAAATACATTTCTTCATTTGAGAGTCTGGCACCTGCAAAGAAAGCATTTTCATCGGGTTTGACACTTTTAATTTTATAGGTGATTATATCACGTGCTTCTTCAAAACTGATTTCTTCAAATTTATCATTGACTTTTAATAATGGTTTTCTAATTCTTTCTTTATCATTTATATAATGATAACCAAATTTTGCATAACGACAGAAATTTCCATCTGAATTTATTTTACCATTATTACCTGTTACCTTCATTACAAAATTATTCTTGTGATGAATATCTATACTGCATCCAATTGAACAATAATTGCAAATTGTTGTAAATGAATCTGTTTTTATCGGTCCAGGTTTGAACGTGTAATTCTCAGTTATAGCTCCTGTTGGACAGGTGGAAATGCATAATCCACAAGACTCACATTTTGTTTCCTGCAAAGAAACACCCATACTTGGAGCTACATAAGTCTGGCTTCCGCGATTAACTAGACCAAGTGCATTTGCTCCTACAACTTCTCTGCATATCCTTACACATCTAGAACAGAGGATACATTTATTGTTATCAATTTCAATAAAAGGATGACGATAGTCAATTTCATATTCATTAAAATCTCCAAAGAATCTTTTTTGTTCGGCATCATATTCTGTAGAGTATTTTTTTAAGTCACAATCGAAATAAGCGACACAACCGCATTCAAGACATCTTTGTGCTTCATGAACTGCAGTTTCTTCATTTGCATAACCCAATTCAACTTCTTTAAAATTTAGTCGTTCTTCGGGAATTAATGTCGGCATTTCTTCACGAGCCTGGTTAAGATATTTACCAATATATTCTTCAACTTTTTGAATTTTGAAATTATCTTTTTTACTTATAAATTCTTTTTTCTCCGGAACAATTGGTTGTCCTGTTAAAAATTGATTACAACTTCTTGAAGCAATTTTTGCCTGGGCGATTGCTTGGATTAAGGTTGCAGGACCGGTTACTGAATCACCGCACGCAAAAATAGTAGGCACACCTGTTTGTAATGTTTGTGCATCTGCATCTATATCGCCCCATTTATTCATTTTCAGGCAGCCATTATCTACATTGGCATTGACATCTTTTATAAAATTTATGTGAGTTTTTTGTCCGATTGCAGCAATAGCATAATCCATTTCAATTTCAAATTCGGAATTAGGTACAATAACAGGGCGACGTCTTCCGGAAGAATCTGGTTCACCTAATTCCATCTTTATGCAAGTCATTGACTTTATTTTGCCATTTTCATCCTTGTTAATTTTTTGGGGTGCAGTTAAGAAAAGATATTCAACTCCTTCAAGTTTGGATTCATGAATTTCAATTGGATTAGCGGGCATTTCTTTTTCGGTTCTACGATAAATAATATAAACTTTTTTTGCACCGCATCTAATAGAGGAACGACAGCAATCCATAGCAGTATTTCCGCCACCTATTACTGCAATAGTTTTCCCTGAAAAATCGTAACGTTTACCTGTCAGTTCCATACTTTTAAGGAAGTCAATTCCTGATAGAACGTTTTCTGCATCATCTCCTTCACATCCAATTGCCGTTCCTTTTTGAGACCCAATGGCAAGAATTACAGCATCATATTTTAATTTTAGAGCTTTATAAGTGACCTGTTCACCTAATTTTTGATTGTAGAAAATATTTACACCAAGATCGGTAATATTTTTTACTTCTTTATCAAGTATATCATTTGGAAGACGATACTCAGGAATTCCATATCTTAACCACCCGCCTGGATTTGGAGCTGCTTCAAATATATCACATTGATGTCCTTCTTTTTGCAAAAAGAAAGCAGCTGATAAACCTCCTGGTCCTGCACCAATAATTGCAACTTTTTTCCTGGTTGAAGGTTTAATTTTTGGTTTAAATTTTGTTTCTGAATTCAAATCAAAATCAGATGCAAACCTTTTCAGGTAATCAATTCCAACAGGAGCACCTTCATTAAGTAAATTCCTTCTGCAGGCAACTTCACAAGGTCTAACGCAAACTCTTCCGCAAATTGCAGGAAGTGGGTTTGTTTCTTTTATTAATGCAATAGCTTCATTGTACATTCCTTTATCAATCAAGGAAATATAACCCTGAACATCAACTCCTGCAGGACAGGTTTGCTTGCAGGGACCGAGACAATCTGCATAGTGGTTACTCAACAATAAATCCAGTGCAGTTTTTCTTGCTTTAAAAATTCTGCTGTTATTTGTTTCAATCTTCATACCTTCTGCAATGCGGGTAGAACAGGCAGGTTGTAAACTCCTCATTCCTTCAATTTCTACAACACATAAATAGCAGGATGAATAAGGTTCTAACCTGTCATCATTGCATAAAGTTGGAATTTCAATTCCATTTCTTTTTGCTAGTGATAGTATGGATTCGTTTTTATTTCCTTTAATGTTCTTTCCGTTAAGAGTTATATTAAGTTCGTTCATAGAGTTACTTTTATTTATAAAAATTTCAATTAATTATTGTTTATAAAACCTGTACTGCATCAAGATTGCAAACCTGGTAACACATTCCGCATTTTATACAAAGCTCTTCTTTGATTATATGCAATTGTTTTTTCTCTCCAGTAATTGCATTTACCGGACAGGCTTTTTTACAAAGCAAACAGCCTTTACATTTATCAGGTAAAATGTAGTAAGTAAGGAGATTTTTACATGATTTAGCTGGACATTTTTTATCTCTAATATGAGCTTCATATTCATCACGAAAATATTTTATAGTTGTTAAAACTGGGTTTGGAGCAGTTTGTCCCAATCCACAGAGTGAACTATCTTTAATCTGTGTTGACAGTTCGATAAGTGTTTCAATATCACCTTCTTTACCAAGACCTTCTGTTATCCTGGTTAATATTTCTAATAAACGCTTTGTCCCTAAACGACAGAATGTACATTTCCCACAAGATTCTTTTTGTGTGAAATCTAAAAAGAAGCGGGCAATATCAACCATACAGGTCGTTTCGTCCATTACAACCATTCCTCCGCTTCCCATAATTGCACCAGTAGAATTAACTGAATCGTAATCAACTATCGTGTCTGAAAGATACTCTGGAATACATCCACCAGATGGTCCTCCAAGTTGAACTGCTTTAAATTTTTTATCTCCTTGTATTCCTCCGCCAAGTTTAAATACAATATCTTTTATAGTAATTCCCATAGGAACTTCAACAAGTCCGCCTCGTTTAATTTTTCCGGTTAATGCAAAAACTTTTGTTCCTTTACTTTTAACTGTTCCAAATTTTGAATATTCGGAAGGACCATTGACAATTATCCAAGGAATATTTGCAAAAGTCTCAACATTGTTAATGTTGGTCGGACTTTTCCACAAACCAGACTCCGCAGGGAAGGGAGGACGTTTCCGCGGCATACCGCGTTGTCCTTCTATGGATGCTATTAAAGCTGTTTCTTCACCACAAACGAAAGCACCAGCCCCTTCTTTAATATGAATATCAAAATCAAAACCTTCGATTCCGAAAATATTTTTTCCAAGATAGTTTTTTGTTCTTGCTTGTTCTAAAGCAATGTTTAATCTTTTTATTGCCAGCGGGTATTCAGCTCTGCAATAAATCCATCCTTCTGAGGCACCAATTGCAAATGCACCAATAATCATTCCTTCGAGAACTGAATGCGGATCTCCTTCAAGAACAGATCGATCCATAAATGCACCGGGGTCACCTTCATCTGCGTTACAAATAATGTACTTTTGAGGAGCTTTGTTATTTCTTGCAAATCGCCATTTTAAACCTGTTGGAAAACCTCCACCTCCTCTTCCTCTTAAACCACTGTCAAGAATATTCTGTATAATGGTTTCAGGAGTAATTTTTTCTGAAGCGATTTTTTTAATTGCTTTATACCCATCTCTGTTCTCGTATTCTTCAATATTTTCAGGGTCAATATATCCGCAATTTCTAAGTGCAATTTTTACTTGTCCATTAAAAAACTCATCGTCTGCAGTTTGAAAAAGTTCAGTTTTAACCACTAAGTTCTCTACAGGAGTCGAATTAATAATATGTTTGTGAATTATTTCATTAACTTTTTTAGGTGTCATATCACCATAAAGATATGAACCTTTTTCATCAATTACTTCCACAAGAGGCTCTCTATAACACATTCCGATGCAACTTGTTTTTTTCAACTGGAAATCAAGAGCTTTTTCTTCTTTTAGTTTAAATAATTCATCATAAATTTTTTGAGCACCTGCTGCAAGACCACAACTGCCGAGACCTACAATTACTTGTTTATTTTTCATAATTACCAGATTATTTTTTTCAAAATTAGTTTAAATTCGATTTAAGATTTTCTTCTGTAGCAATTTTTTTAATAATATTACATGCTTCTTTACCAGTAAGTTTTCCATAAGTGTTTTCACCTATCATCATTACAGGAGCAAGCGAGCAGCATCCAAGACACGCCACAGATTCAAGAGTAAAAAGTCCATCACTTGTTGTTTGACCGTCTTTAATTCCAAGCTCTTCCTGAAGTGAATCAGTAATTACTGTTGCATTTTGAACATGACAGGCAGTTCCATGACAGACTTTAATGATATTTTTACCAACCGGTTTTAATCTGAACTGTGCATAAAAACTTGCTACGCCGTACATATCACTTAATGATAGTCCGGTTTCCTGTTCAAGTTTCTGAAATGCTTTTTTAGGAATATAGCCATATAAATTTTGAGTGTGTTGAAGTAACGGAATTAGATTTCCTCTTACATTTTTATATTTTTCAATTATCGGATCGAGAAGAGAAAGATCTACTTTTTCTTCTTCAATTTTAATTTCTTCTTTTTTTATTCTTACTATTCTCATAATTGGTCTTGTTTAATAATTGATGAATTATTTTTTAAAAATTTCTTATTTCTAAAATCATTGGAAATTTGAAAAGGACAATCACCGCAGGGTAAAAGGAGTAGGATATTTTGGCTATAACTGGATAAATGTCTTTTGTCATAATTAATTATTTGGTTGAGATTCTTATTTTTTTCTCAGTTAAAATTAGTGAAAATTTTTTAATTCAAAAATCAGTTTTGTTAAAAGTAAAAATTTTTTTAAAATAAATTTTGAATAAATCAGTGCTTCGACTTTGAAGTAAAATTTCAAAATCTTATTTTTTGCCGAAACTATTTTAGAATTCTAAAAATATCTTGAAAAACTTAAAATTTATTTTATCGCTCGTGTGGCTTATATCATTTAGATTATTTCCACAGGAAAATTCTCCTGATTTTTTTCTTTCACTTGATGGAAATAAGTTATTAGTTATTGATAATAAAGGACAGGCTATTTTCAACAAAGAATTTCTTAACCCATTTGGTGAATACGTCGATTTTGACAATGATGGTGTTGATGAATATTATGTTAAGGATTTTTTTGTAAAAGATTCAATATCGTTTTATAATGTTTATATTTATTCTTTGAACGATGATTTTCACCTGATTGATTCAATTTATTCGGGGATGACTGAACCAATGATTTTATTTTCTGATGAAGCAAATTGCTATCTGATTGTCTGTGGTCAACCTGAGCTGGATAGTCTGAATCTTCTCTACAATAAAAATCATATTTATCCATCATTAAATTGTTTCAGATATGAAGGAGAAAAATTTTTTAACGATAATGAAGAGCTTTACGATATTTTCATTAATGAAAATGATGTTTTAATTAGTTATATTGAAAAAGAATATTTAAAAAGTTCGAAATCTTGTTCTGTTACAAATTATTTAAAACCTGTGCTTGCTGCTGTTTATCTTAATTTATTAAAAGCTTCGGAGACAATAATGGCAAAGCAGTTTTTATCAAAATTTTATTTTTGTGAAGACAAAGACGAATTTTCTAATTTTTTAATTCAATTACTATAGGATAAAAAATGAAAATAGATTGGTTACCATATATCGGTAAAACTCTTAATATAACTATGCACGAAAATTATGGCATAACAGTTGACCCTAAATCAGATACTCCGATTTATGAGATAGTGTTTAAAAGCGGAAACCTTGTAGGAGTTTTTGATGAAGGTTTGATGCTAGAGTCTTCAAGGGATAAAGAAAAAGTAAAAATTTTTATCCCTCACCATTCGATAAAATGTGTTGAAATTTTTGATTTTTAAAATTCATTCCTTGGATTAAACAAATGAAAAAAATTAAAATTGGTGTGATTGGAACGGGACACCTTGGAAAACTTCACACTAAAATGCTGGTTCAATCACCATTAGCAGAGTTTGTCGGTATTTATGATGTCGATAATAGCAAAGCTGAAGAGTGTTCAAAATTATATAATATTAACGCTTATTCTTCAATAGATGATTTACTCAATAATGTAAAAGCTGTTTCAATAGCTGCTACAACCTCCGTTCATTATGATATAGCAAAAAAATGTTTTGAAAAAGGTGTTCATGTTTTTATTGAAAAACCAATTACTAAAACAATTGAAGAGGCAAAAGAATTATTAGAACTTGCAGAGAATAAAAATCTTAAACTTCAGATTGGACATATTGAAAGATTTAACCCAGCTCTGCTTGCAAGTGAAAAATATATCGATAATCCGATGTTTATTCAGTGCGATCGATTAGCACAATTCAATCCGCGCGGTACTGATGTAGCAGTTGTACTTGACCTGATGATTCATGATATTGATATTATTTTGAGTTTAGTTAAGAGCGAAGTTAAAGAAGTTTATTCTAGTGGAGTAAATGTCGTATCCGATTCACTTGACATTGCTAATGCCAGGATTGAATTTGAAAATGGTGCAGTTGCAAATGTTACAGCAAGCCGAATCTCTCAAAAACGAATGAGAAAGATGAGGCTTTTCCAAAAAGATGCTTACATTTCTTTAGATTTTAACTCTGGTGTTTCCGAAATTTTTAGATTAATTCCATCTGCAGAGAAGGTTGACACTCCTTATATGAGTTTTGGTGAAATAGGAATTGGAGACAAGAAAAAAAATGTAATATATGAACAACCACCTATTGTTGAAGTAAATGCACTTCAATATGAGTTGGATTTGTTCCTGAGTTGCATACAAAATGACACAGTTCCTGCAGTATCTGGTGTTGATGGTTTACGTGCATTGAAAGTGGCTGATATAATTATTCAAAAAATAAATGATTCCAAAAAATCTTAATTTTATTTTAGGGGGCGCTAAATGAAAAAAATAATTTTCTCATCCCTGATTTTCATTTTTGTTTTCAATAGTTGCAGTGTTATTAAAACGATGGTAAACTTATCCCGCCTAAAGTTTCGTTTAGGCAGCTCTTATGGAGTTCAGGTTGCGGGAGTAAACTTAGATTACAAAAATAAGTTTTCTGATTTTTCACCTTCTGATGTTCTAAAATTCTCTTCAAGTTTTTTAAATGGTTCGTTACCAATTACATTTACTCTCAATGTGGAAGCAAAAAACCCTAATGATGGTACCGGTGGTTATGCTCGTACTAATGCATCAATAACTTCGTTTCCTTTTCGTTTTGTATTGAACGACAAAGAGATGTTTGTCGGAAATATTTCATCACAAGTCTATGTCCCAGGCACCGGTGAAGTTTCCAACATTCCTATATCTATCTCATTCGATTTATTCCAGATGTTCAAAGACAAAGGTTATCAGGATCTAGTAAATCTTGGATTGCAGATAGCCGGAATTGGGAAGGGAACTTCTAATATTTCTCTTTATGCCAAGCCAACAGTATCGACTGATTATGGCAGCATCTCATATCCGGGTGAACTAAAAATAGTTGATACTCAATTTTCAAATTAACTGACGTCTTCATCAGACCATTTATGGTTTAAATATTGAAATTTGAGTTTTGATTTAATGGACTCAATAATTTTTTGTTCACTTCGGTTTAATCGTAATTCATTTAATCAAAAGGTTTTATAAAATTCTTTTAATTTTATTCTTGATTTATATCACATCGTTATTTATATTGCACTGAAACCCAAATAAATTATGGAGTATAGAATGAAAAAATTATTCCACTATTTGGTTGTTTCTTTTTTGGCTCTTTTATTTTATTCGTGTGGAACCAATAAAGAAATTACCAAACAAGAGGATAATTCTGAAACTCAAACTTCAGTAGAAGTTAAAAAGGGTGAAATAGTATCAGAATTATTAGAACAAGCTCGGCAATCATATGTAGTTGCAATTTCTAAACAGGAAGCGAATAGTACTGTTGAAGCAATCAACAACTATGAATCTGCATTGAGAATAATCAATAATCTTAGTTATTACCCTGGCATTGAAGAGAACGATGCTTATAATGAACTCTCAAGTTCAATCATTGAAGATTATAAGAAATTTATAGATGGTTTACCTGAATTACCTGAGAATGTTTCATATGCTGCCTTTGAAGAGTGGCTTGGTAAATCAATTACTGAAATTGAGCTAAAGAACGAACAAACTACAACTACTAATGTTCCGAAAATTGTAATTCCTTCTGAAATACCGCTTGAAGTTAATTCTCAGGTTGAACAATGGATAGAATATTTTACTACCCGTGGTCAAAAGTATATGAATTTGTGGATTGCCCGCTCTGGAAAATATTTTCCGATGATGAGTAAAATTTTTAAAGAGGAAAACGTTCCGCAGCAATTGATGTATTTGAGTATGATTGAAAGCGGACTTAATCCAGTTGCAAGATCATGGGCAGGGGCTGTTGGAATGTGGCAGTTTATGAAACCAACGGGAAGACTGTACGGACTTGAATCAGATTTTTATTTTGATGAAAGACGAAACCCAGAAAAATCTACACGAGCTGCTGCTCAACATTTAAGAGATTTATACAACTCTTTAGGTGATTGGTACCTTGCATTAGCTTCCTATAATGCTGGCGAAGGAAGAATAAATCGTGCAATACGACGCTCCGGTTCAAGAGATTTCTGGGAAATACAAAAATTACTTCCACGTGAGACGAGAAGTTATGTACCGCAATATATAGCTGCGACTATTATTGCAATGAATCCCGAAAAATATGGATTTACAAATATAGAATATCAGAAACCTGAAGACTATGAAACAGTTAAGGTTTATGAAGCGATAGATATTGATTTTCTTGGTGCTTGTGTTGGTATCAGTGGTGATGAATTGCTTGCAATGAATCCTGAGCTTACTCAAAGTTGTTCGCCTAATAATTATCAAGGTGGTTATGATTTACGGATTCCAGTTGGAAAGACACAACTTTTTGCTTCCAACATCATTAATGTACCTGAAACAGCAAAAAGACAGTTTGTTTATCACACTGTAAAAAGAGGAGAGACGATTAGTAATATTGCTGATCTTTACGGTATAACTAAGTATGAATTAGCTGATGCAAATAATATCTCTTCAAAAAGTAAATTAAAAAAAGGTATTAGACTTCGCATTCCATTCAAATCCACCGGACAGACTGACTTTGCTTATAATACGAACAATGTTGTTGCACAGGAAAATAAAACCGATGATTATGTCTCTCCATATACACAAATAAAAGATGAAACAGAAGATACCAATAACGGTGTACTCGAAAATCCAGAATTTGCGGATTTAGATGATAACCAGGTGGTTGAAGAAGTAAAAACTTTGAATAAAGTTGTTCCTCCTGAAAAGTCAGTAGTCACTTATCATATAAAGAAAAATGAAAGCTTATTAAATATTGCTGATTTATTTGGTGTTCGTGTCAGTGATTTAAGAAACTGGAATGATATTCCTTATACACAAACAATAAAAGTTGGACAGGAATTGATGATTTACGTTCCGGAAGATAAAAAAGATTATTATGCAAGTTTAGACAATCAATCTTCAACCGAGAAGAAGACACTTACTATTATTGAACCGAAGAATAAAGAAAGCAAACTTATATATCATATCGTTAAAAGGAATGAGAATCTTTACCAAGTTGCCTCAAAATATAATGTTTCAATTTCTTCAATAAAAGATTGGAATTCTTTAAGCGGTAATCGTTTAATTCGTGGTCAAAAACTTAAGATTTATACAGGAAAAGAATCCGAGAATCTTGTTCAGACAAATACAAAGCAGATTGAAAAAATTAAGAAACCATTTAACTACAAAATTCGTCCAGGCGAAACAATAAGTGAGATAGCTGATAAATTTAACGTTAAGGTAGCTGACTTAAGAAAATGGAATAAGTTAAAGTCCAATAAGATACTTGTTGGTAAAACTTTAAAAGTATATAGTTATGAATATTCTTCTCTTGGAGATAATACTAAGAATATTCCCGGAACATTGAACATTTATATGGTTAAAAGTGATGATAATCTTGGAAAAATAGCTGAAGTATATAATACAAGTTCTGCAAATATTATTAAGTGGAATGGTTTAAAGAGCAATAAAATACTTGTAGGACAAAAACTAAAAATTTATTCTAATGTTGGTTCTATTACACCAAAAAAAGAATCAACGAACAATAATACTAAGAAAACAAATTTAAACACTTACAAAGTAAAAAGCGGCGATACACTTGATGAAATCGCTCGAAAAAACAAAATGTCAGTTAATGAGTTAAAGAAGTTAAATAAACTATCAAGTAACAAAATTACTGTTGGTCAAAAACTTAAACTCAATTAGTTCTTAATTTATTTTTTACTAACTTAGCCGTTAGGGGTGTTATCCCGACCCTGTCTGGATGACTGAGATGATACCCTTACACCTGATCCGGGTAATGCCGGCGTAGGGAAACGTGTGAAAAGAATAATTTGTATAAAGCCGTTTCCAACGGCTTTTTTTATTTATGGAGAAAAAAATGAAATACATTATTATTCTTTCTTTATTTTTTATTAATATCTATTCGCAAACAAGGATAGTGAGTGGAAAAATTGTTGATTCTGAAAACAGCGAACCGTTATCGAAAGCTTCTATAATATTGCTGCCTTCGCAAAGTGGTGTAATCTCAAATCCGAATGGTGAATTTCAAATTCAAATTGCTTCCAAAGATTCAGTAATTAAAGTAAGTTTTGTTGGTTTTGAAACTAAATTAATTTCTCTTGCTGATATTAACTTTACTAATCAATTTATAATAAAATTACAAAAACAAATAATACCTTCACAAACTGTTTTTGTTGTTGCGTCTATAGGAAAAGAAGATGTATTTACATCAACAGTTTCAAATATCAAACAGAAATCAATTTCAGAAAATTATGTTTTGCAAGATGTGCCGGATTATTTAAGTACTCTTCCTTCAACAACTTTTTACTCTGAAGGAGGAAATGGTGTTGGATATAATTATTTAAGTATTCGTGGATTTGACCAGAGAAGAATCTCCGTATCAATAAATGGAATTCCACAAAATGAGCCCGAAGATCATAACGTTTATTGGATTGATTTTCCCGACATTTTATCTTCTGTGGAATTAATTCAGGTTCAAAGAGGTGCAGGAGGAAGTGTATTTGGATATCCTGCTATAGGTGGTTCAATAAATATAATTACAAGCTCTTTCTCTCATAAACCTTTTGTTAATCTTTCTACTTCTTACGGTACTTTTAATACAAAAAAAATAACGGCTTCTTACTCGAGTGGTTTAATAAACAATCAATATTCTTTTTATGCTAAGTTCTCACAGACAAGTACATCAGGGTACAGAGAAAATTCGTGGGGGAAATTTAATTCTTATCATTTTTCTGCAATAAGGTATGATGATAAATTTACATCACAAATAAATTTTTACGGCGGATTACTCGAAGACGGACTTGTCTACACTGGTCTTCCAAAATTTGTTATTAAAGATAAAGTTGGTAGAAGAAAAAATTTTTCTTATTGGGAAGCAAATAATAATTCTTACACGTATGTATTGGAAAGAAAACCCGAAGAGTTAGAAAATTTTAGTCAGCCCCATTATGAAATTCTAAACGAATGGAGAATAAATGATAATTTAATTCTAAATTCTGCATTGTTCATGGTGATAGGAAAAGGTTTCTTCGATTTTGATGGTAGCTGGGCAGATACATCATATTTACGATTAACCTCAGAAAATGGAATTATTGTTTCTGGGAATCCTTCAAATGTTTTAATAAGAGCAATGGTTGAGAATAATCAGTTTGGATGGATTCCTAGACTTGCTTACAAACATAAAAATGGAGAATTAACTCTTGGTGCAGAGTTAAGAAAACATAAATCATTACATTGGGGAGGAATAAATTTCGGAGAGAATTTACCTTCTGTCTCAAAGGATTACAGGTATTACCAGTATAATGGCAGTAAAGAAATTTTTAATTTTTTTGTTAATGAATCTTACCAATTTTCTAATGCATTTAATTTTCTTGCCGAGGTTCAGTTTGCTTTTAACAGGTATAGATTGTTTAATGAAAAATATGTTAATAATGATTTTTCAATCAATAATTATTTTTTAAATCCACGAATTGCTCTAAGTTGTAAATTGAATGAATCGCAAAAACTTTATTTTGACCTTGCAAAGGTTACAAGAGAACCAAGACTAAAAGACTATTATGACGCTGGTGAATCAAGCGGGGGAAAGACACCTCAATTTGAGATGAAAAGTGATGGCACTTATGATTATAATTCACCACTTGTTAAACCAGAAACAATGTATAGTATAGATTTTGGAACTGCTTACAATGAGAAAAACTTTTTAATTAACTTAAATTTTTTCTATATGAATTTTGTTAACGAGCTTGTTAAAAGCGGACAACTTGATATTTTTGGCGCTCCCGTTATGGGGAATGCAAAAAAAACTATCCACATGGGGGCAGAATTATCAGCCACACTTACTCTACCATTAGGATTAGAATTAACTACGAATGCTACTTATAGCAGAAATTCATTTAGAGATGCTGAGCAATTCATAAAGTATAGAGATCAAATTGCAAACGCAAAAAAAATTGGAGTAATTAATCTTTCAGGAAATAGAATAAGTGGTTTCCCTGATTTTCTTGCCAATTTTATTTTAACATACAGGTATCGGGAGTTATTAATTCAATTTAGCGGAAGATATGTTGGTAAATTTTACTCTGATAACTTTGATACAAAATTGAGTGAGTACTTACGCGTTTATCCTGGATTTGTTTCTTACAGTGATAATGTAAATGAAGCATTTTTTACAGCTAATTTGTATTGTAGTTATGAATTTAATTTTTTCAAGGCGTTGCAAAATTCAAAAGTATTTCTTCAGGTTAATAATATTTTTAATAGATTTTATTCTGCAATGGCAACTGGTGAAGAATTTTTTCCAGCTGCAGATAGAAATTTTTTAACTGGAATTCAAATAGGATTATGAGGTAAAAAGGAAATGAAAAAGGCTATAATTATTGCTAATGGTGATAAACCGAATAAAAAGTTTATTCAATTTTTAATTGATGAAGGGTTTAATACAATATTTTCTGCTGACGGAGGACTGGATAATACCATCAAACTAAATTTGAAACCTGATTATATTATAGGTGATTTTGATTCTGTTGATAAAGAAAAATTATCTCTTTTTAGAGGTAAATCAATTATAAAAAAAATTAAAAATCAATACACTTCTGATGTAGAAAAATGTTTGAACATTGCAATCAAGAAGAAATTTGATCAGGTCGTATTAACTGGTGCAACTGGTGGAAGACTAGATCATACTATAAATAATGTTGGAATAGTTTTAAAATACTATAAACGAATTCTTGTGATGATTTTATCAGGAAATTCATTATTACTTCCTTTAACAGGTAAAATAGCAATTCGTTCAAAAAAAGGTGAGCAAATATCATTCTTTGCTTTTAAAAAGAATACACAAATAATATCACATGGACTTAAATATAGCTTAGATAATAGCTGCATAATATTAGGGGAAGGTGAAAGTCTGAGCAATGCGGCTACATCTGATTTAATTAACTTAAATATAAAAAACGGGACTGTTATTGCTGTTCGTAATTTGCAGTTTATGATTAAGCATGATCTCTTTTAGCACATTAGATTTAATAATTATTTCTCTATTCTTCATTGCTTTTCCTTTAATTGGTTTTTTAATTTCAAGAAGCCAATCCGATTCAGCAGAAGATTTTTTAATGGGTGGAAGAAAACTTGGGATTTTTTTATTTGTCTTGACAAATGTTTCAACCTGGTATGGAGGAATTCTTGGAGTTGGAGAATTTACTTATAAATATGGATTAGCGAGTTGGTTCACTCAAGGTTTACCATATTATTTATTTGCATTTTTATTTGCATTATTTTTTGCGAAGAAAATCAGGGCTGCTTCGTTATTTACAATCCCGGAAAAACTTGCTTTAACTTTTAATAAAGATGTTGGACTCTTGAGTGCAGTTGTTGTTTTCATATTGATTTCTCCCGCACCATATTTATTGATGATTGGAAATATAATTGCGATTGTCTTTAATGTACCTGTATCATTAGCAATTTTGCTTGGGTTATTGCTTACGGCGGTTTATCTTATTTTTGGCGGATATAAATCTGATCTTTTTACCGATGCTTTTTTCTTTTTTGTAATGTTCGGTGGATTAAGCTCAGCTTTACTCACGCTTATATTAAACTATGGCGGTTTTTCATTTCTTCATAACAATCTTCCTGCAGAACATTTATCTTTAACTGGTGGAGCATCTCCAATATTTATTTTAGTCTGGTTTTTAATAGCTCTCTGGACTTTTGCTGATCCCGGGTTTCATCAAAGAACATACGCAGCAAAGAATGGTAATGTTGCAGTTATAGGAATTTTAATCTCAATAATATTTTGGGCATTCTTTGATTTGTTGACTAATAGTATAGGTTTGTATGCAAGAGCTATTTTGCCAGGACTCAAACAACCTGTAAACTCATATTTATTTCTTGCTGAAAAAGTTTTGGGAAGCGGGTTGAAAGGATTTTTCTTTACAGCATTATTCGCTACAATACTTTCTACTTTTAATAGCAATTTATTTTTAAGTGCCACAACAATAGGAAGAGATTTTATATTTGTGCTTTCAAAACAGAAAGATGATAAGAAATTAAAAAAATTTACAGTCTATGGTATAATTATTTCTTCATTTATAGCATTATTTATTGCTTATATTATTCCGTCAGTAATTCAGATATGGTACACTCTGGGTTCAATTTGTATTCCTGCTTTAATAATTTTAATTACTGCAGCCTATTATCCGAAATTTATTGTCAGTTCTAATATTGCAAAAGCTGAAATAATCTTTGCTTCACTTTCTTCATTGACATGGTTTCTGATTAAATCAAATTACAAATTGATTTCCCCTTTTAATGAGATTGAACCGATGATAGTGGGGTTAGTTGTTGCGATAAGCATTCATCTTTTGGGAATGTATTTAAAAAAAAGTTTAATTCATAGTAGTAACAAAGAGGGTATAAAAAAAGCGGGATGAACCCGCTTACAATTTTTAATTTATTTTAAGGTAATAAAATACCTACTGCAATAACTGTCGTCCAGAGACCGTTTTTATCACCTTCAGCGGATTGAGTTATATTGAATGATTTTACAATTTTACCCGACATTTTGTAAATATCTTCACGTTCATTCCAGTCTTTTGAAGGATCGAATTCAACACCGAGAGTTGTTGCAAGCATAGTCGCAGCAAGATCTTCTGCGTATTCTCCTGAAACTTTTTCAGTTTCACCAAATGGGTGATGTTCTGAAAGATAACCATATTGGTCAGCTTCTGCAGGAAGTGCTACACCAAGAGACGCAGCTATTAAACGATTTGGTTCATTGGTAGAATTTCTTGCCATAACGCAATGAGTTATCTGTCCGGGTGAAATAAGTTTTAAACCTTCTTCTTTTGAGATTCTTTTACATTGTGGAGGGAAAATACTACTTACTGAAACGAGGTTACAAATTTCAATTCCAGCACTTCGTAATGCAAGTTCAAATGATGCAAGGTAATCTTTATGACGACCTACCCCTTTTGTAAAGAATATTTTTGTTGGTACATACAATTTATCATCTCCTGTTCTGATGTATTATTTTATAATTAATTTAACAAACTTTCTTTTTCCTACTTTAATTACATTTCCTGATTGCAGCTTCGCAATAAAGTTGAAATCCGGAATTTTTTCTCCATCAATTGTTACTCCACCTTGTTGGATTAATCTTTTTGCTTCACCTCGTGAAGGAGCCAGATTCGTTTCAATAAGGAGATCAACTATGTTTACTTCTTTCAGAGAAAAAGTTATTTCCGGGATATCATCAGGAATTTCTTTTTTAATGAATATTTTATCAAACTCTTCTTCAGCTTCTTTTGCCGCATTTTCATTGTGATACATTCTTACAAAAGTTCTTGCAAGATATCTTTTTAAATCACGTGGATTAAAAGTCGGATCATTTAGTTTCGATTTTACTTCAAGTAATTCTGCAGAAGAAATATCTGAACCAAGTTCAAAATAAGTGAAGATTAAATTGTCCGGTATTGAAAGCGTTTTACCGTAAATCTCTTTCGGAGTATCTGAAATTCCAATATAATTACCATATGATTTACTCATCTTTTCTACACCATCAGTTCCCACAAGTAATGGCATAGTCAAGATTACCTGCGGTTCAACACCAAATTCTCTCTGTATATCTCTTCCAACAAGCAGATTAAATTTTTGATCAGTGCCACCTAATTCAACATCACTTTTTATTGCCACTGAATCCATAGCTTGGGCAAGAGGGTAGAGGATTTCGTGCATACTAATAGGTTCACCGTTTTTATATCGTTTTGTAAAATCATCTCTTTCTAACATCCTGGCGACTGTATATTTTGAAGCAAGTTTAATAACATCTTCAAATGTCATTTTACCAAGCCAATCGGAGTTATAAACTACTTTAGTTTTATTCTTATCTAAGATTAGCGAAGCCTGTTCGAAATATGATTTTCCAAACTTACGTGTTTCATCAAGCGATAGCGCAGGACGCGTAACATTTCTGCCGGAAGGATCGCCAATCATACCTGTGAAATCTCCAATAATTAAGATGGCAGTATGTCCAAGTGATTGAAATTGAGCCAGTTTTCTTAATACAACCGAATGACCCAAATGTAAATCAGGGCGGCTTGGATCGCAGCCAAGCTTTATATTTAGCGGTGTTTTAGATTGTAAGGATTTTTCTAATTTTCTAACTAATTCTTCTTCAGGAATAATTTCAGAGGCACCCCTTCTGATGAGGTCCATCTGCTCGTTAATGGAAGGAAATTTAATGTCCAATTCTTGTTGTTATCTCCAGAATTAATAATCGTTATACATATTTTTTAAAAACATTTTTGCAAAGATAGATATTATCAAGTATTACATAAAAGACTTTACTGTATTTTTTTTGCTTTTTGCAAAGTTAATTAAAATTTAATATTGCGTTCCTGCTGCCGCTGAAAATCTTTTTTTGCAAGAGTTTCTCTTTTATCATAAGTCTTCTTACCCTTGCAAACTCCAAGCTCTACTTTAACTTTTCCATTCTTAAAGTAAAAAGATAGTGGAATAAGTGTCAAACCTTTTTCCTCGGTTTTAGAAAATAATTTTCTTATTTCGTTTTTATTTAAAAGCAATTTTCTGTCTCTAACCGGGATATGATTATAAATATTTCCCTGCGAATATTCACTAATGTTTGTGCTATGCAGCCAAATTTCACCATTTTTAATAGATGCATAACTATCCACAAAATTGATTTTCCCTTGTCGTAAAGATTTTACCTCCGTGCCGGATAGAACTATGCCTGCTTCAAATGTTTGCACTACAAAATAATCGTGTTTTGCTTTACGATTAGTAGCAATTACTTTTACAATATCTTCTTCGTTAGGTTTCATAAAAAGTTGAGTGCAAACATAATTTTAAGCTGTAATAAAAACAATAAGTGTAAAAAATTTACCACTAAGACTAATCAAGAGAATATATTAAAATTTATGGTTTTGATATAATTACAAGTCCTTCTTCTTTATCAGCAAGATAAATATATTTATCGTCCATTGCGATTCCTTTAGGATATTTAGCTTTAACAGTGGCTATTCTTACAGGAGAAGATAGATTTGTAACATCAAAAATTTGCAATCCTCTTGTTTCAGTTGTAATAAAAATTTTACCATTTTTATAAATAAGCTCTTTAGCATAACCGCCAATATCAATTGTACTTTTTATTTTTAAATTTGAGGAATCTGAATAATCAATAATTACCAAGCCTGAAGTTCCACAAGCTAAAAATGCAACAGGTAAAGTTGGATGAATAATAATATCTTCTGCATAACCAGGTGTGTCCATCCAGTTAATCAATGGATATTCACCAAAACCATTTTGAAAATCTGATATATTAATCATTGCAAAACCCATTTCACCACAGGCAGCCAACAATGTATTTTTATCCTGTGTAGCACAAATACCTTGTGTAAAACCGGGAGTTAAAATTGTTCCTCTGATATCAGGCAAAGTAGGTGAACTGATTTCTGCAATATTGATTCCGTATTCACCGACAGTAGTTAATAGATAATTATCTAGGATGTAAAAACTTTTTGCTGGTTTCATTTGTAAGTTAGTGGCAGTAACATCTGGATATAAAGGTTTAGAAACATTTACAACTGATACACCAAAATTTCCTGCTGACAGATAAACGACACTATCTTTTAAGATAATTTTATAAGAATAGCCTTTTAGTTTATCCTTAACCATTGAAATTAATTTAGGATTTTGTCGATCGGATATATTGATTATTGCAAGTCCACCTTCGCCTTGAGCCACATAAGCGATTGAATCTTTTATAACAATATCTTGTGCAAAACCAGAAGTGGCAAGTCTGCCAATAATTTTATATCCACCATCAGTTCCACTCACCGATTCAGGGTCATTTGGAGTTCCGCAACTAACTAAAATTAATGAACATAAAGTGAACAATAAAAAATAATGTTTAATCATTTAAACTTCCTGAAAGGTTAAAAAATAAATTTGTAATTAATGATTAATCCAGCCTGAAACTGGTTGTAGTTTTTTTCATTTGAAACGTACTCTTTATTCTCGTTAACACTTGTATTCGATTTTCTAAAACTATAAACAAATGATGGGGTAAGAGAAAAATTCTTAAATAATTCTATATTGTATTTGAAGTCAATTCTGTACTCAGAATCATTTCTACCAGCGTGAAGAGGATCAATTTCATAATAAATATCGGTCTTGTAGAATCTTCTGTTAGACTGGAATAAAAAGGAAATTGAATTATCACGTTTAAATATTTTAGGAAGATCGTAATCAGCACCAACTATAAATGTATGTTCATCATAAGTTGGATCAACTACTTCAATTGCTGAATTAATTTGGTTCACTTCTTCTGTTCTAATAGCATCTGAGTATAAATATTTATATCCGGCATTCACTCTTAAATTAGAGTACAACTGATAATAACCTCTTAATTGAAAAGAAAAGTTATTGCAATCATATTCTGTAAAGTGTTCATTGTGAAAATATCTTGCAAAATTGAATCCTGCTCTAATCCGAAGTTTTTCAATAGTTGAATTATTTATCGCTAAGCTAAATTCATTTTTTGAAAATGAAAATGGTTGAAATACTATGCTTGTATAACCGTATAATTGAATCCAGTCTGCATCGCGGTAATGACGAACATAAAAATCGGGTATGTGAGTATAAGAAAAAGTAATATTTGTTTTTTGAGACAAATTCTGTTGCAGGTTGAAACCAATTTGCCACCAGTTTTTGATAGTATTGAAGGAATATCTATTGTAATCAATAGATGTAGAGATAATTGTAGAAAATTTTCCGAAAAAGTTTTTTGAATAAGAAACATCAAGGGAATAATCGTTAATTATATCGTCATATCTGTTGATATGGAATCTTCCTTCATCTTCGCGGTTTTTAAAACGTTCAATATATTTTGTAGAGTATTTAAGAATATTATTATCGTAAAAAGAATTAAGTGATAATTTCAAATTTACAATACCTGAGAGCTGAGCAAAACAACAAATATTCATTAGAATAAAAGTGATGGTTAATATTGAAAATTTTTTACTTACAAAAAACATTTTTTACTCGCTTAGTTTGATGTCTTTCTTGGGGAATAATAATCTTGCTAACAAATTATTATTATCCAACGGGATAATCTGAATATGATGTCGCCCTTTAGGTATATCAATTATAATTTCATTTGCCTTACCCGGAATTTTATCTGTTTCTTTTTCATATAAAGTCGTTTCTGAACGGACACTGTTTAATACAAAAGTATTTTTAATTTTGTCATCTTCTTTAATTTGTAATCTGTAGTTTATTCGTCCTTTCATGTCAAAAAGATTTTCAGCTCGTGTCAAAATTTTAAGTTGTGTAGGACCATTAATTTTTACTTTTAATGGATGCTCATTTGAAAAACGATAATATGTAATTAGACTTTCATTTGTTTTCAGGTTTACCATTTCGAAAGTATTTGTTGGAGAAATAGCTATCCATTCTACCTTTTTTTTCTTTTTTGAAGTGAATAAATATCTTGCAGCAACTTTAGGATTATCATTTTCAATCCATATTTCAATGTTATGATCTCCGGTTTTAATATCTATCTCTAATTCTTTTTTTATTGCCGGAGTTCCAAGGGAATCAACTTTGTATTTTGCATCTGTTGAATGAGTAATGTTTTTATATTTAATATATTTCTTTGTTCCGCCATCTATACGATAGATGATAGTATAATCAAGCTCTTTTAAAGACCGCTTTTCAAATCTTGCACGTGTAATAATTTTAAGTTTTCCTGGTCCATTTAAGAATATTAATGAGGCTTTTTTCTGATTCAACGCATAATAATATTTAACTTTTTCAGCAACAATCGTTGTAATTTTATTTTTCGTATTACTCGGCAATACTTCTTTGGTTTTGTCTTCAATTTTCTTTGCGTTGATATTTATAAAAAGGACAAAAACCAGTAGTGATGTAGTAAATGTTTTCAAATCTTTTCCTTTAAGTTAAATAAGAAAATAGTTATAATTCATGGTTGCTTAAATCATTTGCTTGAGCAATGACAGGTTCGCTTCCAAGTTGATGTTTTTTCTTTTCAATAAAAAAGATAGCTAGAATTAAACCAATTAAAATAACTGTTACAAAGATAGTTAAAGTAACGTTATATTGTTTCTGCACAAAAACTTCACCTTTGCCAGGCTCAGGAAGAGGTACAGGACTTACAGGTAATCCGTATTTATTAGCAATTTGATTAATGTTTAACAAATGTATAATTGGAATTTTGTTTTCAGCCATTTTTATCAATACACCTTTGACAGGATAATTTTTTAATTCAAGCATAGTTGATAAACCACCTGGAATGAATTGAGCATTTTCCGCAGAACCAAGACTTGCGATTCCACCACCTACATTTATATAAACTTTAATCGGATTATTTTTTCGGTTCTTTCTATAAATCTCAAGACGTTTTTCAATACTTTTTTCAAGAAATTCTTCTTCAATAAGTTCCACCTTATTTCTGATAATAGCAGAGTCTAATAATTTTCTTCCTTCCGGACTTAATCCACGCCCTTTATCTAAACCGCCGCCGACAGACGCAGCTACTGATTTAAACCCAAATATTCCGGCATTGAATAAGACTCTTTCCATGTCTAGCCATGTGAATGCAGGATCATTTGCACCCCAGTTAGAGGAACCAACTGATGTTATTATTATGGGTTTCAGTTTTAATATCTGTAATGCGGAGAGGACAGAAATATTTAGAGCAGGAAATGATCCGGTAAATGAAACAGCAACTACATCATTCGTTTTTACATCAGCTTCTTTTAACATATCTACAAGTACTGCAGCAAAATTCGGGTTTAGTGACGTTAGTTTTGAATCAATATAACCACGATCTGTAGTGATAATAGTAATATCCTGGCCAATCAAACCAGTTTCATTCGGGTCATTAATGGCATCAATAAAAATACCTTTTTTCATTCTATAATCTTTTAGAAAATCTTCTGCTTTTTTCGCAAGCGTTGATGCTTCCAGTTTTTGATCATACCATTTTTTCTTCACATCAATTTTACTGTTTTCAACTGCAAGCAAAGCCAATAGCGAAATTATTGCAATAACACCAAGTACTCTTTTAGATTTAGCGTCAAATGTAATTATGTTTTTCATAAGTCTTTAATATGGAAATAATTCACCGTTAAATAAAATAATTACTATTAATCTTACAAGAACAGCAGTAATAAATAAAATGCAAACAGTTCTGTAGATTCCTTGTTTAGCGAACCAGTGAGCAATTAAACCCGGAATAACCCAGCCAACTGCCTGAAGGTGGATGATATTCGAGGTCAAATCAATCTTAAGAAAATGTCTTGAAAAATTTGCTAATAAACAACCGACTAAAAGACTAACAACCATTTGTCTACGACCATACAAAAAAGTGTAGTAACTAAGTAATTTTATAATAAGAAATGTAATTAGACTTACAATAAATACTCCTGCAAGTCTCTCAGGTTCGGCAAGTTGAAGAGCTATATAACCAGGGACGACAATTCCTCCAGCAGCTAAACCAAATACTTCATAAGATAAAAGGCTAAAAACCAATCCAAGAGTTATGGATAATTCAATCATATTTTTAAGTTCCTGTTTTCAAAATATTCAACAACACTTCCACCAATACCGCCAATATTACCAATAGCAACTACTGTGGAAACAACCGGTGTAAGCGATAAAACTTTTTCAAAAATTTCTTCTGGTTCAACCCAACCAATATTTAATATTTTGCTTTTAGAAAAATTATAGGAAGCAATCATATTTTCTACAACTTCAGTCGATTGCCCAATAAGAATGACATAATCGGCTTCATCATTAATATCTTTTGCTATCATTTCAGAAAGTTGTCTTGCACGATCAAGTCTATCCTGACGTGTATTCAGTAAAACGATTTTGCTTCCTTCTAATCTGCTTTCATCACGAAGTCTATGCCATATCATTAAAGTAGACTGAGGATCATTTGCTGCAAATGCATTATAAAAGAAAATTTTTTTATTAAAGGATTCAATTTCAAAACACTTCAAAGCACCAGCATCAGGAATTGCTTTATACATTCCTCTTAGTGCGGTTTCTCTATCAACTCCAAGACTCATACAAACATCAAGAGCCAATGCAACATTTTCTTTATGTTCAATGTAACTGAATTTTTTCATTTCTTCATTTGAAATATTGGCGGAGGAGGAAACATGCATTTCAGTTTTTTTATTATCACAAATTTTCTTAAGAGACTTTGTTACAACATTTTCTGCTGTAAACAATTTCTGATTTTTGGGGATAGTTCTTCCAAGCACCTGTGCAATTTCATCTAAAGTATAACCCATAACATCAACGTGATCTAATCTTACATTCGTAATTACGCCTAAAGTTGCGTGAATCATTTTTTCTTCTGTGATGGTTTGATACTGAGGTTCAAGAGCCATACATTCTATTACAAGTGCTTGTGCTTTTCTCTCTGAAGCAAATTTAACTATGTTTAATTGTTCAATTATATTTGCTCCTGCTTTGCGATAGATGATTGTTTCTGTCCCATCTTCAAGAATAAGTCGTGGATAAGTGCCGGTAACTTTGGTAATTGTTTTAATCCCTGATTCGGTCAGTCCTGCACCGATCAACCGAGTAACACTTGATTTACCACGAGTACCATTTACATGAATTCTTATAGGAATAGAATATATATTTTTTTGATGTCTTAAATATTCTACTATGCTGAAAATTATAAAAGCAGAAACTATAACTGTTAGAAGAAGGACAATGTACATTTTTAATTTATTTTCCTGAGAACAACTTTATTTTATAATAATCATTTTTTTTGTCTGCAAAATACTATTTGTCCTGAAAGTATAGAAATATACTCCAGAAGAAACATTGTTACCAAAGTTATTTTTTCCATTCCAATTTATCTTTTTACTTCCGGCAGTTTCAAAAGAATTTATAAGCGTTCTGATTTCTTCTCCAAGTATATTGAAAATTTTTAATTCAACCTGAGATGAATAAGGCAAATCATATTTTATTGTTGTTGATGAGTTGAATGGATTTGGATAATTCTGATATAACACAAATTGTGATGGTAATAGATTATTATCATCATTTTCTGAAATAATTCTATCGGTGAAGTCTGTACATTTATAGCTCATTTGTGCAAATGGAACTGTAGCACCAGTTTGAATCTGAATCCAGTAATAATCATTTGGATATGTTATTAATCTGTTTAAATCCAGTGACTGCCAGTTTGACCATTCAATTAACCCAACATCATCAAAGTATGAATAAGCAGTTCCACTTGTTGGAGCTTCACTCCTTAATCTTAAATTAAAGAACTGTGAACCTGTTGGCGAAATAATATCATTTGAGTAAAAAGTGTTTTGTGATGTACTGTCAATTTCTACTCCCAGATTGTAGGTAGCAATTGCAGTTGTAGCCGTTCGTGAATTAAAAAATTGAATTTGAATACCTGCATTGTTTGAGTTAACAGTTCTTATATTTCCATGTAAAGAATAATTCACATTATCAGCATACACAATCAGGCGTTTTTCAAAATTTGTATTAATTACTGATTGTCCTTGCGTCCTTTTCTGACATAAAGTTCTTTTGCCTCTAAGAACATTAACAGTATCCAACCATTCATCCTGGCTGTCCATTTCCCAGAGAGAGCAACCTTCGTTTTCAAAATTTCCAAACCAAACGATTTGTTTTCCAAGTCTATAATTCCAGTTAGCAGAAGGAGAGATGCTCATAATTTCTGAAATACTGCCTTGCCTGGTGATTGGAATTGGTTGTGAAATCCAGCTGCCATTTTTTTGAGTTAAAGATACATCAGTAATGAAATCAATTTTTTTATGATCAATTTTGGAAGTATCCAAAATGACTTCAGCAGTAACATTTCTTCTGTCAATCCTTAATAATGTATTCAATTTTCGTGAGCCATTTGCAAGGTCATCCAAAATGTATAAACCCAATTCACCTTTTGCAGGGAGAGTGACGTAATCATCAATATAAACAGGAGTGACAATATAATTGTACAAACCAGTTGAATTAATTTTTCCATTTAAAATTACTGAAGGAAAAGTCTCGGGATAATCAAGATCGAAAACAAAATTTCCTAATGAATGTGCAATCAGTTTTCCTTTGTAAACTTCAAACGGATGAATAATATGCGGGTGGTGACAAATTACAGCATCTGCTCCATTATCAATTGCATAATGTCTTATAGCTATGTCACTTTCAAGAGGTAATTTAAGATAAGGAGAGTAATCTTCTTCAGAAGAAATATCATTCTTAAAATCTGAAAAGAAAGTAGGAAATATTGAATATTCATTACCTGAATGCATATTGAAAATTACAATGTCAGCAATATTTCTTACTGATTGAATTTGCAGCTTTATGTTCATTTTAGTTAAATCACCGAAACCCGGTTTGTTATATCCTGCATTTAAGTAAGGTTGATAATTATTATACTGTCCAGTTCTATCCGATGAGCCAATGAAAGCAATATTTACTCCTGATTTGACCAAAAAAACAGGTGATAATGCTTCAATAGAATTTGCTCCAACTCCAAAGTGAAGTATTTTTTTACTATCAAGCAGAGATTCGGTTTGCCTGAATGCATTTAATCCATAATCCATAATATGATTATTTGCAAGGTTTGCAACATCAACTCCTGCAAAGGAAAGACAATTAATATTTTGTGGCGAACCTCTTAATAAAATTGGTTTTGTGGGGTGCGGTGTTCCTGAATTGGATAAAGTGCATTCAAGGTTTATCACAGAAATGTCCGCTGCATTTCCAAAGATTGGTAAAGTTGGATTTAATAAAGCAGGAATACCATTTGTATTGATAAAAGTTTCAATTCTTCTTGCAAGCATAAAATCACCGACAAAGTTTATTTTTATCGGAAAGGAAGAGGCACCTGGATCGACTAGAATTTTACAAGAGGCAATTCCATGAAGATTTGTTTCATCTTTTACATCAAGAAAAACTGTGTACGAATGATCATCTTCAACAAGAAATGTATGAGAAGGATTTGCAAGAGTGCTTGTAGAATCATCACCAAAATTCCAAAAATATTGGTGCGAATAACTATCTGAATCATTTACTATACTCTGAAACTGAACATCAATAGATTTTATACCTTTGTCGTTAAAATAAATTTTTCCTGTTGTATACTTAATCTCAACTTTTGGAGAGCGGGGAAGAGAGGCAGTGATATTTAGTACTTCATCAAAATAAATAACACCTGTAGAAATATTATCTCTATCGTTTACAAAAACAATATTTTTAATAACAGGCAAATAACCAAACTCTGCTAACCAGTCGTTGCCTATAGGCAGTTTGATATTGTTCCAGGTTGAATTGGAAAAAGCTCCCTGATAAACAGTCAACCAATTATTCAGCGTTACCTCTTCCTGTCCTGCAAAAGAATAAAACAATGTATGCAGTGAATCACTAATTCCAAATCCCTGAATTTCTGCTGTTGATTGTATGTAAACGGAAATTTGCCAAACATCATTAGTATCAAGTTGCCTTGGTGATATTGATTCCATTTTCCAGGTATTACCATAGAGTTTTAATGAGTAAGGAGAATTTCCATAAGTGATAGTTTGATCAAGTAACCACATAGTTGGATTCAAATCTTCAACCGGATAGGATTGAAGGATTACTTGCCCATCATCAAAATTTTCGATAGTATCTGGTTGAGCTATGAAAAATATTTTACTAAATAGTATTGCCCCTTTTGATACATTAAAAATGCACAGGAAAAAATACAAGGTGATTAAAAAAATGTTCTTATTCATTACTTTAAAATAACCATTTTCAGAGTTTTAGAGTAACTCTCGGTAATTATATTATAGAAATATACGCCACTTGCAAGGCTGCCTGCCGAAAACGGTACTTTATAATTCCCCGGCTGTTTTACCTCGTTTACAAGTGTAGCTACTTCGTTGCCAAGTATATCATACACTTTAAGCGTTACCAAACCAATATCCTTAATAGTATATTTTATTGTAGTTTCAGGATTAAACGGATTGGGAAAATTCTGATACAATTTGAACGAATTAAGTTCTATCTCAGACTTTATATGAATTACATTTGAATAGCTGAAATTACCGTTGAAGTCAATCTGTTTTAATCTATAATACTGATCACTCGATATTATATCATTATCAATAAATATATATTTTTTCTTAGAAGTTGATGTGCCATTGCCATCTAAGAAACCGATCGTTTTCCAGTTTATTTTATCATATGATTTTTCAATATAAAAACCCTGATTATTAGTTTCGCTTCCAGTTATCCATTCTAGTGAAATACTTTTCTTTTCTAAGTTTCCTAAGAATAAAACCAGTTCTACAGAAACATAAGCAGAGTCCAAATATTTAATTATTAATCCAGAACCTCCTACTGCAAAACCAATCCACTCTTTTGGAGCTTGAAATCGATTGAAAACAGATCCAATATTTTGAGTTATTTCTATCCAGGTCATTCCATTGTTAGTCTTTTCTCATCTATTGTGTACGCCGTTCAATATCCAATGGTATTTATTTGGGAAATAATTAAAATTATGTCCTGCTCCAATAATTGAATCTTGATTCCAGTTTATACCGCCATTTGTTGTTTTATATAAATTATAACCCGTAAATCCTTTTATTACAAAACCAGTATCAATATGCGTAAAGTAAATGTCATTAGTAAAAAATAGTTGTATATCACTTCTCTGAATCCAGTTATTGCCGCCGTTGGTTGTTTGCCAAATGTAACGACTTGTAGCCCAGCCATTAAGTGAATCTACAAAGTAAATACTTGTGTAACTATCTGCTGGCAGTGTATGCTGTACAAACCAATTCTCTCCACTGTCAGTGGTTTTTAATATCTTTCCACCAGATATTGCCCAGCCTGTTTGTTGATTTATGAAAAAGATTTTACCGAATCCTAATCCCATAGAGTTTACTTGATACCAGCTCGTTCCGCCATTTGTGGTTTTCAATACTCTCACTGGTGTTTCAAAAGTTGAATAAAAGCCAGTAATATTATTAATGAAATAAATAACTGTTCCTCCAGGTAATATTGTATCTGCTGTTACAGTTAATCCACCATTATTGGTCACATATGCATCGCTTCTTGATACAAACCATCCTTCGTTCTCATGCTTAAAATATACATCTGCAAAATTTTCATTCAATACAAGTCTTTCCCAGTAATCATATCCACCGCTTCCTCTGGTAATTGTTAATGCAGACCCAACGCCATATCCTACTCCACCAGATACTAAATCAAAATCCCATTCTCCTATTGCTGGATGAATCGGTGCAAACCAGCTTTGTCCTCTGTTTGTGGTTTTTCTTAACTCGGTTAAATCTCCTGTTACATAACCAGTATCTGTATTTATAAATCTTATTCTGTTAGAGCCTTGGTTGTTTCCAAGATTGCCGTTCAGTATCCAATTAATTCCACCATCACTGCTGTAAACATTTTTTCCAGTCTCTCCTGATGATGCTATATGCAATGTATCTATTATGTCTATTGTGTATAATGCTCGTGTATCTCCTGCTTGTATTAGAGTCCAACTGTTTCCTCCATCGGTTGTTTTTAATACTTTACCTCCACTGCAAGATATCATTCCATAATTTGTATTTAAAAAATCAAGTGACCAGTAGTCTATTCCACTGTATCCAGTACTTACTTGCTGCCAGATTTGTCCACCGTTTGTTGTTTTCAATAATCTGCTGCTTCTTCCACAACACCAGCCAAGTGTATCGTTCAGCATCTGCAAACCCCATAGGTCTATGCTGCTTCCTCCATTATACACTTGAGTAAAAGTTATTCCATTATCACTTGAGCGGAGGATAATTCCATTGTATCCGCTTACAATAACTACATTTCAATTATAGCTGCTAACCTTAAGGAGTACTTCAGTTGTGTTGCTTGTACAGTTAATCCAGCTTTTACCACCGTTAGTTGTTTTAATAATTGCACCGTTTTTACCAACGCACCATCCAGTGAGAGAATCAATAAAATCAACACCGATGTAATCAACTCTAGGTACTTTGGGATTTAGCTCAGTCCAAACGCCAGTAGTTGTTCGTGTTGTTCCAAGCGGCATAAGAGAAGGATCGTATTCGGGAATGTTTGTGTGGTTTCTGTAATCGGGCTTTGGTACAAGAGTATCATTACTCTGCGGGAAGAGAGCAGAGGTAAAGAGAGAAACAAAAAGGAGTATGTGTGGGTATTTCATTGAGTTAAAAATTCCAAAAGTTGTTTCACCAAGTTCATTTTTATGATGGAGTTTAGTAGAGACTTACTACGGCAAGTCTCTACTAAAATAAAATTTAATAATTTATTTAAGAAGGATCATTTTTTTAGTTTGGGTAAAGTTGTTTGTCTGAAGTTTATAGAAATAAATTCCAGAGCTAACTCTAACACCAGATTCATTCCTGCCATCCCAAATGATTTCATGTGAGCCTTCTTTCTGAAGACCATTTTGCAAAGTTCGAATCAACTGTCCATCAACTCTAAATATCTTTAACGTTACGTGTGAAGCAGCAGGCAACGAATAGGCTATCCTTGTAGATGGATTAAATGGATTCGGATAATTCTGTTTTAAAATAAATTTATCAGGAGTCTGTAAATGATTAATTAAAATTTCCTTCACATCAGATATGATAGGTGCTTTGGTAGTAAACCTGATGGCAAAGTTATTTGATATTTCATTAGCGGTTATGTTATAAGTTTCATCGAACAAATAATTTGTTCCAACGGTTTCAGTATTATCTTCTATACCTATTGAACAACTTCCTGGCTCTTCAACTATTTTATATTGCAAAATCAATTCACCATCGCCAGTCGGAGTTGGATAATAAGCCGGATCAAGCAGAATTACCTGGAATGTTTCAACGTCTGCAGTATCATCTACATGAACAACATCAAGCCATTCAACAATAAAACGATGATTTTGTGTGTCAGAATAATAAAGAAGTTTACCGTTATTCACACCCTGCACATTACTAAAAAAGTCATCCCAGAAAATAGCTGCCATATTGTTAATTGTATCAAGGCAGGGTAATGACCTGTTATTTGGTGCGGTTTGAGTTCCGCTTCCAAATGCAATCCAGCCATCACTGTTTATTCTAACCTGTGTGAAATTATTTCCATAATACTTAAATGTGAATGGTAATGTTACAGTTCTTGTAAAATTACTATAACCAGAAGGTTTAGGGATCTCTGTACCAATACTATTTATTTCAACCCAATTAAATTTTGGGGCTTGTGCCCAAAGTGTATCAACACTTGAGTAAGCATAATAGCCATATGTATCAGGTCCGGTTGGATCAAAAGGAGAAGGCATTGCAATTTCAAGCACTGTATCAATAGTTGTTGAATATGGATACAAACCATTTTGTGTCTTTATTTTATAATTACAAATTGCATTATACTTGACGGGACAATTTTCACTCACTTTTACAATAAAGAAATCATTATTGTTAATTGCAGAACTATCTTTTAAAATATTTCCGAAAGTCCCGACCGAATCAAGAATTGTAATATATTGGTCATTAGTTGATAGAATTACTTTTACTTCCGGAGCTATATCATCACCTATATTGGAAATGTTTAGTTTCAGTTTAACAGTTTCGCCTGGATCCATTCTGTGATTTTGCAAAGTATTTCCGCTATCATCAATTACATAATTGTTGTAGGTAATTTTGCAACCATGAATTTTTACATTCTGGAAATAATCCCATGATTTTGAATTAGTATAAACGTGCAATTTAAATGGAATATTTAATCCAATCGGGCAATCGGGTTTTACAAAAAACTGGAAAGGAGAGCCTGAAGAAGAATCATTTGGGGCAATATTTCCATAGTCTATCGAATCAGTTGTTATTATTTGAACAAAAGAAGATAAGCTATCTGGTATTGAAATCTTTGCGCAGACATTATTGGAAATAATTGTTCCCCAATTTTTTAAAGTAAAACCAATAATACCATTTTCATTTGGATTCATTAATCCATCATCATTTCCATCAAGATCATCAATATAAGCTTGACCAATTGGAGTAATGTTTTCAGTTCCTGTAGCAATAACAATTGTATTTAACTTTGGAACTATTGCACCACCACAAACAGCTAAATTTAAAGTTCCTTCAACAGTTGGGATAACATTTATTGTTGCAATTCCAAAACCATCAGTTGTTCCTATTGCATATACACCAGAACCAGTGATAGTAACTCTTGCACCACCTAATGGTCTATTGGTTGCTGAATCTTTTACTACAACCTGAACCTGATTTAAACCAACATAAACTGTATCAGGATGTTCAACTTTTATACTTTGTGGAATATCTTTCCAAACGTGAATTGAGGGATCGCCCAAGACACAATAAATGCGATAATGATATTCAACCCATTGAATATTTCCAAAGAAATTATACATATACAATTTTCCATTAAGTAATGCTTCACCAGGACTATCCATTCCTTCCTGAAACATTCCTATATAAATTCCCATATCAATTTTATTGTTGTATGTTGTATGAGTATTTGAAGTTGGACCAACAAAAGCACACGCACCTCTCGGTTGCGTTAAAGAACCAAGTTCAATCCATGCTTCACCAAAACAATTATCTGTACCGCTGGCGTTAAACATTGCTACACCACAACCAATGCTTGTTACAAATGTAAGTTTTTCACCATTATTTAAACTGTTAACATTTGTTGTTGTAAAATTATAACATCTTGCTTGCCAACCTGTCGACCAACCTTCACCACGATAATTAAGAAAACTTCTACCTGCATTAATGGAAGCAAGGACATCACTTAGATGAACTGTACAAGTGCTTGAACTAGTGCCGTTACTCATTAAAGTATCAACTGAAAGAAATTGTCCACCTATGAGCATACCCTGTGCAGTGAATCTTTTGGTTTCTATTTGTGAATCATATAAATTGTTAGAACATACAACTCCGCGTTTAAACCAATCACCTCCGGTTGCTGGTCTATATGGTTCTTTTTCGTACTTGATAAATTTATTAACCATAATCTGAAGATAATTATCATTCGAATTTGTGAATCTTCCTATCATTAATTCAGGGAAATAATCATTTCCTACAAGTTCAACAAAATAATCTTCATTTGGAAAAGTATAATCATATGAAACTAGTTTAAGAGGTGCTACTCCATTATCACCAACAAGCAATACGTGAGTAGGAGGATCATTACTAAGATATTCAGAGAGGATATGATCTCTTACAACTGTCGGATTATTACTCGTTGCACCAATCTGGCTGAATTTTGTAATCTTAATTTCTGTTCCGGTTTTATTTTTCCAATCAGCATATGGAAGAAAACTATTGTAGTTTGCATCAGGCACTATGCATAGCATTTTATCGTGACCAGTTACAAGGCCTTCATATCGTTCATTTAATACTTCATTATAGTTAAAAATGAAATTCCTGTATAATTTATCAAACGATGGAGCAATTGGTTTATCAGGAGTAGTCTTTGGGTTTAGGCCTTCTCCATTTCCATAATTAACTCTTACAGTTATCGATGAAATTATCTCAAGCTCTTTGTTTAGAGGTGAATATCTGACAGGAAAAACTGATACTCTCGCAATTCTAAAATCTCTGAATACAGCAGGGTCTTCAACTTTAACAATATTTTCAGGATAAACTTTTTCTGAATTGTAGCAATTAATATTTTCAACATAAGGTGTTTCAGGTTCACCTTCAATCCAGCTTTCTCTTGCAGGTGCAAGATAGATGTTTTTTAATTTGATTACTTCACTTTTATTTATTACTTCTACAGAAACGGTACCTCTATCTGGAATGGCAAGTACTCTTGATATATGAGAAATTTCAGGATATCCAACTTCAGTGGTTATTCCCATGTCGTTAAGTTCAATTGTACTATAATTTTTACCATCGGCTGAAAAGTTTTTCAGGAAGAAACCAGGTAAATCAATTTTAATTGTGGAGCTTCGAGATGTGTTACTTAATAAAGTGACTATTGGTTTAGAATTTTCCGGAAATCTGTTATCTAAGGTTATCCATTGTCCTGAGAGAATTGAAGTTAAAAAAAGAAATGAAAGGACTGAGAGAGTAATTTTTTTATTCATTCTGATTTTCCTACATAATATTCAAAATTATAATTAACAATTTTTTTTATATTCTAAAATAACAAAAAAGTTATAGCCAATTACAATAAATATTAATTATTATTTTTTTTTGATAAATGAATAATACTATGCAAAAATTTTTAAATATAAACCTCTTTGGTTATTGATGCTTGATTTGATAATTTTGCCAACAAAAATTAGAAATTGGTGGAGAAAAATTGAGTAAATTTTCCGGAGTTGATTATTTAAATATTGACGATCTTTTTTCAGATGATGAAAAGATGGTTAGAGATACTGTGAGGGATTTTGTTGAAGAAGAAATTATTCCAATCATTGAAGAATACAATAGGAATGCAAAATTTCCAATGCAGTTGATTTCCAAGATGGCTGAGCTTGGAATATTTGGTTCAACTCTTCCTGCTGAATATGACTGTGCTGAAATGAATAATGTTGCTTATGGACTTGTAATGCAGGAATTAGAAAGAGGTGACAGCGGAGTACGAAGTTTCGTTTCCGTTCAGAGTGCACTGGTCATGTATCCAATATTTACTTTTGGAAGTGAAGAACAAAAAAAATATTGGCTTCCGTTATTGGCTAAAGGAGAGAAAATTGGCTGCTTTGGATTAACTGAACCTGATTTTGGTTCAAATCCGGGTGGAATGATTACGAAGGCAGAAAAAACGAATGGCGGTTACATATTAAATGGCGCAAAAATGTGGATTACCAACGGAACTATTGCTGATGTTGCAGTTGTATGGGCAAAGTTAGATGGAATCGTTAATGGATTTTTAGTTGAGAAAAATTTTAAAGGATTTTCTGCACCGGAGATGAAAGGGAAACATTCGCTTCGTGCTTCAGTTACTTCTGAATTAGTATTCGATAATGTGTTTGTTCCTGATTCACATCATCTTCCAAATACTTCTGGATTAAAGTCTCCATTGATGTGTTTAAATCAGGCAAGATATGGAATTGCCTGGGGAGTTGTTGGTGCAATGATGGCTTGTTACGATTCTGCTTTGAATTATGCCAAGTCAAGAATTCAGTTTAGCAAACCAATTGCAGCTTATCAAATGACTCAGGAAAAATTGGTCTATATGTTAACAGAAATTACTAAATCTCAATTAATCAATGTTCAGCTTGGCAGGTTGAAAGATAATGGAAAATTAAAATATCAACAAGTATCATTTGCAAAAAGAAATAATTGTGAAAAAGCTCTTGACATTGCAAGAGTAGCAAGAGAGATTCTCGGTGCAAATGGTATTCTTGATGAATATCCTGTAATGCGTCATTCTGCAAATCTTGAATCAGTTAAAACATATGAAGGAACACACGAGATGCATACACTTATTATTGGAGAAAATATTACAGGTTTTCCTGCATTTGATTAAATGTCTGACCACTTTATGTGGTCTTTTTTGTATTGATCTGGAGAAATATTATGAAAAATAAATTTGAAATTGAAGGTCTTACTTTTGATGATGTTCTTCTCATTCCTCAGAAGTCGTCTGTTTTGCCAAGAGAAACTGATGTTTCTACTTATCTTACAAATGATATTAAGCTGAACATTCCATTTATTTCTGCTGCTATGGATACAGTGACCGAGGCTGAAATGGCTATATCAATTGCACGTGAAGGTGGTATTGGGATTATTCACAAAAATATGTCAATTGAAAAACAATGTGATGAAGTTGATAAAGTTAAAAGAAGTGAAAGCGGAATGATTCTTCATCCATTAACATTAACTGAAGATAAAACAATTGGTGATGCAGAAGAATTAATGAAAAAATTCAGTATCTCCGGAATACCAATTATTGATAAACAGGGAAAACTCGTCGGAATTCTTACTAACAGAGATTTAAGATTTCATCCAAACAGGAAAGTAAAAGTTGTTGAATTAATGACAAAAGAAAATCTTGTTACAGCACCTGTTGGAACTGATCTCTTGAAAGCAGAAAAAATTCTTCAACATCATAAAATTGAAAAACTTCCTGTGGTTGATAAAAACGGAATTTTAAAAGGATTAATCACATTCAAAGACATTCAAAAAAAGAAGAAGCATCCTTTTGCTTGTAAAGACGAACACGGCAGGCTAAGAGCTGGAGCAGCGGTGGGAGTTACAAAAGAAACAATTGATAGAGTTGATGCATTAGTTCATTCAGGAGTTGATGTTATAGTTATTGATACAGCTCATGGGCATTCTTCCGGTGTGCTTAAAATGGTAAAAGAAGTTCGTAATAAATTTAAAGACATTCAGTTAGTTGCAGGTAATATTGGTACTTTTGAAGCTGCATTAGAGCTTTACAAAATTAGAGTTGATGCAGTAAAAGTCGGCATTGGGCCGGGTTCAATTTGTACTACAAGAATTATTGCCGGTGTTGGAATCCCACAAATAACCGCGATAAATGAAGTGTATAAAGCATTGAAAGGGAAAAAAATCAAAATAATTGCTGATGGAGGAATCAAATATACCGGTGATGTTCCAAAAGCAATTGCTGCTGGTGCTGATTCAGTTATGATTGGTGGACTTTTTGCCGGTGTTGAAGAAAGTCCCGGTGAAAAAATTCTTTATGAAGGAAGAACATTTAAAATGTACAGAGGAATGGGTTCAATTGAAGCGATGAAACAGGGAAGCAAAGACAGATACTTCCAGGATGTTGAAGAAGATGTCGCAAAACTTGTTCCTGAAGGTATTGAGGGAAGAGTTCCATATAAAGGTTTGTTGTCTGATACTATTTATCAACTGGTGGGTGGATTAAAGGCTGCAATGGGTTATTGTGGTGTAAAAAATTTATCAGAATTAAAAACCAAAACAAAGTTTGTAAAAATTACTCAGGCTGGATTAAAAGAAAGTCATCCACACGATGTTACCATAACAAAAGAAGCTCCTAATTATCATAAGTAAAATGTTTAAAGTATTAGTAATTGCATATTATTTCCCTCCTGCAGGACTTAGTGGTGTTCAGAGAACACTGAAATTTGTTAAGTATTTACCACAGTATAATTGGCGTCCAACTGTTTTAACTACAGGAAAAACTGCTTATTACGCTCATGATCATTCGTTACTTGATGAATTAAAAGGTAAAGATATTTCTATTGTCAGAGTTCAAGGAAGCGAAATAAATTCTTTGCTTGCAAAAAAAGGTACAATCAAAATGCCTTCAGAATTTGTAAGAAAATTGTTAAGCAGAATAAGTAGTTTTTTTTTCATTCCTGATAATAAAATTGGTTGGTGCAATGCAGCTTATAAAGTTGCAAAAGATTTGCTTTCAAAAGAGGAATTCGACTTGATTTTTGTAACAGGACCACCTTTTTCTACAGTGAATCTGGCTGTAAAACTTAAAAAAGAATTTAAACTGCCTCTGGTAATAGACTACAGAGATTTATGGTTTGGGTATCAGTTTGGTTTTTATGCGACTCCACTGCATAAATACCTTATTAAAAAAATGGAATATCATGCTTTAAAAATTGCCGATAAAGTTACAGTAACAAATCGTCGTATAAAAGAAAAACTGATGGATTATTATAAGTTCGTTGCTCATAATGATATCGTAATTCTTACTCACGGGTTCGATCCTGAAGATTTTAATAATATCGGTAAAGTTGAAAAGGAAAACGATAAATTTGTTATCACTTATTCAGGAATTTTCTACGAGTTTATAACTCCAAAATTTTTTCTAAAAGCATTTAAAGAGATTTCTATTGAAAGACCTGATGTAGCAGCTAATATCGAACTACATTTTGTAGGGATATTAAGAAAAGAAAATAAAAAATTAATCAAGAAACTTGGCTTACAAAGTTTTGTCAGGGATTTTGGATATGTTCCTCATTCTGAAGCAATCAAAAAAATAATGGCAAGTGATGTTCTATGGTTAATGGTTGGACAGGGAAGAAATGTTGAGACTCATTCTGCAGGAAAACTATTTGAATATTTCGGCTCACAGAAACCCATAATTGCTTGCCTTCCTGAAGGTGCATTAAAACAAGCTGTGCAAGAATACGGTGCTGGATTCTTATGTGAACCAGATGATATTCAGGGAATTAAAAAATTAATTTATAAAACTTACGAGCTATACAGGGAAGGTAAACTTCCATTTCCTAATCAGGAATTTGTTGATAAACATAGAAGAGATTACCTTACTGATTACCTTTCAAAAGAATTTCAATTTTTAGTAAAGGTGAGATAAATGAATGTTCTGGTAATTGGAAGCGGTGGAAGAGAACACGCTATTTGCTGGAAAATAAAACAGTCTCCTTTGTGCGAGGATTTATTTGTTCTTCCCGGTAATGGTGGTACTAGAGAAATTGCAAAAAATATCTCACTAAAAATATCAGATCAAAAGGAAATTTTAAATTTCTGTAGAGAAAACAAAATCGATCTTTGTGTTATTGGACCTGAACAACCTCTTGTTGATGGACTTGCTGATTTTCTCAGGCAAAATAATGTTAATGTTTTCGGTCCAAATAAAAATGCTGCTAGAATTGAATCCGAGAAAGCATTCGCTAAAGATTTAATGTTAAAATATGATATTCCTACTGCTGCTTATAAAGAATTTCATTCATCCCAAATCAAAGAAGCCATAGATTTTTTATCAAATCAGATTTACCCATTGGTTATAAAAGCCAACGGACTTGCAGCAGGAAAAGGTGTGGTAATTTGTAATGATTTTAATGAAGCAAATCAAACTATTGAGAATTTTTTTATTCATAAAATTTTTGGAAGTTCAGGTGATAAGTTAATAATTGAAGAGTTTCTGACCGGAGAAGAAGCTTCAATATTTGCAGTTACAGATGGAAAAGAATATGTAATTTTACCTGCTTCGCAAGACCATAAAAGAATTGGAGATGGTGATACTGGAAAGAATACTGGCGGAATGGGAGCTTATGCCCCGACGCCTGTTGTTACTGATTATATTCTTAATCAGGTAGAAGGAAAAATTATTAAACCAATAATACAGGCTATGCAGAAAGAAGAATGTCCATTTTCTGGTTGTCTGTATTGTGGATTAATGATTACCTCAGAAGGACCAAAAGTCATTGAATTTAATTGCCGCTTTGGTGATCCTGAGACACAAGCTGTTCTTCCTATTTTAGAAGGAGATCTGTTGGAGTTGCTCTATTCATCTGCTATTGGAAAAATTAATAAATCAGCAGTAAAATATTCGGGCGGTTCAGCGGTTTGTGTTGTCACAGCATCTAAAGGTTATCCAGATAATTATGAAACAGGTTTTGAAATAAAGGGATTAAATGATTCTGAAAATGTTGTAATATTTCATGCGGGTACAAAATCAATTGGTGAAAATGTTATAACTAATGGTGGAAGAGTTTTAGGTGTTTGCTCTTATTTATCAGAGAATAACATAGCATCTGCTATAGAAATTGCATATAAAAAAATAGAAAACATTTTTTACGATAATATTTATTTTAGAAAAGATATTGCAGCACGTGCAATAAAAAAATAATTTTTATTAAAATTCTGTTTGCCTTTTAAATAATATTTCTTAATGTTTCGGTTAAACGTTTAGAAATCTATGAAAGGTGTTCAAATGAAAAAAATTTACGTTCTTCTAATTTTATTAACTTCATTTCTTTTTACTACAGAAGCAATGAATTTTTCAGGGACTTATTATGTAGGCCCTGCTGGTTCAAAACCTGGCGGTGGTGATCCTGATTTTCTTTCTATAAAAGCATGTTGCGATTCAATATCAAATGGTACAATTTCTGGTAACTGTATTTTTTATATTACCGGTGATTTAACTGAAACAACAAGTTTAGCTCTTGCGGTAAATCCCGGAACTTATACAATTACTTTTAAACCATGGACAGGACTTAACCCAACAATCACAATAATATATGCAACAGACGCCAATTCTGGTCCAAGTGGTGCGTGGGTGATTGGAATAAAAGGTAATAACAATATTGCCTGGGCTGATTTAACACCAACCCGAAATATTATTTTTGATGGCTCTAATATTACCGGTGGAACAACAAAAAATTTAACAATTACAAATGCTACAAATTCTCATAGAAACTCTATCCCTCTTTTATTTGTAGGTGATGTTGCTAATTGTACTGTAAAAAACTGTAATGTTTATTATAAAGCTCAAGGAGTCAGCACTGCTGGTAATTTATTTTTAGCTCCAATAATGGTTAGATCGCATTTACTCTCAGGAGTTAGCTATATTCCTACGAATTTAACTTTTGAAAACAACAATCTTAGTTCAAACTTTCCGGGAGTGGCTCAAAACCTTCAGGGATTTGGAACGTATGCAAGTACATTACCTGTAGATTACCCAAGTGGACTTATAATTAAAAATAATGTTATTGAAGGAAGACGAAGAGCTTTGGGCTTGTACAGATGTGGCAGTGCTTCTGTTTTTGGAAATGTAATAAAGACAACTGAAGATATTGCAAACGATTTAACCTGTGAAGCAATCTATGCGATTGATATAGACACAGGTTCAACACTTAATATTTATAGTAATTTTATTCAAAGTGTAGTTGCAAGAGATTCTGTAGCGGCAACAAATGGCATTGCAGGTATAAGCATTGAATCGTTTGGAACATATAACATTTACAATAATTTCATTTATGGATTTGGTTTAAATATTTTAGGAACCGATCCTTCCGCTTATATTTATGGAATTAAAGTTTCCTCATCAGTAGCAACTGCAAATATTTATTTTAACTCAATTCTAATGGACAGTTTAAACTACTCATTAGGAACTGGTTTCCTGAATTATAGAGGAATCTATGTTTCAGATGGAAACAATACAGTTAAAAATAATATTGTTTATTCTGGTTCAGTTAATTTTGCCTCATATTGCATCTATCGTGCTGGTACAGCGGGTACTTTAGTTTCTGATTATAATGATTTTTGGGCTCCAGGCGATAGTGCTTTTGTTGGTTATTTTAATGCAACACCAACTCAAAACCTATCCGATTGGAAGACAGCATCTTCTCAGGATATGAATTCTATCAGTGCAAATCCTGGGTTCAATTCAAATGTGAATTTACATTTAGCAAACAACAACGTCCCAGTGATGGGAAAAGGAATTACTATTGCTGGAATTACAAAAGATATAGATGACCAGAATAGAGACACACCTCCTGAAATAGGTGCAGATGAAATTCCAGGTGTTATTCCTGTTGAGTTGATTTCATTCACTGCTGCAGTATCTGGTAATCAGGTTTTGTTAAACTGGTCAACGGGAACTGAGACAAATAATAAAGGCTTTGGAATTCAGAAAAATGTAAATAATAACTGGATTGAAATTGGTTTTGTTAATGGCAAAGGCACTTCAACAGAGCTACAGAAATATTCCTTTGTTGATAACTCATTACAAAGTGGTAAAATGCAGTATAGAATTAAACAAATTGATTTTGATGGTTCTTATTCATATTCAAATGTTGTTGAAGTTGAGGTTGCAATCCCATCTGAATTTGTTTTATATCAGAATTATCCTAATCCATTCAACCCTTCAACAGTAATAAAATATTCTATTCCAGTTGAAGGCTTAGTTAAACTGGAAGTATTTAATATAAATGGTGAATTGGTTAAAACTCTTGTAAATGAATCGCAGGTAGCTGGTGCTCACCAGGTTATATTTGATGCTTCAGGATTAGCAAGTGGTGTTTATACATATAAATTAACATCAGGCAATAATGTTAAAATAAACAAGATGAATTTCATCAAATAAATTTTCAGTAATTTATTCAAAATGCCATTCCTCTCCAGAATGGCATTTTTATTTTAAACTACCTCTAAACTATTTATAAAATCATTCGATAATATTAGTGGGAAAGTGGATGTTTCCTGTTTTGTTAATAAATATCATGGATGATGAAGAAAATAAAAACATACCTCTTAATATTGATTAGTTTTATAATCTCCTCTGAGATTGATGCTAATTCTTCCTTTAATGGTGATCCTCTTGAATATTTTAACCAGGGAATTATTTACAAAAATTCTGGTAATTATACTCAGGCTATAAATAATTTTACTCTTGCCATCAGACTTGAACCCGATTTCAATAAAGCATATTTCAACAGAGGGATTGCATATTATTATTTAAAAAATTATAATAAAGCTTTATTCGATTTTACTAGTGCAATTACTATTAACCCGCTGGATGCGTTATCATATTTTAACAGAGCTTTGGTTTATGAAGAATTAAATAAACCGGAAAATGCGATAGGTGATTACACAAAAGTTATTCATCTTACACCAAATTATGCAAATGCATATTTTCATCGTGCTTTAATTTATTTTAATAAAAAAGAGTTAGCACTTTCTCTATCAGATCTTAAGACTTATTTAAGATTAAATCCTTTTGATGATGAAGCTTATTGTTTGAAAGCTTCGATTCATTTAGCTTATAATGAAACTGAAAAAGCTTTTATTGATTACTCGAATGCAATTAAAGTAAATCCACAAAATTATATTGCATTGTATTCAAGAGGTAGAATGTTTTTTGAAGAAAAAAAATATTCCGATGCAATATACGATTATACCCGAGCCATTTTAATTAATCCAAATAATCCAAAAGCAAATTTTGAAAGAGGAGTAGCTTATAAAGAATTAAAAAAATATAGCCTTGCTATATTTGATTTTGCTCAGGCAATTGAAAAAAATTATTTAGTAGATGAATCTGTGTTTAACAGGGGATATTGTTATTACCATTTGAATAATTTTTTATTTGCTACAATGGACTTTGATAAAGTACTTGAAGCGAATCCAACTAACAAATCAGCACTTTATTTAAAAGGTAATTCATTGCTCAGCTTAGCAAAATACGAAGAGGCAATTATCACCTTGAACAATCTTTTAACAATAGATTCTTCGCAGTTCGATGTTTATCTCCTGCGAGGAATAGCAGAAAAAGAGTCGGGAGATAAAATTAAAGCGATGATAGATTTTACTAAAGCTATTATTTTCAATCCTGAATGTAAAACTGCATATTTTGAAAGAGGAAATCTGCTTGTAGAAAAAAATCTATTTGATTCAAGTCTGACAGATTATTCCAAAGCTATTGAACTTGGTTTAAATACTCCACTCGCTTTTTATAACCGCGGAATTGCTTATAAAAATGCAGGAATGTTCGAAAATGCAATTGTTGACTTTGAACAAGCTAAAATACTTGGACATTTAGAAGCATCAAAAATGATCGATTTAATTAGTAAAAAACTAATTAAAACTACCTCATTAAATCTATAAATAACTATCAAATGGAAAACTGAATGAGAATTCTTATTAATCTTCTTGGCTATGATATTAAAGTATTTCTTAATCTTTCTATGGAAAAGTTAAATGAGTTGAAATCAAATCTAAAATTATTACTCATTATACCCAGTCTTTTAGTTATTCTTCTTCAGATAAAAATTAAAGAATTATCTGAAAAGATATTTTAACAAAATATTAAAAAATTCCATCTTAACACTTAACTTTGTATAACAAAATTTTACAAATATTTACAATATCTCAGGAGTCAATATGGAATTTTTAAAACAATTAGGAATTGGTGAAAAAAATTTTGGTTCATCAACTGGTTTAGAATGGAATAAAACAACATCAGAAGGTGAAATTAAAGTTCATAGTCCTATCAATGGTGAATTAATCGCATCCGTTTACCAATGTTCAGAAGAAGATTATAAAAATGTTATTTCAAAAGCAAATGAAGCATTTAAAACCTGGAGAAAAGTTCCTGCACCAAAACGAGGAGAAATTGTTCGTCAGATTGGCGAACGTTTAAGAAAATTCAAACAACCGCTTGGCACTCTTGTTACTTATGAAATGGGGAAATCTTTGCAGGAAGGGCTTGGCGAAGTACAGGAAATGATTGATATATGCGATTTTGCTGTTGGACTTTCCCGCCAGTTATATGGTTTTACAATGCATAGCGAGCGGCCTTCTCACCGTATGTATGATCAATATCATCCGCTTGGAATTGTTGCTTGTATTTCTGCTTTTAACTTTCCGGTTGCTGTGTGGAGCTGGAATGCAATGATTGCTGCAGTATGTGGTGATGTTACTTTATGGAAACCTTCTTCCAAGACTCCTTTAACTGCAATTGCTACTCAAAAAATTATTGCTGAAGTATTAAAAGAAAATAATCTTCCTGAAGGAATTTTTTCTCTTGTAATAGGAAAAGGTTCTACAGTGGGAGAAAGATTGCTGAATGATAAAAATATTCCTTTAGTTTCCGTTACAGGTTCAACTGCTGTTGGAAGACACGCGAATGAAGTCGTTGCAAAACGTTTTGGCAGAATGATACTTGAACTTGGTGGAAATAATGCAATTATAATTACTCCTGAAGCTGATTTAAAATTAGCAATTCCGGCTGTCGTGTTTGGAGCTGTTGGAACTGCTGGACAAAGATGTACTTCAACAAGGCGATTAATTATTCATGAATCTATTTATGATAAAGTAAAAGATTCTATTGTAAAAGCCTATGCAACAGTTAAAATTGGAAATCCACTTGATGAAAAGAATCATATGGGTCCACTTATCGATAAAAACGCAGTTAGTATGTTTACTGAAGCCTTGAAATTAGTTAAAGAAGAAGGTGGAAATGTGATCTATGGTGGGGAAGTGTTAACTGGAGAAGAATATAAATCAGGATGCTATGTAAAACCTGCGATTGTTGAAGCTAAAAATGAATTCAAAATAGTTCAGGAAGAGACTTTTGCACCAATCCTTTATCTTATTAAATATTCCGGCAATGTCGAGAGTGCAATCGCAATTCATAATGATGTTCCGCAAGGATTATCATCAGCAATATTTACCAAAAACCTTAAAGAAGCTGAAGCATTTTTATCTTGCTCCGGTTCAGATTGTGGGATTGCAAATGTAAATATTGGGACTAGTGGAGCAGAAATTGGCGGAGCATTTGGCGGTGAAAAAGAAACTGGTGGTGGAAGAGAGAGCGGTTCTGATGCTTGGAAAGCTTATATGAGAAGACAAACAAATACTATTAATTACAGTGATAATCTTCCTCTTGCTCAGGGAATTAAATTTGATATTTAGATTAAGCTAATTTATTCTCAACAGCCATCGGAGTTCTCGATGGCTGTTTTTTATTTGTATTAATAAATATAAATAAAAATTGTAATTTGTTATTTATAAAGAAGATATGGGGTTTTTATAATTAAAACTATTTCATTCTGATATTTTATATAGTCCATCTTTGAGTATAAAAATTTTACCTTCATTGTTTCCTGCTATTGATGATATATTAGACAATTTCCCTGCACCTTTTTCTTCAATCCAAATATCTGTAGTATCGACTTCCTTCCAGTTTCTTGCTCCTGGATATGAATAAAACCACTTTATTCCTTTTTCATCAGTTTTAAAGACATATCCTTCTTCACTTGAAGCTAAACAATTTTTTCCTCCAATTGATCCAAATGAATGGATCGAATAGAACTTGTGCAAGTTATCTTTCCATATCTCATCAGTATCTGAACAAGAAAAAACTCCTGTTCCAGTTTCTAAATATTCATCCGAATTCCAAGTAGATATAAAAACTGAGTTGTTTGTCGCAAACAAACCGCCAATATATGAATGGTAATCTTTCCTATGCGTAACAATATCATTTATTAAAGTTGTCCATTTCTTTCCACCATCTTTTGAAATATATACATCTTTTGTATCTGCAGCAACAATTTTGTTATCCGACGAAGACAAGTACCTTATTTTCTTATTTTTAAGTGTTGCAGGTTTCCAATTAAAACCATCGTTAGTTGATTGATATACACCACTTTTTGTCGCAATAAATATTGTCCCTTGCTTAGTAATTATTGAGGAAGAATAAAACTTCTCGGGAAGATTTTTAAGAGGGATAATTTTATTTTGTGAAAGAGATAAAAGGAAATGTTCATAATTTATTTGATCTTTTGTTTCAATAGTACACTCAATTAACACACGTCCATTTCCAGCAGATATTAAGTTAATATCTTTATCGGCTAAATACTGAGAAAAATTTGTCCAGGACTCTCCATCGTCTGAAGATAAAAAAATTCCATTTTTATAAGTCCCGCAAAATATTCGATTTTGTTCATCTATAACAACCTGATTGATAAATATCTTATCCGCTAATTTGACTTCCTTCCACGAAATAGTTTGTGAAATTAAATTAAATTGTAATAAACATAAGGTGAATATGGGGAATAAAAGGGTTTTTATTGTAACCATAATATACTCCTTAAATTTATAATTTCAGAATTAGAATTGCCTCTGTACCGCTGGGTAATATGTTATATTTAAGTTCATCAAGGAATGTTCTCATTAAATAAAGTCCTCTACCAGAATCTTTAAGTATATTTTCAGGTTCTGTTGGATCAGGTATTTTTGTGGGATCGAATCCTTTACCTTCATCTTTAACTTTGAAAGTCAAAGTCTTTTCATCAATTATTGCTTCAATAAATACTTTTTTTGTTATATCTTTTTTATTTGCATGAATGATAGCATTGGTAACTGCTTCTGTAATTGAGATAAGTAAACCGGACATTTTATCTTCACTTACTCTGGCTTCAACAGCAATAAAATTAACGAACTCTTCAATCGTTATTAAATTGTTTGGGTCACTTTCAATTTCAATATTATAGTGTTTAGCTTCCATACAATTAAAAATTTTATAATTAAAATAATAAAAAAATCTTTCTAATCAACTCAGAAAATCCAATTTAAATCAAAATTAATATTAATATTTTCATTTTTATTGTTGTTGTTATGAAGATTAATAAATTCATACCACGATGAAAAATTTATGCTGGCGTTTTCACTAAGATTGTAATTTATTTCTGTTGTTGGTCCTATACTTGAGTAAAATGATTCGAGTATTTTTTCTGCTTGCTTGTAAGAAAAAGTTTTTAGCGAGAAATATCTTATCCCCAGTCCGCATATAAATTTATTCCATGTATAAAATATTGTTGGAATTAATAATGATTCTTCTAAAAACCTTGTGGGTCTTAATGAAAAATTATTCCACTTTAACTCTCCCTGTTCAGATAGCTTAAGATATCCAAAAACTTTTAGACTAATATCCGAAGTAAAATTTATTTGTGTCGAATCAACATACGAAAACTGCCTGAAAGAATAGCTTTTATAATTCGGGTTTATGTCTTCAAAATCATATACTGTATAATTGGCTGAAACTTCGAAAGAATTGAATGAAGAAACAATTGAGCTCGTATAAAATCCTCCACTGGAAAGTTTTAATACTCTGTTTGTATAATTGTTAGAGCTTCTTTTTGCTGATATATAAACAAGTTTGCTAAGGTTTCCTTCAGTATTTATAAACGCACTAAAGAATGGCGAAATAATACGAGTGTATCTTAACCTAAAAATTGAAAGTAATTCATCACGGTCGTCATAATTCTTTTCATTAGGAGTATCATACTTTAACTTAAAATGAAGAAGACTTACATTAAATATATCTTTTTTGCTAAGCTTAAAATCTGTAAAAGCTGTTATATAAATCTTTCCGGATATATTATTCTTCTGACTTTCAATTTCTTCCCGTGTTGTATAAAATATCTTGTTCACTCCTTCAAGATAAATTGTTGTATATCTTTCATCTTTTTCTGAGTATGCAGCTTTTAATTCACTTGAAAACGATTCTGATTTATATTTTAATGATGACTCAAACTCAAACCGCAGCTCTTTTATTTTTGTGTCGAATATTGATGAAGATGCGATGTTCAATGATTTATACTTCGTGTTTCTTAATACATTTCTCCAGAACACAGAACCTACAACATTCAGAGAGAAATAATCCAAAAAGTTTAAGTATGTAAAATCATTCGTTAAGTAATAATACGTTTCTGTTCTGCTTTGAATATTATTTGTAATTCCAAAATCGCCGGCTGTTGTTGAATCTGCCTTAAAATAAAAATCCCTTCTCAACTGATTAAACCCAACTGTTACTTCATTCTTTATGTTATTATCAAATTCTTCATTAAGTGAAAAACGTATATTCCTTAAATAGTTTTTCCTTGGAGAGATATCTTCATTATAAAGTCGTAATGATGAATTTATTTCAAAGTCAGCAAGTTTTTGTTTGTCTATCATTCCTTCCAATCCGTAAATATAACCGTAATCACTTATTCCAATTTGCCGGTTATTTGTATAACCAAACCACGGTGCTAAATATGCATTGTAATCGTAATTATATTTAGAGAATAACAAAAGACTTGAGTTCGATGCAGAGTTTATCTCAATCTTCCTTGAATCGGATAAAATATTATTTTTTGCTGTAATTCCTGCTTCTATCTTTGGTGTTATTTTATATCCGCTTGATAAGTTAAAATAATGTTCATCTCGGATGTTTTTATCGTTCGATTTTATTATTGTCGAGTTAAAATTCTCCCCAATACTATAATAAAATTTCTCGTATGAATCACTATACTTAAACGCTGTTACAAGATTATAAATATTTAACTGCTTATAAAATTTTGTGTTTAATATTCCTCCCAGATTCTCATTTAAATTAAACGATAATGTGTCTCCACCTGTATATGAAAACAGGTTAATCTGTAATAACAATAATATGTACAATAACTTTTTAATTATTTTCAAAGTTATTCTTTGCTTTAAAATTTATGACAATCCTTTTTATAAATACTTTTTTACAAACACAAAACATTTTACAACTGAAAAACATCACCTCTTTGCGGAATATAAGTTTCATTAAAGCCTATAGTTTTTAATCTTGCTTCAAACTTCTGCTGCTGGTCATAATCTCCGTGAACAATAAAGAATTTCTGCACACGACTTTTATCCAGCTTATCGCAATATTCAATTAGCTCATTCGAATCTGCGTGCGCACTTAATGAATTCATCACTATCACTTCCGCTTTTACTTTATGCTCTTCTCCAAATATTGTTACCTCCGGTTGTTTTTCTATTAACTTTCTGCCAAGAGTATTTTCAGCACAATAACCTACCATTAAAATTATGTTATTCGGGTTTTCAATATTATTTGCAAGATGATGCAATATTCTTCCTGCTTCTGCCATTCCCGATGCAGATAATATCATCATCGGTCCTTCAACTGAATTTAATTGTTTCGATTCTTCAACCTCCGTAATAAACGTAAGTTTCTGAAATCCAAACGGATCATCATTCTTAATTAAGTATTGCTGTGTTTCATAGTCAAAACACTCTGTATGTTTTCGGTATATCTCGGTTGTATTTACAGAAAGCGGGCTATCAACATAAACAGGAATCCGCGGGGCAAGTCCTTTCTCGAACATTTCATGAAATGTATAGAGCAGTTCCTGAGTTCTACCGACGCTAAATGATGGTATTATTATTTTTCCTTTCCTATCAACGGCTTTCTTAATTATTTCCGATAGTTTTGCCTGTGTTCCGCTTAGGTCTGAATGAAATCTTCCTCCATATGTGCTTTCGCATATAAAGAAATCTACATCGGGAATTTTTTCCGGGTCTTTTATTATTGGTAAATTTGGTCTGCCAAGGTCTCCGCTAAATCCAAACCGCATTATTCTTCCATTCTCTTTTATGTCAAGCAGTGTTATTGCACTGCCAAGTATATGTCCCGCATCAAAAAAGGTTAATTTTATTTCGGGAGAGATTTCATACTCTCTGTGATAATTAATTCCATAAAAATGTTTTATTGTTTCATCTACATCTTCCTGTGTGTATAGCGGTTCAAAAAGATTTTTATTTTGTTTTCGTCTTCTTTTATTTACGAACTCAACATCTTTTTCCTGTATGTGTGCACTGTCTTTTAATAATATTGATGCTAAATCTTCGGTTGCGTGTGTGCAATAAATATCTCCCTTAAATCCGTGCTTTATCAGGTTTGGTAAATTACCCGCATGGTCTATATGGGCGTGTGATAGTATTAAAAAATCTATTTCATCAGGATTAAATAAATCAAAGTTCCGGTTTGCTTCAAACGAATCTTTTCTTTTTCCCTGTATCATTCCACAATCTAAAAGAAATTTTAATCCGTTTACCTGTATATAATGCATTGAACCGGTTACTGTGCGGGCAGCGCCAATAAATTGTATTTGCATCTTCATTTCCTTTTTAGTTTTACTTCTTAAAAATAGAAAAAATTTTTCTCTTATTAAGCATCAATTTAGTTATTACTTTTTACCGCCGTCTTATTGTCACTTATCTTTCTGTTACTTAATACACTTTACCTTTTATCATTTTGTTTATTATTAATATTTTATTAATTTTTCTTAAGTCAATTTATTCAAAGGTAATTGGTATGAAAAATTTTACGGTTGTCTTTCGTTTTCTTTTTATTGCGGGTTACTTTTCTTGTTTTACTTCTTATGCTCAAAATTATAATCAACCTGTTCAGATTAAACAAATCACTAATTTCAATTTTAACGCCCGCAATCCAAACTACTTCAAATATTTGTACAACAATAATTATCAGGATGGTGAAATTATTTTTGAAGCTCAACACGATTCTGTCTCTAATATTTACCTGATGAAATATAATTCTCAAACCGATTCCTTTTACAACGCTTATCCTTTAACTAATAATAACTTTAAAAACATGAATCCTGTTGGCATTGGCTTAAATAATTCCTCACTCGGTGAAAAAATTGTACTGTTTCAAACTAATCAGAACCGTAATACCGATATAGCTTATTCTATTTACGCTAATAACTCCTGGACTACTCCTTCGCTGCTGCTTTCTTCGTCAAGTAATGAATATGAACCCGTATTATTATTGAATAATGGGCTTGGCGGTGTGCCTGAATTCAGCTTTTTATACAAAAAAGATAAATCCGTTTATTTCTATGCCAATGATGGAAGCACTATTACTAATGAAGTAGTTTTTCAAGGGCATGATTCTATCGAATATTTTTCATCTGCTGGTAAAATTATTGAATTTTATCCTAATTATTTTATTTACGTTTCTGCTATTAAAGCAATTAATGGCGATATTAAAGGTATTTTCTGCAAAAACAAAAATGTTACTTCTTCTAACTGGGGAAGTGAGCAGACTGTTTTTGACAGCGGTATGACAAAAAACCTTAAGTTCAACGAATTCCCCTTAATGGCTGATTATAACGCAGGTTTATCTTTTGAAGTGCAGCGTAATTATCGTTCAGATACTTATGTAATGAAATCTATTGACGACTTTGGTAAAAACTACAAAGCTGTTCGGCTGCCTATTGATACTTCGTACAATAATTTTTGCTTTCATACTTTGGGTATGAATATGATTGTTGATAATAACGATATTATGCTTTACGGTCCTTACACTTTTCTTCTTACAAAAAATGGTAATACTTTCCTTAATTCGCATAAGTATGTTGTTCCCGGCTATGAGGCTTTTACTAACGACACACTTATTCAACTTAAATACGATTCTCCTAAAATTAATATCGTTTGTCCGGGTCCTACTTACATAAATGCTCATATGTTATCCTATATTCTTTTTGAAGACAGCAGTAATGGAAAGATTAACCTGTTAGGTATAAAACGTCTCGACCCAATTGGCGGCATTAACGATGCTTTTCCTGTTAATAATTTCACCTTGCTCCAGAATTATCCTAATCCTTTTAATCCGACTACAAGAATTCAATACTCGGTGGCAGGGTATCAGTTTGTAAATTTATCTGTGTATGATGTGCTTGGCAGAAATATTGCCACACTTGTAAATGAGCAAAAACAACCAGGCAATTATTTTATTGATTTTAACGCTAATAACTTAGCAAGTGGTATTTATTTTTATTCTTTAAGAGTTAATAACTCAACTAAAACCCGTAAAATGATTATAATTAAATAAGTTAACAAATATATTTTAATATATATATAGACTTTTTTTGTTTTAAGATTTTATTTTTTGAATAGTCTGATTGGTAATTGAAATTATCTTTGGTTGTTTTTCAATTATCTTTTAAGTGATTGGGAGCATCAAAGAAGTATTAAAAGATATCTTTTTGGTATTTGATATAGTAATATTTTTATTTTGGTTTGTCAGAATGGTATTTATAATAATCGAAGTTTTAATTAAAGCTATAGAATCACTATTTAGCTTTAGCAAAATTGTTAGGTTTAATAGCAAAAAAGCTAATGCTTTTTACAAAATTGATAACGTAAAAACCTGCTCCGATTATGCAAAAACATCTTTCACTAATGTAAAAACACTCTTCGATAATGAGAAAACACTCTCTGATAATGTTAAAACATTCTTTGACAAAGCAAAATCACATTTCGATAATGAAAAAACAAATTTAAATGAAGCAAAAACATTCTTTGATAATTACAAAACAAGGCTTGACTTCTACTCAAAAAGAAAAGGATATCTTATTTATAAAATCGACAATTTTTATTATCTAAAATCTCTAACTTATTCATTATTAATCAAATAACAAAAGGAGTAAAATTATGCCTTATGAAAGGTCTATGGAATCGTTGCACAATAAACTTAAAATAGTTTATTCGTATGTAAATGGATTATCGACATATAATCCTGTTAATCCTCTAATTACTGTTAATAATATTAAACAGGTATGTGATAGAATTACAGAGATAAATGCCCTTTTAATTACACCTGAGCAAAATCTATCTGCTAAAAGGGTGCTTCTTTATAATCTTGTTAATGCCACCGAGAAGAAAAACGGTTATGAAGGATTGAAAGCCCTTATGCGGGATTCTACCAGCTTTGTTGAAGCAATGGGAAGTGACCATAAAAGTGATGCTAAGATGCTCCGCAGGATTGTTAATCATCTTCATCCTGTTAGCAAAGGAAAGTCAAAAGAGAATGGAGAAAATCCTGCTGAGCCAGACCCCAAAAAAAAGCGGAGTACTTCCGAAACAGGAATTGGAAGTGTTATTAAACAGACTGAGGATTTTATTAAAATTCTTGAAAATAATGCTTTCTATTCGCCTAGTGATACAACAATAGGGACAAGTAATTTTCAATCACTGCTGAGTCAAATTAAAAATTGTAGTAACGACATTCAAAATTTATTGAAGGTTATTACTCCACTGAAAAGTGAAAGAAATAAACTGATAAACGATAAAGTTGAGGGAATAAGGAAAATTATTTCACAGGTAAGGAAATATATTAAATCGAATTACGGTGAAAATTCTGCTGAATGGAATGGCATAAGAAATATTGAAGTAAAATAAGCATAGTTAAAAGCTATTTGTTTCCAGAAAATAAATATTCAGATGGGGAGAATACCTATTACAGTTCAGATATCTTCAGGTATTTCTTCCCTCTGGAAAAAGTCTTTCTATTTTACTGTTTAAAGTGGTGCGGGGAATATTAAGCAATTTAGCCGCAGCAGTAATGCTATTACGAGTTTTGCTTAATGCCCATTGGATAATTTCTTTTTCTTTTTGATTAAGAAAATCATCAAGAGAGTTAAATGAAAAGAAATAATCGTCATTTGTAACTTGCTGTTTTGGATGTGAAGAAAAATCGAGTATAGATGTATCTATTTTTCCGCTAAATGATAAAGCAATCATACGCTCTACAATATTCTCCAGTTCTCTTACGTTTCCATCCCAGTTATGCTGCATTAATTTCTGGAAGATGTCATTATTTAACAGCATTATTTTATCTTCTGCGGAGTGTTTTTTAAAAAAATGTTCTACAAGTGCGGGTATATCTTCTTTTCTTTCTCTTAATGGTGGGATTTTTAAAGGAATAATGTTGAGGCGATAAAATAAATCTTCTCTAAATAGTTTACTTTCAACTTTTTTTCGTAAGTCAATTTTTGTAGCACAAATTATTCTTACGTCAATCTTAATGTTTTGTGTGCTTCCTATAGGATTAAATTCTCTTTCCTGAATTACACGAAGGAGTTTTACCTGCATACTTAATGGAAAGTCATCTATATCATCTATAAAGATAGTTCCTTTGTTTGCACGTTCAAAGTAGCCAATGTGTTTTTTTATTGCACCGGTGAAAGCTCCTTTTTCATAGCCGAAGAGTTCACTTTCAAGTAAACTTTCGGGAATACTTGAGCAGCTAATAGCAATAAAAGGATTATCTTTTCGTAAGCTATAATTGTGAAGAGCTTTTGCAACGAGTTCTTTTCCTGTTCCGCTTTCGCCTTCAATTAATATTGTGGAATCATTGAGAGCAATGTGTTTAATTGTTTCATTCAATTTTCGCATCGGCTCAGAATTGCCAATAATGGTTTTGTTCTCAAGAAGATTAATCTTTTTTTTAAGTTCTACATTCTCATTAATAACATTCTGAAGCTGAGAAATATTTTTTAAGATAGAAATCAATTTTTCCGGAGAGTAAGGCTTGGTAAGATAATCGTAAGCCCCCATTTTCAAAGCGGTAACCGCAGTTTCCACAGTGGCATAAGCAGTTATTAATATCACTTTAGTGTTTGGAGAAATGGAAAGCACGGCGGTTAAAATGTCAAGCCCGCTAAGTTTTGGCAAACGCAAATCGGTAATAACAATAGAAGGAAGTTGAGATTTGAAAATAGTTAATCCCTCTTCGCCATCCGCAGCAGAATAAACCTCATAACCTTCTTTAATAAGGGTATTAGTAAGAGAAATACGGGTAATCTTTTCATCCTCAATTATTAATAGTTTCATCTTCATTCACTTTTGGTAAAATTATTTTAAATATTGTTTCTACATTTTCAATACTATGCACTGATATCTTTCCGCCGTGGGATTCTATTATTCCCATACAGACAGATAAACCCAAACCAGTGCCCGTGCCAATCTCTTTTGTTGTGTAGAATGGGTCAAAAATTTTCTTTAAGTCTTCTTCGTTTATTCCGCATCCGTTATCTTTTACAGACATAAATATATTCTGTTCATCTAATTCTCCAGTGGAGATTGATATTTCACCATTGTTTGAAACAGCATCAAAACTGTTTAGTAATAAGTTCATAACAACTTCCTGGAAGAGGTGATAATCAATTTTTATTAGTCCTAAGTTTTTCGATAAATCGAGTTTTATACTTACATTTTTTTCTTTCAAACGTATTTCGAAGAGATTAACTACTTTTAAGATTGAATCATTAATATCTATAATGCTTTCAGAAGTTGATTGCTGACGTGCAAAACCTAATAATTTCTTTACAACAGTTTCTATGTTATCTATACCTTCATTTATAAGCTCAAGATATTCTTTTGTCTGCTGAACATTCGTTGGTTCCTTCTGTATAGCAAATAAACAAGACTTAATACCATTCAATGGATTGTTAACCTGATGGGCTACACCTGAAGCAAGGCGTCCTATTGAAGCAAGTTTCTCCGCTTGATAGATTTGTTTGTGTGCTTTTTCAAGTTCAGCTTTTGAGATGTCGAGTCTTTTTTGTAATAAGTCAAAATGATGATAGAGGAAACCAATTTCATCATTCTTTTGGGGCAGTTCTATGTTGGAACTTGAAATAAAATCAATTTTATCAATCTCTTTCACCAAAGATTCAAGAGAAGAGGTCATTTTATTAATTGAAACAAACAAAATAAAAAGCACAACCGCTGTTAAAATAATTGTAGAAAATAATAATAAGAAGAAAACACTGCTGATTTCATCACGAATGGACTGTGCATCGAAGCCAATCTTTACCGCACCAAAGTTTCTGCCCGAGAAGAAAAGCGGTTCATTTGCTTCAATAATCCATTTAAAGTTTTTATCATTAAAAATCCTCACCTCTTCATACAAAGAAGAGCTGGATAAAGGAACAAATTTGAAATCGGAAGTAATTACACCATTGGATTTATAGCGGTAATTCAGTTCATTGCCATTTTTATCATAGATAATTACATATTTTACGTTGCCAAGTCTGTTTATAAAATTGTCAATATAAGTTTCAAGAATGTTTTCTTTATGAAAAATACTTTTTTCTTCAAATATAAAAGCGTCAATTACAGTTACAGCAAAGGTTTTTGAAACTGACACGGCGTTTTCGGATTCTTTCTGGATGATAATTTCTCTCCATTTTAAGAGAAGAATCGATGAAATAACGAGCATTAGAGATATGATGACGATACCAATAAGAAAGATGATGCGAGTCTTTAAACTGGATTTTATTTTTGTCATTTTATTCATTTACTTATCGCCCTGACAAAATCGTAGTCCTTATCGCTTGCTTCAACAAAGCCATTGATGAATTCATTGTCCCAACCACGCGTTACACTATCTCTTTTGCTGTTAGATAAGTTAATCTTAAGTAGTGCATTCTTTAAAGCATTTATTTCATTGTGTGGATAATCCGAGGATACAACGATTGGAGAAGTAGGGAAAGGCTCAGAATATAAAATTACGCGAATAGAGCCGTCAGTAATTTTCTTTATCAGATATTCACGAGTTACTCCAACATCGTAATTACCAGATTGCACATTTTGAATTACAGTTTGGTGATGAGGGAAATTGGTAATCTGTTTAAGATAACTGGTTTTAATTTTTTGCTTATCGAAAATATAATGAAGCAACCAGTTACTCGAAAAAGATTCTTTTGATGGAAGTGCAAGTTTTTTGTTTTTTATATCTTTCAAATTGTAGATATCCGAAGAAGATCTGGTAAACAGTACCGACCTTGAGAAAGGTTCAAAGTTTTCATTCAAAGGTTTAAGAATAGGAATAACACCAAAATCTTTATGAGCTTTAACATACACATACGAACCTAAAAACGCTGCACTAACTTCCTTGTTAATTAACATCTTAACTGCCTGATTGTAATCATCACTGAATTTAAGTTCGAACCTGTAATCAGTATTGTTTGTTAAATAATCAAGTATAGGTTGATAACCCCTGAAAATAATATTAGGAGGGTACCTTGAAATAACTCCAATGTAAACCACGGGTTTCTTTAGAGCATTAGTGTCAATATTGTATTTGTTCGTTTCAGTTCTTATCACCTTTGTGATATTTAAAGAGTAATTATAGAAGAAAACAGTAAAGATAATTGCAAGAAGAAGCAATACCGGGAAAATCAAATATATTTTTTTTCTTAACATTCTGTTAATATTTATTTCGTAATATTAAAAAGTGAGTATAAAAAATTGTTCCATTTAAGGAATTAACAATTAAGTAAACAGATAAACATAAATTGAACAATGACGACGATAAATGGACAAAATGACTTATAATCGTCACTACAATATAATACATTTTTTAACTTTTACTGAAAAAACTAATTTATTGTAATAAGCCTTCTGGTATAATTATTGGCAAATTTTCAAAAAAAATAAAAGGAAAACAAATATGGAAAACATAATACCACGCTGGGAATGGCGTACTTTTACCAATGATCTCGGTAAAGCTGAAGCTAATATTCGCAAACATCCTGAAGGAAAGACACGAGAGAGTGATGAGGTTTATATTCTTTCTGAAGTAAGTATGGATAACACAAAGGTGCGTGATAATCTGATGGATATTAAAACACTTCAGCAGGTTAATGAAGACAGACTTGAACAATGGATGCCGATAATGAAAGGAACTTTTCCACTTCCTGTTTCTGAAATAGAAAAAGTGTTTAAATGTTTTAAAGTAGCTTTACCGAAACTTGAAAGAAGTGAATATACTTTTGATCAGTATATTGATGAAGTAATAAAACCATCAAAGTTATTAAAAGCTATTAACGTGCATAAAAAAAGAACAGGTTTTACAATCAATAATACTATTGTTGAGATAGCTGAAGTTACCGTAGAAGGTAAAGTTATCAAGACAGCCGCTGTTGAAATGGAAGATCCTGAACTTGTAATAAAAACGGTAAGAGAGTTAGAGCTAGATAGTTTTCCAAATATTAATTATCTGCGTGGATTAAAAAATCTTGTTGGAATGAAATAAGGAGAAAAAAATGGCAAATGAAATTGAAAAAAAATTTTTAGTTAAAGGAAATTTTAAAGATCAGGCTGCAAGTGCTACAAGAATTGTTCAGGGATATCTTTCATCGGTTCCGGAACGAACAGTAAGAGTTAGAATAAAAGGTGATAAAGGTTATATCACGATTAAAGGAATTGGCAATTCCTCCGGTGCCAGCAGATACGAATGGGAAAAAGAAATTCCTGTTAATGAAGTTGAAGAGCTTTTAAAGATATGCGAACCAGGTGTAATTGATAAAATACGATATAATGTTAAGGCAGGCAATCATACATTTGAAGTTGATGAATTTTATGGTGAGAATCAGGGACTTGTTGTTGCTGAAATTGAATTATCATCTGAAACCGAAAATTTTGAAAAACCCGACTGGCTTGGCGAAGAAGTAACCGGCGACAAAAAATATTATAACTCGATGCTGATGAAAAATCCTTTTACAAAATGGAGTAGATAAACTCTGATGACTTTGCAAAATAATCCTGAGATTAAAGAAACCATTGATAATTCAAATATAAGAAATGGTGAGAATGGTCAGGATTTAGAAGAACTATTGGATCTGGATAAACATCGCTTAGCTGTAATTCCAGAAAAAAAATCAACTACTAGTGAAAGATGGTTAAAGTATCTTGGACTTCCTGTTGGCATTTTTGTATTCTTGTATCTTTATTATATGCCAACACCCGCCGGATTATCTGAAGCCGGTCAATCAGTAATTGCATCTTTTTGTTTTGCATTGATTCTTTGGGTTTCGGAATCTATACCAACGCATGTAACTTCTCTAATTCTGATGGTTATGCTGGTTTTTCTCGATGGTTGGGAGATGAAAAGCGTGCTTGGAGTACTAGGTTTTGATGTTATCTGGTTGAATGTAATGGCGTTTATTTTAAGCTCGCTGTTAGTTAAAACAAACATTGCAAAAAGGATAGCACTAAATCTTATTGTAAAGTTTGGTAATAAAGCAATGCCAATGATGCTTGCATTTGTGTTATTGCAGCTTGCCTTAGCACCTCTAATACCTGCTACTGCAGCACGTACTGTTATAACACTTCCAATTATGCTTATTGTTGCATCTATTTATGGTTCAACAAATGAGAATCCAAATAACTTTGGAAGAAATCTTTTCTTACAAAACCTACTTGGAATAAATATTTTTTCTTCAGGATTTATGACAGGCAGTACGGCAAATTTAATTGCAGTTGCTTTTATTTTTTCAATGGCTGGCACAAAAGTATATTACACTGATTGGATGTTTGCAAATCTACCGGTAGTCTTGATTGCTATGTTTATTGCCTGGGTAATTGGTCCTAAACTATTATTCAGATTGAAAGGAAAAGAATCTAGACCCGCAGTTAAAGGTGGTATAGAAGTTTTAAAAAAACAGCTTGATGCGATGGGTAAAATGAGTTATATGGAGAAGAAAGGAGCTGTGATTTTTGGTATTGTTATTTTGTTATGGGTTACAGATAGATTTCATCTTAGTTTATTTGGATTTCAAATAGATGCTGTTATGGCTGCAATGGCTGGTGGTATTATTGCTTTATTACCGCGAGTTGGAATTTTAAAATGGAATGAATGTGATATTCCCTGGCATTTGATGCTGTTTAGTGCAGGAGCTTATGCAGGTGGACTTGCTTTAAACGATACGGGTGCAGCTACTTGGGCAGTCAAAAATCTTTTTGTAATGATTAACTTAGATAAAAATGTCAACTTTTGGGTACTCTATACAATTATTATCGCTGTTATGATGTATTCACATCTTGTGTTTACATCGAAAACTATGCGTACAATTATTTTGATTCCTTTTACGATTGCACTTGCACAACAGCTTGGTATCAATCCTTTATCGCTTGCTTTGCCTGCAGCATTTACAATTGATTGGGTAATAGGATTGCCTATAAGTGCTAAACCAAACGTTATTTTGTTCACAACGGGACAATATTCTGTGCTTGATAATATTAAGTACGGACTTATAATGTCAACGATTGGAATTATTCTGCTTGTTATTGCTGGATTTACCTGGTTTAGATTTTTAGGAATTACTCCATGAAAATTTTAGACAATTTTAAGAAAATAAATTTGTTTAGAGTAAGCATCTTCTTTCTTTTTTCAATTAATTGTATTAATGCCGAGGTCTTGAATGGTTTTAACGAACAGATTTTTATGTCTGTAGACGGAGTCGCAAATGTTATATGGCAATTTAGATTAGATGCACCTGCTAAAAATGAACTTCATCTTCCATGGAATTTTTCATTAAAGAATACTGAAAGAATAAAATTTGATTTATTCGTTGATTCTAAAAAAAACGTTAAAATATATGATTCATCAGGTGAATATATTGCACCTGTAAAACTAATATCAATAAGCGGGACTAATTTTATTTCAGTGAATTCGAACTATTTAAAGAATTATAAGACTTTTGAGATAAGGTTTACTATAGATAATTTCTTCAATATTGATTCAACTGAAGTGGAGGATTTTGGCAACTACACTTTTAAGAAGAAATACGTTAACACAACTTCAAATCAGTTAAAAGATTTTAAATCTGAAATATTTTTGCCTGAAGGATTCGTTATTACTTCAGTTGAAGAAACAATCCCAAAACAGGGTAAAGATGATCCTGTTTCACCATTTGAAATAAGTCGTAACAAAAACTTAAATTCTGTCTGGATAAAATCACCGGTCTTAAAACTTGGTGATCAGATATTTGTTAAATTCAGGTTTAAGAAGGAAACAAAATCACCAGTCTTATTTATTATTTTGAGTTTAATTTCATTAGGCTACCTGTATTATTTCAGAGATTTAATTAAACCGGTTAATGAAAAGAAAAGTTAAAACACATTTATCTAAAGGCGAAAGAAATGTTTTTAAAGAAGACAAAAAAACTTGAAACACAAATTGATGAATATCTTGATCTTGTTATTAAAGGTGGATTAGTCTTTAAATTAGGCATCAAATGTTATCTCGAAGACCAGATGAATGAGTTTGAAAGTCATCTGAAAGAATTGCGTAAGATTGAAGATACTGCAGATGATCTAAGACGAAACATAGAAATTAAACTTTATACAAGAACATTGATACCAGAATCAAGAGGTGATGTTTTAGGTTTGCTTGAAAGTATGGATAAAGCTCTTAATATTACCACTGAAACATTACTTGAATTTTCGGTTGAAATACCAAACTTAATGCCAGAGCTAAAACAGGATTTTCTTGATATTTCTGATAGTTCAATTGCTTGTCTTGAAAATACTGTAAGCGGAATCCGTTCTTACTTTAAAAATGTTGATGCTGTTAGAGATTATGTAACAAAAGTTCAGTTTTATAAAAAGGAAACAAATAAAATTGCTGAAAGAATTAAAAGAACAGTCTTTAGAACGGATAAAGAACTTAGTTACAAAATACACACACGTTATTTTACGTTTCATATCGAAAGGATAGCAGAACAATCAGAAGATGTATGTGACAGGCTTTCAATTGCAATAATAAAAAGGTTTGAATAAAATTGGATATATCAATCTGGTTTTTTATTAGTAGTGGATTATTTCTTGGCTGGTCGCTTGGTGCTAACCACGCAGTAAATGTATTTGGAACTGCTGTGGTTTCTAAAATGGTCAAGTTTAGAACTGCTTCAATAATTGCCGGAGTATTTGTAGTTCTCGGTTCTGTATTTAGCGGTGCCGGTACGACTAAAACACTAACGGATCTAGGTTCCGTAAATGCATTAGCAGGAAGTTTTTCTGTTGCATTAGCAGTCGGGATTTCTGTCACAATTATGACAAGAGCTAAATTGCCTGTATCAACTTCTCAGGCTGTAATTGGTGGAATAATTGGATGGAATATTTTTACTGGTTCACCGACTGATTACAACTCGCTAAGCAAAATTTTATTTAGCTGGGTTGCATCTCCGGTTATCGCAGCATTGTTTGGCTTCATATTTTTTATAATTGTAAAAAAGACAATACTAAAATGGAAGATACATTTACTTAGAATTGATATCTATACAAGAATAGGTTTAATAGTAGTAGGTGCCTTAGCTTCCTACTCTCTAGGAGCTAATAACATTGCTAATGTAATGGGCATGTTCGTTTCAGCTCCTTTATTCAAGGATATTAATTTTGCAGGAATTATTACATTAACAAGTATTCAGCAATTGTTTTTGTTAGGTGGATTGGCAATAGCTGTTGGTATTTTTACATTTGGTAATAATGTTATGCAAACAGTTGGAACAGATCTTTATAAGATATCTCCAATTACCGGTTTCGTAGTAGTACTTTCGGAATTTCTAGTTTTATGGTTATTCACCTCTCAAGGTCTCGAAGCATTTTTACTAAAGAATAATTTGCCTTCAATCCCTCTTGTCCCGCTATCAACAACACAGGCATTTATTGGTGCTGTAATTGGTGTTGGCCTGGCAAAAGATCCTTTATCAATTAATTTCAAAGTTTTAGGTAAGATTGCAATGGGATGGGGAATAGCTCCATTATCTGCTGGTTTAATTACATTTATATCTTTGTTCTTTATTCAAAATGTATTTGAACAAAAAGTTGTTCATCCTGTTCCTTATCAGATAACTGCTTCTGTTATCGAGAAACTGCATCAGGAAGGAATTGAGACTGATAAAATTTCTGATCTGAGAGATAAAAGGTTTAATAACAACAAAACATTCAGGAATGAACTGCTTCATCGTTATCAATTTAATAATGATGAGATTTTTTCAATTTTCAATTATGCATTAATTGATAGTTTTAGAATTGACACAATGAGATTACATCAATTGGAAAGCTCAATCGAATTATCATCGGCTCAATTTGAAATAATTAAAAATTTACAAGGAAAAACGTTTAATCATAAATTAGATTTTGAAAAAGCAGTATTTTCAGATTCAACTGAGTGGGGATTGAGTGATGATAAGCTTAGGAATAAATCAATTGAAGAAAAAAAATTTTTTATAGAAAATCTGTTTAGAATAAAAGAAAAAACGAACTTAATTAATCAATAAATTTACTGTAGAGGAATAAATGAAAAATAAAAACATTTTTCTTATGATATCTTTCTGTTTGTTAATAATTCTTCAACAAAATGAATTATTAGCTCAGGACTCACGTGTTCCGGGTGGAAATCAAAAAGTACCACTTGGAGCAGACGTAAAAAATGGCAAACTTGTTTTTGAATCACAGGATGGAAATTTCAGATGGTGGTTTGACTCAAGGTTACAAATTGACGGTGCCATTTATTTTGAAAACAAAAATAAACTAAGCAATGGTGTAACATTAAGAAGACTGACTTTTGCAATGAAGACAAAACTCTGGAAAGATTGGGAAGCCGAACTTGATGTTGACTTTGCTGAAGCCGTTTCTACTAAGTCTCAATTAGAACTTAGAGATATGTTTGTAAAATATACGTTCCCAAATATTGACTTAAGTCTGCAAGTTGGAAATTTTAAAGAGCCTTTTGGTCTTGAAAGATTAAATAGTTCAAGGTTATTAACATTTCTTGAAAGGACAGCTGTGACTAATGCAATTCCATTAGGCAGAAGGATTGGTGCATCTGCAAGATACTGGACTGACTTTGGACAAATCACTGCAGCAATAATGGGACACGAAGCAGGAACAAGAGTTGATAAGGGGCAGACAGATGAGGGATATTCTACGAACTTAAGACTCTCGGTTGCACCTATAAATAATTTTGGAGAAAATCTTCATATTGGTTTAGCTGGTTCTTATAAAATTCCTGATGTTGTTGCTGATCTTAAAAGTAATACAATTGAAGTAAATGCTAGACCTGAAACCTATGTATCTAATCCAAAGTTTTTACATACTGGTGATATTGATGAAGTAGATTATTATAATCGCTACGGAACTGAATTAATTTACATTAATGGTCCATTTTATTTTCAATCTGAATTTATGGGAATGACTGTTAAAAGATGGAAAAACAAACCAACAGTTAATTTGCGTGGTGGTTATGCAATGGCAACATGGATGTTAACTGGTGAAACACGTTATTATTATGTTGATGAAGGTGAAGTTGGCCCAGTTGAAAGTCCTAAACATTCCTGGGGAGCGCTGGAACTTGCTGCAAGATTTAGTGTTACAAATTTAAATGACTTTAAAGCAGGAATTAAAGGAGGACAATCGAACCAGCTTATGCTTGGATTAAATTACTATCCAAACTCAAGCATAAAAATTCAGTTCAATTATTCTCGTGTCAATCTTGATCAATTTGCCAATAGGAAAGGTAATTTAATTGGTGATGATGATCATTCATTTGTACAGTTCAGAGTACAAGCATCAATGTAATCAATCGGAGTGAAAAATGTATAAAAAATTAAAATTATATTTGCCTTTAATGCTTATAGCGATCATATTTTTTTCATGTTCGCGTGAAGATCCAAATCCAATAACTCCACCTGCACCTACACCGCTCGCTGAAGTTAAAATGAATGAAATTTACGCAAGAGGTGATTCAACAAATCCTGACTGGGTTGAAATTTATAATCCAAATAATAGCTCAGTTGATATTGGAGGATATAAAATATATGACATTGGCGGACAGAGTGGGAGTAAACCTAAAAAAGAAATTCCTTCCGGAACAATAATTCCTGCAAAGGGATTTTATGTAATTCCTGTCGATGATGGAACCGCAAGTGGTTTTGGACTTTCAAGTAGTGGAGAAAAAATCTGGCTTGAGAAATTAGCTGGAGTTTTAATTGATAGCGTCACTTTTCCTGCTTTAGGTCTTGATTCTTCCTATGCAAGAAAACCAGATGGTTCAAACAACTGGCAGATAATTTTTCCTCCAACTAAAGGTTCTAAGAACGATACATCTATTGTTATCACAAATCCATTACTAATGAATGAAATTTTTTCCCGCGGCACAGCAGCAGATCCTGACTGGATAGAAATATATAATCCCAATAATTCTCCTGTTGATTTAAGCGGATATAAAATTTATGATATTGGAGGTCAGGGTGGTACCAAACCTAAAAAAGAATTTCCGGCAGGAACAACAATTTCAGCTAAGGGTTTCTTTGTGATAGTTGTTGATGATACTACTGCAAGCGGATTTGGTTTATCAAGTAGTGGTGAAGCTGTCTGGTTGGAAAATGCTTCAGGAGTTGTCATTGATAATGTTACATTTCCGGCAATGCCTGTTGCTACAACTTCTTATGGAAGGTACCCGGATGGGACTACGAACTGGCAAATACTTAACACAATAACAAAAGGTTCACCTAATCAACAATAAACTTTAAATGGAGAATCAATTAAATTTGATTCTCCATTTCACTTTTTTATATTGGTCTTATGAAAAGATATTTTAACATATACAAATTAAAATTTTTAATAATAGTAGTTTTATTGAATATTAATTGCAGTAGGAACAATTCGATAAATGAATCTGCTAATGTTCAGCAATTAACACAATTAAATGTTTATAACCTGAATATTCCTGAACCTTCTGGTATTGCTTACAATTCAGTTCAGAACTCGTTGTTAATTGTATCTGATGGTAAATCAGAAATTTATGAAGTGGATTATTCAGGAAACATATTAAATACTATTCCAACCACTTGTTCAGATATGGAAGGAATAACACTTTCAAAAAATTGTGATACAATTTTTGTAGTAGAAGAAACTAATAAACTTGTTTCGACATTACTTTATTCAGGCAATAAAGTTGCATCCTTTTCAATAAATGTTGCAACAAGCGTGAAGCACGCTTTGGAAGGTATTACAAGAAATAATTCAAACGGACGTCTAATAATTATAAATGAAAAATTACCTTGCATGGTTTTAGAATTTGATAGAACAACTGAATTATGGCGTAAAGAGATAAATTATATAGCAGATATTTCTGATATTTTTTATGATGATTCATCAGATTGTTATTGGATCGTGAGTGATGAATCTCAAAAAATTTTGAAATTAAGCAAAAATCTTGATTTAATTTCACAATGGAATATCAACATAACTCAGGCAGAAGGTATTACTATTGTGAACAATAAAATTTACGTTATTAGTGATTATGAGAGAAAGATGTATGTCTTTCAGAAACCTTAAAACTTAATTTATGGAGAAAAAATGAATAAGAAAATTTTACTTTTTATGTTCCTGTTTGCATTAATTTCATTTGTTGATTTGACTTTTGCTCAGATAAAAATGAATGAAATTTATTCAAGAGGAACTACATCAGATCCTGATTGGATTGAAATCTATAATACTACATCATCTGCAGTAAATCTAACCGGATATAAAATTTATGATAATGGTGGTTTAGCCGGAACGAAACCGAAAAAATCTTTTCCTTCCGGGACAATAATTCCAGCATATGGTTTTTATGTTATTGTTACAGATGATTCTGACTCAAGTGGATTTGGTTTATCAAGTTCAGGTGAAGAAGTATGGCTTGAAAATGCAAACGGAGTAGTTATTGACGATGTTACTTTTCCGGCACTTCAGACAACAGAGTCATATGCAAGAATACCTGATGGCGGAACCTTTCAAATTGTTACATCTATTACGAAAGGGTATTCTAACGTAACTGAAAATAACATTGTAATGAATGAAATATTTTCAAGAGGTACAACAACTGATCCTGATTGGATTGAAATATATAACAAGTCAACCTCAGGAATAAATTTATCAGGATATAAAATTTATGATGTTGGTGGACAAGGTGGTACAAAACCTAAGAAGGTTTTTCCAACTGGAACAACAATTCCTGCAAATGGCTATTTTGTGATTGTAGTTGATGATTCAGATTCAAGTGGTTTTGGACTTTCAAGCTCTGGTGAAAAAGTTTGGTTAGAAAACAATTCCGGAGTTATTATTGATTCTATAACTTTTCCTGCATTGCAAACCAATGAATCTTACAGCAGAATTCCAGATGGAGGAACCTGGAAAGTTACTACTACAGTTACACGTGGCACAGCGAATATTTATTCAACAAATGCATCAGTCGTTATGAATGAAATATTTTCAAGAGGAACTACAACTGATCCTGACTGGATTGAAATATATAACTTAACAAGTTCACCTATTACACTAACTGGATATAAAATTTATGATACAGGTGGACAAGGTGGAACAAAACCCAAAAAAGTATTTCCGACCGGTACAACTATTCCAGCAAATGGTTTTTATGTGATTGTAACCGACGATTCTGATTCGAGTGGTTTTGGTTTGTCAAGTTCCGGTGAACAGGTTTGGTTAGAAGATGCAACAGGTTCTGTAATAGATGATGTGACTTTTCCAGCACTTCAAACAACTGAATCATATGGAAGATTTCCTGATGGCACAGGAACCTGGAGGATTCTTTCTACTATATCAAAGGGTACAGCAAATATTTTTACAAGTGTAGAAAATGAAAATCAAATTGTAAACAATTATTGTCTTGCTCAAAATTATCCCAATCCGTTCAATCCAGCTACTACAATTCAGTATCAAATTCCTCAAAGAGAATTTGTTACAATTAAAGTCTTCAATGCTTTAGGAAAAGAAGTTGCAATACTTGTGAACGAAATTAAAAACGCGGGTGTTCACGAAATAAAATTGAACGCAGACAATATGGAAAGTGGTGTGTACTTTTACCAGATAAAAGCCGGTAATTATTTAAATACACGAAAACTTATATTAATGAAATAGCAGTTTTAAAATAATTTAAACAAGGAGTCATTATGACAAATATAAAACAATTTTTAGGTATTTGTTTTTTCGTAATTTTATTTACGATTAATGGTTTTAGCCAATCATTAACGCAAGTAATTTTACCTAAATATATTCAAGGAGTAAGTGGTACAAATAACAACCGTGTATTTTTTGTTTATAGAGTTACACTCAGCGGTTTGACTGCAAATACAACTTACCGTTATATTAATCAAATCGTTAATTATGCTGATGGTCCAACGACTTCAGGTGCTGGAAATTGTATATTTCCGAGAATTGATTCTCCTTTTGTAAGAACAACTTCTCCTTCATTTGCTACATATGGTGGGTATGGAGAATTCACTACTAATGCATCAGGTTCTTACACAGGATGGTTTATTAATGAACCGACAGGTAATGCAAGATTTGTTGCTGGTGGTTATGTTTTTATGAGAATTAGATTAAACGATGGTGCTGGTGGAACAACAGCTACAACTTATTTGACTACTCAGGATTCAGTACGAGTTATAAATTTTTATACAACCAGTGCGGATACTTCCGGTACCGGAATTTATGGACAATCTACTGCACCTTCAAAAGATTTTGTTTTTTTGTATGACAATGTATCCGGTACAGGAAGACCTTTAGCCAGTGCAATTGTTGAAAATGATGGATTAAACATTAGTGCGGTTACAAGCTTCGTTCAGTTTTATAGAGATAGCGTCGATAATAAAATTGGTTATTGGGGAACGATTATTCCGAACGTGAATGCTAACGGTATAAGGAGAATTGAAAGGAGATTGTTTAACGATGGTAGTATTTATTCTTCTGTAGCTATTGATGCTGACGGTATATGGCCAAGCGGTGCAAATACAGTGAATCCAACCAGTGGCTTAACAGCAATAAGAATTGATGCTACTGACGCACCTATTCCTGTTGAATTGACAGGTTTTTCAGCAAATATTATTGATGGAAATGTTAGTCTTACCTGGTCAACTGCATCTGAGAAAAACAATATGGGTTTTGAGATTCAACGTAATTCAGGCGATGGCTTTTCAACAATTGGTTTTGTAAATGGTGCAGGAACATCAAATGAAATAAATAATTATTCTTTTGTAGATAAAAATCCTAGAAAAGGTATTAATTATTACAGATTAAAACAAATTGATTTTTCCGGTCAATATTCATTTTCAAAAGAAATTGAGAGCAATACAGAATTACCTGCAGGCTTTTTCTTAAGCCAGAATTATCCTAATCCGTTCAATCCATCTACATCAATTAAATACTCGATTGCTGCTCTTCAAAAAGTAGAATTAAAAGTATTTGATGTACTTGGTAATGAAGTTGCTGAGCTTGTTAATGATGAACAACAAGCTGGAAATTATCTTGTTGAATTTAATGCTTCAAGTCTTGCAAATGGAGTTTATTTTTATAAACTTAAAACAAATAACAATGTTATTACAAAAAAGATGTTGTTAATCAAATAAATAATAGACATAAATTGTTTTTATTAATCCCTCTGGAAAATTCAGAGGGATTTTTTTTTCAAAAAAACATTTTTAATTGTTGAAAAACATTTTATTTGTGTATATCTTTGATTAAACAAATTTAAGGATTGAATGAAAAAATATTTACTATTTTTTACTATTCTAATTTCATACATTTCAACCTTTTCACAAGTTGATTCTCTTAACGCTAAGCTGTTAAAAATAAAAAATCAATATAGTGCAGTAGGATTTTCAGTCGCTGTAGTTAAAAATGATTCTATTGTATTTAATCATGGATATGGATTAAAAGACATCACTAGAAATCTTTTAACCAACGATAGCACGGTTTATAGAATTGCATCTATTTCAAAATTTATAACTGCAACTGCTTTAATGCAATTATATCAGCAAGGTTTGTTTAATCTGGATGATGATATTAGCACTCATCTTGGATTTACTCTACGTAATCCAAATTTTCCTTATGATCCAATTACTATAAGAAAAGTTTTAAATCACACTTCAAGCATTCGGGATGGAAGCGGATACAATACATTCTTAAGTGTTACAGGTTCACAGAATCCACCACCAAATATAAAAACATTACTTCAATCAGGCGGCACGTATTATACGTCAGATATGTTCAGCAGTTCAAAATCACCTTCATCCAATTACTTTGTTTATGCGAATGTCAATTATGGTATAATCGGAACACTAATAGAAAAATTATCAAATCAACGCTTCGACATTTATTGTAAAAACAATATTTTTCTCCCTCTCGGCATTAGTGGAAGTTTTAATATACAGGACATTCCAAACATTAATAACGTAGCAGTTTTGTATCGCTATTCAAGTGGTAATTGGGTTGCACAGACTGATAATTATGGAGGAGTTAAACCTCCGGCAAGAGACTTAAGTCAATATACTCTGGGAACAAATGGTATTATTTTTGGCCCACAAGGTAATTTAAGGATCAGTTCATATGACCTTGCAAAGTTTATGATAGCACATATGAATCTTGGAATATTTAATGGAGTTCGAATTTTTGCTGATAGCATTGGTGCAATTATGCACAATCCAACCTGGATTTACAATGGTTCTAATGGTGATAATTATTACGGTATTTTTAATACATATGGAATAGGTTGTTCGCGAACTACAGAATTGTTACCCAACGAAACATTATATGGACATCCGGGTGAAGCCTATGGGTTAATAAGTGATCTTTATTTTTCTAAAGTAAAAGATTATGGAATAATTTTTATGACCAATGGTGCAAGATGGGGAGATGGTGCATACAGCGGTTGGTACAATATTGAAGAGGATGTCTATAAAGCTTGTTTATCCGAAATAAATAATTTTATAACACAGAATAATGATTTTAATGAAATTAAATATTTCAACTTATATCAAAATTTTCCAAATCCATTCAATCCATCAACTAAAATTAAATTTTCACTTGAAAGAAAAGGATTTGTAATTTTACAAGTCTTTGATGTCCTGGGAAAAGAAGTATCGACACTTGTAAATGAAGAGAAGTATCCCGGTTTATTTGAAGTTGAATTTGGGAGACAGAATACAAAGAATCTGCATAATGGAATATATTTTTGTAAGTTGCAGGTAAATGGAAAAAGTTTTATAAGGAAGATGATTCTTTTAAAGTAGTGTTTAATGTTAAAGGAAGAAACATATAGTCTTCAATTCCTTGTTGAAGAAATTAAGAACAATAACAGAGAAGCTTTCAAACAGTTTTTTCTTTTAATGCAACCATCGATATTTCATTTTTTGTATAGAATCACTTCTGATAAAGTAATTGCTGAAGACTTAACGCAAGAAACTTTTATAAAATTCTGGTTAAAAAGAGACACATTAGATTGCCAAACATTTCCCAAGGCATACATTTATAAAATTGCAAGAAACCTTGCTATTAATCATCTGACACAAAAATCAAGAATCAAGAAATTAAATGATAATGAAAACTTAAGTTACCTTTCCGGAAATGCTGAAACAGACCTTGAAAAAATTTTTTTACGAGATGAATGCCAAAAAGCAATAAATGTCTTGCCTGAAAGATGTAAGACTACTTTTATTTTAAGTCGATATGATGGTTTTAGTTATTCGGAGATTGCTGAAATCATGCAAGTTTCTCTTCAAACTGTAAAAAACCAGATGAATAAGGCAATTTCTGTTTTGAAGAAAAGACTGTCCTCGCAAATATTTTAAATACCTGCATAGTACTTTTTGCTTTAATGATTGTATTATTAAGTAAAAAAGAAAAAATTTATTGTTTAATTTCTATAAGAATATCGACAATCATTTTTTAATTCGCATAATTAAAGATGAAGTAAACGAAGAAGAGAAAGAATTCTTCGAAAAGTGGCTTTCTGAATCAGAAAAAAATAAAGAAGAATTTAGTAATGTTTCCTTATTGTGGGATAAATTTGATTCTGCTTTCCTTCCCAATGTTCCAGATTCAGGGTTACAATGGAAAAAAATTGAAGATGGAATACAAAAAGAAGAAGAATTCAAGTCTTCAGAAGAAGCCAATCTAATAAAAACTGATATAAATTTAGTAAAGCCTAAAAAAAATAAGTCATACTTTAATATTGATTTCTCATGGCTTTATCACTCTACTGCCTGGGCAATAAGTTTAATACTTCTTTTTTACATAATTCTAACTTTACCTTCTCATCAAAGTGAAAATACAAAACCCAAAACAATTGCTGAAAACAGCATTAAGACTAGAGAAATAATATGTAAAAGAGGAGAGAGAATTAACATTATTCTTTCTGATGGTTCAAAGGTATATCTTAATTCGGAAAGTAAATTAAGTTATAATAGTGAATTTGGTTTGTACGAACGTGTTATTGAGCTTGTTGGGGAAGCATACTTTTGTGTAAGTAAAGACTATAATAGACCTTTTATTGTAAATACTGGAAAGATTTCCACTATTGTTACTGGCACAGAATTTAACATAAAAAACCGAAATGACAAAGTTGATGTTGTAGTTACGAAAGGCTCTGTCAAAACTGTAAGTAATGTAACTGGTAAAATTGTTCAGCTTACTAAAGGAGATATGATTTCGTTCAGTGAGACAAAGGATTTCTTTAATAAATTAAAAGTAAATCTTAACGAATTTTATGACCTGAAAGTAAATAAGTTTACTTTCTCAAGTACTAACCTAGTAGATGTTATGTCTGAACTAGAAAGGAATTACAATATTAAAGTTCATTTTCAGAATGATTCTCTTAAGGATAAAAAAATTACTGGCGTTTTTAATAGGGATTCATTGGATAGAATACTATCAGTGATTAGTTTAACTTTAGATTTGAAAATTGATCGTAATGGAAATAATGTTTTTATTAAATAGAAAAAATGAAGGAAAATGAATGCGTATTTTTACTAAAATTTTTCTTTTTTTGCTCTGTGGATATTATACACTGCATTCACAACAGGATGAGATTACCGGTGGAAAAGAGTTGGAATTTGTAGAAGAAGCCCCTTCAGAAAATTCTTTTACTGAATATATGAATGGAGAAACTACGGGAACTCATTCCGTTCTGCAAAAATACATTTCACTCGAAATGAAAGATGCAAATCTTATTGATGTTATAAATGCAATCTCTACAAAGTATAATGTAAACTTTGTCTATGAACCCCGATTAATTGATATCAAGAATATCAGCATTTCAGTAGAAGATAAACCTTTATTTGAATTGCTGGGAGAGCTACTAAACATTCGAAATATTAGTTACTACGAGTTTGAACTAGGAAAAATTGCACTTGCAAAAAGCTATCTTGTTGATGAAAAAACTGCAACAATTAAAGGAACCATTAAAGATGAAAAAGGAGAAAAATTAATAGGTTCAAATATTGTTATAAAACAGCTTGGTATTGGTTCTACTTGCGATAATAGAGGGTTTTATCAGATAAAGAATATCAAACCGGGAGAATACACAATAGAAGTTACTTTTGTCGGATATGAAAAATTTTTAAGAGCTGTAAGAGTAGCAGCGGGTGAAGTACTTGAACTGAATATCGTTTTAAAATCCACTTCGTTCCAAATTGGTGGAATTGAAGTTATCGGGCAACGGGATTTAATTCCTAACGATGTAAGTACTAAAACCACAATTACAAGTGGAGAGATTGAACATTACCAAGCATCAAGCATTGGTGATGTGCTTGACCTTGTTCCGGGAATTCAAAAAACTGAAAATCCAGGATTAGGTAAAACAAGCCAGTTTACAATACGTTCTGATGATGCTGATCAACAAAGTAAGTTTGGTACATCTGTTATTATTGATGGCACTCCATTATCTAACAATGCAAATCTTCAATTTGAAAAATTGACAGGTTCTAAATTTGGTACAAGCACTATGGCAAGTGGAATTGATTTACGTACAATTCCAGCTGATAATATCGAATCTATTGAAGTTATTACCGGACTTCCTTCCGTAAGATATGGAGATGTTACTTCAGGTATTATTAATGTTCAAACAAAAATAGGTGTTCAGCCCCACAGATTAAAATTGAAAAATAATCCTGATACAAGAGAAGCAAATCTTGGCGGAGGATTTTTGGTAGGAGAAGATGGATTCAGTTATAATTTTAATATAGCTCAAAGTGAAAGAGATATTAGAAAAACAGGTGATGAGTACACAAGACTTACAGGACAAGTAGTTTATTCAGGAAATTATTTCCAAAATACTTTAAGTTTCAATAATAAACTATTGATTCAAAAAATTCTTGATGAAGAAGAACCAAAAGGTGATATGCAAAAAACAAAAAATTATAATCGGGGATTTTCATTATCATTCTCTTCATGGGGAAAATATCGTCCAGACGATGGAGTTTCTACATGGGATTATAATTTTTTCGTGACTATGAGAAAAGAAAACTCAATGAGATCCAAACTTGTTACTGATTATCTTATCACTCCTTCACTCGATACAATATCAAGTTATATCGGAAAAGTTGAAACCAAAGGTATTGAATGGACTGTAGGGACAAGAATTGAATATAATAAAGTTTTCTATACAGGAGATATCATACATAAATTTATGATTGGAACAGATCCTCAGTATAATGCTAATACTGGTGACGGGGTAATTTTCGATACTCTCTATAGTTATTATGGAGTTGGTTCTGGCAATCGTCCTTATAAGTTTGATGATATTCCAGGGCAATTTCTTATTAATTTTTATATGGAAGATAAAATTACTGGTCATTTTATTTTTGATTATAACATAATGCTGGGCTTTAGATATGAATTATATCGTCCTTATAAATTTAATTTGAAAGGACTCTGGGGAAATGGAGATTTAATTCAATCACATAATGGAAGTTACTTTAATCCAAGATTTAATATGATGATTTATTTTGCTGAATACAGTCAATTTCGTCTTAGCGCAGGGACTTCATCAAAGTCACCTCCAATGAGTACTTTATTCAGTCGTGATTATGTTAAAAACAGCTGGCGGAACCCTGAAGATGGAAAAGCTTATTATTTTAGAATAAATAGCTGGTATCCTGATTTGAAAGGTTACAGAGAAACTATTTTCGAAACTTCTTATGATCATAAATTTTTTAATAGAATTGGTACTACAATCTCAGCTTATTATAAAATAAGAAAAAATGAATACGAGTCGTGGCCTTCGCCTCTTTTTGCTTATAATAGTACTAAGACAATAGCTTACCTTGTAGATGCAAATTATGGTTATCTTCTAAATACCGGTCAGACAATTACTAAGGGACTGGAATTTTCAATTAGAACTTCGAAGATTGAACCATTAAATATGGACTTCCAGGTTACTGGTTCTTATAATTTTTATAAAAATCCTTCAACAAAAATTTCTTATGGTACACCAGATAAAACACTTGGTCAGTATGAAAACTATCATGTTCCTGGTGTTCTTGTAGATACTCTGGTTGGATGGACTTATCCATCTTCAGGTAGCTGGCAGGATAGGATGCAAATGAATTATTATATAAAATATACACTTCCAAAATTAGGACTTTGGATTACTTTGCGAGCTGAACATGTGTTATTTCAACGTTCGCAATCTTTTCAGCTTACTCCGGTTGATTTTAATGTAATGAATGAAGGGTCTAAAGAAAAAAGAATCTGGGATGAGGCGATTCATAGAGAAGTACAGAAATGGTTATTTAATCTTAGCTTAAGTAAATCATTATTCAAAGGTGCGGAAGTATCTTTCTATGTAAATAACTTTTTAGATGACCCGGCAATTTGGAGACACTATATAAATTATAATACAATTTCAGATTCTAAAAGAAATCCAGATTTGTTTTATGGAATAGAATTTAGTTTTATTGCAGATTATTTCTTCTCGAAAGGAGGAAGTGATGAGTAAAAAAATTATTCAATCTAATTTCAATTTGAAAAAGATAATCTTAACATTAATAATTTTTTCAACTTTTTTTATTATTTCTTGTTTTGAAGAGCCTCCTGTTATGCATGATGGAAACGGAAAAATAACCTTATTTGCTCTTGGAGATACTTCTTTAACAGATTCTAGTCATTATTTTATTCCAATGTGTAATGCAAAAGTAATCTTAACTTCAGAATATGGACAAAGAATATTTTATACGGACAACAACGGCTATTTTATTGCAGATGGTTTACCATCATCTATTTATAATATTTCTATTCGGCTTCCTCATCCACTTAATCCAAATATTTTATTAATCGGAAATATCAATAATATAGAAATTGGTTCTAATTCAACTTTTGCTGATACTGTAAAAGCAGAACAAGTTGCAAACACAGGTATCTGTATTAATGAGATTTATGCTGGCGGACCGGTGAATAATATTTTCTTCTTCTATGATCAGTTTATAGAAATTTATAATTACTCAGATAGCATTAAATATCTTGATGGAATGCAAGTTTCAAGAGTTTCAGGAAATAATGAAGGAAAGGGACCAGGGGCTGATGAAGGAGACGATGGTGATATAGATGGTGTAACTTACATCTTTAAATTTCCTGGAAGGCCGGGAGAAAAAAATTATCCAATTATGCCACAGCAGTTTATGGTACTTGCGTCAACCGCAACCAATCATAAAAGCCAGGTTTCTACTAGTATTGATTTATCGAATGCTGATTGGGAATTTTACAACCAATATTCTACTACGGATTTTGATAATCCAAATGTCAAGAATTTAATTAATATTCGTTCTGATAGAACTGTTGACTTTCTTATTAATCTTGTTTCAGATGTTATTGTTCTTTCGAGCGGTGTTGATACAGTCTGGAGTGATGGTCTTGATATTTCAACCATAATTGATGGGATTGAATATAAATCAAGTGTGAATTACCGAAAGACTCTTGATAAAAGAATTGATAAAAGTTTTATGTTAAGTCCTCCTAAATATAGTGGAAAATCAATGCAAAGAAGAGAAGCAGGAGTAGATACTAATGATGGATTTCTTGATTGGGAAATAATTCCTCAACCTACTCCAGGAAAACAATAGGCGAGGAAAAAGTTATGAAATTTAAAGTGCTTTTTTTATTCATTTTACTTCTAGTATTGTCATCAAGTTTTGCTCAACAGCTAAGACTTGAATCAATTGGTGGAATTAAGTTTTCAGTCAAAGATATTGACAATTCGCTTACTCCTTTTGATTTTGATGGTAATCCTGCGTGGTTAGTAAAAGATGCAGATGAAACTTATTTACGTATTAATCCTTCAATTAGTAATTCGTGGGGAAATTATCATCGTTATTATAATGAAGAAGGAAAAATGATTTACTCCTCTTCTTTCCTTGGTGTAAAAACATTAGGTGAAGTAGGAACCTTTCTTGGGTACACTGCTTATAATTATGAAATCAGAAGAAATTTCAATCGTTCATTAAAGAAAAATCCTTACTCAGGTGAAGCATTCTTTTTTGTTGATACTACTGCAGGACAATTTAGATATAATGGTCCAGAAGTTAGATTAATGTACAGTTATGAGGTCATTCCAAAACTATGTATTGGTGCTTCCGTATATTACCAGATACTTGATGGTCTTAAAAAAGTTTATACAAATGCAAAAACAATTTATCGTGATGTAAACGGTAATGCAGGTTTAGCGTATCAGTTTGAAGATAATTTTATTGTTGGTGCTTATATCGATTTATTTGATACTCAGGAATCAATAGAAGCTCAGGATGTGAATCTAAATGAAGTAGAAGTATTCAAGTTTAGAGGAGAAACATTCAAAGTCTACTCAAGAGGAAATCCAGTAAGTCATAAAGTAAGAACTAAAGGTGAATCATTCAGGGCACAGCTTTTTTATTCATTCGAGAAAAATTTTGAAAATGCATTAAGTTTTTCAGTTTCACCTTCAAGAAAAAAAATTCTTGTACCTTATAGTTCATATGATGAATTTGAAGAAGGGCATTCAAGTTTTTACACTACCAACATAAATTTTGTTAACAGAAGTATAATTTCAGATGAACTTACATTGGCAGCTAGGTTTAATTTTAATGAGGATAAAAGCTGGTCAAGATTAACAAGTAAAAATACGCTGGTTTGGGAATGGAAAGTTAATTCATTAACATTTGGAATTGGTTCATCTTATTATTTAAGAACTCTGCCGTTACTGATTGCTTTTGAGTATGAGTTATCAAACATTAAGACTGACTCTTCAAAATATATCGATAAACGTTCTTCCAACCAATCAGGGACCAATCATAACTTCCGTTTGGGTTTTGAACAAGCTTTAATAAATAATATATTTTTGCGTGCAGGTATTAATTACTCACTGATGGATTTTGATTTGATTTATGGTGGCAATAAAGTTAAAAATTCAAGCTTCACTGTTGGGGCAGGTATACCTGTCAACGATATTGTAATCGATTTCTATCTTAAGTATGAAAAAATATCTTTGAAAAATGATGCGAATCTTAAAAAGTCTTCTTTTGGTGGATTTGCTTCAATTAAATTAAAAACATTTTAGAAATTTATATCAAGGAGAAAAAAATGAAAAAATTTATACTATTTGTACTTCTCTTCTCAACATTTTGTCTTTCACAGACATGGAAAAAAGCAGTAACTCAAACCTTTCCTCCTCTTGGCGACATTGTTTTCGTCAATGAAAATCAAGGCTGGTGCGTGGGAACTGATGGTGCAATTTTGATTACTTCAAATGGAGGACAAAACTGGATTCGAAGTGATATTTCTACATTGGAAGATATGAATACAGCTTACTTCATTGATGCAAATGTTGGATATACAGGTGGTACTAATGGTTCGTTATACAAGACTACAAATGGCGGACAAAGCTGGACTCCAATTACAGTAACAGGTTATTTAGGAACCGTATATGGAATTTATTTTTCTGACCAACAACACGGTTGGGTTATGACTTCAGTTGCTGATTCTGCAAGAATATTAAGAACGACTGATGGTGGTGCAAACTGGGTAATCTCTTATACAAACTCTCCCGGTGATTTAGAAGCTATGACTTTTTATAGTCCAACAAAAGGAATTGCAGTGGGAGGCGGCGTCGGTAAAGTTGATTTAGTATATACAACTGATGGTATAAACTGGACAAAGAGTCCAACTCCAACAAATTTTCCATCTGGAATTTATACTCGTAGTGATGTAAGAGCAGTATGTTTTCTTGATGCTTCAAATGTTGTTGCAGTTGGATGGGGAAGTCGTGCCGCTGGTTTACAACCAAGTATCTGTCTTAAATCCACAAATTCTGGTGCAACATGGACTTATATGACACAAACAGATGAAAATAAAGTATATGTAAATCTTAATGGCGTTAAATTTAAAGATGTCAATAACGGAATTGCTGTTGGTGGTGGTGCATATGAAGGTTCAGTCGTTTATAAAACAACTGATGGTGGTGTAACCTGGTTTAGAATTCCTGCTCCTTTTGGGGTTACATTAAAAGCTGTTTCAATAGTTAATAATAAAATATGGGCAATAGCAGGTGATGGCACAATAATTTATTCACCTGATTTTGGGAATTCTGGTGATTTGCAAACCAAAATCCCAAGTTCTACTTTATATGCTGCTCAGTTTGTAAATGATTCAACAGGCTTCTTTGCTGGATTTAACGGGTTAGTTCTAAAGACAACCGACAGAGGTAAAAATTGGAAAGCTTCTTTTTCATTTGTGAACTTTGCTTGTCCAACTATTAAAGATATGCACTTCTTAAATTCTAATGTTGGTTATCTTGCTAAATCTTATCGTTCGGTGGTTAAAACAACAAATGGTGGGCTTGAATGGTTCTCAATTCTATCCGATACTTTTGTTACTGGAGTCAATATTGAAGGAGTTCACTTTGTAAACGAAAATCTTGGCTTTGTTGTTGGCAGACTCGCGAATAATGTAGATGCAGTTTATAAAACTACTAATGGAGGACAGACCTGGTCATTGAAATCAAATGCATATGCAAAAAATTTAAATGATGTTTCTTTCTTTGATGCAAACAAAGGAATCCTTGTTGGTAACTCTGGGACAATTGCTTACACAACCGATGGAGGAGAAATTTGGACTAAATCGACTAATATTACTTTTCCACCCGGAACTACAAATCCAAATTTATTAAAAGTTGTTTTCTTAACTTCAACAAATGCTGTTGTTACTGGAGATAATACAATTCTTTACACAACTAATGGTGGTGTTAACTGGACTTATCCTTCGCCTTCAACTATTGTAGAGAGTCTACCAGGATTATTCTTCTTTAATGCTACAACGGGATATGCAATTGGTTCTAAAACTTCGGGTTCTCCAAAGAGTATTGCAGTATATAAAACTACCGATGGTGGATTAAACTGGACAAATATTTCTGACTTATCAGTTTTTGATACGACACGTACTATCAACGGAGGTGCTGTTGAATTTAATGGAAATGTCTGGGTTGGTGGAAGTTCAAGTTATATTTATACTAATTCTCCTTTGGTAGATGCATTTGAATATGGATATGAAGCACCAAGTTCTTTTATCTTATATCAAAATTATCCAAATCCTTTTAATCCAAGTACTACCATCAAATATGAAGTAGAAAGTCCGAAATTTGTTTCGATAAAAATTTATGATGTACTTGGCAATGAAGTATCGACACTTGTAAATGAAAACAAGACTGCCGGAAAATATGAAGTTAACTTTTCAGTTGGTTCTAAAAATCTTTCAAGTGGAATTTACTTTTATAAGTTGCAATGCGGATCAAAAGTTCAAACTAAGAAAATGATGTTATTAAAATAATTTTACAATCAACCGGGAGTAAACAGCTCCCGGAAAGTATAGGAAGTAATGAAAAAAAATATATTTATAATTTTTCTGGGATTTTTATTTGTCTTAAATCTATTTGCTCAAATCCCCTCGGGGTATGAAAAAGGATTATTGCTTATTGATTCTGTTGATATCAAAAACAATGTCCATTTTCTTTCTTCAGATAGTCTTAAAGGAAGAGAAACAGGAAGCAAAGAGAATCTTGTTGCTTCAAGATTTATAGCAAAAAAATTCAATCAATTTGGTTTAAAACCTTTTATCGAATTTAGAAATCATAAAAAAGTTCAAGAAGAGATTTCTCCTGATGAGGAAAAAAATCCTGTAATTGAGGAAAAAGTTGGTGCTTATGACAACTACTTTCAAAAATTTGTAGTTGTTTCATCAGCTATAAATAAAGATGAAACAAAATTAAGCATTAAAACATCCAATAATGGTTCGGCGATTGAAACAGTCTTTAATTATGGGACAGATTTTTTTGTTCAGGATAAATCAAATATTAGTTGTTCAATTGAAGCGCCGGTTGTTTTTATAGGTTATGGAATCTCTAAAGCTCTTGATGAATACACGGACTTGATAGATGCTAACGGAAATTCAATTGACATTAATAATAAAATTGTTTTAATGGTTGATGGATATCCGTTAGAAAAAGATACCACATCAAAATTCTTTAAGAGCAAGGATATGAGTTTCAAACAAACCTCAAAGAAAATTGAATCTTTGTTTGAAAAAGGAGCACTGGCAGTTTTAGTTGTTCAATCTCCTTTGACAAGTACTCAGACCTTTGCGGTAAAATATGAAGGTATAATTAAATCATCGCTCAGAACTGAATATCATTTACCGGAATTAAAATCGAAGAAGAGTAATCCTGTAATTTATATCAGTTATGATGTGCTAAATCTCTTTATCTCAGAAAATGATTTTAATCTGAAAACTATTCTTGTAGAAATCGATAAAAACTTGAAACCAAATTCGTTTCAAATAAAAGATCGAGTTGTAAAACTAAAATCAGGTTTTGAATCGCACTTGATTCAAACTCAAAATATTGTTGGATGGATTGAAGGGAATGACCCGGAATTGAAAAAAGAATTTGTTGTTATCGGTGCCCATATGGATCACATTGGACTTGGTAGTTATGGAGTAATGAGTAGAGATAATGTTGGACAGATTCATAACGGTGCTGATGATAATGCTTCAGGTACTGCCGGTATAATTGAAGTGGCAGAAGCTTTTTCAAAGACTAAACCTGCTAGAAGTATTATTTTTATTGCCTTTAATGGTGAGGAAATGGGAATGCTCGGTTCAAAGTATTATGCTTATCAATATCCGTTTAAAGAAACTTCACAAACAATTGGAATGATAAATCTTGATATGATCGGGCGCGTTCAGGACAATATACTCTGGATTGGCGGTATTTTCTATGGTGATGATTTGAAAAAAATAATTGAAGCAGCTAATAAAGAAACTAAGCTCGATTTATTGTACAATGTTGGTTTGCTTACTTTTGGAAGTGATCAAGGTCCTTTCATTCGAAAGAAAATACCATCTGCTTTTTTCTTTTCTGGTTTGCATGATGATTATCACACACCGCTAGATGATGCTGATAAATTGAATTACAGTATGGAAGAAAAAGTTGTTAAACTGGCTTTTTTATCAGCCTGGAAAATTGCTAATGAGAAAGAAAAACCAACGTACCGTGAACTTGATATGAAAGAAAAAATTCAACTTGTTCAGGAGAGTCTTGAAAAACAGAAAAAAATTAAAAAGAAAACACCAAATAATTCAACGGAGAATATGAAATGAAATTCACAAATAATTTGAGTAAAATATTTCTTGCTTTGTTCATAGTTATAAACATTTCAATCAATGCAAATAGCGATAAATATGAAGAAGGTAAAGTTTACAGACATCAATTAAAAAACGGTCTTACTGTTTTAACTATGGAACGACATATTGCTCCATTAATCTATCATCAATTAACATATAAAGTAGGTTCAAGAAATGAACGATTAGGAATTACTGGTATTTCACACGTCGTTGAACATATGATGTTTAAAGGAACTGCAAAATACGGAAAAGGCGAAGCATCAAAAACAATCTCGGTAAATTCAGGAATATTTAATGCATTCACTATGAATGATATGACAAGCTATTTCGAATATCTGCCTGCAAATAAAATTGAAATTGCTATGGATATTGAATCTGATAGAATGCAAAATTGTAATTTCAATCCTGATGAATTTAAATCTGAAATTCAGGTGATTATCCAGGAAAGAAGAATGAGAACTGAAAGTCAGGCAAATGGAATATTCAGGGAAGAACTAAATAGTGTTGCGTTTACTTCAAGTCCTAATAGAGATCCTGTAATTGGCTGGCCTAGCGACTTAAATCATATGACTCGTGATGATGCTTATAAGTACTATAAGACTTATTATACACCTAACAATGCTTTCCTTGTTTTAGTTGGAGATTTTGAAACAGAAAAAATTTTACAACTTGTAGAAAAATATTATGGAAATGTTCCTAAAGGACCAGAGATTGATGATTATGTTACAACTGAAGAGATTCAAAAAACCAGGAGGACTGTTACTCTTTATCATAACGATATTACTACACCTTCTGTAAGATTATCTTTCCACGTTCCTACATTTCAAGATGTTGATCTTCCAGCTTTAAGAATGGCGGGTATGATTCTATGCGAAAAAAGCAGAGACTCAAGACTTTATAAAAGACTTGTAGAGCAGGATAAGATTTGTCAAATGGTCGCTGGTGGTGTTGGTATTTCAAAAGACCCGGGGTTGTTTTCTATCAGTTGTTCCTTAAAACCTGATAGTTCAACTGAAAAAGTGGAGAAAATTGTTTGGGAAGAAATTAAAAAAATGCAGGAAGAATTAGTTACAGATAACGAACTGCAAAAGGTTAAGAATCGCTATAAATTTAACCAGGTTACAAGCTACACAAAAAATGCAGACATTGGTGGAAGAATTAGTACTTACGAAGCTTATTTCGGATATGATTTTCTAAAGGAATTTGACTCAAGAATGTTAAAGGTAACTAAAGAGGATATTCAGAATGTAATGAAAAAATATTTTCCGCAAGATCAAGTTACTGTTGGGTATCTTTATCCTAAGGAAGGAAACCAGGTAAAGAAAAATTCAGAAGTAAATGAATTGGAAGAAGATGAAAAAACTAACATAAGCGATGATAAGTTTTATTTTAAAATGCCATTGGATGCAATGGAAATGATTAATTCATTTTTACTTGACGATGAAATATTGAAACCAAAACCAATCGCTCCTACTGTTAAACTACTAACTCTGGATAATGGCATTAAACTTTACACAATTGAAAATCATCTTGTTCCCGCTGTATCTGTAATTGGTATGTTTGAAACGGGTTTGATTCCGGAAGATATTGCTGGTGGAAAACCCGGCATTACGAGTTTTTTAACTGATGTAATGAATCGCGGTTCTGAAGATTTTACTTATAACCAATTATCTGAAAGAATGGCTTTTGTACCTTTCTCTTTTGCTCTTACAGGAAGTTACCATGCATTTTATTTTCAAGGTTATGCTTTAAATGAAAATGCTGAAGAAATGTTCAATACAGGTTTTAATCTTGTTACAAAACCAGCTTTCCGAGATGAAGATATTAATAAATTAAGACCACAGCATTTAATCGCAGCAAAAAATCGGTTTAAAAAAACATCAATAAAAGCTTTCTACTATATGTTTAACCAGATTTTTGAAGGACATCCATTAACTGAATATAACAGCACAGAAGAATCAATAAAATCAATTACAAAGGATGATATAAAAAATTTGCATAGAAAATATTTCAGACCTGATAATCTTACAATTCTAATGGTTGGGGATATGACACCTGAACAAATGAAAGATTTGGCAAATAAACAATTCGGACAATGGAAAGCACCTGTTGAAAAACTTGAAATGAAAAATATTCCACCAGTTAAAGAATTAAAGAGAAAAGAAATTAAAATCTTTACTGAAAAAGATTATACTGAATGTACTATCAATATTGGTTTTAATCCTTACAATGATGTTGATCCTGAAGATGAAGAAGTGCTTGCAGTTATGAACTATATTCTTGCCGGCAGTGCATTAACTTCAAGGATGGGAGTTGAATTAAGAGATAAACAAGGCTTATTCTATGGAATAAAAAGTGAAATTTGGGCTAAAGTAGAAAATATTGGATACTGGAAGTTCAATACTAAGACTGCACCAAAGAATACTGAAAAGTTAATCAAAGGAATTTTTAACGAAATTAAAAAATTTCTTGCCGAAGGAATAACAGATGATGAAATAAAAGCAGCAAAACAAAGAATGTTTGGTTTATTACCATTTTATGTTGAGACACCGGATGATGTTGCAGGACTTATCTTTGGTTTATTGCAGGATAAAAAACCGTTGGACTTCTTCGATAAAAAAGCAGATCGCATTATGAAAGTCACAAAAGAAGATGTAATGCGTGTCGCAAAAAAATATTTTACTTTAGATCGCTTCATTATAGTTGTTGATGGGCCAATTGAAGAACATTCATTGGATTCTTTGATTAATGAATTGTAAATTTTTATAATGTAAGTACTGTAGAGTGATTTTAAAATTAATTAAATAAGAGGAGTAATTATGAAACATTTGGTTTCAGTTCTTTTAGTGATCTTTGTTCTTAGTTTCTCTTTTGAAACATTTGCACAAAGCGTTGATTTTTTGTGGACAAAGCAGGCAAATGGAACACTTAGAGATTATCCTTATGCTTTGACATTTGACCCACAGGGAAGATTGTATTTAACAGGAGAATTTTTCTCTCCTACTTTAACATTCAGTCCTTCTGTATTTGTTAACAGAACTGCTGCTGCTACCGGTAATTGTGATTTCTTTTTAGCAAAATACGATACACTTGGAAATCCAACTTGGGCAAAAATGGGTGGAGGTTCTTTAACTGACAGAGGCTATGGTGTTGTAGTAGATAAATTTGGTAAAGTTGTTGTTACCGGGCACTATTATGGTACTGCAACTTTTGATACTGTAACAAGAACTTCTGCTGGTAATCTTGATTGTTTTACTGCTATGTACGATACCAGTGGAAATATTCTCTGGTTCAGAGAAGGAAAGAGTGTATCGCAGGTTTCAACGCGTGCAATTACAACCGATGGATTAGGTAATACTGCAATCTGTGGTTATTTTGGAACTTCAACTGCACCGACTGTAACATTTGATAATGTTGTCCTGACAACAAACGGTCAAAGAGATATTTTCGTTGTGAAATACAATTCGTCTGGTGTAATTCAATGGGGGAAAAATGCTGGTGGTAACCAATCTGGTGAAGAAGGTAAAGATTGTATAATGGATTCAATTGGTAATGTTTATGTCACTGGTATATTTAAAGATACAGCTTACTTTGGTTCGCAAGTACTTTATGGCAATGGTGGTTATGATATTTTCATTGCTAAATACAATCCAAATGGTAACTTAATATGGGTAAGAAAAGCTGGTGGACCAAAAGATGATGAAGGAGCAGCAATTGTTGTTGATAAATCTGGGTTATTATTTGTAGGTGGAAAATTTGATAGTGTGGCTGTGTTTGGAACCTCAACGGTATTCAATAATGGAAAAACTGATGCATTTTTTGCAGTTATGGATACGGCAGGAAATTTTATTAGTGTAAGAATTGGCGGTGGAACTGATAATGATGCTTTATCTGATTTGGCAGTTGATAACAAAGGAAATATTTATGGAATTGGTTCATTCAGAGGAACAGCTACATTTCAAACTTTTCCACTTACTAGCAGAGGTGAAGATGATGTCTTTCTGTTTAAAATGGATTATGGAGTTACTCAAGGTTGGGTTAAACAAGGTGGTGGAACTGACGTAGACAAAGGTATTACTATTGATGTTGACTATAAGGGAAATGTAATCGGTGCTGGTTCTTTCAGATTACAGGCTTTTTTCGGATTGGATACGCTTACTTCTTTAGGTGTTGAAGATATTTTCGTTACCAAAGTTGCTGGTTACGTTGTTCCTGTTGAGCTTACTTCATTTACTGCTTCAAGAAACGGAAATATTGTTAATCTGAAATGGATAACAGCTACTGAAACTAATAACAGTGGTTTCGCTATAGAGCGTAAAATTTCTAATAGTTGGAATGAATTAGGGTTTGTCAATGGTTTTGGAAGCACCGCAGAACCAACTTACTATTTCTACAGTGATAACATCAGCAATATTAATTATTCTGGTAAAGTCGCATATAGACTTAAACAAGTCGATTTTGACGGAACTTATAAATATTCCAATGAAGTAGAAATTGATTTAAATCCTGAAAGATTTATTCTTGAACAAAATTATCCGAATCCTTTCAATCCTTCAACTAATATCCGGTTTGAAATTGGTTCAAAAGAATTTGTTACCTTAAAAATTTATGATGTGCTTGGAAACGAAGTTACAACTTTAGTTAATGATGTTAAAGAAGCCGGTGCATATAATGTTGAATTTTCTACTTCAGGTTTGAATTTATCTTCCGGTACTTATTTCTATAGATTAAATGCTGGAAAATTTTCACAGACTTATAAAATGATTTTAATTAAATAAAAAATAGACTGAGGTTACCATGAAAAAACAATTTTTGTTATTCTGTATTCTTTTTCTTTCAAATATTTTGATTGCTCAGAATTTTGATTGGGTTTGGCAAAATCCAAAACCACAGGGTAATACTTTAAACTGTTTGGCAGCAACACCTAATGGAAAAATATTTATGTTTGGAGAAGTTGGGACCGGTTATGTTTCCTTTAATTCCGGTTCAACATGGCAGGTAGTTGATGTGGATTCATTATATAGAACAGTAGAAGGTGCATATTTTGTAAATAATAATATTGGGTACATCTGTGGTGATCTGGGGATGATAATTAAAACCACGGATGGCGGCAATTCAGGTTTTGCGCTCAATAGTGGAAGCATTGAACATTTGTATGATATTGAGTTTTATGATGCAGATACCGGTTACGCCGTTGGTGCTTCTGGAGTAATATTAAAAACTACAAATGGTGGGTTGAGCTGGACTACAAAATCTTCACCATTAACTGCTAATATTTACTGTATTAGTATTGTTAATCCAGCGTGTATTTATCTTGGTGCAGCATCGACCAATACAACCAATTATGTTTCTAAATCAACTGATTATGGCAATACGTGGGTTAACATTTCTCCCTCTGGCTTTAATAAAAGCGTGTGGGATATTTATTTTATTGATGCAAACAAAGGATGGTTTGCTGCACAGGATGGTGGAAAAGTATATTATACAACTGATGGTGGAACAACCTGGGGAAGTGCTGTAACTAATTCTGTTGTTGTTCCAAATTCCTTGTATTTCACTGATGCATTAACTGGTTATGTTACAAATAATAATAATGGAAAAATTCACAAAACCACAGATGGCGGATTGACCTATACAGAATATCTCAGTGGAAAATTTGCTATGTATGGTGTAACTGCTCTTGGTTCTACATTGTATTCCTGCGGGAGATATGGCTCGGCTTATAAGAGTACAGATGCAGGATTAACGTGGTCATCAATCGAGAATGTTGTAACTCAGGAAGCATTAAGGAAAATTTATTTTTATGATGTTAATAATGGATATGCAGTTGGTGGTTCAACTACTGCCGCAGATTCACTTGGAATTATTCTTAAAACTACAAACGGTGGAGAAACCTGGGATATGTTTTCCAGCGGAGTAATTAAAGCCCAGGTTTATGCATTAAGTACACCATCTCCAAATGCTTGGTATGCAGTAACTGGTCGTAATACAATTTATAAATCAACAGATGGTGGAGTAAATTGGTTTCAACAAACTAATCCAATAAGCGGGACAGGTGCATTGAATGATGTTGCATTTGCTGATGCAAATACTGGATATGTAATCGGAAATGCAGGTGGTATTGCAAAAACAACGAACGGTGGAACAACCTGGACTGCTTTAACTTCTCCTCACGGTACAACTGCCATTTATTCTATGCATATGTTTGATGCACAAAAAATAATTACTGTAGGTGGTTCAGCAAAAGCTTATTTAACAACTGATGGTGGGGCAACCTGGACTGCTTTAACAGTTGGATTGCCAGGAAATTACTTTGCAGTTAAGTTCTTAAATAATAGTTTAGGTTATGTTACATCATATAGTTCATCAACAGGCCTTGTAGCAAAAACAACAGATGGTGGTGCTACCTGGACTGCTCAAACTCTTCCTATAAATGCAACCATAAGTATCTGGGGAATTGCTATTAAAGATGAAAACATAGTATGGTTAGCTGATGCTAGTGGTAATGTTTTTTATAGTCAGAATGGCGGAACTTCCTGGAATTCTGCAAAGAAAAAAAGTGGTAATGGATTTTTTTCCATGAGTATCGCTGGCTCAAAATTATGGATCGCTGGTTCTGGTGGAACTATTTTACAAGGGTTTGCTGACCCAAGTGTACCGGTTGAGATGACTTCTTTTAGTGCATCAATTATTAATTCAAGAGTTTGTCTAAATTGGGAAACTGCAACTGAAACAAACAATAAAGGATTTGAAATTGAGAGAAGAACTTCTAATACAACCTGGAAAAGCATTGGATATGTAAGTGGAAATGGAACAACCTTGAATTCAACAAAATATAGCTTTATTGATGAAAATCCATTGGCAGATGTTAATTACTATCGTTTAAAACAGATTGATTTTGCTGGTGAGTATGAATACTCAAATGTAATTGAAGTAAATCTAAATACCCCAATAAAATTTGAATTATCACAGAATTATCCAAATCCGTTTAATCCTGCGACAACAATTTCATATAATGTTGCAACTAAAGAACTCATTACTGTAAAAGTATATGACGTACTTGGAAATTTAGTTCAACAACTTGTTAATGAAGTTAAAGAACCAGGAAGATATTCGGTTGAATTTAATTCTAATGGCAAATTTTCTTCTGGCATTTATTTCTATGAGTTAAGAGCAGGAAATTTTGTTCAGACAAGAAAAATGATATTGATGAAATAATTTTTAATTTGGAAGAGGCAGGATTCAACTGTCTCTTCTATTCCTTACACTATAAATAATTTAATGGTTAAAATGAAAAATAAAATACGACTGGCATTTCAATTAATAATTATTGGTTTGATTGGTTATGTTGCAATCAGACCGGTTTTTGATAAAAGCTATTTATCCGATTTCGAATCCTATTGTCCTTTCGGTGGAATCGCCTCTTTTGGAAGTAAATTGAACCAGGGGACTATGTCTTGTAATATGAGTGAAGTACAACTCTTTCTTGGTATTGGTTTATTAATAGGTGTAATAATAGTAGGTAAGTTGTTTTGTGGTTATTTGTGTCCGATTGGATCAATTTCTGAATGGTTGGGAAAAATTGGAGAAAGATTTAAACTGAGAATAGATTTACCAAACTTTTTAGACAGACCTTTTAGATTGCTGAAATATATTATTCTGTTCTTAACACTTTATTATACAATGACAAGCTCAGAATTGTTCTGTAAAGAATTTGAACCTTATTTTGCAAGTGTCAACTTGTTTGGTAACAATGATATTGTTCTTTATCTGGCAATTCCAACATTTATAATTACAATTCTTGGTGCAATCTTCTTTAGATTATTCTGGTGTAAATATTTGTGTCCGCTTGGAGCTATAAGTAATATCTTTTTGAATGCTATTGCTATAATAGCTGCAATTATTCTTTTTGTTATTGCAAATCTTCTTGGTGCAAATTTAAGTTATGTTTGGCTTTTGATCGCAATGGTAGGTATAGGAATTTTAACCGAACTTGGATTTATGAAAAGTATCCTTTTACCTCTTCCAAAAATTTTCAGGAACAAATTAACGTGCACCGATTGCAAGATATGTGATTCTTATTGCCCGCAGGGAATTAAAATTTCTGAATTTGAAAAAGTTAATCATATAGATTGTAATTTATGTACTGATTGTGTTTATGCTTGTCCTCACAAAAATGTTCTTACAGTTAATAATAAAAAGAGTCTGAAATATCTTGCTCCGGTCGCGACGGTTATTTTCATTTTTGTATTTCTTGGTGCTTCATCAAAGTTTGAATTTACTACTATAGCAGAAAGGTGGGGCAATTATGATGAGCAGAAAAACATAGAAGTTTTTGAACTTTCAGGAGTAAAGAATATTAAGTGTTATGGCAGTTCGATGTCATTAAAAAATAACCTTGAAAATGTTGAAGGTATTTATGGATTGGACACATATGCAAAATCTCATACAGTAAAAGTTTATTATAATCCTTCTGAGATTTCAGAGAAGAAAGTTAAAGCATCAATTTTCACGCCTATTAAAATGGAAATACAAAAAATTAAACCGAATACTATAGATTCTCTCGCAGTATGGGAAGCAGGTATTTATGGTTTGTTTGATTTAATTGATGTTAACAATTTATTTTATACCTTAAAAGAAAATGAAGGTGTTTATGGTTTCGAAACACATTTTGGCGAGCCAGTTATAGCTGACATTTTTTATGATCCACAAAAAACAAATCCGGAAAAAATTTCAGCTCAAATTCAAAAAGAAAAAATAACTGTAAAGAAAGCCACAACAATTGAAACTGTGGAGTTAAACTTTAAAATTAAAGAACAAGGTTTACATAGAGGATTTATAAAAATTCCTGATTACAAACAAAGGATTTTCAGAATTTATGACAGAAAATTTAATGAATATAAAAAATATGATTATACAAATCTGCTTGTCTTTAAATTTCCATTTCCGGATGCGGGTGTTCCAAATCTAAGAAGATTCCTTGGTTCGCTTTCAAGTCATCTTTCTGCAGATAATGGAATCGTCAGATTATCGACACGATATGATAAAATTCCGGTTGGATACATATTTTTTGATCCTAAACAGACAAATGCAGAAAAGATAAAAGAAGCATTAATCAAACAAAAGCTTACAATTTTCATCACTGAAACAGAAACCAAAGACATTGATAATCCATTTAATATAAAACCTGAGGGAATTACTCTTTCTGCAAAAGATTTGATCATTGATGAGGAATAAAAACTTAAAATAATGAAAAGGCTGTTTATATTTTTTTTGTTTATTTCTTTGCCATCGCTGTCTCAAACCAAGTTTGGGACACTGACGGGCTCCATAGTTGATGAGAAAGGTGAACCACTTTATCTTGCAAACATTATTGTAAAAGATAATAATTATGGTACATCAAGTGATAAGAAAGGAAAGTATAAACTAGTTGTCAAACCTGGCACATATAAAGTAGAGATTTCGTTTATTGGATACGAAACTATTATATCTGAAGTTCAAATAACATCCGGAGTTGTTACAGAAAAAAATTTCATTCTTAAAAGTACTTCGTTCTTAATTGGAGGGATTGAAGTAATTGCTAATAATGAATTTCTTCCGAACAGTCCCGAAACAAAGTCAGTCGTTTCATCTAATGAGATAGAACATATGCAGGCTTCAAGTCTTAATGATGTATTAAAACTAACCCCTGGAGTAGAAACCACCAATCCAACATTAAATAATACAGAAAAAGCTGTTATCAGAAGTGGTGATGCACTTGGTACTCAAATTGTGCTTGATGGAATTCCACTTACAAATAATGCAAACTTGCAGGTAGGTATCGGTTATTCAACTGCTAACAGCGGTTTGGATTTAAGATTCATTCCTGCAGAAAATATTAAAGAAGTAGAAATTATAAGAGGAATTCCTTCAGTTAAATATGGTGATATGACTGATGGCTTGATGATTGTAAAAACAAGATCAAGCGCAGATCCTTTAAGGACTAAAATTAAATATAATCCTCGTTTATATGAATTTAACGTATCAAAAGGATTTTTAATTTCTGACTGGACAATTAATGCGAATTTTAATTTGGCATCCTCAGAAAGAGACATTCGTGTTGAAGGTGATGGATATACAAGAATTGCTGCTCAAATGACTTTTGAAACAAATACAGGAGAAAACAATTACAAGAATCTTCTTTACTTTACTCGTTCCTTTGATGAATATAAAGAAAAACCCGGCTATGAACTTCGTGAAGCTTGGTACAATCGCGATATAAACATTAAATACTCTGGGGATTATTCCTGGTCTTTTAATTCATTTAATGAACTTGCTGCAAAAATTTCAATTTCTTATACTAGACAAAACTCTTATGCGCAGCAACTTATTTCAAGAGACAACATTGTAATAAGCGATAGATTATATGAGGGAACACAGGTTGGAAGAATTGTATTCGGAAGTTATCTCGGTAAAAAAAATATTAATGGTGATGTTTGGAATTTATTTTCAGATATCAACTACACTTATCGGTTTTTTACTGATGAATTGTTACATACATTTCTGGGCGGAATTAATTTCAGAAGTGATTTCAATAAAGGCGAGGGAATAGTCTTTGATCCGCTTTATCCGCCTTCGCTTTCCACAACAACTCCAAGACTTAGAAAGTATAGCGATATTCCTGCTTACAATATTTTGAGTCTGTATGTGGAAGACAAAATTGTTGGAAATCTATGGAAGCCTTTCACTCTACAGGTTGGATTACGTTACGAATCATACCGTCCTTCTGGATTTAATATTGAAGGTTTGCTGGGTAAAAGTGATCTGATAAAATCTTATAACGGAAGTTTTTTAAATCCAAGAATTACGTTATCATACAATTTAAGCAAAGATACTCAGATCAGATTAGGTTATGGAACTTCATCTAAGTCACCACCATTGGGGATGATTTTTGCACAGGATAAATATTACGACATCGTTGATTCAGTTAAAGTTGTAAATCCTGTTTATCCCGATAGTAATTTTTCATTGATTTCTACTTTTATAAGACCTGAAGCAAATCCAAACATTAAGGGTTATAAACAAAAGAAATATGAGTTAAGTTATGACCAGCAATTTGAGTTTTTTGGTTTTTCAATAACCGGATATATCAACGACACAAAGGATATGTTTACTGAAAGAAATATTCCGACAATATTCTTAAAAAGGTATTTTCCTGATTGGCCAAATATTTCAACAGCAGTTGTTAAAGATACAATGTTTCAAAGTTTCTCCCAGTATTCAAATAACGGCTGGCAGAATGTTAAAGGAATTGAATTCACACTTTCAACAAAAAGAATTCCTGTAATCAATACAATTTTCAAATTCGATGCAGCTTATATTTATTCTGAGAATGGTTTGAAAGATGGTTTTTATTTTTCTTCTGCAAGATTTGTAAAAGAATTAAATGCTGAGGTTATGCCTATGTTCAAATCTTATGAATATTATAACAAAGACCTTTTGTTAAATTACAGATTTGAAATTCAGGCAAGAGAACTTGGCCTATGGTTAACTTTGCATATTCAGCAAAAACTAATTGAAATTGATGGAAGAAGACATTACGACGACACTCTTGCTGTAGGCTATTTTACTGCCCAAAATGAATTGATAATTATTCCTGAAGATCAACGTAATTCAGTTAAGTATGCTTCAATTAAAAGAGTGATACAGGACTATGAATTACTTGAAGAGGACAAGCCAAATAAATGGCTGATAAATATTAAAGTGAGCAAATCTTTGTGGAAGGGTGCTGCAGTTTCTTTTTACGTAAATAACTTTTTTAATAATCAACCTTTATATAAAAGAAAACGTAGTTCATCAACTTCACCAACATACGACAGGAGGAATCCTGATATTTTCTATGGAGTTGATTTTAGCAGTGAACTATAGTATTTAAATTTGAGTATTGCTATGAGTAAAAAAATATCTTTTCTTATTCTTATTTCATTATTTGGAATTAGTTGTAGTAACATTCTTAACATTGAAGAAAAGCCATCCGCAGTTGAACGTAAAACTAATTTTAAAATTGTTTTTACAGATAACTCGGGTTTTATGACAAAACTTTTTAATTCCAACAAAGTTAGGAATGCAAGTGTTGTCTTGAAAAGTAATTTGTTAGGAAACGAATATCATCTTACTACTGACACAAATGGAGTTGCTACAATTAACGGAATTTTATCTGATACATATATAATAACAGCAGAAAGACCAATGAGTGAACAGGAAATGTTATTAATAAATGGTTCTCCTGCTAAAAATATTAAACTTGTTAATAAAAATTTTAGAATAATAGATTTAAATGCTGCATCTCAGACAGAAGTAGCAATTCAAATGGATATGGTTGTTGGTAGTTCCCCTTTAGTAATAAGTGAGATATATGCTTGCGGTCCTTCTGGCTCCGGTTTATATTATCATGATAAGTACATCGAAATTCTTAATAATACAGATTCTACATTATATCTCGATAGCATTATTATTGCTGTTGTTTATAGCAGCTCTTATCTGGGAATAAACTACGTTAATGATCCCGAGTATATTCATTCAAAAAGTATATGGTTCTTCCCTGGTAATGGAAATGATTACCCGATTCAACCAGGACAATTTGTTGTTTGTGCGGAAGATGCAATTGATCACAGAATTAACGCTCCAAATAGTGTAGATCTTTCACAAGTCGATTTTGAATATTATAAAGAAGATGCACCAGATGTTGATAATCCAGCTATTCCAAATATGTTAAAATTCTATCAGGATTCGGGTAATGATTGGTTAATTGGTGGTGAAAAAGGTGCTCTTGTTATTGCAAAAATTAATATTGATTCACTTAAACCTTACGGTGATGGTGAATTCATTATTCCGTATAAAAATATAATTGACGGTGTTGAGTATATGAGCGATCCAACTCAACTTGATAAAAAAATATGTAACCAGTCTATTGATGCAGGTACTACTGGTGGTATCCAATTTTATACTGGTAAATCAATGCAACGTAAAATGGTTACAAACACAGGAAGATACATTCTTAAAGATGATAATAATTCATCTGTGGACTTTAATATTATTAATAAACCAACACCTAACCAGTATTAAACAATTTTATGAATAAGTCGTTTTTAATAATATTTTTTTTATCAATCACAAGTGTATTACACCCACAGGACTATTTAAACATCAGCACTCCATTTAAAACAATTTATGATAAAAAATTAACCGTTAATTCTTATTATCTCGGAAATAATCCCGCTTATTTATTTTCAGAAAAAAGTGATGAAAGGTTAAGTCTTAAAACTCGTTTTAATAATGAGAATGGATATTTTAAAAAATTTTCTGATCCTTATGAGAATAGAAATTATGAAATATCTGCAAGCGGTAAAAAAATGATTGATTCCGACCAGGTTTTTCAAGGAAGATTTTCATTTCAAAGAGATGAAAGAAATAAATGGGAATGGATATTTACTAAAGAATATGAACTTAATCCTTTTATTTTTGGAGATAGTACTACTGGTGATTCAAGATTTAATGGAATTAATCTTGAAGCCTCGTATGCTGCAAATTTGTTTCATAACACTACCATTGGATTTAATTTAAATTACTTAGTTGATGAAGCTTTAAAACAAGTTTCTCCTCGCCCTACTTCAGAACATCGAGAAATTGATTTTTCACTTGGTATGGGTTATCAACTTTTTGATGATTTTTCCTGTGGAGTTAAATTAAGAGCAATAGATAAAAACGAGCAGATTGTATATGCGGAAGATGAAGGTGCAAAAACAAAAGAGACAATATTATTTAAATTTAAAGGCTATGATTTTCCAACTGTAATAAAGAAAAAATCAGAACAAAGATATTTGTACTATAATAATTACTCAAGTGCAATTACTTTTGAGTATAAAATTTTTAAAACGAACATAATTGCAGGATTTGTTGAATCCGGTTTTGGTAAAACTATTCTGAAAGAAAATTCAATTGATCCAAAAGCTGAAGGTTTCTGGAAAATTGGACAAGACATTGCAGGATTACAATGGAGCGGAAAGTTATCGAATACGATAAATGCAGGGATTAAATATCAGTTCATAAAACAGGTTGATTGGGCTTCTTATCCAAAATTTAATATTCTTTACAGAGACAGGGATTATTTCTCACATCAACTTACTGCTGGAATTGAATACTTGATTAATGATAAAATTACTTTGGGTCTGGAAGCTGAGATTGAAAAACAAAAAAATAATTTTAACGATTATTATAGTAACATATACTGGAAATCATCAACAAATTTAGTTTCGATTTCAACAGGTGTAGACTGGACTTTATCAGATTATTTCAGGGTGGTTTTTTCTTATAATTATCAAAATGGTTTTGTTAAAGATGATGAATTACATTTTGATTTTCAGTCTGTTTATTTTTTGTCATACTATATAAAAGATATTCAATACTCTTTAACCAATTTCAATAGACATGCAATGAATCTAGTCTCTGTAATAGATATGGGTATTGGTGGACAAATCTATTGGAATATTGCTTATACTTTTATTAATCCTTCACAAAATAATTTATTTAATGGAACTTCAAGGAAGCAGTTTTATTCAAATTTAGAATTGCGGATTCAGGTTTATTAATTCGGAAAGGTCGCTTATGAAAAAATTTTTTCTATTGACAATATTAATTTCAACAATAATTAATGCTCAGAGTTTTAATCTTCTTTTATCACCTGATATAAAAGAAACAATGAAAGATATATTTTTTATTAATTCAACTACTGGCTGGATGTGCGGAACAAAAGGAGCAATTTATAAAACTACTAATGGCGGAGATAACTGGATTCAACAATATTCAGATAGCTTACGTGAACTTTCAAAAATATTTTTTATTGATCAAAATACTGGATGGATTGTCTCAAATAATTCAAGTGTCTATAAAACTACTAATGGTGGTGCAAACTGGACTGAATATAATTTTGCAGGTGCAATACCTAATGTAATTCTAACTTTCAGTGATGCAATTTTATTTAAAGATTTCAACAATGGTTTTCTTACTGCTGGCAAAGGTGCAACTTCTTATACTTTATCTTACTTGTTAAAGTCAACTGATGGTGGAGTCACATGGGTTAAAAAAGATTCGCTTGTCTCTACTTCACTTAAAAGAAGATGGTACGATCTGGATATGAACGGAAACGATGGTGTAGTTGTAGGAGATCAAAAAAATATACAAAAATATTCTACTAATTTTGGAGAAACTTGGACATTATCAACAGCGATTAATGATCCATATTTTTATATGCTTAAATATGTTCATTTCCTAAATTCAACTGATGTAATTACGCTAGGAGAAGGGAATGAATTTTATTCAACACCTACTCCCATTTATAAATCGACCGATAAAGGAATTAACTGGGTTAAAAAAAATCTGACATTTTCTAATAAATATGATAGAGTTAAAGATGTATATTTTAAAGATGGACTAAATGGAATTGCAGTAGGGAGTAATGGTTTTACAAGAACATATATTATTTCTACTTCTGATGCTGGTGAAAACTGGAATTATTCAACAGTGAATTATTCATTTGGTCTTCAATCGATTTCAGGTGTTGGTGATAACTTATTTGTTCTTGGTACTTCTACTCATATACTAAAATCAACAAATTTTGGCAACTCATGGCAGCAGGTAAAATTATTTACTCCTAGTTCTATAGGCGGAATGCAGTTTATAGGCGGTCGTGGATATGCTTTTACTCGTAATGGTGATTTTTACCTGTCAACTAATAATGGAAGAAAATGGATTTATCATTCCAATGCTGGAAAAAATAATTCAGGTGCAATGCAATTTTTAAATTCTTCTAACGGTTTTATTCTTAAAGAAAACAGACATATAATTAAAACAACTGATGGAGGTGAAAGTTGGCGAACAGTATTATCACCTGTCGATGAAAATGCAAGAAACCTTAATGGTGGAATTTCTTTTGGAGATAATAATACGGGTTACGCTTGGATGAGTCTTTATGATTATGGAAACCATTATATTTATAAAACTACCAATGGCGGTGAATCTTGGGATAGCCTGGCAAATTTCTCTGTTTCATATATTTCAGGGGATGTTGTTGCTTTCGATGCAAATAATGTTGTCTTCTGCGGCCCCGGTAGATGGGTTAGAAGAACAACTAATGGAGGTGCGACCTGGGACTCTGCATCTTTTGTAAATTTTCCTGAATCAATTGGGAAAAAAGATTTTGAAGATTTATGTAAAATTAGTAATACCAAAGCAGTTGGAGTGGGATATGGTTATATTTGTACAACAACTGATAAAGGTGCTACCTGGAATTATATAAATCATGGTTTTGCTCTTGATGATTCATCATTTTATGTTGTTGCTTTTGCAAATGAGCAAATTGGTTATGTTGGTTGCTATTATGGCGGTATTCTAAAAACAACGAATGGTGGAACTACCTGGAGTTATGACTCAACTTATAAAAACAAATATTATTTATATTCAGCAGCATTTAATGAAAACAATAAAATGTTTTTTGGAACTTCTTCGGGAGAAATTATTGGTGAAGAAAATCCAGCAGCAATAAATGAGAATTCAATAACACCTAATCAATGTATACTATATCAGAATTACCCAAATCCTTTTAATCCGGTTACTACAATTAAATACAAATTGGAGAAAAAGGATGCCACAACTCTAAAAATTTTTGATCCATTAGCTAAAGAAATAAAAACCCTAATAAATGAAACACAAAATTCTGGTGAATATGAAATTGTATTGAATTCAAAGGAATTAAACTTGACTTCTGGCGTATATTTTTATCAGCTTGTTAGCGGAAAAAACATTTTGACTAGAAAATTCATTCTTCTAAAATAAATGTTACTATTTCAAATAGTTAAAAAATAAAAGGTAAAGGGAAAAATGCGATTACATATACTACTTTTAGTTTCAGGAATATTCTTGACAACAATTTTTGGTCAAGTCGAAATTGTGAATCCGGGGAAAAATTTCAATTCAGCATTTGCGATTATTATTGATACTGAAACTTATCAACACACAAAAGATGCTGTTATGAAGTATAAAAATTCAGTTGAAGAAAATGGGTTATCGACATACGTGGTTATTGGTAAATGGAAAACTCCTGATGAAGTTAAAAATGAAATCTTAAAAATCAACGAACATAAACCCAAACTTGAAGGCGTTGTATTTATTGGTGAAATTCCAATTGCTATGATAAGAAATGCACAGCATCTTTGTTCAGCTTTTAAGATGGATGAAGATCGATATCCCTGGTTCCGTTCATCCGTACCTTCAGATAGATTTTATGATGATTTTGATTTGAGGTTCAAATACTTAAAACAAGATAGCATACATCCTTTATGTCATTACTATTCACTTATTCCTGAATCTCCACAAAAGATTGAGAAAGATATTTATTCAGCTAGAATAATACCGGGCATCAAGCAGGGTAATTCCTATGAACTTATTAATAAATTTTTATTTAAAGTTGTTGAGCAAAAAAAGAAAAAAGAGTTTATTGATAATGCTTTTGTTTTTACTGGTCAAGGATACATGTCAGAGGATTTAACAGCCTGGGCTGATGAACGGCTTTTGTTGAAAGAACAATTTCCTCAACTATTTGTCCCGGGTGGTAAAATTAAAAATCTTTACCACGAGATGAGTAATGAAATGAAAGAAAAATTGTTAATCGAACTTCAACAAAAAGAACTTGACTTAGCCATTTTTCATGCTCATGGTGATGACGATTTGCAATTGTTGATAGGTTATCCAAAAGCTGAAATGATTACACAAAATGTTGAAGCAATAAAATTATTCTTAAGGAGCAAATTACGTTCTGCTAAAGATAGAAAACAGTCAGTTGAGAAAACCAAAGAATATTATCAGAAAGAATATGAAATTTCTGATTCATGGTTCGAAGGAGCTTTTATTGATTCATTAATAATAGCTGATTCGATACTTGCATATAGTCTTGATATTCATATTGATGATGTTAAAAAAATTTCTCCACAAGCTAAATTTATAATGTTTGATGAATGCTTTAATGGTTCTTTTCATCAGGAAGAATACATTGCAGGAGAATATCTTTTTGGAAATGGTAATGTTATTTCCGCTGAAGCTAATTCTGTAAATGTTTTGCAGGATAAATGGGCGGATGAATTACTTGGTTTGTTAAATCAAGGTGTTAGAGTTGGTTTACGACACAAAGAGATAAACATACTTGAGTCTCATCTTTTTGGAGATCCAACTTTCAGTTTTAATTCGAATTCTAAAAATGATTTGAACAGTCTGCTTGTGAATGATAGAGACAACATATTCAAACTTCAGTCATTGCTGGAAGACAATGACCCCGTTGTTTCTGGACTTGCTATTCATTTAATAAATAAAATTCAAAAAAATAATTTTGATAAATATCTCTATGAAAGATATTTATCAGAGCCTTCTGTTAATATTCGTTTACATTTGATAAAGTGCCTTGGTGAAAATAATAGTGAAGAATTCAGAAAAATACTTCTTAAATCCATTTCTGATCCGTATGAATACATTAGGCGAAAGAGTGTTGAATGGATGGGGGAAATTGGTGATACTGTTTATCTTCAATATTTGGTTAATTCAATTTTATACGAGAGTTCCAAAAGAGTCTCATTCAATGCTCTTACTGCATTGTGGTTCATTGATATAAATAAAGCTGCCATTGAGTTAAAAAAGCAAATTAATGAAATGCCTAAAATTGCTTCAAAAGAAAAATTACTAAATTATTACAATAGTTCTGCAGATAGAAACAGGAAATGGTTATATGATGAACTAATGCAAAATATTGATAGTGATACTTCAAAGTTAAAAAGCAAATTAAATGATATAAGAACTTTCAGGAATTATAAATTTAACGAGGCAATTCCATTTTTATTAAAACTTCTTGTTGATGATAAACAAGAAAATCAATTAAGAATTAATATTGCAGAGGTACTTGGCTGGTACACATTTTCAATTCAAAAAGATTTAATCTTAAATACAATACAGGAATTAATTAATCGCCCAAATAAAAAAAATGAGTTAAATGAGGAATTAATCAGGTCAAAAAATCGTTTAATAATAGGAGCGAATAACTCTTTTTTACCTTAAGATTATTCGAGACCCGAATTTATTTTGAAAATTGAACGAAGAGTTCGATTTTTAAACAGAAAAAATTACTTAAAGTTTTATATAAACTCGAATTCTTCAAAATGCCTGTTACATCGGATACATCAATAAAATGTTTTCACTGCGGTGATTATTGTCCAAGCAATTCGATTACCATTAATGAAAAATATTTTTGTTGCGAAGGATGTAAGCTTGTTTATGAAATCTTAAACGAAAATAATCTTTGCAATTACTATTCAATAGAACAAAATCCGGGAATAAAAAGTCAAACTGTCTTCAGCAAGAATAAATATGAATATCTTGATGATGAATCGCTCCAGAAAAAACTAATCGATTTTGAGGATAATGATTTTATCAGAATTACGTTTTACATTCCACAAATGCATTGTAGTTCCTGTATTTGGTTACTTGAGAATTTATACAAATTAGATAAATCAGTCGTTCATTCAAAAGTTGATTTTCTAAACAAAAAATTATTTTTGGGTTATCTAAAAAACCAAACCTCCTTAAGAAAAATAGTGGAACTGCTGGCTTCGATTGGTTATGAACCACAAATTAATTTGGATTCTCTTGAGAAAAAAGAAAGTCGGGTTAAGAACAAACAACTTTATTATAAAGTTGGGATTGCTGGATTTGCCTTTGGAAACATTATGATGTTTAGTTTTCCCGAATATTTTTCACTGGATGCTTACAGCAAAGATTTACAGCAGACATTTAATCTTCTAAAAATTGTTTTATCTCTTCCTGTTTTCTTCTATTGTGGTTCCGAGTATTTCATTTCTGCATATAAAGGATTAAGAAAAAAAATCATTAATATTGATGTTCCTCTGGCTCTTGGAATTTTAGTTCTCTTTATTCACAGTTTTTATGAAATATTTTCAAGAAGAGGTCCCGGTTATCTTGATTCTTTAGCAGGACTGGTTTTCTTTCTTCTGATTGGAAAGATTTTTCAAAACAAAACATACGAAACATTAAATTTTGAAAGAAACTATAAATCATATTTCCCGATATCGGTTGAAACAATTTCTAAAGGTGAAAAGAAAGTAATTCCATTATCAGAATTAAAAAAGGGAGATAAAATTATTATCAGAAATGATGAAATTATTCCTGCTGATGCAATGCTATACAAAGGAAATGCTTTTATTGATTATAGTTTTGTAACTGGAGAATCAACTCCGCGAAAGAAAAATAAAGGTGAAATAATATATGCTGGAGGAAAACAAGTTGGGGGAATAATTGAACTTGAAGTAATAAAAGATGTTTCCCAAAGTTATCTTACACAATTATGGAACAATGAAATATTTTCAAAATCTGAAAAAAGCAACCTTTACTCCATTATTAATTTTGCTAGTAAATATTTTACTATTAGTATTCTGCTTATAGCTTTTATTGCATTTGCTATTTGGTTTACAAAAGACGTTTCAACTGCTGTTTTTGTTTTCATCTCCGTTCTCATAATTGCCTGTCCCTGTGCTCTTGCACTTTCACTTCCATTCACATTTGGCAATACTATGCGAATATTCGGGAAAAATAAATTTTATCTAAAGAATGTTTCGGTTGTTGAAAATCTTCATAAAGTTAATTTAATTGTTTTTGACAAGACCGGTACAATTACAAACCAGACAGAAACAGATATTGAATATTCAGGAATACCCCTTGCAGAGAATGAAAAACTACTGATCAAATCACTTGCAAATAATTCTACACATCCTTTAAGTAAAAAAGTATTTGAAAAAATTACTGTAGAAAAAGAAATTCTTATTCCTGATATATATATAGAAATCTTGGGTGAAGGGATTGAAGGAAAATTTAATGATAAAAGAGTCAGAATTGGTACTAAAGATTTTGTTTTTAATGACTCGATGCCTAAAGAAGATTTTTTATTAGTTAGTAACTTAAATATTAATAAGACAAATGTTTTCATATCAATAGATGGAATTATAAAAGGATTATTTATTTTTCATAATTCATATAGAGAAAATTTAGAGGAAGTAATTACAGCACTTAATGGGAAATATGAAACTCATCTCGTAACAGGGGACAATGATGGAGAAAAAGAAAATTTACTCAAATACTTTCGTAAAAAGGAGTACCTTCATTTTAATTTTTCTCCTTATGATAAATTACATTTTATTAAACAAAAACAGTCTGAAAATAAGAATGTTTTAATGATAGGTGATGGATTGAATGATGCCGGTGCTCTGAAACAAAGCAATGTTGGCATTACCATTTCAGAAAGAGCTTCGTATTTTTCTCCCGCTTGTGATGCGATTCTTGAAAGTTCTTCTTTTAAAAATTTAAATAAGTTTATTAAATTATCACATACAAGTATAATTATTATTAGAACGAGTTTCTTTTTATCATTTTTATATAATATACTTGGGTTATCTTTCGCTGTGCAGGCTCAATTATCACCGGTTATAGCTGCAATCCTTATGCCTCTTAGTTCAATTTCTGTTGTTGTTTTTACAACATTAACAACTAATTTATTTGCAAAGAAATATAATTTATAAATGAGTGTTATCATTATACTTATCGGTTTTAGTTTAATTGTAGCAGCTGGATTTCTGTTTTTTTTCATCTGGGCTGTTAAATCAGGTCAGTATGATGATCAATATACACCATCTATACGAATTTTGTTTGAAGATGAAAAAAAAGATGAAAAATATTCAGAAGATACATAAATAAAAAAAGAGGAGTAATTAATGCAATTGGAAAAATTTAGTTACGACAATAAGATTGTTAAGGCATTCACACTGGCTACAGCTGTATGGGGTATTGTTGGGATGCTTGTAGGTGTGTTTATCGCAACTCAATTGTACATTCCTGTTTTAAATCTTGGAATTCCTTATACTACTTTCAGTCGGCTTCGTCCACTTCACACTAATGCGGTTATCTTTGCTTTTGTAGGAAATGGAATTTTTATGGGGATTTATTATTCCTTGCAAAGATTATGCAAAGCAAGAATTTATAGCAACCTGCTTAGTAAGATTCATTTCTGGGGTTGGCAGTTGATAATTCTTTTAGCTGTTTTAACTTTGCCATCAGGGATAACAACAAGCAAAGAATATGCAGAACTTGAATGGCCAATTGACATTTTAATTGCTGTTGTTTGGGTTGTATTCTCCTGGAATGTTATCGGAACAATTCTAAAAAGAAGAGAAAAACATTTGTATGTAGCAATTTGGTTTTATCTTGCTACAATTGTTACAGTCGCAGTTTTGCATATTGTAAATTCTTTTGAAGTGCCAGTATCTTTTCTGAAAAGTTATCCAATCTATGCTGGTGTTCAGGATGCTCTCGTGCAATGGTGGTATGGACATAATGCAGTTGCTTTTTTCTTAACAACTCCTTATTTAGGTTTAATGTATTACTTTCTGCCAAAGGCGGCAAACAGACCGGTTTATTCATACCGGCTTTCTATTATACATTTCTGGTCATTAATCTTTCTTTATATCTGGGCTGGTCCTCATCATTTGCTTTACAGTGCTTTACCTGATTGGGCTCAATCTCTTGGAACTGTATTTTCTCTTATGCTTATAGCTCCTTCCTGGGGAGGAATGATTAATGGTCTACTCACTTTACGTGGAGCATGGGATAAAGTTCGAGAAGATGCAGTACTCAAATTTATGGTAGTAGCAGTAACAGCTTATGGAATGTCGACATTTGAAGGTCCAATGTTATCCTTAAAAAATGTGAATGCCCTTGCACATTTTACAGATTGGATTATTGCTCATGTTCATATTGGTGCACTTGGCTGGAATGGATTTTTAACTTTTGGAATACTTTACTGGATAGTTCCGAAATTATGGAATACAAATTTGTATTCTAAAAAACTTGCTAACTTTCATTTTTGGATTGGTTTTCTTGGTATTGTTTTCTATGCTGCCTCTATGTACTGGGCTGCAGCAGTGCAAACTCTTATGTGGAAGCAATTCACTCCGCAAGGACTTTTACAATATCCTATTTTTTTAGATACCGTTTTACAAATAATACCGATGTACGTAATACGATCATTTGGTGGATTACTGTATTTTACAGGTATAATAATTATGGTTTATAATTTAATTAAGACTGCCAGACAGGGAAGTTTTGTAAATGAAGAATTGGTTGAAGCTCCGGCAATGGACAAGTCTCCTATTGCATATAAAAAGGGAATGGGACATCATTGGCTTGAGAGCCGTCCGATTAAATTTACATTGTTAGCAACAGTAGCAATTCTGATTGGTGGATTAGTTGAAATGATTCCGACATTTGTTGTAAAATCAAATATCCCTACAATTTCTTCAGTCAAGCCTTATACTCCTCTTGAACTTGAGGGAAGAGATTTGTACATAAGAGAAGGTTGCAATTCCTGTCACTCACAACTTATTCGACCATTCAGAAGTGAAGTTGAACGTTATGGTGAATATTCAAAAGCTGGTGAATATGTGTATGATCATCCATTTTTATGGGGCTCAAAAAGAACTGGACCTGACTTGATGAGAGAAGGAAAAAAATATCCAAATCTTTGGCACTATCACCATTTGATGGAACCGACTTTGATGTCTCCGGGATCAATTATGCCCGCATATCCATGGCTTGGTGAAAATGTTTTGGATGTAAGTTCTTTAGTTAAAAAAATATCAGTACTAAGAAGTTTAGGTGTGCCTTATCCAAAAGGATTTGAAAATAAAGCACACAATGAACTTAAGAAACAGTCAGAGGAAATTGCGTTAGATTTGCAAAAATCAGGAATAGCTGTTGATTCTGATAAAGAAATAATAGCGTTAATAGCTTATTTGCAAAGACTAGGAACTGATATTAAAGTTGAAAAAAAAGTTAAATAAAAAGTTCAGAATATGATTAGCAATGTTTTATCCTCTATCGATGGAATTGAAATTTATCCTTTAATAGCAATGATTATTTTTATTTTTCTTTTTGCTATTTGCTTGATTTATATTTTTAGACTTGACAAAAAATTTCTACATAAAATGGGAAATCTTCCTTTAGAAACAATTAATGAAAACGATATTAATGAAGGAATCAAAAATGAATAAAAGTTTCAAATACGCATTTCAATATTTAATTTGTTTTATCTTGTTACCCTTCACAACTTTTGCACAGACGCAAAATGGTGAATCGAATGATTTTATTGAATTATCTTTTTTTATTTTCTTTACATTGATAATTCTTACTTTAATTATTTTTGTTCAATATCATAATGCAGTTGTAAAAGTTACAAGAAAAGATGAAGTATCTTTATTTACCAAAATTAGCAAACTATTGACCAAATCGACACCAATTGAAAAAGAAGAAGATATTTTACTTGATCATAATTATGATGGTATTAAGGAACTTGATAATAGCTTGCCACCATGGTGGAAATGGTTGTTTTATGTTACTATTGCTTTCAGTGTAGTCTATATGCTGAATTATCATGTTTTCAATTATGGTTTATTATCAGCTGATGAATTAAAAGAAGAGATTCGCCTGGCTGAACTTGAAAAGGCTCAAATTCTCGGTGGTGGTTCAATTGTTGATGAAAATAAATTGACAGTTTTAAATGATGCTTCTGCTATATTTAGTGGTAAAGAAATTTTTACAAAAAACTGTGCAGCCTGTCACGGACAAAAAGGCGAAGGGCTTGTTGGTCCTAATCTCACAGATAATTACTGGATTCATGGAGGAGGAATAAAAAATATTTATCAAGTAATTAAAAATGGCGTACCCGAAAAGGGAATGATAAGCTGGAAAAGCCAATTAAATCCTCAATCAATTCTGGAAGTTGGTAGTTACATCATTTCTTTAAGAGGAACTAATCCTCCTAACGCTAAAGCACCTCAAGGTGATTTATGGCAAGAAGAATTAGATTTAACCAATAAAAACTAATTCAATTAATTTGTATGTGATATGGATATTGAAAATAATTCCTTCAGAGATAAAATATCAACTGTTAGTAAGCAGGGGAAAAGAATCTGGGTTTATCCAAAGAAACCGAAAGGGCAGTTTTATAAAGCAAGAACCGCAGTAAGCATAATTCTTTTAATGATTCTCTTTCTTACTCCATTAATTAAGGTTAATGGCCATCCCTTTATACTTTTTAATGTGCTGGATAGGAAATTTATTCTTTTCGGGATTGGATTTGGTCCACACGATTTTTATATGTTCTTAATTGCATTTATAGCATTGATCGTTTTCATCATTCTCTTCACTGCTATTTATGGTAGATTGTTTTGTGGATGGATTTGTCCCCAAACAGTTTTTATGGAAATGGTTTTCAGAAAAATTGAATATTTTATTGAAGGCGATTTCAAAGAACAAAAAAAGCTTCATGAAGCTCCAATTAGCGCTATTAAATTATTTAAAAAATCACTCAAACATTTTATTTTTTTTGCATTGTCATTCCTTATTGGTAACCTAATGATGTCTTACATAATTGGTTTTGATAAGGCAATCAGAATTATTTCACAACCTCCTTCAGCACACTTAAGCGGGTTTATAGGTGTAATTTTTTTCTCTTCTCTTTTTTACTTTATTTTTTCAAGGTTCAGAGAACAGGCTTGCGTTATTGTTTGTCCCTATGGCAGGTTACAAGGTGTTCTGCTGGATCAAAATTCACTTGTGGTGGCCTATGATTTTGTAAGAGGTGAACCTCGTGGTGTAAAAAGAAAAAATGAAGATGATTTAAAAGGTGACTGCATTGATTGCTTTCATTGTGTTGATGTTTGTCCTACTGGAATTGATATTCGCGATGGAATTCAACTTGAATGTGTCAATTGCACTGCCTGTATTGATGCTTGTAACGAAATAATGACTAAAGTAAATAAACCAAAAGGATTAATTCGTTACGATTCAATTAAAGGAATAAAAGATAAAATAAAATTTAAAATAACTCCTCGTATTATTAGTTATTCTGTTGTGCTTATAATATTACTGTCAATATTGGGAATTCTCTTAGCTAATAGAACAAACATTTCGATCAATATTTTAAGAACCCCGGGAATGCTTTACCAGGACCAACCTGATAATAAAATTAGCAATCTTTATAATTTGAATGTAGTAAATAAATCATTTGATGAAATAAAATTAGAGTTAAAAGTAAAAAATATTCCTGCTGAAATTAAAATTCTTGGCAATAATTTAACACTAAAACCACAACAGGTTATTGATGAAAAATTTTTATTAATAATTGAAAAGAAAAATATTAAAAAGCTTAATGAAAAAATTGAGATTGGTGTATATTCAAGTGGAAGTGAAGTAAAAACAATAAAAACATCATTTTTAACAAATTATAAACAAAATGAATAATGAAATTAAAAAATCGAAAATGAATTGGGGAAAAGGAATTTTAATTTCGATAATTCTATTTTTTGTAATAAACATAGTTGTAATCGTCTTCGCATTTAATGAAAAAGTCGATCTTGTTACAAAAAATTATTATGAAAAAGAAATTAAATACCAGGAAGAGATTGATAAACAAAATAATAGTTCAATATTAGAACAAAACATTGATGTAAATTATAATCATAGGGAAGTAATTATTAAATTCCCAATGAATTTTAAAATGAATTTAATTAAAGGTATTATACATTTTTATCGTCCTTCTGATTCTCAAAATGATTTTTTAGTAGATCTAAAATTGGATTCACTCGGCTTTCAAAGAATTAACACTTCAGGCATTAAACCCGGTTTATGGAAAATTATCTTCAATTGGAAATATCGTGATAAAGAATTTTTAGAAAGCAGAGAATTATTTATTGAATAATGAAATTAGTATTATAAGTGGTTTTCTTTTAGGTCTATTTGGTAGTTTGCATTGCATTGGCATGTGTGGACCTATTTTACTTGCTTTACCCGGAAAAAATAAATCCAAAATTAAATTAATTATCAGCAGGATTTTTTATAATTCAGGTAGAGTTTTAACTTATTCTTTTCTGGGATTAATATTTGGGTTATTAGGAAGCAGACTTCACTTATTCGGCTTACAACAAATTACTTCTATTACATTTGGTGCAATAATTATTATTTATGTTTTAACCCCACAAAAATTCAGACAAAAAATTTCTAGTAACAAAGCTGTAGTTTTTTTTGTTGAAAGATTGAAAGAAAAATTTTCAATCTTCTTTAAGAAAGATACTTTAACTGCAATGTTAGCCATAGGGATATTAAATGGATTTCTACCTTGTGGTTTTGTTTATATTGCAATCGCCGGTTCTATATCAACCGGTAGCATTGTTGATGGAATTTTATTTATGGCAATGTTTGGAGTTGGGACAATACCAATAATGCTTGCTGCTTCTTTATTTGCTTCATTTATTAACTTCACAAGAACAATTAAAATAAGAAAATTGATTCCTGTTTTATCTATAATTCTTGCTGTTATTTTTATTATAAGAGGTCTGAATCTTGGTATAAATTATCTAAGCCCCAAGATCAATTATAAACTTCTTGATAAAGACTCAGTGAAAAAAACTGAGATAAAATTAAACCACAATTGTTGTGATCAATAAAATTTTTATACAACCGATTTCTGTTAAGTACCATTTATTTTCACTTTTCAGATAGCTTTTTATATTTAACTTTGAATTAGAAATTGATATTAAAAAGTATAAACAACAGGTTTACTGATGCTGAATAAAATTCTTTGGGTTGATGACGAAATTGAACTTTTAAAACCACATATAATTTTTCTTTCTGAAAAAGGATATGAGGTAATAACTGCCACAAATGGCGAGGATGCAATAGATTTGTTCAAGGAAAAAGATGTTAATCTTGTTTTTCTTGACGAAATGATGCCCGGAATGGGTGGACTTGAGGTTCTTGGAAAACTAAAAGAAATCGATTCAAATATTCCGGTTGTTATGATAACTAAAAATGAAGAAGAATCATTGATGAATGAAGCAATTGGAAGCAAGATAACCGATTATCTGACTAAACCTGTAAATCCCAGCCAGGTTTTTCTTGTATGTAAAAAACTTCTTGAAGGGAAAAAAATATCTAATGAATTTGCAACTAAGGATTATTTGCAGGATTTTCAACAAATTTCTTTTCTTCTCTCACAGGATTTGGATTTTAATGATTGGACTGAAATTTATCTTAAGCTTGTCAATTGGGATTTAGAACTTTCTTCAATTTCTGATTCAGGTATGCTTCAAACATTTAACGAACAGAAAAAAGAATGCAATAAGGAATTTTGTAAGTACATAGAACGAAACTATAAAAAATGGATTACAACAAGTAAAGAAAACGCTCCTAAACTTACTCTCGACATTATTCCTGAATATGTTCTTCCTGAATTAAAGAACGGAGAACAAACAGTTTTTCTTTTTGTTATTGATTGTCTTCGTTACGATCAATGGTTGGTTATGGAAAAACTTTTGTTAGACTTTTTCAAAATTGATAAAGAGTTTTATTATTCTATACTTCCAACAGCTACTGCATATGCAAGAAATTCATTATTTGCCGGTCTGTATCCGTCAGAGATTGAAAGATATTATCCTGATCTCTGGCAATCTACAAATGATGATGACGAAAAAAGCATGAATAAATATGAGAAAGATTTACTCCAGCTATTATTGGATAGAAGAAGAATAAAACTCCGCAACGATTTGAAATACATTAAAATTATTGACCCAGAGGTTGGAAGAAATTTTGAACAAAATATTTTATCATATCAAAACACACATCTTACTGCAGTTGTCGTAAATTTTTTAGATATGATCGCTCATGGCAGATCGGATTCCGATTTATTAAAAGAAATTGCTCCCGATGAAGCAGCTTATCGCTCTCTTACAAATAGCTGGTTTCAGCATAGTTCTTTGTTATCAACTTTCAAAAGTATTTCGAAAATTAAAAACTCGAAAATAATTATTACTACTGACCATGGAAGTATCAGAGCTTTAAGAGGAGCAAAAGTTTTAGGAGATAAAGAAACTTCGACAAATTTAAGATTTAAATTCGGCAGAAATCTGAAAGTAGATGAAAAACATGCAATTTATATAAAAGACCCGCTTGAATATAAATTACCTAGAAGAGGAATAACAACGAGCTACATAATTGCTAAGGAAGATTTTTATTTTGTATATCCGACTGATTATCATAAGTATTTAAGCTATTACAAAGACACATTTCAACATGGTGGAATATCGATGGAAGAAATGATTCTCCCAGTAATTAAAATGGAACCAAAATAACAATGGCTTCACCTATTTTAATTAAAGAATTCTTGTCTTCTTCTGAAGAAGAGACGCAAAATATTGCGAAAGAATTATCCGAAAAATTTATTCCTAGCGATTTTATCGCACTCATTGGTAACTTAGGTTCAGGTAAAACTTTTTTTGTTAAGAAATTTTGTGAAAGTATCGGAATACAAATTGCTAGCAGTCCAAGTTTTGCAATTGTTAATGAATACTCTTTGAATAAAAGAATTTATCATTTTGATTTTTACCGGGTGAAGAATTCAACTGAATTGATTGATTTAGGATTTTATGAATATATTAAGGATGATGACGCAATATTATTTGTTGAATGGGCTGATATGTTTCCAGAAGTCCTTCCTCATAAAAGATATGAATTGAAGTTTCAATTTATTAATGATTTACAAAGAAAAATATCCTTATTGAAATATGAATGATAAACCTATACTTGCAATTGAAACATCAGACCGGCTCTGTGGTATTTGTGTTTATTTTAATGATATGAATTTTCACTACAAGTATTCGGTTGATAAATATAGTCATTCCAAAAATTTATATTCATTAATTGATGAAACACTAAAAATTGCCAATGTAAAACTAACTGATTTTAAGTGGATAGCTGTTTCAATTGGTCCTGGTTCTTTTACTGGATTAAGAATTGGTTTAGCTGCAAGCAAAGGACTAGCTCTTGGTGCCAATCTTAGAATTGTTCCGGTGCCTACATTCGAAGCTGCTGCTTTGCAATTGCTAAATCATACAGTTGAAAACGAAGAATTTGTATTTGTATCAAAAGTTAATAGGGATGAAATATATTTTTCCTCTTTTATCAATAAGAAAAATCTTTTTAATTTTGCAGAAGAATTAAGGATTATCTCTGCTTCAATGTTACAAGTTTTAGCCGGAGAGAAAAAAATATTTAGTAATTCTCAAGAGTTTTCTAATGTTAGAAGTTTTTCAGAATTTTTACCCGAAGCTTTTTTTATTGCAAAATGGAGCCATTTATTTGGTGAGAATAAAGCAACTTTCGATTTTGATTACCTTGAACCGAATTATGTCAAACAATTTATAACAAGGAGATTATGATGTTCAATAAATTAGTGATAACTATAATTATACTGTTTTCTATTTCTTTTGCACAACTTTCCGGTCCCAAAATTTATACACCCAATGATAAATATGATTTTGGTAGTGTTGACCAGGGCGCAATTATCAAATATCGATTTGTAGTGGTTAATAATGGTGATGATTTATTGAAGATTCGAAATGTTGTAACATCTTGTGGATGTACAGCAGCAGAACCCGAAAAAAAAGAATTAGCTCCCGGCGAATCAACCACAATTAATGCTGAGTTTTCTACAGTCGGTAGAATAGGAAAACAGGCGAAATATATTACAGTGTATTCAAATGATGTAAATAATTCTGCTTTACAATTATTGATAACCGGTGATGTGATAGAAGTAGTTAAACCTGATGAAACTCCAAAACCAAAACTTGTTTTTCCTGAGACTCAGCATGATTTTGGCACAGTAAAAGAAGGGCAGATTCTGGAATATACATTTAGATTCAAAAATTCCGGAAATGCAGATCTAATTATTAAAGATATAAAAACTTCTTGTGGATGTACTGCTGTAAATTTAAGTGAAAAAGTTATTCCTTCTGGTGGTGATGGTACAATAAAAGTTGAATATGATACTGCAAACCGAAGCGGAAAAACTAGTAGAATAATAACTGTTATATCCAATGATCCTGAAGAATTTCAGAAAATTCTTACAATTACAGCTGATATTAGTAAGTAAGCTTAAATAGACATAGTTTTTGTAATGAGCTGGTTTAAACGTAAAAAAGAAAATATTTTACCTGAGACTTTGAAAAAAGATCTTCCTGATGGAATGTGGGAAAAATGTCCTTCCTGTGGTGAAATAATTCATAAGAAGCAGTTAGAAAATAATTACTGGACTTGTATCAAATGCACTTATCACTTTAAAATTGGAAGTGAAGAATATATCAAAATTCTACTTGATGAAAACTCATTTAAAGAGATAAATAAAAAAATGCAATCAGCAGATCCACTACAATTTGAAGATACTAAAAAATATTCATATCGGATTGAGGAAAGCATAAAAAAAACTAAATTATATGACGCAGTAAGAACAGGAATTGGTAAGATTGAAGGACACGAAGTTGCCTTTGCCTGTATGGATTTTAAATTTATTGGCGGCAGTATGGGTTCAGTAGTCGGTGAGAAAATTTCAAGATTAATTGATAGAGCATATAAGAATAAAATACCCTTGATCATTATTTCTGCAAGCGGTGGTGCTCGTATGATGGAAAGTGTTTTATCTTTAATGCAAATGGCAAAAACCAGCTCACGCTTAACAAAACTTGCTGAAATTAATGTTCCTTATATTTCTATTTTAACTGACCCGACCACTGGTGGGACTACTGCCAGTTTTGCAATGTTGGGTGATATCAATTTAGCTGAACCTGATGCTTTGATTGGCTTTGCAGGTCCTAGAGTGATAAAACAAACTATTGGAAAAGATTTACCAAAAGGTTTTCAAACTTCTGAATTTCTTTTAGAACATGGATTTATTGATAAAGTAGTTCATCGTCGCGATCTGAAAACATTGTTAGCTAAAATAATTGATTTTACTAAGTAAGGAGTTAAAATAAAAATTATCACTCAAATAGAAGAAATGCACCACTTTTCTCGTGAATCAAAAAAAGCAGGGAAAAGAGTTGGCTTTGTGCCGACAATGGGTTATTTGCACAAGGGACATATTTCTTTAATTGAAAAAAGTAAGTCTGAAAATGATATAAGTGTTGTTTCAATTTTTGTAAATCCCTCACAGTTTGGTCCTTCAGAAGATTTTTCAAAGTATCCAAGGAATTTAGAACGCGATAAGAAAATGTTAATTGATGCCGGATGCGATATTTTATTTTATCCCAAGGTTGATGATGTTTATCCAGATGATTTTCAAACGACTGTTCAGGTTAGAAAAATTTCTAATATTCTGGAAGGAGAATTTCGTCCCGGGCATTTTAATGGTGTAACAACTATTGTTTCAATTCTTTTTAACTGTGTAGTACCTGATGCTGCTTATTTTGGTCAAAAAGATGCTCAGCAAGCCGCTGTTATCAAACAGATGGTTAAAGATTTGAAATATGATATAGAGATTAATGTTTGTCCAATAATAAGAGAACCGGATGGGCTTGCAATGAGTTCACGGAATATTTATTTATCTCAGGAAGAAAGAATTGAGGCGTTGGTTTTAAGAAAATCATTACTTTTTGCAGTTGAACTGATTTCCGCGGGTGAAAAAGATACTTCAATTATTAAAACGAAAATGAAAGAAATGATTTTTTTAATTAAGTCTGCTTCACTTGATTATGTTGAAATTGTAGATGCAAATTCGTTTTTACTTTCTTCTGAATTAGAGGTAGGGAAGCAGTATTTCATTTTAATTGCTTGTAAGATTGGTACTACAAGATTAATTGATAATGAACTAATTAAAATTCCATTTTAGAATTCTGATATACGCTATTAATACCAATTAAGGTTAACTCGGGAATATATTCAAAATTTACTTTAAGAAGTTTTGTAATGATTTTAGCATTTCCACCTGTTAAATAGAGCAAAATATCACCATTCAATTCTTTTAAAACTTTTTCTATCATTCCTAAAGTTGAGTTTATTACTCCACTTGCAATAGCAGTCATTGTAGATGTTCCAATAATTTTATTATATGAATCTAAATTTATTTCAGGTAATTGTGCAGTATTATTATGAAGTGAAGAAGTCATAGTTTTTAATCCGGGTGAAATTAATCCACCGATGAATGTTTTATCATCTATTACATTGATTGTCGTAGCAGTTCCACAATCAATAGTAATCAGGAAATCAAAATTTTTATTTAAAGAAAGTTTTAACGCTCCTTCCAAACCACATAATCTATCAATTCCAAGCGAGTCAGGAGTGTCATATTTTATTTGGAATTTATATTTTGAATTTATAGAGATTATGTAAGGTGAGATATTTCTATTTATTAGAAAATTATTTATCGTTTCAAGTTTTTTGTTTACAACGGAAGCTATTGCAATTTCATTGAAGCTGTTGTTTTTAAGAAAATTAATTGTTTCAACCACATCAGGGAAACTGTAAAATTCACTCAAAATAGAATTTAAAAATTTTCCTATTTTTATACTTGTATTACCGATATCGACTGCTAAAAACATTTTATTACTGAATTAGTGTCACATCTCCAAAGCTAATTTCTTCATTTCTCTTTTCAGTTTTTAAAATAAGAAAACCTTGTTCATCGATATCATCAAATATTCCATATTTAGTTTTATCCAATTGATTAACAGTAATTTTTTCACCAATCATCTTACATTTTAATCTCCATTCCTTCAAAATATAATTTGATTTGTCTTTTATATTCATATAAATTTCTTCAAGATTAAGCAATATATCAGCTAAAAGCTTTTCCCTTTCGATAAGTTGATCAGTCTCTAATGAAATAGAAGTTGGGGGAATATTAAAGTTTCCTACGAAATTAACTTGATTTACATTAAGTCCAATCCCCACTATTAAATTTTTCATTTTATCACCTTCAAACGAAGATTCAAGCAAAATTCCGCATACTTTTTTACCATTTATTAAAATATCATTAGGCCATTTTAATTCTGTCTTTAACTGATATAAATTTTCAATAGAATTAGATATTGCCAAAGCAGTTCCAAGGTTTATCAAGTTCAAATATTTTTTTAATGATTTTCCGCTCAATAAAATTGAAAAAGTTAAATTAAGAGCTTTGGCACTATACCATGTTCTATCAAATCTGCCTCTTCCTTCGGATTGTTTTTCGGCAAGGACAACTGTTCCTTCAGTTTTGATAGATTCAGCTTCATTTTTCAGATAAGAATTTGTTGAATCAACTTCTAATAAATAAATAAAATTTCTTCCAATAAAATCTGTTTCGAGATGTGAATCAAATTTTTCAAGTTCAAAGCTCTTTTTTTCCATATAATATCCTTGTCACATTTTATGAAATAATTTCACACAGTCTTGACAAATCTTCTTTTATTCTGTCATACTGACATATAGTGATTTTATTAAATGAATAAATAACATTAAAAATAATTCATTTTCGCAATTCTAAAATTGGCATAATGGTTGAATTAGTAAAGTCAAATAATTAATCACAATAGAAGGAGAAATAAAATGACACTTATTAAATTTGAACCGTTAAAAGATTTAGAATTATTTAGAAGCAATATAAGAAGATTCTTTGATGATTTCCCAACCCGAGATTTTGGTTTCGTGGATAATTTTCATCCAAGAATTGATATCTCTGAAGATGAAAAAAAAGTTTATGTAGAAGCTGAAATTCCCGGAGTTACAAAAAAGGATCTTAAAATTTCTGTTCAGGACAACATTCTTACAATCAGTGGTGAGAAGAAAAAAGTTGAAGAGAAAAAAGACAAAAACTATTATCGCGCAGAAAGAATTTTTGGTTCTTTTACCCGCAGCTTCACACTTCCTGAAGATGTAGATGTTGAGAAAATAGATGCAAAATTCGAAGATGGAATTTTGAATATTTCTATCGACAAACTTGCACAAAAACCTGTGACAGAAAAAGTAATTGATATTAAATAACTAAAATTATATTCAGGTGCCGGGAACGCCCGGCATCATTTTATTCATATTTGAAAGGAAAAAAATAAGATGGGAAAAATTATTGGAATTGATTTAGGAACTACAAATTCCTGTGTAGCTGTAATGGAAGGCAACGAACCAGTTGTCATTCCAAACTCAGAAGGTGGAAGAACCACGCCTTCGGTAGTTGCTTTCAGTAAATCAGGTGAAAGGTTAGTTGGTCAACCAGCTAAAAGACAAGCTATTACAAATCCTAAGAATACAATTTTTTCTATAAAAAGATTCATGGGCAGATATATAAATGAAGTCCAGGAGGAAATGAAAAAAGTTCCATATGAAGTAGTTGGTGGAGATAATAATTCAGCAAGAGTCAATACTTCCGAAAGACAATATTCACCTCCGGAAATTAGTGCGATGATACTTCAGAAAATGAAAAAGACAGCTGAAGATTATCTTGGACAAGAAATATCTGAAGCTGTTATTACTGTTCCTGCATATTTTAATGATGCTCAACGTCAGGCTACAAAGGATGCTGGTGAAATAGCAGGTTTACAAGTAAGAAGAATAATCAATGAACCCACAGCCGCAGCTTTAGCTTATGGCTTAGATAAAAAGCATAAAGAACAATTAGTTGCTGTTTACGATCTAGGTGGAGGTACATTTGATATTTCAATTTTACAAATAGGTGAAGGTGTTTTCGAAGTAAAATCTACTAATGGTGACACACATCTTGGTGGAGACGATTTCGATCAAAGATTGATTGATTATCTTGCAGATGAATTTTATAAACAGGAGAGCATTGATCTGAGAAAAGATCCGATGGCTTTACAAAGATTAAAAGAAGCCGCAGAAAAAGCAAAGATTGAATTATCATCATCTTCGCAGACTGATGTAAATCTACCATTTATTACTGCGACACAGGATGGTCCTAAACATATGAACATTAATATTTCTCGTTCAAAGTTTGAGCAATTAGTTGATGACTTGGTTGAAAGGACAAGAATACCTTGTGAAAAAGCTATGAAAGATGCAGGTGTCACACCATCACAGATTGATGAAGTAATTCTTGTTGGTGGGTCAACTCGTATTCCAAAAGTTCAAGAACTTGTAAAAAATTTATTTAATAAAGAACCGCACAAAGGAGTTAATCCTGATGAAGTTGTCGCCGTTGGCGCAGCAATACAAGGTGCTGTTCTAACTGGTGAAGTAAAAGATGTCTTGTTACTTGATGTTACACCTCTTTCTCTTGGAATTGAAACTCTTGGTGGAGTTATGACAACTTTAATTCAAGCGAATACAACAATTCCAACCAAGAAGAGTGAAGTATTTTCAACCGCAAGTGATAATCAGCCTTCGGTTGAAATAAATGTTTTACAGGGTGAAAGACCGATGGCAATTGATAACAGGACTTTGGGAAGATTTCATCTTGATGGAATACCTCCAGCACCTCGTGGTGTACCACAGATTGAAGTGACATTTGATATTGATGCTAACGGTATTTTACATGTTATGGCAAAAGATAAAGCAACTGGTAAAGAACAAAGTATCCGAATTACTTCTTCAAGCGGTTTAAGCAAAGATGAAGTTGATAAAATGAAGAAAGATGCACAGGAACACGCTGCTGAGGATAAGAAGAAAAGAGACCTTGTGGACATTAAAAATCAGGCTGATAGTTTAATCTTTCAAACCAAAAAGCAGATGGAAGATTTAAAAGATAAAATTCCTTCTGATATTAAACCTAAACTTGAAGCTGAAATTTCAAAAGTTGAAGATGCTATTAAGACTAATAATTACGATACAATTAAATCAGCTATAGACTCGATGAATAAAGTATGGAATGAAATAGCATCAACTTTGTATTCACAGACTCAAGGAACTGGAGCTGGAACACAAGGATTTGATCCTGGAGCCGCAGGTTTTAATAATGCTGATTTCAACAATCAACAACCTCCTCGTCAAGAAAATAAAGATGAAAAGAAGGACGTACAGGATGCTTCCTACGAAGTAGTTGATGAGGAAAAGAAAAAGAAATAATTTATTAATTTTTAATTCTGAGTAAGCTAACTCAGAATTAGAATTTTATTAATAAAGATTTAACTAATAAAAAAAAGGAGATATGTTATGTCAAATAATGAAGTTATAAATGTAAATGCAGAGCAAAGTAAATCCTGGGAAGAATCTTTCTGCGAGGATTGTCTATTTGCTCCTTTGGTTGATATTTATGAATCTGATGATGATTTTATTCTTATAGCAAGTATGCCTGGAATCAGTAAAGAAAATATCAGGACTAAAATTGAAGATAAAGCATTGATAATTATGGGCAGAGGAAATACTGATGAAGACAAAGAAAGAAAATATATTCTGAAAGAGCATGAGACAGGCAATTACTATAGAAAATTCAATTTGTCAGATAGCATAGATGAAACCAAAATTAATGCAAAGTACGAGAATGGTCAATTGATTCTTACTCTTCCAAAACACGAAAGAGCAAAACCAAGAACAATTGAGATCAAATAATTCTTATATTTTCCATCTTATAAGCTGTTCTAATCGCAAGAGAGGGGCAGCTTTTTATTTATTTTCATAATAATTCATTTTGTAAACACAACCCGTCTCATCTTCAGTAAGGTACAAAATATTTAAATTTTTTCCACCGAATTCAATATTACTTGGTTTTTTACCCGGGGTTTCAATTTTTTTTATTATTTTTCCTTCAGATGAAATTACATAAATGGCAGAACCTCCAAAATGAGCAACGATTAAATTTCCATATTTATCAAATTGCAAACCATCAGGATCACCACTCGGTAGTGTAATAAAATTTTTTTTGTTTTTTAATTCATTGTTTACATATGTAAATCTACAAATTGAATTTAGAGCAGACTCACTTACAAATAAAAATTGCTCATCAGGAGAAAATGCTAAACCATTTGGGAACGCCATTCCATCAATTAACAACTTTACTTCATTCGTTGATTTTTCAATCTTGAATACTCTTCCATTAAGTGTATCTTTATTATAAGTTTTTGGATCTGTGAAGAATATATTACCATGTGAATCAATTACTATATCATTAGGGCGATTAAATTTTTTGCCTTCAAAACCATTAGCTAATATTTTGGTATTTCCTTCAGGCGAGATTTTTAAGATTGCTCCGATTCCATAATCACAAGCATAAATATAACCTTCTTTATCAATAGCTAAACCGTTAGTTTGATTTAATGTAAAAGGTTCATTGCTGGCAGTTGAGAAAATGTTCTTTGAGTTATTTGTGATTTTTGCAATATATTTTCCATAGCAATCGGATACAAAAAGATTACCATTACTATCCCAGGCTGGTCCTTCACAAAATTGAAAACCGCAACTAACTTTTTCCCAGACAGTTTTCTCAACAATTTTTATTTCCTGTCCTTGGAGAGAAATATTTAAAATAACAAACAGGAAAAAAAGAATTAAGTGGTTATTCTTCATTTGTTTTTACTTTTTTCTTTCTCTTCAAAAATAGAATCAGGCACATTAATATTTACTTTATACTCAGAGTATAATATTTTAACCCTTCCTTTTGTAAGTTTATGTTTTTTAAGTTTATCTTGTTTTGAATTGGGGTCGTCATCTAATGTAATAGGTATATTTGATCTACTGACATCAAATGTAAAAACCAATGAAGAGGGAAGCGGATATTTTGTAATATTTTCATTATAATTAAGTTCAATAGTAAATGTGCCATTGGTTTTAGTTGTTGATTCTACTTTTCGAATTACTGATTCCTGATCATCAATCCATAAAGTGGAAAGGATAATATTATCTGTTTCACCAAGTGGAATGATTTTCAATACAGATAATTTTGTTCCATCAATTACTTCTTCCTTTTCGAAAATACTTGTGCGGTTACCGCTGAGTAAAGAAATAGGAGAAAAATTTATTCCTTCTTTCGGTAATAAAGCAAAACCTTCAGAATTAATTTTAACTTTGTCTGGCTGTTTAAAGTAAATCATTGCTTTGTTTTCGGGAATTTTCAGAAACTCAACATCAATTTTTATTTTAACCTTGACTTCATAATCTTTTACAGTTAAAAATTTTTGTTTGACTCTATCCAGAATTTTTTCAGGATTATTTTTCTGAGAAAATATAACTGGACTAGATAATAGCAATATTACTAAAAATAATTTCACTGGGTTACTTAGCATACAAATCCTAACTTAAAATATCTTTTCGTCTGAAAATAAATAGAGTTATTAAAAAAAGTCCTACAATATGAGCTGAAAGAACCGACACAGACTTAAATAGATTGTTATAATCAACCGGGTCATCAAAAAAAATTCTCCAATCTAAAAAGTAATTTGTGAAAAGGTATGGTCTTATATTTTTTAACAATTCAACATTTAAAGCAGAGATAATTATAAACACAATAATAACAGCCATAGATGCTACGATTGGTCCTATTGCATTTTCAACAAGTGAAGAGAAGAAGAATGCAAGAGTAGAGACAACCATCATTGATAAAATTGCAAAACCGTATGCCAACATAAATCTCCAAAGAATGTCATCCTGTGCAAATACAATTATACTACTTTTTATTACAATCAATTCTCCTTTACCAAAAATGATAAGTCCAACACCAAGACTTAAAATTGCCAGCCAAATAATTATTAAAGAAGTGTAAATAAAAGATGCAATAAATTTTGCAGTAATTAATTTAGTTCTTGAAATTGGACGAGTGATTAACATTCTGTAAGTTCCGGCTGTTGCTTCACCAGCAAGTAAATCACCGGCAACCAAGACTATAAGAAACGGAATATGTATGGCAAGCGCACCAAGTACAAGATGAGCAATGAGATAACCATTCAATAAATTCCCTACAAAGTAGAAAGATTGACTTAAACTTTGAGTCATATAATTTAAGTACTTTTCTCCTTCAAATAACATTGCAACCTGCACTATTCCTACAAGCAAAAGAATAGCTATAAATCCAATATAAGTTCTCCATTTCCGGAAAATTTTATACAGTTCAATTTGTACTAATGTGAACATTTTATTCTCCTTTTCCGGTTATACTTAAAAAATATTCTTCAAGAGAACGCATTGGTACTATTGAATTAACTTTAATTCCGTTTTCAACAATTAATTTATTTAAGAAAGGAATCTCATCTTTTTGTATCTCAAAAATTAATTTGTTGTTTTCGTTTGAATATTTATTACTCCATTTAGTTGAGGAAATTGTTTGTATCATTTTTTCTACATCATTAACTTCAAATGAAACTTTAATTTCCTTAGCATTAAGCAAACCTTCTACACTTCCTTCAACAACTGTCGAACCTTTGTTGATAATAATCATTCTGTTTGCAACTTGTTCTACTTCGGATAAAATATGAGAAGATAGAAAAATTGTTTTCTTTTTTTCTTTACTAAGATAAACAATCAATTCACGGATTTCTTTCATTCCCTGTGGATCGAGTCCTGTAGTGGGTTCATCAAGAATAATTAATTCAGGATCATGCAATAATGCCTGAGCAATTCCTAACCTTTGTTTCATACCATGCGAAAACGTTTTTACTTTACTTTTATATCGGTTTGATAAGCCAACAAGTTCAAGTATTTCCATGATTGTTTTCTTATGAGGATTACAACCGGAAATTCTTCCAAGCAGTTCCAGATTTTTATAAGCTGAAAGGTAACCATAAAGGTCTGGTTTTTCTACAATAGCTCCAACGTTTTTTAGTATTTCATTGCGTTTTTCTTTTAATGGTTTTCCAAATATTTTGATGCTGCCCGCATTTGGGCGAATTAAGGTTAGCAGCATTCTTATTGTTGTACTTTTTCCTGCACCATTAGGACCTAAAAATCCAAATACATCTCCTCGATGAACATTTAAACTCAAATTGTTGACAGCAAGTATATCTTTAAATTTTTTAGTTAGTCCTGATACTTCAATTATTTTTTCTGGTTCCAATTTATTCCTGAATTTATTCTTTCTATACAAAAATAGATTTAATCTTTTAACAGAAAAAGATAAATATATAAGCGGTTAATTTTTCTGATAATTTTGCATAAGATTATAAAACGTTGATTAAAAAATTATTTGTCTATTAGGATTTTACAGGTATTTTCGGAATGTAATTATTCAAAAAAAATGTTCAATAAAATAACGAGGACGTAATGAAAAGACTCTTGTTACTTCTTCTTTTTGTAGCATTGGTAATCACAATTAATGCGCAACAAAGAATGAATGTAAAACCTTTGGGAACGTCCAATATTACAATTGTTCCGGCTCCTGAAAAAACAGCTCCGGTGTCAAACACAATACGTACTATTGAGACAGAAAAAGGGATGGCAACCATCTATCCCAATATAAGGGTTTTACCTACTACTGGAAATCAGACTGAGATATCAGCAACAATCTGGACACAGAACCCGAATTACATTTGTGTTGGTGTTAATAGCGATCCTGGGCAGGGATACTATTATACAACCAACGGTGGAACAACTTGGGGAGGTGCAGACTTGTTACCGAATTCTATCTCATCATCATCAGACCCAGCTTTATGTTTTGATAATAATGGGACTGTACATTTCAACTATTTTGATAACGCAATGGTATCAGATAGATCAACAAACGGAGGTGTTAACTGGTTAGGAAGAACAAATATACCTTATACAGGTTCTTTCGATAAAAACCACAACACAGTTGATGTTAATCCATCAAGTCCATACTATGGACGAATTTATGTGGTATGGTCATATTTTACTCCAAGCCAACCGCCAATTGTTCTTTCTTATTCTACTAACGGTGGAGTAAGTTATACTTCACAGCAGCAAATAGGCTCTCCAACTTCTGGACATTATGAACAAGGTTGTAATATTCAGGTAGGACCAAATGGAGAAGTATATTGTGTTTGGGCAGCACCAATAAGTTCTTCTCCTTATACAGAAGATTTCCTTGGTTTTACAAAATCTACAAATGGTGGTGTAAACTGGACTACTCCTACTAATATCATTGATATTAATGGTATTCGTGGGAATATTCTTTCTACAAGCATCAGAGTTAACAGTTTTCCTTCAATGGCAGTAGATAGAAGCGGTGGTCCACGTAATGGATATATTTACCTTGTATGGGGACAGAAAAATTTAGCTCCTGCAGGAAGTGATGCAGATATTTGTTTTGCATATTCTTCAAACCAAGGTGCAACCTGGAGTACTCCTGTTAGAGTAAATGATGATCCATTGAATAATGGTAAACAACAATTTTTCCCTTGGATGACTGTGGATCAGTCGAATGGTAATATTGCAATTGTATTCTATGATACAAGAGACGTATCCACTACAGATAGCTGTGATACTTATATAGCCGTTTCAAATAATGGCGGACTGACTTTTACAAATATTAAAGCTAGTGATCACGCACAACGTCCAGCACCTTTATCTGGTTATGCGACAGGTTATTATGGTGATTATATTGGAATTGTTGCACATAATAATGTCATATGGCCTTTCTGGATGGATAATCGTAATGGTCCTGCACAAGTATATACTTGTAAAATTTCGTTAGGACCTTCTATTGCGCACACTCCATTGATGGATACTGAAAATATGACTGGTCCTTATGTAGTAAATGCTACTATAACAGGGTTTGGCAGCGGTATTATGGCTGGTCAAACTCGATTATTCTGGTCACGTAACAGCACCAACTTGACAGATAGTGTAGTTATGACTAATACTAGTGGAAATAATTATTCTGGAAATATTCCTGGTAATGGAACAGCTTCAATATATAGATATTATATTAAAACTATCGATTCATTAGGCAGAGTATCAACACTTCCAGGTGGTGCACCTGCAAATTATTATCAATTCCGTGCAGCTCCTGATACTACTAAACCTGTCATAGTTCATACTCAATTGAATGATGTTCCTAAAACGGCTTGGCCTGCTACAGTTGGTGCAACTGTTACCGATAATATCGGAGTAGATTCTGTATGGGTCAGATGGTATAAAAATTCAAGCACAACCGGAATTAAGCACTTTAAACTGAACTCACAGGGAAATAATACATTTTCAGCTCTGTTTAATTCAGATACATCTCAGGTTACTTATGGTGACTCTATTTTCTATCGTGTTTTTGCAAGAGACAATTCTTCCAATCACAATATTGATTCGACTGCATTATACAAGTTCAAGATTACTGCAATATCAATTGCAACAATTGGAACAGGAACAACTTCTGTTGGTTGGCCTTACTATACTTATTACCATGATTCCCGTACGCAGATGTTATACCTTGCAAGCGAAATTACTGCAGCAGGTGGTTCATTAGGTAGAATAATGAAAATTGGATTTGATGTTGTATCAGCAGCATCTCAGGTAATGAATGGATTCTATATCAAAATGAAGAATACTAATATTACTTCATTGACTGCCTGGGAAACCGGATTGACAGATGTTTATTCAGGGACATATGCTGTTCCCGGAACGGGCTGGCAGCATGTGACTCTTCAAACTCCATTTGAATGGGATGGAACATCAAACGTTTTAATTGAAATTTGTTTTGATAATACATCTTACACTTCAAATAGTACCGTTAATTCTTCAACTACAACAGGTACATTAAATCGACATTATCATATGGATAATGGAACTGGTTGTACAATGACATCAACATCCACTGCAGCAACAAGACCAAATATTGTGCTTACAATTGATGTTACTCCAATTCCTGTTGAATTAACTTCATTCACTTATTCATTAAATTATAATGATGTAGTTCTTAATTGGGTAACTGCAACTGAAAAAAATAATCACGGTTTCTTTATTGAAAGAAAAGCAGCAAATACTGACGCAAAATATTCAACACTTGGTTTTATCCCTGGTAATGGAACAACAACTGAAACGCATTTATACGCATTTTCTGATAAAAAAGTTACTGAAGGAAAATATACCTACAGACTTCGTCAAGTAGATTATGATGGAACTTTTTCATATACACCTGAAATAGAAGTCGATGTTAATACTCCAAAAGTATTTGCATTAGAACAGAATTATCCAAATCCATTTAATCCAAATACTTCAATTAAGTACTCAATCGCAAAAGATGGATTGGTTAATATTTCTATTTACAATGCACTAGGTGAAAAAGTTGGAGTGCTTGTAAACGAAATTCAGAAAGCTGGAAATTATGATGTAACCTTCAATGCAAAGCAATTTGCAAGTGGAGTTTATTTCTACAGGATGGAAAGCGGAAACTTTACTTCAATTAAGAAGATGATATTGATCAAGTAAAAAAATATTCATCATAAATATAAACCTAAGCCACCATAAACGGTGGCTTAGTTATTTTAATTATTCTATAAATATTAATTTTTGTAAAATCTTTATACAGATTGGATTTGCATTCATTAATAAAATAAATTAATTTCACTTAAAAAGTTTCTATAATTTATTTTACCAATTTTAAGAGGGAAATGCCCATGAAACAAACGATGTGCGATAAGCTTGGTTTTAAACATAACTTTTGCTTAAAAATGGAAGCCACTATTGAGAAATGGCGTAAAGAATATGCAGAATTATCTAAGCAGTATGGTGATAAAGTAGTTTCAGAAGTAAAAATATCTCAGGTAGTGGGAGGTATGCGTGGAATTAAAGGACTGGTATGCGATACTTCTGTTGTGCCTGAAGATAAAGGTCTTATAATGAGAGGGTATCCTTTGAATGAATTGACAGATAAAATTCCTATGGAAATATTTTATCTTCTCCTTACGGGCGAACTTCCAAATGAAGATGAACTTGCTGAATTCAGTTTAATGTTAAGGATAAGAAAATTTGTTCCTTATTATGTCTGGGAAATTCTTAAGAGTATGCCAAAAGATTCTCATCCGATGACAATGCTTAGTATGGCTGTATTAGCTATGCAAAGAGAATCTGTTTTTGCAAAAGAATATCACAAAGGCATAAAAAAAGATGAATACTGGAAATACACACTTGAAGATGCCTTCAATTTGATTGCTAAACTTCCTGCAATTGCAGCAGCTATATACAGACTTAGGTATAATAAAGGTGAATTGATTCAACCAAATCCGGATATGTCATTAACATGGGATTATGTTTATATGATGGGACTTGATGTTGATGCAGATGAATTCTATGATTTTATGCGGTTATTCCTTGTTTGTCATGCTGATCATGAAGGTGGTAATGTTAGTGCATTTACCTCACTCACTGTAAATTCTGCTCTATCAGATCTCTATTATTCAGTTTCTGCAGGATTTAATGGATTAGCTGGTCCATTGCACGGTTTAGCTAACCAGGAATCAATATCGTGGATACTTGAACTTATGAAAAAATTTGGTGGAGCGCCAACTAAAGAACAAGTTGAAGAATATGTAGCTGAAACATTAAATTCTGGCAAAGTTGTTCCCGGTTATGGACATGCAGTTCTTCGTATAGTCGATCCTCGATTTGATGCTTTTTACAATTTTGGTCAAAAATATTGTTCTGATGATGAAGTATTTAAAACAGTAAAGACTATTTTTGAAGTTGTTCCCGGACAACTTCAAAAAATCCAGAAGATTAAAGATCCATGGCCAAACGTAGATGCAATTACAGGTTCATTATTATATCATTATGGAATAAAAGAATTTTCTTATTATACTGTAATTTTTGCATTATCTCGTGCTATTGGTTTAGCTTCACAGGCAGTAGTTAATAGAGCTTTAGGTTTGCCTATTACAAGACCAAAATCTGTTGATTATACATGGCTTAAAGCGTTTACTAATAAATCCTAATCATTATTAATAAATAACTGCTGATAATTAAGATAGATCATCTTATTCTAATTGATTATCAGCAGTATCATTTTAAAATATCGTTTACAAACTTTAAGCATTCATTAAGTGTTTTATTAGTTTTTTCTTTTATCATTAAAAAAAATTACAACATTAAATTTTTTGATTCTTTTATCTTAAGTTGAATAACACGATATTTGCACACAAAAATTTTATATAATTGAAAGTTGACTTATGCAAATAGGATTAATAGGTTTACACAATACTGGAAAAACAACACTATTTAATACACTTGCCAGAACTGCTTCACAGGAAACGCAGAAAGCCAGTGAAGTAAACAGAGCAGTTGTAAAAATACCAGATCAGCGACTTGATAAGCTAACACAAATGTTTAATCCTAAAAAACAAGTTAATGCAACAATTGAGATTGTTGATATTCCCGGTTTACAAGTTGCCGAAGATGGTAAAGTGAAAATTAATTCTGATTTTTTGAATAAGGTTAAAAATACTGATGCATTAATGCATATTGTTAGACAGTTTGAAAATGAGGTAATTACACATACAGGAGAAATAAATCCCGCAAAAGATATTGAGTTTCTTGAGACGGAATTTATTTTTTCTGACTTGGCTTTAGTTGAAAACAGGCTTGAAAAAATCCATAAAGAATTACTTAAGAATAAGAGCGATCAATTGCAAAAGGAACTACCCATCTTCAAAAAATTTCAGGATGCGATGGAAAAAGAAATTCCGTTGCGGGAAGTACATCTTGATAATAATGAGAAAAAAACTATTTCAGGTTACCAGCTTCTCACTTTAAAACCATTAATTATTGGTATCAACTTTGATGAAGACTCAAAAGATAAAGTCGATGAAGTACTTTCAGGTTTATTAAAGAAGTTTTCAAAATATAAACTTCATCTTATTCCATTTTTCGCACAGTTTGAATATGAACTATCTAAACTATCAGATGAAGAAGCAGAAATTTTTATGAATGATTTTGGAATAACAGAATCAGCTCTTACAAGAATTTTGAGAACTTCATATGAACTTCTTGGGCTTCAGTCTTTCTTCACAGTCGGAGAAGACGAATGCCGAGCGTGGACAATCAAAAAAAATATGACTGCGCAGGAAGCAGCGGGAGTAATTCATTCTGACTTTTATGACAAATTTATAAGAGCTGAAGTTGTTCACTATGAAGATTACATTAAGCACGGTTCATTTGCAAAATGTAAAGAGCATGGTGCCTGGAGGCTTGAAGGAAAGGAATACGTTGTTAAAGATGGAGATATTTTAAATATCAGGCACAGTTGATATTGAAACAAATATCTTATTCTGAAACCCCAAATAATTGAGGGTTTCTTTTTTTGGATAATATTTTATTAAGAATAAATATAAGAGAATTAATAAGTGAATACTACAAATCATATTAGAAATATTGCAATAATTGCTCACGTTGATCATGGAAAGACTACGCTGGTTGACCATATGTTAAAACAAACAGGTGCCTTTAGAGAAAATCAACAAGTTGAAAAAAGAATTATGGATTCCAACGCTCTTGAAAAAGAAAGAGGAATCACTATCTTCGCAAAAAATCTAAGTGTAAAGTACAAGAAATACAAAATCAATATAGTTGATACTCCTGGACACGCAGATTTTGGTGGTGAAGTTGAAAGAACACTCAAGATGGTTGATGGAGTTCTGCTTTTGGTTGATGCTGCAGAAGGTCCTCTTCCTCAAACAAAATTTGTACTTAAAAAATCGCTTGAACTTGGAATTAAACCTATTGTTGTTATAAATAAAATTGATAGGAAAGACGCAAGACCTGATGAAGTATTGAATGAAGTATTTGATCTTTTTGTAGCACTTGGTGCTTCTGAAGAGCAACTTGATTTTCCGTTTATATATACTATTGCAAAACAGGGAATTGCAAAACTTAAACTTGAACAAGAAAATGATAATCTTATTCCACTTTTTAATACTATTGTTGAATCAATTCCAAAACCAAAAGCGAATTTGAATGAACCACTTCAAATGCTGATTTCTGCTATAGATTATAATGATTACCTTGGGAGAATAGGAATTGGTAAAGTTCAAAATGGAAAAATAAAGATGGGTGATGAAATTGTTTTAATAGCAAAAGATGGAAGAAAAAACAATTTCAAAATTTCAAAACTCTATTCTTTTGAAAACATTCATAGAGTTGAAGTTGATGAGCTTTCTGCAGGTGATATTGGTGCATTTGCTGGAATAGAAGATGTAGATATTGGTGACACAATTGCTTCACCTCTAAAACCTGAACCTTTACCTTTTGTAGCTATTGATGAGCCTACTATTACTATGAATTTTATGGTTAATAATTCACCATTTGCAGGATTGGAAGGACAATATGTTACAACGAGGAATATTTCTGAAAGGCTTTCAAAGGAACTGAAAACAAATGTTAGTCTGAAAGTTGAGATGACAGATTCTCCTGATATATTCAAAGTGAGTGGAAGAGGTGAATTGCATCTTGCAATTCTTGTTGAGAATATGAGAAGGGAAGGATATGAATTACAATTAAGTAAACCGGAAGTAATTTATAAAAATATATTGGATGTTCGTTCAGAACCAATTGAGCATTTAATAATTGATGTACCGGAAGAATTTGTTGGTGTTGTTATAGAAAAGCTTGGAAAACGTAAAGCCGAAATGAAAAATATGATAACATATAATAATAATACCCGCTTGGAATTTTTTATTCCCTCAAGAGGATTAATAGGTTATAGAGCAGAGTTTATGACTGATACTAAAGGCACAGGAATTCTTCATCACAATTTTCATGATTATGAACCATATAAAGGCGAAATAGTGCACAGGCAAAGAGGAGCTATTGTTGCAATGGAAACAGGAGTAGCTTCAGCCTACGCAATATGGAAAGTACAGGAAAGAGCAACGTTTTTTATAGAGCCAGGCACAAAAGTTTATGAAGGTATGGTGATAGGTGAAAATTCACGAAATCATGATATGAGAGTGAATGTAACCAAGACAAAGCAACTAACAAATATGCGTGCTTCAGGAGCTGATGAAGCTATCAGATTAGAACCGCCAACAATTCTTACTCTTGAACAGGCAATTGAATGGATAACTGAAGATGAATTTGTTGAAGTTACTCCATCTTCAATTCGTTTGCGAAAAAGATATCTTACTGAAATGGATAAAAAGAATGCAAAATTGAGTGCGAAAAAAGAACCGGAAAAGAGCAAATAACATTAGTTCTAATAAGTATTATCCCTTTTGTTTTCACAATTTTTACAATTGCAATAAGAATAGATTTCATCATAACCATAATCTATTGTAAGTTCTTCACCAGCTTTAATATCTCTGGAAGCAATTAACCAAAGAGAATGTTCATCACGATCTTCTACTTCGCAGTTATAATTGCAGGAGTGGTTTATATATTTTATTTTCTCCGTATGTACTGTATCAATGTAATTATTTTCATTCCAGAAGATATAAACATTATTTTCTTCTTCTTCTCTTCTTATACATTCCATTTCATTTATAATTTCTCCGGAAATAATCATTATTTTAGATTTAGCAGGAATATCCACAGATGCAAATAAGCCTGTACCATGAATTTCCGATTCTTTTACATCGATATACTTTTCAAACATTACTTATCCAGTTTTCTTTTTTCAGATAATAAAGCAATTTCTTTTATTATATAGTCTAAAGGTGTATTCGGCATTATAGGTCGGCTATACTTGTATTCATCCTGATAATTGTTCAAATCATATTTAAATCTTTTTATCTCTTCGTTATTAATATTGTAATAGACTGATTCAGAAATGCCGTATGTAAAATTCTCGAGATTTACAACATATAAAGTTTTTGTTCGGACAATTTTTCCATCAATTCCTTCAAACTCTAAAGCAGGTTTATGCATTTCAAGAATCCATATTTCAAATTTAACTGAAGATATGGTATCGAGTTGAGAAGCATCGTACCACATTTTAGTGCTATCCGATACATTCAACGGTTTCCAGCGATGGTTATCCACCTGTGCAAAAGAGATGCAATGAATTATTAATAGAAAAAAAACTACACCCTTTGTCTTTAACATAAGAACCTTTTTATTTTTGTTATTGAAAGTTATCAATTTATTTTAACACATAAAATATATTAATCATTACACAACAAACATGAAATTAATTTTTTCTTTAATTATTTTTTCAACGCTTATGATAAATGCACAATCAATCGATTCATTAAAAAAGGAAATTCTAGTTAAATTAAATAAAGCAAGCGGAGAATTTGCAGTCGCATTCGTTGATCTTCAAAATCCAGATAATAAAATTTTTATAAATGAAAATGAAATATTTCATGCAGCAAGTACTATGAAAACTGCTTTAATGATAGAAGTGTTTAAACAATCAAATGAAGGTAAATTCAAACTTGATGATTCGTTAACCGTTTTTAATGAGTTTACAAGTATTATCGATGGCAGTAAATATAGTTTAAATATTGATGATGATAGTGGAAAAGACTTGTTTAATTTCATTGGACAGAAAAAAACTATTTATCAGCTTGTATTTGATATGATTACTATCAGTAGCAACCTTGCTACAAATATCCTGATTGAAATAGTTAAAGCTGACAGCATAAAAAAAACTCTCTCGGAATTAAAAATAGAAGGTGTTAATGTTCTCAGGGGTGTTGAAGACATCCTTGCATTCAGACAAGGATTGAATAATACAGTTACAGCTAAAGGTTTATCTGATTTATTTTTTAAACTAGCAAAAGGGCAGATTCTCTCTGAGGAACAATCAAATTCAATGCTTGAAATATTATTTCATCAAAAACACAAAGATGTCATTCCGGCAATGCTTCCTATAGGTTTAAAGATTGCTCATAAGACAGGAATGATTGAAGGAATAATTCACGACTCGGGAATTATTTATTTGGATGATGAACGAAAATATGTTCTTGTTTTTCTTTCTAAAAAACTAGATGATATTAGAAAAGGAAAAATATGTGGAGCGGAAATTTCTAAAATGATTTATGATTTTATGATTTCACGTTAATTTGCTTTTTCTTCTATTATATCTAAATAGTTCTCCAATTAACAAAATAGGTGAAGTGCAAACAATTAAAGCAATCCATGTTTCAAATGAGAGAGGAACAGTTCTAAAAATTTTACCGCCTATCTGCACAATAAAAATTTGCATTACAAGTATTACAGAAGAAATGATTATAAAATTTTTATTTTCCCAAAAATCGTGAAAAGCTGATTGATTTGTTCCAACAGTCTTGGCATTAAACAAATTCCAGAATTGGAGCAGAACAAAAAGCGAAAAGAAAATGGATAACTCGTGATCAGTTACTCCATCTTTCTGAATGTAAAAAATTACTGCTGTAAGTGTTATAATAAAAAATAAAGCCATTCCGATAATATTTTTAAACATACTTTTAGTAATAATAAAATCATCAGGTTTTCTTGGCGGATTTTTCATTACTGACCAGCTTGGCGGGGAAGTGGCGAGTGCCAATGCTGCAAACGTATCCATAATTAAATTAACCCAAATCATCTGTGTAACTGTAAGGGTTAATTCAATTCCAATAAAAGGACCAAGTAATACTATTATTAAAGCAAGTACGTTAATAGTTAATTGGAATGTCAAAAACTTTTGAATATTCTGATACAATGATCTTCCCCACATTACAGCATTGACGATACTGTTGAAGGAATCATCTAATAAAATAATATCTGCAGCTTCTTTAGCAACAGCGGTTCCGGTTTTGCCCATGGCTAATCCAACATCTGCGTAATTCAGTGCAGGGGCATCATTTGTTCCATCTCCGGTAACTGCAACAACCTGATTCTTTTTTTGTAAAAATTTTACAAGTCTTAATTTATCGAATGGTCTAGCACGCGAAAGTATTTTTAGATTTAACACTTTTTCACAGGCTTCTTCATCACTTAACTGTTCAAACTCAGGTCCCAGTAAAAGATTTTTTTCATCTGTATCCGTTTCTTTCCATAACCCGATTTGTTTTGCAATTTCTTTAGCTGTAGAAGGATTATCACCTGTTACCATTTTAACAGAAATACCAGCATCTAGACATGCTTTAATTGCTTTTGGAACTTCTTTTCTTATTGGATCCTGAATTGCAACAAAACCAAGCCAAACCATATTTTTTGCTAAGTCTTCAAGAGCTAAGCCGTCTTTATACTCAGGATTTTCTACAATTGCAAATGCAAGAGTACGCATAGCACGGTTTTGATATTCTTTTAGTTTAAAAAGAATTTCATTGCTAACTTCAGATATATTTTTCAACCCGTCCTGGGTTAAAATTTTAGAACATCTTTCAAGTATAATTTCAGGAGCACCTTTTACATAAAGAATAGGTTGATTATTAATATTTGAAATCCCATAAGTTCCCATAAATTTACGTTCAGTAGTGAATGTCCACTGGTAAATAAATTCAAAAGATTTCCTATAAGTGTCATAATCAATTCCATCATCACTTAACCATAATAGCAAGGCTCCTTCTGTAGGATTTCCTAACACTCTTGATTTTTTTTCAATATCAGCACTTAAATTGGCAGTAGTATTTGCAGCAATTGATTCAATCAAAATTTTATCAGTAAAAAGAAGATTCTCTTTCCTGAGCTGGTTTTCTTTGAGCATAGGGAAGTGTATCTTTTTCACTTGCATTTCATTCAAAGTAAGTGTGCCAGTTTTGTCAGAACAAATTACTGTTGCGGCAGAAATAGTTTCTACAGCATGCATTTTTCTTACGAGATTGTTTGTTGCTGTCATTTTTCGGATACTGTAAGCAAGACTTAAGGTTACACTCATAGCCAAACCTTCAGGAATAGCCACTACAATCATTGTAACTGAAATCATAAAAAATTTAAGAAGTTCTTCGCTGATATGTGTATTTAACCAAAGCCAAGGATAGGGAGAAATGATATTCAGCGATGTGCCAACTATATATCCTGAAATAAAAAAAAGAATTCCAATAGAATAACCTTTAATATAATCGATTAAGTTATGACTAGTTAAAATAATGGGTCTGTTCTTGATTTTACCCATAAGTTCAAAGCCATCATAAAACATTGGACCCCATACTCTGTATAGCAAGAGTAAAATTGAGAATGAGAGAAGTCCGACGCTATACCATTGCGGGAGAGTTAAAACTAACTCCTTTACCAAAACCGCATGAACAATTAAAGCTATGAAGGTTAATCCCGAAATAATGAAACCGATAATACCAATTATCTTACTCAATTTATCAAGCTGTCTATCCAAAGGAGTTTTTCTTCCGGTTACTTCTGTTGAAGCAATAGCAGCTTTACCAATCTCAGTGTTATTGCCGACTTCACTGACCATTATCACTCCGTGTCCGTCAACAACCAAAGTTCCTCTCAACACTTTATCAACTGGATAAGTACCTTCTTTTCGTTCACCCATTTCTCTTAACTGACCGATAGAATATTTCCTTACAGGTTTAGATTCTCCGGTTAAACTAGATTCATTCACTTCAAGTGAAACAGCATCAAAGATATGTCCATCTGCAGGAATTTCTTCGCCCATCTCAATTAAAACGAGATCATTAACTACAACTTCTCTTTTAGGGATTGATAGATAGGCACTATCTCTGATAACTTTTACTGGGTCATCATCAGATACTTTATTTAGAATATCAAATTCTTTACTTGCTTTGAATTCATTAAGGAATGAAAGTGTAGTAGCAAGAAAAATTGCAAGAATAATTCCGATTCCTTCAAGGTAATTACCGTCAACAACGCCTACAGCAATTGCTATTACTGCAGCAATTATTAATATTCTTATAATTGGATCTTGGAACTTTTTGAAATATAATTTCCACCATGGTTCTCGTGGAGGCGGGGTAATTTCGTTTGAACCAAACTTTTCACGGCTATAAATTACTTCTTCAGCAGAAAGTCCTTTAAGAGCAAGAATATTCTTTTTTTGCTTTTTCATTAATTAAAGTTAAATAATATTAACCACCGAAACAAATTCCAAGATCACGTGCTGTAAGCATTATATCACCATCAAGTCCAACTGTTTTCATACGGCTTACAGCTTTATCTAAAGGGACATATCTAACAGTAGGAGGATCCAATGCAACCATAACTCCATTTTCACCTTCTTCAAGTGCTCTAATAGCAGCAGCTCCAAATCTTAATGATAAAAGTCTGTCAAAAGTAGTTGGTGAGCCGCCTCTAAGTAAATGACCTAATGTTACAGTCCTTATTTCATGTTTTGTTAATTTGGCAAGGTCCTTAGCTATTCTTTCACTGATACCGCCTAACCTTTCAGCTTTACCCAGCTCTTTTTCAAGAACAGAGACATCTCCACCAATTGGTTTTGCACCTTCTGCAACAACAACCAGAGCATAACCTTGTTTTTCAAGAATTTTTTCATTTAAGAATTTCGCCACCTTCTCAAGATCAAATGGAATTTCAGGTATTAAAATTACATCTGCTTGTCCGGAGATACCAGATTCTAATGCAATCCAACCAGCATATCTTCCCATTACTTCAATTATCATTATTCGGCTATGTGCTTTTGCTGTGGAGTGTAAGCGATCAATACATTGAGTTGAGAAAGACAATGCAGTATCAAAACCAAAAGTAATTACAGTCTGATCCAAATCATTATCTATTGTCTTAGGAACTCCAACCACTCTGACACCTTTCTTATAAAATTCATATGCCATACTTAGTGAGCCATCACCTCCAATGGCAATTAAAGAATCTATGTTGTGTCTTTTAAAAGCATCAACTATTTCATCAGAACGATCTATCTCGACTATCTGTCCGTTTGCAGCTTTCATAGGAAATTTGAATGGATTTCCCCTGTTAGTTGTACCAAGGATTGTTCCCCCCTGATCAGTTATATTTTTTACAACTTCATATGTTAGATTAATTAATCCTCCTGATGGATATTTTTCAGGGAATAAAATTCCGTTATAACCATCTCGAATTCCGACGACTTCCCAACCTCTGTTTAATGAGCATACTGTAGCAGCGTGAATAACAGCATTTAACCCAGGTGCATCACCTCCGCCTGTATTGATAGCTACTTTCTTAATAGGTTTTGATTTCATTTCAATTTCCTCGATAAAATTCTAAATTAAACTAAAAAATAAATTAGTAGTTCCAAACTTCAACTTTATAAAAACATCATATTAAATTTAGTTATCTATCTGAAAAAAGAAAAGAAAAACTTATCAAGTGTTCATTTTAATTGAAGAGCAATTTTCAAAACCTCATCAGCATGAATTGAAATGTCAGAAACTTTAATTAATTTATTAATTATTCCTTTTTTATCGATAATAAAAGTTACTCTGTTAGCAAAACCAAAATTATTTAACACACCATATAATTTTGATATTGACTTGTCTTCATCAGAAAGTAAAGGAAAGTTTAAGTTATAATTTTCTGAAAATTTTTTAAGACTATCTTTTGAGTCAGTACTTATCCCAAAAACAGGGATATTATTTTCAGTAAATTTCAAGTTATTATCTCTTATACCGCAAGCTTGTTTTGTACATCCCGGAGTGTTTGCCTTTGGATAGAAATAAATAATAACGGGTGAAATATTTTTATACGACGACAGTGTGTATGCATGCCCATTCATATCCTCGAGGGTAAAATCGGGAGCTTCCACTCCTTCATTTAATATTTGGGCTGAACCACCTAGCGAGAATAAAAATAATGGTGAACTTAAAACAAATTTTTTCAAAGTATTAAACATATTTTCCTCTTTTTATTTTATTAACATTTTGAAATTGAAAATAGTGCCAACAAAAAATTAGTTTAAAATATTTTTTAAAGAAATCAATTTTTGTATTTTTGCTTATTAATAACTGTTAAATAATATTATGAAAAAACTTCTCGCATTATTTATTATTTTACAAATTACTTTGATTTCACAAGGTTTACTTATGGATAATTTAAAGAACCAGGTCGCTCTTATTAAGCAGAAATATGCTCCTGACAAAAGGACTGCAATTTTTGACATTGAATTGATCGAATCTTCAGATATAATTGAAATATCCGGTGAAACAAACATTATTGATGCAAAAAATGAATTAATCAATTTCTGTAAAAATTCCAAAATTAATTATGAAGATAAGATTATAACTTTACCTATATCTCAACTTGGTGATAAAATCTTTGGAATAGTAAATCTTTCTGTTGCAAACATAAGAACAAAACCAGATCATCCTGAAGAACTTGCCACACAAAGTTTAATGGGTACTATAGTAAAGGTATATAAAAATACTAAAGATGGTTTCTATCTTGTTCAAACTCCCGATGAGTATATAGGTTGGGTTGATGACGATGGTATTGTTTTATGTAATTATGAAAAGTCTGTTGATTGGAAAGAATCACCAAAAATTATTTTTACAGATTCTTATGGAATTCTCTATAGCCGGGATTCAGAAGGGTCTGAGCCTGTTAGCGATTTAGTTGCTGGAAACTTATTATTAGATTTAGGTGAAACTAATAAATTTTATAAAGCACAAATGCCTGATGGCAGGGTAGGATTTATTAAAAAAGAGCAAGCCAAATCTTTTTGGGACTGGTTAAAAAATGCTGAACCTTCGCAGAATAATCTTGTTACTACTGCAAAAAAATTTTTAGGTGTGCCATACTTGTGGGGCGGAACTTCAACTAAAGGAATGGATTGCAGTGGTTTTACTAAAACTGTTTATTTTTTGAATGGAATAATTCTTCCAAGAGATGCATCACAACAAGTAAATGTTGGTGAATTAATTAACACAAATAGTGATTTTTCTAATCTTCAACCAGGGGATTTATTATTCTTTGGTAAAAAAGCACACGAAGATAAGAAGGAAAGAATTACTCACGTTGCAATGTATATTGGAAATGATGAATTTATTCATTCATCTGGGAGAGTAAGGATAAACAGTCTTAATCCTAAAAAAGAAAATTTTAGTGAATACAGATTGAAATCATTCATAAGAGCTAAAAGGATTCTTACTTCCATAGGAAAAAATGGAATCCAAAAAATTGAACAAAATTTATTCTATAAATAGGAAGAAAATATGTCGCATTCAAGAAGAGATTTTATTAAAACAACCAGTTTGATTGCAGGCACTGCAATTGTAGCCGGATATTCATCACCAATATTTACTAACAAGAAAGTAAGTAATATGAAATCATCAAAGTTAAAATTATCCTTTCGTCCATATGAACTTGAATTAAAACATGTATTCACAATTGCAACAAGTTCAAGAAAAACAACACCAGTAATGTTAACAGAAATTGAATATGATGGAATAACTGGTTATGGCGAAGCATCAATGCCTCCTTACCTTGGGGAAAGCCATCAGACTTCAAATGATTTTTTATCAAAAGTTGATCTTTCGCAGTTTAATAATCCGTTTGAGCTGGAAAATATTTTAAACTATGTTGATAGTATTGCACCTGGAAATCCTGCGGCAAAAGCTTCTGTAGATATTGCTTTGCATGATTTAGTGGGAAAATTGATGAATCAACCATGGTACAACATCTGGGGATTTGATAAATTAAAAACACCTTATACTTCATTTACTATTGGCATTGATACCGAAGATGTAGTTCGTCAAAAAGTTAAAGAAGCTGATGAATATAAAATTCTCAAAGTAAAATTAGGTAGAGAAACAGATAAAATGATGATTGAAACTATTCGTTCATCAACAGATAAACCAATTACTGTTGATGTAAATCAGGGCTGGAAAAACAAGGAAGAAGCTCTTGAGATGATACATTGGCTAAAAGAAAAAGGTGTTGTTTTTGTTGAACAACCAATGCCCAAAGAAATGGTTGATGAAAATGCCTGGCTCACAGAACATAGTCCTCTTCCAACTATTGGAGATGAAGCGGTTCAAAGACTACCGGATGTTAAAAAAGCTTACGGGGTGTATTCAGGAATCAATATTAAGCTGATGAAAAGTACAGGATTAAGAGAAGCATATAAAATGCTTGTTCTGGCAAGAGCTTTAGGACTGAAAGTAATGATAGGTTGTATGACTGAAACATCGTGTGCAATTTCTGCAGCTTCACATCTTTCTCCGATGGTCGATTGGGCGGATCTTGATGGAGCTTTGCTTATCAGTAATGATATTTATGATGGAACTAAAATTATTGATGGAAAAGTTGTATTAACAGATAATCCTGGAATTGGAATTAAAAAAATTAAATAGAAAATATTAATCGATATTTTTTTAGTTGTCAGATTCTTCATTCAATATTTTATACAAAATTGTATGACAAAAAATTTTATTTCAAATAAAGATGAAACAGTAAGAATGTTTAAAAGCAACTGGATAGAAGTTCTTTCCAGAGTGCATCCATCAGTTCCTCTTATCATTTTTTTGCCTGTGATTATATATCTGGTTTACTTGAGCGTTTTTATTGATAAAATATTTATTTTAAAAATTTTAATGCTGTTGTTTGCAGGTTTGGTTGTATGGACATTAACGGAATATACTCTGCATCGTTTTGTTTTTCATATGAAATTGAAATCTAAAATAGGGAAGAAGATACATTTTATCTTTCATGGAGTACATCACGATTACCCAAATGATTCTAAAAGATTAGTTATGCCACCTTCAGTTAGTATTCCACTTGCTTCTCTTTTTTACTTACTGTTTCGATTAATTTTAGGAAACCAGTTTGTCATCCCGTTTTTTGCGGGGTTTTTAATTGGTTACCTCGTTTATGATATTACTCATTACACTATTCATCATTTTAATATTAAAAATAAATATGTCCTTTTTCTGAAGAAATATCATGCAAAACATCACTATTATGATTCGGATCTTGGATTTGGTGTAAGTTCCCCAATCTGGGATTTTATTTTTAATACTTCATTTGAAAAAAAACATAAGACAATTTCCGAACAGAGTCTTGTTAATGAAAAAAAATAACTTAGTTATTATAATTCTTGTATTAATGATCTTTGCTGTTACTCAAGGATTTGGATTGTTGTCTCCAAAGTCTGTGATCTATTTCAGGATAAATCAACTTGGTTTTCTACCAGAAGATTTCAAAACCGGAATAGTATTTTCAAATTCTGAATTACTATATAAAAAGTTTGATGTAATAAATATTGAAAAAAATAAAATTGTTTATTCAGGTAGAATAAAAGATTATTTAGGAGAGTGGGGAAATTTTAAATATCATTATATGATTGACTTTTCTTCTGTAAATGAAAAAGGAAATTATTTTATTGAGGTTGATGGAAAACGTTCTTTCCGTTTTCAAATTGCTGATAAAATTTATAATAGCCTCGTCGATTCTATATTGAAATTCTTTGCTGTGCAGAGGTGCGGACCAACCAATCCTTTTTTGCATAAAGTATGTCATCTTTATGATTCTCCCATAATTATTGGTGATAATTCGCAATCACAGGTTGATGTTACTGGCGGCTGGCATGATGCTGGTGATTATATTAAATTTCTAACTACAACAGCTTATACAACTTATCTTCTTTTATTCAGTTATGAATTTGATAAAACAAAGTTTGAATTTGATAGGAATAAAAACAACGCTCCTGACATTCTGGAAGAGGCTAAAGTAGGAATTGATTGGATGATTCGTTCAAATTATAAAAATGGAAAGTTAGTTACTCAAGTAGGTGATATGCGTGATCATGAAATGGGTTGGAGAATGCCTGATGAAGATCAACTGAAGTATGAAAGACCTGCTTATGTTACATTAAGTAAAAATCAAATAGGAATGTTCGTATCAGTAATGGCACTAGCTTCAAGAATTTGGAAAGATCGTTTTAATGATATTAACTTTTCTGATAAATGTTTGAAAACTGCACTGGATTTATATGCTTATCGCGACAGATGTCCTGATGTTGATTCTAATTATTCAGGAATGTATCAGGAGAAAAGTTATTTGGGAAAATTAGCTCTTGGTGCTATTGAATTATATAATTCTACTTTGAATAATAAATTTCTTGATGATGCAGTGAACTATGGTGATAATGCAAAGTCTGATTACTGGTGGAGTTGGGGAGATATTAATTCTCTTGCTCACTATAAGATTGCAAATTATTTTCCAAGATTTCTAACTTATCTTGAAAACAATGTCATAAATTTTAATAATAATAAGAACAAGAATATTTTTGGTGAAGCTGCTTCATATTCCTGGGGAAGTAACAATACATTTCTTGGAGCTGCTCTACAGACTATTTTGCTGAAGAGATTATCTAATGATAATAGATTTGATTCATTAATTATTATACAAAGAGATTACATTTTAGGAAGAAATCCGTGGGGATTATCGTTCATTTATAAAATAGGGACTCTTTATCCAAAAAATTTGCATTCACAAATAGCATTTTTTAATAAAGGGTATTTACCTGGCGCGGTTACCGCCGGTCCAATTTCCAAAGAGTTGTTCGATTCATTTAACAACATTAAAAGAACTAATTTTCAGTATAATCTGTTTAATTCAGTAACAGCGTTATACTTTGATGATTGGAATGATTATATTTCAAATGAACCAACTATTTGTACTAATGCGACGGCTTTATTCGTATATAGTTATTTTGCAAAGTAATTACAAATTGTCTCTAAATAGTGCAGTTCTAATTTTTTTTCTCTATTTGGAGCAATGTTCTTCATTTCAAAGGTGAATTCTTTTAAAAATAGGACAATATTTTAGGCACAATTATTGTTTTTCATCACAAAAATAAAAAGTAAAAAATTATGAAGAAGAAGTTAAATTTATTACCAACAGGAATCTCTCTCGTAGATAAAGCATGGGGAGGATTTTATCGCGGTGGAACATATTTATTGATTGGACAGAAAAAGTCTGGTAAAACTCTTCTTGGATTACAGTTTGCTATGGAAAGTGCCAAAAACAAGGAAGTTTGTATCTACTTTACTAATATGCGTCCAAAAGACCTGATGATTCATGCGGCATCTATTGATTTTGATCTGCAAACATATATGAATCAAAATTTAATTATAGTTGTTCGCGTGGCTCCACCGGCTGACCTTTATGAATCCGGTAATCCTGATAATTTTTTAATTGAATATTTGAATGACATTGTTACTGTTGTTGAACAATATCAGCCAAGCAGAGTCATTTTTGATGAACTTACTCATTTTATTGGTTTTGAAAACACAAATTTATTGCAACAGACTTTTTTACAGACTGTTGAAAAAATTGAAGAAAAAAATGTAACGAGCTTTTTTATTCTTGCAGAACCAGCAACTCCTTTAGCTCAGATGATAGTTGATAGTATTGCACAGTATTCAACTGCAGTTGTATATCTTCAGAAGAGAACACTAGAAGATGGAACTTCTCAGGGAGGTAGAGCTACTATAACCCCGAATATCGGACATACTGAAGGACAATTTGTTTCTGATTATTACATTGAACCATATAAGGGCATTACTTTTTCTTATGAAAATAAACCGACATTTCAAAATCCTTTTTCTACTGAAGTAGAACAGAGCTTTAAAATGTCAACTCCCATTAGCTCAAAACCAAGTTTTTCAGCAAAGTACAAACCACTAACCAATATTGATATAGTACAGGAAAAGATTTCATTTTCAAATTTGTATGATCTAAATGATTTTACTTTAATACTTAACAATCAGATAGCTTTGTTTAAGAGTACTGGACAACCCTTTACTTTGATATCATTAGCATTAAATCCGGTTGCAGAAAAACAAAAGATTTTAACAATAAATCAGTTGCAAAATGCAATCAGATTATCAACAGATAAAAAGGATAAAATCTGTGTCGTAAAAAATAAAATTCTTGTTTTAATGTCTAAAGCTGAGGAAAAAGCACTAAACATTTTAGTTACAAAACTCAAATCCAATTTACCAAATATTGAATCTTCGTACATAGATACAGTAATGCAATATTTATATGCATATACTTACCAGGTTGATGATTCTGTTGTAAATGCAGAAAGCATATTTAACGAAATATTAGAAGATGAACCTCATCAATAAATAAATGGAAAAGTCTTCAATGAGGAGAGTAATTTTAATATCATTCATCATTTTCTTATCTGTATTTACATTTGCTCAGAATAATGCAGAGGCTTTTAAAAGTCAGGCATTGATACAGATGCAGATTGGAAAATATGGTGAAGCAATTGAATTACTTAACAGATACATTACAGCATTTCCTCAAAGATATGATGGATACCATTTGCGCGGCTTATGTTATGAAAAAAGAGAACAATATGAGCTATCCGTTTATGATTTAAAAACAGCTCTTAAATTAACACCTCCGAATACAACAGTAAGCAAAGATCTTGATAGAGTGATTAAAGCTTGGTATGCACTTCTTTACAATAAAATAGAAGGACATAAAAGAGAAATTGCGATTGATCCTAGTAAACCGATAAACTATTTAGAAATTGGGAAATGCTATAATCATTTAGGGCAATTTGCCTTAGCAGAGGAATGGTATGATGAGTATTTGAAAAGAGAAGAAGCTTCGCCTGATGAAGTTATTCGTTATACTCTGATTCTTCAAAAAACAGGGCATATTGAAAAAGGAGAAAAAATTCTTAAACGTTATGTTGAAAAATTTCCAAACGATCATAGATTATGGAGTAGATACGGATATTTTACATTGTGGCTTGGTAAAACAAAAATTGCCATTGATGCTTTTCAACGTGCGCTGGCTTTAAGACCTTTTTTCAAAGAAGCTGAAGATGGTTTAAGAATAGCTCTTGGTAAGGGATATGTTTATACTATCAATGACACTTCTTATCGACCTGAAAAGACTGCACCTAGGCAGCAGGAATATGCGATTGATAGATATTACAGAATTCTTAAAACCAAACCAGGTGATGATGAAACCCGTTTTTTACTAATTGATGAGTTAGTTAAAGTTAATAGGTTGGAAGAGGCTTACCAGCAGTTACAGATACTGCAGAATAAATTTCAGGGACAAACTAAATTTGATGAACTTTGGATGAGTGTTACATCAAGAAGAGATAGTGTTTATAATGCTGAAATAGATAATTCTAAAAAGCTGCTTGATGCAAATCCATCAGACAAAGATGCTCTAATTAAATATGCAGAGTTTTGTGTTAATCTGGAACGTTTTGATGAAGCTCTGTCAGCTTATGAAAATTATTTTAATCTAAATCCTGACGAACAAGATAAAAACCTGAGATTCAGATATGCCCAGCTATCCGCGTGGAATAAAAGTTTTATGGTGGCTAATGAACAGATTAATATTCTACTTCAAAAAGAACCTGACAATCCAAAATTTCAGCTTTTAGCTTCTCAGTTATATGTATGGCAGGGAACAGATTTCGATAAGGCAAAAGAATATTTAACAAATGTTTTAAATAAAGAACCAAACAATTTTGAAGCCTTAATTGCGATGGGTTCGGTTGAATTATACTTCAGAAATTTTGATGAAGCTCAACGTTATGTTGATAAAGCGAATACAATTCTTCCAAATGATATTGCAATCACAACATTACAATCCCGAATTGAATTTGAAAAATTACGAGCGGAAGAAGAAAGACTGTTTTCAATTCTTGAAGAAGGAAGAAAATTGGCACTTGATGGCAATTGCCAGGAAGCATTATATAAATATGAAGAATATTTATCCAAGACTGAACCGAATAAAACTATACAAAGAGAATACGCTGATGTGAAAGCCTGTGCAGGTGATTACTTTGGTGCAGTAGAAATTTATGACAGATTAATTGAAGATGATTCCACTGATTTTGAAACTATACTTCAAAGAGCAAAAACTTACTATTATATGGACGATTCAGTAAATGCTTTAAGTGAATTCCAAAAGTTAGCTCAAACAAATCCCGATAATTTTGAAATAAATCTTTATCTTGGTGATTCTTACACAAAGATGAAAAATTATTCCGAAGCAAGAAAAATATATAATAATTTGCTTGAAGGAACAACTGATACATCTCATATTGCAATGGTCGAACAAAGATTGAGTTGGTTGCCAGTAACTGGTTTGAATGCTTTTGTCCTTTCTTTTCCAATTTATGCAATCCTGTATCCGGATGCATATTATTTTGAAGATAATGCAAACTTTAAATACAATACACAAGGACTTCGTTTAGAAGTAGGAGCATTAAGTTTTCTATCTTTGGGAGCATATGTTAGTCGTGGAGCATATTCCAATTCAAGTATAACTCAATATTTTAGCCAGGCAAAAGGTGGTTTGTATCTAAGAATAAAAGACATTTTAACAATAGGAACTCATTTTGGTAAAAAATATTATCGTAATTATACAAGTAGGAACATTTCAGATGCATTTATCAGAACGGAAAAAGATAAAATTTATCTGTTTCAGGCAAACTATTTAAATACAGATGCTGCTGAAATTCTGTATTCGGCAAAAGTAGTTGGACAGAATATTTCTGTTACTTCTTATCAACTATATGGATGGTACCGTTTGAAATCAGGATTGAAACTTTCGGGTAACTACAATTACTTGAAAATATCAGATGGCAATAAAGGTGAAATTATTGAAGGTAGAATTGGTAAGTATTGGGAAGAAGACTTATTGGCAGGATATGAATATTCAACTACAAGATTTGCCAGAAAATCGACATTCTATTATTCACCAGCAAAGTATGAAGCTCATAGTTTATGGTTAGATTGGTTTGCGCTTAATGAACAGGAATTTAATTTAACTCTCGGTGGAAAGATAGGACTTATCCCTGCAGATGATTTTATTCTATCACAAGCATATTTTCTTTTCAAGTGGTTCATAGCTCAAAACTTTACTCTTCAGGTACAGGGAAATGTAAGCAATACATCTCGTGAGTCTACCGGTTATAATTCACGATCGATAGTATTTTCAGCATCCTGGCAGTTGTAATTGTATAATACAAATCACAATCTTCTTTTTTTAATCACACATAAAAATTCTTTTTTGTTCCGAAATGATGCAGTAATTCTTTCATTTTCCTGAAGTGTTACAATTTATGTAGCCAATATTATTAAAAGTTGTTAATTTTGGCTTAAACCTTAATGGCATATATCTTGTTTAATAAAGATAGTTAAAAAAAAAGAATAAGAATGAAAGTTCAACAAAATATTAAGAAAACTCATTTAACTCTTGCGAATACTCAGACAACAAAAGCAAGTAGTGAAGATAAACTTAAAAAGATTAAGAAAAGAATTATTACATCTGGTTTATTATCACTTGCACTTATTTTAGTAATCATTTTTACTCTTCCTTATACCGTTTTATCTTTTGATTCGCTGGTTGAATACGCTACACTGGTTTCACTATTTATTTTTCTTATAGTTTTGCTCGTTAGATATTTCACTTTATTAGTTGTGGCATATTTTTATATAAACAAATATACTTTTACTAGACAGGGAGGATTTTATCCTTTTGTTTCCATTATTGTTCCTTTGTATAATGAAGAAAAAGTAGTAGAACAATCAATCAATTCGTTATTAAATCTGGATTATTCTAATTATGAAATCATTCTTGTCAATGATGGTTCAAAAGATAATACGGCTGCAGTTGCAGAAAAATTAGTCGGAATGCAAAAGGGAAGATACGGGGAGATAAAAGTCTCATTAATAAACAAACCTAATGGTGGCAAAGCTCGTGCATTAAATGCAGGAATCAGTTATTCAAAAGCAGAGATAGTTTTATGTATGGATGGTGATTCACAATTGTCAGAAGATTCTATAAGAATGGCTGTAAGACATTTTGTTGATCCATCAATTGGAGCGGTTGCAGGAAATGTTAAAGTATTGAATAGAAAAAAATTCTTTACTGATCTTCAGGCTCTTGAGTACATCGAAGGTTTAAATATGCCTCGTGCAGCACAAAGTTTCTTTAAATTAGTTAATATCATTCCTGGTCCAATTGGATTATTCCGTAAAAAAGCTATTGAGGATGCAGGTTATTATTCAAGCGATACATTTGCAGAAGATGCAGATATTACTTTGAAAATATTGGCCCATGGTTGGAGAATATTTTATGAACCAAAAGCAATTTCTTATACAGAAGCACCTGTTAAACTAAATCAACTATTAAAGCAGAGATATAGATGGACACGCGGAATTCTTCAGGCGATCCGTAAACACAAAAAGTTATTAGTAAATCCCTCCATCAACTTTGGATTGACAGGAATACTATGGTTAATGTTTTACGAAGGTTTAATCTGGCCGGTTATGAATATATTTTCAAATTTATTTTTCATATTTGCTGCATTGTTTTATGGTTTTTCAAGTTTAATATTTTTCTGGTGGGCTGGTTTAGCCTTATTAGATATGGCTTCAGCTTTGTATTGTATTGCAGTAGAAAAAGAAGAAGTAAGATTAATTCCTTACGCAATCATTTACAGAATGTTTTTTATTTTAACAATCGACATTTGCAAGGCAATGTCTACAGTTGAAGAATTCCTAGGATTTCAAATGACCTGGGGAAAATTAGAACGAATAGGATAATTAAAGTTTAATTAAGAAAAGGTATATTTTATGGAACTGATACCAATTTTAGCGACAATAATTTTAGTAGCAACAATTAGCACTTTTATTCTTGCAATTGGAGCTTACATTCTTTACAAAGTAAGAGAGAGTAAAGGTCAACAGATGGAGGTGATTCAACCTTCAACTGTTCAGGCTGAATTACTTGTTCCAGAAATGGTGGCGGAACAAGTTAAAGTTCAAGAAACTCAACGCGTACCCGGTCAACTTATCTATGAACCACAAAGAGTTCCTTCGTACAAACCACAATCAGAACCTATATTTGTAAAGCAGAGAGCTCAATCTGGTCCTCAACCGATGCAGGCGAAATATACTCCCGTTCCTCAGCAGTATGTTTCTCAGAAACAGGAAAGACAGCAAGCAGGACCTCAACCTTCTGAACAGAAATTTATGAAGTACACTGCTGAAGGATATGTCCCAGCAAAAGAAAAAGATCAGGGAGCATTGAAGTGGAGATAACAAAGAAAAAAGGGTTTACAGTAAATACCCTTATCGTTGTTTTCTTTGGATTACTACTTATTATTGCTGCGATAGTAATTTACTTGTATGTCTTAAAAGGTGTCTATGGTAGATTTAGTACAAGCAAAATTGTTCCTTCAACTGAAACTGTTACTAACATTTTTAGACAAAGTGGAAAGTCGACAGCCATTCTGTATTCAAAGTTTACTGAAAGAATGTTGCCAGAAGGAAGTACATGGTTAAATGATAACATCATTACATGGAAAAAGTTTCTTGGAACTTACAATTTAAATTATGACGTCTTAAGTGATGAAGATGTTGAAAATGGAAAACACTTTCAATATAAGTTATTAATTCTTCCTGGTTGTAAATCTTTAAGTGATGAAGAAATTGCCTCAATAAAAAAATATATTGATGGCGGTGGTTCTGTATTTGCGACAAGTGGGACTGCTTCATATTCTGAAGTAGGAAAATGGAGAGGCTGGGAGTTTTTCTCTGAAGTTTTTGGGATAAGATTTGTAAAAGAAATTGACAGAGATGAAGTTACAAAAGTTCATACACTTAGAGGGAATTTACCTATAACTGCAAATATTCCTACTGGTTATCCACTAAAAGTTGCTACCTGGGATCGACCAATTTCTGTTGAGGTAGCTGAACCAAGAACTACTCAGGTTAGTTTCTGGTATAATTACAGAGTTCAAGATGGTCTTGTTAGAGAAGAAGTTAAGAAAAGTGCTGGTATTATAAGTGGTAGTTATGGAAGAGGAAGATTTGTCTGGATGGGTTTTGAAATCAATTCTGTTGTTGGTGTACAGGAAGATTATATTTATTTTGATAAACTTTTCCATAATTCTTTAAGCTGGTTATTTTATCATCCCGTTGCATTTGTAAAAGATTGGCCCGGTAATTATCAGGCTGCTGCTATAATAGTTCCGATTATCGGAGAAAAAGCATATAATATTCGTAATCTTTTCCCCATTCTTAGTTCAGAAAATGTAAAAGCTAATTTCTTTGTTGAAACATCTATAGCTGAGAATAATATTAATTTAGTAAATTCATTACCATCTTATGGAGAAGTTGGGGCGATAATTGATATTGGTTACCTAACTTCAGTGAATGATACTATTAACAAACTTGATGATTTTGAAACTCAAAAGGGAAAAATTAAAACTGCTTCAGATAAAATAAACCTGTCCAACAAGCAGAGAATTACTGGTATATTACCTTACTACGGTTTATTTGATGATAATTCATTAAGTGCAATTGCAAATTCTGATCTTAAATATATTATTACTGATTCACTTACTGACCGCAGTGTTCCAAGAACAATAATAAAAGGCGAAAAGACAGTTATCTCAATAACAAAAACAGCACGTGATGATTATGATGTAATAAGAAATTATGGATTAACTCAACCGGAATTTCAATTATATACATATAAAGAAGATATTGATAGGCTTTTATTTGAAGGTGGGTTATATGTTTATAAAATTCACACGGAATACCAATGTCAATCTGCATATGTAGAAGTTGTTCGAGATGTTATTAAATATTTGAAAAGTAAAAATATTTGGGTTACGTCACTCACAGATTTATATAATTGGTGGACAAGAAAAAATAAAATCGAAATGAGAATTGAGTCTCGCAGCGATGTTAGAGTTGCAGTTACCGTTACTAATCCGGGCAATGATTATATAGAAGAATTTTTAGTTGAAGTAGATTTACAGGTCCCCGCAAAGAATATTGAAATATCATCAGAGATAATTGGAACACAAATTCCTGCTTTCACATATGTTCCTGAAAAGCATATGATTTACCTATATGTCAAGAATTTGAAACCAGGTCAATCAAGAATGTACTACATTGATTTCGATAGGATAAATTCATAAGAAAAGAGTGAAATAAATGGTACGAAACATTTTAAGCATCTTGTTATTTGTTTCTTTGTTAATTCCCGGTTGTATGGATAGCGGTACAGCTACAGATAATTTTGCACCACAGGTCGGAATTAATTCGCCAAAAAGTTTTGATACTTTGCAAGTTGGTAATAATTCTATTAACTACTGGGTTTATGATGACCAGGGAATAAGCAAAGTCGATGTTTATATAGATAGTATATATGTTCAATCCTTTACTTTTCCAACAGACGGTTCTTATCCTACAGTATATCTTAAAATTGATACAACAAAGATTGGAAAAAGAATAAATTACTTTTTAGTTGCATATGATTTGAACGGCAACTCTGCTAAAAGTAATACTATGTATAATTTGCAAGTTGTAAAAATTACATCTCCTCCGCCAGCACCATACGATTTATCTTTAATAAGACTATCACAAAATCTTGTGAATATTTCCTGGAAAGATTCCGGAAGTTTTATTACTGGATACGAATTATGGCGCAAAGATGGTTCTAACGGAACCTATTATAAATTGAAAGACATTTCATCTGGTTCATTCAATACAAATGATCAATTACCCAATGCTTCAACAATTTATTTTTATAAAATAAGATCTTCAAATGATGCAGGAAAGTCTGCTTTTAGCAGAGAAGTTTCTACATCAGGTACCGGTGGTTCAGGCAGTGTAAATGCTCCTTCTAACTTAAAAGCAATTGCATTAGGAACCAGTAAAGTATTACTTACATGGCAAGATAACAGTAATAATGAAAATTATTTTAAAATAGAAAGAAAAACTTCCTGGACAGATTTTCAACAAGTTGGGGTTGTTCCTTTTAACACAACTTCATTTAGAGACAGCTCAAGTGGAATGTCAGCGGGCAATCAATATATTTATCGCATAAAAGTTTTTTCGAGTAATGATTCCGCAACATCATCCGAAGTGACAGTTACAACTTTATCATTTGAACCACCATCAAATCTTTCTGCCGCAGTTTATAATTCTAAAACAGTTAGATTAAGCTGGGTAAACAACAATTCTTACCAATTGCAAATAATTGTTGAAAGAAAAACAGGACTAAACGGGATATGGAATACTCTTGCCACAGTTAGTTCAGTTCCAAACCAATATGATGATGCTACAGTGCAGGCAGGGACGACATACTATTATCGTATTAAAGGATTTGATGGAGTAAATTCATCTGACTATACAAATGAAGCTATTATAACTGCGCAACTTGTTTCATTAGCTCCACCAACGAATCTGATAGCTAATTATATTAGTGGAAGTCTTGTAAGATTAAATTGGGTTGATAATTCGAATAATGAAAGTGGATTTATTATTGAAAGAAAAGATAGTACTACTGGTTCTCCATTTACAAAGCTATCAGAAGTTAGTGCTAATGTTACAACTTATGATGATTATACTACCTTATCACAACATTATTATTTATATAGAGTTGCTACTACTGATGGTGTTGTAATTTCAATATATTCAAATATTGCCCAGCTTTTACGTCCTTGAAATTTTGATGTATCATGAATACAGATATTAAATTTAGTATAGAATTATTCAGACCAGTTATTGAGGCAACATCAGTTCCAACTCTGTTGCTGGATCAAAGTAAAGTTGTACTGATGTTTAATTCTGCTTTTCGTGAACAGTTCTTTCAAAAAGAAATAATTGATTTGCACGAATTTTTATCAACTCAATCAGTTGAAAAAATTTATTCGTTATTTACCGAGTCTGAAATTAAAAATGCAGTTGTAAAAGAGATAATAAAACTAACGACTTCAAGTAAAAAAGAGATTACTCTTCTTGTTATTGCAAATCTTCTAATGTTTGAACGAGAAAAATATTTTACACTTTCTTTCGATACTCCATCTCACAAAATTGTAACAAATAAAAATACAAGCATTCAGGTTGTAAATGCGGATATTTACCAGATTATAAAAAAAGAAGCAATCATTGAAATAATTGAAGATATTAAATCAAATTTTCCATTTACATTTCTTGGTAAAGAAAAAATTAGAAACGCAATTAATAAACTTGATGAATTATTTTGGATAAAAGATTCTGAGCAAAATTACCTGTTAGTGAATGTAAATTATTCTAAGGTGCTAGGATTAAAACCAATACAGATAGAAGGTAGAAGTGAAAATAATTTTTTGCCTGCATACATAAGTGATTTTAACAAATCTTTACAAAAACACATAAATGAAACTGAAAACATTTTAATTATAAATGGCTTAGCTGTTCGTGGTTTTTCTTCATTAGATGAATACAGAACCGTGGAATTCTCACTCGTTGATGCCGAAAACAATCCAGTTGCAATTATTGGTCTAGCGGAAAAACGAGAATCAGGAAAAAATATTACCAAGGAGCATCGTATTGAATCAGCAATTCAATCAATTACAGATAAATTGCCGATTGGAATTGCAACTATTGACTCCAAAGGATTTTTTAAGCAAACTAATAAAGAATTTTGTAAATTACTAAAGACAGAAAATGAACATTTGAGGAATAAGCATTTTAGTATTATTCTATCTTATGATATTTCCCAAAAATTAGATAATTTTCTGAAAGAAAAAACAGGAGATAAATTTTCTATAAATTTTAATTTATCTGGTGAAAATTTATTACTTGAATTGAATTCGTTTTCAGATGAATTAAAAGAAGAGAAATATTTTTTATTTGTTCAAAAGAATTTAGAAGAAGATAATTTTGAAAATTTTATTAAGAGAAGAGGTCGAATGTTTGACGTATTGATTCGCAGTAATCCTGATCCTATATTTATTTACGATGCAGAGGATTTGAGATTTCTTGAAGTTAATGAAGCCGCTTTGAAGCTTTATGGATATTCTCGTGAAGAATTCCTTCAACTTGATTTGACAGATCTCTATACGCCTGAAGATATCCAGACAATTCTTGATGATTCATTTACAAGAGGTAAAGAAGGTCAATTCTCAGGTCCGTACAAGCAAAAAAGAAAAGATGGAAATTCAATTCTTGTAGAAATTCTAAAGACAGAATTTTTATATGAAAATAGAACTGCACACTTCAATATAGTTAAATCCATTTCTGATAGAATAGAACAAGATAAACAACTGCAAATTTATAAAGCAACTTTTGAAACTACTGATGATCTTATTTTTCTTACAGATAATACGGGGATTATTAAGTACGTAAATGCCGCTGTTCAAAAATACCTTGGTTATAGCAAAAAAGATTTGATTGAAAATACAATTCTTTCTTTATTCAGTGATGAAATGAGAGGCATGGTAAATTCAACAATCTTTTTTTCCAATTTAACTACTCCTTCTCAGTTATCATCTGAAATAAAAAAATCGGAAGGTACTTTATTAAAATGTGAAATGACCTCGACACCTGTTTTAACATACAATAAGGAAATAGACTCTTTCACAATCATAGTTAAACTTGCTCCTCAGAAGATTGAATTAGTTAAAGAAATTGTTCAGGAAAAAGAAGTCATAAAAGAGGTTTACGTTGATAATCCTAATACAGTTCAGGGACTAAGCCCCACTCATCTATCAACAATTTTTCACGAATTATTGACCCCGTTAAATGTTATACTTGGCTTTATACAGGAAATTAAAGAGACTATTAAAAATCCGTCAAATGAACAGAAAGAAGCATTAACAATTATAGATCAGAACCGTGTTCAATTACTCGATACAATGAATTCTGTTTCAGAGTATGCACAGGTTATAGCTAAAAGGAATCAACTTAACGTAGAAGGCATTAATGTTGTTTCTTTTGTTGAAGACATAATTAAAGAAACCGAAAAAGGAGAAATTTTACCTCAGGGAAAAGAAGTACTACCGGGGAAAATATCTACTTCTCTTTATTTTAATACTGATTACGAGAAGTTAAAAACACTTGTTGCTCTTATATTAAAAATTATTAGTAAAATATCTGATGAAGACAAAATTTATTTCTCTTCTTTTCAAACAGATGATGAAAATTTCTTATTATCTTTTAAAGATAATTTATCAGGTATTAGTACAAAACTTTGTAATGTGTTTGATAATGCAATCCGTGTAGATGATTATTCAGTAGTTAGAGAATTTGGTTTATCCCGATTTTCAATGATGGAAATTAAACAATTATTACAAATGTTAAATGGAAGATTCCAGATTTTAAATCGTTCAGGTAAACCTAATGAAATAGCTTTTATTTTTCCATTCTATCTAACAAAAGAAACCGGGCTTATAGATGATATAACACTAAAAGAAGTTGTAATTCCTGATAAAGAAATTGATGAAGAACAGGTCAGTCTTTCAAACAAAGAAAAAATTACAGAAGTTGAAGAAAGAACAGAAAAACCAATTGAACAGCTCGAAAGGAATGGAATAAAATTTACTCAAGAAATAGTCGATACTAGAAAAAATGAAATACTTGCTGAAGATATAAAACATCGGACTTTAATTTCTGAACCTGTAATTAAGGAGGCACCTGCTTTAGCAAAAATGAGCTGTCTTTATATTGAAGACCAGGTCGATTCACAAATTTTATTTAAAGTTCAATTAAAAGAGTTACAGCAAATTAAATTTGCAGTAAGTTTTGAAGAAGCTTTACCTTTATTGACCGGAATGAAATTTGACTTTGTTGTAATGGATATAAATTTGCAGGGAGAATATAACGGACTGGATGCTTTAAGAATGATTAGACAAATGCCAGGTCTTGAAAATTTACCGATAATAGCTGTAACAGCTTATGTCTTACCTGGTGATAAAGAAAAATTTATTGCAACAGGATTTAATGATTTTATTTCAAAGCCAATTTTCCGTGAAAAGATGATTGAAGCACTTGAAAGAATTTTTCAGGCAAGATTAAGGTAATTGTTTTTTGTTACTTTTGTTCTTTTTATTCACTTCTTTTTATTAAGTAATTAGTTATTACCTTACTAATTTAATGCATTTTAATTTCAAAAAATATTGACTTACTAACTCTCAATTCATATTTTTGCAAGTCAAATTAGAAAGAAAGAGGAAAAAATGTTTGCAGTAGTTGATATTCTTGGAGAACAACTTAAAGTATCCGAAAATACAAAGTATAATGTTCCAAGATTAGAGGCAGAGCCTGATACCGAAATGACTTTTGATTCAGTAATTTTATATGCTGATGAAAAAGGAACTCAAATCGGTACACCCTTTGTTAAGGATATTAAAGTAACCGCAAAAATTCTTGAACATATTAAAGATGATAAAGTAATTGTATTTAAGAAAAAAAGAAGAATTAGTTACAAAAGGCTAAAAGGGCATAGGCAGCAATTAACAAAAATTGAAGTTACCAAAATTGGATAATAAGAATTAGGAGTAGTTTTTATGGCACATAAAAAAGGACAGGGTTCTACTAAAAACGGTAGAGATAGTAATGCACAAAGACTTGGAGTAAAAGCTTTTGGTGGTGAATTAATAACTGCCGGTTCAATTATTGTTCGTCAGCGGGGTACTAAATTTCATCCCGGTACGAATGTAAAAAGGGCAGGTGATGATTCATTATTCGCTATTATCGATGGAATTGTAAAATTTGAGATAGGAAAAGGCAACCGTCAGTTTGTTTCTGTTTATCCTGCATAACCAACAGATGAGGTGTGTGTGAAAAAAATATCTGTTATTGGAGCGGGAAATGTTGGTGCGACAGCAGCTCAAAGAGTGGCAGAGAAAAATTTAGCTGAACAAGTTGTTTTAGTAGATATTCTTGATGGTATTCCACAAGGTAAAGCCCTTGATATGTGGGAGAGTGGTCCCATCGAAGGTTTTGATGCAAATGTTTTAGGTTATAACGATTTTGGAATGACTGAAAATTCCGATATTATTGTTATTACAGCAGGTTTGCCTCGAAAACCAGGAATGACTCGTGACGATTTACTCCATGCAAATGCGAAAATTGTTAAATCAGTAACATTACAGGTAGCTCCTAAATCTCCAAATTCAATAATCATTGTTGTTTCAAATCCACTAGATGTTATGGCCTATGTTGCTAAAAAGATTAGCGGATTTGAAAAAAATCGCGTAATTGGCATGGCTGGTGTTTTAGATACTGCAAGATTCCGACTCTTCATAGCACAAGAACTTAACGTTTCACTTAAAGATGTATATGCGATGGTTTTAGGTGGACACGGTGATACTATGGTACCTCTCGTTAGGTACTCAACAGTTGCAGGAATTCCGATTTCAGAATTAATTGCTGAAAAAAGAATTGAAGAACTGGTTACAAGAGCTCGAAATGGCGGAATTGAAATTGTGAATTATTTGAAAACCGGAAGCGCTTATTATGCACCTTCTTCTGCAGCTGTTGAGATGGTTGAAGCTATTGCTCTTAACAGAAAAAGAATCCTTCCTTGCTCAGCTTGGCTTGAAGGGGAATATGGTTTAAATGATGTTTATTGCGGTGTTCCTGTTAAACTTGGTAGCAATGGTATTGAAGATATAATTGAATTGAATCTTACTGATGAAGAGAAAGCAGCATTAAAAAAATCTGCTGATGATGTTGCGGTAAATATTAGTAAACTTGAAATATAGGTTCTTAATAAAAAATTTATCCCCAGCTTCTGGGGATTTTTTATTTTAAATATAATACATAGAACCTATTTTACTTTAATAGTGTTTTAATTAGAGTAAAAAAAATAATTTGAAATGAAAGTTTAGTTTATGAAAAAATTTGATATTGCAATTATTGGTGGTGGACCAGGAGGTTATGTTGCTGCAATTAGAGCCGCTCAATTGAGTTTTAATACTGTATTAATAGATAAAGATAATTTGGGTGGTATTTGTTTAAACTGGGGATGCATTCCAACAAAATCTCTTATCAAAAATGCAGAATTATATGATACTATTAAAAATCATTCTTCAGATTTCGGTTTATCTTTTAAAGAATTAAACTTTAATTTCGAAAAAATTATCTCCAGAAGCCGCAGCATCTCAGAAAGAATTTCTAAAAATATTGAATTGCTTATTAAAAAAAATAAAATTGAACATATAAGAGGTTTTGGTAAACTAGTTTCTAAAAATCAAATTGATATTTTTAAGGACAATAAAATACCTGAATCAATTAATGCTGATAAAATTATTGTTGCTACTGGGGCAAGTCCAAGAGTGCTACCAAATATCCCTGTCGATAGAAAGAAAATAATTACAAGTTCTGAAGCAATGACATTAAAAACCCTTCCAAAAGAATTGATAGTAATTGGTGCGGGTGCAATTGGTGTTGAGTTTGCATATTTTTATTCTATTTTTGGTACTAAAGTAACTATTATTGAAATGCTTGAAAGAATTCTTCCAATTGAAGATAAGGAAGTTTCTGCTGCACTTGAAAAATCTCTTAAAAAGAAAAATATTGAAATATATACTTCATCTACTGTTGATAAAGCTGAAGTTAAAGGCGATATTGTCGAAGTAACAATAAATCAAAATGGTGAAAAAAAATTATTAAAAGCTGAAGTTGTATTAAATGCAATTGGAGTCACCGGCAATGTCCTAGGATTTGGATTAGAAGAACTCGGAATAGAAATTGTTAAAAATCATATTAATGTAGATAAAAAAACATATCGAACTAATATCGAAAATATTTTTGCAATTGGTGATGTAATTGGACCACCGTGGTTAGCTCATGTCGCTTCAGCTGAAGGAATTGCTTGTGTAGAATACATTAAAGGCGTAGATTCAACTTCTGTTGATTATGATAACATTCCAGGTTGTACTTATTGTCAGCCACAAGTTGCAAGTATTGGTCTTACTGAAGAAAAAGCTAAAGAAAAAGGATTTGAAATTAAAATTGGAAAATTTCCATTTATGGCAAGTGGAAAAGCTTTTGCAGTTGGAGAAAGAGATGGTTTTGTAAAATTAATTTTTGATGCCAAATATGGTGAATTATTAGGGGCGCATATTATAGGTTCAGATGCTACAGAAATGATTGCGGAACTTGCTCTTGCCAGATCTCTTGGTGCTACTGCTGAAACCATAATTAAAACTGTTCACGCTCACCCAACATTATCCGAATCAATAATGGAAGCTGCTGCTAATGCTTATGGAGAATCAATTCACATATAAAATATTTTCATATTACAACCTTGGTTTGATGGATTATAAGGAGTGCTGGGAACTTCAAAAGAAATTTTTTAACCAAAGAAAAGAGAATAAAATTTCTGATTCGCTCTTACTTGTTGAGCATCCACATACTTACACTTTAGGGAAAGTTGCTAAAGAACAAAACTTAATTGGTTCAAAAAAATTTCTTGATGAAAATAAAATTAGTGTTTATGAGATTGACAGGGGAGGAGATATTACTTATCACGGTCCCGGTCAGGTTGTCGGTTATCCAATTATTAATCTTAACTATTGGAAAAAAGATACACATAAATATCTAAGAGCACTTGAAGAGGTTATCATTATTACCTGCAAAGAGTACGGTCTTTCACCTTATCGTAATGAAAAATATACTGGTGTATGGATTGAAGATGAAAAGATTGCTGCAATTGGAATTAAAGTAAGCAACTGGATAACGATGCATGGGTTTGCATTTAACATAAATACCAACCTTTCAATGTTTAATGGTATTATACCTTGTGGTATTGTTGATAAAGGGGTTACTTCTCTTGAAAAAAAATTAGGATATATAATTTCTCTTGAAGAAGTTAAGGAAAAAATTGTAAAAAACTTTAAGTTTGTATTTGAATATTCTGAAGTACAATATTGTGCTGAAAATGAAATAGCTGTAGTCAATTAATCTGAAGGAAAAAGATGGCTAAAAAACCGGTAAATAGTTTAATTCAAGATGAAACGAACGAAAAAAAATCAGCAATTGATTTAAATGATAAAATTATTGAATTATCAAAGGACGAACTTGCTAAAGCATTTCATCTGATGAATCTTGCACGAAACATCGATTCTAAAACTATGAATCTGTTAAAACAGGGTAAAACTTTTTTTCATATTGCTGGAAGCGGCCATGAAGCTATCCAGATAGCATCTGGAATGCAAATAAATCCTCAAGTTGATTGGATGTTCCCTTATTATAGAGATCTTGGTTTTTCACTTTCGGTTGGCGTTTCAGCATATGATTTCTTTTTACAGGTTTTTGGTAAAGCTGATGACCCTGCTTGTGGCGGAAGACAAATGCCATGTCACTGGGGTTCAATGAAGATTAACCTTCCCACTCAATCAAGTCCAACAGGAACACAATTTTTACAGGCAGTCGGTACTGCACTTGCATCAGTAAGAAAGGGAATTAATAATGTCACTTATGTTAGTTCTGGCGAAGGAACAACTAGTCAGGGAGAATTTCATGAAGCAATTAATTGGGCAAGCAGAGAAAAACTTCCAGTAATTTTCGTCATTCAAAATAACGGTTATGCAATTTCAGTTCCTGTACATAAACAAAGCGGTGGGAAAGAACATTCCATTGCTGAGATGATGACTGGTTATCATAATTTAAAAAGAATGAAAATAGATGGAACAAACTTTATCGAATCATATTTTTCATTCAAGGAAGCAATTGATTACATTAAAAATGGAAACGGACCTGTATTAATTGAAGCTGAAGTTGTGCGACTATTATCTCATTCATCTTCAGATGATCAAAAAAAATATAGAAGTGCTGATGAAATTGAAAATGAAAAGAAAAAAGATCCGATTGAAAATTTTTCATCATTACTTATTTCGAAAAATATTTTTACACAACAGGAACTAGATGAAATCAAGAAAGAAGTTTTAAAAGAAATTGATAAAGCAGTCGATTTAGCTTCTGGTGCTAAAGATCCTGAAGCAGATAGTTGTGAAAAATTTGTTTTTGATGAAAGCAGCGTTAAAGAATCACTTGAATACGAGAAATCGTCTGAAAAAGGAAGTTCAATAGTAATGGTTGATGCAATTAATCATGCGCTTCACGAAGAAATGGAATTGAACGATAAAATATATGTGTTTGGTGAAGATATTGCTGATGATAAAGGTGGTGTATTTACTGCAACCAAAGGATTATCCAAAAAATATGGTGATGAAAGAGTATTTAATTCGCCACTGGCTGAAGCAAGTATTATTGGTGTTGCAACAGGAATGTCATTAGCTGGTTTGAAACCTGTTGTTGAAATTCAGTTTGGAGACTATATCTGGCCTGCATTTATGCAATTCAAAGGTGAAGTTGCGACATATAGATATCGTTCTAATAACGCGTGGACTTCTTCTTTTGTTACAAGAGTTGCAGTTGGTGGATATATTCATGGCGGTTTGTATCATAGTCAAAATATTGAATCTATATTTGCTCATATCCCGGGAATCTTTATAGCTTATCCTTCCAATGCTGCAGACGCAAAAGGATTATTAAAAACAGCGATCAGAATAAACGATCCTGTTTTGTTTTGTGAACATAAAGGTTTATATAGACAAAGTTATTCTTCTGCACCTGAACCAGGAAAAGATTATTTAATTCCTTTTGGTAAAGCAAAAATTGTTAAAGAAGGAAATGATGTAACTGTTATTAGCTATGGAGCTTCTGTTTGGGATTCTTTTTTTGCATCTAAAAAGCTTGAAGAAGAGGGTTATTCGATAGAAGTAATTGATATAAGAACTATTATTCCTCTTGATGAAGAAACAATTTTTAATTCGGTGAAGAAAACTGGCAAAGTGATTGTAATTCATGAAGATACATTCACTGCTGGCTTCGGTGCAGAAATCATAGCAAGGATAGCCGATAATTGTTTTCAATATCTTGATGGACCTGTGAAAAGATTAACTGCAAAAGATACGCATATTCCTTATAATCCGATTTTGGAAAATGCTGTACTTCCATCAAGAGAAGGAATTTATAAATCAATCAAAGAATTGTTAAAATATTAAGTTGAGGAATTAGTTATGAAGATAGAAATCCCGATGCCAAAAATGGGTGAATCAATAATGGAGGGAACAATTATTAAATGGCATAAAAATGTTGGTGATTCAGTAAAAAAAGATGAAACTATTTTTGAAATCAGTACAGATAAAGTAGATACTGAAGTTCCTTCACCTTCAGATGGAGTATTGACTGAAATAATTTTTAAAGAAAATGAAACTGTAGAAGTTGGAAAAATCGTTGCTTACATTGAAACTAAAATGGGAAAATCAGTTGGATTAATATCAGATGAAAAAATAACTGAAAAGAAATCTGATAAAAAAATTGAACAGAATACGATTAATATTGTAATGCCAAAGATGGGTGAATCTATAATGGAAGGGACTATAATTAAATGGCATAAAAATGTTGGTGATTCAGTAAAAAAAGATGAAACTATTTTTGAAATCAGTACAGATAAAGTAGATACTGAAGTTCCTTCTCCTGAAGACGGAATTTTAATTGAAATTATATCAAAAGAGCAAGAGATTGTTCCTGTTGGAGAAGTTGTTGCAAGACTATCTTCAGAGAGTTCGACAACATCAATAATCGTTGCACAAAATGATTCAATGCATTCCCAAATTGGAGAGATGATTAGTACAACTTTAATTGATGAAAAGTACGATGAAGTAAAAGAAAAACAAAAGAGTAACAAATTCTATTCGCCATTGGTTTTGAATATTGCTAAAGTTGAGAATGTAACATTTGAAGAACTCGAGAAAATTTCAGGTACTGGTATTGAAGGGAGAGTAACAAAAAAAGATATACTTGAATATGTTGAAAATAGAGTGAGAAAAAGTTCATTACCTATCGATAATAAAAAATTATTTGCACAAGAAGAAAAATCTATAAAGCAAATTACTCCATCTGTTTATTCTTATTCTGATGGAAGTGTTGAAAAAATTCCAATGGACAATATCCGTCAGAAAATAATGAATCATATGGTTCATAGCAGAGATACTTCAGTTCACGTTACTGGTTTAGTTGAAGTTGATATGTCCAAGATTTATAATTTTCTTAAATCGCAAAAGGAAAATATCTGGAAAAGAGAAGGGATAAAACTTACGTACACTTCATTTGTTGCTTATGCAGTAGTTAAAGCACTTAAAGTTCATCCTCTTATTAATTCAACAATTGATGGTACGAGTATATTACAGAAAAAATTTGTAAATCTTGGAATTGCTGTAGCTTTAGAGCAAAATGGTTTGATTGTTCCAAACATTAAGAATGCTCAGGATAAAAATTTGTTTGGACTGTCGAAAGAAATTTCATCATTAGCTGAAAAAGCGAGAACCAAAAAATTAACACCAGATGATATTTCAGGGGGAACTTTTACAATAACCAATTATGGAATTTTTGGGACTTTATTTGGAACCCCAATTATTAACCAACCAGAAATCGCAATTCTAGGAATGGGTGCAGTGGTTAAGAGACCAATAGTAGTTGAAACTGATGATCAGGACTCAATAATTATTAAACCAATGATGTACTTAACTCTTTCACATGATCATCGTTTAATTGATGGAATGCTTGGTGGAATGTTCTTAAAAACTATAAAAGAACAACTTGAATCTTTTAATGAAAAAACTATTTAACTATGATAAAAATTAATCAACATCAAAAAGCTTTTAAAGAAAATTTAGAAAAAGAAAAAAAAGAATTAGGTAAACGTCCTGAATGGTTAAAAGTAAAACTACCAATTGGTGAAAACTATTCGGAAGTATTTCAGTTAATGAGAAATAATAAACTGAATACAGTTTGTGAAGAAGCTCGTTGCCCAAATATGGGCGAATGCTGGAATAGAAAAACTGCTACATTTATGATTTTAGGAGATATTTGTACACGCAGTTGTGGTTTTTGTAATGTAAAAGTTGGTCTTCCTTCTGAACTAGACCTTGATGAACCTCGCAGAGTAGCTGATGCGGTTGAAAAACTAAGATTGAAACATGTTGTTATTACCTCTGTTAACAGAGATGAACTGAAAGATGGCGGGGCATCTGTTTTTGCAGAGACAATTAAAAGAATTCGTGTAAAAAATCAAAATACTACAATCGAAATTTTAATTCCAGATTTTAAAGGCGATGAATCTGCATTTGAAATTATTTTAAATAATCCTCCTGATATTTTAAACCATAATCTTGAAACTGTTGAAAGACTGTATCATGCTGTAAGACCACAAGCAAAATTTCAGAGAAGTCTTGATCTTATTAAATGGTTTTCAAGCAGAAATCTTAAAACAAAAAGTGGTATGATGGTTGGCATTGGTGAAACAAATGATGAAGTGATTGAAGCCATGAATGATTTATATAATCATGGTTGTAACATTGTAACAATCGGACAATATCTTCAACCAACAAAAAATCATCTACCTGTTGATAGATATGTTACTCCTGAAGAATTTCTTTTTTTCAAAAATGAAGGTTTAAAGATAGGTTTTGAATTTGTAGAATCTTCACCTCTTGTACGAAGTTCCTATCACGCTGATGAACAAGTAAGAAAAATTTCCAAGACAAATTAACGTTTTCTTAATATTTTTATTTCATTTTATTTATGATTATTCATTATATTTTATATGAAAAATTTATAAAATATTAATGAAAAATATCTTCTTTTACAGCGTTTATTTAATAATCTTTACAGGTTTTATCTATTCTCAGGATAGATTAGAAAAAACTCTTAATGATACAACACGATATACTAATGTTGGAAATATTGGTTTAACTGTTACAAACTTTGGAACCTATGGACATGGTTTTGCACTCTGGCCAAATCAACCATCATGTGAATATCCCATTGGAAGCGGGATTGAACACATTTTTGATGGAGGATTGTGGATTGGTGGATATCTAAAAGATACAAAAACAAGTAATCCTGTTGGTCCTTTTGTTACTACTGGTGCGGTTGATGCTGCTTCTGTTGCTGCTCGTGGTGGTGGATTTGAATATACTAATACAAAGGGAAGTACAATTATAGAAAAATCTTCCTTAATTGATTCACGTTATTATAATCCATCTGCAATTTCTCACCAGGATTTTATAATGGATTATAGTGATACAAGTACAAAGTTACTTAGCGGTGAAACAATTGAAGGACATAATCCACTTGGAGTTGCAATTCATCATGAATCCTATGCATGGAATTTTCCTTTCGCAGATTTTTTTGTAATAATGAACTATACTATTAAAAATGTTTCTCAAAAATATCTCGATAGTGTTTTTGTTGGTTTATGGACTGATGCAGTAGTTCGAAACACAAAAATTACACCACCAAGAGGGAGTGCATTTTTTAATAAAGGCGGCGATGGTTACAGTGATTCAATGAAAATTGCATATGAATTCGATGCTGCCGGTGATGTAGGCTTTACTGATAGCTATGTAGGTTTTCAATTTCTTGGTTCAACACCAAGTCTTCCTGAAAAGTATATAAAAGGAATTGATACTCTTCCATCAGTAAATTTTGTTTCCTGGCAATTTCAAAATAATAATGACCCCAATTTTTTCGCACCAACAACTGATCATGATCGTTATATAAAAATGAATGGTTACTTTGATGTTGGAGGTAATAACAGGTATGGCAAAGGAATTAGTCCTAGCTTGCTTCAAACGGCATCAAACCGTTCTTTGCTTATAACCTCAGGAGCTTATAGAGACATTGCACCTGGTGATTCCATCAACGTTGTTTTTGCTATTGTATGTGCAAAAAAATTTGGAACCGATAATCCTGCACTTGATACACGGGAACAAAGAACAAATCTTTATAACAATGCTGAATGGGCATTAAAGGCGTATTTTGGTGAAGATAGGAACAGAAATGGAATTCTTGATCCGGGAGAAGATTTAGATGGAAATGGAAAAATTACAAGGTATATTTTACCAGCTCCACCTTATCCACCAATTGTTAAAGTAATTCCTTCATCAAAGAAAGCAATTATTTACTGGGATGATAGAGCAGTGAATTCTGTTGATCCAATCTCCGGTAAAAAAGATTTTGAAGGATTCAAATTATACAGAACTCAAGCAGGATTTGATATTTCAAACAACTCCTCCACAACTAATTCATCGCTAGTTTTAATGGCTCAGTTTGATAGTTCTGGTAATGATGTAGGATTTAATACAGGATTTGGATTTATCAAATTAGATCAACCGATGACTTTTAAAAATGATACTACTAAATATTGGTTCAAGTATGAAGTTGATAATTTATTAAATGGCTGGCAGTATTTATTTTCTGTTACATCTTTTGATAAAGGAGATCCCGCGAATAATCTGGAAAGTCTTGAATCGAGTTCAATTACTAATATGCAGCGAATTATCCCTGGCACAACACCAGTTGAAGAAGATAATGTTGAAATTGGAGTGTATCCAAATCCCTATTATGGTAATGCTATCTGGGATGGAAATTCAGAGAGATTAAGGAAAATTTATTTCTATAACTTACCCGCTGACTGTGAAATTACTATTTATACTCTCTCAGGGGATGTTGTAAAAAGAATTCAGCACAATTCAAGTAGTAATGGTTCAGATCTAAAATGGTTTGAAAACTATGCAAAAGACGGAAAACAACAATTTGCCGGAGGAGAACACGCATGGGATTTAATTACAGATCAGGATCAAGCTATTGCAACAGGACTTTATTTATTTACTGTAAAAAACAACAAAAACGGTAATATCAAAACTGGAAAATTTTTAATTATTAAGTAAAGGAACAATAATGAAAAAATACATTATTATTATATTGTTAATAATAAGCGGTGTTGCTATGTCACAGCGTATTTATCCGCTTGTTACAATTCAGGATATTCAATACGTACCAGATTCTCTTCAAGGAACAGATCCTCCATCAAGATTGAATGGTGATACAGTAAGGGTGCGTGGAGTTGTTATGGCTCGTCCGGTAATTCATCCTGATACTTCCCGGGGTGTAATTCTGTCTGCTGGTGCAAGATGGTGTACTTACATTCAAGATCCCAACAGTGGAATGTGGGGTGGACTGAACATATTACAGGAAGATACTGTTGGAGCAGCACAGGGAACATTCTTTGATTTAGTAGATACAAATCAGGTAGTTGAGTTTACAGGAAGAATCCTTGAGTATAATACTACTACTGAAATGATGTTGATTACAGCACCACAACCGATTCCTGTATCAATTATAAATACTGTTCCAAGAAGACCAATACCTATTGAAGTTACTTTATCAGATTTTTTTACTCCTACGGGTGGATATAATTTTAATGCTGAGAAATATGAAGGAATGTATGTTATCATTCGTAATGTGTTAACATCTGATAGGGTGACTGGTTCTGGATCTAGTTCTGGTAACTTTAAAGTAAATGATGGCTTTGGACGTTATGCGTTTATATATAACCAATCAAGATATTTCAAAGCTAATTCAAGTGGAATAATTCCTGGTTATCAACCTCCACTGGATGGTTCTATCTTATCTTACGTAAGAGGAATTGTAACAACAAGAACAGATGGATATTATATTGTTCCTGTTTATCCCGGAGATATTGGGCCAACTATGGCATCACCACCAGTTATTTCTTCAATTAGAAGAAACAATGCACTTGTTACATCCAATCAAAGTGTTGATATTACTGCAACAGTTAAAGATCTTGATGGTTATGTGATTGAGTCAAAATTGTTTTATCGTGTAAATAATGGTTCACTCGATTCATTAACCATGACAAAACAAATTGCTGATACAAATGTTTACAAGACTACTATTCCAGGTGTAACGGATTCTTCTTTAGTTTCATTTTATATTCGTGCTAAAGATAATTCAGGGCAGATTTCTTATAACCCAACAGATACCGCTACAGGTAAGTATTTTTATTTAGTTCTAAATAGACCTATTACTATCAAGGATGTTCAGTATAGTCCTTTTGGTAGTGGATTTAGTGCATTTAATAATTACAGGGTTCAAATTTCCGGTATTGTTACAGCTGATACATCTGATATTCCTGGATACACATCAACTCCTTTAAGAGTGTATATGCAGGATGGTGCAGGTCCCTGGAATGGAATACAAATTGGAACCCGCGGTACTCTTGGCATAAATGTATTATCATTGAGACGGGGAGATAAGGTAAATGTTGAAGGTGTAATATGGGAAGATTATAATGTAACAAAGATTGATAGTTTAACTTTACTTACAGTTGTATCTTCAAACAATCCTTTACCTGCTCCGGTTCAGGTTAATACCGGGTCAATTGGTATTGGTGATAGCCAAGTTGATAAAGAAAAGTGGGAAAGTGTATTGATGAAATACGTGAATGTCAAAGTCGATTCAGGCAATGCTGATGGAGCTTATAACTATGGTGAAATTTTAGTAAATGATAATTCAGGTCCAACCAGAGTTGAATTGCAGGATGGAAATCATAATTATCATAATGCATGGGATTCGACTATGATTTCTAATCCTTCCTATGTATGGGTCAGAAAAGGGAACAGGTTCTCAGAGATAAATGGAATTCTATTCTTCTCTTTCTATAATTATAAACTAGTACCAAGAAAAGATGATGACCTTGTTGGATATGTTTCTTCTGCGCAAAATGAAGCAATAAAACCTGTTGAGTATAAACTTGAACAGAATTATCCAAATCCATTTAATCCTGCAACTACTATTTCTTATTCACTTCCGAAAGCAGGAAATGTTACATTGAAAATCTTTAATGTACTTGGACAAGAAGTGAAAACATTAATTAGTGAGTATCAAAACGAAGGTAATTATAAAGTTACTTTTGATGCTTCTGCATTAACATCTGGCGTTTATTTCTATAGCTTAAATGCTGATAACAATGTGCAAATTAAAAAAATGATGTTAATTAAATAATATTTATTTGTGCCGCCGGAGAATATTCGGCGGCAATTTTTATACTATATGAATAAGAACAAAATTACTTTTACATTAAAAAATATTTTTATTGTTTTAAGCTTATTTGCATTCACCCAATGTTATGATAAGCTTACGAATAATCCAATTTCAAATCTTTCACCAAATTCTTCAGTGTTCTTGAAACCCGATAGTGTAATAAGCAGTCAGCCAAGTAAGATACATATTTATTGGTCAGGAGATGATGCTGATGGATTAATTATAGGCTTCTATTTTAGCTGGGATGGTGTGAACTGGGCATTTACAACAAAGAACGATAGTTTATTTGCATTACAAATTGGTGTAGTGGATACAAATTATCTTTTCAGGGTTTCATCTGTTGATAACGGTGGTAACGGTGTATATGATAACCAGATTATTCAAAATAACATTAATTATGGACCGGAACCTTTCATTGATAAAAATAATAACAACAAATATGATGTTGGCGAAACCTTTATTGATATTGGCTTAATTGATCCCACTCCTGCAACAGTGAAACTTCCGATAAAAAATTCTGCTCCAACCATTTTTTGGAATCAACTTTCGTTTGTTCCTGATACATCTTTTTCGGCAATGACGTTTGGATGGGAAGCGACTGATATTGATGGAGATGGTACGATTCAATATATTAATATTGCTTTGAATGATACTTCAAACTTTGTTCATATTGATGGTAATGTAAGAAGAATTGCAATTCGTACAAAAGATTTTACTTCGGCAAATCCTTTAATGGAAATTCTTATTGATGGAAATCCAAATAATATTGCGAATGTTAAATTGCCTGGGTTGAAGTTTAATTCTTTGAACAAATTTTTTGTTCAGGCTGTAGATATTTCTGGTGCTAAATCATCTTTTATTTCCCTTCCTTCAGAAGCAAATAAATTCTGGTATGTGAAAAAACCATTAGGAAAATTAGTTATTGTTGATGATTGCATTACAGTTGACAATGCACCTGAATTTTATGATGCTATGCTTGATAGTCTTGGATTCCAAAACAAATATGATGTATATGATATAAGATCAACTTATTCGAAACCCCCTTATCTGAATACTACCTTTACTGAGACAATTAAACTATTTAATTCGTGTCTCTGGTATACGGATAATAATCCATCACTGGATTTAGCAAATATTGCAGTTCAGAAATTTCTTGATAACGGTGGAAAGATTTTATTTTCTATGCAGTTTCCTCAAACTGTAGATTTGACAATTTTGCAAGGATTTTTACCTATAAGAACAGATAGCAGTGATACAAAATCTTCAATTCTTGCAAACACTGTTATAACTTCTGCAAATAATCCATCATATCCTGACCTTGCAACTACAGTGTCGTTATTCCGAATAAGGACTTTTTATTTAAGCTCTCTGGGTGTAACTGGCATTTATAAATTTGCTAATAATGAACTTAAAGAATACATAGGTTTTATTAACAGTCAAAAGACACTTTTCTTTTTAGGCTTACCTTTACATAGAATGAATGGTGGAAGTGCAAATGTTAAATCATTTTTATCAAAAGTATTGTTACAGGATTTTGGATTAACACCATGAAGAAAATTACTACTTTATTATTTCTATCTATATTTATTTCAATATTTGGACAGGAGCCTGGCTCTTTATCTGGTAATATAACCGATTCAAAAACCGGTGATCCAATTCCCGGAGTCAACATTATTATTAAAGGGACTTACTACGGTGCTGCAACTGATACAAAAGGAAATTTCCGAATCAAAGCAGTTAACCCCGGAAATTATACTATAGAAGTTTCTTTTATTGGATATAAGACTGTTAAATACACAGGGATTAAAATCGAAGCCGGAAAAAACAAACAACTTGACGTTAAACTTGAAGAATCGGTTTTAACACTTGAACAGGATGTTGTAATTATTGGTGAAAAACCTTTAATGGATGTTGAAGAGACTCAAAGTAAAAGAACAATTTCCAAAGATGATATTGAGAATTCTCTTGTAGAAAGTATTGGTGACATAGTAATACAGCAGGCAGGTATCATAAAATCTGATAACCAGATACATATTCGTGGTGGACGTTCGTATGAGAATGCTTTTCTTCTGGATGGTGTTTCTGTTCAGGATCCACTTGCAGGAACCGGTTTTGGTTTACAACTATCATCAAATGCAATCGAAGAAGTTGAAGTAATCACTGGAGGTTACAATGCAGAGTTCGGTCAGGCTACTTCTGGCGTTGTTAATGTAAGAACTCGTGAAGGCGGTGAAAAGTATAGTGGGTATATCTCTTACAAAAGAGATAATTTCGGAGACAAAAGTTCTTATCACGTTTTTAATACCGATGTTCTTGAAGCAAATTTAAGTGGACCAGAACCAATAACAAGTCTTATCCTTCCGGAAATAGGAATTAAAATACCTGGGACAATAACATTATTTGGCTCTTTCTATATGGGTATTTCTGATGGTTTAACTCAAGGTTATTATAAACCTACTGCAAACCGTTTGTACTCATCAATATTTGGAAAAACAAGATTTACTCCTCGTGCAGAAAACAACTGGTTCTGGCTTGGAAAAATTACTTATAAGTATTCTCCAACTCTCAAATTTCAATACTCATTTAATCAATCTGTAAATATTAATCAGAACTCTCAATCATTGCAATCAAATCTTGAATATGTTGAACCAAGTCCAGGTTATCAATATGAATTTCAAAATATACTTGACCAGGCAAATACATATACACACTTAAATACGTATCAAACTGTTACTGTTACACATACTTTGAATCCAAAAACATTTTACGAACTTAAGCTTAACTTTTATTTTACTAATTTGAGAGCCGATGCAAATGGCAAAAAATGGAATGAGTATATTGAGCCTAAAGATATTCCAAACTTTCCGCTCGAATATTATAACTTAAACAGAGATACAATTGGTGTTATACCTGGTGATGGTTTCTGGGATATTGGAAATCCTTTTACATGGCACGATCATTATGTACAGGAATTTTCTTTAAGAGGTGACCTTACAAGTTTCTTTGATGAGAAAAATAAGTTCAAAGCTGGTTTTAATATGCAATTCCAGGAGATGCAGGTAGTTGATATCTATAAACCCTGGGTTGGTGAACTGGGTTTAAATAATGATATTTATAAAGTATATCCTGCTTTAGGTTCTTTTTATGCACAGGATAACATTAACTTCTCGGGAATGATTCTTAATTTTGGTTTACGTCTGGATTACTGGTTCCCGGGTAAATATGTTGATGATGCTATAGAAAATCCTGATGTTATTACAATTCCTGAAATAACAAGAGATAGATATAAAAATGACAGCTTTAAATGGTTCGGTAATCGTCATTGGAAAGCTCGTTTAAGTCCAAGACTTGGAATATCACATCCTGTATCAGATTTTCAAACTTTGTTTTTCTCTTACGGACATTTTAGTAAATGGCCTAAGCCACAATTTGTTTATGCAAAACTTAATCCATATTCAGCACAATCTTCATTTCAAAAATTTGGAAATCCAAACTTAAATCCCGAAACAACGGTTGCGTATGAACTTGGTTTAAAAACTCAATTCACTTCAGATGATGTTTTAACTTTGACAGCTTATTACAAAGATATATTTGATTATGTCAGCACAAGAAGTGCAAAAATTACTTCTGTTCGATTTGCTACACAAAGATTTATTACTTACGTAAACTCTGATTATGCACGCTCAAGAGGTGTTGAAGTTGAATATAAAAAGAGAATTGGCAGATGGTTTAATGGTTCTGCTAATTTCACATATTCAATTATTACAGGAAAAAGTTCTTCTGCAGATGAAGGTGTTTTAGTTTTACAAGGTTATCTTGATGAATCCATTAAAGAAGAATATACATCCTGGGATAGACCATTCAATGCTTCTTTAACAACAAGTTTCTATGTGGAAAGAGATAATGCTTTATTTGGTTTTGGAAATGGTATTCTTGATGACTATAATCTTTACATCAGATGTCAGTTCCAATCAGGTAAAAGATATACAGCTTCAATATTTACAGGAAGTTACCTGACTAATGGAAGACCTGAGTATGAAACAAATACAAAAGAAAGATATAGTAAAATTGGAGAAAACTGGTTTTGGATTGATATGAACTTTGAGAAATATTTTATGCTTGGAAAATTAAAATTTTCTCTTTTCGTAGAAATTAATAATTTGCTGGATACAAAAAATTCTGCAATAATAAATCCAGTTACTGGAAGAGCATATGAATATGGCGATCCAACTCCACTCGGATGGAATGATCCAAAGTATCCTGATCTACAATATCCAATTGATGCTTATCCATACAACCCAGCTCGTTACCTTACTCGTAGAAATATTAAATTCGGAATTAGTTTAAAGTTTTAAAATGAAAAAAATATTATTTTTATTAACTCTCTGTTGTATTTTTTCAAGTGGTCAACTCTTCGGTCAACTTTTTCCAACTCTTGGTGGACAAAGAGTTGGAATTTCAGCCGCTCAATTTCTTAAAATCGGAGTAGGTGGAAGAGCCGCTTCACTTGGTGACGCATTTATTGCTATTGCTAACGATGCTTCTGCACTTTATTGGAATCCTGCTGGATTAGTTCAGTTTAATCAAAATCAGGTTTTATTCAGTCATAATAAATGGGTTGTTGACATAAACCATGATTTTCTTGGTGGTGTTTATCATTTAAATGAAACTGATGCAATAGGGCTTTCAATTATTTCTTTATCAATGCAGGATATGAAAGTTACAACCGAATTTGCTCCATTTGGGACAGGAGAATACTTCAGTTTTGGTGATCTTGCGTTTTCAGTTTCATATGCTCGTAAGATGACTGATCAATTTAGTTTTGGAGGTAGTATTCGTTATATTGAAGAGACACTTGATAAACTAAAAATGCGCGGAATTATGGTTGACCTGGGCACTTATTATTGGACAGGATTAGGTTCATCACGATTTGCAGTTACAGTAACTAATTTTGGTAATCAATTAGCTCCTGATGGTGAAGTTGTATTAGTGGGAAAAAGGGAAAAAAGTGAGTGGCAATCTTTTTCTCCTCCGACAGTTTTCAGAATTGGTTTTGCATTAGAACCAATAGAGACAGAAGAACACAAGCTGACAACATCAATTCAATTAAATCATCCAAATGATAATAGTGAGAATTTTGCTATTGGTGTTGAATATACGTGGCAGCAAATGTTGTATTTACGTGGTGGTTATAAATTCAATGTAGATGAACAAAATGTTTCATTTGGAATGGGAGTGAAATTACCCATAAGTTTTGCTGAATTTAATTTTGATTATGCTTTTTCTAATTTTTCACGGTTAGGTTCTGCTCACCGATTTTCAATTATTTTGGGTTTATAAAAAATGAAAAAAGTTTTTATTAATATTTCTTTATTGCTACTGGTTTTTTATTCTGGTTGTTCTGAAAAGTTTGACTTAACACAATTTCAAACTAGCAAAAATGTAAATGTTGGTGGAGATACACTGTACATTCAAATTAATCCCGAGTGGGGAGGATTTAATAATCCACAGGATGTATATATAGGGAGAGAACCGTTCATCTATGTTTGTGATACTGATAATGATAGAATTGTAATGATGAATTTAAATGGACAGATTCTTGGAACAAAGTCTATAAAGCATCCTGTTGCTATTGCTCAGGATTATAAACTAAATTTAATTGTCTGTGCTCAGTTCGATACAATTGCTGGAGGAGTGAATAAGACATTCAGTGCTGTATATAAAATAAATTTAGTTGATGTTAACCATAAGATTGAAAATGCTGCAGTAACCAGATTGCTGCCTAGGGAAGTTGATTTCAATTATCCTCAAAGGGAATATACTGGTGTAACAGTATTTTACAATAACATTTTTTATGTTGCCAGAAAGGGTCCAAGTAACGGAAGTTTATTCGATCCTGATAATTCAATTTTAATTTATTATCCTAAATCATTTTTTAATGCAGGTAGTGGTGATTCTTTAATTGGAAGAGTTGCAAATATCGATCCGCTAAGCAGTGGTTTGATATCTGCGAACTCTTTAAGTTCAATTGCGACAATAAATAAAAAGAATTATGATTTTATTGCTACACTTACCGGAAACAATGTTTTTAAAACACAATGGTTTCATTATCAGATTTCAGCAATAGAAGAAAAATATGTTAGCCAGTTCTCTCCAAGAGATGGTGTAGATTTTATTTCACCTAACAGATTTGACCAACCTGAGGGTTGCTGTGTTGATGAAAACGGAAATATATTTGTTGCTGATGCTGTAAAGGATAGTATTTTTAAATTTAATGTGTATGGAGATGAACTAGAATCATTTGGCGGTCCAAAAGTTTTCAAGTCACCGTACGGCGTTGCAGTGTTTAATAAAATTCTTTACGTTGCGGATAGTAAAAACAACAGGATTTTAAGATTTATCTTATCTACCAATATGTGATTAATGTTTTAGAGGAGATTAAATCTAATCTCCTTTGTATTTTATATTGCCTTCTGATACTTTTCTGATTATGTTATAATTAAATTATTAAATGAAATGCATTGTTATGAATATGATTAAATTTTTTTCTTTTCTTTTGCTTTTATCTTTTTTAAGTGTTGCTCAATCTGTCGTTCCAATCTCACAACTAAAAATGAATAATTCTAATGGTGTTCCTGTAGATACTGGACAAACTTTTACGGTAACAGGTATAGTTACTTGTTCAAATCAATTTGGTTCGAACGGTCCGGGTGCAATGCAAGATCATACTGCAGGTATATCAGTTTATGGTGGTGCATTTGTAAATTATGTTCAAATTGGTGATTCTGTTACTATTACTGGAAAACTTACTCATTTTAATGGATTGACTCAATTAATAAATCCTTCAGGATTAGTTAAATATACAACGGGAAATATAATTACACCACTTGTTGTAACTATAGCTCAAATTAATGCTCAACAATGGAATGGATTTGAAGAGTTTGAAAGTCAATTAATAAGAATAAACAATGTAACAATTGCTGGTTCAGGAAATTTTACAGGGGGTACCAGTGGATATAATTACAATATAAGTGATGCAACAGGTTCAACTCAAATAAGAATTGATGAAAGCACAAATATTGTTGGAACACCCATTCCTTCAGGTCAGGTTGATATAATTGGAGTATTAAGTCAATATAAAGCTAGTGCACCATACAATTCGGGTTATCAGTTAATGCCTAGATTTATTCTTGATATAGTAAATGATGGTTCTCCTGTAATTTTAAGTCCTGTAATTGCTTCAAATATTACAGCAAATTCATTTACAGTATATTATCAAACTGCAAGAAATGGAAATAGTAAAATTAAATATGGTTTATCTTCTTCTGCTTTAAATGATTCAATTATAATTAGTGGAGATACAACTAATCATAAAATTTTAGTCGGTGGCTTGCTTTCAAACACTAAATATTATTTTAAAGTTTATTCAACGAACATTTATGGAACGAGTGAAAGTGGTTTGCAAAGTGTTATTACTGCTTCATCAAGTGCTACTACTGGAACAATAAATGTTTACTTTAATTATCCTGTTGATACTACAGTTGCAATGATAAATAATTCTGCTAAAGGTAATGTCGATTTTGCAGTCAAACTTGTGGAACGAATAAATCAAGCAACTTATTCTATTGATATGGCACTATATAGTTTTAATGGTATTAATGACCTTGTGAATGCTTTATTAAATGCAAAAAATCGTGGTGTGAAAATTCGTATTGTTTATGATCATCGTGATAATGCTCCTGTACAAACAAGCATGCAAACACTGTTGAATGCAGGAATTCTGATGAGTAGACGTCCTTATTCGTCAAGTGGAATTATGCATAATAAATTCTTAATTTTTGATGCAAGAGATACTATAAGTGCAAATGATTGGGTCTGGACAGGATCTTGGAATCTAACATCAACAGAATTAAATTGGAAAAACAATGTTATAGAAATAAACGATCCTGGTCTAGCTTCTGCTTATTCAACAGAATTTGAAGAGATGTGGGGAAGTAATAATGAAACGCCTAACTCTTCAAATGCAAAATTTGGTCCTTCCAAAACGGATAATACACCGCATTCATTTTCAATCGGTGGAAGAGATGTATATCTTTATTTCAGTCCTTCAGATCAAACTACAACCAAAATAATGAATATCATTAATACAGCTAATTCTTCAATTTATTACGCACTATATTCATTCACCAGATCTGATATAAGAACTACAATGTATAACAGATATCAATTGGGTGTAAGCGATATTAGAGGAATTATTGATCAAGCAACAGATCCAAACAGCCAATTTACATATTTACAAGGTTTTTCAGAAGTGTTTGATAATACAAGTCCAATTTTGCATCACAAATATGGAATAGTGGATGCCTCTAATCCCAATAGCGATCCGACTGTAATGACAGGTTCACATAACTGGTCTTCTGCTGCTGAACAATATAATGATGAAAATACATTGATAATTAAAGACTTAAAAATCGCTAATATGTATATGCAGGAATTTAAGAAAAGATATAATGAATTGGGTGGGACAGGAACCTTTGTTATTCCTGCGGATGTAGATGATAATGTTTTTTCATCAACTGATTTTAAGTTATATCAGAATTATCCTAATCCATTTAACCCTGTTACTACAATTCGTGTCGAAATTTCTAAAGCGGCAGATGTAAAACTTGAACTGTTCGATGTCTTGGGAAATAGGATTACTACATTATATAATGGTTATTCCAAACCTGGATTAATAGTTGTTGATTTTAATTCAAACTCTATTAAACCAGCTCTGGCAAGCGGAATTTATTTTTACAAATTGACGGCTGGAGAATTTACAACCACAAGAAAACTAATGCTGTTAAAGTAAAGTGAGAGAATTAAGAAATTATTTTGAAAGCCATCAATACAAGATGGCTTTTTTATTTAATATCGTAGTATATTTTTTATTGAAAAAAATCACTATTTATTACACTAAGATTATCGTTATTTTATCATATAAAAAAAATTTTATTTGTAATTCATCGCAAGGAAAGGATTATGTCTATGAAATCGCTGAATAAAACTTACAATATTTTACTGGTTATTTTTTTAAGTATAACATTGTTTGGTCAATCGTTATCGCGTAAAGAAATTATCATTCCAGATATTTTAGGATACAAAACATTAAAAGGCGATTTTCACATACATACAGTTTTTTCTGATGGACTTGTTTGGCCATCATTAAGAGTTGAAGAAGCCTGGTATGATGGTTTGGATGCTATAGCTATCACAGATCACTTAGAATATAGACCTCACAAAGAATTTGTCACGGGAGATTTTAATTCATCTTTCAATATTGCGAAACAAAGCACAAAAAATTTTAATTTAATAGTTATTCAAGGAGCAGAAATTACACGTTCGATGCCTCCAGGACACTTTAATGCACTTTTCATTAAAGATGCAAATCAATTGATAAAAGAAAACTGGAAAGATGTATTTGAAGAAGTTAAAAAACAGGATGGAATAGTTGTCTGGAATCATCCTGGTTGGATTGCACAACAACCTGATGGAATTGCTAAATGGTATGATGAACATACATGGATTTATAATCTTGGAATAATGAAAGGGCTTGAGATTGTAAATGAGACAAATTATTATCCAGAAGTACATCAATGGTGTCTTGATAAAAATATTACGATGATGGGAAATACTGACGCTCATCTGCCTACTACATTTTTTTATAATAAAGATAAAGGTGAACACAGAACTATTACACTTTTATTTGTAAAAGAAAAATCAGAATCCGGAATTAGGGAAGCAATTGAAGAAGGAAGAACTGCAGTTTGGTCAGAACAGAGTATTTATGGCAAAGAAGAATTTCTTCAAGCTATCTTTGCCGGTTCAGTCAACTTAAAAGTTAATAATGTGCATCTAAAAGGGAAAGAAAGAGTCTATTTAGAACTGCAGAATAGATCGGATTTAAATTTTGATTTGGAGTTAATTAATACAATTCCGGAGGTCCAATTTCCAAATAAAATTGATTTAAAGGCACGCGAAACCGTAATTTTTTCGTTTCGAGCTACTAAAGATAACATTGAATTAAACAAAGAAATAGAAGTATTATATAAAGTTAAAAATATGTTCATTTCTCCTTTAAAATGTTTAATTGGCAGGTTACCAATAAAAATACAGCTTGAACCAGTTAAATAGCTGTAATTATTGTTGGTAAAAAAATAACCTTTAATTTTTACAAATATAAATCTTTAGAAAACCCTTAAAATTTCTTATATTTGCAACTTAAAAAAATAAAGGTTTAAGCGTGAATCTAAAATCACTTAATTCTGAACAGAAAAAGGCAGTTGAGTATGACAATGGTCCACATATTATTGTAGCTGGACCTGGCTCGGGCAAAACAAGAGTAATTACCTATAAAATTGCATATCTAATTCAAAAAGGGTATGCTCCTGAATCCATATTAGCTTTAACTTTTACCAATAAAGCTGCAAATGAGATGAAAGAAAGAATAAAAGAGCTTATTGGCTCCAAAGCTGATAAATTATGGATGGGAACTTTTCATTCAATCTTTGCAAAAATTTTACGTGTAGAAGCTCCAAATATTGGTTTTACAAGCAATTTTTCTATCTATGATACTGAAGATTCTTATACGACCGTATCGAATATAATAACAGCATTTAATATAAATAGCGATAATGTGCAGCCTAACCAGGTTAGACACAGAATTAGCTTTCTTAAAAATCATATGATTACTCCCAAGCAATACAGGAAATACCATACTGCAACCTATGCTGAAGAGAAAATAGGCTTAATCTTTGAAGAATATGAAAAGAGATTAAAAGCCAATAATGCAATGGATTTTGAAGACTTACTTTTAAAGCCAATTGAAATTTTTGAAAAAGATAATAAGATTTTACAAAAGTATCGGAAAAGATTCTCTTATATTTTAGTTGATGAATTTCAGGATACTAACTCGGCTCAGTATGAATTGATTAAACTTCTTTCTCCAAAAGACACTAAAATTTGTGTTGTTGGTGATGATGCACAGAGTATCTATAGCTGGCGAGGAGCTAATCTTTCAAATATGCTTCATTTTGAAAAGGATTTTCCAAAAGCCAAATTATTTCGGCTTGAACAAAATTATCGTTCAACAAAAAATATTTTAGCAGCAGCCGATTCAGTGATTAAAAAGAATCAGAATCAAATAGAGAAAACTCTCTGGACAGATAACAAAGATGGTGAGAAAGTTGCTTTATTAAAATGCTCAGATGAAAAAGATGAGGCTTTTCAGATTGCTCATCTAATCAAAGATGAAATTCATGAAAGCAAAAAGCAAATGAAGGATTTTGCAGTGTTATATCGCACTAATGCACAGTCCCGTGCTCTGGAAGATGTATTCAGACAGGAAAAACTTCCTTATGCCATTATAGGAGGTATTGAATTTTATAAGCGGAAAGAAGTTAAAGACCTCATTGCTTATTTGCGTGTTATATCAAATCAGAATGATGAAGAAAGTTTATTAAGAATTATGAATTTTCCTCAACGCGGTATTGGTATGACAACTATTAAACGTATGCTCGTTTTTGCTCGTAAACAGGAAATATCAATGTTCGAAACTATGCAGCGTGTTTTTGAAGTAATTGATATAAAAGAACGAATTCAAAAAAACGTAAAGCATTTCAAAATTCTTTTAGATAAATATATAAGCTTGAAAGATAAATTATCTGTTGGAGAACTTTTCCGTGCATTGATTGATGAACTTGGCATTATCAGGATGTTAAAAGAAGAAAGCACTTTCGATTCAATGCAAAAACTTGATAACGTACAAGAATTGATGTCAGCAATTACTGATTATTCAACAACTCATCCTGAAGTAACATTAGATGATTATCTTCAGGAAGTGTCACTTGTTGCAGATATCGATATGAAAGATGATACAAAAAATGTTGTAAGCTTTTTATCAATCCATTCTGCAAAAGGATTGGAATTTCCTGTAGTTTTTGTTTCCGGTTGTGAAGAAGAAATCTTTCCATTGAGTACACGATTCAGTACGGATGCTACAATTGAAGAAGAAAGAAGATTATTCTATGTTGCATTGACAAGAGCAAAAGAAAAAGCATTTGTCTCTCATGCTCGTTCTCGCTATCGTTTCGGTGAGGTGGCATACCAGAATCGATCGAGATTTATTGATGAAATCGATCCTGAATTCTTAAATGAATCCAATGGTAATTCAGGACGTAAAGCCAATAGAAAATCTAAAAAAGAAATCTATTATGAATACTTTGAAAATGTTGATTACGAAGATTTTAGTCAGGAAAATAAGACTATTAAAGTCGGTAGTAGAATAATGCATGAAAAATTTGGATTAGGAAAAGTGATTCAGGTTATTGGTTCAGGTGAAAATACTAAAGTAACAGTTGTATTTGAAGGAAATAATATTAAACAACTAATGCTTAAATTTGCTCGCCTTAAAGTCTTAAACTAAATTGTAATAGTAGAATAAACTCATATGATTAATAGAAAAAAAATATTAATTAAGATTTTATTCTTCCTTTTTTGTTATCTCAACTTTTCATCTGCACAAGAAATGAGGGGGACTTGGATAGCAAGAAGTTCTCTATCTTCAAAGGATGCTTTAGCTCAAGCAATGGATACTATTGTAGCGAATAATTTTAATACTGTATTCGTAAATGCATGGAGCAGGGGATACCCTTTGTGGAACAGTGAAATATTTTTCAATGAAACCGGAACTAGAATTGATCCTCAATTTAATGGAAGGGATATTATAGCAGAAGCTATAGTAGAAGGACATAAACATGGTTTGCACGTTGAGGTTTGGTTTGAGTATGGCTTTGTTGGTGGATATACATCTACTGTTTCGTCTTATAAAGGTCCAATTTTTCAAAATCATCCTGATTGGCTTGCAAGAAAAAATAATGGAAGCGATGTTGATACTATTAGCGATGGAAGTGGTTTCTTTTATTGGATGATTCATACAAAACCAGAAGTCCAAAATTTCCTAATTGCTTTAACAACTGAACTTTGCAGGAAATATGATATTGATGGAATTGAATTAGACAGAATCAGATATCCCGGACTGCAATGGGGGTATGATAATTTTACTGATAGTCTCTATAGAGCTGAACATAACAACAATCCACCACCTGTAAATATTTCAGATGCTTCCTGGATAAGATGGAGAGCTGATAAATTGAATGATTTTATTGCACGCACATATGATAGTATTAAAACAATTAATCAATTTATAAATATTTCCAATGCACCAAGCTTATATAGTTCAAACAGCTATACTTCATATAATAGTTATTGCCAGGACTGGGTTTGGTGGATTAACAACAATAAAGTTGATAATGTTCAAGTGCAATCATATGTCTCTTCAACTGCATCTTTTTCTAATATTTTAGATTACATTAGTATACTTGTAAATAATAAATCAAAAGTTTTTCCTGCATTTGCTACAAAACCAAATGGAGTTTTTATAAATGTTGATACAGCACCTGCATATGTAACTACTACAAGAAGTAAAGGATTTAATGGAAATGCTATTTGGTATTATAACGATTTATTAGGTTCGTTTTTTGCAAAGTTAAAATCATCAGTTTACGCAAATAAAAGTCATGTACCATATTCACCGATGAACTGGAGAAGTTACTTTAAAATAGATCAAATTACTGATTCATTAAATTTGGTTTTCAGTGGCAACTGGATAAATAGTTCCTTCCCAGGATTTAATGGTCCAGCAAAGTACGCTACTAGTGGGATTAATTCGACAATTGATTATTATTTTAATGTACCAGTAAATGGAATTTACGAAATATACACTTTTAACGTTACATCAGTTAACGGAACAGATTCAGCAAAATTTATTATAACAGATTCAACAAATGTTCAAACAATAAAATATTTGAACCAAAACAATTCTATAAATAAAAGATGGATAAAATTAGGAGATTTTAAATTAGCAGAGGGAAGATCTAAAGTTGTTCAAATTAACAGCGAAAACCTTCAATCGGGACAGATTCTTAATGCAGATGCAATTATGATAATATTGAACAGAAAATTATCTCCAGGTTCTGTAAGTGATATTGGAACAAAAAAAACGTTGATTGATAAAAAAAAAAGTTTAAACTTTAATTTATCGTCATATCCTAATCCATTTAATTCTCTTGTTCAGATTAATTATGATATTAATGAAAAAGAACCTTATTCAATTAAAGTAATTGATTTGCTTGGAAGAGAGATACAAAATTATTTTTTCAGCACAATTAATGTTGGAAAAAATAAAATAAATTTAACATTTGAAAATTTACCGAGCGGTATTTATTTTTTGATGTTAATTCAAAAAAATAAAATAGAAAAAATTAAATTAGTATTATTGAAATAGTTTTAAAATTGGAGAATTTATGAGTGCCCCAAAAAAATTAGCGATACTTGTTGGAGGTGGACCTGCACCTGGAATTAATAGTGTAATTGGCGCCGTTACAATTCGAGCTTCTGTTGAAGGGATTGATGTAATTGGTGTGCGTGATGGTTTTCAGTGGTTAATGGAAGGCGATATTAGTCATTGTCGTGAATTAACAATACAAAATGTAAGTAGAATCCATTTTAGAGGCGGCTCATATATTGGAATTTCAAGAAGCAATCCTACAAAAGATCCAAAACATCTTGAGAATACAGTTACATCACTTTTAAGATTAAATGTAGATAAACTTGTTACAATAGGTGGTGATGATACTGCTTTTTCAGCTATGAAAGTAAATGAGATGGCTTCAGGTAGGATACAAGTCGTACACGTTCCAAAGACTATTGATAATGATTTATATCTTCCACATGGCATTCCTACTTTTGGATTTCAGACTGCAAAACATCTTGGAGTTGAAATAGTTAAAAGTCTCATGGTTGATGCTCAAACCACTTCACGATGGTATTTTGTAATTACAATGGGCAGAAAAGCAGGACATCTTGCACTCGGAATAGGAAAAGCTGCTGGGGCAACACTTACTTTAATTCCAGAAGAACTCCCATCTGAGAAAACTAAGTTTAATCATATAGTTGATATACTTGTTGGTGCAATTATAAAAAGATTAAGTTATGGCAAGAGTGATGGCGTCGCTATTTTGGCAGAAGGACTTGTTGAGCATATCGATCCAGCTGATCTTGAAGAATTACAAGAGGTGGAAAGAGATGCACATGATAATATCAGAATTGCTGAAATAAATTTTGGTGAACATCTTAAGTTTAAAGTCCAGGAACGTTTGAGACAATTTGGAATTAAAGTCACTATTGTTGCAAAAAATATTGGTTATGAGTTACGGTGTGCTGATCCAATTCCTTTTGATATGGAATATACAAGAGATCTTGGTTTTTCTGCAGCTCAATTTATATTAGGCGGTGGAAGTGGCGCTATGGTTTCAATTCAGAATGGAAAATTTGTGCCTCTGTACTTCAAAGATATTCTCGATCCGAAAACCGGAAAAACCCGGGTAAGAATGGTTGATCCAAGTTCTGAAAGTTTTTATATAGCAAGAAGATATATGCTTCGCTTGAGTCAGGCAGATTTTGAAGATCCACATGAACTTGCAAAATTTGCTGCAACAGCAAAGCTTACAATTGATGAATTCCGTGAGCAATTTCATTATGTAATTGAAAATGATATGCTTTATAAAAATATAAGGGAAGGTAAAATCCAATTGATTTCTGCAGAAAACAACATTGCACATAAATCTGATGTATCAAAGGATTATTTATCCGGTCCTGAATTATCAAATTTATAAAAAAAAAGGCTGTCCGTTTAAGACAGCCTTTTTTAATAATTATTTTATCTTCTATCCCTGCTTCTTTCTGTTCTATCCTGATTTTGCTGCCTATTACTAGTATTATTCTCAAGTGATTGAACTTTTCTTTCATCAGTACGATATGTCCTGGATGTATTTTGATTCTCCTGGTTTCGATAATTAAAACTAGATTCGTTTTTATTGTTATCGCGATTTATAATTTGGTTTTGTAAGCGTTCATTATAGTTTCGCTGATTTTCTTGTGTTTTTGGAATTGTCATTTCATTCTTTCTTATTTCACGATTATCTCTTTGTTGAATGTTGTTATCATTCATTCTGGAATTTATTTTTTCTCTTTCATTATTATTACGTTGATTTTCCTGCATCTTAGGAGTAATCATTTCATTTGTTCTAATCTCGCGATTTTCTCTTATCTGATTGTTATTATCATTTGTTCTGATTTTCTGTCTATCCTGTTCATTATTATTTCGTTGTGATTCGAGAATTTTAGGAGTTGAATTTTCATTTGTTTTTATTTCCGTTCGTTGATTAGTTCTTGAATTATTTTCATTTACTCTTTTATTCGTATTTTGTTTTCGTTCAGTAGTAATATTCCTATTGTCAGTTTCAGGATTTATACTTTTTCTGAAATTATTGACATCTCTTGTTATTTGTTCATTTGAAATTACTTTTGATCTATCAAGATTAACAGTTCTTTCTTCTCTGTTTATGTTCAAAGATTTTGTTCTATCTGTTTTAATTTCATCTTTTGGTCTGAAAATTTCAATCTGATCATTTGTCCTAACAACTGGATTTCGTCCATTATCTCTATCTCTAATAATAAGATTATTTTCTCTTAATTTTACTCCACCTCTGTTTTCAATGAATTCTCTTTCAAGTCCGCGGTTATTAATCTCACCCAAGTTATATCTGTAGTCTCTTCGCTCATTTGTATTTGAGAAAACTCTGTATTTTACATTATTATCAATAAAATAATTGTTTACATGTGAGTTACAGAAATTTCTGTATCTGACAAAATTCCAATGGCGATAACCAAATGAATAATGATGGGAGAAAGTAATTCCAATATTAATTGAAAAGTGTGCATAAGGTGGTAATGGAGCCCAACCTATATAATCATCATCATATCTCCAATCGACCCAAGAAGGTGCCCATTCATAGTCTGGTATCCAAATCCATCCATAATAATCATCATAAAACCATCTTCCGTAATGATATACAACAAATCCAAATGGCTCATAAGAATCCCAGTACCATCCATAATTTGTATATATCCAGCTTCCACGTGTATAAGGAGACCACCTGTGATAACGGATGAATGGTTTCCAAACAATTATTCCATCGTTTAATTCAATCCATCGCCCATATGGTTCAAGCGAATAGTAAAAATAATTAAATCCAACACCATAATGTGGTAATGATGGAGAAGCGTTAACTTTAAGTGAAACACTGATTAGTATTACGAATATTAATATTAACTTTTTCATTGTTGACTCCTAAATGTTTACATACATTGTTCAAGTGCTGTACCAGTTTTAAAAGTTACAATTTGATTGAAAATAGCAATTCAATTTGAATAGTGTCTTTATTTGTAAACAGTCTTTGTCTATTATGGAAGTAAATCAATTCATTGATAATCACTATCTTGTACTAATTATTGTTCAACATATAATTTAATTTCTTGATTTTTGAGCTTATTTTAAGCATATTTGAATTGCAATGAATAAAGATTATGCTCTTTGTACAAGGAATGGAAACACAATTAATATTACAACTTTCGGTAATGAAAACATTGAGTTTTTTCCTTGTTTAATATTTGTCCACGGTTTTAAAGGTTTCAAGGATTGGGGTTTTGGACCTTATATTGGCGATTATTTCTCAAAGAGAGGATTCTTTGTTATTACTTTTAATTTCTCTCATAACGGTATAGGTAATAGCATTGATGAGTTTGTAGAACTTGAAAAATTTGCAAATAACACTTTCTCTCTTGAAGTAGAAGAATTATCTGAGGTAATTGACCATTATATCAAAGGATTTTTTGGATTTACAGTTAATAAAGAAATTTTTCTACTTGGACATAGTCGTGGTGGAGCAGTTTCTTTAATTACTGGCAGAATGAAACGCGAAGTTTCCAAGGTTGCTGTTTGGGCTTCTATTGCTGAATTAGATAGATATTCTGAAAGACAAAAAGAAGAGTGGAAAAAGAATGGTGTTTTCAAAGTTCTTAATAGCAGGACAAACCAGGAAATGAAACTAAATCTTTCTCTTTTAGAAGACATTGAAAAAAATAAAAATGGTAGTCTGAATATTGAAAAAGCAGTCAAAGATTTGAAAAAGCCTTTATTTATTGCACATGGTGAGCAGGATTTAGCTGTTCCAATAAAAGAAGCAGAACAGCTATATGAATGGTCAGATAAGCAATTAACAGAACTTTATAAAATTAGTGGAAGTGGACACACTTTTGATATAAAGCATCCGTTTGAAGGAAGCAACAAAAAATTTGATAACTTATTAGAAAAGACACTTAATTTTTTTAAAAAAAATACTGAGGATAAAATGCAATCGACAAATAATAATACAATAAACTTAACCAGTAAATTTTCAAAAGTTCTTGATAAAGATATTTTCTGGATTTTGATGTTCACAATTTTAACTGCTATTTCCGCACAGGTTTCTATCCCTGTTAAACCAGTTCCATTCACGTTACAAACATTGTTTGTCATTTTAGCAGGTGCGTTTCTTGGTGCTCAGAGAGGAGCATATAGTCAGTTAATTTATCTTTTCCTTGGATTTATTGGTTTACCGGTTTTTGCTGAAGCTTCATTTGGTCCTTCAATTTTTGTCGGTCCTACGGGAGGTTATTTGCTTGCATTTCCGGTTGGTGCATTTCTTACTGGATGGATGATAGAGAAAAATCAGAAATATTTTAATGTAATTCTTTCAATGTTTCTAGGTAATGCAGTCATTATTTTGCTTGGAACTTTATTTCTGAATGTTTTTTATTTACATAACTGGAATGATGCTATTCAGTCTGGAGCGATAATTTTTTCGATATGGACAATAATTAAAATAATAATTTCAGCTACAGTTTTTTATAAAATTGGCAGATTGAATAAATAAAAAAATTTTTTTTACGTGGAATTAAAAAATATAATCTTTGTACTTATTTTCTTAATTGCGATTGTTTTATTCGTTATTAGTATTAAAAGAATTATTAGTGCGATTAAACTTGGACAAAAAGAGAATAGGTTTGATAATCCTTGGAAAAGACTAGTAAATGTAATTACAATAGCATTTGGTCAAAAAAAACTATTACGAGAACCAGTTTCAGGAGTAATTCATTTCTTCATTTTTTGGGGATTTATTCTTTTCATTTTTGCAGTAATCGAAGCTATTCTACAAGGATTTTATTCGGATTTTAATTTCAGTTTTCTTGGATATTTCTATTCACTAATTACTTTAGTTCAGGATGTCTTTGGTATTTTAGTTATAATAGCAATTATTTTTTCTTTTTATAGAAGATTTATTTTACGTATTAAAAGATTACAAGTTGATAAAAAAGGAAAGATAGACGCGGCAATTATTTTATCAATGATACTTGTGATTGTTTTTTCAATGTTTTTACAGAATATTACTCACGTTGCAAAAAATAATTTCATCTTATCGAATTTTGAATTTCGTCCAGTGTCAATTTTTTTAAGTAATTCTTTTTTCACTGGAGATTCAATTGTTGCGGAAAATGTTTTTGAAATTTCCTGGTGGATTCACATTCTATTCATTTTAGGGTTCTTAAATTTTTTACCTTATTCAAAACATTTGCACGTTCTTACTTCAATTCCAAATGTATATTTCAGTAAACTTAATGAAAAACGTAACGGATTAAAACCTATTGACCTTTCAGATGAGTCAATAGAAGTATATGGAGCAGATGATATCGATAAATTATCGTGGAAACAGATCCTTGATGGTTTTTCTTGTACAGAATGTGGAAGATGTACATCAGTTTGCCCGGCAGCAACTGTTGGAAAATCATTATCTCCACGAAAAATCATTATTGATATCAGGCACCGTGCTGAAGAAAAAGTAATTTTTAATAAAAACAATTTAAACCCTAAGGGTATTTTAGAAAAAAAATTAATTCGTTCATATATAAGTGATAAGGAACTGTGGCAGTGCACAACATGCAATGCTTGCGTACAGGAATGTCCCGTGATGATTGAACATGTTGATGCTATCATTGATTTGAGAAGATATTTAGTTCTTTCAGAATCTGATTTCCCATCAACTTTGAATGGTGTTTTTAAAAATCTTGAAACAAACAGCACACCATGGGCATTTAATCAAAATGATCGAATCAATTGGACCGAAGGTTTAAATATTAAAACTCTTGCAGAAGATAATAATGGAGAAATTCTTTTCTGGGTTGGATGTGCTGGTTCATTCGATAGTCGATATCAGAAAGTTTCAATAGCATTTGCAAAAATAATGCAAAAAGCAAAAGTTGATTTTAGGATTCTTGGTAATGAAGAAAAATGCACAGGTGATGCTGCCAGAAGACTTGGTAACGAATATCTTGCACAACAGCTTATCCAGGAAAATGTTGATACTCTTAATAATTATGGTATTAAGAAAATTGTAACTGCTTGTCCACATTGCCTTAATTCAATAAAAAGAGACTTTAAACAATTTGGTGGGAATTATGATGTTATTCATCATTCACAATTTATTGAAGAACTTCTGACTACCGGAAGAATTGAATTTAAGGATGAGTTTAAAAAACAAAAGGTTACTTATCACGATTCTTGTTATCTTGGCAGGTATAATGATATTTATTCTTCACCAAGAAATTCTATTAAAAAAATTAATGGTTTAGAACTCATTGAAATGCAAAGAAATAAAAGCCGTGGACTTTGTTGTGGGGCAGGTGGCGGTCAAATGTTTCTTGAAGACGATGAAGGAACCAGAATTAATATAGAAAGAACAAAAGAAGCCCTTCAAACAGGAGCCGATACTATAACTTCTGCATGTCCTTTTTGTCTGACTATGTTAACTGATGGTTTAAAAACTGAAAATAAAAATGAAGATATATTCGTTAAAGATATAGCAGAAATAATATTAGAAAATTCCAAATAATCATTAAACAAAAGGAGTAGTTAAATGGAACTCTACAATAAATTAGTTGAACATGTTAAAGAACTTGAGCATGACTTTGTAAAATTTTACGAGAAAGGTCAGTCTGCTGCTGGAACAAGGCTTCGTAAAGGATTAAGTGATCTTAAGAAGCTTGCTCAAGAAGTAAGAAATGATGTTCAAAAAGTTAAAACTGACAGAAAAGCAAATAAAACTGCTTAGTTAACTGTTGAAATGCCATTCTAAGTTTTTAACTTAGAATGGCTACTTTTTATGAAATATAAATTCTTTCCGTTTTTTCTTTTTATTCTATCTTCTTTTTCATCGTTTCAATTTTTAGGCAATAAACATGCAATTGAAGAGATAAAAAGTGATTCTACAGTAAGTGTAACCATTACTGCTGTAGGAGATTTAATGTGTCATTCCGATGAGTATAAATATGCTCATTTTGAGTCTGATAGTTTTAACTTTGTGCCTTTTTTTTCTGAAGTTCAACATCATTTTAATAAATCTGATTTTTTATTAGGCAATCTTGAAACTGTTACTGCTGGAAAGGAGAGAGGTTATTCTGGTTATCCGTTTTTCAACTCACCCGATGATTTTGTAGAATCACTAAGTAAAATTGGATTTGATTTACTATGGACTTCAAATAATCATTCTTTGGATCAGGGAGAAAAAGGAATTCTCAGAACTTTGGATGTAATTAGGAATAACAATATTAATTATGTTGGAACATTTATTTCTGAAAAAGATAGAGATTCAATTCGTCAATATGATATAAAAGGATTAAAACTAGTCGTGCTTGCTTATTCATATGGTACTAATGGAAATCCAATACCGGCTGGAAAAAATTATTTAATTAATTTAATTGATACTTCACTTCTTAAAAAAGATATTAATAGTGCTAAAGAATACAAACCTGATTTAATTTTAGTCTATTTTCATTTTGGTGAAGAATATCAACGTAAACCTAATGAGTATCAGGAGTATATTGCTAATTTTACCTTTAGTTGCGGAGCTGATATAATAATAGGCAGTCACCCGCATGTTTTACAAGGTTATAATTTTTTTATATCAAATAAAAGTAATTTGGATTCGGGATTTGTTGCTTATTCGCTTGGAAATTTTATATCTAATCAACAATGGCGCTATTCTGATGCTGGAGTTATATTAAATCTATTTATTGAAAAAAGATTAATTTCAAATGAAATTAAAATTAGAAGTCAATTTATACCAACATGGGTATTTAAAGGTGAAATTGACGGGAAGAAACAATATCGTATACTTGAATCCGAGAATTCACGGGATGAATCTATATATACGTTTCTTAATAACCAGCAAAGAAAAAAAATGAAAGAAGCTGATGTTGATTCAAGATTAATATTAAGATTAGATTGATGTTTTAAATTCTTTATATTAAAATTTAAGTTAAAATTTTATCTCTTCAGATTATTTTTTCAATAAAATAGATTAGTTACAAAGAAAAATTTCATAATGAAAAAAAATATTCCATTATTATTAATATTTATTGTTGTTTTTGTAGACTTGCTGGGTTTTGGATTGCTAATTCCAATCTTACCAACTTTTGCAACAAAAGAATTACATATCTCAGAATCGGCGATAGGTATTACTATTGCCGTATATTCTCTTGTACAATTTTTATTTAATCCCGTATTTGGAAGTTTATCTGATAAGTACGGAAGAAGAAAAATCATTCTATACACTTTATTGTTAAATGCAACAGGTTACATAATTTTTTCATTTTCTCATACTTATCTTATGCTTATTCTATCAAGAGTTGTTGCGGGAATAGGTGGTAGCAGCATAGGTGTTGCTCAAGCATATATTGCTGATGTTACTACAAATGAAGAACGTTCGAAAGGTATGGGATTAATCGGAGTTGCATTTTCGTTGGGATTTCTTTTTGGCCCGATTCTGGGTGGTATTCTTTCACATTTTGGATATATGGTTGTTGGACTTGTAAGTGCAAGTTTTTCAATATTAGCTTTTATCTTAAGTGTTTTCTTTTTACCAGAATCTTTATCTACAAACAATCAAATAATCAAAAGAAAAATTTTTGATATAAAATCATTTTATAGAGTCATTAAACTACCTTCGCTTGGTTTATTGATAATTCTTTTTTTCATTCTTACTTTTTCTGTTGCAAACATTTATGGTACTTTTGCTTTACTGGGATATAAACTTTACCAAATGACAGATATGCAAATTGGTTTTGTCTTTGGTTTTATGGGATTGGTCTCAGCAATTGTTCAGGGAGGGTTAATAGGCAGACTTTCGAAACATTTTTCAGATAATACTTTGATTTCGCTGGGTGCATTTTTTACCATGGTTGGATTGGCCCTTATACCTTATGCGGGAAGTATTAATCTGTTATATTTTGTCTGTGTTATTCTTAATCTTGGAACTGCAATTCTTCAACCAACTCTATTGGGATTAATCTCAAAAGTATCTTTGAAAAATGAACAGGGAATGGTACTGGGAACAAACCAATCTTTGTCAGCTTTTGCAAGAATGTTAGGACCTTTATGGGGCGGTTTCTCTTTTCAATACCTTGGATATCAAATTCCTTTTTTAACTGGAGCTGTGTTCACATTTGTATTGTTTATTTTCAGTGTTTTTTATTTTTCCAAACATATCAAATATGAAAAAGCATAAATTATAATTTATGTTTAGTGTCGGTAATATAAATATAAAAAATGCTCTTCTTCTTGCTCCTATGGAAGATGTTACAGATTTATCTTTTCGATTGATCTGCAAAGAATTGGGTGCTGACGTTGTCTATACTGAATTTGTAAATTCTGAAGGTTTAATTAGAGGCTCAGAAAAAACACATAAAAAGTTGGAAATTTCTGATTTGGAAAGACCTGTTGGAATACAAATATATGGAAACAATATTAAGTCGATGATTGAAGCTGCAAAAATCGCTGAATCACATAATCCGGATTTAATTGATATCAATGCAGGCTGCTGGGTAAAAAATGTTGTCAAATGTGGAGCAGGGGCAGGTTTATTAAAAGATCCTGCTTATCTTGAGCAACTTGTGAAAGAAATAGTCAAATCGGTTCAAAGACCGGTGACAGTAAAAACAAGGTTAGGATGGGATGCAAGCTCAATTCAGATTATTGATGTAGCAAAAAGACTGGAAGATGCTGGTTGTAAAGCCATTACAATTCATTGTAGAACCAGAGCTGATGGTTTAAAAGGGAATGTTGAATGGGAATGGATAAGTAAAATAAAAAGTGTTGTTAATATTCCAATAGTATTAAATGGAAATATTTTTAACGGCAATGATGTTAATAAAGCTTTTAAAGAAACCGGAGCAGACGGAGTAATGATTGCCAGGGGTGCAATAGGTAATCCGTGGATATTTCACGAAGCAAAAATGATTTTAGCCTTTAATAACGACAATCTAGAGATTGATGAAAAGACGAAAATAGCTATAAGTTTGAAGCATTTACGGTTAGCAATTAATGTAAAAGGCGAACGAAGAGCTGTTTTAGAACATCGAAAATTCTATTCTGGTTACTTAAAAGGATTACCAAATGCCTCATCTGTTAGAATGAAATTGATGAGCTTTTATGAATATGCTCCTGTTGAAAATTTGTTGTTATCTTATTCTGAGGAGCTTCAATCCAATAAAAATACTAGAACCGATACAAAGAAATAATTGATAATGAGTTTAAAGATTGCAAGATTTATTTCGACGATTTTTGTGCCACCAATTCCTATGTTGATAATTTTTATTTTTTTATCACTTACATTAAAAATTACTTCATTCAATCTTACAGTTGTCTTTCTTACCACATTGGTATTTGGTTTCCTTGCTCCGATACTCCTTTTTCGAATACTGTTAAAACAAAACAAGATTATTAATCACGATGCTACTGTCAAAGAGCAACGGACAGTTCCATATCTTTGGGCATTATCATTTTATGTGATTGGATTTCTAATATTGTTCTTTTTTTCTATTGAAGGAACAATTCTTTCTTTTTGGTTATGTTATGTAACCAATATGATCTTAGTTTTAGTCATAAATAAATTTTGGAAGATAAGTATTCATACTATCGGTATAGTTGGACCTGTTACTCTGGTCATTTATTTTTCAGGTGTTGCGTTCATACCACTTTTTATAATTCCTTTGATGGTTGGTTGGTCAAGAATAAAACTGAAATGTCATTCTTTTTCTCAGGTATTAGCTGGTGGACTTATTGCGATTTTTTCAACTTTATTTCATATTATTGTCCTAAAAAATTTATTTCTTTGATTAATGCAAAAATCTGATTTATTTAATCACCTTGAGAAGATTGCTGATATTCTTGAATTTAATAATGAAAATGTTTTTAAAATAAATTCTTATAGAAATGCAGCTAATGCTTTGCGAAAAATAAACTCTGACATAGAGCAGATGATAATTGATAAATCAATTATGAGCATAAAGGGAATAGGTAAAAGTATATTTTCTGTCATTGAAGATTTTCAAAAAAATGGTAATTCTTCTATATTTCAAGAATTAACTCAATCAATACCTGAATCACTTTTCGAAATATTTCAGATTAGAGGTTTAGGTCCAAAAAAAATATCAATTCTATTCCACGACTTTGGTATCACTTCACTCGGAGAACTTGAATATTTCTGCAAAGAAAACAGGGTACTTTTGCTTAAAGGTTTTGGAGCTAAAACACAAGAAAAAATTCTATCAGAAATTGAGCGAATCAAAGACAGTAAAAGGTTTTTGCTGCTGAGTAAAGCAGATGAATTGAATGAGTTAATTCAATCAATAGTATGTAAATTCCCTCAAATTGAAAAAATTCTACCTACTGGTGAAATAAGACGTACAGATAATATTATTTCAAAAATTGAATATGTGCTTCAAATTAGTAACTATGATGATTTTGTAAAGCAATTTGAGAAAAGATTTTCTTCGATTGAGATATTTAAGAACGAAATAATTGTCAGAGATTATTCTGTTCCGATATATTTTTATCCAATAAGTGAAGAAAAAATATTTTATCAAAAATTATTTGAAACAACGGGTTCCACAGAATTTGTAAAAAAACTTTACTTAAAACCTGATTCAATAAAAAATTGTTCTTCTGAGGAAGAAATTTTTCAAACTGTAAACCATATTTATATAGAGCCTGAAAGGCGGGAAGAAGAATTTTTTAATAATTATGATAAACCATATTTTATTTCAGATTTAACTGAAAGTAAACTTAAAGGATTTTTCCATTTTCATACCAATTATTCTGATGGAATTAACGGTATTGCAGAAATGGTAGTTAAAGCAAAGGAAAGAGGTTATAGTTATTTTGTTGTCTGTGATCATAGTAAATCTGCTTTTTATGCAAATGGACTTTCTGAAGAACGAGTAATAAAACAAAAAGAAGCAATCAAATCTATTGTTCAACAAGATGGATTAAATATTTTCCAGGGAATTGAATCAGATATTTTGATCGATGGCAGCTTAGATTATTCTAATGATTTTCTTCCAGAATTTGATTTTATTGTAGCTTCTGTACATTCACAATTCAATCTTTCAGAAAAAGAAATGACAGAAAGGATTATTAAAGCTGTTGAAAATCCATTTACTGACTTACTCGGTCATCCAACAGGTCGGCTTTTACTTTCAAGAGAACCATATAAAGTCAATATAAAAAAAATAATTGATGCTTGCGTTCAGAATAAAACTGCAATAGAACTCAATGCGAGTCCGTACAGACTTGATCTTGATTGGAGAAATATTTTTTATGCAAGAGAAAAAGGTTGTATAATTTCCATTAATACAGATGCTCATTCTTTAGATGATGTTGACTGTGCAAAATATGGAATAATGGTTGCAAGAAAAGCTGGTTTGCTTTGCTCAGAGGTATTAAATTGTTTTGAAATTGAAAAATTTAAAAAGTATTTAAAAAGAAAAGTTAACCGAAAATTGACTAATTAAATTACAGGATGATTTATGTTTATTCTAAAAGACTATATTCGCAGTATTAAAGATTTTCCCAAAACAGGTATTATGTTTAGAGATATAACTACTTTACTTAAAAATCCAGAAGCCCTAAAAAAAGCGGGAGAAATTTTATTTGAATTCGCAAGGGAAAAGCAAATTACAAAAGTAGCATGTATTGAATCTAGAGGTTTTGTATATGGTGGAATACTTGCCGAAAAACTTGGAGTTGGATTTGTTCCAATCAGAAAACCAAATAAACTTCCTGCAGAGACGGAAAGAGAAACTTATTCACTTGAATATGGAACTGATTCTATAGAGGTTCATAAAGATGCAATCAATAAAGGTGATAGAGTTTTAATTCATGATGATTTACTTGCAACTGGAGGAACTGCTAAAGCAGCCTGTAATCTGATTGAAAAACTTGGCGGAGAAGTTGTGCAACTTTCGTTTCTCATTGAGTTAACATTTTTAAATGGAAGAGAAAAATTTAACGGTTATGATGTTCGTTCAATCATAACTTATGATGATGAAAATTAATTAATATTATTGCCAACCTATTGGTGAAATAACTACAACAAACTCTCCTTTTATGTTTTTATTTGGAAGGTCATTCAATATTTCTTCTGGATGACCTCTCCATACTTCTTCAAATTTCTTTGTTAGTTCTCTGCAAACAGCAATTAATCTTTTTGGCATAAATTCATTTAATTCTTTTATGAGTCTTTCAATCCTATATACTGACTCATATAAAACTACAGTGTTTTCAAAACGGGATAATTCTTCAAGAGTTTTTTGCCGTCCTTTTTTTTGAGGAAGGAATCCAACAAACCTGACATCATCTGATGGAAGTCCTGATATACTAAGTGCAGTAACAAATGCTGTAGCACCAGGAATAGGGATAATATTAATTTCATTTTTTATTGCAGCAGAGATCAATCTTACTCCGGGATCAGAAATGGAAGGGGTTCCGGCATCAGATACAATTCCCGCCTTCTCTCCATTTTTAATTCGTGAAATTAATGGTTCAATTTTTCTTTCTTCATTAGCTGCATTAAGAGCAACGAGTTCTTTTTTTATTTCAAAATGATTTAGAAGTATGGAAGTTACACGTGTGTCTTCACAAATAATAAAATCGACTTCTTTTAAGGTGTCAAGTGCGCGAAGAGTAATATCACGTAAATTGCCAATTGGTGTGCTTATAATGTAAAGCATTTTTTACCTGTAACTTTTTAATTGAATTAAACTGAAACGGCTCTGTTTCCAGAGCCGCACAGTGCAAGTAGTATTAACTAAATTTGTTATTGTTTACATTCAAAAATAAAACTACTATGTGAATAAAGCAATTTTATTTTATTCTACTTCTTTTTTCTATCATTTTAATGTTTTGGTTTTCTAATTCAGCAAGAACAGGAATATAAATATCCGGTGTATTTGGAATTCGAACTCCGACTGCTCTTATTTTTTCTTCAGCCATTAATTTAACTGCAATTGCCATTGGCAAACTAACGGTTCTGGACATTGAGGAATCTCCATTAGGAATTCCAAAATCAATTAATGTTGAAGTAATAAGATCCTGTGAACCATCTTTATTTTCGACAATAAATTTATGTCTTAATAAAAGTAAATCAACTTCACCTTCTTTGAAATAAAGTTTTTCCTGCATTCTGTCGCTTATCATATCAAGAAGATTATCGGCATTCGGAATGACATCATCCCCAAATAATCCAAGCCACTCTAAACGAGTTAGAATTTGTTCATTGCACAAATTTCCGAGTTTATCAGCAATAACTTTTTTAAGATCAGAATTCTTATCAACTTTTAGAAATTGAGCCAAAGCATTTTTATATGAATTTCCTTTTACAAAATCTCTTGGGGTTTCATCAATTAAACCAAGATTTACAATTGCTCTTAAGGTTTCACACCAACCAATATTTCTATAAGTTCCTCTTTTAACTGTTAAAGCATCCTTTAAACCGTAGATTTCTTTATAAGGAGTTGAATCACGGTTAGGATATACTTCAAATTTTCCTAGTTCTTCAATTTCTTCAACTTCAGGATTTGCAAAAAGATTTTTGCTTTCAATCTCAACCGTTTTACCATTTTCATAAAACTTTGCAGAATTTCTGGAAGCTAATACAACACCTCTTGGGCTCCATGAAAATTTATATCCAAATGGATTATCATTATCTTTTGGAGCAGGTAATCCACCACAGTAAGAATAAAAGTGAAGTACTTTTCCACCTTCTGTTTCCACTTCATGAATTATTTTCATTGCAGACATATGATCAATTCCAGGATCAACACCAATTTCGTTTAAGAATTGTAAATTTTTTGCTCGTACTTTTCCATCAAGTTCTTTCATTGCAGGGCTGACATATGAAGTTGTAACCATATGTCTCCCGTGTTCTATGCATAGCTCTGCTACTTTTAGATGATGAATCCATGGTAGTAATGAAATAACTATGTCGTTTTCTTCAATTAGTTTTGAAAGTTCATTTTTATTTTCTACGTTAACTTGTTTAGCTAACCCATTTTGAAAACCTTTAATAAGTTCTTCAGCTTTGCTTACAGTTCTTGAAGCAACAGTAATTGTTAGATGTTTTTGGTTAAGCAAATAATGTACTCCCGGTTTGCTTACTAAACCAGCGCCTAAAACTAATATTTTATTCATGTTGATAACTCCTTTCTAAAAAGTTAGATATGTATGAATATTCTTTTGTTAATTTTCCTTTATGAAGTATAAGACCCCGCTTTATTGGATAGGGAAGCGAAAGGTCTTCAAATGGTTTATCAAAATCGCAATAATAAATATCATGGACATATTCTTTCAAAATATTTGAAAATTCTGCAGAAGCATCTTTTGGAAATTCACAAGGGAGATTATCGATTGCCATAACCGTAATACCCTTCGCATTAAGATCGTCTTCAAATCGATCCTCAGATGGGAAATATGTAAAGCAAGGTTCGGCAGGATTTGTAGCTTTATATGTAAATTCAATTGAACCATCAATATCGCAGCTAATATCTCCCACAACCAGCATTTTTATATCAGGGTTTTTTGATAAATATTCTTTTGTTATAAGTCTTGGATTTTTTTCAGTCCATAATACACAATTGATCAGTACATCAATCAAAGGGATATATTGATCGAATTGAGAAATATAATTTTCAGGGTTATGAAAATAATCATTCAAATCGAAGTCACCTGTAATTCTTTTCACAGTATCAATTTCTTTGAAGACTACTTTTATTAATTTATTTTTTTCATTTTTTAACTGATCATAGTTTTTAATTAATTCTTGCGGGGTAATTTCAATATAAGGTAAAAGATCAAACATCTCCTGGGCACCTTGTGATACATTCCCATAACCAGTAAATGCAAACACAAACGGCAGAAGATTATTATCTAAGCCTTTATTCAGAATTTCTTCACCAATTTTTTTCAAATGTAATTTAGAGGCATCAATTGATTCATATTGATATGCTTGTTTAATTTTCAAAAAAGAATTTTTTATTCCTTTTAATTCGAGTTTGCGTCCAAGTGCGTGCAGCGTTTCAATCATTCCTGCTTTACCCGCATATTTTCCAAAAAAGATTAAACGTTTTTCTTTCTCATTAACAATTCTCTCATAATCTATTAAATTACAATTCTTTTCCATCAAAGTTTTTAGCATCTTCATGTTATAAGGCTGTCCTTTGATTGTATGTGAAAAGAAAATATATGTTTTATTTTCTTCAATTAAGTGTGGAGGAATTTCTTTTACTGCAAATATTACATCAGCATTATTAAGGTCCTCTGAAATTTGAGCTCCGGCTGCTGCATAATCTTCTTCAGTAAAAATTCTTACAGGTGATGGTTGAACGATAGTTTTTAAGCCATATTTTTCTCTCAGCATTGAAATATGGTCAGGAATTAAAGGAGTTCTTCTCTCCCATATGTTTTTATCTTCTCTTCTTATACCAATAGTCATAATATTCTCATTAATTTATTAAGAAATTTTGTAGTTAAAATAATTTGGGATGAGTTCGGAGATTAGAAAACGTTTTCGAAACGAGAAATAAAATAATTGCGATGTCTGATTAACCAGTCGTTTAATAAAAAAAATGAAATTTGATTGATCAAGATTTTCTCGCAGTTATTAAATTTTTTCTGTCCAAAATTAGTAAGAATACCTAACTTTAACAATAAATTTAATTACTCACCTAAAAAATTTACAGAATTTAATCAAACTGTTCTTAACAGTTGAGATATGAAATGAGGAAGTTAGTTCAGGTAACCATCATTCATTATAATTCGATTTAAAGAGGCTTTTTGTCCAACAAATTTTTCAACTTTATTGATATGTTCAAGTAAAAATTTAAGTCTGGCATCTTCTGTCTGTAAAGAAATAAATTCCTGTTGTTGTTCAAGACTCAAACCAGCTTTTTCAGCGAGCTTAAAGGACTTTAGATTAGCATTATCCAGATTCATCCAGAACCTTTCTTCAAGTTTAAAGTCTATCTTTTCAATTAATTCTTGAAATTTTTCTTTAAGCTTTTCTTCTAGCAAAAAATCTGACTCAGAAGAGATATCCTGGTATTCTACAACAGAACCTTCAAAGTAACCATCAACAGTAAGTTGACTATAAAGAAGGCGAAAACGATTGATACCAATAACTATAATATCAAATTCACCTTTAGCATCCAGATGTCCCTTTTCCTTTATCTTTACATAACTTCCTATTTTATTAAATCCATTTTTTGAAGATGTAATAATCCCAAAACCTAAATTCAGGTTATCACATTTCCCAATCATTTTCTTATATCTTTCTTCAAAGATATGAAGTGGATATTTAGAACCTGGGAACACCACAAGTGGTAAAGGAAATAAAGGTATAATCTTTTCCATTCTAGAAATATTATCGAATTTTTCAATAAAAAATTAATAAAAAAGGCGAATAGAAAATAGTCATTTCTTATCGCCTTTATAGGATTTACTATGAATAATTTATTTAGCTTTATCGAATCTTAAAGCTACCTCATCCCAATTGACTACATTCCACCAATTTTCAATGTATTCAACTCTTCTGTTCTGATATTTAAGATAATAGGCATGTTCCCATACATCTATGGTCAATAAAGGTGTCCCTTTTACTTCTGCTATGTCCATTAAAGGATTATCCTGATTTGGTGTAGATGTAACTACTAATTTACTTTCATTTGCAACAAGCCAGGCCCATCCAGAACCAAATCGAGTAGCAGCAGCATTCGAAAATAATTTCTTAAATTCATCAAATGATCCGAATTGTGAATTTAATGCTTCAGCAAGTTTACCATAGGGAACTCCTCCACCATTCGGTTTCATTACATTCCAGAATAAATTATGATTCCAAACACCTCCACCATTATTTCTGACAGCGACAGGTAACTTAGAAATATGACTAAATAATTCTTCCATTGTTTTGCCTTCTGCATCAGTTCCAGCAACAGCATTATTAAGGTTGTTAACATAGGTTTGATGATGTTTACTGTGATGTATTTCCATCGTTTTAGCATCAACCCATGGCTCCAATGCATTATATTCATAAGGCAATTTCATTAATTCAAATTTACTCATTTGAGTACTCCTTTTTTGTTTATAAAAAAAATCATTAAATCTTTCAACTGGTTTTGTTATAGGTACTAATGATATTGTACCTAATAAACCTAAAAAATTTCTTCTTTGCATTTACTGCCTATACTCCAAAAGAATTTCCACAGCCGCAGGATTTTACAGCGTTTGGATTGTTAAATATGAAACCTTTACCATTTAAACCATCGCTGAAATCGAGTTCTGTTCCTGATAAATAAAAGAGACTTTTACCATCAATAAATAATTTAAGTGAATCATTTTCAATAATTGTATCACCTTCACGAGGTTTAGAATCAAATCCCAGTGAATACGTCATACCTGAGCAACCTCCCCCCTTAACACCAATCCTTAATCCATAGTCTTCTGTAAGTTTATTTTCAGCTATTATTTTTTTTATCTGTTCAATAGCTTTTGCTGTTACTTTTATGTCATTATTATTAATTGCATTCATAATTTTAATTTTATTCAGTTACTTTAAATTTATGTGCTTCACCAGTTTTAAAATCAGGATAATTCAGTATCCAATTATTTTCTTCAAGATTTTTAAATATATTTTGTCGTACTAAAAATTCTCCGAATTCATATGCAAGTTGTTCACAATCACTATAACGTAATTTAATTCCTTTAAGTTCAAAAAAGTGAAAAATTGCATATTGAAAATCTCTGAAAAACACAACTGAGTTGTGAAAGATTGGATAACGTGACTTAAAAAAATTTAGATATGTTTTAAAATCATTTTGAAGAATATTTAAAATATTATTTTTTTTCATATTATTTCCTTTTTTCTATATGTTAAACAAATTCGACTATTAAAATAATTCCCAAAACAAAAAATAATTGAAAACAATTATGGAAAATCTACCATAAAACCAATACCAAATTTTTTAATTCTTTGAGGAAAATATTCGCTAAAAAAATTATTTCCTGAAAAGTACGAAAGATAGAAAAGAATTCCTTTTTCATTCCATTCGCCAAATTTAATGCCTGCCTGACATTGATTTGTCCCGGTGTATTCTGGGTAACCGGCAAAATTTATATGGTTCGCAATAAATAAATTAACAGGTTTATTGAAAAGGTGATTAATAATTTTGTTTGAGTTAAATTCAAACCCAAGTGCTGATGAGAAGCGTTTTAACTCGGAAGGTCTTACTCTTAATGAATAAGAGATTAATCCGTAATATCTTAAATTGAAATTTTCTGTTCTTAAGATATGTGCTGAGGTTAATTCTGCAAAATCCTTTGTAAAAGGAATTGGTCCGCCTTCTTTTGTCCAATTTCTAGGATAATTTGAAATCCACCAGTTACCATCAACAAGATGAGCACTATTATGAATAAAGCGAAATCTGAAAGATAATTCACTATTAGAAAAAAATTTTGAGTAAGTCGCATTTCCTCCAAAATAACCATCAACTGCATCTATTTGCAATCTCAATTGTTGATAACCAATTACAGAGGCATAAGCAAAAAACTCAATCCCAAAATTTAATTTAGACTTTGAAAAAGGAAAATAAATTGAAAATAAATCTATTGAATTTCCTATGTCCACTTTTAAATCAGCATTGTCGGGATAATACAGAACACCAAGTTTAGCTTCTTGAGAATTTGCACGAAGTGGAAGAAAGTTTAATCCATCAGGAAGAAATTCAAAATGTGATTGTGGATGTAGCATGAAAGAAAATTCAATAAAAATAAAGAAAAAGAAAATTGATTTCATAGATAAATAATTACTGTTAAGTCTACCATAAAAATATTTATATTTATATTAAGTTTTAACAAAATTACGGAAATAAATTGAACAAAGAAAAAATTCTTGTTACATCAGCTTTACCTTATGCAAACGGTCCAATTCATCTTGGTCACCTAAGTGGTGCTTATTTGCCAGCGGATATTTATGTTAGATATAAAAGATTGAATGGTGATGATGTAATTTATATTTGCGGTTCTGACGAACATGGTGTGCCTATTACCATTAGTGCTGATAAGGAGAAAGTTTCACCAAAAGTAATAATCGATAGATATCACGAAGCTAATAAAAAAGCTTTCGAACGATTCGGAATGAGTTTCGATAATTATTCACGGACGAGTTTACTAATTCATCATGAAACTGCAAAAGAATTTTTCATTGAGTTTCATAAAAGAGGATTGTTTACTGAAAAAAAATCACTCCAATTTTATGATGACACTGCAAAAATGTTTTTACCCGATAGGTATGTTGAAGGTACCTGTCCTAAATGTGGAAATGAAGAAGCAAGAAGTGATGAATGCGAAAATTGTGGAGCACTTTATGATCCTTCCGAATTAAAAAATCCAAAAAGTAAAATTTCTGGAAGTACTCCAGTGTTGAAAGAAACAAAACACTATTATTTCCCTCTTGGTAAGTATCAAACAGAATTAGAAAAATTTGTTGACGATATGAATCAAAAATTTGGATGGAAAGAAAATGTTTTGCAATATTGTCGTGGTTGGTTTAAAGATGGCTTAAAAGAAAGAGCAATTACTCGTGATCTTGACTGGGGAATTAAAGTACCTGTTGATGGTGCTGATGGAAAAGTAATTTATGTTTGGTTTGAAGCAGTTCTTGGATACATTTCTTCAACGAAAGAATTATCGCTAAAAAGAAATGAACCAGATTTGTGGAAAAAATACTGGATGGATAAAAACACAAAATACATTGCATTTATCGGTAAAGATAATGTTGTTTTTCATACTATAATATTTCCAGCAATTCTAATGGCATGGAATGAAATGGGCAAAGAACAGTATTGTCTCCCGCAGAATGTTCCAGCAAATGAATTCCTAAATTTTGAAGGGAAAAAATTTTCTAAAAGTCGTAAATGGGGAATTGATGTTGATGAATTTCTTGACTTATTTCCACCTGATTTATTGCGATATGCGCTTGCAGCAAATCTACCCGAAACAAGAGACACAGATTTTTACTGGAAAGAATTTCAGTTAAGAAATAATAGTGAACTTGCTGATATTCTTGGAAATTTTATTAATCGTGTTTTTACTTTTGTGTTTAAACATTTTGAAGGGAAAGTACCTTCAGTTGGTAAGCTGGAAAAAATTGATGAGGACATGCAAAAAGAAATTTCAGAATATCCAGGAAGAGTTGCTCAATTATTTGAAACATATAAAATTCGTGATGGTGTTAATGAAATAATGAATCTTGCAAGAGATGGAAATAAGTATTTTAATGATTCAGAACCTTGGAAGACAATAAAATCTGATAGAACTAAGTGCGGAACGACTTTAAATATCTGCTTACAGACTATTTACACTTTAGCAGAATTGTTTGCACCAGTACTTCCATTTTCAAGTGAGAAAATCTTTAATATGTTGAATTCTAAACCAGTTGTTTGGAAAGACTGTGGCAAACCTCAATTAAAAGATGAACATTCATTAAATAAAGCCGAAATTATTTTTCCTAAAATTGAAGATGAAAAAATTGAAGCTCAAATAAATAAACTTGGTAAACCTAATGTCGAAAATAATTTAGAAGATGAACTGATTTCTTATGATGATTTTATGAAAACACGATTACGTGTTGCTGAGGTAATTTCAGCAGAAAAAATTGAAAAGAGTGAGAAATTGTTAAAGTTGAAAGTTAAACTTCAAAATGAAGAAAGACAGATTATAGCCGGAATTGCTAAAGCATACGAACCTGAAGATTTAATTGGTAAAAAAGTGGTGATAGTCGCAAATCTAAAACCTACAAAGCTTATGGGACTTGAATCTAAAGGTATGATTTTAGCAGTTGAAGTTCCTGGTGGTAAACTTCAGGTTTTAACTGTTGATAATAACGTATTAAATGGAACACAAGTTAAATAATGTATTAGTAGAAGTTGTTAAATTTATTGATATTAGTGGAAAAGAGATGAAAAGAATATTTTTAATATTATATGTGCTTACTGCAGCGATGTTTGCTCAGGGTCCTGTAAATAAATTAAGTGATCAAATAACTTTAAAATTAAATAATGTTCAAGATGACGAACAGATTTTAATATGGATTACTTTTAAAGATAAAGGAACAAATCTTCAGAAGTATTTTTCAAAACCTGACCTTGTTGTAAGTCAGAAATCTCTTGAAAGAAGAAAAAAAGTTTTTGATATAAATAACTTAATTGATGAAACAGATATCCCACTTCATGAACCATATTTAACTCAGATTGAAAACTCGGGTATTAAAATAAAACAAAAATCAAAATGGTTTAATAGTATTAGTGCTTATGCAAATAAGACTGATATCCAAAAACTTACTTCTTTTTCATTCGTCAAATCGGTGGATATTGTTTACCAATTGAAAAAAGAAAAAGAAATTACTTTGACGAATAATGATAAAAACGAGTTTCCGATTTTAGAACAACCGCAAGGACAATATTTACTTGATTATGGACAATCATTTGCACAAATGAATCAGATTAATGTTCCAGCTGTTCATAATCTTGGTTATACAGGTCAGGGAGTTACAATTGCTGTAATGGATGCTGGTTTCAACCGCCTTTCACACGAGGCTTTTGCAACAATGAATATTATTGCAAAATGGGATTTTGTTAATAACGATCCAGGAGTTGGTGATAGTACTGATATGGGTGAAGGTTCACATGGAACTCAGACTTTATCGAATGTTGGTGGATATAAATCAGGACAACTTATAGCTCCGGCGTTTAATTCAAATTTCATTTTAGCGAAGACAGAAAATACAGATAGTGAAACACCAATTGAAGAAGATAACTGGATAGCAGCTCTTGAATGGGCTGATAGTCTTGGTGCTGATCTTACTTCAACCTCACTTGGATATTTATCTTTTGATCCTCCTTTTACAAGTTATACATGGCAAAGTATGGATGGAAATACTTGTAGAATTACTATAGCTGCTGATCTTGGAGTAAAAAAGGGAATAGTAATTGTTAACTCAGCAGGTAACGAAGGTTATAATGCTACACACAATACTTTGGGTGCCCCAGCAGATGGAGACAGCGTCATTTCTGTAGGTGCTGTAACTTCATCTGGTACCAGGGCGAGTTTCAGCAGTGTAGGAAATACTATTGATGGAAGAACTAAACCAGATGTGATGACTTTGGGTTCAGGCAACAGAGTTGCAAGTCCATACAGTAATACAGGTTATACAACAGCAAGTGGAACTTCTTTCAGTTGTCCATTAGCTGCTGGAGTAGCTGCATTAATATTATGTGCTCATCCTTATCTTACACCAATGCAAGTTAGAGATGCAATGAGATTAACATCTTCGAATTCTTCTATTCCTAATAGAGAAATTGGATGGGGGATTCTTAATGCGCTTAATGCTGTGAATTGGTTTACACCTGTTGAACTGATAAATTTTTCTGCAACAAAAAATATGAATTCAGTTATTCTGAACTGGACAACAAAATCTGAAAAAAATAATCTTGGATTCGAAATTGAAAAATCCATAAATAAAATTAACTGGAACACACTCGCTTATATTGAAGGCAAAGGAACAACTACTTATGAAAATAATTATTCATATTCTGATAACGATCCAATAAATAAAACAACTTTTTACAGGCTTAGGCAAATAGATTTTGATGGCACTTCTTTTTATAGCAATATCATTGAAGTTAAACAAGACTCACCATCAGATTTTCAATTGCAACAGAATTATCCTAATCCTTTTAATCCAGAAACAAGAATCGATTATTCAATTTCTAATAATCAAAAAGTAAGTTTAATAGTATTTGATTTACTTGGTAATGTTGTAGATGAACTAGTTAATGAATTTCAGGTTGCTGGAAATTATAGTAAAATCTTTAATGCAAACAAGCTTAGTTCAGGAGTATATTATTATCAAATTACCGCAGGTAATTATAAGTGCATTAAAAAATTAGTTGTAATGAAATAACATATTAACAGCTTTTTAAGAAAACCGGACTTGACTCCGGTTTTTTATTTCGATTATATAATCAATAATGTGACTTGAATCGTTGCATTTAATGTAATAAAGTGATAAGTTTTTTATGTAAAAATTATTTTTTAATCTTATGGTGATAAAATGAAAAAGTTTATTCCTCTTCTTACTAAGTTTTTCATTCCACTTCTTCTTACCTTTATATTTACTGCTTGTAAAGTATCTAATGAACCCGAAGAAAAAAAGAATGACCCAACTGCATCTAAAACTAAATCAAATCAAGCATATTCTTTAATGGAAAGTGAATTCTTCAAATGGGTAAATGGTTCTTATCATAAGCCTTCAGACTTTGATAACCTTACCTTTACACAAGCGAACACTCTCTATAAAGATGCTCTTGCTTTAGATGCAAATAATAAGGATGCTCAATTTGGGGCTGCTATTACAGAAATGCTTGTTGCTTATTCAGATCCGGATATAAACAAAATAATTAAACAATTTGATTCTTCAATGAATAATAACAGTCTTGAAAAAGTTTTTGCAAATGGTTTAATTCCTTTCACTACATCACAAATGAATGCCCCTATTGGAGCCGCCGCCACAAATTTATTTGCTATCCATAATTTAGCTCTTACTGATCCACCCTTAATAAGTAAAGTTCAGGAGGTTATGAGAGATAAATTATTACCAAGAGTTACTTATGCTATTGATAGATTATCAATCCTTGAAAGTGATACAACTTTTTCATTTACTATATCAGGAAAAATGCAAGGTGATCCAACTCTTCAGCCTTATAAATTATACTGTACTGAAGCCAGTCTTTCAAATGGATTGATGTATGGATTAAAGCTTATTATTGAGGAGTTTTTAATTTATCAATTTCCTTTACAAGACTATCAACAAGCTACACTTATTAATGCTTTATCGCAAAACAATACTACATTTTTTGTTCTTGCAACAGATGGAATGACACGAGCTACTAATGCAAAAAATGCACTAACAAGTATGATTAATAAAATACAAAATGGCATTCATTATCTAGAATCATTCAGCGGAAATAAAAATGATGCAGTTCTTAAAATAGGAAGTGGAGGCATAAAACAAAATGACCTTGACACTGTAAAGACATACTTAAATAAAACTCTTAATGCTTTAAATCAAGATGTTACAGTTGAATTAAAAGATGCAGATACAGAGGGAAACGATTACACAATTAAAGTTAATCTTGGCAATTTTTTTAATAATCTTCCAACAAATCCAAAGCAAGCTTTTTTGCCGACATACACTGTTGTGGCTTCAGGTAGTAATGACATTCATATAAAATTCAGTGCTCAAACCTATTCACAATTTACTTTTCCTGATCCTACATTTGGCGGAGTATTTCCTGGAATGACTAATGAAACCATGAAAAGATTGATGTATATTGATCATGAATTTGCTTTCTTATTAGAGGGAAGGGCTTATTATGCAAGTTGGTCATCTTTTAGTGGAAATGAAGGAGTAAGTAATGCAACGATTAAAATAGTCACACAAAATAATAATTACACGTGCATTACAAAATCAGATGGAGAATATAGACTATATGTCAGAAGTGCAACAACAACCCCCGAGAGAATACTTAAGTATTATATTAATTATGGAGATGGTGATGTTGAATTAGTTGTTGCAGATACTAATATGTATATAGATGTTTTGAATAAAACTCATCTCCATTATGAGATAGAAATACCATATAAACCAACTTCATTAACAGGAAAATATTATAATAATCCATATAGAGTGGAATTAAATTGGCTTGTCAATGGATTTAATGGAGGAAGGGGTTATTATGCTATTGAAAGAAAGGAAGGTTCTGGTACTTTTACTGAACTTGCTATTGTGAATTATTATAATTTTAACGATTATAGTGTTTCACCCGGCATTACTTATCAGTACAGAATAAGGTCTAATTCCAAATATTATTCAAACTATAAACTTCAATTAAAGAACGAGCTATATTCTAACATAATTATTCCAACGCCATAATATTCTTTGTTTAAGAAATTAATATTTCTAATTCTTTGTGCTGTGCAGTATTTAACTGCACAGCCCTTTTTTTTAAATCGATTTGAAAGTAAAGAAGATTTTTTTTCAAGTTACTCTCAAGCAATTATTTATAAAGAAAATTCAAATAGTGGATCAATTAGTACAGGATTCATAAAAAAGAATATTTTTAAAAAATTTGAAATTCAAAAGCATTCTTTTTCAATCGATGTTTCAAACTTTAAAAGTTGGTTGGACAACTATAATTCAAGTTCGAAAATCAACTTAAGCTTAGCAAATAACTTTAATAAATATAAAATTGGGTATTCATTCTCCGATGACATTTTACAAATAAATTCAACTTTTTCAGCGATAAGAATTAATCAAAAAAATTATTTCAATTATTTTTTTGAAACTAATTTAATTTTTAAAATACCGATACTCAAAAAAATTACATTTGGAATCAAAAAATCGATTACTCCAATAAATATTGATGCAAATTATTATGATGCATCATTACATATTGAACATCCATTCACATTAAGAGAAAACTGGGCTGAAATTAGTTTATCAATTACGAATAAAAGTCAAATTTCATTTAAGCACAATTTTAATCTGCCATTTAAATATTCTTCTAAAGAAGAATTTTCACTTGAAGATTTAACTAAATTTCGGAATTGGGAAGTGTCTTCTGAATATGAAGATAAATTTTTTCATGTTTATGCAAATTATTTATATATGGATGCAAATAGCGAGCTAAATATGTATCAGAATCAACTTTCATTCAGTGATATAAAGATCCCTGGAATTTATTTGAATTATTTACAATTGAAATCAAAATACGGACAAGAGGAGAATAGTATATTAGATTTCAATTTTTATTTCATAAAACTTAAAACTAAAGCTGTTGGTAATCTTCAATCCTGGCCTTTTACTACATTTGTTCAATCTATTATAATGAACAGAATAAATTTCAGATTGAATAGTGATGTAACTGCCTTTCAATTTGAAGTCGGTAAAATGTTCAAATATGAATCGATTAATGTTCAGCCATCAATTTCCTATATCGATATTCAACCAGAATTCGAACTTGAAAGTTGGCAGCCTGCTTTTTTAGTACTTGGAGTGAGAGATTACTCTTATAATTCGCTGAGTTTAACAAGAGCTGGTTTGTTAAGCTTTTCTTTTAATTGTTCAGTTAAAAAAGATAAATTTAGTCTGGTTTTTTTTATTGAACAGGTTTTTCCTGTTTTTATTAAAAGAAAAGAAATCATTTCACCTCCTTCAACCATACCGGGAGAACCTACCGGGATAAAGAGCAAATCAGATGGAGGAAGGTGGTTCACTATTAACTTGTCTTATGAAATATGATTAAATTATACTAAACAATATAGCCTGAATACTATCATTTATCCTTGTTTTTCAATACTTCGTTAACTAAACTTAATTTTGAAAAATTTAATAATTATAAATCCTATAATAATGTTGGAGAAAATTATATGGCTTTACGTTTTTCTGTAATTATAGCAATAGTAATTTCGATCATATTTATTTCTTGTTCACCTAAACATTCAGAAATAGTACTAGTAAAATATGGTGATTCAAAAATTACAATGGGCGAATTTGAAAAAGCATATTCAAAGAATGTTGGTGGAGTTGAGAATGCTTTAGACGATAGCCTTTATATGTATAAGACTTTTGTTAACTTATATACAAATTTTAAAATGAAGCTACTTGATGCAAAAAACAGAGGTTATGATTCCGATTCCGACCTGCAAAATGAATTATTAGATTATAAGAAAAAGGTAGGTGTAAGTTATTTGTTGGAAAAAGAACTTGTTGAACCTGCGATTCGCAAACTTTATGATCAGCGTAAATATGAATTAAGAGTCAGCCATTTAATGATCAGACCTGATTCAACAGGTGAGGAAGCTGCCAGATTAAAAGCTGAAAATTTATTGAACAGAATTAAAAATGGAGAAAGTTTTGAAAAATTAGTTGAAGAGTATTCTCAGGATAATTTTTCAAAGACATCAGGTGGAGATATTTACTGGATTACTTCCGGAATGATCGTTCCAGAATTTGAAGATGCGTGTTATGAAACTCCGGTTGGACAGGTTTATCCAAAAGTTGTTCAAACCCGTTTTGGATTTCATCTTATTAAAGTAACTGCTAAACAGGAAAGAGTGCCGCAAATTAGGGCAAGTCATATAATGATTGATTTTTATGACGGTGCAGGGAATATTGATTCCGTCACTGCAAAAAGTACAGCTGATACTGTAAAAATGCTCTTAGCTCAAGGAGAAAACTGGGATTCAGTTTGCGCAAAATATTCTGAAGATACAGGAAGTAAATTGAATGGTGGTGATCTTGGTTTCTTCCAGAGAAGAATGATGGTTAAAGAATTTGATGAAGCTGCATTCAAGTTAAAAGTAGGACAGACTTCTGATATAGTTAAAACTTCTTACGGTTATCATATAATAAGATTAACCGACGCTAAACTTTACCCTTCCATTGATGAGGAAAGAGAAGAGTTAAAAAGAATTTATAAACAAACACGATATAGTATTGATTACGAAGATCTCGTTCAGAAAATCAAGACCAAGCATGGTTTTACAGTAAATCAATCGGTTATTGATAAAATATCTGAAACACAAGATACAGTATTTGTAAATTCTGCTTACTGGGAAAGTAATTTGAAAAAAGTATTTGGAGATTCAATAATCTTTTCTTTCACTGAAGCTAAAATTCCTGTTGATTCATTCTTTGCAAAGATGCTTGAAAATTACGAATTCAGTAACAGACAAGTCAATAGAGAGACAATTTACGAAGGTTTGAAAAAAGTCTCAGGTGATCTCGCTCTAGATTATGAAGCGCTTGTTCTTGATAAATATTTTGATGAATTCGCTTCATTAATGGAAGACTATCGTGATGGAATTTATATCTTCAAATTACAAGATGAGCAGGTATGGAGCAAGATTGAGCTCGATAGTTCACGATTATATAATTACTGGAATGCACATAAAGATAAATATAGATGGAATGATCGGATTGAAATTGCAGAAATTTACTCAGCAAGCGATTCTTTAATAAAAGTCTATCACAATATGTTGAAATCAGGAGTTGAATTTGATTCAGTTGCTGCAAAATATACTGAGAGACCCGGCTTCAAAGAAAAGAATGGTAGATTTTCATTATCAGATGTTAATTCTTTTGAATTAAATATGGAAGCAAATAAATATCAGGTCGGACAATATTCGTCTCCATTTCCTTTCTCAACGGGTGGATATTCTATTGTAAAAGTTCTGGCAAAAGATCCTGCAAGAATAAAAACTTTTGAGGAAGCCAAAGCTGAAGTATCTGGTGCTTTTCAGGAAGAAGAGAGCAAACGTCTTGAAAATGAATACATTGAATACTTGAATGCAAAGTACAAGCCTCAATATAATTATGATGATTTGAGCAAAGCATTTAAGAGTGCAGAATAAAATAATTAATATTTCTTTACTTGCTTTTTTTCTTCTTATTGGCTGTAATAATCAAGAAGAAAAAAAAGAATTCATAGCAAGAGTTAATAATTCATATCTTTATAAAGATGATTTAACAGCTGCAGTATTGAAAGATACTGCAGCTAAATCTGAATTCATCAGAAACTGGATTACTACAGAAGTTCTTTACAAAGAGGGAATTGAAAACGATCTTAATTCTGATGAAGAGTTTAAAAATTTGATTGAAAAAACAAAAAAAGAATTAATTAAAACTCTCTGGATTAAAAAATATCTTACTAAGGAAAAAGTAAATTACTCAACTATTGATCTTGAAAATTTTTATAAAGAACACAAAGAATCTTTTAAGTTGCCGGGTGATGCTTTTCTGATTAATAGAGCAACATTTAATGATGAAAATAAAATTATTAAATTTAGAAATACAGTAATAGAAAGTAACTGGAATCTTGCTTCTAAATCTTTTAGTAAAGATTTTTCTGTTTTAGAGATTAAGAGCAACGAAATCATTTTTTCTTATAAAATTTATAATGCTTCGTTAAACAGAATTTTTTATGATATGATAGATGGTGAAGTAAGCATCATTATCCCGATAGATGAAAACAGGTTTTCTGTTTATCAATTGGTGCATAGGTACCATAAAGATGATATTCCTGATTTTTCAGCAATTCGCGATGATGTTGAAAAACGCTTTGTAGACTTTAAGAAAAAAGAATTATTGGATAATCATATCAAAGAACTTTTTTCAAAAAATGATATTGAAATAATGAAATAGGAAAACATGAAGAAACTGATTTTATTTTTCTTTTTTTTACTTATTGGCGTTGGTTATAGTCAACAAGTAATTGATAAAATTATTGCAATTGTTGATAATGAAATTATTATGAAAAGTGAGCTTGATTTCCAGGTTCAACTTTATGCAAATCAGAAAAAATTAAACCCTGAAGACCCATCAATACGTTCTCAGGTACTCAACGCTTTAATCGAAGAAAAATTACTTTATGCACAGGCAGGAATTGATTCGATTGATATTTCGGAAGATGAAGTATCCAGACAAATTGAATACCAGATTAATATGTTCATTCAGAATTATGGTTCAAAAGAAAAAGTTGAACAGGTTTATGGAATGAGTCTGGAAAAGATTAAACGTGAATTAAGAGATGATGTTAGAAAAAATTTAATGGTTCAGCGTTTACAGGATAAGAAATTTGGTGTGATAGAATCTTCACGCAGGGAAGTTGAAGAGTTTTTCGAAAAATATAAAGATAGTCTTGGTGTTATTCCGGAAAAAGTAAAAATATCGCATATTTTTATGAATCCACAATTAAGTTCAAGATTGAAAAATAAATTCAGAAGCATAGCACAGGAAATACTTGATTCAATTAGAGCAGGAGCTGACTTTTCTACCCTTGCTAGAAAATATTCTGAAGACCCAGGAAGTGCTTCACAAGGTGGAGACCTTGGATTTGTTAAAAAAGGTATTTTCTATCCTGAATTTGAGTCTGCTGCATTTGCGTTGCAGGTTAATGAAATTTCTGATATTGTTGAATCACCAGTTGGTTTCCATATTATTCAATTGCTTGAACGTCGTGGTGAATCTATTCACACTAGACATATTCTTATTAAAATAAAAACTGATGATGAAGCGGATTTGAAGACGATTGAATTTCTTACTGATTTAAGGGATAGTATTAATAGGAAATACGGAAGCTTTAGCGAATACGCAAAAAAGTACAGCGATGATAAAGAATCTGCTGTGTTTGGTGGAGTTTTAGGTTCATATTATCTTAGTCAACTCGATAAAAATCTTCTTGATGCAGTTGGCAAATTAAAAGAAGGTGAAATCAGTTTTCCAAAGCGTGTTAATTACAGCGGTGATAGTTACGGCTATCATATCGTCTGGCTTGAAAAAAGAATACCCCAGCATAAACCAAATCTTGAAATTGATTATGATGAATTAAAAAAATTTTCAGAAGAATATAAACGACAGAAACTTTATTCTGAATGGATTGAACAATTAAAAACAAAAATATTCTGGGAAATTAAATTATAATTATCACTTTGATTTGAATACAATTGAAAATATGGATGATGTAAAGTTAGTTGAAGAGTTAGGTGCTTCAATAAAAAAAATTAAGGAAGAAATAGCCAAGGTTATTATTGGACAGGATGAGATAATAAATCAACTATTAATTGCTTTATTATCAAAAGGTCACTGTCTTCTTGTTGGAGTTCCAGGTCTTGCAAAAACATTATTGATAAAAACAATTTCGAACGTACTTGACTTAAAATTTAGTAGGATACAATTCACTCCAGATTTAATGCCAAGTGATATAACTGGTACAGAAATTATAGAAGAAGACCCTATTACGAAAAGAAGAGAATTCAAATTCATCACAGGTCCTGTTTTTGCAAATGTAATTCTTGCGGATGAAATAAACCGAACACCTCCCAAAACACAAGCTGCTCTGCTTGAATCGATGCAGGAACATAGAGTAACAGTAGCCGGTAAGTCATATCAACTTGATGAACCATTTTTTGTTCTTGCTACTCAAAACCCTATTGAACAGGAAGGGACATATCCTTTGCCAGAAGCTCAACTTGATAGGTTTATGTTCAGTTTATGGCTTGGTTATCCTTCGTTAATTGAAGAGAAAAGTATTGTAAAAAATACTACAAGTAGTTACGAACCGGTTTTAGAAAAAATTGTCTCTGCAAAAAAAATAAATGATTATCAGGAACTTGTTAGAAAAGTACCGGTAGCTGATAATGTTATAGATTATGCAGTAAAGTTTGTAAATAAAACCAGACCACTCAACAGTGATTCACCTGATTTTGTTAAGAACTGGATTAGATGGGGAGCCGGACCACGAGCATCACAATATTTAATTCTTGCCGCAAAAGCCAAAGCAATTATAGAAGGAAGATTTACACCTAATATTGATGATGTTAAAACATCCTTTATTCCTGTCTTGCGTCATAGAATAATTACAAATTTTAGCGCTGAAGCTGAAGGAATTAATTCTTTGGAAATAATTAACAGACTTTCTCAGAATTAATTAATAATAATTTTAAAGATATAGAATTAAAAAAAGTTCGACATTATGTCGAACTTTTTTTTTGTACACCCGTAGGGAGTCGAACCCCAAACCTTCTGATCCGTAGTCAGATGCTCTATCCAATTGAGCTACGGGTGCTAATGCATTTTAAATTTTTAATTTTCTAATGCAAATTTACGATTAATGATTAGTTTTTACAACTGTTTACATTATAACAATGTTTCTGGATTTAGATTATGAGCTTCTATGTCTTTGAAATAATTTACAGTTCCAACTTTCAACTCAACTGTAGCGGCGTCATCGCATACAATCAAACCTTTTGGATGAATTTGTAAAGCACTTACAGTCCACATATGGTTTACACCTTCTTCAACAACTTTTGCAAGTGCTCTTGCTTTTGTATGTCCATTAATTATTATCATTACTTCTTCTGAATCAAGAACCGTTTTTACTCCAACTGTTAAAGCTGTTTTTGGAACTTTATTCAAGTCATTATCAAAGAATCTTGAATTTGCAATAATTGTATCCATCGTTAGAGTTTTTACTCTTGTAAGCGATGAAAGTGAAGAGCCTGGTTCGTTGAAAGCGATATGTCCATCAGGTCCAATTCCACCAACAAAGAGTTTTATTCCGCCCGCTTTTTTAATTCTTTTTTCATAATCCATACATTCTTTTTCAAGATTTTTTGCATTACCATCTAATATGTTGACATTATGTTTAGGAATATCAATATGTTTGAAAAAATTATTCCACATAAATGAATGATAACTTTCAGGATGGTTCTCTGGTAAACCAACATATTCATCCATATTAAAGGTTGTAACGTATTTAAAAGACACAATCCCTCTTTTATTAAGCTGAATTAATTCTCTATACATACCCAAAGGTGAAGAACCGGTCGGTAAACCAAGAATGAAATTGTTTTTTGCAGTTGGTTTATATGCTTTAATCCTGTTTGCAACAAAGTTTGCTGCCCATTTAGAGACTAAATCATAGTTCGGTTGAATAATAAGACGCATATTTGCTCCTTTTAAATTTAGTTTAATGAATTAATTATTTAGGTAAACCTAGTTTTTTTCTTTCTTCTTTAGTGATATCAAAAACTTTTCTAAAAACTTTTTCTTCAGTTTCAGTTAGTTGAATATTTCTTCTTGCCATCACTCTTTTTGCAACATCAAGAGCTTTATCAATGTCATAACTAGTCATTGAATCAGAGCCACCCCAAGTGAAAGATGGTACGTATTTTTTTGGAAATCCAGCACCAAAGATATTACTTGAGGTACCTACAACTGTACCGGTGTTGAACATTGTATTAATTGAACATTTAGAATGGTCCCCCATTGTCAACCCTACAAACATAGAACCACTATCCACTTGTTCACCATTGATTATTACTTTAACACTTCCATAATTATTTTTAAGATCACTATTGTTTGTATCGGCACCTAGATTAACCCATGTACCAAGATATGCATGACCTAAGAAACCATCGTGTTGCTTGTTACTAAAGGCATGGATTATCGAACCTTCTACCTCGCCGCCTACTTTACATACCTCACCAATACTGGTATTCTCATAAATTTTTGCTCCAATCTTTATTGCAGTTTTATTGCCAATAAATGCAGGACCTTCAATTACAGCATTCGGAAAAATTTTTGCATCTTTACCAATATAAATCGGACCGCTTTCAGCATCCAATACAACTCCAGGTTTAATTTTTGCACCTTCATCAATAAAGATATTTGATTCATTTAATAAATGAGCACCAGGATAAATTTTACCTTTTATTTTTTCTGATTGATTAGAAGTTAATAATTTAAAATCCAGACAAATTTGTTCACCATTATTTGCAACAAGGTCCCAGGGGTAGTGAATTATTTTTGCTTCAACTTCCTTTTTAAATAAATCATGAAAATCAGAGAGTGTAAATAAATCGTTAAGATTATTTTTTAACGCCGCAAGTTTAGATCCACTTACTCGGGCGGCAATAATACTTTCTCCCTTGACAAATAATGTATCAGAATCCACATTTAACTGTTCAGCTAGAGATTCATCTACTATTACTCTACCGTTAATAAACAAACAACTTTTACCTTTTACTTCGTTAACAAGTAATCCCGGATTTTGTTGTTTTACTAGTTCACTTAGATATTGGCGACAGTGAAGTGAAATTGGAGTTTTAGGAAAATGATGTTGAACTTTTTCTCTCAGTGTAAGAATTCCGCAACGTAAATCATATGTTGGACGAAAGTAAACAAGTGGAAGAAGACGAGAGTAATAAATACCTTCAAACAGGCAGATAGAATCGAACATAGAGTAGCTCCTTATATGTAATTGAAAACTATTTAAAATTCAAAGGCAAATATATTGAAATTATTTTTTATGAAACCAAATTTTTACTTAGCTGCAAAGGTGCAGCCAGCAGGAATTTCGGGTTTTACAATAATGACCTTTTCTCTCTGAAGAACTACCTGACCGGCAGGCATTCCTTTACGTTTGGTTACATATTTTTTTAATGTATAAGTGACAGGAATTAATTTAGCAGTCTTACCTTTACTATGAAACGCCGCAATTGAGGCTGTTTTCTCAATAATATTTTTAGGAATATTATCACTTATGTTGTCACAGCGGAGAATGACATGAGAGCCTGGTAAACTTCTTGCATGAAACCATAAATCATTTTGTTTTGCATAATGAAGAGTCAATTCATCATTATTTTTTGCATCATTCCCAACATAAACGTGATATGTCTCATCAATTAAATAATGTTTGAAGTTTGGTTCTTTTATTTTTCCAGAAGAGGAGCTTTTTTCATAATTGATTTTTAGTTCATTCATAATTTTCTTTAATTCAGTTTTTGATAATTCATCAATATTTAGATTTTTATACTCAAGTATTATTGAAAGTCTATTCTTTGCATTAATTAAAAGTAATTTATCTTTTTCTAAAGAAGTCTTTGCAGATTTAGCTTTATCAAAATAGTATTCAGCATTTTCCTGTGGAGTTAATTTTTTATCTAAATTGATTTTTATAATATTATTTTCATTATCAAAATCATTTATTTCTACTTCCTGATCACCTTTTTTTATTTTTTGTAAATTTGCAAGGAGAAGGTTACCAATTTTCCTAAATTCTATTTCTTTAGCATTATTCTTTATTCTATCGTTTAATATAGTAATTTTTCTATTTAGTGAGGTAAAATCCTTTTCAAGATTCTTTTTTATTTTTTCTATGTATTCATGTCTATCATCTTGTTGATGTTTATACTTTATGAGTTCAGTCAAGGCACTAATGACACTGTTAAAAGCAGGAGAAATTCTGCTCTGTGAATTCTTGAAAGATTCAGGGATTAAATGAATGTCACCAGTATTTTTATTATTAATAATGACTAGTTTATCATTATTTAATTTATTTATGGTTTGAAGTAGCCAATCGACATTAACTTCATCACTCAGGTTTATATGAAATGATTTAAGTTCTTCTAAAAATAATTTATCGACAAAAGGAAGATTCAATTTAATAGTTGAAAAATTTTGATTATTAACGAATTCAAAAGGAAGATTAAATCCATTTCGAGAGATGAATTCTGATTTATTCAGTAAAGTTAAATATTTACCTCTTTTCATTTCAGAACAATCCTTAAAAGAATCCAAAATTTCAAAGTCATTACTCAATAATACGTTTGTCAATTGTCCAGTAAAAAAAATATTAATAAAAAAATGATGGAAACTTAATCTTATTATCCTTTCCATATTTGCTATTTTAATATCTGTTAAAGTTGCTGGTAAATATTTTTGAAAAAATGAAATAGTGTTTTTTTTTGCTCTTTTATAGGATGATCTGGGAATTATGTATGGAAAATTTATATTAGTAGAAACTTCCAGGAATATATTTGAGACATTAGAATCAAACTCAAATATTATTTTGTCTTTTTCTTGCGTAAATGCGTGGATAAGTTTTGAACCTTGTAGAAGGCTATTAAGCTCATCAGTTAATCTAAGAAGCAATAAATAATTTTTATACATTTTAAATTGATTTTTACTTTTCAAAAATAGTTTTTCCTAACTAGTATAAAAAGTTTCATTTAAATAGTTTATATCTTTTGGTTATTTTAGTAAGTAATTATAAACTTTTATCTTTAAGAAAGCACTTGAGGACAGATTGGCATTTAGTGAAAAAATTATGAAAGTTAAGCAAGGATTTCATACTTCATTCTGGATTGCAAATGGAATGGAACTCTTTGAAAGACTTGCTTACTATGGACAACAAATAATAATGGTGATATACCTCAGAAATACTCTCCATTTTTCCGAGCAGGAAGCTGGACAATTATCTGGTTTATTTGGTGGGATGATTTATCTTCTTCCTATTTTAGGTGGTACTCTTGCTGACCGTTTTGGTTTTAGAAAGGCATTTGCAACAGCATTTGGTATTCTAGCAATTGGGTATTTCCTTATTGGTTCTGTAGGAATGGACGCTTTCAACCCTATTTATAATAATTTACCCAAATACTGGGTACTTGTGGCATTTTTAATTTTTACTGCTTTTGGTGGAAGTTTTATTAAACCCTCAGTATTGGGGACAATTGCCGTAACTTCAAATAAAGAAACAAAGTCTCTTGGTTTTGCAATTTATTATTGGTTAGTAAATATTGGTGCAGCTATAGGACCGACTATTGCATATTTCGTGAGAGACAGCATAGGATATCAATATGTCTATGTTGTATCTGCAATTTCCTGTGCGGCAATGTTTTTTGTAAATTATTTTTTCTATAAAGAAGTTAAAAGTGAACTTCAGGAAGCAAAAGAAAAACTTGCAGAAAAATTGAAAAACCTTGTGCTTGTACTTCTCAATTTTAAATTTATGATTTTCTTACTAATATTTTCATTATTCTGGATTATGTTTTGGCAGGAATTTGTTATTCTTCCTTTATATGTAAGCGATTTTATAAGCAAAGATTCTCCTTATGAAATCATTCAATCGTGGTCGGCTGCTGGAGCGATCATTACTCTGCAACTTATTATTAATAGATTAACTAAAAATATTGCAACACAGAATGCTATTATTCTTGGTTTTGGTATATCAAGTATGATGTATCTTATTATAGCATTATATCCAAGCATTCCCACCATTGCTGCGGGAATATTGGTTTTTGCAATTGGTGAAATGACTCAAGCTCCAAGATATTATGAATACATCAGTGATATAGCACCAAAAGGGCAGCAAGGTTTATATCAGGGATATGCGTTTTTACCAATTGCTATTGCTTGGTTCGTTGGGGGACCTATAGGTGGATGGATGTATAGAGTATTTGCAATTGAAATGAAACAACCACAAATTATTTTTTACATTTTACTTGCAGTAGGAATTGCTGCAACTTTATTAATGTATATTTACAGCATTTGGATAAATAAAACTGCAATCAAAGAATAAATGAGTTTTTTATATAGTTGGCAAATAAAAAATATTATTGATGAATATTCTGCTTGCTTTATTATAGTAAAACTTTCTAATTTTGCCATAGAAAGATTAGCAATTCGGGAGAATCGTTAATTTTAATATCTTATGATACTGACTTTTTCATTCAATGTAAAATTATTTTAACACCTGTATAAATTCCAATTTCAGTTAAAAAATAAATATAAAAAAGTTCCGAGTAAAAAATTTGATTATTACAAATGTAATTGTTGAAAAGACTATACATCTTGAAAACAATATTCTACTATTGAAATTATACTCACCTGAAATTTCCAGTTCAATAAAACCTGGACAGTTTCTGAATATAAAAGTAAGTGAAACTAATTTTCCCTTACTCAGACGTCCTTTTAGTGTATGTGATGTTGATGGAGATTATTTATACATAATGTTTAATCTTCATGGCGAAGGAACAAGACGATTAGCAAATAAAAATAGTGGTGATAAAATTAATTTAATTGGTCCATTAGGTAACGGTTTTCAAATCGATGGAGTATATTCTACTGCAATAATAGTCGCAGGTGGTATGGGTGTTGCTCCATTTCCTTTTCTAACTCAAAAACTTGAAGAAGCTAGATTAAATGTATTGAGTTTTATTGGTGGGAAAAACTCTCACAGTATTATTTCTTATGGATTGAAAAATGTATCTATGGCAACGGATGATGGATCTCTGGGTTTTAAAGGAACAGTTGTTGATTTATTGAAGGAAAGCATAGACCTATTAAAAGAAAGTATAATAAAAATATTTGGCTGTGGTCCTACACCGATGTTAAAAGAGCTTGGAAAATTTTGTCTTGAAAATGATTTTGAATGTGAAATTTCGACTGAATGTGCTATGGCTTGTGGTTTTGGAATATGTCAGGGTTGTCCAATTGAATCTTCAACAGATAAGGACAAATACTTACTTGTCTGTAAAGATGGACCTGTATTTAATATTAAAGATATTGTGCAATGAGAAATTATGGCGGTTGATTTATCTGTAAATATTGGTTCATTAAGATTAAAAAATCCAGTTTTACTTGCTTCTGGTACTGTTGGTTATGGAAATGAAATTTCAGAATTCTTAGATTTAAATTTAATTGGTGGAATTGTAACAAAATCAATCAGTCTAAAACCTCGAAAAGGAAATCCTCCACAGAGAATTGTTGAAACCCCAAGTGGAATGTTGAATGCAATTGGTCTTGCTAATGTTGGCGTTGAAGATTTCATCAAGCAAAAAATTTCATTCCTAAAAGAATTCAATACAAATATTATTTGTAATATTGCTGCATCATCTATTGATGAATATGTAGAATGCGTTAAAATACTTTCTGGTGAGGAGACAATTTCTGCTTTTGAAATAAATGTTTCTTGTCCTAATGTTAAAGATGGCGGATTAATTTTTGGAAATAATATCAAAGCAGTTGGTGAGATAACTCAAAAAGTAAAATCCAATACAAACAAACCAGTCATCATTAAATTATCACCGAATACTGCAAGTATTTCAGAATTTGCAAAAGTAGTTAAAGATAATGGAGGAGATGCTGTTTCAGCTATTAATACACTTGTAGGAACCGCTTTTGATATAGAGACAAGAAAACCAAAAATTAAAAATGTTACCGGTGGTTTATCTGGGCCAGCAATAAAACCAGTTGCACTTGCTAAAGTACTTGAAATAAAAAGAAAAGTTGATATACCAATAATTGGTATTGGTGGAATTATGAATTGGAAAGATGCGATTGAGTTTATGATTGCAGGAGCATCTGCAATTCAACTTGGTACTGTTAATTTTATTAATCCTGATGCTGCATTATCAGTAATAAATGGATTAAACGAATATTGCTTAACCAAAAATATCAATAAAATCAGTGATCTAATAGGCTCTTTTGTAATAGATGAATGAAAATATTAAAATAGTATTAGATAAACTTTTTGGACTTCAAAAAATTGGTGTTAAGCTTGGATTGGAAAACATAATTAGATTTTTGAATGAAATTGGGAATCCACAACTTAACCTAAAATGCATTCACATAGCTGGGTCAAATGGAAAAGGCAGTACTGCATCTTTTATAGCAAGTATCTTAATGGAAAGTGGTTATAAGACTGGACTATATACTTCACCTCATTTTGTTAAGTTCAATGAAAGAATAAAAATTAACGGTAAAGAAATAGAAGACAAGTTTATAGCTGATTTTTATATTAAATATGAAAACTATATTATCCGGAATAAATTAACCTTTTTTGAAGTGACAACAGCAATAGCATTTCAATATTTTTATGATAACAATGTTGATTATGCAGTTATTGAGACAGGCTTAGGTGGAAGATTAGATGCAACAAATGTAATTAATCCAATGGCATCTGTTATTACGTCTATAAGTCTTGAACATACCAATATTCTTGGTGATACAATAGAGCAAATTGCCTCTGAAAAGGCTGGTATTATTAAACCGGGGATAAAGGTATTTACAGGAATTTTATTTCCCGGAGCAGAAGCAGTCATAGAAAAAAAGTGTGAAGAATTAAATTGTGAATTATTTGATATAGAAGATTATACAATTAAAAGAGAAAACTATATAGAACTTTATACAGAAGAACTTAATATTGATAGACTTGATTCCCCTTTGAGAGGATATTATCAAAAATATAATGCTGCTTTAGCTGTTCTCTGCTTGAATAAAACTCTCGACATTTTTAATCTAACTACTATTCAAAAAGGGATATTAAATGTTGTTAAGAATAGTGGATTACAGGGACGGTATGAAATAATAAGTGAATCTCCAAAAATAATATTGGATTCAGCTCATAACCCAGAAAGTATCAAACACTTTACTGAAGAATTTAAGAAGGAAAAAAAATACCAAAAAAGAATATTATTGTTTACAGCACTTCGGGATAAAGCAATTGAAGAAATGTTAAAAGCACTAAATAATTCCTTTGATGAAATTCATTTTACTGAAATAAATTTTGAAAGAGCTGCAAATATTAATGATCTGATAGAAATAGCGAATAAAATAGGAATGAATGGATTTGTGGAAAAAGATTTTATAGGATTCATTCAAAAATTTATTTCAGAAAAAAGTGAAATGGAGTGCCTCGTTATTTTAGGTAGTATGTACCTTCTGGGTGAAGTTAAAAAATCAATAAAATTTTAATAAATCAATTAGAACATAAAATAAAGGTAAATTAAAATGCCAATGGATATATCAGAATTAAAGTCAAAGAAAATAGTTGAACTTTATGCAATTGCAAAAGAATTGCAGATTATAGGTTACAGCGATTTAAGGAAACAAGAATTAATATTTAAAATTCTTGAAGCTCAAACAGCAAAAGACGGATTATCATTTTCAAGAGGTGTACTTGAAGTATTGCCTGATGGTTATGGCTTCCTGCGTTCTTCAGATTACAACTATCTTCCATCTCCTGATGATATTTATGTATCTCCATCTCAAATTAAAAAATTTCAACTTAGAACAGGGGACTTTGTAAGCGGTCAGGTTCGTCCGCCAAAAGAAGGCGAAAGATTTTTTGCTCTTTTAAGAGTTGAAGCTGTGAACGGACAGGATCCTGAACAAATTAGAGAAAGAACACTTTTTGATAATTTAATTCCTCTTTATCCTGATAAACGGATTGATCTTGAATCTGCACCTGGTGAATATTCTATGCGTGTTTTAAATTTGCTTTCTCCAATAGGTAAAGGACAAAGAGGTTTAATTGTATCACCTCCCAAAAGTGGTAAAACAATTTTGCTTCAAAAAATTGCAAATTCGATTACACGAAATCATCCTGAAATAAAGTTAATTATTCTTTTAATCGATGAACGACCGGAAGAAGTAACTGATATGGAAAGAAGTGTTAAAGCTGAAGTAATCAGTTCAACTTTTGATGAACCTGCTGATAGACACGTTCAGGTGGCTGATATGGTTATAGAAAAATCCAAAAGATTAGTTGAAGCTGGTGAAGATGTTGTAATTCTTCTTGATAGTATTACAAGATTAGCACGTGCAAATAATATTGTTGTCCCTCATAGTGGAAGAATTTTATCAGGTGGAGTTGATTCCAATGCACTGCATAAACCAAAAAGATTTTTTGGAGCTGCAAGAAATACAGAAGATGGCGGAAGTTTAACAATAATTGCAACTGCACTTATTGATACAGGCAGTAGAATGGATGATGTTATATTTGAAGAATTTAAAGGTACAGGAAATATGGAAGTCGTTCTTAACCGCGATTTAAGCGATCGAAGAATATTTCCTGCAATTGATGTAAATCGTTCAGGAACCAGAAGGGAAGAATTGCTGATGAAAGAAGAAGAACTTCAGAAAGTATGGATATTAAGGAAAATTTTAAGTGATTTTACCCCCGTTGAAGCAATGGAATTCTTGTTGGACAAAATGAAGGGAACTAAAAACAATAAAGAATTTCTCTTAAGTATGAATAGTTAGTTATTTCAGCTTAAGTAGCAAATTGAAATAAATAATCTCTTAAACTACATGAATAAAAAGATTTTTCAATTAAGTTTCATTTTGTTGTTAATATTTTTGAATTCATGCTTATATTCTCAATTCAGAAAAGAAAATCCATTCATAATTGAACCGGGCATATATACTGAGTATCATATTCTACCTGATAGTAGTGGTTATTTATTTTATTTTTCATATAGAGTAGAGTATAACCATCTTATATTTGAAAAAAAGGATGATAATATTTATGAATCATCATTTAATTTCCTAATCGAGATATATGACAGTCTGAAAAAAGACATAATAAGATTAAATTCAAGTAAAACTGTTCAAACATCTTTATTTGAAAATACAAAATCCAGAACAGAATATTCGCAAGGTTTAGTAAAAACGCATCTTCCTGCTGGTTATTATAAATTAATAACAACATTTTATGATCTGAATAATTCTAAAGAATATGACCTTATTCCTGTTAATTTTAATACATATTCAGAAAGTAGTGTAATTTTACAACCTGTGGTTGTGAGATTACATAATGATAAAGTCCAGTTAGCTAATTATTCTAATGTAGTACCATTTTCAAGTGAAAATTATAGTTTGCTTATTTCTGTTTTGGATACCAATATTAAAAAATTGAAAATTACAATTAAAACAAATAATGAAGAATCGGTATATATAGCAAATGAATCATTTATTTCATCGCTAAATTTTTATGAAAGCAACGATCAAATTTATATAAATAAAAATGGGAAAAGGGAAACAAAGAATTTTTTAGTTAAAGATTTTAGCACTAAATACAATGAAGGAATACTAATTTTATCAATTATCGATGGTGATTCGGTTTATAAACAACTTAAATGTTCAATGCCAGTAAAATGGTTCAATAAACCTTCTATTCTAAGAAATCTTGATTATTCAATAAAAGTTTTGTCCAATATTGAAGAACCATCAGTATTTGAACAATTAAATAAAATACCAAAAGATTCAATTCAATTTGGTTTTAATGAATACTGGAATAGACTGGATCCAAGTCCAGGCACAAAATACAACGAACTTATGGTTGAATTTTACAACAGAGTTGAATATGCAGTAAAAAACTTTTCTACTCTTGCAAAATATGATGGTGCTGAAACAGACCGTGGTAAGATATATATTAAATTTGGTGTGCCGGATGAAATAAAGAGGTCAAAGAATAGTGAAAACAAAGTATTAGAAATTTGGGAGTATAAAAGTATCAATAAAGTTTTTACATTTGTTGATAATAACGGTACAGGAAATTTTAAAATTATATCGAAATGATGAAATTCATTTTTACCTGTGGTGATATAAATGGGATTGGTCCTGAAATTGTTATAAAGGCAATAAACAGCATTTATAAAAGAAATAATTCCAAACTTTTTTTGACTATTCCAGCTAATGCTTTTCTTGAAACCAGTAAAATTGTAAAACCAATTTTTAATTATAAATTTGAAAATATATCTTCTTCACCAGATACTAATCCAAATGTTGTAACGATTTTTGATCTTGGAAAAGCTACTCAAAAATTGGGTCAACCAACAAAAGTATCAGGAGAAATAGCATATAAATCTATACTTACTTCTTATAATTATTTAAATAAATGGAATCTGGATGGAATGCTTACTGCTCCCATTTCGAAAGATGCTTTCAACATAGCAGGTGTTAAATATAAAGGACACACTGATTTACTAGCTGATCTAACAAACAGTAAAGATGTAGTAATGATGTTTTTGTCGAAAAAAATGAAAGCAGCATTGGTTACAATCCACATTCCAATAAAAGATGTGTCTAAATCGATCACACGAAAGTCTTTGTTATCCAAAATAGAAATCGTGTCGAGTTCTTTAAGGAAAGATTTTGCTATTGATAATCCGAAGATAGCTGTACTTGGTTTAAATCCTCACGCAGGTGAGAAAGGTGTAATTGGAAATGAGGAGTTAAATATTATTCAACCAATTATTAATAGCCAACCAAATCATTTATATGGAGCATTTTCTCCGGATGCATTTTTTGCAAACAGAAATTATAAAAATTTTGATGTTGTAATTGGGATGTATCACGATCAATTACTTATTCCGTTCAAAATGATAGATTTCAAAACTGGGGTTAACTTTTCAGCCGGTTTGCCAATAATCCGAACATCACCCGATCACGGGGTAGCATATGATATTGCCGGAACTAATAAAGCGAGTTCATCTAGTTTGTTCAACGCATTTAAGTACGCATACAAAATAGTAAAAAATAGAAAAATGGGAGCGAAGCATTAACCAGTATTCATATATTGCTCCAATTTATAATCAACTTATGAGCAAAATTGATTATAAACTGTGGGCTAAATACATAAATATTTTATCTAAAAATATTGTTAAGAAAAATTTTTATTTACTTGAATTATCAGGAGGTACAGGAAAGCTAGCAAGTATTTTATATAATAAATCTAAAAAATATGTTCTATGCGACCTATCAAAAGAAATGTTGATACAAAGTAAGACTACAATAATCCCTCGTGTTTGTTGTAGTAATCTTAGTCTACCTTTTAAAAGAAAATTTAATTTAATTATTATGACATTCGACAGTATTAATTATTTTTTAACTAAAAAACAATTGTTACAATTTTTTTCTCAAATATTTAATATACTTGAAAATGATGGTATTTTTTTATTCGATGCAAGTATGCTCCAGAATAGCATAAATTCATTAAAAAAGTTGAACAGAAATGGTATTATAGACAAGATTTCTTATATTCAAAAGAGTAACTTTAATATTAAGACCAAGATACATACAAATAAGTTTTTAATTAGAAATGGAAATAAGTATTTTAAAGAAATACATAAACAAAAAATTTATTCATTAACTGATTTTCTTGACATACTTGATCATTCAGGTTTATATGCAAGTCATTGTTATGAAGCATTCTCATTTCAAAAAGCGTCAGAAAATTCTGAAAGAGTACAATTTGTTGTAAGGAAAAAAAATGTTAACTTTTAAAAATATTTCTTTTGGTTTTGATAATCATCTACTATTTAAAAAAGTATCTTTTGAAGTTCAAGAAGGAGAATTTTGTTTTTTAATAGGTAAAAGTGGTTGTGGAAAATCATCACTTCTTAAATTAATTTATTTAGATTTTGTTCCGATTTCGGGAAATATCGAATTTCTTTCTTTCAATTATGCTTCGGTAAAAATTTCTCAGATTCCTTTAATTCGTAGAAAAATTGGCGTCGTTTTTCAGGATTATAAATTACTGCGTGATAGAAATCTTGAAGATAATCTTGCTTTTATTTTGAATGTCACATCGCGAAAAAAAAATGAAATCAGAAAAAAAATTAACGAAGTATTAACTACTATAGGTTTATCTCATAAAAGGTTAAGTATGCCTGATATGCTTTCTGGAGGAGAAAAACAAAGAGCTGCAATTGCAAGGGCAATTATAAATGATCCTCACTTAATAATTGCTGATGAACCAACTGGAAATCTTGATCCCGAAACCTCGTCAGAAATCATTCAAACGCTGGTTAATATAAATAAAAGAGGAACAGCAGTATTATTTGCCACTCATAACTATGAACTTATTAAAAAGCATAATTATAAGATATTTAAAATTTCAAATGAAACAGTAGAAGAAGTTAAAAAAGAAAGTTTTAATTAAAGTTTTAATTTACTTAATATTTCTGAAGTTACGGCTTCAATTGATTTTAATCCATTAACACGTATACAAATATTTTTCTTTTCATAGAAATCCAGTACCGGAAAAGTATTTGCCTTAAATACTTCCAACCTTTTTTTAATGACTTCTTCTTTATCATCATCACGTAAATAAAAAGAATTATTTGCTCCACAAGAAGGACAATTGACTAAATTTTCAATTTCCGAAAGAGAAAAAATTTTAGAACAAATTTTGCAAGCCCTTCTGTTTGATAATCTTTTAATTAATTCATCTTCATTAGATTCGATATAAATAACTTTAATATCTGTAAAATTAAGTACAATTAAAATTTTATCTAGTTCCAAAGCTTGATTAACTGTGCGTGGAAATCCATCAAGAATAAATCCAGATTTACTTTTTTCAGATTTTAAGGTATCATTAATAATTCCTATCATTATTTCATCAGATACAAGTCCGCCAGAATCCATAATTGATTTTGCTTTCAATCCTAGAGGAGTAGCAATTCTTACAGCTTCTCTTAATATTTCACCAGTTGAATAGTGTGGCACTTTTAATTTTTCAGATAATATTTTTGCTTGTGTACCTTTGCCACATCCTGGTGCTCCAAAGAAAATCAAATTCATAGACATTCCTAATATTAATTTTTAACTTTTCTTAAATTGTTAAAAAAATTTTTCAAAAGTGCTTTACTTTCGTTTTCATAAATTCCATAAAATACACTGTTTGAATTAATTAGCAATTTTTTATTAATAATATTATATACTGTTCCGCAAGCTCCCATTTTGGGATCTTGAATAGAAATCCACAAGTTTTTAACACGACTCAATAATATTGCTCCAGCACACATGGGGCAAGGTTCTAATGTAACATATAGGTCGCAATCAGATAAAACTTGAGTGTTTAAAAAATTTGCAGCCGAAGTTATTGCTATCATTTCTGCATGAGCAGTGGGATCATTTAATTTTATATTTTGATTACGACCTTTTCCAATAATTCTATTTTTATGGACAATTACTGCTCCCACTGGGACTTCATTTTCTTCAACAGCTTTTTCAGCTTCCTGAAGGGCTGCAAACATGAATCGGTAGTTTTCCTCAGAGAAAGTCATAATTAAAATTTTAAAAAATAATTTACAAATTCAAACTGTACACCCGGAAGGATTCGAACCCTCAACCCTTTGATCCGAAGTCAAATGCTCTATCCAGTTGAGCTACGGGTGCAAAAAAAATTTTCTTTTCAAAAATAAAATTATTCGTACTAGTATACAATCTAATTTTATAAATGTCAAAAAATTTATTTTAGAATGACCATCTTCTTAATGATGCTGTTTGAATTAGCTGACAATCTATAAAAATATATTCCTGAAGAAAATTTATTTGCATCAAATTCAATTACATAAGTTCCTGCATTTTTCTTTTCATTTACTACCGTTGCTAATTCCTTACCCAGTAAATCAAAGACTTTTAATGTCACAAATTGTTCTTTTCCAATTGAATATTTTATCTGTGTTTTTGGATTAAAAGGATTAGGATAATTTTGTTCAAGTGAAAATTCATCAACGGTTATTATTTTATCATTTGTATTTGTAATTGGATTTATCACTTCAATTGTTTCACCAGGAAACCAATATTTACCAAGAGATAATAATGATAAATCGATTATAGTCGAAGGTATCAAAGTTTTTATTATCCATTTATTTTGAGCAAAGTATGTAGTATCGTAAGTATTGAGAAAGGGGATAACTAAAAATGAAGTCAATCGATAACCAACCATTAAAGTATGAATAAATTTTTTACAAGTGAAAGTACCTATTTCTGTAGTTAACGAAGCGTCATTTAATCTTTTTCCTGTCAATTGAACTCGCAAGGGGACTGTAATTGTATCTATTGTAACAGTCGTATCATATTGAAATATTGTATAAGATAGGTTAGCACTTTGCTGGAATTTATATGTGTCATACCACTTCTCAAATGATTTAATAGTAGTAATTAAATTTCCATATCCAAGAGAGTCAAAAACTTGAACAAGGGAATCGCTGATATTTGTTTTAAAATAAGTTTTACCAATCGAAGCACTCAAATTTACATAAGCTGTATCAGTATATGGTGCTATGTTAACTGTATTCAAGGTCCCACTCTTCGACAGAATATGTTTTGCATTCAAACCAGCAAAGATGTTTTCAAAAGCAAGAGAATCAATTCTATATGTTTTCAGAGAATCGACTTGATGGTTTAGCGAATCTAATGGGGTTACTTTAAAGTACCATTTATACCCCATTTGAATAGGAAAATAATCTGATGCTTGTTGACTAAATGAACTTTGAAATAAAATCAAAATAAACAGCAATGGTACAAATTTTTTCATAGTATCACCAAAAAGAAAATAACAATTTAATTCAGTAGCAAGTTAAGATAAATGTTAATTATTAACAATTTGTAAGTGTGGCTCGTAACAAAAGAAAACTTCATCAAGAAGAAGAGTTTTTAAAATTATTATTGTATAGGTAATATTATTTTCGGAGATTTGTACCTAAATTTTTAATCATCAAGGTATAAATGGATTTTCAAAAAATATTTAATGAAATAAAATCAATTGCTGTAGTAGGGATCTCAGATAAACCTTATAGGGATAGTGGAAGAATTGCTTCCTTTTTGCTTAAAAAAGGATATGATGTTGTTGGAGTTCATCCAGTTCTAAAATCATTTGATGGAATCAAAATTTATTCTAAGCTGTCTGAAATACCTACCGATATTGATCTTGTTGATGTATTTATAAATGGGCAAGAATTAGAAAAAATTAAAGAAGAAATTATTGTAATAAATCCCAAATATGTTTGGTTTCAATATGGAGTAAAAAATGATAAGGTTGCTAATTGGTTAAAACAAAAAGGAATTCAGGTTATTGAAGATAGATGTATTGCTGTGGAATTAAGTAAATATAACCGATAGAAATTTCAATGATTTCAATAAAATATATTTTCTTAAGTTTCATTTTAGTATCGGGTAGCATATTTGGACAAAATATCGATTCTCTCTATTCTCAAATCAAATTTCCATTTGCCGTTGATTCAATCTACATTACTGGAAATGATATTACCGATGAAGATATAATTCTAAATGAACTAACTTTTTCGATTGGTGATACAATCAATATTGAAACGCTTAAGTATAACAGAGAACGGATTTACAGTCTCGAAATATTCACTCGGGTTTTTATCATTCCTCACTTAGTTGAAGATAAATATATCTTAGAGATTGCTCTAGAAGAAAGCTGGTATATATACCCAATTCCTTTCTTTGATGTTAAAGAAAAAGACTGGGATAAACTTTCTTACGGTTTGCAATTAGAAGTAAAAAACTTTAGAGGTAGAAATGAAAAGATTAAATCAATAATTGCTTTTGGTTACGATCCTGAACTTTCTCTTCTTTACAGTATTCCATATTTATTTCAAAAAGAACAAATTTCTCTGCAAACAGCTTTTAGTTATACAAAGGCAAGGAATAAAAGTATTGCATTAGAAAACATTGTTGGGGAAAATTATGATTTGCGATTTATTCGCGGAGAAGTCGTCACTGGAAAAAGATTAAACCAATTTAATCAATTGTATTTATATAGCGGATTTGAATATGTAGAAATTCCTCTTGAGGTTTCAAATAAACTGAATTATAAAAATCATATAAATCGAAATCCATATATTGGTTTTAAATATCTTTATGATACTAGAGACCTTGCACAATTTCCTTCAAATGGATTCTTAATTTCAGGTGATTTAAAAATAAAAGGTCTTGGAGTTAATGAATTTAATTACAGAATTTTTCTAATTGATTTCAGAACTTACAGAGAGTTAATAAATGATTTCACAACAAAGTTTCGAGTAAATATAAAACAGGTTTTTGGGGATAACATTCCTGCATATGATTATACATATCTTGGTTATGATGAGAAAATAAGAGGAAGATATGGAGAAAAAATGGAAGGAAACGGACTTATTATTTCATCATTTGAAGTTCGTTATCCAATTCTTAAAGAATGGAATTTAAATTTTGACCTTCCAATTATTCCAAAATCATTGTTAACATACCGAGTTGGTATATATGCAGAGCTATTTGTTGATGCAGGGAATTCATACTTTCGGCAAGATCCTTTAAAAATAAAAAATTTTCAATTTGGTTATGGTGTGGGATTGACTTGGTTAATTCTTCCTTATAATTTAGCAAGAACAATTTTTGCTTTTAATGATCACGGTGAATCACAATTTGAGTTAATACTTGGAACGTCTTTCTAACATAGAACTTTATTACGCTGAACCTGGTAACATTACAAATATTCTACTAACAATTGACGGAGAAGAAGCTAGGCACATTCAACAGGTGATGCGACACAGGATTAATGATGAAATATTTGCGACCAATGGAAAAGGGGAATTACTAAAATGTAAAATTTCACGCCTCGAAAAAAATTTTATTGAAGCTTACATCATTAAAAGAGAAAGTATAGAGAATCCTTTTGCAAATATTCATTTCTGTATTCCAAAATTAAGAAATCCAGATAGGTTAGAATTTGCAATTGAAAAGTGCACCGAACTTGGGATAACAAATTTAATTATCTTTGATGCAAATCGTTCTGTTGCGAAAGGTGAAAAAAGTGAGAGATGGAATAAGTTGCTTATTTCTGCTATTAAGCAATCATTAAGAACATATGTACCAAAATTTACTCTAATAAATTCAATAGAAGAAATTGCTTCACTGAATGCTGAGAAAATAATTTTAGAGCAAGAAACCAGTACTCATTTGAAAGAAATAAAAATTGAGTCTAATAAGAAGTACTATTTTATTTTTGGACCTGAAGGAGGACTTGACGAAAAAGAAAAAATATGGCTTAAAGATGCCAAATTATTTTCTTTAAATACTCATAGATTACGTAGTGAAACTGCCATTATTAGTGCTGCTACAATAGTTACCTCTAGGTAGAAAAATTATCTAATAAAGAATTATTATCAATTCTGTAATTTTATCCTTTCCCAAATTGCTCCTTATAGTTGAATCCTTTTATTGGTTCTCTTATGGTCAAAACCGGACATGGTGCTTTTTTTACGACTTTATCTGCTGTGCTTCCAAACAGTATATGCTCCATACCTGAATGACCATGAGTAGCAATAATAATCAGATCAACATCTTCCTCACGCGCTGTTTCAATAATCTCAATGAAAGGTTTTCCTGGTTTCACTAAAGTTTTGACTTTGATCGAAGAATCAAGTTCTGTTTGGGATAATTTTTGTAATTCTTCTTCAGCACGTTTATCAATTTCAATATTAAATGAAGGTAGAGCAAGTTGTCCCATACTAAAGTCAGGTGGATATATTATTGGTTCAACAACATAGACAAGAATGAGTTCAGCATTAAAGTGTTTTGCAAAGGCTGAAGAATACTTTAATGTAGATTTTGAGTAGTCAGAAAAGTCAACTGGTACAAGAATTTTTTTTATATTTAGTTCCATATTAATTCTCCTCTAATTCAAACAGTTTATCCTGTAATAATAAATAATCGTGATTGAGATTTCTAAGTCGTGTTGTAACAATTTTTGTAATACCGGAAAGTATATTAATTCCGTCTTTCGGATTTTTATAGATTAATTCATCAAGATCAGGTTTAAAGAGGACTGCAATTTTGCAGTCAGTTTTAGCCACTGCAGAAGCTGATCTTTTTTCACCATCCAGCAAAGCAAGTTCGCCAAAAAAATCTCCTTTTGTAAATTCGGCAAGAATTACCTTATTATTTTTTGGAGTTATATATTCAATTTTTACTTCACCTTCTGCTATTATGTACATTCCAATTCCAGGATCACTTTGCATAAAAATGTATTCACCCGCAATGTAATTTCTATTGTGAAGTTGATTAATAACCTGAAGAAATAATGATTTTTTCAAATCACAAAATGGAGGAATAGTGTTCAAAGTTTCAGCCAGTTCAAATTTATCGGGAGAATTCTTAAATACATTTCTCCAGAAACTTGAATGGATATTTTTTTCAGAATTCAACATAAAAATCCCTGTTAATTATTAATCAAAAATTCCGGCTTCTGCAAGTCGCCATAAACGTTGACAGGGAAACCTATTTTCATACAAAGCTCTTCCGACAATTACAGAATCGATACCTATAGGAATATGATTCTGAATATCTAATAATTCATCTTTGTTTCTAACTCCACCTGAAATAGTAACTTTACAATTTGTTGCAATTGCAATATTTTTTGAAAGTTCAATGTTTGGACCAATCATCATTCCGTTTCGTTTAACATCACATACAATTAGTCTTTCGACGCCAATATCTTTTAGTTGTAAAGCAAGAGCAATAGGTGCAATTCCTGTTTTAACTTTTCTGTGTTTAATTACAATTTCATTGTCAATTACATCAAATGCGACCACAATCTTTGAAGGACCATAAAGTTCAAAAACTTTTTTAAACTCAGATGGATTAGCCAAGACCATCGTTGCAATTGCAATTCTTGCAACACCAAGATCGAACATTCTTTTTGCATCATCAAGATTTCTTATTCCACCTGAATAAGCAACAGGAATAATAACCGATTTACAAATGCTTTCAATTATTTTTCTGTTCGGACTATTCTCAACATCAATTGCATCAAAATCAACAACGTGAAGAATTTTGGCATTTTCAGCTCTCCAGATTTTTGCCATTTCAACAGGATCGTTACCATATTCTTTAGAGCCTAATTCAGGAATACCCTGAACAACCCTGACAGTTTTGCCATCTTTGATATCAATTGACGGTATTACTAATAAAAAAGACATTTTGATATTTTCATTTGAGTGTGGTTGAAAAATAATTAATTGTAGTTTAAAAAAAAATGTTTCAATAAAAAATGCTACTAAAAATTTGGAAATTACCTTCAATTCATTGAACGAATTTTTTATTCTTTTCTTCGGTTAGAAAAAAAAATCTCTTATATTTGCACCGAAAATTTTGAGATTAACGTATCACCTGAGTGTTTCTATCAAGATAATAACCTTCGTTTAATCTCAATTTTTATAAAATGGATATGTTTAATAATTAATTCCCGGAAAAAATATGTTTAATTCTATAGTACTTGTAAAACAAGTACCGGATACAACCAATATTAGTGGAAAAGTAATGAAAGACGATGGAACAGTAAATCGTTCTATGCTTCCAGCTATTTTTAATTTTGAAGACAGAATTGCCTTGGAACTAGCATTAAGAGTCAAAGATAAATATGGTGGAAAAGTTACTGCTGTGACCATGGGGCCTCAAAGAGCTTCAGAAACATTACGTGAATGCCTTTTTATGGGTGCTGATGAAGTTTATCTGATAAGTGACAGAAAATTTGCCGGTGCTGACACTCTGGCAACATCATATGTTCTTAGTGAAGCGATTAAAAAGATTGGAAATTTTGATATAATTTTTGGCGGAAGACAGGCAATTGATGGAGATACAGCTCAGGTTGGACCGCAAACAGCAGAAAAATTAAATATTCCTCAAGTCACTTATGCCGAAGAAGTCATTGATATTAAAGAGAATAAAATAAAAATAAAAAGAAAAATCGATGGCGGTTATGAGATACTTGAAAGTACTTTACCGTGTCTTGTTACAGTAGTTAAAGATGCTGCCGAACCTCGTCCATTTAGTGCTAAAAGAGTAATGGCATATAAAAATGCAAGTTCATTAATGGATCTTGAAAAAATTGTTGATGGTAATTCATTATTGTATATAGACAAATTGGTTCATGAATATAAGGAGAATAATCTGTTTATTAATACATTGACTTTTGATGACTTAAATCTTGAAGCTGAAAGATGTGGATTAAAAGGGTCTCCAACAAAAGTTCATAAAGTTGAATCGGTTGTGCTTGGAGCGGGAAGTTTTATGAAGGTTGACTCAAGTAAAGAAGGTCTTTCTTTGTTAGTAGATAAATTAATGGAAGATAGAATCTTCGGATAAATTTTGAAGACAGGATGGATAAAATGAAAAAATATTCAAATGAAGTTTGGGTTTTTATTGAACAAAGAAATGGAAAACCTGCTGATGTAAGTTTTGAACTTTTAAGCAAAGGTCGCAAACTTGCCGATAGTATGCATGGAGTATTAAAATCAGTTGTTATTGGGCATAATGTTAAAAATATTGCCGAGGAAACTTTTAATTTTGGTGTAGATGAATCATTGATTATAGATAATAAGTCTTTGCACTCTTATAGAACTATGCCTTATGCAAGAATTATGAATGAACTTGTCAAAACACATCAACCAAGAATTGTCCTATTTGGTGCAACTGTTTTTGGAAGAGATTTAGCTCCACGTGTTGCATCCAATACAAAAAGCGGTTTAACTGCTGATTGTACCGATTTACAAATCTCTGATGTTAAGTATCTTGGACAGGATTACAAGGATCTTCTTTTACAAATTAGACCTGCATTTGGCGGAAATATTATTGCAACAATTATTACACCTGATAATCCAACCCAGATGGCGACTGTAAGAGAAGGTGTAATGGAGATGCACAAGGTTGACAAACCTAAGAAAATAAAGATTACAGAGATACCTTATATTGCTGATCCGATTGATGAAGTAATACAAATAATAGAACAACATAGAGAAGAGAGCAAAGTTAATCTGAAAGCAGCACCAATAATTGTTGCCGGTGGATATGGACTTGGTTCAAAAGAAAACTTCAAGATGATTCACGAACTTGCTCACGTTTTAGGCGGTGAAGTAGCTGGTTCTCGTGCTGCGGTTGATGCCGGTTTTGTATCGCACGAAAGACAGGTTGGACAAACAGGTGTTACAGTTAGACCAAAGTTATATATAGCAGTAGGTATTTCAGGTGCAATTCAACATAGAGCAGGAATGCAGGAATCAAATAAAATAATCGCTATAAACAATGATCCTGAATCACCAATCTTTGAAGTAGCTCATTATGGTATTGTTGGAGATGCAAATGAGATTATTCCACGATTTATTGAAGTATTTAAACACAAACTTAAATAGGAAATGTGATGTCGAATTTTTTTAATGATAATCATGATATACTTTTTCACTTCAACAATTTGAATATTGAAGAAGTCGTTAAGATAGCTGAAGATAATTATGAAGAATGCAAAAAATATAATTACGCTCCAAAAAATTATGATGATGCAATAGAAAACTATCGCAAGGTTTTAGAAGTTGTTGGAGATATGTCTGCAAATTTCATTGCTCCAAGAGCGGCTGGAGTTGATGAAGAAGGTGCTCACTTTTCAAATGGAAAAGTCAGTTATGCTAAAGGAACACAGGAAAATCTGAAACAACTTGCACAAGCTGATTTAATGGGAATGATTCTTCCAAGAAAATATGGCGGATTGAATTTTCCATTTACCGTTTATATGATGGCAGTCGAAATGGTATCAAGAGCTGATGCTTCTTTAATGAATCTTTTTGGTTTGCAGGATATAGCTGATACTTTGAAAAAATTTGCAAATGACGAAATCAAACAAGAATTCCTCCCTGGGTTTTGTACAGGTGAATATTCAGGTGCGATGGCATTGACAGAACCAGATGCCGGTTCTGATCTTCAGGCAGTTAAATTAACTGCTTATCAGAATGCAGAAGGAAAGTGGTTCCTTCGTGGAGTAAAAAGATTTATTACTAACGGTAATGCCGAAGTACTTCTTGTTCTTGCTCGTTCTGAAGCGGGTACAAAAGATGGAAGAGGTTTGAGTCTTTTTGTGTGTTATGGAGATGAAACTGTTAAGGTAAGAAGAATTGAAAATAAACTTGGTATTCACGGTTCTCCAACCTGCGAATTACAATTCAATGATACTCCGGCTCAACTTGTTGGACAAAGAAAATTTGGTCTGATTAAATACGTTTTTGATCTGATGTTTAGAGCAAGAATGGGAGTTTCTGCACAGGCTCTTGGCATTTCTCAAGCTGCTTATGAAGAAGCAGTTCTTTATGCTAAAGACAGAAAACAATTTGGAAAAGCAATTTATAATATTCCTGCTGTTGCCAATATTTTGATTGATATGCGAGTTTTGCTTGAATCGAACAGAACTCTTTTTTATGCTGCTGCTAAAAGTGTTGATAAAAAAGAAAAACTTGAAGAACTGATTGATAAATATAAAGCTGAAGGAAAATCAGTTGCGGAATTAACTACCGAAGCTAAGAATGCATCTAAAATTGCAAACCTTTTAACGCCAATTTCTAAATATGTATTAACTGAAAGTGCAAATAAAATTACTTACGACTCTCTACAGGTTCACGGCGGCACAGGTTATATGAAAGAATTCAGAATTGAAAGACTTGCCAGAGATGCACGGATAACAAACATTTACGAAGGAACTTCACAGTTACAAATAGTTGCTGCAAGCGGTGGAGTAGTAAATGATATTCTTGCTGATTATTTTAATGAAAAAGAACAAAAAGAATATAAAGGTGGGTTAAATGTTCTGCAAAATTATTTGAAAGAAATTAGAACAATGTTTCTTGATTCACTTAAATATGTTCTTGATAAAAAAGATTTCTCTTTTCAGGATGTTTCTGCAAAAGACCTTGTTGAATTATACACATATCTTATTGTTGGTTACCTTATGCTTGATGAAGCTGAAATTGAACAGAGAAAAGTATTCATTGCGAAAAGATATATAATTAACTCACTTGCCAATGCAAGAAAGAATGTGGAATCCATAAAAAGCGAACTGTTTGGAGATATTATCCATGCAGATAAAATTTTGATTTAACTTAAACAATCTTATTTTTGAACAAAAGAATTTTTGAAAATGGATAAAAAAATTTATTATTACCGAATTTACGACGACAAAGAACAAAAAAGTTACTTCAAATGCACTAAAGAACCGAAAGAGGTTAAAATGCTTTTGAAGGAATTTGAAGCCACTCACCAGGAATATTACAATTTCGATTTTCTTAAATTCCTGAAAGAAAAAAACTCGGAAGCCGAGTTAATTGAAATTCATAACATCTATTATTGATCTCTTTTTTCTGAGAGAAGCGAAAGTTTTGCTTGCACTTCGCTCAGAATGAATTGCTTGATTTATTTATAAGATAAATTCCTTCATTTATTAATTATTAATTAACAAATTAGGTTGATTATGTCTATACGTGATAAAATAATAGATTTCTTCAGAAGAAAAGAAAAAGTTACTCCTTCCAAAGACAATAAGGCTGTTGAAAAACAAATTGCTATGGGAAAGATGTACGCAAGAGACAGAATTAGAGTTCTGCTTGATCCCGATTCTTTTCATGAGTTCGATTTGTTTGTTGAGCATTCAGGAAAAGATTTCGGTATGGATAAAAAACAGCTTCCTGCAGATGGTGTAATTACAGGTACAGGTACAATTAGCGGAAGACCAGTTGCTATATATGCACAGGATTTTACTGTTGCCGGCGGTTCGCTTGGTTTGATGCATGCCCGCAAAATAACTAAAATTATGGATCACGCTGTTAAGTTTGGTATGCCATTAATTGGAATAAACGACAGCGGTGGCGCCAGAATTCAGGAAGGTGTAAATTCTCTTGCTGGTTATGGCGAAATATTTTATCGTAATACACTTGCTTCAGGAGTTATTCCACAGATTTCTGTTATACTCGGTCCCTGTGCTGGTGGGGCGGTGTATTCACCTGCATTAACAGATTTCGTTTTTGTTGTTGATAAAATTTCTAAAATGTTTATTACGGGTCCGGAAGTTATTAAGACAGTTCTTGGTGAAGAAATTTCTATGGAAGACCTTGGAGGTGCAAGAGTTCAGACAGAAATTTCAGGCAATGCACATTTCTTTGCTTATAACGAGATGGAATGTTTTGACCAGATTAAAAAATTGCTTTCTTTTATTCCGTGGAATAACGGAAAGAAAGCAGATGCATTCCCTCCTAGACCGCCAAAAGTAAGTTTTGATATTGATAGAATTATTCCTACTGAACCAACTAAACCATATGATATTCGCGATATTATTAAAGCAATGTGTGACAATTCAGATTTCTTTGAGATACAGGAAAGCTGGGCAGCAAATATCGTAATCGGTTTTGCAAGATTTAATGGTGATACGGTTGGTATTATTGGAAATCAACCGCTTGTTCTTGCGGGTGTGCTTGATTGTGATTCATCCGATAAAGCTGCAAGGTTCATTCGTTTCTGTGATTCTTTCAATATTCCATTAATTACTTTTGTTGACCTTCCGGGTTACTTACCGGGTGTTGATCAGGAACATAACGGAGTCATTAGACACGGTGCAAAAGTTCTTTATGCTTATAGTGAAGCAACAGTTCCAAAGATTACGATAATTTTAAGAAAAGCTTACGGTGGTGGTTATATTGCAATGTGTTCAAGACATCTTGGTGCAGACCTTGTTTACGCTTGGCCTACAGCTGAAATAGCAGTTATGGGACCTGAAGGTGCGGCTAATATCATCTTTAAGAATGAAATACAGTCTTCTCCTAATCCTGATCTTGTTAGAAAACAGAAAGTTCAGGAATATATTGAGAAGTTTGCTAACCCTTATGTTGCAGCAAGAAATGGACATATTGATGCAGTTATTAATCCAAACGAAACAAGAAATTACATATTGCATTCGTTGCAGGTTGCTGAAAATAAAAAAGAACAAAGACCTTATAAAAAACATGGCATTCCGCCATTTTAATAAACGGTTTTTAGGATAACTTAAACAGGAAAGCAATATGGAAGACAAAGAACATTATTATTTAACGGTTGATTTTGACAGGTATGAAACGCGTATTACTCCAAAGTTCAAGATGCGAAAGAAATATAGACCATCTGATCCTAAAAAGATTACTGCTTTTATACCGGGTGTAATTAACGAAGTCTATGTAAAAGCCGGGCAACAGGTTCACAAAGGTGACAGTCTGTTTATTCTTGAAGCTATGAAGATGAAAAATGTTGTTAAAGCTGCAATTGATGGAACGATAAAGCAAATTCATATTAAACAGGGAGATATGGTTCCAAAGGATGCTCTGCTTGTAGAATTTCATTAGATTCTCTTAGGATATCTCAATCCTTTGAGATTTCCCCCTTATGGCGAAGGTTAATTCCTTCGCCTTTTTGTTTTAAATGAGTTGAAAAATCAAATTGAAATTACTCGCATTCTTTTTATTATCTTTAGTGAAATAATTTTATTTCATAATTCTAAGTAAGAAAAGACAATATGAGCTTTATAGATTTATTTATAGTCATAGCATATCTTGTTATTATTACATTAATTGGTTTTTATTTTGAGAAGAAGGCATCTTCAGGAATTGATTCTTATTTTCTTGGTAACAGAAAAATTCCTTGGTGGGCTTTAGGTGCTTCTGGAATGGCTTCTAATTTTGATGTCAGCGGAACTATGATAAACGTCGCTCTTATTTATGCTTTTGGTGCTGTTGGTTTTTTTATTGAAATGCGCGGTGGACTTGTCCTTATTATGGCTTTCCTTATGATATTTATGGGAAAGTGGACAAGACGTTCAAAAGTTATGACGCTTGCTGAATGGATGAAATACAGGTTTGGTGATGGCATTCAGGGAAAATCTGCAAGAATAATTTCTGCTATATCAACTCTTATTATAACGGTAGCAATTGTTTCTTACTTTTCGGTTGGAGCAGGAAAATTCATTGGTGATGTTCTTAAGATTCCTCCTTTTCTTGGTTTGTCTTCAGAGTTCTGGGCAGCTTCGTTAATTATTCTCCTTACTACTTTGTACACAATTGCCAGTGGTCTGCAAGGAGTTGTATGGACAGATGTTTTCCAGGGAATACTAATCTTTGTAATGATTGTTATTGTTTGTACAATTGCTCTTGCTTCATCTCAATTACCTGAAATCTTTTCTATTTCAATTCCTTTAAAAGATGGTGGGTTCCTTCCAGTAGAAACGACAAGAGAAAGCTGGACATCAATTATTCCTGCGTGGGAATTAAACTTTCCCGATAATTCTGCTTATTCAATTTATAATTTGTTTGGAATTGCTTTATTGTTTTATCTGATAAAAGTTGTAATTGAAGGAAGTGCGGGAACAGGTGGTTATATGGCTCAAAGATTTTTTGCTGCCAGAAGTGATAGAGATGCAGGCTTGCTTTCTTTATTCTGGGTGTTTCTGCTTTCGTTCAGATGGCCATTTATTGCTGCAATTGCTGTACTCGGAATTTCTTTTGGTGTTAACTCAGGTGCAATTATTAGTGATCCTGAAAAAGTTTTACCAACTGTTATCTTCAATATTCTTCCTGCAGGATTAAAAGGATTGCTTGTGGCAGGTTTAATGGCTGCGGCAATGTCAACTTTCAGTTCGCTTATCAATTCAGGTGCTTCTTATTGGGTTAAAGATATTTACCAGGAGTTTATTAATCCAAAAGCATCTGAAAGAAAATTGATTCTTCATAGCAGGTTGGCTTCTTTAATTATTGTGTTGCTTGGACTTGGACTTACAGTCAACATTAAAAGTATAAATGAAATATGGGGATGGTTAACTATGGGACTTGGTGCGGGAATGATTGTTCCTTTACTTGTTAGATGGTACTGGTGGAGAATGAATGGTTTTGGTTTTACTTTCGGTACGATTGCAGGAATGGGTTCGGCTATAATTCAAAAGTTATTTTATCCTGATGCAACTGAATATTTATCTTTTGCAATTTTAGTTATTGTTTCTTTAGTGGCAACTGTTGCAGCAACTCTTTTAACTGAGAAAACAAATGATGAAACTCTGATGAATTTTTATAAGACTACTCGTCCTTTTGGATTCTGGAAGCCAATTAAAAATTTAATTCCTGCTGATAAAACCAAACAGATTAATGCAGAGAATAGAAAAGATATTGTTGCTATTTGCTTTGCGTTACCATCGCAGATTGTTTTGTTTCTTACGGGAATGACAGTAATACTTAAACGATTCGATTTATTCTTATATCTTTTTGTGATTTTGGTTTTTCTTTCTGCCGGGTTATATTATTTCTGGTTCAGACATTTATCTAAAGAAGTTAGAATGGATTAAACTTAAGAAATGCGTGAAATGAATAAGACAATTTTTCAAATAAATCATATGGATTGTGCTTCGGAAGAGCAATTGATAAGAATGAAACTTGATGGATTGAGCAGCATTCAAAGTCTTGGTTTTTATTTACAGGAAAGAAGACTTGAAGTTATTCACTCAGATGGTTATGAGGATATTTTGAAGAGGCTTGAATCACTTAATCTTGATACTACATTTATTTCTTCTGAAAGTACTAATATAAAAAATGTTACAAAGGAGGATGCTGATACAAAAGTCTTATGGCAGGTACTTTTTATTAATTTCTTTTTCTTTGTACTGGAAATTTTAACGGGTTTCATTGCAAATTCAATGGGGTTGGTTGCAGATAGTCTTGATATGCTTGCAGATAGTATTGTGTATGGGTTATCTCTTTTTGCAGTTGGAAGAAGTTTGCAGCACAAAAAAAATATTGCAAATATAAGCGGATATTTTCAACTTAGTCTGGCAGTTATGGGATTGGTGGAAGTTATCCGCCGGTTTGTTGGCTTTGAAGAAGTACCATCTTTTAACCTGATGATTATTATTTCTGTTTTTGCTTTGATGGGGAATACTTTAAGTCTTTTCATTCTTCAAAAAAGTAAAAGCAAAGAAGTGCATATGAAGGCAAGTATGATTTTTACTTCGAATGATATTATTGCGAATGCGGGAGTTATTCTTGCAGGAGTGCTGGTGTTATTAACAGATTCAAAATATCCAGACCTTGTAATTGGATTGATAATATTTGTACTGGTTGCAAGAGGTTCATACAGAATTTTACAGTTATCCAAATAGTATATTGTAACCCAATGTAACTCGAAGCGAAGTTTCGAGGAAAGAAAATACAACAGTGTTGGTTAGTTTAAGTCAAACGAAGCTGACGCTTCGTTTTACATAGGGTATAGTTTGAAATTATAGATTTTCAATTTAATTATCAACCCTACCTTACCCTAAAAATACCCTACTTTTTTTTAGTAGGGTAAAAGTAGGGTAAAAGTAGGGTGGGCAAATCTTGACATGTATTCCCCAAATACGTAAGTTTAATAAGACTGTTAAACATTTCTAAGAAACTCACCAGATATTCTAAATTAAAATTTAATGATAAAATCAATTAAAAGAATTTATCGATTCAAGTAATTGATTTTTGTATCCTGAAAAGTAAGATACCTTTACAGGAATTCAGGATACTTAATCCAGAAATTAAGATAAATATGTCAGTATCTTAGATACCAATCAATAAAAGAAAGATACTCAGGTTGGAAAGTAAGATACTGATGAAAGAATCTAAGATGCTAACCAAATAAATTAAGATACTTACTCAGGTATCTAAGATATTTAGATGGAAAAGTTAGATAAAAATGAAAAAAACTTTGAAAAACAAATAAAAACGAAAATTTTACCCGTAAAATCGGGAAAATATCAATAACCAATAAAGAGGTATATTTAATGGCATATAAGGAAAGAGTGATTCCACAAACAGTGGAAAAAGCCAAACAAAGGTTGGCAGGTATGAAGACAATCGATTCTATGAAAGGCAGAGAGCAAAATTATGGAAGCGATACTTCTCCAATAACTGCACAAACCTTTGAACAACAAATTCTTCAATATGAGCAAGTAAATGCAGAATATAACTCTGCACTTAAAGCTGCAGATGAAATTCTGAACAGACTGCTTGGGCTTGAGGCCGGAATAACTGAAGTATTTACCAAGATACTATTAAGTGCAAAAGGTAAATTTGATATGGATGGAAGCGAGATAGAAATTCTTGGTGGTACAAGGAAATCCGAACGCAAGAAATTTGTGCGTAAACCACAAGAGAAGAAGTAATTTGTAACATATTTAATGACGGGTTAAAAATTAATCCGGTTGAAGACAGGAATTATCCTGTTGAATAATTTGAGCCGCTTGTTTATTGCAAGCGGCTGATATTAAATGTAACTCGAAGCGAATCTTCGAGGAAAGAAAATACAGCGATGTTTATTTTTTCGGTAAACGAAGCTAACGCTTCGTTTTACAGATAATATTTTAAGGATAGGGTTTTATGTTGTGGTAAAACAAAGGAATGTGGTTCTATAAAAAAATTTTGAATTGTGAGAATAAATTTCGAATTAATGGAATAAATGATAAATTTAGATAAGCAATTTTAATTAATTGGTAAAAATTGATTCTTGGTATAACAGAAAAAGAAACACGCTATTCGATTATCGATCCACTGATTGTAAAAGCGGAGTGGAATATTGCCGATCATACTCAGATTGGATTTGAAATCCCAGTTCCGAATTATGATAAAACCAGAGTCACAGGTTTTACAGATTATTGCCTATATAGAAATAATGGCGAAGTGCTTGCAGTGGTTGAAGCAAAGAGAACGAGTCGTGATGCAAGGGAAGGAAAGGAACAAGTCCTTCAGTATGTAAAAGAGATTGAAAAAAAACAATCATTCAGACCTTTTGCATTTATGAGCAACGGAGATGATACTTTTTTCTGGGATTCTGAAAATGCTTCTGAAAGACACGTCGCAGGATTTTTCTCCAGAAAAAATTTAGAACGATTACTCCATCTCAAACAAAACCGAAAACCTCTCAGTACAATTCAAATTAAAGAATCTATTGTTAATCGCGCTTACCAGGTTGAAGCGATAAGAAGAATTTCCGAAGCAATTGATAAAAAGATGAAACGCAAAGCTCTTCTTGTGATGGCTACGGGTACGGGCAAGACCCGAACTATTATGGCTTTGATTGATGTTCTTCTTAAAGCTAACGCCGCACAAAAAATTTTATTCCTAGCCGATAGAGACAGCTTAGTTAATCAGGCATTGACAGACGGTTTTAAGACTCATCTATCTAATGAATCAAGGACAAGATTGAGGACTTATAATATTACGAAAGATGAAAGGGTTTATGTAACAACACTTCAAACTCTTGAACTCTGCTATAATCAATTTACTCCTGCCGATTTTGATGTTATTATTTCTGATGAATGTCATCGTTCAATCTATAATAAGTTTACAGATGTGCTTGCTTACTTTGATGCTATTCAAATCGGTTTAACCGCAACTCCCGCCGAATTTATTGACCGAGACACATTTAAGTTTTTTGACTGTGATGGTAAATCACCAACATTTCTTTATCCGTTTGATGATGCTGTTAAAGAAAAATACTTAGTTGATTTTAGTGTTTATGCTGCTCAAACACACTTTCAAAGAAAAGGAATTAAAGGAGTTGATTTAACTGAAGAGGAAAAATCAATTTTGCGAGCAAATGGGATTGATCCGGATGAACTGAACTTTGAAGGGACCGATCTCGAAAAGAAAGTAACCAATAAGGATACTCTGCGTACACAATGGGAAGAGTTTATGGATATTTGTCTGAAAGATAAATCAGGACAGTATCCTGGAAAAACAATTGTCTTTGCTATTACGCATAATCATGCAATGAGATTAGCTGAAACTTTTAATGAAATGTATCCTCAGTATCCAAATCTTATCCAGGTTATTGATTCAAAGATGGAAAGAGCAGATACACTTCTTGAGAAATTTAAAAAAGAAAGTATGCCTCGTATAGCAATCTCTGTTGATATGCTTGATACCGGAGTTGACATTCCTGAAATAGTTAATCTTGCTTTTATGAAACCTGTCAACTCACAGATAAAATTCTGGCAGATGATTGGAAGAGGAACAAGGAATCACGAAGCCTGCAAAGTATATGATTGGCTTCCGAATGGAAAGAAGGAAAGTTTTTTAATAATTGATTACTGGGAAAACTTTGAACAGGTAAAGATTGATGATACCAACAGGCAAATCCCGATTAGAGTTACAATCTTTAACACAAGACTCGCGAAACTTCAATTGTTTTTAGGAGACCAGGAAAATCCAGATGCTAAAAGAATAATAAAAGATTTACGTTCTGATATTGCTGACATACCACTTGAATCATTCTCAATTAAAAAAGTTTATAAAGAAGTTAAAGACGCCTGGCAGAATGATTTCTGGAATTATATAACCCGTGATAAGCTTGAATTTCTGAAAATGAAAGTAGCACCGCTATTAAGATTCGTTCCCGGAATAAATAATGATGAAGCTTTCTTTATCAGTAAAATGGAAAGAGTGGGACTGCATTTCTTACAAAGAAAAGATCTTACTGCTTTGATCGAATCTGTTAAAGAAGATATTTCCCTTCTACCCACAAATCTTGCACAGGTTGCACAGCATATTCGTGTTATAAATGATGTGTTAACAAATAAATACTGGCAGGAAGTTGAACTCGCTAAGATTGATGAAACAAAAGAAAATCTTGCACCAATAATGAAATACAAACAGCCAAGACCTTCGCTGGTTATTGAGCTTGGACTTGATGACATTATTGAATCCCGCAAATGGGTAATTTTAAGAAAGGATAACGAAAAAGTTTATATTGAAGAATACAGGAAGCGTGTTGAACAAAAGATACTGGGGCTTGCCGATAAACATCCTGCAATAATAAAACTGAAGAAAGGTGAAGACCTGAGCATTGATGATCTACTTGATCTTGAACTGACACTTAGCAAAGAACTGAAAGCTGAAGATATATCTCTGGATGAAGAAAATATGCTTAAAGCATACGGAGTAAAAGTAGGCAGTTTTGTTGATTTCTTGAAGCACGCATTGAACATTGAAAAAATACCTAGCTACGAAGACATTGTTAAAAAAACTTTTGATGCTTTTATACTTGAGCATAATTACAACGCTGACCAGTCCCGGTTTTTAAGAGCAGTGCAGAATGTATTTGTGCAAAGAAGAAAACTTGAAACTGCGGATCTATACGAAGAACCATTTACAAACTTTGGTAAAGATGCTGTTGATAAATTGTTTACTGAAGATGATGTTAGTGAATTGGTGGAATTAACAAGAAAATTAATTGCTTAAAATTATGTTGACAAACGGTAACAACTTAAAACAAAAAATAGATTCTCTCTGGGATAAGTTCTGGTCAGGAGGAATTTCTAATCCGCTTACTGCTATTGAACAAATGTCATATCTAATCTTCCTTAAGCGGCTTGAGGATAACGACAACTCAAATGCTGCGATGGCAAAAAGAAGGAATGAAAAATTCACTTCTGTATTCAAAGGCAATGAGGATTGCAGATGGTCTTACTGGTCGCAGTTGCCCGGCGATCAGATGTTAAAACATATTCGCGACAAGGTCTTTGAATTTCTTCGTAATCTTGGTGGAGAAACGAGCACATTTACTCAGCATATGCAGGATGCATATTTCATTATTCCCAAAGCATCATTATTACAAGAAGCTGTGAGTATTATTGAAGACCTGCACTTAACAGAACAGAATGTTGATGTGCAGGGTGATCTTTATGAATATCTTTTAAGCCAGTTAACAACTGCCGGTAAGAACGGACAGTTCAGAACTCCGAGACATATTATCAGAATGATGGTTAAGCTTGTTAATCCGAAAATTGGTGACAGGATTTGCGATCCTGCCTGCGGAACTTCTGGATTTCTTTTCAACGCTTATATGCACATACTCGAGCAGAATACAAGCAAGGATGTTCTAGATTTTGATGAAGAAGGAATGCCGCATCATATAATCGGTGATAAGATTACGGATAAAAAACTTTTTAAGTTTCTTAAAACTCACGCACTAACCGGATATGATTTTGATTCCACAATGACACGAATCGGTGCAATGAACCTGATGCTTCACGGAATTGATAATCCCAACATTCGTTACACGGATACACTATCAAAATCTTATAACGAAAAAGAAATGTATGATGTAGTTCTTGCAAATCCACCGTTCAAAGGTTCGATTGATGAAGCGGACGTTAACGCAAGATTCAAGACAAAAACAAAGAAGACAGAGCTTCTATTTGTTGAGCTGATTTATGATCTGCTTGTAACCGGTGGAAGAGCAGCCGTTATCGTACCTGATGGCGTTTTGTTTGGAACAAGCAAAGCTCATATTGATATTCGTAAAATCCTGATTGATAACTGCAAGCTTGAAGGAATTATCTCAATGCCTTCAGGAGTGTTCAAACCTTATGCGGGAGTTTCAACAGCAGTTGTTATTTTTCAGAAAGGCGGAATTACAGATCAAGTCTGGTTCTACGATATGGAAGCTGATGGATTTACTCTCGATGATAAAAGAAATAAAACTGATAAGAATGATATCCCGGAAATTATTAAGCATTGGCAGACGGAACGCTTGTCATTTCGACCGAAGGGAGAAATCTTAAAAGATTCCTCACCCGATAAATCGGGATTCGGAATGACAAAAACAGTGGTGGTTAATGTCAAAGATATAAGAGAAAACAAATACGATCTCTCAATTTCCCGTTACAAACCGATTGAATATGAGGAAGTTGAATACGAAAAACCTGACGCGCTAATGGAAAAAGTGTTAAGTTTGGAAAAAGAAATTGCTGTTGATATTAATTCAATAAAAAAAATGTTATCCAAACAATGAAATCATTTCAAAACAATTATATCGAATCAATTCCAATTACTCATAATGTATTACAAACAATAAGGTTAATTGGTGAGTACAAGGGCAAACAGGATCTGTTTAAGGAACAATCGCCTCAACTGCTTGAAACATTAAAGCAGACTGCAATAATTCAAAGCATCGAATCATCAAACAGAATTGAAGGCATTTCTGCACCGTTAGAAAGAATTAAAGCTATTGCAGCAGAAAAGACAACTCCGGCAAATAGATCAGAGCAGGAAATTGCAGGATATAGAAATGTTCTTAATACTATCCATTCAAGTTTTGAACATATACCTGTTACATCAAACATAGTTTTACAATTTCACAGAGATATTTATGCACTCTCAGCGATTCCCGGTGGCAAATTTAAAGCTACTGAAAATGAGGTTGCAGAAGTTTACCCTGACGGAAGCAAAGTTGTAAGATTTAAACCCATTTCGGCTTTTGAAACTCCTGGAGCTATGGATAAGCTGCATATTTTATTTAATTCTGAATTGGCTAAATCACAGCTTGAACCATTATTAATAATTGCAACTTATGTTTTTGATTTTCTTTGCATCCACCCTTTTAACGATGGTAACGGAAGAATGTCCCGATTACTTTCGCTTTTACTATTATACAAATCCGGTTATGAAGTTGGAAGATTTATAAGTCTTGAAAAACTGATTGAAGATAATAAAGAGAGTTACTACGATGCTCTTAATAAGTCATCACAAGGCTGGCACGAAGCCAAGCATAATTTAGTTCCCTGGTGGGAGTATTTTCTTGGAATTTTACTTAAAGCATACAAAGATTTTGAAAGCAGAGTTGGATTGATTTCATCCGCTCGTGGTGGTAAAACTACTTTAGTACTTGATGTCTTAAATAATATTCAAGGTCAGTTTTCAGTTCAGGATATTCATAATCTTTGCCCCGGAGTCAGTCTTGATATGATCAGAAAAATTTTGCGGGACGAACGAAGCAAAGGAAACCTTGAATGCATTGGTATGGGTAGAGACGCTAAATGGAAAAGGATATAAGTAATATCACAGTTAACTATGTAATGAACAATGTTTATTGCATAGATAGATTTGATTTTAGGCTATTTTCGAAGGATTGGTTTTAGGAAATAATGGGAGTTAATTAGCTATTATCCTAGTTAACTGAGTAATGAAAAGCAGTTATTACGTATATCCATTTGATTTTAAGCAGTTTTCGATCTATTCAATAAACATTATCATAAATACATTAATGTTATCAAATAAGCAGGATGTGATTACATTTAAATGAACAATAATAATTGGCAAAAAAAATCTTGTGTGTTTCTGTTTTACTCCCTTCTCTTTGCAAGAGAAGGGCTGGGGATGAGTTTAGAGATTTACTATGAATAACTTACCATCCAACTGGAAGGTTAAATCTTTAGGCGATGTTACTAAAGTAAAAAGTGGTTTTGCTTTTAAGAGTGAAGATTATTTAGATGAAGGAATTAGATTAGTAAGAATAGGGAATTTAAATGGAAGTAGTTTGGAATTTGGAGAAGAAACAGTTTATGTTGATAAAGAATATCTTGACTCTTGTAAAGAATTTTCTTTAAAGGAAAATGACGTTTTGATTGCTATGTCAGGTGCTACAACAGGTAAGCTGGCTTTAGTAAAACAGAAAGACTTGCCCTGTTTGTTAAACCAACGTGTAGGTTTAATATCAATTTCAAATCATCAAAATCTAAATGCAAAATATTTGTTTTATTTTTTAGCAAAAGGTGATTTAAGGAAACAAGTATTAAAACTAGCGGGCGGAAGTGCACAACCAAATATTAGTCCTGCACAGATAATGTCGTTTTATATTCCTCTTCCACCACTCCCAAGCCAAAAACAAATTGCAGAGATACTTGAAAAAGCAGACAAGGCAAAACAAAAACGCAAAGAAGCAAACAAACTAACGGATGAGTTCTTGCAATCTGTATTTATAGAAATGTTTGGCGATCCGGTGAAGAATCCGAAAGGGTGGGAAAAGAAAAACCTTGAGGAAATTTGCAATAAGATTACAGATGGGGAACATTTAAATCCGATCATAGTTAAAACCGGTAAATATATGATTACTGCTATGGATGTTAGAGAAGATGGAGTTGATTTCTCTCGCAATAATTTTGTAAGTGAATCCGATTTTAATAAGTTTATTAGAAAATGTAATCCAGAAAAGAATGATTTATTACTTGTCAGTCGAGGCGCAACTATTGGAAGATGCTGTGTTGTTAATTCCGATAAAAAATTTTGTTTAATGGGAAGTGTAATATTGATTAAGCCAAAATCCATAGCCCCAACCTATCTATTGTTTTTATTTCGAGAAAAAAACTTTCTCAAATATTTATTGAAATTATCACCAGCATCAGCCCAGCAAGCAATATATATTGCTAATATTAAAACTTTAAACATTCCGATTCCACCTCTCCCACTTCAAAAACGATTTGCAGAAATAGTAAACAAAACAGAAGCATTAAAAGAAAAACAAAAACAATCAGAGCAAGAGCTGGAAAATCTTTTTCAAAGCTTAATGCAAAAAGCGTTTAAGGGTGAGATGTTGTAACTCGAAGCGAAGCTTCGAGAGAAAGAAAATACAACAATGTTTGTTAGTTTAAGTCAAACGAAGCTGGCGCTTCGTTTTACAAGTAAATTTTTATAAATAAACATTTAAGACATGAATAAAAAATTGACTGTAACTCGAAGCGAAGCTTCGAGAGAAAGAAAAAACAGCAATGTTTGTTAGTTAAGTTGAACGAAGCTGACGCTTCGTTTTACAAGTAAATATTTATAAATATTCATTTAGGACATGAATAAAAAATTGACTGTAACTCGAAGCGAAGCTTCGAGGAAAGAAAACACAGCACTGTTTGTTAGTTTAAGTCAAACGAAGCTGGCGCTTCGTTTTACAAAAAATTGCAAGAGGAGACTTAATGCAAAATAAATTTTGGCAATATCTTGATGAGTTGATTGCAAAAAATGAAT
>CAZHVS010000003.1:0-7330 GCA_964536015.1 uncultured Ignavibacteriaceae bacterium
AGACCCCTAATTCCGATTGTAGAAATTATAAATAAAAATGCCATCTTTCTTCGATGGCATTAATCATTCATTCAGCTCAAACAAGTGAGTGTAGCTATTCTTTACTTTTTCTTCTATCAAAATAATGAGTGTGAAGAATTTCATGACTCTTATGGCTGCCGGGTTCAACAAAGAACTCTTTATAAATTGTTTTCAAAGCTTCATTTTCATAAGAACGCCTGTGAAGCATTTTCTTATCAATATCATATAAAGCTTTCATTCTTTTAACAACTTTTTCCGGCTTTTGATGAATTGGCTGCCCGCCGCCATTAATACAGCCGCCTGGACAAGCCATCACTTCAATAAAGTGATATTTGGATTTACCTTCACGAATTTCGTCAAGCACAGGAGCAACATTGCCAACACCATTTACAACTGCAATATTAACCTGAGTTCCATCAATATCTACAGTTGCTTCTTTAACGCCTGCAAAGCCTCTTACATCTTCAAAATCAACCTGAGTAAGATGTTTGCCTGTCATAAAGAAATAAGCGGTTCTTAAAGCAGCTTCCATAACACCGCCGCTTGCGCCAAAAATTGCAGCCGCACCGGTGGATTCTCCGAGCGGATTATCGAAAGCTTCTTCATCAAGGTCTGCAAAATCTACTCCTGCAAGGTTGAAAAATCTTACAAGTTCTCTTGTAGTAAGCACTGCATCAACATCAGGAATAAATTCTGTGTTAAGTTCCGGTCTTGCAGATTCATATTTCTTAACTGTACAAGGCATAATGGAAACTACATAAATATCTTTTGGATTAAGTCCCATCTTCTTAGCATAATAAGTTTTAAGAACTGCACCTTCCATTTCGTGAGGAGATTTACAGGTAGAAACGTGAGGCAGTAAATCACCGTACTTTTGTTCAGCAAACTTAACCCAACCCGGGCAGCAGCTTGTAAACATTGGTAATGTGCCGCCTTCTTTTACACGATGAATAAGTTCAGTAGCTTCTTCAAGTATTGTCATATCGGCAGCAAAGTTGGTATCGAAGACTTTCTTAAATCCAAGTCTTCTTAAACCAGTAACAAGTTTTCCAGTTACATCTGTACCAAGAGGAAGATTATATTCTTCCCCAAGAGATGCACGAACAGCGGGAGCAATCTGTGCAATTGTAAATTTATTCTTATTCTGTAGTGCAGAAGAGACTTCTTTCATATGGCTTTTTTCTCTTAAAGCTGCAGTAGGACAAACAAGAATACATTGCCCGCAAAGAATACAATCACTTATGTTCAAGCCTTTATTAAAAGGAGTAGTAACAGTGCTTTGGAAACCACGGTTGGTAAAATCTATTGCCCCAACTTTTTGAACTTCGTTACAAGCTCTAACACATCTGCCGCAAAGGATACATTTAGCTGGGTCTCTTTCCATCGAAGCACTGGAGATATCAACAGCGTGCTCTTTCTTTTCGCCCGCAAAACGATGTTCTCTTAAACCATAAACCCCTGCAAATGTTTGTAATTCACAATTTCCATTGCGAACACAAATTAAACAATCCTGCGGATGATTTTCTACAAGAAGTTCTACAATAGTTTTTCTTGCTCTTCTTACACGAGGTGAATTTGTTTCTACAACCATTCCATCATAAACAGGATAAGCACAGGATGGAATTAAATTTCTTTGTCCTTCAACTTCAACAGAACATATTCTGCAGGCACCAGTCGGGAATAAATCTTTCATATGACAAAGAGTAGGAATACTTATTCCAACAGATTTAGCTGCATCAAGGATTGTCATACCTTGTTCTGCTTTTACTTTTATTTTATTAATTGTTAATTCAACCATTTTCATCTCCATAAACTTTAATTCACATCTATAGCACAGAATTTACAAGCTTCAAAGCACATTCCGCATTTAATACACTTATCCTGGTTTATGTAATGAGCTTTTCCTTTCTCACCAAGAATAGCATCAACAGAACATCTTTTTACACATACTCCACATCCTTCACAAAGTTCGTTATTGATTGTATAAGTCAATAACTCTTTGCAAACACCGGATGGACATCTTCTTTCGTATAGATGTTTTTCATATTCATCTCTGAAATAATGTAAACCGGAAAGAACAGGGTTAGGTGCTGATTGTCCTAATCCGCATAAAGAAGTATCCTTAATAACTTCAGCTAACCTGTTTAGATATACAATACCTTTAAATCTTTGTAATTCATCTTTTTTATTTTTCGTATCCTTGTAGGATTGAGGAATTCTCTCAATAATTTCAAGCATACGTTTAGTGCCTTCACGACAAGGAACGCATTTACCGCAAGATTCATTTTGAATGAATGTAAGAAAATACTTAGCAACATCAACCATACAGGTATCTTCATCCATAACAACAAAACCACCGCTGCCCATCATAGCACCAACGGTTTTCAAGGAGTCGTAATCAACCTGTGTTTTAATCACACTTTCAGGTAAACATCCGCCGCTTGGTCCGCCAATTTGAACAGCTTTAAATTTTTTATTGTTTGGAATTCCGCCGCCGATTTCAAATACAACATCTTCAAGAGTGACACCCATAGGAACTTCTACAAGTCCGCTATTTGTAATCTTTCCGCTTAGCGCAAAAACTTTTGTTCCTTTACTTTTTTCTGTTCCTATAGAGGAGAACCATTCAGCACCTTTAACAATAATTGCAGTAACATTAGCAAATGTTTCAACATTATTGATTACAGTTGGTTTACCAAACAGCCCTGAATCTGCCGGATAAGGTGGTCTTGGTCTTGGCATTCCTCTCTTTCCTTCAATTGAAGCAAGCAAAGCAGTCTCTTCGCCGCATACAAAAGCACCTGCTCCTTTTTTAATTTTCAGTTTGAAGTTGAATCCTGTACCAAGAATATTTTCACCAAGCAAACCATATTTTTCACAGGAAGCTATTGTGTTTTCAAGACGTTCTATTGCAAGAGGATATTCAGCACGGCAATAAATATATCCAACAGATGCACCTATTGCGTAACCGCCAATCATCATACCTTCAATCATTTTATAAGGATCACTTTCAAGTACAGAGCGATCCATAAATGCACCTGGATCACCTTCATCGGCATTACAAACAATATATTTCTGGTCAGCTTTTTTATTAAGAGCCAGTTCCCATTTCTTTGCAGTAGGAAATCCTCCACCGCCTCTTCCTCTTAAACCGCTGTCAAGAACTTCTTTAACAACATCAGCAGGTTTCATTAATAATAAAACTTTATCCAATGCTTTGAATCCGCCATTAGCTATGTATGCATCAATAGAAGTGGGATCTATTATACCGCAATTTTCAAGCACAATTTTCATCTGGTGTTTGAAGAACGGGTTATCATTAATAGATGGTAAATCTACAGAACCTTTTCCATGAGTTCCAAGTAATTTTTCTTTGTAAATTTCTTTATTAACAATTGCGTGTTGAATTAATCTTGGAACGAACTTAGGAGTAATTTCACAATAAGAAATTCTATCGCCACCTGGAAGTTTAATATCAACAATAACTTCTTTAGCACAGAAACCAATACAACCAGTAGCTTCAATATGAGCAGTTAGATTCAATTTGGTTAACTCTGCTCTTATTGCTTCTTCAACTTTTTTTGCACCTGCTGCAAGTCCGCATGTTCCCATCCCAATCCATATAATTGGAACATCGTGTTCCTGGTAGGTGAGTTTTTTATTTAATGCTTTAAATTTTTCAGCACATTCAGTATCAAAATGACAAAGAGGACCTTCAGTACAACACCTGATAAAAGAATTACAGGGATTTTCTTTTGAATGCCAGCATTCTTCACAACATAAGTCTAAAAATGTTTTCATTATGCACTCACCTCTGTTTCTTTAACCGGCTGGTTTTGTTTTGTTTTATTCTGATATTTTTTAATAATGTTAGGAATATCTTTGGTTGAGATTCTTCCATAATAATCTTCGTTAACTGTTATAACAGGAGCAATACTGCAAGCACCAATGCAAGCTACTGTTTCGATTGTAAATTTTTTATCTCTTGTGGTTTGTCCTGCTTTAATATTTAATGCAGTTTCAATTGCGAAAAGAAGGTTAGCCGAATTTTTAACGTGACAGGCGGTTCCCCTGCAAACACGAATAACATTTTCGCCAAGAGGAGTTAACCTGAATTGATTATAAAACGTAGCAACACCATAAACTCTGCTTAATGCCATTCCCAGAAAATCTGCAGTTTCCTGTAATGCTTCTTCAGGAAGATACCCATAAATTGCTTGGATATCCTGCAAAATTGGAATCAGCGAACTTTTATCGTTTTTAATATAATTTTCAAATACTTTTTTATGCATTTCTCTTCCTTAATGAAAAATTCGCTTAACTTTTTCAAATAAAATGCCAGAGTTTAACTTTTCCTAAAAAGTAACTTTAAGAAATGAATTTTCAAGCAAATTATTAGAATTAAGCTCAATTTCTTAATTGTTAGACTTTTTTTTCTCAAAGTTGCAACTTTCATTTTTTCCTATTGTTTCAGTTAAGAAAATAGGGGTTAAAAAGTGTATTAATTAAATTTTTTATTTTCACGAATTTTAAAAAGTTCTAAAACTCTTATTTGTAAATCTTATATTTGTAATAAAAAATTGGAAGGAAAAATGAGTAAATCCAAAATAGTTGTCCTTTTATTAATGATCATCATCCCTGTTTCTGCACAGACCAATAAAGATAAAGCTAATGACGAAATTTATGAATTAAGACATAACATAATTACCAAGACAGTTGAGAAGGTAAGTTCTGCTGTGGTAGGAATTAATGTTACTGAAATAAGGCAGTTCCAGGATCCATTCTTTTCCCCTTTTGCTAACGATCCATTTTTCAGACAATTTTTTGGTGATAGAACTTACAACCAAAAAGTTAGCAGCCTTGGTAGTGGTTTTATTATTTCGGAAGATGGTTACATCATTACTAATGACCATGTTGCAGGTAATGCAAGCGAGATTGTTGTTACAATGACAAATGGCAAACAATATACAGCCAAAATTGTAGGCACTGACCCAGTATCTGATATTTGTCTTTTGAAAGTTAATGAAAAAAATCTTCCGTATCTTGACTTTGGAAATTCTGAAGATGTAATTATTGGTGAATGGGTAATTGCCTTTGGTAATCCTTTTGGATTGTTTGAGATTAATGATAAACCAACAGTTACAGTCGGTGTTATCAGTGCAAAAGGAATGAACCTTGAACCGGTTAATAACAGATTTTATTTGAATATGCTTCAAACTGATGCTTCAATAAATGGAGGAAACAGCGGTGGTCCTCTTGTAAATTGCGTTGGAGAAGTTATTGGAATTAATACATTAATTTTTACGGCTGGTTCTCAGGGAAGTATTGGACTTGGTTTTGCAATTCCTATTAACAAAGTTAAACGCATTGTTGATGAATTAAAAAGTAATGGTAAGATTGAAAGAGAATTTAATACCGGTATGAGGGTTCAAAATATTGATGAAACAATTGCAAAATATTATAAACTTCAAAGCAACAAAGGTGTAATAGTTACAAATGTTTTGCGGAATTCACCCGCTAAAGATGCAGGACTGGAACCCGGTGATGTAATTTACAGAATTGATGATTACAGGATAAACAATGATAATACTTTGATTGGAGTTTTACATGAATTCCGTAAAGGACAATTAGTAAACCTTTATATATTACGTGATGATAAAGAAATGGTTTTAAAAATGAAATTGGAGAATAAAAAATGATTGAGCGTTATACACGCCCTGAAATGGGAAAGATATGGACAGATGAATTCAAATTCTCAACTTGGCTTAAGATTGAAATCCTTGCGTGTGAAGCACGTGCTTTAATGGGAGAAATTCCGAAGAGTGATGTTGCTATAATTAAAAAGAGAGCTGACTTTGATGTAAATAGAATTCTGGAGATTGAAGAAATAACACAGCACGATGTAATTGCTTTTCTTACAAATGTTGCTGAATATGTTGGACCTGAATCGCGGCATATACATTATGGAATGACTTCTTCCGATATCCTTGATACTACACTTTCTTATCAGATGAAAAGTGCAGGAATTATTATTCTTAAGGAACTGAAAGAATTAAAAAGTGAACTGCGAAAAAAAGCAATTGAATATAAGAACACAATATGTATTGGCAGAACACATGGCGTCCACGCTGAACCAACAACAATGGGATTAAAGTTTGCCTTATGGTTTGAAGAAATTAAAAGAAATATAAAACGGCTTGAGAATGCTATTGATTCAATAAGTGTGGGACAAATTTCTGGTGCGGTTGGAACATTCGATCATTTATCTCCTAAGGTTGAAGAGTATGTGTGTAAAAAGCTTGGATTAAAACCCGCTCCTGTTTCAACGCAGGTTATTCAAAGAGACAGGCACGCAGAGTTTTTGACTACACTTGCTGTTATTGGCGGAACGTTTGAAAAAATTGCTACAGAGATAAGACATCTGCAAAAAACTGAAGTTCTTGAAGCTGAAGAATTTTTTTCCAAAGGACAGAAGGGTTCATCGGCAATGCCGCATAAAAGAAATCCTGTTATATGTGAACGCATAGCAGGTATGGCAAGAATACTTAGAGGCAATGCTCTTGCAGCACTTGAAAATATTACGTTGTGGCATGAAAGAGATATTACTCATTCGTCTGTGGAGAGAGTGATTGTTCCTGATAGCTGCATTTTACTTGATTATATGCTTGCAAAGATGATTCATCTAATTAGAAATTTGCTTCTTTATCCTGACAATATGAAACAAAACCTTAATCTTACAAGAGGATTGGTTTTTTCACAGAAAGTTCTTTTGAAGATAACGGAAAAAGGTGCAACAAGAGAAGAAGCTTATAAGATTGTGCAGACAAGTGCTATGTCTGTATGGGCTGATAAGAAGAAAAATCTTAAAGATGAGCTTCTTAAATCCAAAGATGCAATGAAGTTTCTTACTAAAAAAGAAATTGATAACATTTTTGATTATGATAAAATGCTGACAAATGTTGATTATATCTTTAAACGGACAGTTGGCAAAGAGTAGTAAAATCTTTAATTGAATTTTTATTACCTGCTACTCTGAGCAAGATGAGTTTGCATTATTTCGAATGATTTAGGCATCAATGCAATGAGACCTGACAGATATGCAATATGGCGATTATGCTAAAAAAAGGTTTTCATAAATTTAGGGTGTTTTTACAGCAATTTTTTTCGGTTTGAATGGAGTCGGGGGATTTAATTAAAAAGATTAATTCTTCAATTTATGGTCTCGAAACTTCGTTTCGAGTTACAAAGATTGAGAGTGAGATGATTTTTGTTACCTCACCCCTGTTTTTGGAATTGGTATTTTATTTTA
>CAZHVS010000003.1:7430-82430 GCA_964536015.1 uncultured Ignavibacteriaceae bacterium
AGTGAGATGATTTTTGTTACCTCACCCCTGTTTTTGGAATTGGTATTTTATTTTACCTGTTTTTGGAATTGGTATTTTATTTTAATAGAATCATCTTTTTTGCAGCAGTATAATCGCCCGCTTGTAAACGATAGAAATATATTCCGTTCGGTAAGGCCGAAGTTTCACTTCGACCTACAAATTCAATTTCGTAAATGCCGGGCTGTTGTTCTTCGCTAACTAAAGTCGTTATCTCTCTGCCGAGGATGTCGTAGACTTTTAAAGTGACTAACAACCCCCCCTGTCTCTCCCCCTTAGTGAAGGGGGGACTATTTGAAATTGTGTATTTTATTTTTGTGCTTGGGTTGAATGGGTTTGGATAGTTTTGTGAGATATCAAATTTAGTTAAAATATTTATTACGATGGAAATGATTTTTGAATATTGATAATTACCATTGTTGTCTATCTGTTTTAACCTGTAAAATAAAGTTCCAGAAGTTTTTATGTCATTATCAATAAAATCATAATCATGAGTTATATTGGAATTTCCATTACCGGCGACAAATCCAATAGGATACCAGTTTCTCCCATCAGTACTGCGTTCGACTTGAAATCCTGAATTATTCACTTCAGTAATTGTATTCCAAAAAAGATTCACACTATAGTTTTTTATAAAAGCATAGAATGATTCTAATTCGACTGGTATGGGAGAGTCTGTTGCAAATTGACCACCCACAAAACCAGCATCAACAGCCTGAACGCTCCAGTAATATGTATTATCCTGTGCTAAATTATGGAGAGTATAACCATCTTCTTGCCATTGAACATTACCAATTTGAGCAACTCTTCTGAATCCTGTAGTAGTATTTGCATGTGGAGGTAAAACAAAATTAGTTTGTCCTTGTTCATATACATAAATATTATAAGATAAACCATCCTGTCCTGTCTGGGAATCAGTAGATTTGTCCCAAGTGAAGGTAGCATCCTGATTATTTATTGAAACAGATAAGTTACCTGGGGCATTAGGAGCAGTATTTGCATTAATGGATAAATTTCTATAAAGTTTAGTATGACGATCACTAAGACCACCGCTAGCTTCACCGCTTAAAAGAATATCAAGTTTGCCATCATTATCGTAATCACCCCAAATACTCATTCCCCAGATATTATAAAAGGATTCTCTGCTTGTTGAATCAGTGAAGGTGTAATCTCCATTATTTTTATAAATTTTAGTAAGGTATGAAGAACCATTATACCCAGACATTAAAATATCCAGATATCCATTATTGTCATAATCTCCCCAAGACACAGAACTTGAAGTAAGTCCTGGTATTGATATTCCGGTTTGTTCTGAAAAACTATCATTTCCATCATTTCTGTAAATTTTTGTATGTCTGGTTCCGGTATTATCATTTCCTGTAATTAAAATATCAATATCACCATCATTATCATAATCACCCCAGGCAGCATTCCTCCCACCTGCACTACCCGTAAGACCAAGTAAAGAAACTGACAGTTGAGTAAAAGTGCCATTACCGTTATTACGATAAATTTTTGTAACTGGATTCCCGTTTCCGCTATTGACAGTTGAACCGCATAGAAGAAGATCAAGATCTCCATCATTATCATAATCTCCCCAAGCTACAGTGCCACTTATGACCGGGGTAATTGAAATTCCAGTCTGTTCAGAAAAACTATTATTACCATTATTTTTATATATTTTACTATTCAGCGAGCTTGTACCATGATTCCAGCCAGTAAGTGCAAAATCTAAAAATCCATCATTATCATAATCTCCCCAAGCAAGTGAAGCGACATGTACACCAATAATTGAAAAAGCCTGTTGGGTAAAAGTATTATTGCCATTATTCTTGTAAATGTAAGTCAAACTTGACCCAGCGCCATTATATCCACAGTAAAGAATATCGATGTACCCATCATTATTATAATCGCCCCAAGTAGCACTGGAGTGATATAAAGCTGTGAATCCAAGAGATTGTTCTATAAATGATCCATTTCCATTATTTAAATAGATTGCACATCTTTTTATATCAGAACCATCAATTCCTGTAAGAAAAATATCAAGATAGCCATCGTTATTATAATCCCCCCAACAAATTGCACTATAAGCAACATTATAAAAAGATTGTGAGTTTGAAGAAAATGTCTGCCCATTAACTGAGGCGTAAAAAAAACATGCAGTAAATAGATATATCAAAATAAGTCTCATAATATTACCCCTGAAAAAAGATTGATTGGATTTAGAAGAGCTTATATATAGGAGAGGATTCAAATAATGGATCTTACAAAGAACAAAAATTTTAATATCATTATTTATTTTCACTTTATAAGAACTTTCGTCTATCAAAAAATAAAAGATTTTTTATTAATATCAAATCTTTTTAATTTTTAATAAACTTCAAACGCTGTTTCAGTTCTGCGACAAATATAGTTATCCAATTAATCAAACTATCCGTTACTTTAAGATTTAAGACCAAACATATTTATTCTAAATAACGTAAATCTTGGCAATTTTTTGAGATGTCTTGCTAAGAGAATTTGTCAGATTTGTGTAATAGTAAGAAGGGTTTTATTTCACTTTACTTTTTTATAACCACAAATTCAGTGCGCCGGTTTTTTGAACGTCCATCTTTTGTATTGTTATCGGCAATAGGCATAGTGTCGCCATAACCTGTTGCTTTTATTCTCTCCGGTTGAATTCCACATTTTACAAGTTCAGTTTTGACATTATCTGCTCTCTGCTGCGATAATTTTAAGTTGTAAGTCTTATCTCCTGCGTTGTCGGTGTGTCCTCTTACTTCTATTTCCATAAAAGGAAATTTCTTGAGTAATTCGCATACTGTATTAATTGCCCTGCGTGATGTTTCTTTAAGTTCAGCTTTATCAAAATCAAATTGAACATCGAGTAAAGCGGGAATATTATCTTCAGGGGTATTGTCGAATGTTCCGCTTGTATTGATGCTATAATTATTGAAACACATCTTTACTGTAACCGTGTGCAAGCCATATTCAACAGGTTGATATTCAAGAACATATGCATGCTGTAATCTTCTGTAAATATCTTTGTAAATATACTTGAATTCGTTTGTTCCGTAAATATGGTTATATGTACCTCCGGTTAAGGCGGAAAGCTGTTTTAGAAAGTTATCATCAACAGTATTTCCAAAGTCAATTCCGCAAATAGTTATATTATTTTCAAGTGCTTCGGCAAGTATTGAATCGATATTTATTTCGCTGCCTTCGTCTTTACTATCTGTATAAATTATAACAAATTTATTTTCAAGTGGAGAGTTTTTTAGTTCTTCTATTGATTTGAAGATTGCATTTGTTACCGATGCCTGTTTCCCGAAACCAATTAAACCTGATGGTTGTAGTTTAGATAGCAGCTTTGATTCATCATTTGTAAGCGACTGCTCGGTTATTGCTTTGTTATCGTATTTAATTAATGCGATTTCATCTTTCTTATTTTTCATTTTAACAAGATCAGCAGCAGCATTCTGAATAATGTTCGCTCTTTCTTCACCAATTGAACCGCTGTGATCCATAACCAGAGAAATTGCTATTGGTTTTATTTCTATATCCGGAATTTCTATTAGAGAATATTTAGAAATGTTATAAATATTGTTATTAACTTCTTCAGTCACTTCACACCAGCATTTTTTCCAAGGTTCTTTTAAAGCATCTGTTAATAAAATCGATTCAGTATTATAAAGATGAATATATAATTTGACTAGATCAGGTTTTACAACATCAATACGACTTATGTATAATGATGCATCCTTTAAGTTAATTTCAGTTATCGGTGCAAGTCCACTAATAAATACTGGTTTATAACCTTCAGGAGGAACAGCATCTTCACGGTAAGATTCCATGTCATTGGAAGGAGCATTACAACCAGAGAAAAAAGCAATAATTGAAAAACACAAAAGAGAAAAAATAATTTGACGCATATAACACCTGAAATATTTTATAAGGTCAATCTAATTATTAATATGTATATTTCAAATAAAAAGTTATAGAGCAGATTGGTACAATATGCAAATTGGATAAAGTCTTTCTTTCATATCATAAGTATTTACAACTTTAAACTCGAGGAGAATTTTTCTATAAGAATCGCCAAACGATAATCCAGCACCAAAAGCAAAATATCCTTTTAGATATGTAGTTTCGTACTTGGGAACCCAACGGTATTCATTTCTTTCCCGGTCATAATATTGTTCAACCTGGTAAGGATTATAGTTTGATAAATAAAATCCTGTTTGAACGAGTGCATAAGGATTAACAGAGGTACCAATACTAAAGAATCTTAATGTAACTGCTGCATCCATTAAGTCGAAATAATGAGGTTCATCATTAGTAGAAGAAGCTGCAAAATCAATAAGACTGCGAAGCCAGCTATAACCATTTGTACCAAAATAATTATAACCTATGTTTAGTCCTATCTGCAGATTATTTGAAAAATTTATTCCGAAACCTCCGCCAATTTTTACACCGTTATTCCACTGATTAATTTCTTCACTTTTGAAATGAATTATATTATACCCTATAGTGCCTTCATAATAAGTAGTTTGGGCTGTTATTATTTCTGTAAAAAGGAAACAACAGGTAATAATTAATTTTAGTTTTATGTAAGAAATAATTTTCATTTGTAATATTATACGAAAAAGACATCAATAAGTTGCATCCAAAACTCTTAAATTCTATCTTTTTTCAATTCAAAATTAAAACATTAAGCAAAAAATTTATAATTTTGTTTGTGATTTATTTCATTTATCACTTTAACTTATAACTAATTCTTGAATAAAGTATAAAATTAATATGAACGAGTTACTGGACAGAATTTCTTACTGTGTTGAAAGAGGAAAAATAAATTCTTCTTCTCCTTTCCCCGCTGATATGAAAGGGAAAGAAGGAACAGATGAATTAACATTAAAAGCTGTTAAAGAAGACATCCATCCATTTCTAATATTAAACGAAGGTTTGATTAGAGGAATGCAAGTGGTCGGTGAAAAATTCAGGCAGAATAAAATATTTGTACCTGAAGTATTAATTGCCGCTAAAGCAATGAAAGCAGGAATGGCTCATCTGAAACCATTTTTTTTATCGAATGTAATTCAATCCAAAGGTACTGTTGTGATTGGAACAGTTGCGGGAGACTTGCACGACATTGGCAAAAATATTTTGGGAATGATGCTTCAGGGCGGCGGCTGGGATATAATTGATCTTGGAGTTGATGTTTCACCCGAAAAATTTTTAAATGCAGTAAACGAGAACAACGCTTGTGCAATTTGTCTTAGTGCTTTGCTTACAACTACTATGTTAAATATGGCTGAAGTGATAAAAGTAGTTAAAGAAAAAAATCCGGCAATAAAAATTCTTATTGGAGGTGCACCCGTTAGTAAAGAATTTGCTCAACAGATAAATGCAGACTTTTACTCACCTGACCCGCAGGGAGCACTGGAATACTTGAATAAGCTTTTTGCAAAATGATTAACCTTCAAAATATAGTAATTGATAAAGTTGAATTTGATATCCCCTTCAGCAACTTACATCTTAACAGAGAGGAAATTATTAGCGGAATGGGGTACAACAAAGAATCGCCGGAACATTTATTCCCTATTGTCGATAAACTTTTAGATGAAAGTATAAACATCATTCGTCCCAAAGGTGGATTTGTCATTATTAATCCGAACATCATCACTATTTCCAGAGAAAAGATTTTTATCGGTGAATTCGAAATAAACTCCAATAAAATTATTACTGCTAAACTAAAGAAAGCAGAAAGTCTTGCTTTATTTGTAACCTCTGCAGGAAAAGAACTTGAAGAATGGATAAATAAATTAAAAGTTGATGACAATCTTCTTGAAGCTTTTATTGTTGATACAATTGGTTCTGAAGCTGCAGAACGTTCTGCAGATTATCTGGAAAGTATTTTAAACAGCTCAATAAAAAAATTTAACTGGAATATGACTAATCGTTACAGCCCGGGCTATTGCGAGTGGAATGTTTCTGAACAACAAAAAATATTTTCTTTACTCCCTGAAAATTTTTGTAATGTTAAACTTACTGCCAGTTCTTTGATGGTGCCGATTAAAAGCATTTCCGGCATTATTGGTCTCGGCAAGAACGTGAAGAAAGATGATTACAACTGCTCTTTTTGTGAAATGCAAAATTGTTACAGGAGAAAAGCAAATGAATAAAAAAATAAAATCAATAATTGAAAAACTTAAAACTAATTCTCCTCTTGCTGCAGATGGTGCTTGGGGAACAATGCTTCAACAGAAAGGTCTTAAAGTTGGCGAATGTCCCGAGTTATGGAATTTAACAAACAGAAATAAAGTCTTTCAAATTGCAAAAGAATATGTTAATGCCGGTGCGGAGATAATTAAAACAAACAGCTTTGGCGGAAATAAATTCAGATTAGAACATTTCAAATTGGAAGATAAAATTTACGAATTAAACAAAGCTGCCGCCGAAATATCAAGCGAAGCCGCAGAAGAAAACGTTTTTGTTTTTGGCTCTGTTGGTCCTACAGGAAAAATTTTGATGATGGAAGACATCAGCGAGCAGGAAATCTACGACTCATTTTCTCTGCAGGTAAAAGCTCTTGAAGATGGCGGTGCCGATGTTATTTTAATCGAAACATTTTCTGCAATTGATGAAGCTCTAATTGCTATTAAAGCCGCCAGAGAAAACACTCATCTTCCTACTGCCTGCTCTTTTACTTTTGAAAAAAATATTGATGGCTCTTTCAGAACAATGATGGGAGTTGAACCGGCAACTTTTCTGCAAAACATATTTAATGCAGGAACTGAAATCATCGGTACAAACTGCGGAAACGGTTTTGAAAATATGATTGAACTGGTTTCAATCCTTCGAAATATTAATCCATATATCCCAATCCTTGTCAATTCAAATGCAGGAATGCCAGTTGTACAGGATGGAAAAATCATTTATCCCGAATCACCTGAATTTATAAAACCATTAATTCAACAAATGATTAACGCTGGGGCAAATATTATTGGCGGCTGCTGCGGCACAACTCCAGAGCATATAAAAGTCATAGCCGAAATTTGTAAAAACCCAAAATAGAAAACTATATTTTTACAGATTCCTCTTAAAATTCAATCATACACTGAAACAAACTACCTTCCTATTAGATTTTATGCGTCAGGGATTTGACGTTTCCCTTCAAGGATTTCATATTTCCCTTTCTGGATTTACTTTTTCCCTTCGGGGATTTCATATTTCCCTTTCTGGATTTACCTTTTCCCTTCGGGGATATCATATTTCCCCTTCTGGATTTACCTTTTCCCCTCGGGGATTTCTCATTCCCCTTTCTGGATTTACCTTTTCCCTTCGGGGATTTCTAATTTCCCCTTCTGGATTTACCTTTTCCCTTCGGGGATATCTCATTTCCCCTTCTGGATTTACCTTTTCCCTTCGGGGATTTTTGAAATCCCTTCATAAAATGAAGAAATTCAGCAGGAAAAATCAAAAAGCCCTAAAATGAAATAAAAAAACTCTTACTTATAGTTCTTAGCGGTTTCTATCAAAGTCAGATAGTTTTCCAATTTAACATATTCCGGGATGCTATTACCCGAACCAACGCAATAACCTCCATCCAGACCAACTTTTTCGATATTAGAGATGACATTTTTTTTGATTTCAGCAGTTGTTCCGCGGGCAAGAAGGTCAACATCAATATTCCCAATAATTGAAAGCCGGTGTCCATACTTCATTTTTACTTCATCAATCTTCATTGCCTTGGGCTCTACAGGATGAATTGTTGTAACACCGCAATCAATAATATCATCAAACACATCATACAAAATTCCATCGGTATGATAAATAAATGGCTTATTGTACTTCTTGCAAAGATGACCTATCTTTTTCATCCAAGGGAAAATATATTTCCGAAGCACATCGGGAGAGACAAGTAACCCGTTTGTATAAGCAATATCATCGCTATACCAGATAACATCAACAACGTCGCATTGTGCAAAGTATTCGAACATACTAAAAACAAGTTCACCAAGTTTATTATTCAGTTCGTCAATCAGTTCAGGATTTTCAAAAAGTGCGATAGAGAAATTTTCAAATCCCATCATCTCCCAAGTCATTGTAAAGATATCTCCGTACTGTCCTATCACTCCCATACCATCCGGTAAAAGATTTTTTACTTTTTCAAACTTCGAATAATCAAAATCTTCTTTACGGGGGAATTGATATTTTTCCAAATCATCAAAGGATTGAATTATACCATTATTTTCAGAAGCCCATTTTCGTTTAAGATTTCCTTCAATAAAAGTTACATTATTATCCAGACCAATTCCCGCAGGATTAAAATCTGCAGCCGGTTGAAGTTTTATATAATCATAACCCGAAGAATACCAGAAATCGATATCATCCTTTAATTCAACAATCGGTCTGCCGATAATTTTTTCTTTAATTACAGGATGAATACCCAGCTCAGCAATTGGAATAAAGGATGCTTTATCTCTGTTCAAGACCTTAATAAATTCTTTGATGTCCGGTTTTGGAATAATATTCAGCATTATAAATTCATCTTATTTTAGTAACACAAGTTTTCTTATTTCAGAAAAATTAATTTCGCCTTTGTTATTTCTGACTTCTATTACATAAAAATAAATACCTGAAGAACGCCCGGATGCATTCCAATTTATTTCGTGGTAACCCATTTCCTGCTTCTGCTCGATTAAAGTTTGTATTTTTTCACCAAGCGAATTGAAAACTGATATCTTCACCAAACTCTCTTCCTTTAATCCATATCTTATTGTTGTTACAGGGTTAAAAGGATTAGGATAGTTATTCGATAAATAATTTTCTAAAAGATTATTCACATTTACAAAAACCTGACTTGAATATTTACTGCTGCCATCAAAATCAATTTGTTTCAAACGATATAAAACTTTTCCTTCATATTTTATTGATGACATATCATCGATAAAGCTATAATTTGTCTTTTCAGTTGTCGTTCCTTTTCCTTTAACAAAACCAACTGATTGCCAATCACAATTCTTCAATTTCCTTTCAATCTGAAATCCGCTGTTATTTGATTCAGTTGCCGTCTCCCATTCTAATTTTATCTTCGTTCCTTCATTAGAAGCAGAAAAAGAAGTTAATTCAACAGGTACAAGATAAAAATCTATATAAGCTTCATAAACACCGCGACCGTGTGTTCCTGCTCTTAAAGTATGCGTTGATGGTGAATAATCCAGATGTTTGATTACAGTGTTTGGCAACCCTTCAGTAATTTCGTACCACCTGTTACCATTATCCTGCGTGTAAAAAACTCCTATATCAGTTGCAACAAAATATGTATTTGGATGTTGAATATCTTCGTTGTATATATAAACGTCGCTTATAGGTGAATCAGGTAAATCGCCATTAATACTGCTCCAGGTGTTTCCTTCATCAATTGACTTATAAATTTTTGCACCACCAAATCCAAGGAAAGTAACAACAACAATATTTGCTGAGTCTGGATGCACATAAACAGAGCTAATAGTTTTTGCAGGTAAACCAGTTGAAACACTTGTCCAGTTAACTCCGCCATCAATCGATTTGAAAAGTAAAGAACCTGTGGAAGCATAAAGCAATTCAGGTTTAGATTTACTTATTGCCATTTCTCTTACTGCATTTGTAGAATTCACATTTCCGGATATTGCTGTCCAGCTTACTCCATTATTTGTTGATTTATAAACACGTTGACGAGCTGTATAAAAAATTCCGGAGGTAGTTGGGTGAGCAATAATAGGAGCTACCCATGCCACACTTTCAGAAGTTGTAATACCTGTAGTTGCACTAACCCAATTAGAACCTCCATCACCAGTTCGTCGAATTCCACCGTTCTGAGTTTCAGCAAGAATGTAGCGGTTATCAAAAGGATTGAAGCAGACTTCTCCACCATCTCCACCAAAAACTGCAGCCCAGTTTAATGTAGCCAAAGTCTGCTGAGTTCCATTATCCTGCGTCCCTCCAATAATTCTTGACGGAGTAAACGGACTTGCAGCTATTCTGTAAAACTGTGTTAAAGTCAATTTATCATTCAGATTAAAAAATGATGTTCCGGAATTTGTTGACCGCCAGACACCGCCATCATTACAGCAAATAAATGTTTGAGGATCTGTTGGATGAAAAAACAAATAATGTTGATCAACATGCACAGTGCCGCCGCTGTAACCGTTTGTGATATTCGTAAATTCACTTCCATTCGTTGTTCTGAAAATATCTATTGCACCAATAAAGGCAACATCAGGGTTAAAAGGACTTACTCTGAGATACAAATCGTACCACGCCTGTCCACCATTAAAATACGTTGCTGTAGAAATTTGAAACCAGTTTTTACCATTATCAGTTGATTTCCATGCAGTAATATCGCTTGATGCATGAACTACTGCGTACATTACCGATGGTACAGAATAACACAAATCAAAATGAACTCTTGTAATAGTTGAAGGAAATCCTGTTGCAAAAGTAGAAAAAGTTTTTCCTCCATCAATTGAGCGTCTAATTCCACCAATACCCGAACCGACTGTAAAAGCAGTGTCGCCGGAAGGAGTAAATAAAACATCATCACATCTGCCTGAAATAATCTGGCTCCAGTTTAATCCACCATTACTACTTCTGTATAGACCTGAAGTGCCTAAAGCAGCAAGTAATTCGTCCCTGTAATTAGGACGAATAACAAGTCTTGAAAAATATGTTGATGAAGGTAAACCAGAAGTAATTTGTACCCACGTTTGTCCTGCATCTGTTGATTTTAATAAACCTCTTCCATAATAAGAAGCACCACTGTAAGTTGCTTCACCCGTACCGGCATAAATAATTTCAGGATTTTGCTGATCAATTACAATTGCACCCATTGATAATGAAGGTTGATTATCTGTTAAAGGCGACCAGTTAATTCCTGCATTAGTTGTTTTCCAAACCCCTCCGTTCGCCGCTCCAATATAAATAATATCCGGATTATTAGGATGATAAGAACCAGTTACAATCCTTGATGATATGTTTCCATAATTAGGATAATAACCGGGTGTTGGACCAAGGCTAACCCAGTTTACAGCGTTCTTAACATTTTTATTCTTAATTCTTAATGCATCTCTTTCTTTTTGAGCTTTTTCGTAAGCATCTGCAGGGATGTAATTGTTAGGATATGCTCGTTCGTCAAAGAAAACCCATTGTCTTACAAATGCTTTAGAGTGTTTTATTTCTTCAGGAGCGTTACTAAAAACAGAATTCTCTACTAATTGATCCTTGTAATCAATTTGAGCATAAAAAGTTGTACACGTGAATAGAAAAATAAATGCGGTAGTTTTGATGTTTTTCATATAATAACTAATTTTTAATTGAACTTACTTAAAAATAGTTAAACTTGACCTAAAAAGAAATTTATACTTTATAACAAATATGAATTACAATCCATTAGTGCACAGATGTTACTTTTGTGAAGGAAAAGATTTTACAGATTTTGCCAAAGCAACTTATTGGAAAGAATATGAACTGAATTTTGTCAAATGTAAAAATTGCGGATTGATTTTTGCAAATCCCATGCCTGGTTTAGAAGCAATATTCGAAGGTAATCGTGCACTAAATATTTTGCATTCTTCCAGAGGAACACTTTCTCAGTACCGTGGCGGAAAAGAATTTACAATACAGTTAATAAAATTTAAATCAAAAGGAATTTTGCTTGATGTAGGTTCAGCAGAAGGATTTTTTCTTAAAGGAATTGAAGATAATTCTCAATGGAAAGCTGAAGGAGTTGAGATTATTGAATCAGCAGTAAAATTTTCAAAGGAAATTCTTAATTTGAATGTTCATCTTGGAACACTGGATACTCTAACCGGTTGTGAAGAGAAATATGATTTTATAAGAATGAATAATGTTATTGAGCATATTCAAAATCCTATTCAATTTATTAAAAAAAGTTATAACATCTTGAAGCAAAGCGGAAAGATTTATTGTACCACTCCAAATGGCGTTCAGGATGGGGCTGTACTAAAGACAGCAAATAAAAAAGGATTCAAACTTAATCTGCTTGAAAATCATTTTTTTTATTATCCACCCAAGACATTAAAGAAAATGTTTGAGCACTGCGGATTTGATGTAAAAAAAATATTTAGTGAAGATATCAGCCATACAATAAATGATTTTGGTTTTTCATACCGATTCAAATATTCAAAAACCAACCAAAAGCAATCATTAAGTGATTACGCAGAAAAAACTAATTCTGATTTCAAAATCGAGGAAAAAGAAATCAATGAATTTAAAGACCATCCCTCGTTACGAAACTGGAAACTGCAAATCAATCATTATAAAAAATCTTTATTCAGATTCAGGTTTCCGCCTTCTTTCCCTATTGGTCATCAACAGCACTTATATGCTGAAAAAAAATAATGAATATTATACAAATCAAATTATTGGAGTATATATGAGCAGTGAAGAAAAATATTTTTGTGAAAAATGCAACTCCCCCGTAAGTGATGAAAATGAATTTTGTCCTGAATGCGGTGAAATATTTATTGATGAAGTTAAATGTAAAAATCATCCATCCGAAGCTGCCGAAGGTGTATGCATAATTTGTTGTGAACCTTACTGTAACGATTGCCTTGGAAGTATAAATAAAATTTTTCTTTGTAAGACTCATTCTGATTATGAAATTTTTCAGGGAATGGCACGCGTATTTGGAACTAATGATGAAGCACAAGTAAGGTACGCTGAATCTTGCTTACTTCAGGAAGGTCTTCACCCGTTTTTATATTTTCGAAAAACAAGTCCTCTTTCACTTGGCGGAGTTGATTATTCACTTTTTAATGCTTCCGGTGATTTTGATGGGCATATAATAAATGAGATAAAATTGATGGTTCCCTGCCAGGAAGTTATACAAGCTGAAGAGATTTTGCACGACCTGGAATTAATTTAATATTATCGTACCTACAGAATAATTAGCCAAAGAAAATTTTCTTTATTGTTTTTTTATTGTCTGCAATATATTTTCAACACTAAAAATTATGATACTTGTACAAGAGGTATTGTATTTCACAAATAAAATTTTTATTCATAAAAGAGATGCATCTATGAAAAAGACCAATTTATGTTTTATTCTTTTTATAACAATTTTTGGACTCACTTTTGCACAACAAACTAATGAGTTCCAAATGGATAACACAGCGACAATTCATTATAATAATGGTATAAGTTTAATGAAAGCTGGTGATTACCAAAACGCCATCACGAGTTTCGATTCCTGTCTACAATCGTCACAGGATTACCGTGTTTATTTTCAAAAAGGATTAGCACAGTTTAAAGCAAATAAGCTGGAGGATGCTAAAGCCACGTTCAACACTGTAATCTCGCTTAAAGGTGACTATGATTTAGCTTACCTTTATCTTGGCAACACTCTTTCAGCAATGAAAGATAATGATGCTGCTATAAAAAGTTATGAAAAATTTATTGAAGTAACCAGCAACGAACAATTAAAGCAAGATGCCAGGGATATGATTGATCTGACAAAAAATAATGTTGCAATTGAATTCTATAATAAAGGTAATGAACTTTCTAAAGAAGGAAAATTTGCTGAAGCAATTGTTGAGTATGATAAATCTCTTGCAATAAACAAAGATTACAAAACTTATTACCAAAAGGGTCTTACTTTATCCAAAATGCAAAAAAATGAAGATGCTAAAAAAGAATTGAACAATGCACTCACTCTTAATCCTGCTTTCGATTTAGCTTTTCTTGCGTTAGGTAAGATTTTTGCAGAAGCTAAGGACTATGATAACGCAATAGTTAACTATCTCAAGGTAATTGAAGTAACCACAAATGATGCATTAAAAACATCAATAAAAGAAGCAACTGCAAGAACTTACTTTACAATTGGAAGTAATTTTTATAAAGATAAAAAGTATGACAAAGCAATTGAGAATTTCACTAAATCAGTTGAATACTTCGATTTTGATCAGTCATATTTATTCCTTGGAAAAGCTCAGAATGACAAAAAACAATATGAAGCAGCATTGCAATCATTTGATAAAGCTGCTCAATTTAAAAAGACAATAACAGATGGCGCCTTAGCTTATAATCGCGGTATCGTCTATAAAAACAAGGGTGATAATAACAAAGCCCTTGAACAATTCACTTTAGGTTTAACTGATCCAACTTACAAAAAAGCTTGTGACTCTGAGATTAAATTTATTAAAGCCTTAATCGAAAAAGATAAAAAGAAATAAAATGATTTAACCCCTTATTCTTTAAGGGGTTTTTAACTTTATAAATAGATTGTAACAACATTGTTGTGTTATAACTATCCTGAAAGAATAAAATGAAAAAATGTTATCTGTATTTTTTTTGCTCTATCACTCTCTTCACTTTCTTTTCCTGTAGTAAGGATGAGAATAAAATAGTTATCACAGCACGTTCTATAAGTGATTTTGAGAGACCAATCCGAGTATGTAATCCTGTTAAGTTAGAATTATTAAATAATAGTAAAATGCCTCAACAGATAAAAGTAGATATCCGGTCAAATAATATATGTATTCACTGGGAAGGAAGCGACGAATTTTCTGAGAATTGTTTTCAACATCTTGAAACAGAAAGTCGTTTAATTAAACCTGGGGAGTATTTTATAGAGTATCTTCGTCTTCACAATCGATCTGACTGGCAAAAAACAGCAACCGTTGCCGTATATGCAAATGGTAAGCTGATAATTGGTTTTAAGTACAGAATTCGTAATAATGAAAATGTGTACTACATTGATAATTAAAAAATCCCGCATGGCGGGTTTTTGTTAAACTAAAAATTTACTTGCTTGTTTTTAATTTAGTCCCATCCTCCGATAATCTTTTAGCATACTTTTCTGGATTTTCTTTAAACTTTGTAACACAACTTTCACAACAGAAGCCATACAGTTTTCCATCATACTCAACTGTTTCAAGCTCAGTATCAACTTCCTCACCCATGACCGGACAAATAGTATTCCAGGGTTTCAAAACGACTGTTTCGACTTTTACATTAGTCTCTGAAGTATTTAAAGATTCACTTTCACAACCAGTTTTAACAGAGGTTTCTGTTTTGGCTTTGTCTCCACAGCAGGAATTTGATTGCGCAAAAGTTGTAGCAACCATTACAAATAATAGAGAAATAACTAATAATGATATTTTTTTCATAATGTTCCTTTTAATTTTTTATATATAACCATGTTTAAATTAAAATGGTTTCAATTGTCCCTTCCTTTTCCACTTTTTTATACTATTCCTTTTGTAAATTTGAATCGAAATTAATTTTCTTTCTGGAGATATAATAAATGAAAAAATTTTTTTTACTGATATTACTATATAACTTTTTTACAATAGGACAAAGTCTTACAGGGAAAAAAATCTGTCTAGATCCTGGTCATGGTTTTATTCCCGGGCAGGCATATGTTTGCAATGATGCAGAGACCAAACGATTTGAAGGATGGATGAATCATATTGTTGTTCCATATCTTAAAAGGTACCTCCAGAAAGCAGGTGCAATAATTACTCAAACCAGAGCTGATTATGATTCGGTTAGTGCTTGTATTACATTAACACAAAGAAAAACAATTGCTAATAATGCAAATGTAGATTGGTTTCATTCAGTTCATCATAACGCTTACTTAGGAACTTCTAATTATACATTGCTTCTATTTAAACAATTGGATAATTTGAGTTGTCCAATCGGAAACCCGCAATGGGTACAAGCGGTCACAATGGCACAAATAATGGCTCCAAGAATTTATCAAGCCTGGTACACAACATCATCAACAGTTGCTGGCGATATGTGTTTCCTTGGATATAATCTTGGTGTATTAAGCACACTTAATATGCCCGGTACTTTGAGCGAAGGTTCATTCTGGGATTATCCCGCAGAAATTCTTAGACTAAAAAATGTTGATTACTTAAAAACTGAAGCAGAAGCAATTTATCATTCTTTTCTTCAATACTATGGAGTATCCCTTCCGGCACATGGAAGTTTAGTTGGCATTGTTAACAATTCTATACAAAACGCTCCTGCTAAAAATGTTAAAGTACAGATTGAATCTTTAGGACTCCAATATATGGTTGATAATATTGGCAATGGTTTCTATAGATTCGATTCTTTAGCTCCGGGAACTTATACGGTAAAAGTAACTTCTTCAATTGATACAACTTATACATCTGTAAATGTACAGGGAAGTAAAATTAACAAAGCAAATTTATCAATAAGACAGGCAGATATTATGCCTGATATTAAACTGTTGACTGTGATTGCTTCCAATACAAGTCTTATGCTATCCTGGCAAAAACCAAGCATACTTGTCGATACTTATAAAGTCTGGCTTTCGACTGATGGAGTAACATGGCAAACAGAAGCAAATTATAATGTCCTAGGAACAGCAGGAAGTTATACAATAGGTAATTTACAAAGTGGACAATCATATTACGTTCGTGTTAAAGCAAAAAATTCAATTTCCGAAAGTCAGAACTTCAGTAAAGTTTATGGAGCATATACTTCCACATCATCTGAAAAAGTTTTAATTGTTGATGGTTTTAACAGATTCGGAGGAACTGGAAGCTGGACTTTACCTTATCATAATTTTGTAGCGTTATATGGAGATGCATTAAAAAATAAAAATATAAAATTTGAATCTGTTTCGAATTCTGCAATTCAAAATTACTTACAGCTAAGTGGTTATAAATACATTATCTGGTTTTTAGGCGATGAATCAAGAACAGATACAACTTTCTCTGCAAGTGAACAAAACATAATTAAAGAATACTTAAAAAATGGAGGAAATTTCTTTACAACTGGGTCGGAAATAGCATTTGATCTGGATCTAAATGGAACTACGACAAGTAAAGAATTTATAAATCAATTTCTGAAAGCTGCTTATGTAGCTGATAATCCTTCACCAAATAATCCTATTGCAAATGGTGTTGCAGGAACTTTTCTTGATGGAATGACAATTCCTTTTGGTATAACTTATCCAGAAGATTGGCCTGATGTTATTTCTCCTGTAGGAAGCACAACTATACTGGGTTATAATTCGACACAATTTGCAGGAATTGCCTATAGTGGAATTTTCCCGGGCGGAACAACAAACGGCAAAGTTGTTTACATTTCATTTGCAGTTGAAACAATTAGTGATAAAGCAATAAGAGATAGTCTGATTATAAAAACGATAAATTATTTTAAAGAACCTGTCTCAGTAAATGAAATAAACTCTTATATACCAGCAAAGTTCGATGTAAAAATTTTCCCTAATCCTTTCAATCCTTCAACAACAATTCAATTTGATGTTGTAAAAGAAAATAATTACAAAATTTCTGTATTCGATATACTTGGTAAAAAAATAAAAGAAGTGTTCACAGGCAAATTAAAAATCGGCACTTATAATTTTAATATTGATATGTCTGCAAATTCATCTGGTACTTATATATTAAACGTATCATCTGGTGATTACGTGGATGTAAAAAAATTAGTCTTAATTAAATAAGATAAAAGGAGCTTGAAATGAATTTTAATAAAATATTTTTACTTGTTATCGTAATTTTTATAGTTTCGTTTGGGCAATCAATTTCAATAGTTGAACCGATCACTTTATTAGCTGAAGGAAATGAACAATACTTAATGCCAAGAATTTCTCCTGATGGAAATTTTGTTGCATTTGGCGGAGACAATCACCAGGGAGTTTATTTAATTGATTACAATGGCTTGAACAAAACAAAAATCTCAAATGAATTAGCAGCAGGCTGGAATATCCAGTGGTCACCTAAATCAAATGAATTGGCTACAAGAGAAAATTATTACAATGCAGAAACAAAAAGTAAGCTCAGTGCTGTTGTTTTATACGATGTAAATGGTGATAAGCATTCTTTAACTGAAAAAGTAAATGACATTAGTATGCCTTCCTGGAACTTTGATGGGAGTAAAGTATATTATATCTTATCTAGTGGTATAGTTTCAAACAGTAAGATAAGGGAATCCACAACCGATGAATTCTTTTTTATTGATAATGACAAATTCATTAGCAGCAAAAACTTTTCCTGCAGCCCAGAATTAAACCCTAATATAAAAGGAACAATATTGACTGCAGTATGGTCACCAAATAAATCTAAACTTGCAATTGAAGCAGCAGGATTTGGATTATTGATTTGGGATTGCAACACAAGTAAATTATATGACTTTGGAGAAGGAGAAGCACCTACATGGATAAATGATGAATATATTACTTATATGTTGACTAAAGATGATGGCTACAGAATACTTAGCTCTGAAATTTATGTCCGTAAATATGATGGCAGCGAAATTCAAAATTTGACAGTTGATTTTGATGAACCGGCTTATTATCCGTCTTCCAGTTTAGATGGAAGAATTGTCTTTAATTCCGAAAGCGGAAAAATTTATAAAATAAAAATTGAGATTAGATAATTATTCAAGATCAGAAAGTATAATTAATATTTTTTTATGAGCTTCATCAACTTCCTTGGAGCTTCCAAAGTAGTTATTAGCTATCATAGAAAAGGAAATAAATCTTCCTTTTTTATCTTTTATATAACCAGAAAATGCACGTACACCATTAATCGTACCCGATTTAATACGTGCATTTTTTTCAATTAATGTTCCAATACCATACTTTTTAAAACCACCTTCATCGTCAGGATCTCCCGCAACTGGAAATGAAAAGTAGTATTGTTCAAATTGACTTTGTTTAGACATAAACGATAAAAATTTAGAAATGGTTTTTGTTGTAATCATATTAGTCCTTGATAAACCCGAACCATCGAACAATTCAACATATTTTGATGGAATTGAATTTGTCTTCAAATAGTTCATTATCACATCAATTCCCTTTTCCGTATTACCAATTCCTGTTTTTTGTTTTGCAATAGTCTTTAAAAGCTGTTCAGTATAAAGATTATCACTTCGCTTATTTAGAATAAAAATTATATCCTTTAATTCAGGAGAAAATTTAGAACAAATTAATTTTTCATTATCATAGATTTGCATATTATTAATTAATTCCGCTTTACCTTCTACAATAATTCCTGCACTTAATAAATTTTCTTTCAATAACTGAACTGCAAACAAAGGTGGATTGGGCATTGAACCTTTTATTGAAAATTCTTCAACACCTGCTGGAATTGTCCCTCTTAAAACTGCTTCAAACGAATTTGGTGCGTTGAAAATATAACCATTATCACCTGAACCTTCTTTCCCTGTTTTCATATAATTAATAAATTTTAAATTATAGATATTTGGAACTGTTCTCAAAACTACTGCAGAGTCGCCAATATTTTTTCCGGGTTTGAAATAAAGGTAATACAAATTGTCATTAATGCATAAACCGCTTGTTCCTGTTCCATAATAATTCCCAATGTCCGTCCATGGCCAATAATCAGGTACTGGATCTCTTTCAAAGAAAAGATCATCTGCAACAATATTACCAACGATTTTTTTTATACCTTTTGATTTAATTGCGGAAATAAAATAACTCATAGTCTCCTTCAAGTTAGATGAACCTTTTACTCTATCAGAACCAAGAGTTGGATCACCATTCCCAACAAAATAAATATTTCCATAAAGTTCACCATTATTATTGATTTCACCATCAAAATATAATTTTGTCTCATACTTGTAATTACTTCCCAGAAGATTGATTGCTACACCTGAAGTTACGACTTTCAGATTCGATGCAGGTGCAAGCCGCATCTCCGGTTTGAATGCAACGATTTCTTTTCCATTATCAGTATATTCTGCATATACAGACCAGCTGCTATTTCGGAATAACTCAGTTTTACCAAGTTCATTGATTAATTCATTTATCTCTTTATTTTGAGGATGAATTGTAACAAATGATAAAATGATTGAAATAATAATTGATACAATTTTCATAATATTTCTCTTTTTTGTAATTACTAAGTAAAAATACAAACTTTATTTGTTTCTTAACTTAATTTAGTTTTTTAAGTTTGAACCATTAAAAAATATTTGTTTGTTGATGAACATCTCTGAAAATAATATTGAACCCAAAAGAGCATTAGCTTTAGATGCTTTACGGGGATTTGCTATCTTAACTATGCTTCTTTCAGGACAAATTCCGTTTGGCGTATTACCTTCATGGATGTATCACGCACAGGTGCCACCACCTCTGCATAAATTTGCTCCAACGCTTCCAGGTGTTACCTGGGTTGACCTTGTATTTCCATTCTTTTTATTTTCTCTTGGAGCTGCTATTCCGCTTGCTGTTTCAAAAAAAATTGAGCAAGGTATTTCTTCTTATAAAATAATTGGTTCATTCTTTACACGTGCTTTATTACTGGTTGGTTTCGCAATCGTTGACCAACATATTCGTCCGTACCAAATGAACTCATCTCCCGACACTTCAACCTGGTTATTAGCTTTGCTTGGTTTTTTTCTTTTTTTCCCTGTGCTCGGAAGATTTCCATGGAAAATAAAAAAGAGTATGAACTGGATTATTAAAACATCTGGCTTTGCAGGAATTTTTATTTTTATGTTTTTTATCAAATACCCGGATGGAAGCGGATTTGTTGCAACAAGAAGAGATATAATAATTCTTGTATTGGCAAACGTTGCTCTTACTGGTTCAATCATCTGGTACCTAACAAAAAATAATATTTTGCTTAGACTCGGAATTCTAGCATTCGTTTTTGCTATTCGATTAATTCATCCTTCGCTTGATTGGGGAATGTATCTCTGGAAAACTTCTCCCGCGTGGATTTCTTGGTTTGGAATGCTTTACTTTCAACAATATCTTTTCATTGTAATTCCAGGAACAATTATTGGTGATTTAATTCTTCATTGGATGAAAATAGAAGAAGATACTTCTATAAAACCAGCCTGGAACAGTAAAATATTATTTACAGTTTTTGCAATTTCATTAATGTATATAATGATATTATTAATCGGCTTAAAAGGACGTCATGTTGGTGGAACTTTTATTCTATCGATTGGACTTGGAGTAATATTAGCAGGATTATTAATTGAACCTGTAACAGAAACTGAAAAACTAATTAAGAAATTTTTTAACTGGGGATTTATATTACTTTTACTTGGACTTTTTTTTGAACCATATGAAGGAGGAATAAAAAAAGATCATCCAACAATGAGTTACTATTTTGTTACAAGCGGACTTGCTTGTTTCGCACTAATCACTTTTTCAATTCTCATCGATGTTTTCAAAAAACAAAGATGGCTGTCTATCTTAATTGAAAATGGACAGAACCCTATGATTGCTTATGCTGGCATTACCAACCTGATGCCTCCTTTATTAGCTTTAACAGGAATTTCTACATTCATCTCTTCTTTACATCTTTCTCCCTGGCTGGGTGTTTTATGGGCGATAATTGTTGTTACTTTTCTTTCATTAATTGTTAGCTTCTTTACAAAGAAAAAAATCTTCTGGAGAACTTAATATCATATGAATGCAAATTCTCTTAATAGTACGATTACTGATTTTATTAAAAAAGATTTTATTAGTCTACTTAAGGACATTACCGTTAAAGAGGCACTAGATAATATACGAGAAAGCAAGATTAATGTCGGAGTAATATATTTCTATGTCGTTGATGAAGAGAATAAACTGGTCGGCGTGATTCCAACTAGAAAATTGCTTTCATCATCACTGGAAAGTAGAATTGAAGATTTAATGATAAAAAATGTAATATCATTAAAAGCTGATTCAACTGTTTACATTGCTTGCGAATTTTTTATACTCTATAAATTTCTTGCAATGCCAGTAACTGATAATGAGAATAAAATTATTGGTATTGTAGATATAACTCTTTTTACAAATGAAATGCTCGATATAGCAGAGAAAAAACAAATAAATGATATTTTTGAAACCATCGGTTTTCGTCTAAATGAAGTAAAAAATGCTTCATCATTACAAGCTTTCAAAATCAGAATTCCCTGGTTAATGGCAACAATTTCCAGCGGATTGCTTTGTGCTTATCTAACAGGATTATTCCAGACAACTTTGCAGGAAAGCATTCTGATTGCTTTCTTTCTCACTCTGCTATTAGGATTAAATGAAAGTGTAAGCATTCAATCAATGACAATAGCAATTCAAATGATGCATACTATCGAACCTTCATTTAAATGGTATGTAAAAAAAATGATTAAAGAAAGCAGCACTGCTATCCTTTTAGGACTTTGCTGCGGATTGATAGTTTCAATATTTGTGCTCTTATGGAAATCAAATTTGATTATTGCTTTTGCAATCGGATTTAGTATCTTTCTTTCGTTAATTTTAGCTGCTTTATTCGGTTTAAGCGTTCCAGTGTTATTGCATGCTTTTAAATTAGACCCGAAAATTTCTTCCGGTCCATTAACCTTGGCTTTAACTGATATAATGGCAATTTTAATTTACTTTACTGTTGCAACTTTGTTTCTATAAGTTTAATTCTATTCATTATTTAATATTAAAAGGTGAACTATGGCTATTTTGAAGCAATATAAAACCATTCCTGAGCTCTATGAATTTTTAACAGAAGAATTTGGGAAAAATTTAGACAGGGCAGTTTTAAAACATAAAATAGATAAACAATGGGTCGGTGTAACCTATCCTCAACTTAAAGAAGAGACTGAAACCCTTGCACTTGGTCTTGCTTCTATAGGTGTCAAACGCGGTGATAAGGTTGCAATAATTTCAGAAAATAGACCTGAATGGGTTTATAGCGATCTTGCAATTCTTGGACTTGGTGCTATTGATGTTCCTCTTTATCCTTCTTTAACATCTGATAGTATTGAATACATTCTCAATAATTCAGAATCAGTTGGAATCATTCTTTCGAATAAATTGCAGTTAAATAAAATATTAAAAGTAAGAAATAATCTTAAATACATTAAATTTATCATTGTGTTTAACGAAAAAGATGCTCTAACCAGTGATCCACAGGTTTACACAATAGGCAATATTCAAGGAAGAGGAAAAATATTCAGACGGGACAATCCTTATCACTTCAAAGAGAATATAAGATTATGCAGAGAAAATGATCTTTGCACAATAATTTATACTTCTGGCACAACCGGTGAACCAAAAGGGGTAATGTTAACTCATAAAAACATTGTATCGAATATTATGGATGCATTAAAATGTTTTGATATGAGGACAGATGACATTTTCCTTTCTTTTCTTCCTCTCTGTCATATTTTTGAAAGAATGGCTGGATACTATACTGCACTTTCTTCGGGAGCAACAATTTGTTATGCTCAAACTATAGATACGGTTGCACAGGATATGATAGATATCAAACCAACTTTAATAACGAGTGTTCCAAGACTATTTGAAAGAATCTATTCTAAAATTATTAAAAATGTTGAAAGTCAACCTGCAAAAAAACAAAAAATATTTTACTGGGCTGTTGAGATTGGAAGGAAATATCGAAAGGCATTGAAAACAAATAATGTACCTATTAATCTAAGATTAAAACATTCTCTGGCAGATAAACTTGTCTTTAAAAAATTACGTGCAAGAACAGGAGGAAGATTACGATTCTTCATATCTGGTGGAGCTGCTCTTGCAAGAGAACTTGGTGAATTCTTTGAAGCTGTTGGCATTCTTGTATTAGAAGGTTACGGACTTACAGAATCCTCTCCTGTAATTGCAGTTAATGTTGTTGATAATTATAAATTTGGAACAGTTGGAAAACCTTTCCCTAGTGTACAGGTTAAAATTGCAAGCGATGGAGAAATTCTTGTAAAAGGTGACAACATAATGCAAGGCTATTATAAACTTAAAAAAGAAACCGAAGAAACTATTAAAGATGGCTGGCTTCATACCGGTGATATTGGTGTATTTGATGCAGAAGGTTTCTTGATTATAACAGATAGGAAAAAACATCTTTTCAAAACTTCTGGTGGAAAATATATCGCTCCAACTCCAATTGAAAATCTTTTTTTATCAAGTATGTATATTGATCAGTTTGTCTTAATTGGTGACAGAAGAATGTTTTTGAGCGCATTAATTGTTCCTGATTTTGATGCACTTAAAGAATATGCTGATTCTCATAACATTGCTTATAGTAATAACGATGACCTAATTGAAAATAAAGAGATTTATGACTTGATGGAAAAAGAACTTGCAAAGTTTCAGAAGAACCTTTCAAACTTTGAAAGAGTTAGAAAATTTGCTTTGCTTGAAAAACCTTTCTCGCTTGAAAGCGGAGAAATGACTCCTTCACTTAAACTGAAAAGAAAAGTAATAGAAGAGCGATACAGGGATTTAATTGAAGAAATGTACAAAGGAGCTAAAGAATAAAAATTATTTTTCTCTTAAAAAATAAAATGCCATCCCTCAACAAGATGGCATTTTTGTTTTACAATTCTCAAATGTCCTTTAAAAATTCTTTGACTTTAATTCCAATGTCATAAACTGATTTGACTGCCTAATTATCCCGCTTGTTCTATTTATTAAACTTTCCGTCATAGGCATTTGACTTGTAGCGGGACCCCAAGTATAAATTTTTGCACAATTGAATGAACCTGCAGGTACTGTTACAAGTGTATCAAAGCTTGTTATTTTCATATATACTGTATCACCTAGATTTACCCATGGATTATAATAAACCACACTTGAATAAACTATGTTTAATCTGATAGATGAATTCATCAAAAAATCTATATGTGCACCGGTAGAATCACAATTTAATGATAATGTCTCTCCATTCTGATACCAGAAAGTCATCACTGAACCGAAGGTTGACCCAGGAAATGTTGAAATTACTTTATAAACATTATTCCCCATAGATTGAGTTACTTCCATTGTTGCATCAGGAAAAGTTTGTGATTGATTTGTAGAAGCATAAATCCATTTATTACCAACTTTAACAAACGTAAATTCTTTTAAAGTATCCGGTTGTGCAGGATTTTCGCTTGTCTTACAACCGTTGAAAAGAAAGAGAATTATTGAAGAAGCGGTGACAAGAATTTTGAATGTAGTTTTCATTTTTTACCTGAAAGAAAATTAAAAATTTTTACATACAACATTAAGAAAGGTTTTCGAGAATAAGAAATAAAATAAGTTAATATTAATTTTCTAACAACCCATTCAAATCCATTTCAATTTCTTCTTCACAAAAAAAAGGTTCTCCGTATTCTTTCCCTATCTTAAATCCATATGTTTGTGCTCTTGATTCAATAAGTTTTATAAAACCTGGTTGACTTATAAAAGTCTCTGGTTCAGTACTGCGAGGATCAAAAAATTGTGTTGCAAAAGCTCTGACAGCTTTCATCTTTATTTCAAAAGTTTCACTTATATCCACAATAAACGAAGGCTTAAAGCTGTATGTCTGCATATAATAAAAAAGTTTCTTTGGTCGGTATGCTTCCTGTTGAGTTTCTTTATCAAAAGTCTTAATTTTTGGTAGTCCCGAAAAAAAATACGCTCGCTTAGCAAGTCTGCTTACAGATATATGATCAGGATGTCTATCATTAAAATAAGGAGCGAAAATAATTTTAGGTTTGAACTTTCGTAGTGCAAGAATTACTTTCATTAAATTTTCTTTATTAACAGTAACTTCACCATCAGGTATGTACAAGTTTTCTCTTACAGCAACTTTTAAGGCAATGGCTGCCTGGAAGGCTTCTTTTTGGCGAGTTTCCGCGGAACCGCGTGTGCCAAGTTCTCCTTTAGTCAGATCAATTATTCCAACTTTAAAATTATTTTTTGTAAATTTAGCAATCGTCCCGCCCATCGATAATTCAGCATCATCCGGATGAGCAGCAAAAACAAGTACATCAAGGTTCATAGTAAAATATTTTTTGTGAAAGTCTATTGCAAGATAATATTCATGAAAGAGAATTGGAAACTCGTAAATATTTTTTTAATCTTTTAGGTTAAATAACTTCTTTCACACTTTCAAACTTTATCTTATTTTGAAATAAAAAAAATTATGTCTATTGAAAAACTTTCTGCAATAAGTAAAAAGAAAAAGAAACTTGTTATTGGTTTAATGTCAGGAACATCCCTTGATGGCATTGATGCCGCTCTGGTAGAAATTAAGAATCAAGGTGTAAAAACTAAAGTCAGACAAATTGAATTTATATCCTTTCCATTTCCTTATGGCTTTAAAGAATTCGCAATTAGGAATTCTGAAACTGGTAAAGGTACCGTTACCGAAATTTGTCAACTAAATTTTCTAATCGCTCGTATTTATTATGATGCGATAAAGGCACTTTGTAAAAAAGCTAAAATTACATTATCTGATATTGACTTGATTGGATCACACGGACAAACTATTCACCACCTTCCAAAAGAAGAAAAGCTATTTGGTTTTAGTACTTCATCGACTTTACAAGTAGGTGATCCATCTGTGCTTGCAAAATTGACAGGAATTACTACAATTGGTGATTTTCGAGTTGCCGATGTTGCACTTGGTGGACAAGGAGCCCCACTTGTTCCATACTTCGATTATTTGATGTTCAGGTCTTCTAAAAATATTGCTCTTTTAAACATTGGTGGTATTTCAAATATTACAGTACTTAAAAAAAATTGCGATGCTGACGATGTAGTTGCTTTCGACACAGGTCCAGGTAATATGTTAATTGATACTTTAACAAAAAAATATTTTGCAAAAAACTATGATGAAGAAGGAGAAATAGCTCTATCAGGAAGTGTAGAAAATACTTTACTTGAAAAACTAATGCTAAAAGATGAGTTCTTCTCATCTATGCCACCAAAGTCAACTGGCAGAGAGTATTACGGTAAAACATTTCTTAGAAAAATTAGTAAGGATTTAAATAAATATTCTTACAAAAACCAGATAGCAACAATTACTGATTTTACGGCTTTTTGTGTTTTTTATAATTATAAAATGTTTATCCAGCATAAATCTCCAATTGATGAATTATTATTAAGTGGCGGAGGAGCATACAATAAAGCTATTGTAAAATCTCTTAAAAAATATTTCGGAAATTCTGTTTCAATAAAAAAAATTAAAGAAGAATATTTTACTTCTGATGCTAAAGAAGCTGTTTGTTTTGCTGTACTTGCAAATGAAACCATTTCGGGTAATTGTGCAAATTTACCATCTGTTACAGGAGCAATAAAGAAAACAATCCTTGGAAAAATATGCCTGCCTTAAACGTGCTGCTTACAGGTGGTTCAGGATTAATTGGCCAGTATTTGAATATTGAGTTAAGCAAAAAATTTAATGTCTTATCTACATATTTACAAAACAAAAATAATTGCTCAATATTTACATCAATTAGACTGGATATAAGAGATAAATTATCACTAACAAAAATTTTTTCCGATTTTAAACCCAATGTTGTTATACACACGGCAGCAATTTCTTCTCCAATGCTAGGTGACTCAATTTCATATAACGATATTATAAATGTAAATGTTAAAGCTACTGAAGTAATTGCATCACTTTGTGATGAGTATAAATCAAGATTAATTTACACTTCAACCGACCTTGTATATGATGGCAAACAGGGTCAGATGTTGACTGAAGAGGCAAGAATTAATCCCATTACTCTCTACGCCGAGACTAAATTTCGTGGAGAGGAAAAAATAAAAAGTATCTTTGATAATTTTATAATTTTAAGAACTTCATTGATTTATGGAGTTGGATTAAATAATTCCAAATGTCATTTTCATGAGATGTTAAAAAAATTAAGAAAAGGTGAAAGTATAAATCTTTTTCATGATCAGTACCGTACACCTCTTTCTTTATTTGATTGTGCAAGAATAATTAGAGAATTGCTTAATTTGGATATAAAATCAATAATAGTCAATTTTGGCGGCAGAGAAAGAATCTCAAGGTTTGAGCTTGGTGAAAAACTTTGTGAGATTGCTAATCTCAATAAAAATTTATTAAACAGTATTTCTATGTCAGATATTCCGAACTTTCCTTCAGTAGCAGATGTTTCAATGAATACAACAAAACTGCAATCATTTGGAATTATGCAATCTTCAATAGACGAAACAATTTCAGAAATTATTAAACAGGAAAATATTTAATGGAACATCTTATTGGGGCACATGCATTTGTAAAAGGAGGAGTGTCATCAGCAATTGAAACTTCTCAAAAACTGGGATTTACTGCAATTCAAATCTTTACCAAAAATAATAATCAGTGGCATGGAAAAGATTTGACGGAAATCGAAATAAATAATTTTAAAACAAAATTAAAATCTTCAAATATCAAAATTGTTGTCTCTCATGACTCTTATCTCATTAATTTATGTGCACCCAACCAAGAGAATTTAGAAAAATCCCGCACTGCTTTTGTTGATGAAATAAAAAGATGTGAACAATTGGGGATTCCTTATCTGAATTTTCATCCCGGATCTCATGGCGGACAGGGAGAAGAATTTGGAATTGAAATAATAGCAGAATCTATTAACATAGCTCATTTCAAAACTCCTGGCTCAACAGTTTTAAGTATGCTTGAAACAACTGCAGGACAGGGCACTTCAATTGGACATACATTTGAACAACTAAAGAAAATCATTGAGAAAGTTGAAGATAAGACTCGTATATGTGTTTGTGTTGATACAGCACATATTTTTGCTGCAGGTTATGATATTGTGAATAATTATGAAAATGTAATTAAAAATTTTGATGAAATAATTGGTCTAAATTTGCTAAAATGCTTACATATGAACGATAGCAAAAAACCATTAGGAAGTAAAGTCGACAGACATGAACATATTGGCAAAGGTTTTATAGGTAAAGTCGGATTCAAAAATATTATGAATGATAAGAAGCTGCTTCATATACCAAAAATACTTGAAACTCCTAAGGGAAAAGAGCAACAAGAGGATTTAATAAATATTAAAACACTTCAAAGTCTAATAAAAAAATAAATTAATAAGAGTTACTTTGGTTCCTGTGGTCTTAAAACAATAATTCCTATGTGTTTCTTAACTCTTGCAAGATAATCTGGTAATGGAACTTCAGTAATTTGCACTTTAGCACCAACAAGAGGAGCATGCATAAAATGAATTCTGCCATTATCCATTTTAACAGCTATTCCAACATGACCAATATCAAGTCCTTCAAGATTTGTAGTAATGGCAATCAAATCTCCGTTTTGAATTTTGTCTTCATATTGTGCAACTTTGTTATTTGGAATGTAATAGTAAGTACGTGAATTAATTTCTTCTTCCTGTTTTTTAATTATTGGAATAAATTCTGGCTGTTCACGAAGATGTTTATATTTATCAGGATTCTTTGTCATGAATCCAACTTTAAACTTAATAGGTTCTCCTCCAATTTCTTTGCTAATATCTTTAATCAAACCTTTTGCAGTATTGTTGTAAATCCAATCTGAAAAGTAATGAAGACGTGAAGGATAGCGTTCTATTTTGCCATCGCGATAACGAACAAAAGTTAATTCATTCATATAATCATCAAATGAAGTCTTACCTTTCTTTATGCACCTTGAAAGCACCAGACAATTTTCTAAAAAAGTAGTACAATCAAGTCCGCTGAGATGAATCACAAGTTGCTCTTCTCCATCTCTTTCAATAGCAAAAGCTTCATAATCAATACTAAGAAAACTCTTTCCAATTTCTGCAATAACTTCATTAATTGGTTTTCCAGATAAATCCTTTTTAACAGCAAGTTCATATTTTGATTTACAAATTTCAATATCTGTTGAATCAAATATTTGTGCAAATGTTACATTTACTAAGACAATAATAAATAATAAAAATTTTTTCATATAATATCCTCAGATACATCTAATTGAATTGAAGGAGTTGCTTCTTCTATTCTTCTAAAGCGTTCAAGACTTTCGAAGCGTGCATATTCTTTAATAAACCTTAATCTTACATCACCTACTGGTCCATTACGTTGCTTTGCAACTATTATTTCGGCAATTCCTTCGGTTGAAGTATTATCATCAGGGAAAGATTTAATTCCATAATATTCCGGACGATTAATAAACATAACTACATCTGCGTCCTGTTCAATAGAACCTGACTCGCGAAGGTCTGCCAGTTGTGGACGTTTGTCACTTCGTCCTTCTACTGCTCGATTTAATTGTGCGAGTGCAATTACTGGAATTTCAAGTTCTTTTGCCAGTGCTTTAAGAGACCTTGAAATAAAAGCAATTTCTCTTTCACGACTTTCTGAACTTGCGGGACCTTGAACAAGCTGGAGATAATCAATAATTATCATACCGATTTTTTTCTCGGCTTTCAATCTTCTCGCTTTTGCTCTTATTTCAAGTATAGTTTGTGCAGGAGTATCATCAATATAAACAGGCGCTTCAATTAATTTTGAAGCGATGCGTCCAAGTTTAACTCCCTCTTCACTTGGAAGTTTTCCGGTGCGCACTTTGTGGGCATCAAGTCTTCCTTCGGCACAAATTAATCTAATTACTAGTTGAATTGTTGCCATTTCAAGACTGAAAAACGCAATGGGAATTTTATATTGAACTGCAGCGTTTCGTGCAACCGATAAACCCAATGCAGTCTTACCCATCGAGGGACGAGCTGCAAGAATGATTAAATCGGATTTCTGAAAACCGCCTAAAATTTCATCAAGGTCATAAAAACCAGTTGGTACTGCAAATTTTTTGTAATCTGTTGAATGTATTGCATCAATATATTCCATTGCTTCACGAACTGCACGATCCATACCCTGGTAAGATTTTTTCAGATGCTGTTCAGTAATTTCGAATATTTTTCTTTCAGCTGAATCAAGAATATCAAATGCATCATCAATTCCATCATAAGCATTTTTTGCAATATCGTGTGAAGTACTTATTAGCTCTCTCAGAATAGACTTTTCGAGAATTATTTTTGCGTGATATTCGATATTTGCAGCAGATGAGATGTTTTGTGAAAGTTTACTAATATAAACTGCTCCACCAACTTCTTCGGACTTATTCATCTTTTTCAATTCATCATAAAGAGTAACCGTATCAACAGGTTCTCCTGAATGAAATAGATTAAGCATTGCCTTGAAAATTATTTGGTGTTCTTTCAAATAAAAATCTTCTGGACGCAAAAGTTCAATAGCCTTTGGAACTGATTCTCTTTCAATTAACATTGCTCCGAGCACATTCATTTCAATTTCTGGGGCTGATGGTGGTTTTACATCTGCAGGTAATAACTTATCTAAAATATTTTCTTGAACTTTTTTCTTTGCCATTTTATTTCACAATTTCATCATACATTTTACGAAAAAGTTTTACATCCTCCCAACAACCCCTCTTCCAGTTTGGATTTCTTAAAAGTGCTGCTGGATGATATGTAACTAGTGTCTTGATTCCTTTATATTCAAAAACTTTTTGTCTCATATTCGTCAATGAATCTTTCTTCTTCAATAAACCAGCTGCGGCTGTTGCCCCAAGACACATAATTACTTTTGGTTTAATTAACTCAATCTGTTTCTCCAAATAAGGTAAACACTTATCCATTTCATCCTGTGATGGAGTACGATTACCCGGAGGTCTGCATTTTACAATGTTTGCAATATAAACTTCATCACGTGAAAATTTTATAGCCTTTAAAATATCAGTTAATAATTTCCCTGCTCTTCCAACAAAAGGTTCACCAAGAGCATCTTCATCTGCTCCCGGTCCCTCTCCGACAAATAAGGCATCAGCATCAGGATTTCCAACTCCAAAGACAAATTTATTTCTTGTTTTTCCTAAGGAACACTTCTGACAATTACAGATTAAATCATTCAATTCAGTTAAAGATTCTGCATTAAAAAAGTTAAAATCTTCTACTGGTTTTTGAACGTCTTCTTTAAATAAATAATTAACTTTTTCTTCTTTCACTATAAATTTCTCTTTCAACTCAAATAGTTCATCACCAAAAATTTCTTTTTGAGCTAGAAGCACTTCTTTTACTTTTTCCTGTTGAATCATTTTATGAGCTTATTAACTTCAGATAAAATAACATGGGCTGCTTGAAACTTGGTCTGGAGCGGGTAAGATAAAGATGGTTTTCCGTATTTAATAATTGTAATTTTATTTGAATCATATTCGAAACCACTCTTTTCATCATTAAGTGAATTCAATACTATCAAATCAAGTTTTTTATCTTTTAACTTTTTAGTTGCATTTGCAAGTTCATTTTCGGTTTCTAGTGCAAATCCCACTTTGAAAATTCTTCTATTTTTTATAGCAGATAAAATATCCTGTGTTCGTTGTAACTGAATTGAATTAAAGTTTTCTTCTTTTTTAATTTTTTTATTTGACACAGAAACAGGAGTAAAATCAGCAACTGCAGCAGACATAATCAGCACATCATGTTTTTTTACTTCTGATTCAACATGTTCAAACATTTCTTTTGCAGAACGAACTTTTATAGTTTTTATTTCAGGATATGCTTCTATACTAGTTGGACCGGTAATTAGAGTAACATTTGCGCCCCTTAGATAAGCTGCTTTTGCAATATTAAATCCCATCTTACCGGAAGATCTATTACCAATAAATCTTACTGGATCGATGTTTTCATAAGTTGGTCCTGCAGTCACAAGAATTTTTTTTCCTAAATAATCAGGTTTTATTCCAGATAAAATCATTTCAACAAAATCAATTATCTTCCCTATTGTAGGTAATCTTCCTTCTCCTGATAATCCACTTGCAAGAAAACCTGCTTCGGGTTTAAGAATAAAAACCTCATGAGATTTTAATTTTGAAATATTCTCTTGTGTAATAGAATTCTTGTACATATCAACGTCAGCGGTCGGACAAACAATTAATGATTTTCTTAATGCAATTGCAAGTGTTGTAAGCGCATTATCACAGAATCCATTTGCAAGTTTTGCGATTGTATTAACAGATGCAGGTGCGACCAACATTAAATCTGCCCATAATGCAAGGTCAATATGCCAGGTTGATTGTTTAGTTCCATCTTTTTGGGAAGGTGGAAAAGTATTTACAATTACTTCATTTTGAGAAAGTGTTGAAAGTGTTAGTGGTGTAATAAATTCAAGAGCAGAAGGAGTCATAACTACTTTAACTTCTGCTCCTCTTTTAATCAACTCCCTTGTAATTAAGCAGGATTTATAAGCTGAAATACAGCCTGTAACGCCAAGTATAATTTTCTTACCGGTTAATATATCCTGCATCGCTGAATCACTCAACCTTTATTTCTGTACTCGAATTCGAATTGTTTACTAAGTAATTCCTGCAAAGCAGCATTTTGAGGTTTTGGTTTTTTTTCGAATTCTAAAGAAATTTTCATTTGCTGCGGGTTATCAAAATCTTCACCATCATCATCGCTCTGTGCAGCGTTTTGCACAGTTGATACCAGCATATTATAATCTAATTTTCTTTCATCATTTATTTGTCTTGCTCTTTTTGCTGAAGCAATAATAGCTTCATAAATATTTGCAGCTACATTATCTATTTCACGCAAATCAATTGGTTGTAAGCCATTCATTTTATTCTACTCCTAAATTATTTTTTTTATTAAATTTTTCAATTCTTCTATTGCATCGTTAAGGTTATTATTCATTACAAAATAATCAAATTTATCCTTCATACTCAATTCCATTTTTGCACGCTCAATTCTTTTATGCAGATCTTCTTCACTTTCAGTTTTGCGATTTTTCAATCTTCTAATTAACTCTTCCCAGCTTGGAGGGACAATATAAATTAAAGCTGCAGACGGATAATTCTTTTTAATTGATAACGCACCTTTTACATCAAGTTCTAGCAACACACTTTTACCTTTGGTGATGTTTTCTTCAAGAAATTTTTTTAATGTACCATAATAGTAATCATAAAATTTTTGCCATTCTGCAAATTCATTATTTTCAATTTTTTTTTTAAAGTCTTCTTCAGAAATAAAAAAATAGTCGACACCATTCTCTTCAGAATCTCTTTTTCTCCTAGTAGTAGCTGAAATAGAATAAACAATCCCCGGAAATTCTTTTAAAACAGATTTCAGGATTGTAGTTTTTCCGCTTCCACTTGGAGCAGAAATTACAAGTATTTTTCCATATACCGAATTCATCATTCTATATTCTGAATTTGTTCCCTTATTTTTTCTATTTCTTCACGTATTACTATCGACCTGTAAGTAACATCAGAAGATAAAGATTTCGATGCTATTGTATTGCCTTCACGATGCATTTCCTGACAAAGGAAATTTAATTTTCTTCCAATTTCATTATCTTCGTTAAGTGCATCACGAAAATGTTTTAAATGACTTCTTAATCGTACACATTCTTCTGTAACATCCGCACGTTCCGCAATTAAAGCAAGTTCAATTTCAAGCCTGTCTGAATAATCAATAATATTTTCTACAAGGCCACGTGCTCTTTCTTTTAATTTTCCGAAATAAATTTCAATCTCGGTTCTGTTCAGGTCTTCTATCTTTTTTAAATTTTCTTCAATTAAGTTAATACGGTTCAGAAGATCATTACAAAGTTGTTTTCCTTCATTCTTCCTCATAATATTCATAGCGTCAATAGCTTCACCAATGGTGGCTTTTAAAGTGCTAAAATGGTTTTCACTTATCTCGACCAGTTCAGGTGTAAACAAATCTCTGAAATTAAGAATGTGTTCCAACTTAATTGTTTCTCTGGATTTGATCTTACCTTTGATCTTTTTTAACAGCGAGATTATTTCATTTAATTTATCGCTATTAAGATTAAGCAACAACTCATTACCATTTAATGATTTGATTCCAAGACTAATATATATCTTCCCTCGCTTAACTTTATTTTTAATGAATTCCTTCAATTCAAATTCTTTGTTTTGAATTGAAGCTGGAAGTTTTAACGAAATTTCGAGATAGCGGTTGTTAACACTTTTCGCTTCAACTTCAAAAGAAAAACCATCAAAAGAAGATGTGGTTTTCCCATAACCGGTCATGCTTGTGATCATAAAATATCCAAAAATTGGTTTACAAAAATACGGATATTAGAGGGATAGGACAAAGGAAATTAAAATGCTTCTCCTATTCCAAAGTGAAATTCCATTATATCAATAAGACGACGTTTAAATATATCCTTCTTAACGTATGGATCATATGTCTTAAATCCAAAATCAATTCTGAAAGGAGCAAAGTCGGTATAGTATCGCAACCCTGTTCCAGCAGCTACAGTTACCCTTTCAAAGCGAAAATCTTTATAACCGGAAAAGGTATTGCCATAATCGACAAAGAGAGCAAAACCCATTGATTCTGAAAATCTTCTTCTAAATTCCAGAGAACCTTCAAGCAGAAAATCACCTCCAAGATTCACAACCGGAATTGTGACAAAATAAGAGTATGTCTCCGGTCTTAATTCCCTTGCTCTCCATCCTCTTATTGAATTGCTGCCACCAGAAAAAAATTTCCTTGTCTCTGGAATATTTGCGTTGCCGCCTGAATATGCCTGTATGTAACCGGTTTTAAATTTTAATGCAAATACAGAAGTTTTTCTTTTATTTGATAATGCATACCACGAAAAAGTAAATAGAGATTTATAAAAAGATGTACGATTATATTTATAATTGAAAATCTTTGACATAAGAAAGGGGAAAAAATTCGCTTCTTCAATAATTACTGATAAATTATGTCCTGTTGAAGGAAATAATGGATTATCAACTTTTGATGATCGTATGTCTGCTCCAATGACTGACAAAGTACTATTTAACTGGAAGTTCTTAGAGTATGCCGCAAGACCAGTTCTTGAAAGATCGACATTTACATCAACCACTTCAAGGTTGTAATAGGTCGTTAGAAAACTAATAAAAGTGTATGAAGGCATTTCAAATTCAAAACTAAGTTTAGCACCATAAACTCTGCTTCTAAGTAAATTTTCTTTAGTAATGTTGAAATACCCTTCGAGTATTCCGAAAATTGGTTTGTTTAGAAAGTATGGTTGTTCAATTCGCATTCTTGTTTCAACATAACCAATAAGTGAGGTGTCATTAATAGAGAAATTTTTAAATAATCTGCCAAAGTTAACCTGGAAAAAATCTTCAAGACCAAATGAACCATTTAGTGTTAGCTTCCTGGCATCACCAAGAAAATTTTTTCGTGCAAAACTTAACCCAAAACCAAGATTAAAAGTGTTCTGCTGATTATTCATAATAATCTCTGGAGCGAGTTCATTCATTGCGCCTATATTTCCGCTAATTTTTAATGGAACCCAATTACCGATTGTGTCCTGTACAGATGGAAGTACAGAAATTGAATTGAAAAGTCCCGTTCTGAAAAGTCGAACCTGACTTTGTCTATGTTTTTCAAGACTATAGAGATCACCTTTTTTTATTCCGACAATATCAACTAACAGATCACTTTCAACACTTGGACTTCCTTCTCCTGATTTCTCAACAAAAATACTGCTAATTGCATACTTGTTATTTGCATTAAAATAAATTTCTAAATCTGCTTTGTAATTAATAGTATCCCGATAAACTACTGTGCTATCGAATTTACCTAACATATATCCGTTATTCTGTAAATAGTTAATTATGCCATTTATGTTTTCACTAACCGTAGACTGTTGAAATCTTTTAGTCGAATCAATCGATAACATATTTTTTATTTCACTCTTGTATTCAGAGGGGAGATTATTTAAACCTAACAAATCAATTTTTCTATAAGTAGAAAAATATCCCTCCTGTATTTGATAAGTTAAAGTCACTTCTTTTTTAGAAGTATCAATTTCATAAAAGTATGAAACCTTACTCTTAAAAAATCCATTATTATTATAGTAATCATTTAAAGCTCTAAGATCATCACGAATTATTAGACTATCAAAATAAATTGGTTCTTTTCCAATACTTGATGAAATAGAATTCAAAAATTTCCATAACCATGCGGGTGATTCTTTTAAAAAAATAACATCGCTAAGAGTAGATGAAGAAAAATAATTATTACCTACAAAATTAATTTTTGCTAATTCATATTTATCATAGTCCTGAGCAAATGAAACCTGATTGATACAGATTAAGACTAACAATATGTAAAAAAAATTTCTCAATCAGTAAGGCAGCTTAATATCTTCCGAAACTATCTTTAAATTGGGGTAATCTACTTTGAACAAATTAATTATATATTGTCGAATTTCCTCATTTTTAACATTATTAGATATAAATAGTGAAACGGGTTTATGATGCAAAATTGCAAGATGAGAATAATAAATCTTTTTACTTTCAGCATCTATTAAATAAGTAAAAATTTCACCACCTTGAGTTCCAAGAAAGTAATCACCGGAGTGATAAAGAAGTAAATCAGCCTTATGACCAGCTAATTTAACTGGTTTAATTATAGCATCATTCAAAGAACCCTCGAGCAGTGAAGTTGAAAAAATTAATTTAGCTTTTAATGATACTAATTTATAAAAGTCGAACCTAATCCCCCAATCTTCTTTTGTAGATATTTCTTCACCTGCTGCAATTATGTTTGATGTATCATTTATAAAGCGGGATGAGATTATAAATCCGTAATTTTTCTTGGTCTGCTTATTAAGTTCTTTTTGTAATTCTACAGGGGGAAAATCTGTTAGAGAATTCCTCTTTTCAGGAACATCTTTTTTTTCTCCACAACCTGATAGAATAAATAAAATTAAGAGAATAAAAATTGCTTTATCTTTTAATACTAACTTTAGTTCCAATTTTAACAACTGAATATATTTCATTAATACTTTCATCACTTACCGCAATTGAACCATCAGTCCAGTTATAGACAAATGGAAGATTTTTAAAAATAAAATTTAATTTACCAATTCCGTGAACACCAATTCCTCCACCTAAAGCAGTTTTGGAATTTACACACGTTCCATAATAAAATTCAAAACGAATCCTGTCATATTCTTTTTGAGAAATAACTCCTTTCCTTAATCCATCTGCAGCGTCATTAAGATTGGGATAATTTATGCGCAGAAATTTATTGTACTGATTAAGCGTATCAATTGAACAAATAGTGTATTCACCTATTGGAGTTGCTTTATCATGATTAGCACTCTTGGGTTGTGAATTCCTGCCAAACACAGCTTTATAAGTTTTAACAAGAGTAGTATCTGAATATAGATACAATTCATATTTTGAACGAATAATTTCAATTTTTGCTTCACCAAATTTAGTAATGCCTTTATTATTCATTTCTTCACTTAAAGATTTGACTCTTAAGTTGAGAATCACTCCGTAAAGAACACACCCCAACAGAAACATAGTCAATCCTCCAACAAAGAAAACTATTTTCCTTATAAAAATCCAATTTTTAATTGTAGAGATTGAAAAATATTTCATATTAAAAATTAATTTACAGGAGTAGAATATCCAAAAAGATTTGCTTGATTTTAAAACAGTAAACCCAACTAAAAGAAGCTGGGCTTACTAGGTAAGATTACTAAATAAGCAATTAAACTTCCATAATCTCTTTTTCTTTATTTTTAAGAATCTCATCAACTAACTTGATATGTTCATCAGTCAATTTCTGAGTTTTCTCTTCAGCTTGTTTTAATTCGTCTTCAGTTAATTTTTTATCTTTTTGAGCTTTTTTCAGATGTTCATTGGCATCCCGTCTGATATTCCTAATCGAAATTTTTGATTCTTCTCCAAATTTTTTTACAAGCTTAACAAAATCTTTTCTTCTTTCTTCAGTTAAAGGGGGAATAGGAACCTTTAAGTTTGTCCCATCGCTGATAGGATTTAATCCAAGTTCTGATGCAAGAATAGCCTTATCAATTGCTTGAATTACCGATTTATCCCACGGAGTAATTGACAAAGTATGGGCATCAAGCACAGTAACATTTGCTACCTGTTTTAATGGTGTAGGATTGCCATAATAGTCAACCTTAATCGCATCCAGAAGTGCAGTTGTAGCTTTTCCAGTTCTGATTTTCATCAATTCGTTTCTTAATGCTTCAAGAGATTTATCCATTCTTGATTTACAGTCTTTAAGGATCGTTTCCATTATTTCCTCAATATTTATGAAAATTACTTGTGCAAAATTAATTAAATGTTTTTTATATCTACAATTAACATAAAGGCAAAAATTAACGACTTACAGTAGTCCCGACTTTTTTACCAGAAACAACTGAAAGTAAATTTCCAGGCACATCCATATTGAAAACAATCATAGGAAGATTATTTTCCTGGCAAAGACTAACGGCTGTTAAATCCATAACACGTAAATTTTTTTGCAAAATATCATAATAACTAATAGCAGAATATTTAGACGCTTTAGGATTTTTTTCAGGATCTGAATCAAAAATACCATCAACTCGAGTACCTTTAATTATTACATCAGCTTCAATTTCAACAGCACGAAGTGAAGCTGCAGTATCGGTACTGAAATAAGGATGACCTGTTCCAGCACCAAAAATAACAACTCTTCCTTTTTCTAAATGACGAATTGCCCTTCTCCTGATATAAGGTTCAGCAACCTGTTCCATTTGAATTGCACTCATTAATCGTGTAAAAACACCTTTTTTTTCAAGGGCATTTTGAAGGGCAAGTGAGTTAATCATTGTTGCAAGCATTCCCATCTGGTCTCCTGTTACGCGATCAATTCCTGATGTTTCAGCATTTAATCCTCTAAAAATGTTACCCCCCCCAATAACAATTCCAATTTCACATTTTGCTTCATGGACAGTTTTTAATTCATTAGCAAAAAAATCGAGGATTTTAGGATCTATTCCATAGCCCTTTTTTCCCATTAGGGATTCACCACTTAGTTTAACTAAAATTCTTTTATATTTTAATTTCATTATTTCCTCAGAAAAAGTTTGTATTTAAAACAAAAAAGGTCTTAATAAAATTAAGACCTTTTAACAAATTTATTTTTTTTCATCTCCTATATGAAATCGGAGGAATGAATTAATTTTTGTTTGTGAAGAATTCTTCGCATTAAACTCTTTAATAAGGTCTGTCAGAGTTTTAGAATTGTCTTTAATATAAACCTGTTCGGTCAGACAATTTTCCTGGTAAAATTTATTCATTTTACCCTGAGCAATCTTCTGAAGAATATTTTCTGGTTTACCTTCTTTGCGGGCAATTTCCATATAAATATCCATTTCTTTTTCGATAATCTCTTTCGAGACATTTTCTCTTGAAACTGCAATTGGTTTCATGGCAGCAACCTGCATTGCAACGTCTTTTGCAATTTGATAAAAAGAATTAAAAAGAGATGAATCAAGATTATCAAAGCTTACCAGGACGCCTAATTTTGAACCTGGATGAATATAATCCACAATAAACCCGTTAGTTGAGCTTAAATTTGCAAGTCTTGAAATAACTATTTTTTCTCCAACTTTACCAAGCAATTCTTCGTATCTATTTTTCAAGTTTTCATCTGCAAGAAGGGTCGGAACTGAATCATATTTTTTCTCTTCAAGCAAATTAATTGTGAAATTTGCAAAGGATAAGAAATCATCACTATTAGCTACGAAATCGGTTTCGCAGTTAATTTCTAGTATAAAAGCTGTGCGCTTGTCGTTAGACACTTTAGTAAGAACAACACCTTCATTAGCAGCTTTATCAGCTCTTTTAACAGCAACAGAAGCGCCTTTTTTTCTGAGATATTCAATTGCTTTTTCTATATCACCGTTAGATTCAGTAAGAGCTTTCTTACAATCCATCATACCGGCACCAGTTTTTTGCCTCAACTCATTTACTTGAGCAGCAGTTATGTTCATAAATTAAAATCCTCTCTTATTCTTTTTCTGTGTTTTCTAATTCTTTAACTTTTTTCTCTTTTTCCGGAGCTGCAGCGTCCTCAGCTTTTAATTCAATGGCTTTTGCATTACCTTCAATTACAGCATCTGCCATAACTTTTGCGATCAGTTCAATCGTTTTTACAGCGTCATCATTAGCAGGGATTATATAATCAATAGGATCCGGATCGCAATTAGTATCGACAATAGCAAAGACAGGAATATTTAATCTTTTTGCTTCCTGTACTGCGATTGCTTCTTTCTTAATGTCGACTATAAAAATTGCACCGGGGATTTTACTCATATGTTCAATACCTTCAAGAACTTTTTTTAATTTATCTTTTTCCCTCGAAAGGAAAAGACGTTCTTTTTTGGTAATCATATCAAAAGTTCCGTCATTCTCTTGCTTTTCAATGTTATGAAGACGTTTTACACTTTTCCGAATTGTAGAATAATTTGTTAACATACCACCAAGCCATCTTTCGGTAACCCAGTACTGTTCGCAGCGACGTGCTTCCATTTCAATAATATTCTTTGCCTGGTTTTTTGTTCCTACAAACAAGACAGTCTTACCTTCAGCAACAAGATTTCTTAAATTTTCTGCTGCCACGATTATGGATTGTTGTGTTTTCTTTAAATCAATAATATGAATCCCATTTTTTTCCATAAAAATGTAAGGTTTCATTTTGGGATTCCATCGACGTGTCAGGTGACCAAAGTGAGCACCAGCTTCAACTAGTTGGGTTAAATCAATTTTCATTGTTACTCCTGTTTTTCTTCTACTCTCATCAATTTCGTCTTTCATCTGTAATAACAGACACAGGAGACGAATCAGAAAGTATGGTTAATAAATAAATAAAAAAATTATCTCTTTGAAAATTGGAATCTCTTACGAGCTTTTGGACGACCGTATTTTTTACGTTCAACCATCCTTGAATCTCTTGTAAGAAAACCTTCCTTTTTAAGTTTGGCTCTGAAATCAGGATTAATATTTTCAAGCGCACGTGCAATTCCAAGTCTGATAGCTTGTGCTTGTCCTGTAAGCCCTCCACCAACAACATTAATTAAAACATCATATTTCCCGGATGTTTCAGTTACAATAAAAGGTTTTAAAATGTCTTCCCTACTAACTTCCTGCGGAAAAGCAACTTCTATATCTCTGCCATTAACTTGAACTTTTCCATTTCCATTTCTTAAAATTACTCTTGCAACAGATGTTTTTCTTCTTCCAATATAAATTTGATCGTTCATTTAATCTCCGTTATAAACTAATGCTTTCTGGTTTTTGTGCTTTATGAGGATGTCCATCACCTTTATAGACCTTTAATTTTTTAATTAGTTTATCTCCAAGACGGGTTTTAGGTAACATCCCTTTAACTGCATTCCTAATAATGAATTCCGGACGAGTCTTCATTAATTCCACAAAGGATTTTTCTTTCAAACCACCTGGGTAACCAGAATGGTGAATGTATGTTTTTAATGTTGGTCTTTTACCGGTCAGTTTAATTTTTTCTGCATTGATTACAACAACATTATCACCTGTATCTGTGTTAGGAGTAAAGGTTGGTTTCTCTTTTCCCCTAATCATTCTTGCAATTTTTGACGCAAGTCTTCCAAGGGTTTGATCGGTTGCATCAACTAATAACCACTTGCTTTCAGCTTCTTCTTTTTTTACAAATCTTGTCAATTTTTCTTTTTTCACAATTAAAATCCTATTAATGACGAAACTTTTTTATTAAGGATTACTAAAATAATTGAAAAATCTTACAAAAACAATCTTTTTTAAAGTAAAAATTCTATCTTATTTTTTATTCAGATCGAGATTTGGCATATCAAACTTTATAAAACCAGAAGGGATTGAAAATTCAGAATCATTTATTGTCTTTTTCATAACGGTAGTAACCTCCATTTTCATTTCAAGCGAATCATTAGACGAAATGCTAATAACCTCCATCGGAAATCCCTGAAAAAGAGAAAATAGTTGCTCATATTTTTTCCCTTTCTTATCAGTTCCCATTGGATTACCAAATCCAAAAAACGGAATATTTTCTTTCGAAATCCAAAGCGTTATTTTCTCATCAGTATCTTCAAAAAAGAATTCTTCACATTCATAACCAGCTATTAATTTTGTTTTACCTGTTTTGAGCGGTAATATATTTTTATTGTCATTTTCTAATGAATCAATTTGATAAGTCTCCTTAAGATCCTCTAAAGGAAATTCCATATACATTTTTTGCATACTCATAACCATATACAATTTATTATTGATTTTATCAAAAATAATATCAACTTTCCCTTCAGGAGAATCAACAGAAATTTTAGAATTATTATTTTTAATAAAAAAAGTTAAGTCAGCTTTATCAATCCCAGATGTAACAGTCATTTTTATTTCGCCTTCAAAATTCTGAGCTCGAACATTAATCAAAAACAATAGAATCATTGATATAAAATAAAACAGTTTTTTCATAATTAACCTTTCACCAGTTTAATAAATTTGAACCAAACTTAAATGTTCTAATCATTCCGAAGAATATTGGTTGATATTGATAGAAAGCTTCTTTACCGGTCATTATTAGTTTGATTGAATAATCTTCAGTAGTTTCTGTTCTTAAATAAACAACCTGATTATAAGTGCCTTCCATTTCTTCAGGATCATTGAAATAAGCTATACAGTTTTTCATTTCAGTTTTATATTTGAAATTTGATGCCCTGAAATAATATTTATCTTTCACTTCAAGATGAATATAAGGAGGAGGATTGTTACCAATCTGGATTCCCCAAAAAGTTACTCCATCCAATTTTTTCTTTACATTTTGATCAATAAGACTCCACCCCTGCGGATATCTGATTCTAACATTAAGTGTCGTTTCAGAATAATAATTTTTTAAACCCGTTGTATCTGCGTTTGCAAATAAGCCTCCATAGCCTGTGCCGCTTCCTGAAGAGGCTGTATTCCCTGTTCCCAAACTAATTTCTCCACTATTATTTGATGACTGCTTCTCTCCGGATACAATTTTTTCTTCTGATATGTCAGTTTTTATTTTTTCATGAATTTCTTTAGCATCTGTTTGTGAAATTTCATTCGAACTAATGTTTATATTATTCCCTTCACCACCAGAGTAAGAAGAAATTTCTAAGAAACCACCGCCTCTTCCTGAATTGAATGAAGGAAATTCAGAAAACAAAATAAAAATACCAAATAGTAATAAATGCAAAAATGAAGAAATTGAGATTCCTAAAATTGAATTTTGATTTTCGAACAAAACGTTATTTTTTAATACTTTCATTTTTTTAACGCATTTACAAGAATATTCACAATTCGCTCAGCAGATTTTCCATCCCATAAATCAGGAACTTTACTAACCTTCTTTTTCCCATTCATTATATCAAATGATTCTTTTTCTGCATATTCAAGATTGTTCCCAATAAGCTGATTTGTACCAATTTCTACAGTAACCGGTCTTTCAGTTGAGTCTCTTAGTGTTAGACATTGTACCCCAAGATATGTTGATTCTTCTTGAATTCCACCACTATCTGTTAGAATCAATTTAGCATTTTTAATCAATGAAAGAAAATCAATATAGCCAAGCGGTTCAGTAATTATTAAATTTTTTATCCCCTGTACATCACTTATAAGATTGTAAAGATTTTTCTTTGTTCGTGGATGAGCAGGAAAAACAATTTTGTTTTTTGAAGATAATTTAATAAGCAGCTTAAAAAGTTTTTCAAGTTGAACAATTGAATCGACATTTGAAGGACGATGCAAAGTCACAAGTATATAATTTTGCGATTCAAGGTTTAATTCTTGTAAAACATTGCTCTGTTCAGTATCTGGTAAAAAACTTATTAAGCTATCAATCATTACATTACCGGTAAAAAAGATTTTTTCTTCACTAACACCTTCACGTTTCAGATTTTCCAATCCTGATTTTTCTGTTACAAAAAGAAAATCCGAAATTGAATCAGTCAAAATTCTATTTATCTCTTCAGGCATAGTTTTGTCAAAGCTTCTTAATCCTGCTTCTATATGAGCAATTTTTATATTCATTTTTGAAGCGACCAAGCTGCAAGCAATGGTAGAATTTACATCGCCAACTACTATAATTGCATCTGGTTTTTCATTAATGAGAATTTTTTCAAACTCAATCATTATTCTTGCTGTTTGTTCAGCATGGCTTCCGCTTCCTACACCAAGGTAAAAATCGGGTTCAGGTAATTTTAAATCTTTAAAGAATATTTTTGACATTGACTCATCATAATGCTGCCCAGTGTGACAAATCAAATGTTTGATAATTTTGCTATACTTAAGAAATTCTTTGTGAACAGGAGCAACCTTCATAAAATTTGGTCTTGCTCCAACGACACTAATTATTTTTTTCATATTAATTTATAAACCATAATAAATACCAATAGAAAATTCCGAATAATCATAGTCATCATAAGAATTATCTGTTTGTTGTTTCGAAATTTTTGTTGAACAATAATTAAATACAAAGTTTAATTCGTGAATTAACTGATACTTAAGGTCTAAACCAAGAAAACGATATTTGGTTCTTAATCCAAAAAGAAACGGCGGCTGAGGCTGTGTATATTGTTGTTCTACTACTCCTTCACTTCCTTTCCTTATTAACTCTCCCCACAATTTTATTTTTAAACCTCTAATGAATCTGTAATTTAATTCACCATACAATAAATCAGCATTATGACCAATCCAGTGTCCCATTATATATGAAGAATTTTCGTAAGTCTGAGTCTGGATATAATGAGTATAAACGAAAGGATAAATTTTAGTGTATTCAGTTTTAATCTCAATATTATCAGTTAGAAAATCAACCACAGAACCACCGATTGTAAAACCAAATTGATTACGCTCCTTTTTTGAATCACCTAAACCTTCCATCGTAATTTCATCAATAAAAAGTGAACCAAAGAGATGAGTGTTTTTAAAATGATTTCGTGAACTTACATTAAAAAAGAACTGAGAATTGCCTCCTGCACTATTATTAAGATTACTTAGATAATGATCCGCCAATCTGAAAAACATTAAAGGCATCAGGTAAGATATTTCTAATTTATCACTGTAGATAATCGACTCACCAAGCATAATATCGAGACCCTTTAATGGAGTAAAAGAGAAAGAATGCATAGCATAATATTTATTTCGGTAAGTAATTCTTTCACTATAACTCTGACGTGGATATGATGTTTTATAAGTCTCATTAGAATCAATTACATCTGAATTAAGCCAGGCATGAACGTAATTAAATCTAAACCAATCAACAGGTTGTATGGTTAATCTAATAAAAGGAAAAGTAGGAGCTTTTTGTGAAAGAATTATTTTGCCTGATTCTCCATATCCAATTTCAAGATTATCTTTTGCGAGCGAAAAATTCCCCCAAGACCAGCTAAACGAGATTGAAGTCTGAACCTTACTATACTCAATTTTCTTTTCTTTATCTATAATTAAGGCTCCCTGTTCAGATGAGAATTTCTTTGTTCTGTCTATACCATCACCATTTTCAGAATTGTCTCGAAAATCAAAACTAAAACCAATCCAATCGGATAAGTAACCATATAAACCCAGACCGTTCCACAAATGCGACTTTTTGTTATTAGACTTGCTGCCAGCAACAAAACCAAGAATTGGTGATATGTTTATTTTAAAAAGTTCATTATTAAATGAAAGAAATCTAATTCTTCCGACTTCATCATTTCTGCAAAACACTAAAGGTGCTTCTGTACTGTCATTAGTATAAATTTCAGAATAATAATCTTTCAGAAAAAATCTAAGTTCTTCTTTTTCAAGTGAAGTCAGTAGTGAATCGTTATTTTTTAATTCAACAAGTTTTTCTGCAATATATTTTCTTGAAAGCGGTTTCATATCATCTTCAAAAACAATTATACCTTTTTGACTAATACGACTAAGGAAAGCATATTCATCTGAATACAATTTTTGAAAAACAACCTGTGAAAAGGTTGTAGCACAGTACATTACAATAAATATTGAAATTTTAATAATCTTCATAAAAATTTTTTCTAATTAGAAAGAATCAATAAGCGTTTGGGTCGCCTTTTATCATTTTCCAGACTGTCATAAAAATAATCTGAATATCAAGACCGAATGACCAGTTTTCAATATACCATAAATCGAAGTCAATTCTTTTTTGCATAAGGATGGGGTCTTTCGTTTCTCCTCTAAAACCGTTAACCTGAGCCCAGCCTGTAATTCCCGGTTTCACTATATGTCTTTGCATATAACGATGAATTTTTTCTTTAGATTCGACACTTAATAATTTTGGATGTGGACGAGGTCCAACTATTGACATTTCACCAATTAAAACATTCCAAAATTGTGGTAATTCATCAAGACTTGATTTTCTTAAAAAGCTTCCAATTTTTGTTATTCTTGGATCGTCTTTGGATGCCTGCCTGAACTTACCATTTTCATCATAATCGTTATTGCCATTTATCATAGTCCTAAATTTATAACAATTAATCATCTCAAGGTCTTTACCCCATCTTTCTTGCCTAAAGAAGACCGGACCGGGAGAACTTAGTTTAACTGCAATAGCAATTAAAGGCCACAACCACCAGAACACCAGCAAAAACAAAATTCCTGAAAAAAATATATCAAATGCTCGCTTTGAAAATCTCCAATAAAATTCATTAAGTTTGTCACGTCTAACGGAGATGACAGGAAAACGATCAAACATTGAAATCTCAAGGTGATCATATGTATAGCGAAAATATTCGGGGATTATTTTAACACGAATTGGATATTTCTCGCAGGTTTTAATAATTGTGTCTATCTTTCCAGAAGCATAAGTGGGTAAAGCTACAATAATATCATCAATAACGTTATTTTGAATCACCTGTTCCAATAAATCAATTGGTCCAAGATACTTTCCATTCAATGATTCTTTAATTTGATCATCCAGATAACCAACTAATCTATAACCGAATCTTGGATTATCAGTAATCGTTTTTGAAAAACTTCTGCCAACTTCACCGGCACCTATAATAAGTAAGAATCGTAAATTTCTTCCTCTTAATCTTAAAAAGTGAAGTCCTTTTCTTAGTAAAAATCTCTCAAGTGGTATAAAAATTATGAGATAGATTGAAAAAGCAAAAACAAATTCCCTGGTTTGTTTAACTTCCTTCAAAATAAAGAAAAGAAAAACAATAGTAATTGTTTGGATAATAATATTTCTAAAAACTGCAATTAATTCAAAAGTAAAGTTTCGGGAGCGGAATTCATCGTATAAACCTGACATTCTTGATGAGATGTACCACACTAAAAGCAATACAAACAGAACAAAGACATCATTATAAAAAATGACATTTCCAGAATGCGGTTGACTTATTACATATGCAATAACATAGCACAGTGTAATTGTGATTAAGTCCGCAAAAACTCTGAAAAAGAATAACGATTTTCTATGCGATTGCATTAATTACTTTTGTTTACTAACCAAAAATAGAAAGTTATTATTAAAAAAGAAAAATTTATTATAAAAAAAAGCACTATTTAGTGCTTTCAATGATTTAAATCAAAAATAATTTGTTTCTTAAAGTTCTATTCGTTTTTTCCGGATATCATTCTTTTGAATAAAGCGATATACTGTTCGGTAATTTTTTCCCAGGTATAATTATTTTTAATTCTATCCCTTGAAATTACTCTCATATGTTCAGGCTTATCTGGATTCTTTTCAATCTCTTCAATTACCGTTTTTAAGTTGCAGTATTCTTTCGTAAAAAATACTCCATATTCTCCACCAGCAAGCATTTCTCTATTAAATACAGTATCAAGAGCAATAATTGCACAACCATATGCAAGGGCTTTTAACATAGTCGGATTTGTTCCTCCAAACTCATGTCCATGAAAATAAGCAAAACAATTATGATAAAGTTCGGCTAATAATTCCTGATCTTTGACATATCCTGTAAAAACTATTCTTTCATCATTAATCGCTTTAACACTTTGAGCATAAGCATCCTTATAAGGAACATCTCCAACTACTACCAATTTTTTATTTGTCTTTGACCTTACAAATTCTTCGACCATTAATTTCACATTGTTATCCGGGATTAATCTTCCTATAATAAGGTAATACTTATCTTTTTCGAGACCGTATTGGCTAATTAAACCCGAATTTCTCGAATATCTGATATTTGCACCATATGCGATAACAGTAGAAGTTGAATTGAATTCTTTTTTGTAAATTTTCTCCATTTCAAACGAGTCGGTAATAACATAATCGTACAGTTTTGTTGAAAGTTTGGAAGCGAAATAAAAGTACTTTGCACCCAGTCCTTTCCACTTAGGTCTCAACCACTCGAGTCCATCGACATTAATTGCAGTTTTCTTCCTGAACAATTTGGTTATTAATCCAAATGGACCATTGGCAGAATTAACAACAAGCACTATATCATAATTACAAAAACAAGCGTGAATTATTGATTGAAATGAATGAATAAACTGACTAAGAGATTTTTTTTCTATTGTAGGAATATAAACAAGTTCAATTCCATTTACACTTTTAGGAAAGTTTTGAAAGAGATTTCTGTGGCAGTAAACCGTAACACCGATATTTTGTTTGACCAGCCTTTCAGCTAATTCTTTAACAAATGTTTCATAGCCACTATAAACATAAGGATAGCCGCGTGATCCAATAATTGCAATGTGCATTTTGATTAATTTTGATTTAATTGTTCAAATAAGTTCAATAACTTTTGAGAAGATGATTTCCAGTTAAAATTTTGAGAAATATCTAGGCCCTTTTGCTTTTTTTCGTTGTAAAGAATTGGATCGGAAAGCAGAGTTTTTATTTTTTCGGCAATATCATTTGGATTATCTGGATCACAATAAACACCTGCATCTCCGCAAACTTCAGGAAGTGAACCTGAACTAGCTACAATTACCGGAATACCAGATGCCATTGATTCAAGAGGAGGTAAACCAAAACCTTCATCATAGCTGACAAAACAAAATAATTTTGCAAGAGAATAAAGAATTGGTAAATCCCCTTCATCCACAAAACCCGAGAGAATTACCTTATCTACTATCTCAAGTTCTTTTAATATTTCTGGCAAGTTAAAATTCTTCCAATCAAATTTTCCGACTAAAACCATTTTAATAGAATCATTCTTTAAGATCGAAATTGCTTTCAACAAGTTTGGAATGTTTTTTCGTACATTTAACCTTCCTACATATAAAAGGAAATTATCAGGCAAGTTATATTTTAATTTAACCCTTGTAACCTCATCAATATTATGTTTTTCAATTGGTCTAAATTTGGGTTCTACTCCCATATATATAACATCAACATTTTTTTGAGTACCAATACCGTATCGAATTAATCGCTTTTTTTCTGATTCAGAAATTGTTAAAATCAAATCAGATTTTTGCGCAAGAGGTTTGATCGTTGAAAAATAGAATAATTCCTTACGAGTAAAATATTCAGGATTTGATTTAAATATTGCATCAAATACAAAAACTACTTTTTTACAATTGATAAATAACGGAGAAAAATAAAATGAAAGAAAAACATCAAGTTTCAATCTTCTTATATGTTTTGGTAAAACAAAAAGATTGGAAAGCTGATTATTTTTTCCCCAAACATATATCAGTTTAACATTTCGTTTCGGAAAAGGAAAAGATAAATTTTCTTCACCTTTTTTTAGAAATATATAAAGCTGATGTAGTTCATTAATTTCAATTAGATATTTTAAAAGATTTGTAACGACAACTTTCCCGCTTGGATTTCCACTAAATAGCCACTTTGCATCTAAACCAATTTTCATCAATAACTTTTTCTCATTCTGAAATTTGGATTCTGAATTACAAATTCTTTTCTCGAATTCGTATTGCCTAATGTAAATATTTCATATTTAAGAGGAGATTTCTCTCTATATGCTCCTGAAAAAAATTTAAGAACAAGACGGATAATATTTACAAAAGGATAGAAATAATATAACCAACCTAATTTATCATTTAAATATTGCTTTGTCTCTTTCAAAGAATTTTCTGAATACATAAGATTATTATTTCTGTGTATAAAGGCAGAAAAGTATTTTTGAAGATGTTTTACCTTAAATCCTTTTTCCATTACTTTTAAAATAAAATCAAGGTCACTGACAGATTTATATTTTGTATCGAAATAAATATCTTCATCAATTATTTTTCTTTTAAAAAACATAGTACAAGTAAATACATACAGGTAAGAAGATAACAGCAACAATTTATAAGGTTGATGAGATTTTCTATAAGCAATTAATTCTCCATTAGAATTAATCACCAGAAAGTTGCCGAAAATTACATCTACTATAGGATTACTTTCAAAATACTTTTTAACAAATTTTAATGTACCAGGTAAATATTGTTCATCGCAATTAAGGTAAGCAACATTTTCACCTTTAGAAAGATTCAATCCCTTATTAATTGCGTCGTACATTCCATCATCTTTTTCACTTATAAAAATCAAATCTTTTTGTTCTTTAAGCCACTCAACAGTACCATCAGTTGAACCGCCATCAATAACAATATGTTCAACATTTACTCCCTGATCCATAATAGAAGCATGACAACGTTTCAGGTAATCAAGCATATTGTAACTTGGAGTGATTATAGAAAAATCAACGCTCATATATTAAATAATTTAATAGAATAAAAACGGAACACGTTTATAAAATTAAGAAAAGGGAACTTCTTTATTTTTACTAAATAAGAATGTGAAACCAATATAAAGTCCAAATGGTTGAACAAAGCCATACGCAAAAGCAAAAAATATTTGTGAAATAAAAATTACAACCAAGATAGAATAAACTAAATTTTCTTTTGAGTTAGTTATACTCTCAAAAAACTTTTTAATTACATTGAAAATTGAAACTAACAGAAATATCAACATAATTATAAGACCAATAATTCCGGCTTTTAGAAAAATCATAATGTACATATTATGAGGAGGAAATTCAATAACTTCATGAGAAATTAAAGGTACTTCAAAAGCAAAATATCCTCCATAAGCTTGTCCCAACCAAAAAGTCTGAAACGCTTGTTCTAATGCAGCAATATTTACAGCCCATCGCCAAAAAGTTGTACCTGTAATATCATCGGCAGGCTGGAATAATTTAAATGAATCACCAAAAATCAAAATCATACTGGATGCTGTTTCAGGGAACAAAATCAGGAAAGCGATAAAAATTAATAAAGCATATAATGCAATTTTAAAAAGTAAATTAAAATTTTTTTGCAACAACAATAAAATCAGAAAACTGATAGCAATAGCGATAATTGACGTTCTCCCCTGAGTTATTAATGTTGCTAATACTAAACTTACTATCAGAATTATATTTTTTCTTTCATATAACTCATTCAATGCCATCTTTAAATAAAGAAATACAGCCAGTATTAGCATATTAAAAATATGATATACATCTAAATACCTTATTCCTCGAGCATCTTCAAATCCGGATAGACTTTCAACATTAACTGAACTAATGAAAAATCTTCCTCCGTTAATAAACTCAATAATAAACATAATCAATCCGGCAAGACCAGAAATAATTATTGTTTTTTCAAGTACTTCATAAATTTTTTCAAAATTGTCCTGTTCTGAATCCCAAAATAGATAAGGAGGAATAAAGCATAAAAAAAGTGAAGCAATGTATCTTGCTTCACCAATGCTTCTAAATCCAAATATCGGAAATCCTCTTATAACTTCATATATCAACCAACCCAGAAAAAACAAATAAATTATTCCAGGTGTATCTAAACGAGTATAAAATTTCTTTTTAAAGAAATAAAATGTAGAATAAATTACCAATAAGTAAATCAAATCAATAAAGTATATTACTACAGGACCTATCTTTAAAAAAATCATATTCGTTAAATCTGAGAATATGAACGAATAGAGGAATAATAAAACGTAATAAATTTTTAGTTTAGTACTAAATTCCAAAATTTACTACTCTATTAAAGAATTTATAATTTTCATAAAACAATTATTAAAATCGTTCTGAGTATAAGAATTTGATTTTTGAATTCCTTTTTCTTTCAATTCTCTCTGCAAAGATTCATTATTTATTAAAGATTCAATTTTCTCGGCGATATCTTCAGGATTCATCGGATCAACCAGTAAAGCTGCATCACCAACCTGCTTAGGCATTGCATATTTATTAGAACAAATTACCGGACATCCAACAAGCATGGCTTCAACAGGTGGAATGTTTGTAGGACCTATCAAAGAGACAAAAACCAAAGCTTTTGCCTTTTTATAAAGAGAATAAATTTCATCGTTTGTTACATAACCGAGTACTAGAATCTGTGTTTGAAGTTCAAATTCTTTAATAAGTTTAATTATTTTTTTATAATAGTTTTTTCTTGAACCAACTAAAACAAGATTTATAATTTTTCCTTTGTCTTTTAATATTTTTATCGCTTTAACAAGATTTTCGTGATTTTTATGCTGCCAGAACTGTGCGGGATAAAAAATAAAATCTTCTGGCAAATCAAATTTTGTACAAACATCTACTTCTCTTGCTTCAAGTAAATAATATGGTGGAACGAATTTCAAAACAAAAACTTCATCAGGGTTTTTACTATATGATTCAATTACGTGTCGTTTACCAGTTTCCGAATCAACCAAAACCCCAGCTGAATATTTACAAATGTTTTTATAATGCCTTTCCCTAATTTTATAAACGCCATTTCCATATTCTTCAAAGTGGGGTTCATACCTGTGCATCAAATCGTGAATTGATACAAGCGATTTCTTTTTCACCTGGTAAGACTGAGCATCCTGATTTGGAAAAATAATTATATCACAATCACTCTCGTTCATTTTTGTAACAGCAGGGTTAAAAAATTCTGAAAATCTTCTGTACCCGTTAATTGTTCTATCAATCTTCTTGTAAAGATTGCTCAGTACTTTTCTAATTAAAGAACGATCTATTTTAACTTTTAGAAAATTTTGAGGAAGGATTTTTTCCCATTCACTTTCGTGATAGAAAACAGTTATTAAAAATTCTGCAGGATTGAACGATGCAAGTGCTTTTATAATGGAAAGTGTATATTGGTAAGTCCCACCATGAAAAGGTTCAGTAGCTAAATAAAGTCCTATTTTTTTTTGTTTCAAATCGAATACCTGTTTTTAATCCTCTTTGCTGGTTGACCACCTATGTATGAATTTTCGGGGAATTCTCCCATTACCAGAGAGTTACTTACAATGAATGAATTTTTTTTAAGATGTGTATGAGGCATAATAATGCAATTAAGTCCAAACCATACATTCTCTTCAAAAACAACCGGTGAACAAAGAAAAGGTGCCTGTTCATATGGCATAATTGAAACAACACGTGATCGATCTTTTGGATCATAAGGAAGATTTGTAAGTGAATAAATTTTTGTACCAGCACTTAGTGTACAGAAATCCGAAATATGAACTCCACCAAAAGCCATAATTACACAAAATTGCACCAGATGAACATTACTGCCAATAACTAATTCACCTTCTTCAAACTTAAATGCTTTATTTTCTTTACGATTAATATCCCCTATAAGATGTTTACCTGTGCTTAAAATACAGAATTTATCAATATGAACATTATCACCAATTGAAATTAGTTCTGGACCTTCAATCTGTACACCGACATCAATAATAACATTCTTACCACATTGTTTAAATTTTCTTTTATAATAAAAATATCTTAACCTTATACCCGTTCTTCCAGGCATATAGATTACAAATAATTTTAAAATATCAGAAACGATTGTAAATGGTGATTTAAGAACTGAACTTATTTTCATTTAAAACTTCATTGAAAATTTTAACAACAGTTTCAATTTGTTCTTCGGACAAAGTTAAACCCGAAGGGAAATAGAAGCCGTAATCACCAAGATATTCACTTACAGGCAATGATTCTTCCCTGTACCAATCATAATTCTTAAATACAGGCTGCTTATGCAACGGATAAAAGAAAGGTCTTGTTTGTACTCCCTTATTCATTAGCAGTTTCATCATTTTATCGGCTTTAATATTCAAATTTTTATTCAACAAAATTCCATATACCCAGTAAGTATTTTTACACCATTGTTTTTCAACCGGAAGAGTAATTATTCCTTTTTCTTCAATTGGTTTTAATAATTCATTATACTTTTCACCAATCCAAATTTTCTTTTCAATATGCTCATTTACTCGCTCAGTTTGTGCAAGACCTATTGCAGCCTGAACATTTGTCATACGATAATTAAAACCAAGTTCGTAATGAATAAATCTTTTTTCAGGAATGAAAGAAAGATTTTTTAATTTTCTTAATCTCTCAGCATACTTATCATCATTAGTTACACAGATACCACCTTCTCCAGTTGAAACCACTTTATTTGCGTAAAAACTTGCTGAATTAATATCTCCGAAACTTCCGCATAGTTTTCCTTTATACTCTGTACCAATTGCTTCCGCAAAATCTTCAAGAATTAACAGATTATGTTTTTTTGCAATCGATTTAATTGCTTCCATATCAACAGCATGTCCATAAAGATGAACTGGCATTATTGCTTTAGTTTTTTCTGTAACCTTCTCTTCAATTTTTGAAGTATCAATCGTCCATATATCAGGGTCGGAATCGACAAATACCGGAACAAGGTCATTATAAATTATCGCAAGAGCACACGATATAATTGTCATAGAAGGAAGGATTATTTCACTTCCCTTTGGCAGTTCTAACGCTCTTACTGCAAGAATTAAAGCATTGGTTCCGTTGTTGACCGTTACTGCATGTTTAACTCCAACAAATTCAGCAAACTTTTCTTCAAATAATTTAATGTACTTACCTTCGGAAGAGATCCATCCAGTCCTAAGTGCATCAGTTACATAATCTAAATCTTTTTGAAGAACAAGCGGTTCATTTACAGGTATCATTCTCAACTCCATGGAATCTCTCTTTATCATCCACTCCAAGATAAGGTCCTTGTTTTACTTCAATCATCACAGTGTCTTCAAGAATTTCAAAACCATGTCCACCGCCGGAAAGATGAATAGTATCGCCAGTTTCTAAAATTTCATTTCCAATAAATTCCTGATCATTGTTATAAAGATTGACTTTTACTTTTCCCTTTTTAATAAAAAGCACTTCATTTGTATGAAGCACTTCTCTTTTCAATGTCTTGTGTGTGTGAGGTTTAATAATGTTTCCTTTTTTATGAGGAAGATATCCTAATTGTTGTGGAGTATCATCTTCTGTAAAGAAAGTAATTTGATTTGCTTTAAAACTATGACGCACAATAATACAAATTAATTCTTTTTCAAAGAAAATTTTTTCAACTCCTTTTAATGTTTCTGTTTTTTCAAACTTCATGAACTTCCTGTCTTTCTTCAACTATTTTAATTAAATCATTGAATTTATTTCTAAAACTTTCTATAGTCCAATTTTCATTATAATTTTTAATCGTCAGTTCAGATGCTTTTTTACACCAATCTGGTGTTTTATTACTTGCTTTGCGGACACATTCAACCAGAGAATCGATATCCCACGAATCGGTAAGAACGCAGCTTTCTTTAGGTGCAACAAGATCTACATATCCAACAGGAATAAAACCAGCACCCATGCTCCCCATAAATGCAGTTCCAATACCTGTATTAATTGGTGCGTGTATTGTAAAATTAATTTTCTTAATCAGATTTTTTAATTTCTTTTGAAAAGGTTTGAAACGCCAGTGATATATGTAATGAATATTTGGAAGATTTAATTCTTTTTTATAGTATTTTAATAGTTCGTTTTCAACTTTGCAATAGATATAAAGATTCAAATCAGGACATCTTGTGAAGGTCTCAATTAATAAATCCATTCCTTTTTGAATGTTTCCGCCAGTACCACCAACATAGATAAAATTTTTTCTTCCTGAATCGAAATCTCTTTCTTGAAAATTACCTTCAAATGTTTTATCAACATAAGCCACATATCCAGAATCTAGAAATTTATGTGCATAAATTCCAAACGAATTAATCATCCTTGGACAGTTTAACGTAAAAAGAAAGTCAGCTTTTTTCGTTAAATATTCTTCTCCTTCTGTTAGACCATCAAGACTTCTGGTAAAAGTTAATTCGTTTTTAATATTTTTTCTTTTAATGAATTCATTATACCGTTCTTCAGATTCTCTGTTAAATTCTTTCCAATATTCACCAGCTACATATTGAAGAATAACTGTATCTTCATCAAGATTATCTATAATATTTCTGCATTTACCACCGTGTCCAATGTAAATATCATACTTTTTTGAGGGTATAAATTTTGAGTTCAAATCGACGATGTCCACACAGTAACCATTTTCGTTGAATGCTTTTACCAGTTCAAAAGTTAAACCGACATTATTAAAATATTTGATATTTGGATATTGAGATAAGGCTATTTCCCAAGCAGATGGTGTAAGGGAAATAAGTACTGACTTCGTTTTTTTAAATTCAGGAGAAAAATAATTAATATCTGCGATGAACTCATAATTATTAACGACTTCTGACTTACTTCTCTTATTTAGAGAGTCGAACAGTTTATCTATTAAAGTCTGGAAAAAAAATATTCTTATTAGATTTTTCATTTAATCTTTTGCTTACTTCTGAAATATTTTTCCATCTCCTCCTTATTGGAGAACTGTTTAAGAATTTTTGCAGGGTTTCCTGCAACTATGGAAAAATCCGGGACATCTTTAGTAACCACTGCGCCTGCACCAACTACAGAATTTTCACCTATCGTTATACCAGCAATTATTGTTGAGTTCGTACCTATTGAAGCTCCTTTTTTTACAATAGTTTTAAAATAATCGACGTGAATTCCGACCTGAGGATAAAGATCATTTGTAAACATAGCTCCGTGGGAGATGAATACATTATCTTCTAAAGTTACAGAATCACATAAGAAAGCATGACTTTCAATTACGCAATTTTTACCAATAGTTGTATTCCTCGTAATTTCAACAAACGGTCCAATAAAACTTTCATCACCAATTTCACAGCCAAAAATATTAACCTGATCTGGATTAAATATTTTTACATTTTTTCCTAATTTCACATCGTCATCAATCATTATTAACCTATAAAATCATTAATTGTTTTAATAACATTTTCTTGTATATCTTTTTTCAATTCAGGGTACAAAGTTAAAGCAATTACTTCATCACACAATTTTTCAACAATTGGAAACTCTCCTTTTTTAATACCAAGATATTTATTTGCTTCCTGCAAATAAAGAGGCATTAAATAATAAATGTTTGTCTGAATACCCTTCTCATCTAAATATTTAATCAATTCATCTCTATTGCCTTTGTACTTGCTTACAAAAACGTGATAATTAGAATATACATTATTTTCAATTTTTTGGTGAGAAAATTTATTTTTATTTAATTCATTAATATATCGTTTGGCTATTTGATTCCTCTTAGCATTCATCTCATCAAGATATTTTAGTTTAACTCTGAGAATTGCAGCCTGCAGTTCATCAAGACGACTATTTATGCCATTAATAACTATATGATTATAGTCTACCATGCCATACATTCTTAGTAATCTTGCTTTTTTATAATAATCTTCATTATCCGTTACAATAATTCCACCATCACCATAAGCACCAAGGTTTTTCGAAGGATAAAAACTAAAGATGCCCATTACTCCAAACGAACCAACATTTTTATTATTAAGTTTACTTCCGTGAGCCTGTGATGCATCTTCAATAATTGGAATATCTCCAGCAATGTTTTTTAATTCATTTATATCAACAACATTTCCAAAAATATGAACAGGCATTATTGCTTTAGTTTTTTTTGTAATGGCAGATTTAACCTTTTTTATATCCATTAAAAAAGTTTCTTCATCAACATCAACAAAGACGGGTTTAGCTCCTGCATCAATTATTGCGGATACAGTAGGAATGGCTGTAAATGGAGTTGTAATTACCTCATCACCCGGTTGAATATCTAATATCATTAACGATATAGTCAACGCATCAGTAGCATTAGCAACACCAACAGCATATTTTGTCCCGATATAATCAGCAAATTCCCTTTCAAAGGCAGAAACCTCGTTTGCTAAAATGTATCTTCCGGAATTAAGTACTCTCTTTATTGCTTTATCAATTTCTTCTTCATAAGCTTTATACTGCGGAACAAGATCGCATCGCCAAATCAATTTAACTGCTCCCTGAAATAATTTATTGTATTTTTTAATGAAATTGAAAGATCGGTTTTTTTAAAGTCAGGAAATAAATCGGTAAACTTTTTGTCAATAAATTTTGCATTACCAACTTCTATTTTAGCTATATGCTCAGGCATTGATTTTAATATTACATTTCCGGAACCGGCAATAGAAACTATCTTTTGAGCTAACTCGAAAATAGAAATTTCAGTTCCATTAATATTAAAATCATTAAAACCTTTGAATGGAAATTCAATTAATAATAAAATTGCGCTAATAATATCCTGAACATAAATCACAGAACGGAATCGGTTAGAGCCATATACTTCTATTGTTTTATTCTGAAGAGCATCTAAGATAAAACTACTAACTAATCCAATTTCCTTACTGAAAATTGTTTGATTTTCTCCAAAACAATTAGGAAAGCGAAGAGCTAAAACATCGAACCCAATAAACTTTGAATAAATTCTATAATAAAATTCTGCGGTCACTTTATGAACACCCTGAATATCTTCTGGTACCATAACAGTATTTTCATCAATTTCGTTTATTTGGGGATTTCCGTACTGTCCTCTGGAACCCAAATAAATTACTTTTTTCCCTTTAGGAATTTTTAATATCAAATTTAAATGAGATTTACAGTTTAATTCCAGATCATAAATTGGATTTTTAATTGCTTCCAGATGGAGTGTCCAAGCCATTGCATCAATTATAATTTCAGCATCGTGTACCAAATCCTGTAAATTTTTCAATTCTTCAATAGATGAATTAATAAAATTGATAGAATTTAATATTTCTTTTATATTTTCTAATCTTCCACCAGATTCAGGCATCAAGCCATCAATAACTGTGACTGAAAAGCCTTGTGCAACTAATCTTTTTGCAAGATTACTCCCAACAAATCCTGCCCCACCAAATATCAAAACTTTTTTCTTCATTCAACTAAACATTATATAAATTAACTTTATATGTTTCTAAATTTTTTTTAATCCATGCAATTGTTTCGAGTAAACCAGAAGATAAATCGTAATCAGGTTTCCAAACTGTGCTGCTAACCAATTTAGAATTATTACATACAAGTCTCTCAACTTCACTATTTCCCGGTCTAATTCTAGCTTCCTTAGAATCAACAATTATTTTTTTATCCATTAATTTTGAAATTAATTCAACTAATTCACCAACAGAAATTTCGGTGTTCATACCAATGTTGGTAACTTCTCCGAATAATTTTTTTGATTTATAAATTTCTATAAAACCTTTTACAGTATCTTTAACAAAAGTTAAATCACGTGTTGGCGACAAATTTCCTAATGCGATTTTTGTTTGTCCTGATAAAATTTGCGAAATAATAGTTGGAATAACCGCTCTGGCTGATTGTCGTGGTCCATAAGTGTTAAATGGTCTTACTATTTTAACAGGAAGATTGAATGATCTATAATAACTAATTGCAAGTTGATCGGCTGCTATTTTAGTTGCAGAATAAGGTGATTGTCCAACTAAAGGATGCTTCTCATCAATAGGCACGTACTGAGCAGTTCCATATGTTTCGCTCGTCGAGGTAATCAAAACATTTTTTATTTTTAAATTCTTTGATGCTTCGAGTATATTATAAGTACCTTCAATATTAGTTTTAATGTAAGCAATTGGTGAAACATAAGAGTAAGGTATTCCAATTAAAGCAGCAAGATGAAAAACAGAATCACAATCCCTTAAAGCATTAAAGACGGAATCATAATCTCTAATATCGCCTGTATGAATTTCCAAATTAGGATTTTGATTTATACTTTCAAGCCAACCCCAGTTATTTTTAGAGTTGTACCGAACAAAAGCTTTAACATAAAAACCTTTTGCAAGTAATTCCTCAACAAGATGAGAACCAATAAATCCACCAGCACCTGTCACCAGAATTTTTTTCATTAGACTAAACCTTTTCTTTTTTCGTATATATTTCTTGAGCTTTTTCATAGTCATCAAGTCTTCCTATATCAAGCCAAAAACTATCTAATTCGTATTTAGCAACAGGAAGTTTTTCCGAGAGCATTTTTTTAATAAGACTATCCATACCAAAATAAGTATTAACCGGGATGAAATTAAAAATTTCTGGTTTCATTACATATATACCGGCAAGTGCATATGTAACAAGGTTCGGTTTTTCTTCAATTCCAGTAACATAATCACCTTCAAAGAAGATATTTCCAAAAGCATAAGGCATAACAATTTTTTTTACTGAAATTGTCAGAAAAGCAGAATGGTTTAAAGCGTAATTATAAAATACATTATAATTCATTCTGCTTAAAATGTCACCATTCATAACAAGGAATGGTTCGGTCAATTCGTCTTTTAATAATGTAAGAGGACCAACTGTACCAAGAGGTTCTTCTTCTTTACTAATTTTAAGATTAACACCATAACGAGAGCCATCACCAAAAAAATTTTCTATATAATCAGATTTATAATTTGTCGCCAAAAAAATTTCATTAAAACCATTTTCTTTCAGATGTTCAATCTGAATTTCAAGTACTGCTTTTTCGCCAATAGGTAATAAGGGTTTTGGAATTACTTCTGTAAAAGGTTTAAGCCGGGTTCCAAGTCCCCCAGCAAGTATTACTGCTTTCATTTTATTTAACCGTCTTCCAGATTTCTTTAATTGGTAGTGCTTTATTTTTAATTAAATATATTAATTGTACTGACATTAAAATAAGACCAATTACTACATATATATAAGGGTTGAATTTATAACGAAAAACACCACTTATAAATGCAATAACTGCAAGGAAACCAAAAACAAGATGAGGTCGAAAAACGACCTTGATATAGTTTTTAATCTCAAGTTTCAAGTAGTCGGTTGTTTTTATCAGAACAAATGTAATAGTTAATAAATTTGTAATCAACATTCCGATCGCTGTTCCGTTTACTCCCCAAAATTTTGTAAATACAGGAAGAAATATTGTATATAGAACGACAGACATTAAAGCAAAAGTTCCAACTAACTTAGAATTTCCTTTCCCCATTATGACCAGGTTAGGCAGTGCACTAAAAGAACCTATTAAACTGCTTATTGCTAAAATTCCAAGAACAAACCAGGTTGATTCAGCAAAATTGTTTCCCATCCAAATTTGTAAAATTGGTTTACAAAACAAAAAAATAAAAATCATCAACGGAACTCCAAGAGCTGCAAAGATTTTGGAACCTGTTAATACCGTTCTTTTAATCTCATCTTCTTCGTTTGCTGCATTCAGATGACTTGTGTAAGGAAAAATAACATTAACAGCACTTCCGAAAACACTGCCAATTGCACCAACAAGTTTTGAAGGAATTACGTAAAAGGTAACACCAACAGGTCCAAGAAAGAAAGAAACAATAAAGCGAACAATATAATTTGAAAATAACCCTGAAACTCTTGTTAAAAAGACAAAGAAACTGAAATTAAAAAGAGACTTCAGAAAAGAGAGCTGTATTTTAGGATTAAATTTCCAGGCAGGAATTTTCTTTTTAACAATAACTAAATAAATTAAAAATGAGAGTAAAGTAATTCCCACATTAAGTAAAATACCTTCACGGAGCCCAAATCCGGCAAGCAGTAATACTGTAAATAAAAGATTAATACCAGTATTTATCATTACATCCATCTTACTTGTAATGTCGTACCGCTGCAATCCCATCAACGCAGAACTAAAAGCACCATTAATCATTGTAAAGAAAAAACCAAATGAACATAAATAAATGTAATTTTTCGATTCATCCTTATAACCCTCAGATATTTTAAGTAGATCGACAATATTTGATGCAAAGATTATAAGCAAGACTGAAGCTGTTAATCCCATAACCATTTGAACAACAATAGCAGCATTAATTGCATTGCTTAAGCTTTTAGAATCATTTTTTGCATTATATTCTGCGACAAATTTTATTAATCCCTGCCCTAATCCCAAATCAAGAATACCATAATAACCAACAAGACTTGTTATAAGGATGTAGATTCCATAACCCTCAACTCCAAGTTTCCAGACCAATAATGGAGTTATTAAAAGGGCAACAAGAGTAATGATTATAAATCCGCCAGAATACCAACCAGAATTTTTGATTAGTTGTTTTACACTAGCACTCAAAAAACTATGCCTTATTTCCTTTTAGTGATTTAACTATCGGGTCAATCTTAGGTTTAAAGATAAAAAATGAAACCGACAACAAAACTGACACCAGCATAATTATTACCAGTGAATACAATCTCTTTGGAGAAGTCCTTACAATTGGTTCCCGTGCGAATTCTTTAATATTAATTATCGGTGTATCCTTTATCTCATCAATCTTAGCAAGTTCCAGTTGTTTCGTTAATTCTACAAAAACAGTTTGTAAAATTTCTACAGTTCTTACAAGTCGGGATTGTTCCAGCATTAATGCCGGTGACTGAGCAACAATTCTATTTTGTTCTCTAAAATCCCTTAATTTATTTTCAGATTTTTCAAGAGAATCTCTAATCTGTTCAATTCTTTTTTCAATGTAAATTCTTTGCTCAGAAGCAAAAGATTTTCTTTTTGTTCTTATATAATTATCTAAAGATTTAGCAATCTGATTTACGACATCAGCGGACAGTTTAGATTCGGGCATTGTTACCCGCACTGTAAGAATCTTTGTAAGTCTCTCAACATTTGCATCAATTCTGGAAGTTATCATCTCTTTCAGAACCATTAAAAACATTTTTCTTTTCTGCGATTCAGCATCAAGTTTTTTATCGGGTGATATATCAAAATAATCAACCAGATTAACTGAATCTTCATACTTTAGTGTTTTATATTTATGATAAATTACAGGTTCTAAAACTGCTTCACTTAAAATCAGATTTTTGTAAATTTCTGTTGGCGAACCTTCCCCAACTTTAATTCCTGCCATAGCGGCGATATCACCAAACTGTCCAAGCAAAGTATTCTTACTCCCGTATTCCGGTAGTATTGTAATAGCACTATCATAAGCCAGTTCAGCTATAAAAAATAAATACACAAGTGCAAGTGTTAGAACAACAAAGTTGATAATTATTAGTTTCCACTTATTAATTTTTACAACATTCAAGATATCCTTAAACTTTGCAATATTTTTTTGCAACTTTTCTTCTTTTGTCAACTTAATAGTATTCATATCCATAAAGTTACTTCGATATATTGTGAATTGTCAGAATAAGTATTGCAGTTGTACTTAGTACTGAAAGAATATCTCTAATAACAGGCCAGGAATCCTTATTATCTTCTATATAAAAAGGCGATATAATCACTGCACCAGATTTAATTTCATCATCAGGGATTAAAAAACAACCGGATGGATTCCACTTTTCTCCATTAGGTTGAATTACTATTTCATCTCCTTTTGCTGCATTATCGGTATAACCACCAGCTTGCTTTATATAATAACTTACATTTGCTCCTTTTTTGTACGGAATTGTGGATGGCAACCCAACTTCACCAAGCACATAAACAACTTTTGGGTTCTTCGGAATTACAAGTACATCTCCCGGCATTAATTCAAAGTTGCAAAATGAAGTTGAGTCTTCTATGATATTTTCCCAATTAACAGGAATTCTATTCGAATAATCTTTAAAAAATTCCCTATTAACAATTGGAGCTTCCAATTTTGTAGAATACCTTATACTATCTGTAAATATTTTTTCCTGTGTATAAGTGTAAAGTTCAAATAAAGTATTTTTCCTTCGAACATACATACCTTCAGGATATGCAGAAGGTTTTAGTCCATTACATCTACGAATAAAATTAAGAATTTTTTCTCCTTCATAAAGGATTGAATATTTACCTGGATAATATACTTCACCTTCAATTGTAACAGTCTGAGTAAAAGTTTTTTGAGGATCAACTTTTACAAGCACGCGATCATAATCCTGTAAGACAAAATCCTTATATTTTTCTACTTTCCAATATTCTTTTGGCAAGTTAACTGTATATTTTTGTGCAAAGACAGATTGACTTACTGTATCAAGACGAGTAATTTCAATTTGGTCAACTGTAGCAGAATCTGTAAGTCCACCAGCCATAATAATTAATTCAGTTAAAGTCATTTCCTGGAATCTTGTATAAAGTCCGGGATTTTTAACCGCACCATTTATCTCTACACCTTTAATAGGAAAGAAAGTTTCTTCTTTAAAAATTCTTACTTCGTCTCTATTCTGTAATTTTAAATTCGAAGCGAAATCACCGTCCATTGCTTTTTTTAAGTCGAAAGATATTAATTCTTTTTTCTCATTCGGAAGTGTACGAATAAGAATTGCTTTTTGTAGAAAAGCATCAGGGAAAAGACTGTCAGCCTCAATTATTAAATCACGTACTGTCATCCCTTTCTGGTTCAACTGGTAAATACCCGGTTTCTTTACGTTACCTGTTATTGAAACTCTGTTCTCTGGTAAAGTATTAACTCCAAGAATGCTAACAACATCCCCATCGGCAAGCTCATAACTACTATTGTTTAGTTCATTAACATTAGAAAAATTAATATCAAGATTAAGAATATTATTAACAAATTGTTTTCGTTGTTCGAATGGAATAATTCTTTCAATATGCACACGATCAAAGTATGCATTGAAATTTAAACCACCGGCATATCTTAAAAGATTTTTTAAACTTTCCCCTTTCTGCAGTTCATAAATTGCAGGACGAAAAACATTTCCAAGTATTGCCACTCTCTTACCTGCAGGTGAAACAAAAATTACGTCTTCATCTTCAAGTCTTACGTCTTTTGATTTATCACCAGTAATTAAATAATCATAAAGATCTATTTCACTTATGGTTTTACCACGCCTCATCACTTTTACATTTCTAAGAGTACCATTTACAGTTGGACCACCACTATAATACAAAGCAGTAAAAGATGTAGAAAGTGCTGGAAGTGTATATCCACCGGGTTTGTTTACCTCTCCAAGAACATAAATTTTTACGCTTCTTAATTTACCGGTGGTAACATCAAGACTTGTTTTCGCTCCACCAGTTGGAGATACTGTTAAAGATGAGTATGTTTTTGAAAGGACTCCAAACAATTTATTCTTTACAGCATTTAAACTCAATCCGTTCACATTTACCTGTCCAACGTTTGGAATATAAATATCTCCATTTTTTGAAACAGTAAGATTATGTACAAGTTGGGTTTCTCCCCACAAGGTCACAATAATTTCATCTCCTGGACCTACGACATAGTTCGTCGGAACAGGAATATTTGCTGATGGTTCAAAAGTGGTAGGAGAATAACTGAAAGTACTATAACCAAAAGCAGATAATTTTTCTGCTTCCCCTCTTCCGTTGAATGCTGCAACATTAAAAGATGATTGCTGTTGTACTTGGGGTACAGAAATGAAATCTCTTTGTTTAGGTTCAGTTTCTACCTGTTTATTCTGATATAATTGCTGATACTTCAAATATTCATCAAAATTGATCCCCATTGATTCAGCTTTTTTCCGCATTTCATCGTCTGTCATTTTTTCAAATTGTGAAATAATATTAACTGGAAAAAACAAAATGAAAGCAAAAACAAGTACAAAATTAAACCGACGCATATTTGCCTTTAATATTTATTGAAAAAAGTTTCTCTTTATAAGTCTAAATATAACAAATTGATATAGCTTCGCATATTCAGTCACATTTTAATAGTGGCCTCATACTCCGTCCAAGTTTCTGAATACAAAGGAGATACAAATATTAATTTCTCTCCATCGAAACTAATAATTAACATATTTTAATATGTCAATTTAGAAATCTTTGTAAAGATATTCAAAGGGAAATACCGTGGATTGCATTAAAATTAACTTAATACCGATTTAAGCGTCAAAATGGTAATTAATTGCACTTGAAGGCGGAGAATGATTGTATATCTTAGGATTATGAAATTTTACTTTTTTATATTTTTCTTTTTATCCGGAATAGCTTTTTCACAGCAGAACGATTTAAATAATCGTTTCCTTTTAGCACAAAGTTATGAACAAGCAGGTGAACTTGTTAAAGCAAAGCAAATCTATGAAGAAGTGTATCGTCAACAGTCACAAAATATTGTTTATTTCCAGGCTTTGAACAGACTTTATATTCAATTAAAAGAATTTGGAAATTCTATTAATCTTTTAAATGAAAGAATAAAACAAAATCTCAATGATTTATCACTCTACGGTTTACTTGGACAGGCTTACTACCTAAGTGGAAATGAATCTGAAGCCTATAACACATTTAACAATACTATTAATTTTTTTGGCAATAAAGAAAATATAATTAAAGCATTGTCCAATTTTGCTCTGGAAGTAAGGGCGTTTGACCTGTCTATTAATTTGCTACTTAAAGGAAAATCTATTTCGTCGAATCCAATATTTTTTTCGTTCGATCTGGCAAATTTATATTTCATCAAAATGGATTATGAATCTTTCGCTTCAGAATTATGCGAAATTCTTGAAAAAAATCCAGAACAATTAGATAATGTATCCAGTAGATTAAGTTTAGCATCAAATAAACCTGAGGCTTTGGAAATTCTTGTTAAAATATTTGAGAATAAAGAACCCGAAAAGAATCTCCCATATGCTGTAATTCTTTCAGATCTTTATATCCAGAAAGGTGAATTCAGAAAGGCTTTTGAGTTAATTAAAATACTTGAAAAGAACAGAAATTCTAATGGTGCAGAATTATTCCATTTTGCACAAAAAACATATCAATATGAACTTTACGACCTGACCAGCGAAGTATATGAATTTATTCTTCAAGAATATAAAAATTCACCTTTCATTCCTTCGGTCAAACTTGGTTATTCGAAAGCCTATGAAATGTCGTTAGAAATGAAGCTGAAAGAAAATAATGTTTTCTGGAAACCAATCCAAAGTAAAATTGTTATTGATAAAACAGTTTATCTGAAAGCAATTGATAAGTATAAAGAAATTATCTCAATGTTTCCTAATAGCGAAGTTGCGGTTGAATCATACCTTCATTTAGGAATTATTTATCTTGACAGATTGAATGAACCTGTTCTTGCAGAAGAAAATTTCATAAAAATTATTACTGATTTTCCATTGTCAAATTATTTTGGTAATGCTTGTTTTTATCTAGCTCAAATTAGAATTGCTGCTGATAAACTCGATGAAGCAAAAATTTATTTAGAAAAAATTATTAACAATCCTCGAACTCCAATTGATGAAAAAAATCTGGCAAAATTTAAAAAAGCAAAGTTGTGTTTTTATAAAATTGAATTCGATGAATGCAAACAACTTTTAAGTGAGTTAATATCACAAAAAAACGATAATTCGACAAATGATGCTTTAGCTTTAAGTCTGTTACTGAATACATCATTAAATGATTCATCTCAACTGGTTTCATTTGCTAAAGCTGAATTATTAATAGAGCAGGACAAACTTGATGAATCGATACAAACATTAAAAAGTCTTATTAAGAGTGAATCTTTTATACTGAAAAATTTTGCAAATCTTAGATTAGCTGAAATGGAAATTGCAAAAAATAATTTTGAAAATGCCTTACTTCTTTTATCAAAAGAATCTGAGGATATTTCGAAAAACTTTTTTGCAGATGAAGAATTTTATTTAATTGGTAATATCTATGAATTTGAATATAAAGATGTAAGCAAAGCAATAAATGTGTACAACCAATTTCTGATTAAATTTCCAAACTCTTTATATTTGGATGAAGTAAGAGAAAAAATTTTAAACCTTAAAAACAAGCAAAACGAAAATAATTTATGAGTAAAAAGAATAATCAAAAAATAGTAAGATGTTCATTCTGCGGCAGAGATGGAAACGAAGTTGGAAGTCTTATTGCCGGTCCTGATGTTTATATTTGCGATCAATGTATAACCAGTAGTGTTGATATTTTAAAGAGTAACCTGGCTCCAATTAAAAATCAGAAAATTAAGGAAGATAATGAACTAATTCCTGAAAAAATTAAAAAAACTCTTGATGAATATGTAATTGGTCAAGATAGAGCAAAGAAAATATTATCAGTTGCTGTTTACAATCATTATAAAAGAGTAAATACAAAATCAACTTTTTTTGAACTTGATGATGTAGAAATTGAAAAAAGTAATATTCTTCTAATTGGAAGAACCGGTGTTGGAAAAACATTACTTGCTCAAACTCTTTCTAAAATTCTTGATGTACCGTTTTCCATTGCAGATGCAACAACAATAACAGAAGCCGGATATGTCGGGGATGATGTTGAATCTGTTTTAGTACACTTATTACAAGCTTCTGAATACAACCTTGAAAGAGCACAAAAAGGAATTGTCTACATAGACGAAATTGATAAAATCTCTCGTAAAAGCGAGAGCAGTTCGATAACAAGAGATGTTTCTGGTGAAGGAGTTCAGCAAGCTTTGTTGAAAATTCTTGAAGGTACTATTGCAAGTGTTCCGCCTAAAGGTGGGAGAAAACATCCTGAACAAAATCTAATTAATATCAATACTAAAAATATTTTATTTATTTGCGGTGGTGCTTTCGAAGGTATTGAAAAAATTGTTGCATCAAGAATTAATAAAAGTAAAATTGGTTTTGGCAGAGACATTAGCGATACTAAAGTTCTTTCCGAAGATGAATTGATTGCACAGGTTCAACCAGAAGATTTACTGCGTTATGGACTTATCCCCGAACTTATTGGAAGATTACCGGTAACCGCTCCTCTTCATTCATTAAATGAAGAAGCATTGAAAAATATTTTAACAGGACCAAAGAACGCAATAATAAAACAATATAAAAAATTATTTTTAATGGAAGGAATTGAATTAGAATTTGATCCTTTTGCAATTAATTCTATAGTTCAAAAAGCAATGGAACGTAAAACTGGCGCAAGAGCTTTGCGTTCAATACTTGAAGAATTTATGATTGATATTATGTTCGAAATTCCTTCACTTCAAAATGTTACCAAATGCATAATTACAAAAGATGTAATTGAAGGTGGTGCAGAGCCAATTTATCTTCAAAGCGAAAAAAAATCTGCCTGATTATAATTATAATGAAAACTTTTTTAGTAATTATATTTCTTTTATTAACTATTTCATTCGGACAGGATAAAATTCTTATTTATATGGATTTCAAACAAACCGATCATCTGAAAGCTTATGGTATCACATTCCATTCATTGGAACAAAATCTAAAAGCCGATTGGTTGTTGAATTATCGAGGTGGTTCTTTTATGATAGATTATTCTGAAAGAATTGCTTCAGAATGTAGAATTGAAGGTGTTGCATTTGAACCTTTAAGTTTAACTGATGCTGCACAGATTTATTCTTTGGTTCAAAGCGAAGATCAAAATATGGAAGTTGTACGTTTAGAAAAAGCGCCTAAAATTGCTGTTTATGTTCCCCCGGGTTTTCAACCTTGGGATGATGCTGTCACACTTGCACTTGAATACGCAAAAATACCTTATGACAAAATCTGGAATGAAGAAATTATTAAAGGTGATCTTGAAAAGTATGACTGGCTTCACCTGCATCATGAAGATTTCACTGGTCAATATGGTAAATTTTATGCAAGTTATGCATCAGCACAATGGTATATTGACCAACAGGTAAGATATGAGAATGATGCTCGCAGACTTGGTTTTAGAAAAGTCTCTGCGATGATGCGAGCTGTTGCAATTGGAATAAAAAACTTTATCGGTCAAGGAGGATTTTTGTTTGCAATGTGTTCAGCAACAGATTCATACGACATAGCACTTGCAGCGATTAATTGTGATATTTGTGACAAAATGTATGATGGAGATGCCCCCGATCCTGATGCACAATCAAAATTAGATTTTACAAATACACTCGCCTTTGAAAATTTTAAACTTGAAATGAACCCTTATGTTTATGAATATAGTGACATTGACATCCAACCCATTGAAGTGGGAAGTCAGGAAAATGATTACTTTACATTATTCGATTTTTCTGCTAAATATGATCCAGTTCCTACAATGTTAACACAAGATCATGTAGATGTTGTAAAAGGGTTTATGGGACAAACGACTGCGTTCAGAAAAGAGTTAATAAAAAAATCTGTGATTATACTTGGAGAGAAACAAGGAACTAACCAGGTAAAATATATCCATGGAAATTTCGGAAGAGGCACTTTCACTTTTTATGGAGGACACGATCCAGAAGACTATCAACATGCAGTAGGTGATCCACCTACTCAACTTATTTTATATAAGAATTCTCCTGGATACAGACTTATTTTGAACAATATCCTATTTCCTGCAGCAAAGAAGAAAGAACAAAAAACCTGAAATAAAAAAGGCGTTCAAGAAGAACGCCTCCAGTCAATTCAAATTTATTATGCTTTTGGTTTAGCTTCATTAACGGTAATTTTTCTCCCGTTAAGTTCGCTTCCGTCGAGAGCTTCGATTGCTTTTTTAGCATCTTCTGCTTCTTGCATCTCAACAAATCCGAATCCCTTAGAACGGTTTTTGTCACGATCTCTAATAACTTTTGCAGATACCACTTTTCCGAATGGCTCAAAAGTTTCTTTAAGTTTCGCATCATCAACGTTGTAAGAGAGACTGCCGATGAAGATTTTGCTATTCAATAGTTGAACCTTAATAAATGAAAAAATAAAATAGGGAAATCACCCTATTCAAACTTACAATTTAATCTTTGATAATCAAAATATTATCTTAACAATAAGTGAATTGCCTCACTCAATGTTTCTATTGCAATAATTTGAAATGAAGGAATTTGTTTTAATTCTTTATTATTCTTCTCAGGAATAATTGCTCTTGTAAATCCAAGTTTAATTGCTTCATTTATACGTTTTTCAATAAAACCTACATTCCTTATTTCTCCGCCAAGTCCAACTTCACCAATTACAACTGTATTTATATCAGATATTTTATCAGATAAACTTGAAGCAATTGCACAGCATACAGCAAGATCAACAGCAGGTTCAAAAATTCTTAAACCTCCTGTTACATTAAGAAAAACATTTGTTGTGGATACTTTAAATCCAGCTCTTCTTTCAAGAACAGCTAAAAGTATTGAAAGTCTTCTTGCATCAAATCCTGTTGTTACTCTCTGTGGATTACCAAAATTTGATGGTGTAACCAGAGCCTGGATTTCAATTAATACCGGTCTGGTTCCTTCAATGGAAGAAGTTATAACAGAGCCTGAAATTTTCTTATCTCTATCACCAATAAATAATTCACTCGGATTTTTTACTTCAATAAGTCCTTGTTCCTCCATATTAAAAATTCCAATTTCGTTTGTGCTGCCAAATCTGTTTTTTATAGCTCGAAGTATTCGATAAGAACGGTTACTTTCTCCTTCAAATTGAATTACAGTATCTACAATATGTTCGAGAAGCTTTGGACCAGCAATAATTCCTTCTTTTGTAACATGCCCAACAATAATTGCCGCATAATTATTTTTTTTTGCATTCTCCATTATTAACGAGGTGCATTCTCTAATTTGTGTTACAGTACCTGCTGAATTATCATAATCATGATTATGGATTGTTTGTATTGAATCGATAATTACGACATCTGGTCTTTCCTCTTCGATAACAGCAAAGATGCTATTCAATTCAGTCTCAGGAAGGACAAAAATGTTTTCGGTTTTGGTTTTTAATCTATCAGCTCGCATACTTATCTGTTCAATTGATTCTTCACCGGAGACATAAAGAACTTTTCTATTCAATTTGGAAGCTGCCTGTATCACAAGAGTTGATTTTCCAATGCCAGGATCACCCCCAATTAATACTACCGAGCCAGGAATTAATCCCCCGCCTAAAACTCTATCAAACTCTTCTATATTAGTTTTCATTCGTTTTGAAATAGATGAATTTATCTCAGTAATTTTTTCAACTTTTGATTTTAAAACTATTGTTGAGTGCTTCGTTTTACTATTTTCAATAATTTCTTCAATGAAAGAATTCCAGTTGTGGCATTGTGGGCATTTCCCTATCCATTTTAATGATTCATATCCACATTGGGAACAAATAAATTTTACTTTATACTTCGACATAAAAACTAAATTCCGAATAATTACCTTAAAAAATATTAATATTCTGATTAATTATAAAATGGACATAAGAAAGGAATAATAAAGAACAAAAAATCAATCGAAAATAAGTAACCAAAATATTTAAAATAAAAAAGCCTCTGGAAAAAAGAGGCTTAAAATAAAATCCTGGCAACTACCTACTCTCCCACACACCTGCGCATGCAGTACCATCGGCGTTTACAGGCTTAACTTCTCTGTTCGGAATGGGAAGAGGTGTTTCCCTGTAGCTATAATCACCAGAAAAAACTCATAAAATAACGAAAGAAGAAAGAGTTGAGCCAAAAAGCATTTTTGAATATAACTAAATAAAATAAATGATTAAGTCTCACGACTTATTAGTATTGCTCAGCTAAACCTATTACTAAGCTTACACCTACAACCTATCAACCTTGTAATCTACAAGGAGTCTTTAGTCCGCATGAAGCGGAGGGAAACCTAATCTTGAAGCGTGCTTCGCGCTTAGATGCTTTCAGCGCTTATCACAACCGTACATAGCTACTCAGCGATGCCGCTGGCGCGACAACTGATACACTAGAGGTACGTTCACTTCGGTCCTCTCGTACTAGAAGCGACCCTTCTCAAGTTTCCTGCGCCCGCATAGGATAGGGACCGAACTGTCTCACGACGTTCTGAACCCAGTTCACGTACCGCTTTAATTGGCGAACAGCCAAACCCTTGGGACCTTCTCCAGCCCCAGGATGCGATGAACCGACATCGAGGTGCCAAACCTTGCCGTCGATATGAACTCTTGGGCAAGATCAGCCTGTTATCCCCGGCGTACCTTTTATCCTTTGAGCGACGGCACTTCCACTCGCAGTCGTCGGATCACTAAGTCCTGCTTTCGCACCTGCTCGACTTGTAAGTCTCGCAGTCAAGCTCCCTTTTGTCTTTACACTCGCCGCATGATTACCAACCATGCTGAGGGAACCATTGAGAGCCTCCGTTACATTTTAGGAGGCGACCGCCCCAGTCAAACTACCCGCCTAACACTGTTCCTGACCCGGATTCACGGATCGAGGTTAGAATCCAGGCAAAACAAGGGTGGTATTTCACCGTCGACTCCACCGAAACTAGCGTCCCGGTTTCAAAGTCTCCCACCTATCCTACACATGCCTTACCCGAACCCAATATTAGGGTGCAGTAAAGGTGCACGGGGTCTTTCCGTCCATATGCGGGTAACCGGCGTCTTCACCGGTACCACAATTTCACCGAGCCCGTGGTTGAGACAGTGCCCAAATCGTTACACCATTCGTGCAGGTCGGAACTTACCCGACAAGGAATTTCGCTACCTTAGGACCGTTATAGTTACGGCCGCCGTTTACTGGGGCTTCGATTCAATGCTTCTCTTGCGATGACATCTCCTCTTAACCTTCCAGCACCGGGCAGGTGTCAGTCCATATACATCGTCTTGATTGACTTCGCATAGACATGTGTTTTTGTTAAACAGTCGCTTGGGCCATTTCACTGCGTCCCGCCAGAGGCGGGAACCCCTTCTTGCTAACTTACGGGGTTAATTTGCCGAGTTCCTTAACCACGGCTCACTCGAGCACCTTAGAATATTCATCCCGTCTACCTGTGTCGGTTTGCGGTACGATCTGATAAAAATTTCTCATACGAAGTTTTTCTTGGCAGCATGATTAGGATCAGTTTGTGGGCAAGCCCTCCCCGTCGTACTTCGGTGTTAAGACAGCACGGATTTTCCTATGCTATCCACCTACATACTTAGACCACCTAATCCAACAGGTGGCTGACCTTTCACTTCTGCGTCACTCCTTATGATCGAACAATTTCTACCAGGTACAGGAATTTTAACCTGTTTGCCATCACCTACGCCTTTCAGCCTCGGCTTAGGTTTCGACTTACCCTGAGACGATTAACGTTGCTCAGGAAACCTTAGACTTACGGTGACACTGTTTTTCACAGTGTTTATCGTTACTAATGCCAACATTTGCTTTTCTATACGCTCCAGCATACCTCGCGATACACCTTCAGTGCATATAGAATGTTCCCCTACCAGATCCGCTAGAAGCGGAAATCCACAATTTCGGTAAATAGTTTAAGTCCCGCTAATTGTCGACGCCAAGTCGCTTGACTAGTGAGCTATTACGCACTCTTTAAATGAATGGCTGCTTCTAAGCCAACATCCTAGTTGTCTATGCAACTTAACATCCTTTCTCTGTTAACTATTATTTAGGGACC
>CAZHVS010000003.1:87430-254466 GCA_964536015.1 uncultured Ignavibacteriaceae bacterium
ACAGCACGATTATGATCGAGAACATAAATCCAATCTCTTACATTCATTCCATCACCATAAACAGGAAGTTTCTTATTGTTTAGAGAATTAATAATCATCAATGGTATTAATTTTTCAGGGAACTGCAATGGTCCGTAATTATTTGAACATCTTGTTATTAAAACAGGCAATCCATAGGTATGAAAAAAAGCTTGAACCATTAAATCGGCGGCTGCTTTACTTGAAGAGTAAGGACTATTTGGTGAAATAGGAGTATGTTCAATAAATAAGCCTTCAGCACCAAGACTTCCATAAACTTCATCCGTAGAAATCTGGAGGAATCTTTCTACTTCATACCTTCTTGCGGTTTCCAGCAGAACGTTTGTCCCAATCACATTTGTTGTATAAAATATTTGAGAACCAAGGATACTTCTATCAACATGAGATTCTGCAGCAAAATTCATTACATACTTTATTTTATACTTCTGAAAAATATAATCAACTAATTCTGCGTTGCAGATATCACCTTTGATAAATATATAATTCTTCTTGTCTTCAATACCTTTTAGATTTTCTAAATTTCCCGCATAAGTAAGTTTATCAAGATTAACTATAAAGTAATCATCTCTTCTATTTAAGATGAAGTTTAAATAATTACTCCCAATAAAACCTGCACCACCTGTCACTAAAATATTTTTCATCTAATTCCTCAAAAAGAAAAAAATCCGAATAAAATTCCAAGCTGGACAAAAAAGTCATTATTTTTCAAATCAGAAGGGATATTAAAAATTTCCTGTCCATTTTCAACTGTCCAGCTATCACCAATTGCAATGCTGTAACCGACTCCAACTCTAACATCAATAAATCTTTGAATAGGAATATCAAGATTGAGTGTTGGTGCTATGAAAAAATAGTTATTGGTCAGTTTCCTACTAAAATTTTCTGTCTTTTGACCTGATGTTGAAATTTCGTTCCAAAGCGAATTCCAGCTAAATGCATCTTTATTTTTGTACAGCTCTAAAGACGTAGAACCTCCGCCAATAATAGTACCAATAGATAAACCAACATTTCTTACAAACGGCAGTGAATATTCAACTGTTAATCCTCCAAAACTTTTTGAATAAACAACTTCTTTTTTAAATCCATCATTGCCAACAACGCTTTCACTTGTTGAACCACCAAACCCAATACCACCAATTCTTAAATAAGGAACAAAAGGCAGATAAACAAACCCCGTCCCCCCGCTTGAATAAAATCCACTTTTACTTAAACCATTAGTTCCAAAAGATGAAAGCTGGTTATTAATGATATCTATATTAGAAATTACCCAGCCAGGTAAATATCCTCCACCTCCACCAAACGGAGCGTCAAAAAAGGATGATTCTCTATCTTGTGCAAAAGAGAAAAAAGGTAAAAGCAATAAAATTAATAATCGAATTTTCATAATTCCTCAAATTACTTGTTAAAGATTATACTTTTTTCATTTATTAAAAATGATTTTATTTTTCCATCTCACTTTCATTAAGATATGTAACTTTCATATTGTAAATCCATTTATCAAAATACAGATTACCGCCCCTCCATTCAAGTTCACCTCTTTGAAAGTCAACGGTTTCACTTCTTGGATATATTTTGTTTGGATAAAGAGATTGAGAATACTCATCATTGACTATAAGACGGTACGAATCAATTCCTCCAAGATAGAAGTGTGAAGATTCTTCATTATTTAAATTCTGCAAACCAAAAGACTGATCAACAGGAATCCAACCAAGTTCGTCAATATAAATTTCACACCAGTCGTGTAAATTTACTTCAGGCGGATGCATCATCCAGCCGCTCTGCCAGCGTGCCGGGACACCATTGTATCTTGCTAATGTCATAAATAATAATGTCTGAATTCCACAATCTCCGTGCTTATTTTTAATACAATAATCGGGAATGTTTTCAATCGTAGAATATTCTCTTGCACTTGCCCAAGGAATATTTTTATCAATCCATTCAAAAATTAGCTTGAGTTTTCTAATCGTATTTGTTTCTTTTCCAAGAATTTGTTCAGATAATTTTTTTATTTCATCAGTAAAAACTATGTGCGGAGGTCTTTCGCAGGTGTATTTCAGATAGATATCAGAACTTTTATTTATAGAATATTCCTTATTGAAATCAATTTTATTGAATTCAGCAAAAGCCGTATAATCTAGGTCAATTTGAAATACGGTTGGCATTCCTTTTTCCGTAATCTTCTCCATATATAAAGTTTTCTGTAAATACTTTTCTTGATCAGAAATTACATAATTATCACAATTCACAGAATTCAATTTTATGTTTTTTTGTCTATCAGTTTCGCGTGGAAAAGGAAGCCAGCATCGAATAATTTCACCTTCAGGAATAACATCAGGATTGACTGTAATTGTATACCTGATATTCATTGTTACAGGCTGTATAAATCTTGATGCCAACTGTTCCGATTGTTTAATTACTGAAGGAATATGCATTTGAAGAAAGTCTGACAAATCATCACTCTTAATACCATCAATTTTTTCTTTTACACTTTTAGCAGATTTATTAATGCGGAATAAGTTTGGTACAGCTTGATTGAAATATCTTTTTTGTCCATCAATCATAATCATTTCCAGAGATTTCTCATTTTCCCACAATAACAAATCATTTCCTGAAATATCAGGATAATACCTTTTTAATGCTTTAAGAACATCATCCTTGTACTTTGTAAAATCAAGTTTAATTCTTTGCATAATTTCTTTTTGAAATTCAAGATTGTACTTTTGTAAAGAACTTATGTCTGCATAATGAATAATTGAATCAATCAAAGCACAGGCAATATTGAAATTTCCTTTTTCAATCTCTTGATTGATTTTTGAAAATTCTGTCTGCGCAATGCATTGAGAAAATAAAAACAGAACAATAAAAAATACTTTTACCATAACAACTCTAAATTTTTACTTTTTAAAATTAAATCTGCAATTTCACGATAGCAGCCTTCACCTCCTTTTTTAGTCGAGACATAATCAACTATTCTTTTTACTTCATCACAAGCATCTTTAGGGCAGGCTGAAAAACCGACACTTTTGAGAACTTCAATGTCGTTAATATCATCACCAATAAAAGCTATTTCCTTTGCTGAGATGTTTTCTTTAAGTTGAATTTCTTTAAGCGATTCAATTTTGTTTAAGCTACCAATAAAAATATAATCCACTTTAAGTCTTTCACTTCTTATTTTGGTAACCAATGAAGTATCGCTTGTGATGATCCCCGTCTTAACACCATTTTTTTTTAGTTGAACAGAACCCATTCCGTCTTTAACATTAAATTTTTTCATTATTAAACCGGCTTCCGTGTAATACATTCCACCATCTGTTAAAACACCATCAACATCAGAAACATAAATTTTAATTAGTTTTAGCTTCTTTTTTAAATAAGAAAAATTATTTTTCAATACATTAAACCTTTTTTATTATTGTTATGTCAAATCGGCAAATTATTTTATAATTTACATACCATAATATGAATTTTTTAATTATGGTGAAAATATACTGTAATTAAAGAGTTTTAAGAATTCAAAAGGAAGGAACATTTAAATGAAAAAAATAGCAATTTTAGTTATCACAACTGGATTTCTTTTTAATATTTATTCACAATGGCAGAGTGCTTGGACGACTTCAACAATTAACGATGCAGCATTAACCGGTTGGTTTAGTTTTGAAAAATCAAATAATGTCTGGTTAAAAAGATTTTACTTGGTTGACTCATTAAAATTTCAAGTAATGACCTCTCAATATTCAACAACTCCACAATATACTTATACATTTAATGCAGCTGAAAGATTTGCTGGTGGACTTATATATTCGTTAGCAACCGACTTAAATGGCGACAATAAGACTGAATTCTACATTATGTCTTATTACGGTACTACCACAAACTATCGATCTGCTTTTAAGATTTTTGATATAACAACTGGATTAACCATATTTGAAAAAAATGATGCAAATTATTCATACTCATATCCTTCTCTTGCTGATTTGAATAATGATGGTAAACTAGAATGTTATTTTATAAAATATAATTTCCCTTATGCAAATCAATACTACTATGAGGTTTACAACACAAATATCAGCACAAATGGGAAAGAGGATATATTACCAATCGCATTTCAGTTGAAACAAAATTTTCCTAATCCCTTCAACCCTACAACTTCATTAAATTATGTTCTTGATAAACCCTCAAACGTTGAGCTTAAAGTTTATAATATAAATGGAGAATTACTTAAAACACTTGTTCAATCAAATCAATCTGCCGGTGAATATTCTATTACATGGAACGGAACTAATGAAAAGAATGAAATACAACCTTCGGGTATGTATGTATATGAATTAAAAAGTGATGACAGATGCATCGCAAAAAAAATGATGTTACTAAAATAATTTAGACGAGGAATAATATGAGTGAATATGAAATTTCAAATAATTTAGCAATTAGTGATTCAGGTTTTTTATTTTCAGCTTCAACTGGTGAATCGTTTACGTTAAATGCTATTGGTAATGAAATCCTTTCGATGTTACATCAGAAAAAAAATAAAGATGAAATTCTGCAGACGATGATAGAAAGCTACGATGTTGACAATGTAACATTAGAAAAAGATTTTGAAGATTTTATAACACAATTAAAGAACTATCAGTTAATAAAAGAATTATGAAAATTGCAATCACAGGCTTAAATGCTACTGATAATCCAGGTCCCGGTGTACCTGTAATTAGAAGCTTAAAAGAAGCACCTGCCCTTAATGCCGAAATAATCGGACTGGTTTACGACTCCCTTGAACCGGGAATTTACATGGAGAATCTTGCAAAAATTAATTACCAGATTCCCTATCCTTCAAGTGGAATAAATAATTTGTTAGAAAGATTAACTTCAATTCACGCAAAAGAAAAAATTGATTTCATCATTCCTACACTTGATTCCGAATTATATGGTTTTGTAAAACTTGAACCATCACTGAATAAACTCGGAATTAAATTATTTCTGCCAACTCTTGAACAATTAAATATTCGCGGTAAAGATAAATTATTCGACCTTTGTAAAAGTCATGGAATAAAAGTCCCAGAAAATATTCTTGCAACTTCACAACAAGACCTTTATACAATTCCAAAACATTTTGATTATCCGGTTGTTGTTAAAGGAATTTTTTATGAAGCATATATTGCAAATAATTTTGAAGAAGTGCTCACGGCATATAATAAATTAAGAGTGAAGTGGGGCTTCCCGATAATTATTCAGGAATATATCAAAGGTGATGAATTTAATGTTGTTGCTCTTGGTGATGGACTAGGAAATATGATGGGTGCCGTTGCAATGCGTAAACTTTATATTACTGATAAAGGTAAAGGTTGGGCTGGAATTAGTATTGATGACAAAATTTTGCTTGATATAAGCAAAAATGTAATCGATAAAATAAAATGGAAAAGCGGAATGGAACTTGAGTTCATAAAATCTGCTTCCACTAATGAATATTACTTATTAGAAATAAATCCTCGTTTTCCGGCATGGGTTTATCTTGCTACTGCAGCAGGACAAAATTTACCATACACTTTAATTCGTTTAGCTTCTGGTGAAAAGGTTGAACCATTTACAAAATTTGAAATTGGAAAAATTTTTGTCAGAAGTTCATGGGATTTGATTACAGATATTAAAGCATTTGAACAGTTTGCTACGAAAGGAGAATTCTCTTTATGAATAAAAAGAAAAGATATGAAAGACCAATAATTAATAAATACTATGCTGGTTATATGAACAAATTTGGTACACGCTCGATGATGCCAGCAAAAACAGAACTTGAAGGAATTCCTGTAAAAGATCTTATAGGCAAATATGGCTCTCCATTATTTGTTATGAGTGAAAAACAAATCAGACAAAACCTTAGGAATGCAATAAGAATTTTTAAAACCCGTTATCCTAAAGTTCAGTTTGCATGGTCATACAAAACTAATTACCTTAATGCAGTGTGTTCTATTCATCACCAGGAAGGTTCCTGGGCTGAAGTGGTTAGCGAGTTTGAATATGACAGAGCACGCAAACTTGGTATCAAAGGAGAAAATATAATTTTTAATGGACCAGATAAAAGTATCGATGCATTAAGAAAAGCTATAAAAGAAAAAGCAAAGATACACATCGACCACTTTGATGAACTTTATGATATAATTGAAATATGTGATTCGGAAAACCTGAAAGCTAAAGTCGCAATTAGAGTTAATATGGATGTAGGGGTTTATCCTAAGTGGGATAGATTTGGTTTTAATTACGAAAATGGTGAAGCGTGGCAGGCAATCAAAAGAATTATGTCTCAGAAAAATCTTGATTTAATTGGACTTCACACTCATATTGGAACTTATATGATGAGTGCTGAAGCATATAGAATTGCTGCAGTTAAATTAGCTACTCTAGCAAAATCAATTCAGCAGGAGTTCAATAAAACAATTGATTATATAGATATGGGTGGAGGTTTCGCTTCTAATAATACTTTGATTGGTCAGTATTTACAAGCTGAAGAGGTAGTTCCAACAATTGAACAATTTGCAGAAGCAATTACTTCGGGGTTGTTTGAAGTTCAGCTTAAAGTAGATGAATTACCAACTTTAATTCTTGAGACAGGACGTGCATTGATTGATGATGCAGGTTATTTACTATCGACTGTAATTGCAAATAAAAGATTATCTTCTGGCAGAAGAGCAATAATAATTGATGCCGGAGTAAACATTCTTTTTACAAGTTTCTGGTATAAACATAAAATATCTCCAGCGCAGGAAAGTGGAAAACATTCTGAAGAAGGAACAATTTACGGACCTCTTTGTATGAACATTGATGTTATAAGAGAAAGCATAACATTACCCGCTCTTAAAAAAGGAGATCATGTAGTTATTGAGAATGCTGGAGCATATGAAGTAACTCAATGGATGCAGTTTATAACTTTAAGACCAAATGTAATTATGATTATGGAAGATGGTTCTACCGAAATAATCAGAAAAGCAGAAACCCTTGATTACATTATGCAGCAAGAAGTAATTCCTGCTAAACTTCAGAAGTAGTTTATTACTATGCTGTTTTTAATAGATTCAATTCTTTATAGTTATGCTCAAATCTTTTTCTCGAACCGGAAATGGTTTGGAGCATTAGTACTTGCAACAAGTTTTATTATCCCCGATCTTGGAATGATGGCTTTGCTTGGTGTGGTTATATCAAATACAACTGCATATTACCTAAAATTTGATGAAGCTAAAATCCGAAGCGGCTTTTATGGGTTTAATGGAATTCTTTTTGGTGCTGCTTCTGTTTACTATTTTGAATTGAATCTATTCCTGCTATTAATTATCCCCGTATTTATTATAATAACATTTTTAATTGCTGCGGTTCTTGAAAATTATTTTGCGACAGCATTTAATTTACCCGGATTAAGTTTACCTTTTGTTATTTCCGTCTATATTTTTGTTATCTTCTTGTCAAATTACCATTTTATTACCTATAATCACGTAAAAGTAATTGATGAGAAGTTCTTTTCATTTTTGCCTGAGATGCTTAAAGGTTACTTTAAAGCAATATCATTAATTGTATTTCAACCGAGTATATTAGCAGGAATACTTATAACCCTAGGCATTCTGTTTTTTTCAAGAGTGATGTTTGTATTAAGTATTGTTGCTTTCATTTGCAACGTTCTTTTTTTGAATATTATTATTCCTGAACAAAAAGATTACTTATTAATTCTTTCCGGATTCAACTCAATCCTTACTGCATTTGCACTAGGCGGAAGTTTGATTATTCCATCAAGAAAAAGTTTTATGCTTGTAATTATTTCAACATTGCTTATTGTGATTTTTACTGCATTCTTTTCTAAGCTTTTACATACAACAAATTTGCCTTTACTTGTTTTACCGTTTAATTTTCTGGTACTTACAACAATTTATAGCTTGAAATTCAGGAAAGACCAAACAGAGTTAGTACTTCTATACTTTGCTCCAGGTTCACCGGAAGAAAATTTTTATTACCACCAAAACAGGAAATCAAGATTTGAGCGGTTTAAATATTTCTTCCCCGAGTTACCTTTCTTCGGTGAGTGGTTTATTTCTCAGGGACACAATGGAGAATATACGCACAAAGATGATTGGAAGTATGCATTTGATTTTGTGGTTGTAGATAATAATCAGAAACAGTATTCAAATGAGGGTGATAATTTAAACGATTATTTCTGCTATAAGCTCCCTGTTGCTTCTCCACTCGACGGTGAAGTTGTGAAGGTTGTGGATAGTATTCCTAATAATGAAATTGGGAAGGTAAATATTGATAAGAACTGGGGGAATACAGTTGTAATAAATCATTATGAGGGACTTTATTCTTCGGTCTCACATCTTGAACCTTCATCTGTAAAAGTAAAAGTTGGCGATAAAGTAAAACGCGGAGATTTAATTGCTTCCTGTGGAAACTCTGGTCGCTCTCCTTATCCGCATTTACATTTTCAATTCCAGACAAGTGATAAAATTGGAGATAAAACTTATCAATTTCCTTTCGCACACTTTTTAGAGAAGACTGAAGATGGATTTATATTAAATAATTTTACTTATCCAAAAGAAAAGACAATTGTACAAAATATTGAATTACACAAAGCAATAAACAATGCTTTTAATTTCAAATTCGGAGATAAAATTAAGTTTGAATGCGAAACGCCTGATGGTAAGTGGACTGAAGAGTGGGAAATAAAAGTTGATATTTATAATACTCTTTATATTGAGTCATCACGCAATGCTTTTGCTTATATCTATCCGACTAAGAAGGTATTTTACTTAAGCAGTTTTACAGGAAATAAAAATTCGGCATTACATTATTTTTATTTAACTGCCACGCAAGTTCCTTTATGTTATATGCAAAACTTGAAATGGTACGATCACTATTCGGTGGCTCATTTCTCGGGTATTATATTAAGATATTTTGCAGAGTTCTTCCTGTTTGCTAAAAATCTTATCTCTGCATCTTCCGTGGCTTATTATAAGGAACTTCCAGAAGACAGCGAAGAATTTGTAATTAATAATTATATTAACATTAAAGGAAGCGGTTTACTTGCTTTCTTTAAAAAGAATTTTAAAGGTGAGTTGAACATCGACAGCGATTCTAATATTAAATACTTTACCTTTTTTGAAAATGATGATCAAATATTTTCGGCAAAATTATTAAAAGAAGAGGATAAACAATGAAAAAAATAATTCTTCCCGGCGTTACTGTTTCTATTCTTATAATTGTTTTTTTTGCAGCCAGAATTTTATCTCAGAAGCCTGATACAAAAATTACTGCATTTAATTCATCTTTAGAATATGAAAAGAAAGGTGACTATCAGTCCGCTATAAATCAACTGCTTAATATTTATAACGAAAATAAATCCAATTACTTAATAAACCTCCGTCTCGGATGGCTTTATTACTCAATTCAGGATAATGCCTCTTCAAAAAAATATTATAACACTGCGCTGGAAATAAACAGGCAAAGTGTAGAAGCTTTACTGGGACTTACATTTCCTCTTAGTGCTTTAAACGACTGGAATGAAGTTAAAAAATGTTACGAAGAAGTCTTAAAACTTGACCCCAACAACTATACTGCTAACCTTAGGTTAGGACAAATTCATCTTAATAAGATGGAATATAATGTTGCTAAAAAATACCTGGAGAAGGTTCAGGCCGCTTACTCAAGCTATTATGAGCCTAACCTTTCACTTGGTTATACTTACTACTATCTTGGTAATGTTAAAAAAGCCGAGGAATTATTTACCTATGCTCTGATGGTTAGCCCTAACGACTCGCTTGCAACAGCAGGAATGAAATTAGTAAAATAATGACCAACAAAATATTACTTCTCATCGTTATCATTCTATCTTGTGATAGTTTGGCTGATTCGCTTTATGTAAGCCCTTCTTTTTATTATACATCCGGAAATTATTCGGATAAAAGTTCTTCGAATTCCTTTGCGTTTTATAATTCGCTTCAACTTTCGTTTAAAAATTATCTTATTAACAGTTACGATAACCTCTTAATTAAAACTTCGGACTGGAATTACAAACAGCAAACCTTTTCTGCGGGAATTTACTCCGTTTATTTCCCTTACTTTTTTAAATTTAATTATTCACACATTAAGGGAGATTACAGACTTAAAGATTATCCTGATTTTGATGAGTCTTCCTTAAATTATTCCGATTTCACAAATCTTTACAGTCTGGATTTTATTTACTACCAGAATTTATTTTATTTTGGTGCGGCTTTAACCTACCAGAATGCTATTGGCAAACTATCTATTAACCAGTTAGAAAAACAGCGTGTAGGGCAGATTACTTTAAGGCTTGAAAATATTTTTTCTCCCGATATTTTTCTTTCCTTAAAACCCAATTATACTTTCTGCACCGATGGAAGAAAATTATTCTCACTTGCAGCAAAAATACATTATCTTATTTCTCCTTATTTGCTTGTTAAAGCTGGAGGTTTTGTAGGCAAGCGTGTTTACTATTTCGATACGGATTTGATTACCATTTTCAATCAGCCGCAAACACAATATTGGCAGGGATTTATTCAACTGGATTTCTTCCCTTCCCTTTTCTGGAAATTTACACTTAATTATCAGTACACTAAGTTCGAAACATATAAAATTAATTATTTTACTGCCGGAGTAAAGACAGCTTTAGAATATTAATCTATTTTTTTCTTAAACGGACTAATATTCCTTCTCTTTTTGCCTTCTATTTGAATTTATTATTGATAAATTTAAATTCAGAATATGAATTTTTTTTTCAGATATATTTTTCTCTTTTTGCTTGTATCTTCATCTGTTTTTGCACAGGGTACTTGGAAAAGAATACTTAGTCCTACTACAAAAGACCTCAAACACTTATTCTTTATTGATAGCTTAAAAGGTTGGGTGGCAGGTGACTCCGGCACAATATTTAAAACTACCGATGGATGCAAATCTTGGCAAAACCAATCCATTCAAACCGTGGAGCAAATCCGTGATATTTTTTTCCTTAATGATTCACTTGGTTGGGCGGTTAATTGGTACTTTGATAACCCTATCGGTTCGGTTATACACATAACTTCTGATGGTGGGAACAATTGGCGAATGATTAAGTTCGATTACGATTTAGTCTTCCTTAGAACTATCTTTTTTCTCGATTCTTTAAATGGTTTTACTGCCGGCGACCCTTACGGTATATATATGTCAAATGATGGAGGGTTTAACTGGTCTGCCGCATCTATAGATTCTGGCTCGTTCACTCAATTTCCTAATTTGGACTTTGCTTTTCCCACCCGAAAGAATGGTTTTGCCTGCGGTGGATTCATGGACATGATTGGAACTATTTTACAAACTACTAACTACGGCTTAAACTGGCATGCCTATGGTGTTAGCAATGAACCGCTCCAAAAACTTTATGTGTTCGACTCATCTAAAATTTGGGCTATTGGCGGCGACTTTGAGTTTGGTGCTGGAATTGTTCGAACATCCAATGCAGGTTTAAGCTGGGAATATGAAAGCTTACAATCATTTGGTATGGCTACTGCAATATCTTTCCGAACTCCAAAAGAAGTATGGTGTCCGCTTGGATTCTCTGCAATTCTTATTAACTCAATTGATTCTGGCAGAACCTGGAGAGAATATTTCTCCCCCGATAGTGCAGGAATTTACGACCTTGTATTTACTGATTCACTGCACGGTTACGCCGTTGGCGACAAAGGATATATTTACAACTATGTCCCCAAAATTTCTTCCGTAGAAAATAATTTCAATCAACTTACAGAAAAAAATTTCTTCCTCTTTCAGAATTTTCCTAACCCATTCAACCCTTCTACAACTATAAAATTTTCTGTTAACAACAGGCAGAATGTCTCTATTGCCCTTTACGATATTTTAGGCAACGAAGTTGCTCGTCTTCTTAATGAAGAAAAACCTGCCGGCATTTATGAAATAAATTTCTCTGCAAATAATTATAATTTACCTTCCGGTATTTATTTCTGCAGAATGTTTGCGGCTGCTTTTAGCCAGATGAGAAAATTTATACTCATAAAATAATTTTTCAGCCCTGCTAAGAAAAATATCTATCCATATTTTTTTATTTTAAGTCTGATATTTTGAAACTAAAGGCATATTTATTTTTTTGTTAGCTTAGTTTCTTAAACTAAGTATAAAAATCTTTTGCTGAAGGCTTAGTTTCTTAAACTGAAGGCAAAGAAAATCATTTATGGCTTTAGTTTCTTAAACTAAGGGCAAAATAATTTAATTATGACTTTAGTTTCGGAAACTGGGCTTAAAAATAAACTTAAATGAGGTTAGTTTCTTAAACTAAGTATTCAGCAAATTGAATTTGGAGTTAGTTTCATTTTAGGAAAGGGTTTCAGATTTTTTTTACCGTGTTCAAGTCTTATTAAAACAAGAAATGAGCAAGGAAGCAGGTCATCAAAAAAAAGTTAGATGACCATAGTTCTAAGTTCGCCTATGTGCTCAATAGAAGCGAGTATTTTGTCTCCTTTTTCCACTTTGCCAACGCCTGCGGGCGTTCCGGTAAAAACAAGGTCGCCTTCTTCCAGCGTCATAAGAGATGAGATGTAACTTACAAGCTGAGCGGGTTTATAAATCATTTTCCAAAGGAAATCGTGCTGCTTAACAGAATCATTAACAGCAAGCGAGATGAATTCGTGCATTGAGATAGTGTATTTCTCTTTGAGAATAAAATCTGAGACCACAGTGGAAGTGTCGAAGCACTTGGCAATAGTCCACGGGTTACCTTTTTCTTTAAGCTGGTTCTGTACGTCCCGCAATGTCATATCAAGCCCCACGCCATATCCGATAATAGCATCTTCGGCTTCAGTTTCTGAAACGTTCTTAATATTTTTTCCGATAAGGAGGACTAATTCTACTTCGTGTTGTAAGTTGTTTGAAAATGTTGGGTGGATAATATATTCCGCCGAGTGAATTAAGGATGAAGATGGTTTTAGAAAAATTACGGGCTTTTCATCCTGAACGTTGCCTAATTCTTTTATATGGTCGGTATAATTTCTTCCTACACATACAATTTTTCCGACTTCATATTCAAGATTTTTTTTGCTGATTTTAATTGAATGTTTCATGTTATCCTCTTATCAATAATAAGTGAACTAAGACCAACACGGAAATTGTTTTTCCCAAAATGGTTCAGTTTCCAGGCAAACTCCACTTTGAAAGGTGATAAAGTGTGTCCTATACTAAAACCGGCTTCAAAAAAAGGTTTAGATATATCCATTGAAGCTGCACTGGAATACAGACTATTTTTATTTATGGTTGAATAAGCAGCATTGACAAAGATAGAACTTCTTAAGTCCTTCTTTATATATTTTAAGAAGTAATCAGCCATATTATACTCAAGATTAACAGTAAGTACTTTATCTCCAAGAATTTCATTAACGTTTAAAGTTCTAAATGTATTATTTCGGGAGCTTAAGTTAATGTTACCGGGTAAAGCATACATCATTTGATACGGTAAAGGGTTGTTTGAGAAAAATCCGTTTATAAGATAAGTAACAGAAGTCTCTTTAAATGAACTAAGTCTACCGTCAACAGAAAATTGTATCAGGTTGAAATCAACATCACTTTTAAAACTTTTATTGGAGACAAGTAAATTAGCATCAAACAAAGTATAAGAAGTTGCACCCACCCTACGGCGGTTCATACCATCTTCAATAAAGTTGCGGAAATCGAAACCGAAACCAAGCTTAAAGTAGTTCAGTTTAAGCTCATCAATAAAAGGATTGGAGCGGTATTGTTTGTTTTTGGCAAAGAAAGAAAAATTGGAGTTCACCTTAGCGTTTCTATCCACAGTATGAAATATACCTGCGTTAAGATTTAACACGGAACCAACCTCAGTTTGGAATTGAATGTTAGCTCCTTTAGAATAGAAGTAATCATTAATATCATCCTTAGAAATAAGACATAACAAGGTGTTAAAAAACTCGCTATAGTCTGCCGCATCTTCAAATAGAACAATAGTTTTGTTAAATACGTTCAATTTAACACTGGTGGTTCTGTAATCTCCAAAAAGATAGCGGTAGTAGAAATCATATTTAAACCTTTTATCGGCAAAGCCATAGTTAAATTTCATAGTAGCATCAAGGCGGTAATCCAAGGCATCAGTTAGGAAGAGACCGAAATCGAGTGAGTTACCCTCTACTCGATTAAAATGATAAAAGCCCAGCGGAGCAGAAACAGAGAAGTTATTTGTTAATTCAATTCTGTTAGATAAAAATGAGAACTTATCCCAAAACGTTTGAGGAACATTTTGCAAACTGTCAATTTTTCTATAAGCTTCAAGTTCCTCCTGCGTATTAGGGATACGCTGAGACATATCCCAATAGGTAGAATCTTTTTTATCTGCATCAGTAAGAACTGTAACAATAGCCTTAGTAAAATATTCCTCATTAATCGGAACGTTTATCTCGTAATCATATAATGCTGTGTTCAGTTCAAAACCGAACTTAGCCAAACCAAGTATGTTTGCGTGTAAATAAAGATGATAATCGACGGGCATAAAAATATTCTGTCCAAAAGGGAAAAATTGTTGAAAGATTTTAATTGTATCGAATATTCCTCCGATATTAGCAGCACTGTTTAAATTAAAATCAACTTTCAGCATATCAAAATTGGATGCAGAAATAAAAACTCTCCCAACAAACCCCGGGTCGGAGGAATCATCGGGTTCCATATATAATTGAAAAACATTTTGGTTATCCATTGACAAAGTATCTTCAATGGTAAAGTAATAATACTTCAAAGAATTTGAAGATAAAGGTCCAACAAGCTGCCGACCAAAGAATCGAACATCATCAGAGTAAAAATTTTGAATTATTCGTCCGCCAGTTAAAATGTTTACGGAAGAAGGAAAATTTGAAGTCTGTTTTCTTGCAAGAATATTTTCTTTGTACAAATCTGGTTGTAAAAAAAATCCTTCGCTCTGGTTTTCAAAAATTCCGGATATATCGGATTCGGATGAATCTTTTTTATTTAGTCCCAATGAAAAAACTCCGCCGCTCTTGCCTGATAAATCCAGGTCAGTTTTAACAATACCTTTAGTGTATGCATTAAACTTATAAGATTGGATTGATTTATTTCTCTCATCCTTCCTCTGAATAGCTCTTCTTATAATTTCGTTAGCGGGGTTCTCTTGCGGAAGAATAACCACCTCCGATAAATTAATAGATGAAGGTCTTAACTTAAACGTAATACTTCTAAGATTACCTATTACTTCTATGTCTAAAGTATCCGAAATAAAACCTATGAAGGAAGCAACAATTTTGTAACTACCGTGTTTTAATCTAAGCTCAAACTTTCCTTCCTTATTTGTAGTTGTACCTATAGAACTTTCTGCTAGTCGTATAGTTGCATACACAAGCGATTCATTATTTTCTTGGTTTAAAACTTCTCCGCTAACCGTATAATACTGTGCATACAGTGGAATACAAAACATAGCAATAAAAACAATTATCTGATATATCTTCATAGAAACCATAAACAATTTTTTGAAAAGCAAATTTATGCCAAGAAAACCAAAAGCTGATTTTTGTCATCAAGTTATTTTACCATTAATCCAAAAAGGAACCAAGGTAGAGCTTAAAAAATTTTTTCTGACATATCAATTTATTAATTTGAAATAAATAAAAAACTTTATTTATAAACATCTATGGAAAATAAATATGATTAAACATCTGGTAACAGTAATTATAACTCTGATGATTACTATAACTAATGCGCAAACCACAAAGATTGAGTTTACAGAGTTCAATCTTTCGAACGGTTTACACGTTATACTTCATCAGGATAATTCCACACCTATTGTAGCCACAACATTAATGTATCACGTCGGCTCCAAGAATGAACAGCCCAACAGAACAGGATTTGCCCACTTTTTTGAGCATTTAATGTTCGAAGGTTCGGAAAATATTAAACGCGGCGAAATTGATAACCTTGTTCAAAATGCAGGTGGACAATTAAATGCCTACACAAATTTTGATGAAACGGCATACTTCTTTTTACTTCCATCCAATCAATTAGAATTAGCACTCTGGATAGAATCAGAAAGATTATTGCATAACAAAATTGATTCTGTCGGTGTAGAAACTCAGAGAAGTGTTGTTAAAGAAGAAAGAAAGCAAAGTCTGGAAAATCGTCCATACGGTACATTCCAAGAGCAAATATTCGCTCACGCTTATGAAGTCCATCCATATAAATGGACACCAATCGGCTCTGCACAATACATCGATATGGCAACTATTGATGAGTTTAGAGATTTTTATAAAACTTTTTACGTACCAAACAATGCGACACTTGTAATTGCAGGTGATATAAAAATTGAAGAAACTAAAAAACTGGTAGAAAAGTACTTTTCAGAAATTCCCAAAGGATCAAAAGAAATTTATCGCCCCAAACTTGTTGAACCTAAAAAAACAAAAGAAGTAAGAGATATAGTTTATGATAACATTCAACTTCCGGGAGTTTTTTCAGCTTATCATATGCCAGCACAAGGGACAGAAGATTATTACGCACTTGATATGTTAACTAACTTACTTTCAAATGGTGAAAGCTCAAGATTATATCGCTCGTTAGTCGATGAGCAACGACTTGCAATATATTCAGGTTCATTTCCTCTTTCTCTCGAAGATCCGGGATTGTTTCTTGTTTATGCAATTGCAAATGCGGGCGTAAATGCAGATACAGTAGAATTTGCACTTAATAAAGAAATAGAAAAAGTTAAGAATGAACTAATAACTGAAGATGAATTTCAAAAGATAAAAAACCAGATTGAAAGTGACTTTATTTCAAGTAAAAGAAAAGTACTTGGAATTGCAATGGCTTTAGCGAAGTACAATATCTTCTTTGGTAATACAAATCTAATTAATACAGAACTGGAAAGATATATGAAAGTTACCCGTGAAGATATTAAACGTGTAGCCAATCAATATCTTAATAAAGAAAACCGTGTGGTTCTTTATTATCTCCCCAAGAACAAAAAAGAAAATCAGAAATAAGGAAAGGAGATAACAATGAAAAAGAATTTAATTTTTGTTTTTTTATTAATTGTCAGTTTTTCTTTTGCACAAAAACTTGACAGGACAAAACCACCTCTTCCAGGTCCTGCACCTGAAATTAAAATTGGCAATTACGAATCTTTTCAACTTGATAACGGATTGAAAGTATTTGTTGTTGAGAATCATAAACTACCTGTTGTCTCTTTTAATTTGATAATTGATAGAGATCCAATACTTGAAAAAGAAAATGCCGGCTATACAAACATTACAGGACAACTTCTTAAAACCAGTACAAAGACAAAAACAAAAAATCAGATTGATGAAGCAATTGACCAGATAGGTGCAGATTTTTCTACATCATCTACTAATGTATTTGCTTCCTCATTAAAAAAATATTCTGAAAAATTACTGGAGATAATGTCAGATGTTGTATTGAATGCAGACTTTAAACAGGAAGAATTGGATAAAATTAAAGAAAGAACTATTTCGGGATTGAAAGCACAGAAAGATGAGCCTTCTTCAATAGCTGAAAGAATAAGAAAAATTGTTTATTATGGAGAAGGACATCCCTATGCAGAATCTGAAACAGAAATTTCTGTAAAGAATATTACGCTGCAAATGTGTAAAGATTATTACTCAACTTATTTCAAACCAAATGTAGCTTATCTTTCAATTGTTGGTGATATAACAAAAGATGAAGCTAAAAAATTAGTTCAAAAATATTTTGCAAAATGGGAAGAAGGAAACGTTCCTAAATCAAACTTTTCAAAAGTTGAACCGCCTTTAATTAACAAAGTTATAGTTGTTGATAGACCTGCATCTGTACAATCTACTATTATTGTTGGACATCCAATTGATTTACAGAAAAACAGTCCTGATGTAATTAAATCAACTGTTACAAATACAATTCTTGGCGGAGGAGTTTTCCGTTTGTTTGATAACCTTAGAGAGAAACATGGTTATACTTACGGAGCATATTCAGTTCTTGGAAGCGACAAAATTGTTGGACGATTTTCAGCTCAGACTGATGTACGTAATTCTGTAACTGATTTTGCAATTACTGAAATTCTTTATGAAATGAAAAGAATTGGTAAGGAAGAAGTTGGACAGGTTGAATTAGATAAAGCTAAAAACTATCTCTACGGAAGTTTTGCAATATCATTAGAAGATCCAAAGACAGTTGCAAACTTTGCAATTAATATTGAACGCTGGAATTTGCCTAAAGACTATTATTCAAATTATCTGAAAAATATTTCTGCAGTTACATCAAAAGATGTACAGGAATCTGCAAAAAAATATATTCTTCCGGAAAACAGTTACATTATTGTTGTTGGTAAAGCAGAAGAAATTGCTTCGAAGTTGAAAAAGTTCTCTATCAAAGATATAACATACTATGATGTTGAAGGCAACAAAATTGATCCTAATAAACAAAACATTCCGAGTGACGTAACGGCTGATGGAATAATAAATAAATTTGTTGAGGCAATTGGCGGACTGGATAATCTTAAAAAAGTAAATGATTATACAATTTTGATGAATGCAAAAATTCAAAACTTTGATGTTAAAGTGGAAATCTATCATAAATCGCCAAACAAATTCTTACAGAAAGTTGTTGTAATGGGAACAGACCAGATTACATTGTATGATGGTGAAAAAGGTTACCAGAAAACAATGATGGGTGAAGAAGAACTTACTGGAAACGAACTTGAACAAATGCAGTTTGAAGCTACAATGTCTGCAACTTACGATTACAAACAACTTGGAATCACAGCTAAGATAGTTGGAATAAACAAAGTAAATCAAAGAGACGCATATAAAATAGAATTCACGCTTCCTTCCGGTGGTAAAGTATATAAGTATTATGATATGCAATCATTTTTGCTTGTTAGAGAAGAACGAACTGTAACAACTCAACAAGGAACTATGACAGTTGCAACTGATAAAGATGATTATCAGGATATTAATGGAGTTAAATATCCTTATAAAATTTCACAAAATATTGGAGGAATGCTGGTTGAGTTTAAAACTAATTCAATCACAGTGAATACCGGAATACCAGATGATGTATTTGTAAAGAAATAAAACGAAAAAGACCTCTGACAAACAGAGGTCTTTTTTTATTTATATTTAAAAAGAGGTGCTGAAATTAATTGAGATATTTGATAGACTGGATATATTCTCATTCCCTTCAAGATAAATGTTCCAGCTCGTTTGTTCAGTTAAATTTTTATTATACGATGCAACAAGTCTTACTGCATTAATTATACTAATAAGCCTATTAACAACCATTGCACCAACAACAAATCTCTTGTTGTTCTTTGCATGTTGACTTGATAACCACAGATTTCGATAATTTTTTCTATCGCTCTCGCTGTTCCACTTCCAGTAGTATTTCACAGGGTCATACATCTTGTTATAAAGCCTGTTAAAAGCTTTGTCATCATTATATTGTTCAATGTTTTTATACTCTCCAATAGAAGCAAGATAATCCTCATCCTTCCCGTTCAAATCAACTCCTGCATTACTTTTGGCAAATTGTTTACTGTTCTCTTTTTTAAAGTTTTGATAATAATTCATTCCGGCATAAATTCCCCAAAGAGAGACTTCTGCAATTGTAAAATATTTACCACTTGAATAATTCCCTGCATAATACTCTCCCATACCTGGAATCAGTGCTGAGAAAAGAATTGCTAATGCCGGACTCTTTTTTTTCTGCTCAAAATTCAGGACCTGGTTACTGCCAGAATTAATTTTATTTTCAGACAAAGAATAATCGTGCAAATATATACTTTGCTTTTTTATAGACTGTGAAAGTGCTATTGCAGTTATGAACAATATTGCAACAAGAATTTTTTTCATAATTTTTAATTGAAACTTATATTTTAAACTAATTAAAGGTCAACTTATTTTTTTTGCTCCAAAACTTTTCCGAAGCAATACTCATTTTCAATATCAAGGATAATAGTATCCTTAATTTGATTGATGATTTCTGGATTGAACTTGTGATGGACTCTTGCATAATTTGATGAATATCCTTTTAATAAGCCATCTTCAAGATTATGTTCAAATAAAACTGAAAGAGTTTTGCCTTTTAACGACTGAAGAAATTCATTCCGTTTGTTAATGCTAATTTCTCTCAAAATATTATTTCTTCTTCGTCTTTCCTGTATTTCAACTCTGTTCTTCATCCCAATAGCAACTGTATTTTCTCTTTCTGAATAAGTAAAAACGTGTAAATAGGAAACTGGAATTGATTCCAGAAAAGTCATAGTTTCAATAAAATCATCTTCTGTTTCACCAGGAAAACCAACTATAACATCAACTCCGAGCCCAGCATCAGGAATTCTTTCTTTTACTTTGAAAATCAATTTATAATAATCTTCAATAGTATATCTTCTTTTCATTAATCGTAAAATTTTCTTACTTCCGCTTTGTAAAGGAATATGAAAATGATTGCAAATCTTTTTACTTGAAGCAGCCAATTCAATTATTCCATCAGATAAAAGGTTTGGTTCAATTGAACTAATCCTTACTCTGAATTCACCTGGTATTTTATCAATAAATTCGAGAATAGTTAATAAATTAGAATTTATTTGCTTACCATAATCACCAACATTTACTCCTGTTAGGATAATTTCCTTATATCCTTTATCAAGAAGATTGTTAAATTCTTTTAAGACTTTTTCAGGTTCAAGACTTCTGCTTTCACCTCGTGCGAGAGGAATTGTACAAAAAGAGCATTTATAATCACAACCATCCTGAATTTTAAGATACGCACGCGTTCTGCTATCAGCATCCGAAGAGGCAGCAAAACCAAAATCATTATTTTCTTTTAATGAAGAAACATTTATGCACGCCAGTTTTTCTTTCTTGAACTTATTAACAAAAGAAAAAAGATCAAACTTCTCCTGGTTCCCCAAAACAAGGTCAACACCACCGATCCCTGCAATTTCTTCTGGTTTTAGTTGGGCATAACAACCTGTAACTATAATATAAGCTTCAGGATTTTTTTTCAAGGCCCTTCTGATAATTTGCCTGCATTCCTTATTTGCATTTTCTGTAACAGTGCAGGTGTTAATTACATAAATATCAGCAGCCGAATTAAAATCAACAACATCGAAACCGTGTTTTAAAAACTGGTTACCTATAGTTGAAGTTTCAGAAAAATTTAATTTACAGCCAAGAGTATGTAGAGCAACTTTATTCAAATAATTTTTTCACGAAAAATATCATATTATAAACAATAAAGGCGGAGCAAAAACTCCGCCCAATATATGAAGAATAGAAAATTATTATTCCTGTTCTTTCGTTTCTTCAGTTAACTGTGTCTCAACTTTTGGAGTTGATGGAGCAACTGATGTTGGAGAAGGAATAGGTTCTTCCGGAATATCAAAATTCGGAAAATCCACAGGAATATTTGCTACCGCTTCTTCATCTTTAAAGTCAGCGACAGAAACTTTTTCTAACTTATGATTCAGAATATAAGTTTCAATTTCGTCATCTTTTTTATCTTTAAGATAAGCCAAAGCACTAACAACAATTTTTTTATTTTCTTTATCGAATTCAATAACTTCAACTTTCAATTCACTTCCTACAGGGAAATGCATTTGAAGGTTTTTAATTTTTGCCGTAGATAAGTGACTTGTAGGTATAAAAGCATCAACGTCTGCTGGGAGTTCTGCAATTATTCCTTTTTCAATTATCCTTGAAATTTTACAGGTAACTTCTGTTCCGTTTGCATACAAGTTCTCGAAACCATCCCAAGGATTATCCATTACTTGTTTATGTCCAAGAGAAATCTTTCTTTGTTCAACATCAACAGCAAGAACCATCACTTCAAGTTTATCACCTTTTTTAACAACTTCACCGGGGTGACGAATTTTTTTTGTCCATGATAAATCAGAAATATGAACAAGTCCATCAACGCCGGGTTCTAATTCAACGAATACTCCAAAGTTTGTAAGGTTACGTGCAACACCTGTAAGTTTAGAACCAATCGGATATTTTTGTAATAATTCCATCCAAGGATCTGGTTCAAGTTGTTTAATTCCCAGAGAAATTTTCTTCTCTTCTTTATCAAGACTAAGAATAATCGCTTCAACCATTTGACCCATAGAAACAACTTGTGAAGGATGTTTAATATGTTGAGTCCAGCTCATTTCAGAATTATGAATTAATCCTTCAATACCTTTTTCGATTTCAATAAATGCACCGTATTCGGTAAGAGAAACAACACGGCCAGAAACTTTATCACCAAGGTGATATCTTTCTTCAATATTATCCCAAGGATGAGGTAATAATTTTTTCAAGCTAAGAGAAATTCTCTTCTTTTCTTCGTCATAATCTGTTACAACAACATTAATAACCTGGTCAAGTTTGACAACTTCATTCGGATGATTAATTCTTCCCCAGCTTAAATCTGTAATATGCACAAGTCCATCAATTCCGCCAAGATCAACAAATACTCCAAAATCTGTAATTGCTTTAACAGTTCCTTCAAGAATTTGACCTCTTTCAAGTTTTTCAAGTATTGCTTTTCTTTGATCAGCAAGTTCTTCTTCAACAAGAACTTTATGAGAAACTACAACGTTTTCTGTTGGAACATTAACTTTAACTACTTTAAAGTCCATTTCTTTCCCAACAAATGCATCAAAATCACGAATAGGTCTTACATCAATCTGCGAACCTGGTAAGAAAGCCTCCATTCCCATAAGGTCAACAACCATTCCACCTTTAATTCTGCGAACAATTTGTCCCTGAATAATTTCACCTGTCTCGTGAGCACTAAGAACCTTTTGCCAGATGCGTAAAAAGTCAGCGCGTTTTTTACTAAGAATCAGATTTCCTTCTCTATCTTCAACACTTTCTAGGACGACTTCAATATCTTGTCCTAATTTTATATCATCAAGATTTGGAAATTCATCTTTTGGAATTTGTCCTTCGGATTTGAAGCCTACATCAATAATAACATAATCCGGAACAATGCGAACAATTCTTCCCTTAATAATTTCACCAACTTTTACATCACGAAATGATTCGCCGTATAATTTTGATAATGTTTCAAATTCTTCTCTTGAATATTCGCCCTCATTAAAAAACTTGTGCGCTTTTTCAAAATCATCTTTAACATTAACTTGTTTTTTGTCAGACATACGTCCTCCATATTTTTTTACCATACTAATTGTCCAAAGCCTTAAAAGCAATTAATACAGTGAAATTTAATTTAACATATTTGGGCTTTGTAAACTTTTATAAATAATTTAATTTCTTTTCTAAAACACTTTTTATTTCGTTCATTACCCAGTGCGGAGTGGAGGTTGCACCAGTAATACCAATAGAATTCACACCATCAAACCAATTCCATTCTATCTCGTCTATATTTTCCACAAAAAATGTTTTGTTATTCTCTTCTTTGCAAATATTATAAAGAACTTTTCCATTACTACTTTTTTTACCAGCGGTAAAAATTATAACATCATTTACTTTTGCAAATTCACGTAATTTTTTTTCACGGCCACTTACCTGTCCGCAAATTGTATCTTTTGCGTGAAATTCTACAGCTTCATCTTCAATTGAACCAATAACCAGTTCTGCAACTTTACTTTTTAAAGCATCAGCAATTCTTGCAAATTCAGATTTGTCCATTGTAGTTTGAGAAAACAAGACTGTAGGTTTTCTTAAATCAATTTCCTTTAACGCTTCATCTAAAGAACGAATGATAATTGCTTCATTTGCCGTAACTCCATTTAAGCCAATTACTTCAGCATGGTCCTTTTTACCAAATATTACAATCTGGTAATTCTTATCATAAAATTTTTTAATCCGTTCCTGCACCCTTGTAACAACAGGACAGGTAGCATCTATAATTTCAATTCCACAATCTAAAGCTTTTTTATAAGTGGATGGCGGTTCTCCATGAGCTCTTATTAAAACTTTACTACCTACAGGAATTTTGTCAAAATCATCGACTGAAATAGTTTCAAGTCCTAGTCTGTTTAATCTTTGAACTTCTGCAGTATTGTGAATGACATCACCGAGCGAATATATTTTTGAAGAAGTTTTTAATTCGCTTTCAGCAAAATCGATTGCTCTAACCACACCCCAACAAAATCCCGCCGATTTATCAATAGAAATTTTCATAAAATATTTTATAAACTATCCTGACTCACTTGTCAAGATAACGAACTTTCCTTTTCTTTAACTTTACGATAAATTATTTCTACCTGCTCATCAATTGTTATATCTGAAGTATCAACTTCAATTGCGTCATCAGCTTTAGAAAGAGGACTCGCTTTTCGTGTTGAATCAATTTTATCTCTATTGAGAAGATTTTCTTTTACTTCTTCTACAGAGACGAATGTTCCTTTTTCAGCAAGTTCTTTTTGTCTTCTCTCTGCACGTGCATCGATTGAAGCGGTTAAAAAAATTTTTAAATCAGCATCAGGGAATACCACTGTGCCGATATCACGTCCTTCCATTACTACTCCCCCAAGACTTCCCATTAAGCGTTGTTTCTTGACTAATTCTTTTCTTACTTCTTCTATTTTACTTACAGGGCTAACGTTTTCATTTACTTTCATAGTTCTTATGAGTTCAGAAACATCTTTTCCATCTACAAAAACTCTTGTATAACCTGCAGAAAAATCAAGTTTTATATCTGCATTTTTTGTAACGGAAATTATTTTTTCTTCATTATCTAATATTTCTTTTTCAAGAGCCAAAAAAGTAATTGTCCTATACATAGCACCTGTATCAATATATGTATATCCAAGTCGTTGAGCTAAGAGTTTAGCAGTAGTACTTTTCCCAGAACCAGCGGGTCCATCAATAGCAACAATTAATCTTTTTTTCATGGATTGTAAAGATAATAAAAAACCTAGTCCTGAACAATAAGAAATTATCTTTAATTGGCTTAATTTTGATTAAAAACGAAGGAATTTAAAATAAAAAGAGTCCGGTTTTAGCCGGACTCTGTGGATCATTAACATAGGTTATTTTTGAATAATCATTTTCTTTGTGGAAGAAAACGAAGGGGTCGAAATTCTGTATAAATAAATTCCACTTGGTAAATTATCTGCATTAAACTTAACATTATAAGTCCCAGCTTCAAATTCATTATTAACAAGTGTGGAAATCATTTCGCCAACACTGTTATAAACTGTAAGAGTAACAAATTCTTTTTTAGCAACAGAAAATCTAATCATTGTCGAAGGGTTAAATGGATTAGGATAATTCTGTTCAAGAATAAAGGACTTTGGTAAAGAACTGTTATCATTTATTCCAGTTGTTCCATTAGGACTTGAAGTAAGAATTACTCCTGATATTACATCAAAGAAATTTAAAGGCATATTTGCCTGAGTTGCGGATAGAACAGTCGCAAAGTTTGCAATTGTTGTATCTCTTGTAATTACACCGGTGAATGAATTTAAATTAAATTGTCCTGCACCAAACATACATTTTACAACAACTTGTCCTGTAATAATACCAGATGCAAAATTCAAAGTTGCTTTTGGAGCTAAAAATGAAGCTGTAATATCAATGTTGGAAATAGTTAATTGTTTTGCATTTACAAAATTCAGAAGAACTTTTTCTTTTGTAGTCCCAGTTACAACAAAACCACCTCTCCAGGTTATTGCTTCACCGGTAATATTAACAATAACAGTTGAACCAACAGGAGCATCTACTGTAAAGTTATTAGCTTGAGAAATCATACTTCCATCAACGTTGAAAACATTAAGATTAGTGTTATGTCCGACTAATTGTATATGTCCATACTCGAAGCTAACAGTATCAGTCTGTGCAAGTGAAGATAATTGATTAGACAAATCCTGGAGATAGGTTCTTGCATAATCAAAATTAATAACTGAATCTCTAAAAATTCCATCATCTGCAGTAAATTGGGTTGTGGAGGTAATGAAATCTTTATATACAGCACTACCATTATATACTCTTCCACTTATAAATGTAAGATGTGTACCAACAACCAGAACATTTCCAGAGTGTTCAGGTAATTTGTCGCCGACACTGTAGTTCCTTAAATCTGCATATCCACCAACGGCAACTTTACCTTCTGTATCAGAAGAAGGTTGAATTAATGTATCTATTACAAATAAATTATAATCTGCAGCAGGACCAAAACTGAAAACTGATGCGTTGATATTTGTATAATCTACTCTTACTTTAATTACTAATTTTGAAGAATCTCCTGCATTAAGATTACCAACATTCCATATTCCTGTAGATGGATTATAAACACCAGAAGGTATTGCTGAGACAAAATCTAATATTGGTTGTAGTTGATCTGAAACTTGCACATTCTGGGCATTTCCAGGACCTAAATTTTTAACTGTAATTGTATAATTAATAATATCTCCATTGTTCACAACTGTTCTATCTGCAGTTTTGTTAACCACAAGATTAATTGTTTGTATCCAATTAACTACTTTAGAAACTGTTCTTGATGCAATTGTTGGAGTTGCAAGAATTAATTTTTGTTTTCCATTTGGGTTAGCAACATTATAATATTTTGTTCCTGAAGGAATACCAACAACACCAGTTGCTGTAATTGTTGCTGTTGTTTGTCCGGAAGATGGAGTTAAAGTTATTAGTGGACTGACACCTGTTGAATCAGTTGTAACTGTAGTTGCACTCAATGTTCCACCAGTAGTTGTTAAAGTAATAGTAACATTAGGCATTGCAAGTCCCTGATCATTAAAAGCCTGAACAGAAAAAGAAATTGGAGTTCCAATTCCAAAAGTCTGAGGAGGTGTATAAATAAAGAAAGTATTCAAATTAAAACTATGTGCATTAAGTTTTGCATCAGCAACTATCGCTAAAGCACGTGCTTTAATATCATCAATACCGCTGCCTGTAACTGCACTAATATTTAGATTATCAGTCAAATTCCATAAAGCAAGCTGAATAGCTGCAGCTTCTTTTTTATTCTCGCTAAGTTTTCCAGGATACGAAGTCTTAAATGGATAATAATTGTTTAGAATATAAGACAGAGTATCATTTGTTGATTCAACATCCTGATAAGGATCGTTATATATTAAAGTATGATATAAATCTATGCAATAAAGTTTTGTGTTATTTCCATTTATTGTTGCATTAAAAGTCCCGGCAAAGACTGTAGAATTAAAAGGAGAAGGTAATGTAACATTTACTCCCATATCAGTCCCTGTTACAGTTGCAATACTTTTAACATCCGCATTAGAAATAAATGACAAAAAAATCACTAAAAGAATGATTGATTTGATTACGTTTTTCATTTTAAATTTTCCTTTTTATTAATGATCACAATTAATTATTCATAACTAATGCCACATTAATAAATTGAAAAATGAACTAAAAAACAAGCTTTTTAAAGATTATTCGATTGATTTGTGCCTCGTTTTGAAACTCGAATTCAAAATGAGATTTCGAAGAAAAAATGGAATGTAAAATGAATTGAAATTCTTAAGTCTTGAATAAGATTAATTGCTAAATTTCTTCACCGCCAAGTTGATTGATAATGGCATTAACAATCGGGTCATTTTGATTATCTTTTTTTGCAGGAATGTCTTTGGTTGATTCTAACTCCTCGTTAACAGGATTGTGAAGAAAATTAAAAGCAAGTTTTTTTCCAAATACTTCAAAAGTTTTTTTTGCGATATAATCCTGGTTTTGTTCAAAAATAACTTTACCGTATTCATCTTTTATTATTACATTAATTTTATTTTTATCAAGTCCAATAGGTGATAATTGATTTAAGATTGGACCAAAAACAAGATTACGTTCAGATTTAATTGAATTAACAAAATCTTCCCAACCATTCATTATAGAATCAAAATTGAATAAGTTGTTGGAAGCATCAGTACTTGCTTTACCCACAGAGGGAGATGTTTCCTTTACTATTGGAACATTTCTCGTTGGAATTGTGATATTATTATTTGGTGATGAAGATTTGTAGGTCTTAATTTCCGTTTCTTTAAGAATAGGAATTGCCTGTCCGATATTTGAATTATTGATAGAAGATAGTAAATCTGAAATTGTTTCAGTTTTTTCAATTCCAATTATATGACTTAAGGCAATTTCAATTTTAATCTTTTGATTTTGTGAATAACGTAATTCCTGTAAAGTTTTGATAAGGTAATTTAGAATACGTAAACAATCTCCAACAGAAAATTTATTCAAATAATTTTTATAAAATTCTTTATATGTTTCAGCTGTCTCAATAAGATTTGTATTGCCTGTTACCTGCACACTCATAATATTTCTAAAGTGTTCTACTAACCCTTCAATAAAATCGAAAAAATTCCAGCCATTTTTATAAAGTACATCCGTAATTTCATAAGCAGCTACAAAGTTTTTTGCAAGAACTGCATCAGAAATTTTGAAAAAAATATCCGTGTCTATAAGATTAAAAATTTTAACTACAGTGTTATAATCAACTACATTTCCACAATAAGCGACAGCCTGATCAAAAAAACTCTCTGCATCTCTTAAACCACCATCTGCTTTCTTAGCAATTATTGTCAATGTCTTGTCATCGATATTAATTTTTTCTTCATCGGCAATCTTTTTTAGAAGTTTCTTTATCGTTTCAAGATTTACTCTTCTGAAATCATATCTCTGGCAACGAGAGATAATTGTAATAGGAACTTTTTGTACATCAGTTGTAGCAAAAATAAAAACAGTATGAGATGGAGGTTCTTCCAGGGTTTTTAAAAATGAGTTGAACGATTCCTTTGTTAACATATGAACTTCGTCAATTATGTAGACTTTGTATTTCCCTTTTGAAGGGGCATACTTAACGGATTCTCTTAAAGTTCTTACATCATCAACTCCACGATTTGAAGCAGCATCAATCTCGATAATATCCATTAACTGCGATGAGTTAATTGAGTTACACATCTCGCATTCATTGCAAGGTTCAGCATCTTTTGGATTCAGGCAATTTAATGATTTTGCAAGAATTCTTGCAGTAGTTGTTTTACCAACTCCCCTCGGACCAGTAAGCAAATAAGCGTGTGCAACTCGGCCGCTTAGAATTGCATTCTTTAATGTTGTTGTAATATGTTCCTGTCCAACAACTTCACTAAATTTTTGCGGTCGATATTTCCTGGCTGTTACTATAAAACTCATAATTAATCTGTATTATTTAAAAATTTCTTTAACAAGATAATTTCTTATATCTTCTAAATATTTTTTGTCAACATCATTAAAAGCATTAAAAGATTCACTATCCAGATCAAGAACTCCAAAAAATTTTTGTTTATTATATAGTGGAATCACTATTTCTGATTTTGATGCTGAATCACATACAATATGTCCTTCAAATTGATCAACATCAGGAACAATTATTGTCTCTAATTTTTTTGCAGCAGTTCCGCACACTCCTTTACCAATCTCAATTTTTGTGCATGCTGGTTTGCCCTGGAAAGGACCAAGATATAAATATTGTCCATCAAAAAGATAAAATCCTACCCAGCTAATTTTAGAAAAAACTTGCTTTAATGATGCAGTAAAATTAGCTAAACTTGATATTAAATTATCTTCTTTTGAGAGAAGCAACTTGACCTGCGGTATGAACAAATTGTATTTTTGTTCATCTTCAAGATTCATAGGAATTGCAATTGAATTTGACATCAATTCTTTTTTCTCTTATTCGGTTTAATTTCTGGTTTAGCAATTAATATTTTCTCATCAAAGACATAAGAAATTGCATCCTCAACTTTTTCAATTGGAATTATCTTTATTCCTTCTTTGACTTTCTCATGAATTTCATTTAAGTCAACTTCATTTTCTTTTGGTATCAATACTGTTTTTATTCCGTGTCTTTTTGCTGCAAGCAATTTTTCGGTTAAACCACCAATAGGCAGAATATTTCCTCTTAAAGTTATCTCACCAGTCATTGAAACATCACCACGGGTTGGTTTTCCACTAATTGCAGATAACATTGCCATCGTCATAGTAATTCCGGCCGAAGGACCATCTTTTGGAATAGCTCCTTCAGGAAGATGAATATGAATTTCTTTTCCTTTGAAAAAATTCTCATCAAGTTTAAAACGTTTTGCATTCGAACGAAGATAACTCAATGCAGCCTGGGCCGATTCTTTCATAATGTTTCCCATTTGTCCTGTCAGTGTTAATTTTTCCTGTCCTGACATAACTGAAACATCAACAGTAATTATTTCTCCTCCAACGCTTGTCCATGCAAGTCCTGTAACACTTCCAACTTTCTTTTCAATTGTTGTTTTTTGTTTTTTAAACTTTGGCACACCGAGAAATTTTTCAAGTACTTCTGGTTTGACATTAAACTTCTTAACTTTTTGTCCAGGTTTACCATTACCCGATTCTTTAAGGACTATTTCTTTGGCAATTTTTCTGCAAACAGAAGATAATTCTCTTTCAAGATTTCTGACACCAGCTTCACGGGTAAATTCATTAATTATTTTCCTGATTGTTTCATCATCAAATAAAACATTTCTATCATCAAGCCCGTGAGCTTTGATTTGCTTAGGAAGAATATGTCGTTTTGCTATTTCAAATTTATCATGCTCAAGATAACCGTTTAATTCAATTATCTCCATTCTATCCTGCAAAGGCAAAGGTATTGAATATCTGTTATTTGCTGTCGTAATAAACATAACACGAGATAAATCGTAATCAACTTCAAGGTAATGGTCCTGAAATGTATGATTTTGTTCAGGATCTAAAACTTCAAGCATAGCAGAAGAAGGATCACCACGAAAATCTGCATTAAGTTTATCTATTTCATCAAGCAACATTACAGGATTTATTGTACCGACTCTTTTCATTGCCTGGATAATTTTTCCCGGCATAGAACCAATATAAGTTCTTCTATGTCCCCGAATTTCTGCTTCATCTCTTACTCCACCAAGGCTAATTCTTACGAATTCTCTTCCAAGTGCACGTGCAATTGATTTACCAAGGGAAGTTTTACCAACACCGGGAGGTCCAACAAAACATAAAATTTGTCCTCGCATTTCTTCGACAAGATTAAGAACGGCAATATGCTCTACAATTCTCTCTTTAGGTTTATCAAGTCCATAATGATCTTCATCTAGTATTTTTCGAACATGTTTTACATCGAGATTATCTTTGCTTGTTTTAGACCAAGGAACATCAATTAACCAATCAAGATAATTCCGGATAACAGTAAATTCTGGTGAAAGTGGTGGAATTTTTTTAAGCTTATTAAACTCTTCAATTGCTTTTTCAAAAGCCATTTTAGGCATTTTAGCTTTTTTAATTTTATCACGAAGCTTAACAAACTCAGGTGAACCATCTTCTTCTTCGCCAAGTTCATCCTGAAGAATTTTTATTTGTTCTTGAATAATAAATTTTCTCTGAGATTTTGCAACATTTTCCTGAACTTTATTATCAATTTCTTTTTCAATTTTCAGGATATCGATTTCCTGGTTAAGGAGTTTTATTACTTCATAATACTGTTGTTTCAAAGTCTCTTGTTGAAGAACTTTTTGTTTTACTTCAATTTTTTGATTGATATTTGCAGCAGCATAAAATAATTTTCTATCCGGTTCTTCAATTGTTTCAAATGCCGCAACAGCTTCCTGCGGAATATTTCTGTTTATCTTTACATAGTCTTTAAACAGTTGCGTCATCTGCCTGTTTAATGCACTCATTTCATGGTCATTTTCAACTCTTGGCAGCACTACTTCTATTCTGCCTTCAAAAAAGTCAGCATTATCAAGGAACTCAACAATTTTTCCCTGTATCAAACCATCGACAAGAATTTTCATCAATCCATTGGGTAACTTCAATATTTGAACAATTTTTGCGATTGTTCCTTCTCTATATATGTCTTCTATTGTAGGATCATCAATATTTGATTTTTTTTGAGAAGCAAGAAAAATATACTTACCATGATCAACTGCATAATTTGCTGCCCGAACAGATTGTTCTCTCCCAACAAGCACGGGAAAAATCATATATGGGAAAATTACAATATCTCTTAATGGTAAAATTGGTAAGTTCTGAGGGACATCATCTACAACATTTAACCCGTTTTTTACATCAAATTTTATTTCTCCAAGATTTTCCAAATCAATTCCTTAATACTAAATTATTCGCAGACGAAATATATTAAAAAGCAAATGTGCTGACAAGGAACGAATTGATGACAATCGTAATAATTCATTTAACATCGTAAAATAAAATGCTCATAATTATATTTACAGTAAAAATATTAAAATATATGATTAATGATTTAATTCAAATAACTAAAGAAGCCGGCGAAATAGTTAAAGAAGGATTTGGAAAAAATTTTTCTATAGAGATTAAAACAAATGAATCGAACTTAGTAACTGAAATAGATAAAAAATCCGAACAACATATAATTGATTTCATAAAGAAAAAATTTCCATCTCATAGTATATTAACAGAAGAAAGCGGAGAGTTGAAATCAACCTCTGAATATTGCTGGGTTATTGATCCGCTGGATGGAACTACAAATTTTGCTCATGGATTACCAATTTTCTCTGTTTCTATCGGAATTCAGAAGAACAATAAAACTATTGCCGGTGCAGTTCTGGATGTAATGATGAATGAATTATATATTGCTGAATTTGGAAGTGGTTCATATTGTGGTAAAGACAGATTATCCGTCTCAAAAAACAATTCATTAAGAAAAGCTTTTCTTGTAACAGGATTTCCTTACAATATAAATGAAAATCCCGATAAAGCGTTTGAAATTTTTGTTAGTATGATAAAAAATTCCCGTGCGGTAAGAAGACTCGGTTCTGCTGCAATTGATTTTTGTTACGTTGCAAAAGGTGTCTTCGATGGCTTTTGGGAAGTGTTTTTAAATCCCTGGGACGTTGCTGCTGGGAAATTAATCGTCGAGGAAGCCGGTGGACTGGTCACTGATTTTGATGGAAATCAAATTAATATTTTTTCTAAAAGTATTTTATGCTCAAATAAATTCCTTCACAATGATTTACAGCGGATAATTAAAAATGAATTAGGTGAATTTTAATCTAGTTTATAAAATTCAACAAAATCGAAATAGTTTGAATCAGTTATTGCTTGAGTCTGTCCCCCACTAATACCTACTAACAAACTATCTCCTTCACTAACTTCTAATTTAAATGGGATTTCATATTTAGTCCAATTAGAATTCGTTATATATTGGCGAATATTATATACAATTCTACCTTTCGAATAAAATTCGACAAATAAATATCCTAAGATATTTTTAGAATTTTTAGCGGATACTGAAAATTTATAATTATGTACTCCATTTGATAGTTCCAACTTTTGATAAATTCTATTATCATACATCCAGGTGGGGAAAAGTAATATTGAATAATTCCCGCCTGATTGTGGACTTTGATTCGAAAATTGAATCGCTAAAGAATCATAATTAATCCAATTCCACCCATCAAGCGAAGGTTGTCCTTGTAGTTCAAATGATGGATTAACAATAAGATTTTTTTTAATAACGTTTTGTTTTATTGAGATCACAGAATCGGAATCAACGCAACCATAAAGAAACCACGTCATAAAAAACAATAACTTTAAAATTATTAATCTCGAATTCATATTTCTTTCTAAAAGTTACAAGAATTTATAAATATTTTACAGTATTATCAAAGTAAAAATTCTTGTTAAAGATTAAAGTTATTATATTTCGATTAAAAAAAATCAATTGTGAATAATTACAAATTAATAATTCAGTATGATGGTACAAAATACAATGGTTGGCAATATCAACTTGAAAAACCGACTATTCAAAAAGTTATTACTGAAGCAATAGAAATATTAATTAAAGAAAAAATTGTACTTCACGGAGCTGGAAGGACTGATAGTGGCGTTCACGCCTGGGGACAAGTAGGAAACTTTAAATGCTTAAAAGAACTTGACCTTTACCGATTTTCGTACTCTTTAAATTCTATTTTACCAAAAGATATTTCAATAAAAAACATCAGTAAAGTATCGGAAGTTTTTAGTGCAAGATTTGATGCAAGAAGAAGAAGTTATGTTTATCTTATAATCGACTATAAATCCCCTTTTTATAATCGTTTTTCTTTTTATTACACAAAAAAAACAAATATTGATTTACTTAACGATTACGCAAAAATTTTAATAGGTAAATACGACTTCACATCTTTTTCAAAAAAAAGCACTGAAGAGATAAACAAAGAATGTCATATCTTTAATGCTGTCTGGAAACAAACAAAAGGCTTTACTTTATTTTATATTGAAGCAGATAGATTTTTACACGGAATGGTTCGAGCAATCGTAGGAACACAACTGGAACTAGAAAAAGCGAATAAAGATAAATCGTGTATCAAAAAAATTTTATTAGAAAAAAATAGAGAAGCAGCAGGTGCATCTATTCCTGCGCGAGGATTATTTTTATATAAAGTACAATATAAGAAGGTTCAAAATGATTAACTTAAAAAACAAAACTGTTTTAATTACCGGTGGTTCAAGAGGAATTGGTGCTGCGGCTGTAAAACTGTTTTGTCTCGCTGACGCAGAAACTATTTTCACCTATTATAAAGATAGAACCTCATCTGAGACTTTGATTAATAGTATAAATGGAAACAAACCATTTGCCTTTCAGATGAAAATGGAATCTGAGGAAGATATTGTACTAAAAGCTAAATTGATTTTAAAGGAATTTGGGAAAATTGATATACTTGTTAATAACGCTGGCATATGGAATTATGGCAGTGCAGATGAGATGTCATCGAAAACATGGAACAATCTAATCAATATCAATTTAACAGGTTCATTTCTGCTTACAAGAGAAATAATTCCCTCAATGAAAAAGAATAATTTTGGCAGAATAATAAACATTACCAGCACCGCGGGTCAAAGAGGTGAGGCTTTTCATTCGCACTATGCAGCTTCAAAAGGTGCTTTGATATCATATACGAAATCGCTTGCAGTAGAATTAGCTCCTTTTAATATTACCACAAATTCAGTTGCCCCTGGGTGGGTTGATACTGAACTAAATAAAGATGTTTTCAGTGATTTAAAATATAAGAAAACAATTATGAAAAGCATTCCACTTGGAAAAATTGCAAGTCCAGAAGATATCGCCGGACCAATTTTATTCCTCGCTTCAGATTTAGCAAATCATATAAATGGTGAAATTTTGAATGTAAACGGAGGAAGTGTTCTATGTGGATAATTGTTAAATATTTTTTCCCTGATAAAGGCAATTAAATTGGAATTCCTTGCAGACTTACATCCAAAAATAATTCATTTCCCAATCGTCCTGCTTTTATGCTATCTATTAATTGAATTTACAGCTGTGCTGACAAGGAAAAGTTTACTTGCAAACATTGCTTATATTTTCTTATTTATCGGTGCAGTGTTTACATTTATTTCAGCCTTTACAGGTAATGAAGCACTTACAGTTTTTAATGAATTAGATATAAATTCACATAAAATAAATGACAGCATCAATAAACATCAGTTCTGGGCAAATGTTACAAGCTGGTTTTATTTTTCTATATTGATTTTACGTACTCTGTTTTTAGTTCAAGTAGTAATAAGAAAAAAATATCTGAATCATTATTTGAAATTTCATATTTCATTCATAATTCTTGGACTTATTGGATGTTTATTCATTTATAAGACCGCTGAATTAGGTGGAACTTTAGTCTATAAATATGGAATTGGTACTGAATTAATTAAGATAACTGACAAAAAAGAAATTAAATTAAAATGAAAAAATTCAATTTGTTTTTATCTGTATTATTTGTTTTAATCTTAATAAATGGATTTGGAATTTTATTAAAAATTTTTCATCTGCCAACATTTATCATTCTGGTTGGATTTAGATTTCATCTATCAGTCTTTATTATTTTAATGTTTATTCTCGTCAGAAAAGATATTAAACTCGCTGCAAGCTATTTAAGAGAAATTAATTCTAAAAATATTTTTAAAGTTATCGCTGTAGTATTATTGCCAGTTTTATTGCTATTAGGAAGCCTTTTTTTATTGAAGAAAATTTCATATAAAGAGCCAGACTTTTTTTACGAACTGGGATTATCATCCATCATCGATTTCCCTCTTTATTTAATATGGAATTTGCCACAATTACTAATTGTTTATACATTTTTTAAAATTATAAAAGACAATAGTAAAACAAATTATCTGTGGATTTTTTTTTCAACCATTTTACTTTTTGCATTTGAATTAATTCCTATGGAGAAAGAAACATTCAGATTGCATGGAGTTTATGATTTAATAGCTGTATCGACAATATCAACAATTCTAGTTTTAAGAATAAAAAACTTTTATATCTATTCCTTTATTTTGTTTTTTACTGTCTGGATGAGCATTATTCTTTTTGGCAGCACATCAATTATAGTTATTAATTTTACGTTGGCAAAAAATTTCAAAGAATGGCAAGGATTTTTTATTGTTGATAAAATTATTAATGAATTTGTAATTACAATTTTTTATGTTTTAATAATTCCATTTCTTTTTATATTAAAAGCAAGGGAAGAATAAGTATTTTAATAATCAATTAATTATTTTAAGAATATCAATATTAATATTTACTGATGAAGAAATTTTTTCTAACATTAATTCTTTTTACAAATTGCTTTGCAGTTCAGCCACCATCCGATAAAGCACGTGGTGTTTTTCTTGCGTTTGGCGTTGGTCCACGAATTCCAATTTTTGAATTTTCCAAAAACACTGTATTAGGCTATGGATTTAATCTTGAAATTTCTTATACAGATAATGAATATCTCCCGATATTTCTTTTTGGGAAAATCGGATTTGAACAATACCCTGGTTCACAGGATTTTTATCAGACTTCAGAGTATTCCCATTTTTCAACTGCATTATTACCAATGAGCCTTGGTGGCAGATACTATTTTGCTCCATTGCTTGAAAATGTAGTGCTCTTAATTCCTTATCTAGAGGCTGCCGCAAATTTTACAGTTTATAAAACAATTAATCAGTTTAAATCTAATGCAAATAAAAATGATTTTTCGAATGATGGAATGAAATATGGTTTTAGTCTTGGAGCTGGAGCATCAATGTTTCTCATGGAAATTCTCGCTTCATACAATTATTTAAACAGTAATCAATTCCTCTCTTTTGATTTGAAAGTTAGAATTCCTTTATATGTTAGTCTTTAAGGAGTGAATAATGGAATTAAAAAATTTATTAATGGAAATCATTGGCAATGTTGCGACAGTTACTTTAAATCGTCCTGACAAATTGAACGCTCTGAATGTTACAACAATAAATGAACTTGAATTTGTATTTCATACATTACTAAATAATGAAGAAGTTCGGGCAATTATTTTGACTGGAAGTGGTCAAAAGGCATTTGCCGCTGGCGCCGATGTATCGGAAATATTAGTTCTTGATGAATTATCTGCTAAAAATTTTTCGGAAAGAGGACAAGAGGTTTTTAATTTGATAGAAAATTTGGGCAAACCTGTTATAGCCGCAATTAATGGTTTTGCACTTGGTGGTGGCTGTGAACTTGCACTTGCCTGTCATATTCGGCTTGCTTCGAAAAATGCTAAACTTGGGCAACCGGAAATAAATCTAGGTATTATCCCCGGTTATGGAGGAACGCAAAGATTAGCACGATTAATAAATTCTTCGATTGCCCTAGAATATATTTTAACAGGAGATTTTATTGATGCTGTTCAGGCATTAAATCTTGGATTAGTTAATCACGTTTTTGAAAGTGATGAATTGATTATTAAAGCAAAAGAAATAGCTGAAAAAATTGCATCGAAACCCGCACAAGCAATAAAACTCATTTTGCAGGCAGTTAACTCAACAAGAAATGCGACGTTAATTGAAGGATTGAAGGAAGAAGCCCGGCTATTTGCAACAGCTTGCGAAACTTTTGATGCTAAAGAAGGAATAAAAGCTTTCCTTGAAAAACGAAGACCGGTATTCACCAATAAATGATTAGAGTTTTTATAAGTGTTAAAAAATATTGATATAAAAAAAATAACTTACCTGTTATTTGCCTTTACAGTTTTCTTAGTAATTGCAAATCTTCTATTTGATAAATTTAGTGGGATTCAGAAAATTAACATTGATAAAAACCCTCTAAGCATTGAAGAAGTAAATGACATTTTCAGAACTTTTTTAAAGAATATGGGCATTGGCGATTCTTTAGTCAAAAAGGTAAAAATATCCAAAAGGATGAATGACTCACTGAGGTTCGCTTATGAAGTAACTTTGCCAGCCGATCTTCCCTTCCCTGTAATACTTTTAAACCTAAAAAATAGTTTTAGCAATAATGAAGTTAGCATTTTTTCAAAGGAAGTTAAATTTAATGAATATTTTACACTGGAAATAAAATCTGCTGACATTCTTAAGCTGTATTGCGAGATGAAAGTAAATAAATCGTTTTATAGAAATAATGGACGAATTACGCTATTAATCAGCGATTTCGAAAATAGTTCACAGAAAGACAAACTTTTTCTTTTACAATACCCGGAAAAATTAAGTTTTATTTTACAACCGCAGAATGAATCAAAAGATTTAATTCAAACAATCCAGAAGTATAAAAAAGATTATACAATTTTTATTGATGAGAACAGCCCAGATATTGATTATAAATTAAGTGCCAAATATTCGAAAGACAGAAATCTTATTTCAATAAAAAATATTGTTGGTACATTTTATCAAAGATTTTTTCTTGTTGATTTTACATCTTCTATCTGGAAAAATTCTACTGGGATATATTTAAAAAACGAATTCGAAAAAAGGAAACTGAAATTAATACCTTATTTAACATTTAATTCTCTAGAGAGCATTGAAGAAGAAAATGTGAATATGTATTTCAATAATCTAACACAGGATTTAGGTGACAAGGATATTGTAGTAAAATTAACTACAAAAAATCTATTGACAATTGAAGAAGAAATTAAAAAACTTCGTCTAAAGGGAATCAAATTTGTTGGAATTAATTCATTGCTTTAAATTAGTTTAATACTTCTCCTTCATCATTAAGCTCTATAATTTTTCCATAATCAAAGTCTGATAAAGTATCCACAACCTTCTGTTTATTGCCTACAATTACAATCTGCATTTTATTCGGCAATATAGATTCTCTAGCTGCTTCAATAACCTCTTCACGAGTAACTCTGTCCAATTTTTCAATTAATGAATTGTAATAATCTAAAGTAAGTTCATACACAACTAAAGTATTTAGGCTAGATGCAATTTGCATATAAGTTTCAAAAAGAAGTGTAAATTTTCGTATTAAAGAAGATTTTGCAAACTGTACTTCTTCAATACTTACATCTTTACGAATATTTTTAAATTCAGTAAATATTTCTTGTATGGCTTTCCCAGTATTTTCCGAATTTACTGATGCACTCGCAAGAAAAAATCCACAGTTTTTGTTATAATTAAATAAAGTTCTTGCACCATAAGTGTAACCATTTTTTTCTCTTAAATTTAAATTTATCCGACTTGTAAACTGTCCCCCTAAAATTGCATTCATCACCTTTTTTTTAAAATGTTTACTTTCCTCCCTTTTATTAGTTGCATAACCTATTCTAATTTCTGATTGAACTGCATCTTTCATATTAACAATATAAGTTTCCATTTCCTGATGTTCACATTCATAATCATTTCTTATGTCAATTGAACTTTTAAAAGGAATATTGTTTTTCTCTAAAAGATTTTCGAGTTCAAATTTATTAATATCTCCAACGCAACTACCTCCATAAAAACTAATATAAAATTTGTTAGAATAATAATCCCGCACATCTTCCAATGAAATATATTTTAATGTTGATTCATTTCCTTGAATATAATTGCCATAAGGATTAGACCTAAAAATAACTTTCTCGAAAACTCTTTCTGCAACTTCTTCAGCATCATCTTTAAGTTGCAGTAAACGTGCAAGTAATTTGGATTTTTCTCTTAAAAAATCTTCCTGTTCAAATTTTGGTTTGTTAATTATTAGTCCTAATAATTCAATGGTTCTCTCAAAATGTTCTTTGAGAGAAACTAAGGTGAAAGAAATAAAATCCTGACTGCAGACTACAGAAATGGAAGAACCAAGTTTATTTATTTCTTCGTTCAATTCAAGTGAGTTATAATTTCCGGCACCTTCATCTATAAGTATTGCCATTAGATTGGCTAAACCTTTTTTCTCTTGTGGATCAAAAATATTCCCTGCTGAATACAATAGATTTAGATGAACTATAGGAAGTTTATCGTTATAGTTGAATAGAAATTTTGAATTATCTGAAAGTCTTTCTACAAGCGGTAGATTAAAGTTTATTTCTGCTTCTGGTAATGGGATTAAATTTCTATCAATAATCTTATTATTCATTCTCAATTTTCCGTTTGATTGGGCAATACTCTTAATTCAAGATAATTACCAGTTAAATATTTCTGAACAACTTGTTTAACTTTTTCCTCGTTACAAGATATATACCTGTCATAATCATATTGAAAGGAATCAGGTTCTCCAAGATAAAAGTTATAATGATTAAGTTGATCAGCCAGATAATCAATACTCTGTAGAGAAAAAATAAATCCAGACTTAATTAAATTTTTTACTCTTTCAAGTTCATCTTTCTCAATACCAGAAGATAATATCCTCTTAAATTCAGAAAATATATCAGTTTTTATTTGCTCAAGAGGAACACCCGGTTTTGCAGTTGCTACTACACAAAAAAATCCACCATATTTTCCTGAAAACTGAAATGATGAAACATCAACTACAGATTGTTTATCAAAAACAAGTTTTTTGTTTAAACGACTGTTTTTCGTGCCTGTCAGAATATTTGAAAGAATATCAAGTGAAGTATCATCTTCTGAAAAGATTTTATCTGTTTGAAATACAAGATAAATTCGTTCCAACTGAACATTATCTTTATATGACATTTCAATATTTCGCTCAAGCAAGAAATTTGGTGCTTTAATATTTTCTGATTTAAATTTATTTGGAATCTCACCAAAATACTTTTGAATTAAATTAATTGCTTTTTCTTCTTCAAAATTACCTGCCACAACAAGTGTGGCATTTGCTGGGCTATAATAATTAGTAAAAAAATCTTTTACGTCATCGATTGAATAATTTAAAATATCATTCATCCACCCAATTGTTGGCGAATGATAAGGGTGATCTTCAGAATATAAAGTTGAAAATATTTTTTCCCATGCTAATCCATAAGGCTGATTATCATATCTCTCCAGCCTTTCATTTTTTACTACATCTATCTGATTTTTAAGTTTTTCTTCATCAATTGAAGGAAGAAGAAACCCCATACGGTCTGATTCTAACCACAAAGCTAATTCAAGATAATTTGAAGGTAGTTTTTCATAATAATTAGTTCTATCAAAACTGGTCGAACCATTTAGCGTTCCTCCTGCTTCCTGAATGTGTTTGAAGTGCATTCCTTTAGGAATATGTGCAGAACCCTGAAACATCATATGTTCAAATAGATGTGCTAATCCTGTCTTCCCTTTTTTCTCTACAGAAGAACCCACTCTGTACCAGATATTGATATCAATAATAGGAATTGAAGAATCTCTATACAATATAACTTCCAAACCGTTTGAAATAAAATAACGTTTATAATTAAATTTTAATTTATTAATCATTCTAATTTTTTTTTATTGTAAAGCTAACACTAATATGCGGGTGTTCAAAATAAAGAAATGATATAAATGAAAAAAGGCGAGAGAAACCCCTCGCCTTAAATTAAAAACAGGAATTAAATTCCTACCTGGAAGTTAAATCTAAATGCTCGTAAAGCACCTGGAATTAATCCCGAGCGGTCTGCAGCAATAATATATTCTTTATCAAAAATGTTGATTACTTGCAAACTTGCAAATCCTTTAAACCATTGATACTGGAAGTTATATCCCATAGTAAAATCAAAGGTTGTTACAACAGGAAGAACGTTATCATATTTAGCTTTAAATATTTCTTTATTGTTTGCTAAAGTTTCCCATTCTCCATCAACTATACCGTATGAATCTCCATCATACAAATAGTTTCTTGAATAATTAATCATATCAATATTGGCGAAAAAGTTCTCATAAGTATAACCAATACCAAATGAAATTATTGTTTGTGGACCACATGAAACGTGTGTACTTTTTAGTTCATCGAAGAATAAAGTATCAACAACTCCACTTGCATTTAATGCAGATGCATTGAATGGTCTCCTCTTTCCTGTTTGCGGATCAATTAATACTGCATCAAGAACTTTTGTCCATTTATTGTCCATATAGGTTAAAGAACCTCTTGTTGATAGACCTTCAAAAGGAAGGATTTCATTTAGTGAAGCATTAAATTCAAATTCAACACCAATGTTAGTTGAAGTTCCAACTAATTCAGATCTATTTCCGTTTCTATCATAACCCGGAGCCCCTGCTTTTGATACGTCTGTAATTCTTGCAGCTTTATTATCCCAGACCATGTAGAAACCATTTAATTTACTGAATAACCATGGAGATTTCCATCCAGCACCAATTTCAATCTGGTTAGATTTTTCGTCTTCAACGCTTTCGTTAACGCGTCCCTGATTATAAAATACTCCAAGGTCAACTAATCTTTCAACATGAGAGAAATTTCCGAATATGTTTAAATTTTCGTTAATATTATAATTCAAACCAATTTTTGGTTGAATAAAACCACGTGACCTTGTAACATTAATTAAATCAAATTCATACCAGTTTTTAGCAGTATCATTAGTAGAGCTCTTCCACTCTTTCATATAGAACTTACCGTTTCTTGGTCCTTCAGATGATACGCTGGTTAAGCCATAATTAGACCATTCTGTAGGTTTAATTAAACGACCAATAGCATTTTCACTGGGCATATTTTCAGTTAATTTATACTTGTACCAAACATATTGAAGAGATGTCATAACATTCAATTTACCATATTTCCAGTTCCCCTGTGCAAATAATGTAAATTGAGGAGTTTCTCCGACATAATTTCTGTATTGAGTTACATAAGTAGGATCATTTGCTAAATTCCATCCTGAAGGGAAACCTATATCAGAAGTCGGTCCATCAATATCACCCTGTTTAACATATCTATTAAATGTTTTATAAGCACCAACTGATCCAGTATCTTTATAAGCATAATTCCAGGTAACTTTAGTTTTTCCTAAGAGATTTGTGAAGTGTCCTGGATGATCTGCTCTCCAGCTTCTAAATTCTCCACCAACATTTAAATCTAATAAATCACCAAATTTGGTTGAATAATTTGTGATTATACCAAATTGACGATGTAATGAATAACTAATCCTTTGATATGCATTCTTTAGATAAACTGTATCAGCAGCCCCTTTTGTATTTATGAAACCTTCACTCCCATACAAAGAACCATAAAGATTTTTTCCAGTTCCATAGAAATTCCTGATACCTAAAGTATCTATACCTGTTCCGGCTGTCCCTGAAATAAATCCATAAACGGTTCCAAGTGATTGCATACTTGAACCAGCTCCCCTACCGACTGTGTAGAATAAACTTGTTCGTAATGATGAAATATTTGAAAAATCATATGTATAATGAACTTCACCTTGAACTTTATGATAAAAATTATGAGATAAATTTACATATTTATCATCAACTAATTCACGTGAACCATCAAGCAAGCCATAATTAGCTAAACCCGTATTAGGATTTATTCCCAACTGATTGACAACGTCTTTAGGCAAGAATGGAGCAGGATTAGCTTTAAATCCATATTTCTTGAAGTATGATATTGGATTACTCCACGAATATCCATGTTCCTGAGGAGCACCGTGTAATACAAATTTTATGCTTTGGTTTTCTGCAGGAAAATATGAAAGGGACATATAATAATTCAATCCTTCATATCTGCCGCTTATTCTTGTTCCTTCTGCTATTTTTCTATCAACATTAAGTGTAGCAGCAAATTTATCACTAATTAATCCTGTGTTTAATCTTAATCCATACATAGTATTCTTTGGAGAACCTAAGCTAAGATTAAATTTGTATTCAGAAACTGCAGGAGATTCTTCTGTAATAATATTGAATGAGCCACCGAATGAACCAGCACCATATAATGAAGAACCTGCACCTCTTTGAATTTGAATTGAAGCTGCATTTGAAGAAACTGAACCCCAGTTTGACCAGTAAACTGCATTTGATTCCGGATCATTTGTTGGAATTCCATTAATCAATACTTGCACATAGTTTTGTGAAAAACCTCGAACAAAAACCTGTGCTTCACCATTACCAACACCATCAGTTGAATAAGTAAATACACCTGGTGTTCCTTTTACAAGTAAAGGTGCATCCTGACCATGAATTTTTTGTTCAATTTGTTTTGAATCAATATTAGAAAAAGCAACAGGAGTTTCCCTGTCTTTTGCTCTGTTAACTTCAATCACAACTTCCTTTGTTTGAATAGTTGTAGATTTTAAATCAAAATCTATTTTTTCATTTGAGGTGAGTGTAACTGAAACAGTTTTTGTTTCATATCCCACAAAACTTACTTTTACAGTATAAGTGCCGGAAGGAATTCCGGAAACCTTATAATTTCCCTGAAGGTCAGACATACTACCATAGTTCCCTGGAGATAGAGAAACGCTGGCACCTATTAGCATATCTTTCCCTGATGTAATTCTTCCTGATAAAGTATAGGTTTGCGCAATTAAAGAAACAGATAAAAGTAGAACCAAAAATGTTATGAGCTTTGTAGCTTTTATCATATTATAACTCCGGTTATTAATTTGAAATGATTTTATTTTGCGATACAATTTTAGAAAAGCATTATCATCTGTGCAAGTGGTTAACAAAAAATTAATATTATTTTTTTTTTGTTTAATTGACAAAAAAGTTCTATACTTCTCTAAGAACAGTTAAAAATAAAAAATCCCCTGAACAAGGGGATTAAACACTCTGCTACAATAACTTCAGCACTCTATCAAGTCTTATTGAACCTAGTAAACGAAATAGTTCAGAAAAAGGAATATCTCTATCCCAGGAAAATAATATTATAAAAGCTTCTCCAACAATCATATCTCTTGAAACGAATCCCCAAAATCTGCTATCTGCACTATCATCACGGTTATCTCCCATCATAAAATAATAATCTTTTTTTAATTTATAGGAAGATTCAGGTTTTCCCTTTATTGTAACAACACCATTTTTAACTGCAACAACTCTTTCTCCAAATTCTCTGTCAATAATAGTCCCCCATTGTTCGACAGATTCAGGAGTAAGTGTAATTACATCACCTTTTTTTGGTATTCTTAAAGGTCCGTAATTATCTTCGTTCCAAGGAGCACCTTTAGGAAAAATTCTAGGATTTTTATTATCCTTAGGAATAGGGTAAGGAGAAAGATATTTAATATATGGAGGAATCCAGGCTTCTTTACCATTTACAAAAACGACTTTATCTTTAATTTCAACCGTATCACCTGGAAGTCCAATACATCTTTTTACATAATTTACATTAAGTGCATATTGTTCTTCCGGAATTTGTAAACCGGGAAGTCTTTCATCCGGACGCAATTGTTCTTTGTCACCGGGATATTCAAAAACAACAATATCACCCCTACGAGGCTCTCTTAATGAAGGCAAAGTAAAATATGGCAATTCAATTTGTGTGAATGGAATATACTTCGGAGAACTGGAACCATAAATAAATTTGTTTACAAGGACAAAATCTCCGACCAGAATAGTATCTTCCATTGAGCCAGTTGGAATTCTTGTGTTTTGAATTACAAAAGTTATTATAACTAATGCAGCTACACCAGCAAAAAGTAAAGATTCAAAAAACTCCTTAACTTTTTCTTTTGGTGTTTTCTTTATATTTAATTCTTCATAGGTTTTTATGCCAAAAAATTTTCTTACGGAATCTTTAAAGTTCAATTAACGCTCCTATTATTCTTTTGGTTTAGATTCTTTTATAAAAATATAGTTTCTTCTTTTTTCAAGTTCATTTTTTAATACAATATTTAATGTTGAGGGATTTACTTTTCCATTTGTTGTTTTCATAATTTGTCCAACAAAAAATCCAAGGACTTTTTCCTTTCCAGAAAGATATTCCTGAACCTGTGTTTCATTCTTATCAAGTATGTTACAAACAATTTTTTCAATTTCTTTTGAATTTGAAATTTGTACCAGATTTTTTTCTTTTACTATTTCATCAGGACTTTTTGAATCATTTAGCATAGAAACAAAAACATCTTTTGCAATTTTATTACTGATTAAACCGCCATTTATCATTTCAATTAATCTTGCAATGTATGCAGGTGGAATTACAAATTCAGATATATCTGTTTTTTGCTCGTTTATCGTTTTAAGTATATCTCCCATTACCCAGTTACTTGCAGTTTTATAATCTGCAGTTATAGATACTATTCTTTCATAATAATCTGCAATACTTTTTGTTTGAGTTAAGATTCTGGCATCATACTCAGGTAAATTATATCCTGTTACAAATCTTTCCTTTCTCTTAGCCGGTAATTCCGGTAAAGAATTTTCTATTTCCTTTATCCATTGATTATCAATGCATAATCGAACGAGATCCGGATCGGGAAAATATCTGTAATCGTGTGCTTCTTCTTTACTACGCATCGGAAAAACATTGTTAAGCTCTTCATCGTATAACAAAGTTTGCTGGATAATTTTTCCACCATCTTCAATGATTTCTATCTGACGCAAAATTTCTGCATCAATTGCTTTTTCAACAAAGCGAAATGAATTCATATTTTTTACTTCTGTTTTTGTTCCAAGGTTTGTTTCACCTTTTAATCTTACAGAAATATTTGCATCACATCTTAAAGAACCTTCTTCCATATTACCATCACAAATATCCAGGTATTGAACAATTTTTTTTATCTCCTGCAGATAAAGTGAAGCCTCATTCCCACTGCGTAAATCCGGTTCGCTAACGATTTCAATTAATGGAGTGCCACAGCGATTTACATCTATTCTTGTAAAACCTCCTCTATCATGAATGGATTTTCCTGCATCCTCTTCAAGATGTATTCTGGTAATCCTTATCTGTATTTTTTTATTATTGAATTCAATATGAATTTTCCCTTTCTCACAAATTGGTTTTTCATATTGCGAAATCTGGTAACCTTTTGGCAGATCAGGATAAAAATAATTTTTTCTTGCAAAAACTGAGTATCTACTAATTGAGCAATTAGTTGCAAGTCCCATCATAATTGCATAATCCACCACTTTTTTATTTAAAACCGGTAAAACTCCCGGATAACCGAGGCATACAGGACAAACATTTGAATTAGCATTATTTCCAAATTGAGTAGAACATCCACAAAATATTTTTGTATTTGTTTTTAATTGTGCGTGAACTTCAAGCCCAACTACTGCTTCATATTTATCAAGAATGTTTTTCATTACTTTTTGTTACTAATCCAGACCTGAAATTCTCCTGGTTGTAATTCTGTTTCTAATTTTTCATCAATTTGAATCTGATAAGAATTAAATAAGAATGAAGCATAATTTCCCTTTAATATTTCTCCTGTTAATGTTACAGATTGAAATTCCGGTGAAAGGTTTGTAATAACTAATACTTTATTATCACCTTTTATTCTTACAAACGAAAAAATTTTATCGGGACTTGAATTATTAACACTAATAAACTCCCCACCCTTTTTTCCATTCCACAATGCAGGATTATTCTTTTTCAATTCAATTAATTTTTTGTAAAAATCACTAATTTTAAATTCATCCTTCCAATCAATTGAGTCTTTATCAAAAAAACTTAAACGTCGGTTTAATCCGACTTCCTGCCCAGAATAAATAAGTTGCATACCGGGAATTGTTGCTGTTAAGACAACCATACTGGAAATTGTTGCACCAAGTCTTTCATATTCAGTACCATTCCAGCTATTTTCATCGTGATTGGTTACAAATCTCATTCGATAAGCATCTTCTGGATAAATTTGTCTCTCTTTTTCAATTTGTTTTACAAGTGTAGACGCATCTTGATTTCCAGCAGCAATGTCATTCATAATATGATAAACATCCCATGAATAAGTCATATCAAAAGCTATATTATGAAGTTTTGGATCTTCCCATTCGGCAAGTAAAAAAACATTATGACTTCTTAATTTGGGGGCAACAAAATTCCAGAATTCATAAGGTACCATTCCTGCAACATCTACTCTGAACCCATCAATATGAAATTCTTTTATCCAGTATTCCATTGCATTGTACATATATTCCCATAAAAGGTGATTGCTATAATCAAGGTCTATTACATCTGACCAATCGGGAACTGGCGGAATAAAATTTCCAAGACTATCTTTAGAATAAAATTCAGGATGAGTTTTAACCCATTTATTATCCCAGGATGTATGGTTTGGAACCCAATCAATAATTACATACATCCCTGACTGATGAATTTCATACACAAGTTTTTTAAACTCTTCCTTAGTACCAAATTCTGGATTTATATCTTCATAATCTTTAATTGAATAATAACTTCCCAGCGTTCCTTTTCTGTTCAATTCTCCAATTGGTTGAAGCGGCATAAACCATAAAATACCCACACCAAGTTCTTTTAATCTTGGAATATGTTTTCTAAATTCTTTAAAGGTTCCTTTAGAAGTAAATTGACGAAGATTTACTTCGTAAATAACTTTATCATAACTCCATTCGGGATGTACAATTCTATCTGAAACCTGTCCCGATAAATTAAAGATAAACAGAATAGTAATAATGAAAATTAATTTTAAAGTTTTCATTGAATACCTCTCATAATAATCTCTCTAAAGGAAAGGAAAAGGCTGAGAAAAGATTCTCAGCCATTTCACAATTATTTTTCAATTCCAAGTAATTCAACTTCAAAAATCAATGTTGCTCCTGGAGGAATTGCTTGTCCGGCACCTTGATCACCGTAAGCTAAATCTGAAGGAATAAATATTTTCCATTTATCTCCTACTTTCATTAATTGCAGTGCTTCTGTCCAACCTTTTATAACACCATTAAGAGGAAATACTGCAGGTTCGCCGCGAGTATAAGAATTATCGAACTCAGTTCCGTTTAATAATTTACCAACATAATGACATTTAACTTTATCAGTCACTTTTGGAGATTCACCATTACCAGATTTAATAACCTGATACTGCAATCCACTTGGTAGTGTAACGACTCCCTGAACTTTTTTATTTTCTTCAAGAAATTTTTGTCCTTCTTTTTTATTTTTTTCTGATTGTTCTTGCATAACTTTCATCTGTTTTTCCATCATTTCCTGTTGGAATTTAGCCATTACGGTTTGAACTTCTGAATCTGCTAATAATACCTGTCTTCCCTCAAGAATATCTTTTATTCCCTGGGCTAAGAATTGAACATCAACTTCCACATTGTTTTGTTTTAGGTTTTTTCCGATATCCATTCCGATGCTGTAGCTGACTTTGTCTTTTTGTGTTTTCATATCACCTTTCGATTTATCTGATTGACAAGATGCAAATGCAACGCTTATGATTGCAATTATTATGGTTAATCTCACTGTTACTCCAAATTAATTATTAAAAAATGATGAGTAATATAAAAAATTTACTCGTTTAAGTTGTTAGAAAAAGAAATGGCTAATTAAATATAATCAGTACATAAAATTACTATGGAAAAAGATAATTATTTGATATTTAGATTTATTTTTCAAAATCGAGAATCAAGTTAGTCACTTCCCATCGTGGTGGTAAATTTAGATCTTCATTATAATATTTAATTCTTTCTGAGGGTACAAATGGAAAAGGAAAACCTGGTGAAAAATTCCCGTTTCCATCTTCATCCAGATAGCAAATTAATTTATATCCACCGGGTTCTATTCTTTTAAATTCAAATAAACCATTTTCCTTAGGTGATTGTATGTAGCTAACCCCTGGCTTTGAGATGCTTCTTAATTCTAATATTGGATTTTTTTTGAAATCAATGTTGACTATTTGTCCACTAAGCCCTGTAAAATCAAGCCCGGATGTTGTATTGAAATTATAAACAAAAACACTATCACTTTTATTACCTGCCGCATCTTTAGCTAATGAAAGATTTATTTTCATTATATAAAAAGAAGAAGGTTTAAGTTTATCGACAGCCTTGATTTGAAAATAAGAATCATCTACTTTTCTAAAAGAAGTTTTAATCTGATTTCCTAAGGTGTCCCCAGCAAAAATATTTTCATATAAGTTTTGAATATCAAAACCATCATCGAAATAAAAATTAAAGATTGGATTAAGAAAATCCACATCCCGATGACGATTTGGTGGATCTATCCTAAATATTCCTGGTGCAGTTGAATCTGGTCGCTCCCCTGCAGTAACCGAAACAAAATCATAATGAGTAAAATTCTTATTACGGTCAGTAATATTTTCTGCTGAAAGATAGTAATCATGCTTAACATTTATACTATCATTAAAAGAAATAAATAATTCCTTTTCTTTTGCTTTACCCTTAAATATATAGGACAATGGGATTTTTCTGTTGTTGGTAGAATCGTATAAAATAAAATTCTCGACTTTGTAAGACGATGTATCTAATTCTTCACTGAATGTTACAAGCAAATGATTTATATCAGTCATTACAGCAGAAAACAATCTAGGAGAAGTTGTATCAATCTTTGCTAATTCAAAATTTATATTTCTCGTAATTGTATCTTCCGGTGTTAATATAACATCAGTATATGGAATACCGATTAAGTCCTGTTCCGATTGAAACAATAAATCTCTGTATTCATCTTTTACAGCAAAAACCCTGTAACTGCCAAATGCAAGTCTCGATAATTTATATTCACCTTTTGTTCCCGATTGTGAGATATAATCTGCTTTTTTATTACCGGGATTAATTGAATCCTGATTAGTATTATAAGCCAACAACATTACACCAGCAGATTTATCAGTATACACTGTCCCCTCAATTGATGCAAAATCAATTTTATCTCCTGTCGAAAATGCAAAAGTTACTGCATCACCCATTCTATTATGATTATTATAATCAACCACATCAGTACCAATGGTAATATTGTAAGTAACATTTTCTTTTAATTTTTCAGGGAAATAGACTGTTACTGTTTTATTAGTCCAATTTAATTCAAGATTTCCTTCGATTGGTGGAGAAATAAAAATTGCATCTTTAACAGTTCGTTTATCAACATATTCTGAAAATGTTAATTCAAAAAAATTTTCATTATAATTAACAGTACCGTCAGGAGGATAAATCTCAATAATTTCCGGAGGAGTTGTATCCACGGATCCGCCACCAGGAGGAAGTTGATTTGCACAACCAGATAATAAAATAACTGTAAGTAATCCAAAGATAGTTTTAACAACTAATTTCTTGAAGTTGTTTCGTTTGATTTTTATGATTGCTTTTATTTCTTTTTGTTCAACCATCTATAATATTCTCTTGCTAATTTTTGATGTTGAGAGAAATTTTCTGAAAATTTATGATAACCAGTGCCATCAGCTACAAAAAAAATATATTTATGTTTTTCAGGAGTCAAAACAGCAAGAATTGCATTCTTCCCCGGGTTATTAATTGGCCCAGGCGGTAATCCAGCATACAAATAAGTATTATAAGGAGAATTCTTTCGCAAATCACTGTGATCAAGACGTTTCCAGCCTTCCGAATGAATAAATTGAATTGTCGGATCAGCTTGTAATTTCATCCCTAATTTTAATCTATTAAGATAAACACCGGCAATGCGCGGCATCTCTTCAGGTTTATTTGTTTCTCCTTCAACTATTGATGCAAGGGTTAAAATCTGATGAAAAGTAAAATTAGTTTTTCTGATTTTTTCTTTTACTTTTTGGTCATAGAATGAATGCATCTTTTTGAGCATCTCTTTGATAACTTCAAATGGAGTGCTGTTTTCATACAAGAAATAATTATCTGGAAGTAAGTATCCGAGAAATGATTCAGCATTTACCCCAAGTGAATCAGCAACTTTTTTATCTTTAGCAATAAATATAAATAACGAATCATCAACAATACCTTCTTGTTTCAATCGTATAGCAATTCCCTTTATTGAAATTCCATCATAAAGTTTTACTTCTTTGAGTTTGTCACCTGCTCCTGAAACCAGCAATTCAACAATCTCAATATAACTAAGACCATTTTGAATCTTGTACCTTGCAGGTTTAATTCGTGTATTTGCTCCTAGAATCCATCCAACAACCTTAAAATTAAATCGAGAAGGTATTACCCCCGTCTGGTAAAGCTTTTCTGTAACCTGCGAAAAATTTTCTCCCGGTTTAACCAGTAGTACTTTTGGAGATTTACCTTGATAATAATTTGCTGTAAAAAAAGTTAAATAAAAAATAATTATCAGCAGAAGAAAAAATGAAATGACAATTATTAGTTCTTTTTTTGTCAATAGCTGTTTAAAATTTATTTTTTGTAAAGAATTGAATGACATTAGATCTTATTTTTTATATATCAGTTTATTATTTCTGAGGGCGGCACGTGATTCATCAAGAATTCTTTCGAATATTGCTGTAAGAATTTTTTTTTCGAGTGGATTTGTTGCAGTTGCTTGTATATTTGAAATAATTTCTTCTTCTCTTTCAGGAGCATAAGTATTTTGCCCAATATTTCGTTTTATCTTACCAAGTTGAAGTGTAAGAAAAGTTCTTTCTTTTATTAATTTGGAAAGATTTACATCAATCTCATCTACTTCAATGCGTAATTTATCAATTAACGCTGCCTTTTCTCTGAAAGATAATAAATCAATATCCTGTAATATTTTCCTGATTTCTTTTTTCATATAACAAAGATACTAATTTTAGATGATTTGAATGAAATCAAAACAAATACTTTGAAAAAAATGCGGGAAATGGTTCGTAATCCAGGGTAAACTTTTCATCTGACTCATAAAGCATTTTAGCTCGCATAGCAATCATAGCAGCATTATCTCCGCAGTATTCAAAAGAAGGAATGACAAGTTGTTTTTGATATTTGTTTGCAAGAATTGTAAAAGCTGTTCGTAAAGACTTATTTGCTGCTACTCCACCTGCTAATGAGAGTGAATTTATAGGAAATTCCTTAATAGCTAATTCTGTGTTCTTAATTAATGCTTGTATAACGGCTTTTTGAAAGGATGCAGCAATATCATTTAATTCATCCCCGATTGGCAATTTTTCCGAATAATTTTTTTGTAAAAATCTAAGTACAGATGTTTTTAACCCGCTGAAAGAAAAATCATATTTGCCTTTAGTATCAGCGATAGGGAATTTTATTTGGTCAGGATTTCCCTTTTCTGCCGCAGCTGAAATTTTTGGACCGCCAGGGTAACCAAATCCTATCATTTTTGCTACTTTATCAAAAGCCTCTCCTGCAGCATCATCAACAGTCGAACCAAGTTTATACATCTCTGTATAACTTTTAACAATAATTAAAAGTGTATGCCCACCTGAGACGACTAAAGCAAGCATCGGAAGTTTAGGTTTCTCCTCCATCAGGAAACCCGAAAAAATATGAGCTTCGATATGATTAACAGGTACAAATACTTTATTTAAAGCGAAGGCTAATCCTTTAGCAAAAGTAAAACCTACGAGTAATGCACCAATAAGTCCAGGTCCGGCAGTTGCTGCTATCACATCAATATCTTCCATTCTGATTCCGCTTTTTCTTAAAGCATCTTTCATCAAAGGAAGAATTATTTGAATATGTGCTCTGCTTGATAGTTCAGGAACTACCCCACCAAAATTTACATGAAAATCCTGAGATGAAACAAGATTAGCTTTTACAATATCATCCTGCAAAAGAGCTACGGAAGTTTCATCACAGGAACTTTCAATTCCAAGAATATTTATCATTTAAAGGAAAATAAATTTTTTACAATATGTCCGGCAACAGAAGGATTTTCTTTCAACCTTCGAATTGAATATTTATACCAATGTTCACCAAAAGGAACATAAATTCTGATTTTATAACCATCTCTATTTATCTTATCTCTTAAGTCTTCCCTTACACCAAGCAGCATCTGGAATTCAAATTTTTCTTTAGGAATCCCCATTTCGTTAATCATCTTATAAGCTTCTTTAACAAGGTATTCATCATGAGTGGCAATACCTACATAATTTCCATCTTCAAACAATTTTCTAAGAATTTTCAAGTAGTTGTCCCGAATTTCTTGTCTATTCTTATAGGCAATTTCTTCAGGCTCAACATAAATACCTTTGCAAAGCCGATAGGTTGTTCCCAATTTATTCAATGAGATAACATCATCATAACTTCTTTTTAAATAAGCCTGAATTACTACTCCAACTGAAGTAAAATTTTCTTTTAATTTTTTATACAGGTTAAAAGTCTTATCAGTTGTTGGAGAATCTTCCATATCAATTCTTACAAAGTTGTTTATTGATTCTGCTTTGCGAACAATTTCTTCAACTTGTTTGTAACAAAAATCTTCATTAAGCATCAAGCCCATCTGGGTTGGTTTAATAGATAAGTTTGCCATAAGTTTTTGTTTGTAAATAGCATCAAGAACATCAAGACATTCATTCTTGGCTTGTTCCGCTTCAATAGTAGTGCTTATTGCTTCACCAAGCACATCAATAGTTGTATAAATTCCCTTCGAATTCAATTCTTTTGTAAGACTTATTGCATCCTGTAAAGTATCGCCAGCAATGTAGCGGTTAGAAAATATTCTAACAATGGATTTGGGCAGTAACTGAACAAAGGCAACGATAGCTCTATTAATTAGATTCATTTTCAATCCGATATTTCTATAAAAATTATATCCAAAATTAGGTGATTTTAATTAAACAAAAAAGATAATGGGGTATGAAATAGATGACAATTATAAAAACTAGCAAATCCATTTCATTGTACAATCTGTGTTCAGAAAAATAAACAAAATAGAAGAAAGGTTGTGATTTAAGATATTATTCCATTATTTAGTTGTGGTACAAGGTTTGCACTCTTTAAGTCAAAATTGATGAAGGAGATAAAAAATGAAAACGAAAATAATAATTGCAGTTGTTTTAACAGTTACTTTTTGGGGATGTTTAGAAGATCCCTATATGTATCATTCAGATTACGATGCCCCTTCAATTCCCCGTAATGTTGTAGTTCTTAATGGAGATAATGTTGTCGATCTTTACTGGGATGAAAACTATGAGAGAGATCTTGCTGGTTATAATATTTACTATTCATATTCTTATAATGGGAAATACTATTTGCTAGGTTCTTCTGATTATGCACACTTCACTGATTATGGAGCAAGAAATGGTTCAACTTATTACTATGCCGTAACAGCTTACGATTATAACGGAAATGAAAGCCAGTTGAGCAAAGATGTTGTATATGCTACTCCACGTCCAGAGGGTTTTAACCAAAGCATTTTTGATTACCGCAGATTTCCAAATTCATCAGGTTATGATTTTAGCAATTACAGTGTTCTGGCTTATAATAATCAAAATACAGATTTCTTTTTCGAAAACTACAACGGGACTTATTACCTAAATGTATGGGATGACACTGATATTAAAGATATGGGTTACACACAGGATATTTATGATATTCCTTTTGCACCATTATCCGGTTGGTCAACTACAAAAGACGCAATAGCAAAGGCAGGACATACTTATGTAATCTGGACCTGGGATAATCACTTTGCAAAAATCAGAGTAAAAAATATTACAAGTGACAGAATAGTATTTGACTGGGCTTATCAAACTGTGGAAGGAAATGACCAACTGAAACCAGTAAAAACAAAATCTGATAGAGAACCATTAAAAAGAGAAATTAAAAATGACCGTTCTTTTCAAGAATCCAGATAATATCTTCTTTTCTAAAAAAGCATACTCTTTACGGGTATGCTTTTTTATGTTATGTAGTTTACAAGTGTAGTTTGTAAAATGATTTATCATTAAATTCGTTTAAGAAAAATGAAAAAATTTGTAGACATATATTTTATAGTTTTAATCTTGTGTATCTATTTATTTGGATTCAAATCGGCAGATGCAAAAACCTCTATTTATACCTTGCAAGAATTTCAGGAAAATTCTGTACCTGTAAAAATATTTAACGATATTGAAAAAGGAATCTCTACAGGGAATGTTGCTTTAATAGCGGAATATTTTTCTTCACAGAATTATTTAAGTCTTAATAACGGAGTAAATGGATATTACAGTTCTAATCAGAGTTTTTATGTTTTACAGGATTTTTTCAACATAAATCACCCTGTTTCTTTTAAGTTTTCTTCAACACGAGGAGGAGGCAATGCTTATGCAACAGGAACTCTTATTTACGAATTTAAAGGGAAAAAAGGAACTGCTCTTGTATTTATATCACTTGAATCATCTGGAAACACTTGGAAAATATCTCAAATTACAATCAAGTAATCAGGAATAAAATTAAAAATTCATTTAAGGGCGATAGGAAATATTTTACTATCGTTTTTTTTATTATTTCTGCAATACTTTTAATTGGTTTTCTAACTCCTTCAATTGTTTCTAATAAAGAGAGCAACTGGCAGAATGATTTATCAAAAAAAGTTGATGGAATAAAGTCTGAAACTTTTGAAATCTTTCATAATAAACAAACATACTTCCTGCAAAATTTTAATGAACTGAAAGAAAGATTAAAAGAATTAATTAAAAACAGTAAAGTAGATTATTCATCAATAACCGTTCTAATTAATTCCAACGATTATCCTTTCGATGACATAGCACTTTTTAATTATGAAAAAAAATTAGTATGCTGGAAGGATAATTCCTTTATTACTGAAGAAGAATTTAATAAAATTAATTATCAGTATGGAGAAACCTTTTTTTATAAAAATGACCTTGCTGTTTATTTAACTATTAGTGACACGATAAATGTTGCAGGTAATAATTTCTATTTATTAAGTAACCAGATCATTGAAAAATATTTCTCACTAAATGATGATAATCTTTTAAGTCTTACAGAGCAGCTTTCTGAAAAATTTAAGACAGATTTTTCAATTAGTTACAATCCTTATAAAGCGAAAACAAAAGACGGACGAAAATATTCATTCGAAATTTTAAGTAATAAGAATAATAAAATTGGTTTGGTTACTATTGAAAAACCTTCACCAGCAGTCTTTATTAATCTTTTAAGAGAAAAGATTGCAAATATTCAATCATTCTTAATTTTGGTTGGAATTATTTTTCTGGGTTTGTCAATTCGTTCTGATTATAAAGATGTAAAATCTCGATTACTTAAATATTTTCTATTCATTTTATTTTTAGTAATCTTAAGAATTATTCTTTTTAAGCTCGGTTTATTATCATATTTGTTTGAAGGCGAGTTAACTAATCCAAATTATTTCTCATCGACATTTAGTTATGGCATCGTTAAATCTCCTCTGGAATTTTTTATTTCAATTTTATTCTTTTTAATTATTGCGATTAGAAGTTTTCAAGAGGTTAATAACTTAATACGAGTTCAGTTAATAAAGACTGATAAAAAAGTTTTTATCGCGGCATTGATTATTTTAACAATTATAACATTTATGCTTATCAGAGGTTACGCTGCGGCAATGAAGAGTGTAATTTTTGATTCCACTTTAAGATACTTCAATGAAGTTGATATAATTCCACACACGATTCATATATTTATTAATTTTTGCATTCTTTGTTTTGGAACTGGAATTCTTCTTTTAATACTTGCATTATGGAATTTTTTAATACAGAAAATATTAAAATCTAACTTTTTTAATTACAACCGACAAATTGTATATCCTTCATTTATATTGCTTTTATTGATTTCCAGCGTCGTATTTATAATTATCCAAAAGCAACCTTTAATTAGTATTCAATTAATGATTTTAACTATTCTTTTAATTGCTTTACTTGTCTACTTATTAATTAAAAGTAGTAAAACCAATTGGTACATTTATGTTTATACAGCTATTGTTTCTTCAATTATTTCAGTTTCATATCTTAATCATTTTAATGCTGAGTTAGAACGTGAATCTCTTAAAACAGTAGCTATTGAGTATAATCGCCCAACTGAAAACTTATTAAATTTTCTTGTTAACGAAAGTCTTATTAGTGCTTCAAGTTCATCTGAACTTATTGAAGCATTTTATAATCCAGGCTCTAACTATAATGCAACTGCTTTTATTTTATGGAACAAAAGTGCCCTTAAGAATGAAGCTGGACAATCTGCAATAACGATTCTTGACAGACAGCGTAAACCTTTGGGCTCTTTTTCTATGGGGATAGAAGAAAAGTATAGATTGCCGCAAATATTACAAGTGTATTCTCAAAAAGAAATTAAGGTTTTTGATCTGTCAGAAAAAGAAAATCCCGAGAAAATAATTATTGCTGGGATTGTACCTATCGAAGATAACAATTTATTATTGGGGTACGTTGCAACATCTCTCGTGCTCGAAAAAAATTCAATATACCGTTCGAGACCATTCAGATTGCTTAATTCCAAAAAAGAACTAATCAATAATTTAATTGACATTTCAAATCTAAATGTCTTCGTACTTAATAATTCAAAATTGTTTTCAGTTACTGGTGAATTTCAACCGTCAGATGAACATCTACAGAAAATTATCAACGCTGATTATATTAATAATGAAGCTTGGATTAACCTGTCATTTAACAATGAAAACCATCTTGCTTATTTATATAAAAGTAAATCGACCGGTGGTACAAAGATTATTAGTGTTACACTGAAAGAGAGAGAAATTCAATGGAGCTTTTACAATTTTTTCAAATTGTTTATTATTCATACTGTCTTCATCTTTTTCCTCTTTATAACTCTTGTGTTGATATACTTCAAAGATTTTAAAGAAATCTGGATGAGCTTTCGTTTCAAACTTTTATATTCCTTCCTTGTGATTTCAATTATCCCAATAATTTCGCTCGCTATATTCAACAGGAAGAATGTTAATGATAAATCTTTACAACTGACTAAAAACGCTTTATTAGAAAAATCACAATTAATTGAAAAATATTTTTACGCTCAAAAAAACTCAATTAAAGATGAAAATATTTTTGGAGTTGCAGCAAAAACCGAGAAAGAGCTTGATATTGCATTTTCGATATATTCTTTGAACTCTCTTATTTTTACAACTAATAAAGATTTATATAATTCGGGTCTATTTTCGAGACTCTTACCTTCAACTGTATATATGAACTTGAATAGTAAGAGACTGAATTCGTATTTTTTTACAAACAATATTGATAATGTTAGAATTAATTATTATTTCAAGACAATTTCTTTTAATAATGAAAAATATGTGATAGCCGTTAATGATTTATTTAATAGCATCACAACCACATTATCACCAATTGAAGTGGATGTATTTCTTTTTGGGATTTATTCGTTTGCAATTTTGCTAATAATTCTTGTAAGTACAATTCTTGCTAACAGTATTTCCTCACCATTAAGAAGACTGACAAATGCAACAAGGTCAATAGCTCTTGGTGATTTGAATGTTCCATTAGAACTAAATGAAAAAGGTGAAATAAAAGATTTGGTTACAAGTTTTTCGTTCATGAAAAAGATGCTAAAAAAGAATCAGGAAGAACTGGCTCAACTTGAACGAGAAAATGCATGGAAAGAAATGGCAAAACAGGTTGCTCATGAAATTAAAAATCCTCTTACTCCCATGAAGTTAACTTTACAGCAGCTTATTGCAGCATATAATGATAAAGCTAAAAATTTTGATGTGCTCTTTGACAAAGTATCGAGTACAATATTACATCAAATTGATATATTAAATCAAATTGCTTCAGAGTTTTCAAGATTTGCACGGATGCCGCATATCCAACTTACACAATTTGACTTTATTCCTATTCTTTATGAAGTTAAAACTCTTTTTAATGAAGAAGGAATAGAAATAAAAATTAAAACTGAAAAAACTTTTGCGAATATTGAAGCCGATCATTCTCAATTTAGAAGAATGTTAATAAACTTTATCCGAAATTCAATTCAAGCTAATTCAACAGAAATAATAATTTCAGTTAGTTTATCAAATGAACAATATGTAATTCACATTATAGATAATGGCAATGGAATACCAGTTGAATACCAAAATAAAATTTTTGATTCAAATTTTAGTACAAAGTCTGGTGGAATGGGAATCGGGTTAAAACTCACAAAAAGATTTATCGAAAATATAAATGGAATTATTACCCTTGAAAGCTCTTCGGATAAGGGAACAGTCTTTAAAATTGTAATTCCTTCAGTGCAAATAGAAAAATGAATTTAACACCACATCAAAAAGAAGCCTTAAAAAGAGACAAACATATTTCTCTAACTGCCAATGCGGGCTCAGGAAAGACATTTGTTTTAGTTAAGCGTTATCTTGATATCGCTATTCATGAAAATGTACAATTAAGTGAAATAGTAGCTATTACTTTTACTGAGAAAGCCGCAAGTGAACTTTATAAAAAAATAGCTACTGAAGTTGAGAATAGAATTTTAATTGAGAATGACAGTTTATTATTAAAAAAATTAAACGAATTACGACATCAACTTGTCTCAGCTAACGTATCAACCATTCATTCTTTTTGCATCAATCTTTTAAAAGAATTTCCTGTTGAGGCAGAGATAGATGCTAATTTTACTCCAATAGACGAAATAAAAACTGATGAATTAATTGAACTTGCTATTATGCAGGTAATTCGAAAAAGAATTAAAAATAACGAATTCGATCCTGATACTAAAAAGGTAATTCGCTTATTCGGTTCAGTTGCTTCCCTTGCAAATGAATTGAAGTCACTGATTGAAAACAGAAAGAACGTTGATGAAATTCTAAACAAAATCTATTGTAAAAATGATGATGAAATTAAAATTTATTTTAATAGGAAATTTGAGGAATTTTTAGAAACAATTGTTTTAAGTAAAAGAAATAGTTTCCTTTTTTCTTTAAATAAGGTTAACAATTTTGCTTTAAATAATAAATCAAATATTGCAGTTAGAGTCACACCATTAATCAAACAAATAACTGAAACAAATAATGCTTTTAATTATTTAAAATTAGTTGATTTACTTTCAAAAGAAATTTTAACTACAAACCAAACAATAAGAATACAAGATTATATCGGTAGAAATGCTGGAGATATTTTTAACGACTTATCTGTAATTGAAACGCATTTTCAATTAATTTCTAACTTCATAGTTGAAGAAAATAATGATGCATTAATTAACAAACTAATTAGCTACTCACGAATAATATTAAATCTTTATGCAGAAATTGTTGAGAGCTATACTAGTTCAAAAAAAGAAAACGGTTTTCTTGACTTTGAAGACATTCTTTTACTGACAAAAAGTATCCTTACTATTCCTGAAGTATTAATGTCAGTCAGAAATAAATTCAAATACATAATGGTTGATGAATATCAGGACACTAATGAAATTCAATATAAAATTTTTCTTCCTTTGCTTGATTATTTAAGAACAGGTAACTTATTTATTGTAGGAGATGAAAAGCAAAGCATCTATATGTTCAGAGACGCTGAGCTTGAAGTGTTTAATAAAACTAAAAATGATATTTCCTGTTTTTCAGGACCTTCGCAGCTTTTAACATTACCTGAAAGTTTTAGAATGTCACCGATAATTTGTGCTTTTACAAATAGACTTTTTAAAGTTCTTTTTTCTAATGCTGACGAAGTCTTTAATGAAGTTAAACCGACCGATATAGTTTGTATAAAAGAAAATGAACTGGACGGAAAAGTTGAGATTCTGTTAGAGGATGAAGAAAATGAATCTGAGGACAAACAATCTCAGGAAGAATTGATTGCGAGAAAAATTTTGCAACTGGTTAACAATAAAAATTCAGAGGTTAAAGTAGATTATAATGATATTGCAATTTTAACTCGGAAAAGAAAAAACTTTTCTGTTATAGAAAAAGCATTAAATAAATTCGATATTCCTTTTACTGTTGTTGGTGGAAAAGGATTTTACCAGCAGCAGATTGTAATTGATGTATATAATTATTTTTCATTCTTGTTAAACCCAAAAGATGACGGAGCACTAATTGGACTTTTACGTTCTCCATTTTTCTTCTTGCCTGATTCAACAATTTTTGATGTAAATTTAGAAAATGGAAACACTTTCTTTCAAAAACTTAAATCTGCTTCATCCTCCGATAAAAATCTTTATAAGATAGTTGAATTATTGACAAAAAATCTTGGACTTGTTAATTCAAGAAATATAATTTTAACATTAAGAGAAATCGTTTCAGAAACTAATTATTTATCTGTAATATCTTCAAGAGAAAATGGTGAACAGGAAGTTGTTAATTTTTATAAATTAATTTCAGTTTCACAAAATTATCTTAATCAGGGATTTAGAAATTTATATGATTATGTATCTTTTTTAAAAAATTCAATTGATAACTTTGAAGATGAAAACCTGGCTGAACCTTTTGAATTGAATAATACTGTTAAATTAATGACTATTCACCAGTCAAAAGGACTTGAGTATAAAGCAGTATTTATTTATGCCTGTAATGAAAAGTCTGTAAGCACTAAATTGAGGGCAAAACAAATTGAAATCAATAAAGAGTTTGGCTTACTTATTAAAGTACCAGAAAATGATGATTCCTTTTCTGAATATAAAAAGCCTTCTATTGTTCTTTTAAATGACTATATAGCCTACAGGAAAAACCTGGCTGAGTTAAAAAGATTGTTTTATGTAGCTATTACAAGAACAAAAAATTATTTGTTCTTCTGTGCTTCCAAAGCAAAGAACAAAAAATTCCCTGAAGATAGTTTTTTGAACTTATTATTGACGGGATTAAGTATTGATTTAACAATTGATTCTCTACCATTTGAAGAATCTTTGAAATATTTAAAATTCGTTGAGAATAGTTTTCTTAATCATAATGGTCTAGTTAAATCAGAAATTAAAGTTACCAAACATTTAGATTTAACTATCGAACATTCAAAGGAAATCCAACAAAAGAAAATTAATTTAGTAATCAAACCTGAAAAAATTTCAGATGAAATATCCGAAGAAATTATTTCTGCGACCAAGTATGCAATTTTTAATCAATGCCCGATTAAATATCATTTAACATATGATATAGGTTTTTTACCAGCATTAAAATTTTATAATCTGAAAAAATATATTGATTATCTAGATGATTTCAATCCTTCCGAGAGCGATAATATTGCTTCAAATAATGAACCGGATGAATATGATAACACACTGAAGAGATTTTCCGCTCTTAAAGGTAGCTTAATTCATTCAGTCCTAGAAAAAAATATATCCTATTCTGAGCTTGACGAATTTCTTAAAAACAATTTCTCCCAGGAATTTCCTTCTTCAGAAGATATTGGAGAAAAACTGATTATTGAAATTAAATCTGATATTTTAAAATTCTACAACTCCAAGACTTACTTAAAATTAATGAAAACAAAAAATTCATTTAACGAATTTCCAATTTATGTTAAAGAGAATGATTATTTTCTGTTTGGAATAGTTGATAAATTGATAATTGAAGATGATTATTTACATATAATTGATTTTAAAACTGATGATATTGATAAAAAGAATCTTGATAAAAAAATTGAACACTATAAAAATCAACTTAATTTTTACGCTTATTTATTATGTAAAAAGTATACAAAAATTAAATTATTTTCTCTCCAATTGATTTTTATAAAAAATCCAGAAATTGAAGTTGTCTTCAGTTTGTCAGGCAAAGACCTGAAGCATATTGGTGATGACATTCATTCAACAATTAACTCAATAAGACACCATAACTACATTCCTCAAAAAAAACATTGCTCCGAGTGTGTATTTTCCAAAAACAATTTCAATTGTATTTTAAGTTAAATTTTTTTCATTTCTCACCTCTTCTTATTTTTACAAAGTAAAAGAAAAACAATATAATTATGCTCAACGGTAAGGAGTAAATTTGAAAAAAACGATTCTACTTTTTATAGCTTCTGTATATTTCTTTGGATGCTCTCCGACCTATATCTACAAAGCTTATTATGATATTCCTCAAGAATTCAAGAACGACACACTCTACAATAAATTTTATAATGATTATTCTTTTTCTATAAAAGGAGTAAAATTTTTTCTTGATCCCGGACATGGTGGTGATGACAGAACCAACAAAGGTCCACAAGGATTAACAACTGAAGCTGATGCAAATCTTCGAGTTGCATTATTTCTCAGAGATTTTCTTACTCAGGCTGGTGCTATTGTTGTAATGTCTAGGGATAAAGATTCAACTGTTGGATTGAAAGATCGTTCAATTATGGCAAATTCAAGCGGTGCAGATATTTTTATCAGCATACATCATAATGCCCCGGGAAAAGCTGGAGATGACTGGACGAATTATACTTCAACATATTATCACGCTAAAGAAGAAAACTATGAATATGAGCCTATGGAAAGAGACCTTGCTCGTTATGTTCAGAGAGACTTGGCTTACGCAATGAGAAATAGCGGTGGACTTGGTTCATTTGATGGAACATATTCGGATTATTGGATTTATCCAGGTTCTGGCTTTTCAGTTTTAAGATTAACTGAAATCCCTGCCATCTTAATTGAATGCGGTTTTCACACGCATAGATGGGAAGAAGAAAGATTAGCTACAGAAGAATTTAACAAAATACAAGCCTGGGGAATATTCAGGGGAATCTGTAAATATTTTGCAAATGGTATTCCAAAAATTGAATTTGTTAATAAAGAAATTTCCAATAAAAAATTACTAGCAAATTTTATAGTAAAGGATAAATTTGAAATCGATCCAAGTTCAGTAAAAGTTTTTTGTGATTCATTGAGTGTTAATAATTTCAATTTTAATAGCTCTAAATCTCTAATTAATGTTGAACTACCATTGGACAAAGACAATTATTTAATTAAAATCGTTGCTGCCAATAAGAACGGGAATCATTCTTTCCCATTCCAGCAAATCATTTCAACTAAGTAAAGAAAGTTCAGAATATGCTTAATTATGTTTGGCTTGGACTCATAATGCTCGGATTAGCTGCAGCAATTTCTTCAGATTTTAGTGATAAATCTGCAAATAGATATCAAAGCGGAGTAGAAATTCCCGTGAAGATTCAATTTACAGATTCACTTTCTTCTTTTGAAGGAGCTAATACTTCAGCTAATATAGTATTAACTAAATCAAATTTTAACAAATTTTACAAAGAAAATATCCCAGAGGATGTCACACTTAATACTAAGCTGTCATTTTCTAAAAATGAAAAATCATCAACTGTATATTTTTTAATTGACAAAACATTTCCAACATTATTCCAAAAAATGGCTAAAGTAAACGGTAAGGAGAATGATCTTACCGGTAAATTGATTGTTAAAAAAATTATTGATTCAAAAAGCGCTTATGCAAGTATAAAATTTGAAGACATCTCATTTATCAAAATGAAAGAAGTTACAAGTTCAGCAATTGAATATGCAGAGAATGCTGTTAAAATTGCTCTTGGTTTAATTGGTATTATGGCTATGTGGCTTGGCATCATGAAAATTGCTGAAGAAGCTGGAATTATCAAATATATTGCAAAAGCACTTCAACCTGTAACTAAATTTCTTTTCCCGGATGTTCCTTCTGATCACCCTGCCATGGGTTCAATGATTATGAATTTTTCAGCGAACTTCCTGGGGCTAAGTAATGCCGCTACTCCTTTCGGCTTAAAAGCAATGGAAGAACTAAATAAACTAAATGAACAAAAAGATACAGCAACAAATGCAATGTGTACTTTTCTAGCAATTAATACTGCTGGTATGACTTTAATCCCTGCCACAGCAATAGCAATACGAGCTTCATCAGGCAGTTCTGAACCTGCAATAATAATTGGAACAAGTTTATTTGGAGCAACGTGTGCAACAATTATGGGAGTATCTACAGCAAAAATTCTTGAAAAATTTCCTATAAAAGCGAATGAATTTTCTTCCTGGTTAAAAAATAACTTTAAATTTTTTCTAATAGCTATATCAGTAATTGCAACAATAATTATTCTTTCTACAACAGGTTTATTTTCTGTAATAGGAAAATTTTTTTCATTCATAAATCCTGAAATGATGAAAAATATTATTCAAGCTGTTTCAACGTTCGCTATTCCACTATTAATTTTATTATTTGTAGGATTTGGTGCAATTAAAAAAGTAAAAGTATATGAACATTTTATCGAAGGGGCTAAAGAAGGTTTTAATGTGGCTGTAAGAATTATTCCATATTTAGTTGCAATGTTAATGGCTATAGGAATATTCAGAGCAGGTGGAGCGATGGACTGGTTAATATACATCTTGCGTCCAATTACAGATTTAATTGGGATGCCTGCTGAAGCATTACCTATGGCATTGATGAGACCTCTATCCGGTAGCGGTTCTCTTGGTGTGATGGCTGAAACAATTTCTGTTCACGGACCAGATTCTTTTATTGGAATTTTGGTCTCAACATTTTTTGGCAGTAGTGAAACAACCTTCTATGTGCTTGCAGTTTATTTCGGTTCTGTAAATATCAAAAAGACAAGACACGCTTTACCTGCTGGTTTAATTGCTGATATAAGTGGAGCTCTTGGTGCTTTATTTATTGTAAAACTTTTATTCGGTTAAAGTATTTTATATGTAGATGAGTGAATATTAGAAATAGTGCTAGCTCATCTAATTATTAATTCTCATTATTCGGTTCTAGTATTATTTATTAATATTGGAAGTAATATTATTTAACAAACAAAAAAGGTCACGTTGAGGTGACCTTTTCTGATTTAAATTTACTTATCAATTACTTGCTGAGAATCTTGAATTCAATTCTTCTGTTAAGCATTCTTCCTTCCGGAGTCTTGTTATCAGAAACTGGTTGTGATTCGCCCATTCCTGATGTAGTCAGTCTTGAAGCTTCAACTCCTTTAGCAACTAAGAATCTCTTAACTGTCTCTGCACGTTGTAATGACAATTTCTTATTGAATCCTTCAGAACCAACATTATCCGTATGTCCTTGGATTTCAACTTTAACTGTAGGATTGTTCATTAATGTTCTTGCAGCATCAACTAAAATTGGGAATGATTCTGGCATTAAAGTAGCTTTTCCAAATTCAAAGTTAACTCCAATAAGAACCCATTTATCTTTCAAGGTAACTTCTTTTTGAGAATATTTAGCTACGATATCTTCAATTTTCTTGTAATCAATATCTACAGGTTTGTGAGAATATTTTTCAACTATTTTCTCAATCTTGTTGTAATCGATTAAAGCATCTTGCGGTATTTTAGCAGTTATACCTGTGTAAAGATCACAAATTGGGGAAGTTTCACCTTTATCAAACATCCAGATAAAACCAACTTCAAATGAACCGTAAGCATCTGGTGTCATTGGTATAGTACTACCAAAAGCACTTGGGACATTACCATAAGCTCCATCAATTTTGTTATTGGCAACCTGATGATATCCAAGTTCGGTTTTAATTTTCCAATTTTCACTAATTCCCCAATTAGCTCCAAATAACAGATTAATCTGGTAATCCTGATAATTAGTATTGTTAGGAACGTTCCAACCATACTTTACATTCATCGTATAACCACCTACTCCTATGCCCAAATAAGGTGAAATAGGTTCACAAGGTACAAAATTATAAATCAGATCAAAATTTGCACCCATTAGAGTCGAAATCTGAGAAAAGTTTGTTGCTGCACCAGGACGCAAAGCATCATATTTACCACGAATATCAAGGTAGAATCCCTGCAACCTCATACCAACATGCTCGGAGAAATTTCTTTGTAAGGAAAGAAATCCACCGTAGTTCCCTTCGTTTCCATTGATCTCAGCAGACATATATCTTGGATATAAAAATCCAAAGCCCAAAGACCAGCTATCAGTATAAGCCTGTGGATACGAAGAGTTAAAAACAAAAATTAATGCGATTAAAAGAAATAATTTTTTCATATACCTCCCTCCCGGAAGTTTATAAATGAATGATTTAACAAAACTTATAGTCATAATATCAAGAAAAACTTTATTTACTTGTTCTAAGATATAATTATCACAAATAAAAATCAAATAGTTTACAAAAAAAATTTTAAAAAAATCTATATCCTAAATTGCTATTAAACTTTTTTGGGACAAAAATTCTTAATGCAATTAAGATAAAAAAAAGTATATTAGCAAGAACTTTTTTAAAAAATTTACGGGGTGTAGCGCAGTCCGGTTAGCGCGCTTGGTTCGGGACCAAGAGGTCGAGAGTTCAAATCTCTCCACCCCGACATCAAAAATTGAATTAAAAAAATTATTATACTTTTAATGTTTCCTGCCCTTTTTCCCAGCTACACGGGCAAAGTTCACCAGTCTGTAGAGCATCTAAAGTACGCAAAACTTCTTTTACATTTCTTCCGACATTTAAATCATTAACTGATACAAAACGAATTATTCCATCAGTGTCAACTATAAAAGTTGCTCTGTATGCAACTTTTTCATTGCTTTCAAGAATTCCTAATTCTTCTGCTAATGATTTGGATGTATCTGCAAGAAGAGGAAATTTTAAATCCTTTAAATCAGGATGACTATTTCTCCAGGCAAGGTGTACAAATTCAGAATCTGTTGAAGCACCAATAAGATATGCATTCCGATTAGTAAACTCGTTGTAATATTTATTGAATTCAGCAATTTCTGTTGGACAAACAAATGTAAAGTCTTTAGGATACCAAAACATCACTAGCCATTTTTTTGCCTGCAAAATTCCAGATAAGCTGACCGATTGAAATTCTTTCCCATGCTCTAAAGAGACAGCAGAAAGTTTATTGAATTCAGGAAATTTTTCTCCAATTGTTAACATTAAACTACCTTTCATATTTTTATTTTTTAGATCACCTATAAAAATGTTTTTAAAATCAATTTAGTTCCATTTTTTTTGATATTCTTTTCTCTTGCCTCATATATAGTTAAAGTATGAAATTGAGCTGTAAATTTTAAGGAGTTTATGAAAAACTGGTTTTGCTTTCTAATTATAATTACGTCAGGTTTGATCTTTGCACAAAACAATACATTTGAATTTCTAAGAATAAATACAAGTCCAAGGGCAGCAGCACTGGGTGGTTCATTTGTTTCTAATTATGACGACGCAGATGTAATTTTTTATAATCCAGCAGGCACAAAATTACTTTCAGATATTCCTGTCTCATTCAGTTTTATTAAACATTTACTTGATATTAATCTTACCTCCGTTTCTGCAAGCAAAGACTTTGAAGGAATAGGAAGAATTTCCGGTGGAATAAAATACATTAATTATGGCTCTTTTCAAGGAGCTGACAACTTTGGAAATAAAACCTCAGAATATGGTGCCGGAGAGTTCGCATTCTACGCTGGCTATGCAGGAACTATTGATGAAAATTTTTATTTCGGAGCGAATTTAAAATTTATTTATTCAGGAATTGAAAATTATTCGTCGACTGCTATAGCAACTGATATTGGTTTACATTATACTATACCTGAACAAAATCTACATATTGGATTAGCAGTTTTGAATATTGGTACTCAATTATCATCTTATGTTAATTCTAAAGAATCTCTTCCACTTGATGTAACATTTGGTATTTCAGATAAACTGAAACATTTACCATTCCAGTTCTTTCTTGATTTTCACAGAATAAATGTCACCAAACCAAAATTTATGAAAAGGTTTGATGAATTTACTCTTGGTGGTGAATTTACGCTTAGTAAAGTTATTAAATTACGGTTGGGTTATGATAACCAGAAAAGAAAAGATTTTAAAATTGCTAACTTCTCTGGGCTGGCTGGATTTAATGCTGGAATTGGAATTACAATAAAAGATTATAATTTTAATTACGCTTTTTCTTCACTTGGACAAATTGGCGGAATACATTCAATCGGAATCAATACTTCTTTTAATTAGTATAAGGTTTATCTAAATATTGTTTGGCAAGCACTTTGGATTGTCCGTATTCTTTCATGTCTAAGACTTGTTTGTAATATTTAATTGCTTCATCTCTGTTGTCAAGAAGATCATTAACCATTCCCAAGTACAAAACAGAATTAATCAGAAAACCTGATTCTTTTTCAGTATCTATTTTTAACGAAGTCTTTACACACTCTTCAAAAAATATTTTTGAAGAATCAGGATTATTTCTATCTTTATATTCAAGTCCAATATAATACGTTGCTTCTCGATATGCTTTATTATTATATCCAAAGTACTTTAGATTACATTTATCATAAACCTTCAACCAGGTTGAAAATGCCGATTGCATGTCGCCTAAACGGACAGATATTCTTCCAAACCATCTTTCAAAAATTGCATTGTCAGGAAATTCATCATATAACATTTTAGCAAACTCAATTGCTTTCCAGGGCTGGTCTTCATATTGATAATAAAGTGTGGTTAGAAAATATTGTGCTTCATACTTTGCATATTTCCCATTATAAGCAGTATTTGTTAGCTGCCGAATTCCCTTTTCTTTATCACCTTTAGGAAAGAAAACCATTAATGGTTTTATCAATGGATATCTATCAGGAATAACAGCTGCGTAGTAATTATAAATGCCAAATCCCAGTTCAACATCATTATTTGTAGGATCAAGTTTCGAAGCTTTTTGAACAATTGGCAATGCTTCTCTTCCATCATCGGCAGCTTTTAACCAACTTTCTCTGATAGCACGAAGTCTTCCACGAAAACCAATTGCTCCACCTTTAAAGAAAAGTGCATCAACATTTTTATCGTCTTTATCAAGAATTTTATCACACTGAAAAATTACATCTTCCAGTTTCTGGAAAAATATATCATCATATATTTCAACGTCAAGATCTACAAGAATTTTCCACCAGTCAATCATTGCAAGGAAAAATCGTCCTGCCGGATGATTTGGATAATCAGCCATCAATGTTCGAAAAGTTTTTTCAGCTTCCGGAAATTTTAAATTATAAATTTCTTTTATACCTTTTGTTACTGTTGAATCAAATGATCTTCCCTGAGGAAATCCATTAAAAAACAAAACCAACAAAAACAAAATGGTCATTAAGGAATTTTTATGTAGAATCATTTTAAATCTCCTAATATTTTTTGACCAGTATTATAATTCAAATCAAAATTTTCATAAAAATATAAAAACGCATATTAGGCATTTATCAATTAAAAAGTTTTTCCATGATATAATTTTTAAGTTGATCAGAATTTAATCTAATCTGTCGCATCGAATCTCTATCTCTTACAGTAACAGTATTATCCTGAAGAGTTTGAGTGTCAACAGTAATACTGTAAGGAGTTCCAATTTCATCCTGTCTTCTATATCTTCTGCCAATAGCTCCTTTATCATCATAAAATATTTTTAGATACTTTCTTATATCTTTCTCAATGTTCCGTGCATATTCGGGCATTCCATCTTTATTAACAAGCGGAAGTATTGCGGCTGTTATTGGTGCAAGTTTTGGATGAAATTTCATAACGGTTCTAATTTCCATTTTTCCATCAGCTGTCGGAGCTTCTTCTTCATTATATGCATCAATTAAAAAAGCCATAAATGATCTGCTTGCACCAGCAGATGTTTCAATAATAAAAGGAGTAAATTTTTCTTTCGATTCCTCATCAAAATATTTTAATGATTTACCAGAAAATTCTTCATGACGACTTAAATCAAAATCAGTACGATTATGAATACCTTCTATTTCACCCCATCCAAATGGAAATTCGTATTCAATATCTGTTGCCTCTTTTGCATAATGAGCAAGTTTATTTTGCGGATGATCGTGATAACGAAGTTTTGATTGTGTCATCCCCAGTTCATAAAACCATTTAAGTCTTTCTTCCTTCCAATAGTCATACCATTTCTTATCCTCGTTAGGATTAACAAAGAACTGCATTTCCATTTGTTCAAATTCTCTTGTACGAAACAGAAAATATTTGGTATTAATTTCATTTCTAAATGCCTTACCAACCTGTGCAATTCCAAAAGGAATTTTCTGTCGTGAAGCTCCTTGAACATTCAAAAAATTCACGAAAATTCCCTGAGCTGTTTCAGGTCTTAAAAATACTGTTGCGCTTGCATCTTCAAGGGGTCCGATAAAAGTTTTGAACATCAAATTAAATTGACGGGCTGAAGTAAAAGTGGATTTATTTCCACATTGCGGACAATTTATTTCATTCAAGATTTTTCCAGACACTTCCCTATCTTCTAAAAGAACCAGAAAGTCACCGCGAATTGCAAGTTCTTCAAGAATTTTTTCTTTCTTTTTATCAGAAATCATTTCAGCAAGAATATCAAGTCTGAACCTGGATTTACACTGTTTACAATCAACCATCGGATCAGTAAAATTTTCAACGTGGCCTGAAGCTTCCCAAACTCGCGGATGCATTAATATTGAAGCATCAAGTCCTTCAACATTTTCGCGGTAAGTCATAAACTTCCACCACTCCTCTTTAATATTTTTTAATAATTCAACACCTAAGGGACCATAATCCCAGCATCCATTAAGGCCACCATAAATCTCGCTTGATTGAAATACAAATCCTCGCCTTTTTGATAAAGAAACAATTTTCTCTAATAAATCATTTTTATTTTTCGATTGACTCAATTACTATTTCTCCTGTTTAAAAATTTTCGTGCAAATATACACAAAAGACATTGAATAAACTGAATTGATTTGGATAAATATTCCCTCTTTTCTTTAGTGGAATATGTCTTATTTTTGCTTATTAAGATAACAAAAAAAATAAAGGTAATATGCCTGAACAAATTTCATTTGAATGCAAAATGTTAAATGATTTGCCGCATATGTTTTTCATTCTCTCAGAGATTGGCGAAATACTTGAGGCAAATAATACAGCTTATAAAATATTACAAACTTCTGAAAAAGAATTGAAGAGTATGCTGTTTTCAGACATTTATCATTCATCTTGTTTTGTTGAAATTGAACAAGCTTTCAAAGAGACATTAAAGACTGGTATAAGCCAGGAATTACCAGCTAAATTCAAAGTTAATGGTGCTTTGATAGATGTACAAATTTTCTTTAATCGAATTAATGTTGGAAAATCAAATACAAAAAAAATACTTGTCCTTGCAAAAGATATAACAGTCGAAAAACAAAAAGAAATTGACCTGTTACGATTTTATAATGTAGCTCAAAACACAGTAAACCCTCTACAGATAACAGACATAAACGGAAACATGATTTATGTAAACCCTGCTTTTGAAAAAGCAAGCGGTTACAAAAAAGAAGAGTTGATTGGGAAAAATCCAAATATTTTCAGCAGTCACAAATTATCAAAAAAATTCTGGGATGAAATGTGGACAACTATTTCAAGCGGTAATGTTTGGGTTGGCGAGGTCGAAAACAAAAAGAAAAACGGAGAATCATTATTTACTCAATTACTGATTTCTCCAATTCTTGATAATGACAAAAAAGTTATTGGATATTTTGGAATACACAGAGATTTGACAGACAAAAGACTACTCGAAAAACAATTAATTCATACACAAAAAATGGAAAGTATAGGAACGCTTGCCGCTGGCGTAGCCCATGAAGTAGGAAATCCTCTCGCTTCAATATCTGCACTCGTTCAGATTGTACAACGATCAACAGAAGATGAGTTTATTAAGGAAAAACTTGAGCTGGTAAAAAAACAAATTGCACGAATATCAAAAATAATTCGTGATTTGGTGGATTTTTCAAAACCATCAAACTATGAATTACAGCAGACGGATATAAATGAGAACCTAAAAGAAGCAATTGAAATTGTAAGAGTTGGAAAGAAAGCAAAAAATCTTAACTTTAGTTTTTTACCTGATGAAAATCTTGCTCCAATGAATCTTGTAAGTGACCAGATTCAACAAGTGTTTGTTAACATATTAATTAATGCTGTTGATGCTATAATAGAAAAACAGCAAAAACTTAACTTGAACTTTGTAGGAGAAATTGAAGTTACATCCAAATCAGTTAATAATATTGTATTAATTAAATTTTCTGATAATGGAATTGGAATACCAGAAAATTTTACATCGAAAATTTTTGAGCCTTTTTATACTTCTAAAACTGATGGAAAAGGAACTGGACTTGGTTTATGGGTAAGTTATGGAATAATAAAAAGTTTTCAGGGAGATATTAGAGTAGAAAGTGAATTAAATAAAGGGACATCTTTCGTAATAGAATTACCCCGAATTCATAATTATTAAAGGAAAATTATGCCAGAAAAAATTTTAGTCGTTGATGATGAAGATATTATCCGTGAATCACTCTCTTTTGTTTTACAAAAGGAAGGTTATATAGTAAGTGAAGCGGAAAATGGAAAAGTAGCTTATGAGAAAATTTTACAGGACTATTTTGACCTTGTAATAACAGATATTGAAATGCCTCAAATGAAAGGGATAGAATTACTTGAAAAAATTTCAGCATTTACAGCTCAGACATCTGTTATAATGATAACCGCGTATGGTTCACTTGAAACAGCTATTAAAGCACTAAGAAATGGTGCCAGTGATTATATTCTTAAACCAATAGAATTTGATGAACTCTTAATTAAAATTAATAGAATATTTGAGACCCGAAAACTAATTTCTGAAAATCGTTTATTAAAAAGAGAAATTCAGAGGCAGTATGATTTTGCAAATCTTGTTGGAAAAAGTCCGGGAATGATGAAAATCTTTGAAATGATACAAACTGTTGCTGAAACAGAAAGCACAGTATTAATTACTGGAAACAGCGGAACAGGAAAAGAACTGATTGCAAGAGCAATTCACTATAACAGCAAACGAAAAGGAAAACCATTTATCGCAGTAAACTGTGGAGCCATTTCTGAAAACCTAATTGAAAGCGAGTTATTCGGACATAAACGAGGTGCATTTACCGGTGCTATATCTGATAAAGAAGGATTCTTAAAAGCTGCTGATGGTGGAACCTTATTTCTGGATGAAATTAGTGAAATGCCATTAAACCTTCAGGTAAAATTATTAAGAGTAATTCAGGAAAAAGAAATAACACCAGTCGGTACAACATATTCCATTCCAATTAATGTCAGATTTCTTGCCTCAACGAACAGAAATCTTATGGAACAAATTAACGAAGGAAAATTTAGAGAAGATTTATTTTATCGATTAAATGTTATTGAAATAAATATTCCATCTTTAAAAGACAGGAAAGAAGATATTCCTTTGCTAGTTGATCATTTTATTCATAAATATAGAAATGAAGTTGGAAAGAATGTCCGCGAGATTGAACCTTCAGCATTAAGAGCTTTAATGAACTATGATTGGCGTGGTGAAGTCAGAGAACTTGAGAACATCGTAGAGCGTGCTGTAATTTTTTGTAAGACTGATTATATTTCATTAAATGATCTCCCAACCTACTTACAATCCACAAGAGATATTCAAATACCAGAAAAAGCAGGTTCTCTGGAAGAATTTATTCATAAAATTGAGCGTGAATATATACTAAAAGCTCTTGAAGCGAATAGCTTTGATAAAGAAAAAGTCGCTAAAGTGCTTCAATTAGGATTATCAACGCTTTATAGAAAAATAAAAGATTATAATTTAGAACCTTGAAGGTTTATAAAAAAAGAAAGCGGTTCGTAATTGAAACCGCTTTTCAAATAATCAAGAACCTGTTGAATTATTTCCTGATTATTTCAACCAGGCAACTTGCCACAGTACTATCATCATCATCTTCATCAAGTAAGAATACTCGGTAGAAACCCGGCTCGTCAAATGACATATCACTCTCATCATTTCTACTGAAAAAGATGTATTTCATTGTGGGTTTAACAGAGAAGTGAAATTTCTTATAATATTCAAATTTCTTCGTGCCCGGATTATACTTGTCGTATTGAATTGCGACATTTTCCAGTTTTAATGCTCGGTCGCATTTTACCATAACGGTAATATAGCCAGTAGTGAAGCGGTCACTAACTCCTACTTCGCCATCGTCACCATATTTTTCGCAGGTATATAATACAGGTTCGTTTTGTGCATAACTACGAAAAGTTGTTAAAACAAGCAATACCAACAATGATGGAAAAAAGAACTTTATTGCTTTCATTTATTACTCCTTTAATAATTTATTAATTGATGAAAGTTGCCTTATTTTTTCGTTGTTAATATCCATATGATTTCTTTAAAATGCAATATGCATTAGGTTTTTTTTTAGTTTTATTTCAATCATACTTAATTAAGCAAAAGACAATCTATTTACATTTCTTATTACAAAAAAAACTGTAAATTTGTTCCCAATAATTTAATTTCAAATAAACTGACTTGACTAAGTTTGTATAAGTTAGTATACATCGCTGGTTATTTTATTAGACAATTAATTTATTTATGTAAATAAATCAGTAAAATTATCAAACTTTTTCCGGCTTAGATGTTGTTAGAATATTGTAGTTATTTATCAAGGAATTAAGATGAAAAAGATTTTTTATATAATATTTGCAATAATTCCGTTTTTGTTATCAGCTTGTTATACACAACTTGATATTAAGGAATCAAGAAATAGAGATTATTCATATCAAAAAGATTATTCTGATTATGAAGATAATTACGATCAAAGTAATTATGATTATGATTCAACTAATTATGATGATAATTACAATTCCTCCGGTAATACTTATAACATCTACATAGATGGTTTTCCCACTTACAGAAGATATTATTGGGGCTATCATCCGAGATTATATGTCGGAATAGGTGTTGGCATTTCTTACTATTATGACCCATTCTGGGATCCGTGGTGGTGGAATTGTTATGATTGCTGGACACCATACTGGTATTGTTATTCACCTTATTACTCTTGGTATCCTGGCTATTATTGGAATTACTATGGTTATCCTTATTATCACTGGGGAGGAAATTTTGTTTATAATGATTATAAATACCGTGAAAGAACCAGAGACATTTCAAGATTACGTGACAACGATGGTACCAGAAATGGATTAGTAAGTAACAGAACCAACGGTGATTTATGGAGGTCGTCATTATCAAGAACTACTTTATCAAGAGATGATAGAAGCGACAGAAGAACGAATGTAACTTCACGAGAAAGAACTAATTCCATTGATAGACAAAGAACAAATGTAACAGATAGAAATAACAACACTATATCTCGTGACAGAACAAAAATTGATAATGATACGAGAAACAGAACAAACACTCGAATTGATGAAAGGACACAAACAAATCACAGAGAAACAGATCGAAATTTCAGAACCCCTGAGCAGAGAAGAAATGAATCTGTCAATCGTAATCAAACAAGGAACAATGATACTCAGCGTCAAAATAGTAATAATGAGAACAGGTCAAATAAACAGGATCAGCAAAGAAATAATGATTTCTTTAATAAAAGAACTGAAGAAAATAGAACCAATCCGCCAATTAATAACAATAGGAATAATGAAAACAAACAAAAACAAAATAATGAACAACCAAGAAATAATTCACAGGACAGGAATCGTGAGAATATTCAAAAGCAAAATTTTTCTCAACCAAGAATAGAGAGAAATGAGACTCCCAGAAATTATACTCCACCGCAAAGGAACTATACCCCTCCGAGTTATTCTCCTCCGCCACAGAACCGAGGGAATAATAGTGGACGTAATAACAGCGGAAACAATGAGAATAGGAGGTCGAGGTAAATATATGTATAAGAATATCAAATATATTTTGATTATCCTGGTTTTCTTTACTCTTGAAGGATGCTATACAATGTTATGGACTCCAGGTACTAAATATCAACGTGAAGTCTCATATGGTGAATCTTCCTGGTACGTAACAGATTATTATGGCCCCTGGGCACCTTATTATAGTTCACCATGGTGGGAACTTTATACTGCAAGAGATACTTACAATCAAAATAAAAGAGATTTACAAACTGAAACTATTAGAAATACGGATGGAACAAGAACTGAACCGCCCAGAAGAGAAACTGGAGGTGTTCTACTTCAAGGAACTACTCCTCCTTCGGTAGACACAAACCAGGGAAATAATAATAACTCAAACAACAATAATTCAAACTCGACGAATTCAAATTCAGGGACAAGAGAACGAAAAAGCGATGATAAAGGTAGTTTACGAAATAATGATGGAAATCGTTCAACTGAAAATAACAGGAGATAACTAACTATGCGTTTTACTAAAAAAATATTTTTTGTATTAATTCTGTCTTTTCTTTTTTTTAACATTACATCAGCTCAAAACACTAATGATGCTCTCAGGTTAGTAGAACCGGGACTTGGAATTGGTGTACGAGCTTTAGGAATGGGTAACGCTTTTCTAAGTTTAAGTGATGATGCATCGGGAATGTATTACAATCCTGCTGGAATTGGTTTAATTAAAAGAATTGAATTCTCTGGTGGACTAGATTATCTTAATTTTAAGAATAACACAACATTCTTAAGAAGCTCGAATGAATATTCTAATAGTTCTACACAATTAAATCAACTCAGTCTTGTTTTTCCATTTCCTACTGTAAGAGGAAGTTTGGTATTTGGATTTTCATATAATAATATTAAAAACTTTACCGATGCTTTAAAATTTGATGGATTTAATTCTTCAAATACGTCTTTTATACAGCAGGAGACTTCATACAATAGTGATTTTATGTATAACCTTGGTCTTAGCTATCCAGTTTATGATGTTAACAATAAATACCTTTATGACACCACAATTATAAATGGCAGGTTGACACAAAGCGGAGAAAAACTTAGTTCAGGCTCAATTAATAACTGGGGATTTTCTGCAGCAATTGAAGTATATAAAAATCTTTTTATTGGTGGAACTTTGAATGTTATTTCAGGTTCGTATAAATCTTCTTTTGATTATTATGAAGAAGATCTAAATAATGTTTATTCTTCGTACCAGCTTGATCCAGCAGATCCTAAAACAAAAGGATTTAAAACCTTTTACATAAGTAGAATTACCGACTGGGAGCTTTCAGGGTGGGACTTTAAACTTGGATTTCTTTATCAACTTAGTAACCTTGCAAGGGTTGCTGCAACTATTCAATTCCCAAAATCTTTTACAGTTAAAGAAAAATTTGCTGCTGATGGTTGGGCTGAATTTGCTAATAACACTTATTATTTACCTCATCCTGAAGATTATAAAGATGAAGTTAAATACGATATTATTTCTCCCTTCTCATTTAATCTTGGTTCATCAGTTAATTATAAAGGATTAATTGCTTCATTTGAAGTTGGATTAACAGATTACTCCCAAACTGAATTTGATAACGCTGAGAACTTTACTAATCCGGAAAAATTTATAACTGATAGAAACAAGTTAATTAAACAGCAATTGAAAGCAACAGCAAACTTTAATCTTGGTTTAGAATATACAATACCTGATATTGGATTAAGAGTTAGAGGTGGTTATATATTACAACCATCTGCTTTTAAAGATGATCCAAGCGATTTTGATAAAAAATTCATAACTGCAGGTATTGGATTTCTTGCAGACGAAACCGTCTCTATAGATTTTGCATTTGCACACGGCTGGTGGAAAACTTATGGTGATAATTATGGAAATAATGTATCAAGAACTTTTCAGGAAATTGCAGTAAATAAATTATTAGTAGGTTTCTCTTATAGATTTTAATTTCTGATAAATATTTTTTTTGAAAATTGTTTGAAGCACCATAATTTTATGGTGCTTTTTTATTTTAGGAGTTTATATCAAAGGCATCGTAATAAGGATAGAAAGCAAAGATTATTATGTTAAGGATTTAACTCAAAACATAATTGTCCGTTGCTCGTTGAAAGGAAGAATCAAGAAAGATTTCTATTTAAAAAAAGAAAAACTCTTTAAAACTGACATCATTGTAGTTGGAGATTTTGTTGATTTCGCGTTGAATAATGATTCAACAGGAGTAATTGACCAAATATTTCCAAGAAAAAATTATATTTCTCGTAAAGCTCCAAAGTTGAAAGGAGCCGGTTACAGAGGTGAACGGCTTGAACAAATTGTAGTTGCAAACATTGACAATTTTTTTGCAGTTGTATCAGTTTCACAACCTGAATTCAATAATAAGGTACTAGATAGATTATTGATAACCGGTGAAAGCGCTCATATAAATTGCTTTATTATTTTTAATAAAGTTGATCTTGATGAAAATAATGAAATTAATTTTTGGGCTAATTTGTATTCAAAAATTGGATATAGAGTAATTAAGTCATCTACAAAAACTTGTGAAGGAATTGATGAAATAAAAAAAAATGTTGCAGGTAAAAAAAGTTTCTTCTGGGGTTCAAGTGGTGTTGGCAAATCTTCTATCATTAATAAAATTTTTCCGGTTCTTAATCTTACCACTGGTGAAATTAGTTCATTTTCTGGAAAAGGTGTACATACAACCGTAACAGTAAATATGATTGAACCCGAAAAAGATACCTTTATAATTGACACACCAGGAATTAGAGAAATTGAACCTTATGGACTAAAAAAAACAGATATAGGACATTATTTTATTGAGTTCTTGCCTTTCATTAATGAATGTAAATACAACACATGCACACACCAACACGAACCGAATTGCGCCATTATTGATGCTGTAAATAAAAAATTAATTTCTGAAGAACGTTATGATAGTTATTTAAGAATACTTGAAACGATTGAAGATGATATTCTCTTCTAATAAATTTTCTTTTTGCCTTATTAAAAAATATCAATATAATTGAAACGATTATTAAAAAAATTTAGTAATTATTTATAAATATATTCGACAGAAGTCAAACATCAATTAAAACAGAATGTTCCGAATCTATAAAAAATTTATATTAGCAATTTTAATATTAATTGCAGTTTTACTCTCTGGAACAATTGGATTCTGGTTTGTATCTCACAAGGAATATTCTCTTACCGACTGCTTTTATATGACTTTTATTACTGTAACTACAATTGGTTATGGTGAAATTATTGAAGTCGGCAAATATCCATATGGAAGATATTATACAATAATTGTTGCCGCACTTGGAATAGGAATTTTTACATTCCTGATAACTAACATTACAGCTTTTATTGTAAGCGGTGAATTACTTAAATCATTCAAAAAGCGAAAGTTTACAAAAATGATTAAAAAATTATCCGATCATTATATTATTTGTGGTAGTGGTGATACCGGAATTCAAATAGCTCACGAACTTTTTAATACTAAACGACCTTTTGTATTAATTGATAAAAGTGATTTCGAAAATCATGAAATAGATAAAGATTATCTTTTTTATCACGGCGATGCTACTGATGAAAACACACTTGAATTAGCAGGGATTAAAAATGCTGCTGGCGTTTTTGCAGTTACAGGTGATGATAACTATAATCTTGTAATTACATTTACTGTTAAACAACTTAATCCGAATGTAAGAGTAATTGCTAAATCCAGAGATATTAAAAATAGTGACAAGATTAAAAAAGCTGGAGCAGATTCTGTAATCTCTTCAAACTTTATCGGAAGTTTAAGAATGGTCTCTGAAATGATTCGTCCAAATGTAGTTACCTTTTTAGATACAATGTTACGGGATAAAGATAAGAGCTTACGGGTAGAAGAAATTTCAATCGGTAAATCTTTTGAAGGGAAAACAATTGCAAGTTTGAATCTGAAAAAACACAAGAACGCTTTACTTCTTGCAATAAAAAAGAACGAACAATGGATTTTCAATCCCATGGAAGATGAAATACTTTCTGAAGGAACAAATCTCATTTTGATGTTGACACCAGAAGAAAGACTTCATCTTGTTAATGAATTATCATAATTATAAAAAGGCATAATATGGAAGAGCAAAAGTCAAACAGATTACTATCTTTAGATGTATTCAGAGGAATTACAATAGCAGGGATGATCTTAGTGAACAACCCCGGCAGCTGGGCAAATATTTATCCAGCACTTGGACATGCGAAATGGCACGGTTGTACACCAACAGATTATATTTTCCCATTTTTTCTTTTTATAGTTGGTGTAGCCATTACATTATCACTAACAAAAAGAAAAGAAAGAGGTGACAATCAGAATAAACTTCTATTTCAAATCTTCAGAAGAGGGTTAATGATCTTTGCTGTTGGAATTATTTTGCAGGGTTTTCCTTACTATAATTTTTCTACTATCCGAATACCAGGTGTTCTTCAAAGAATTGGTATTGTCTATTTCTTTGCATCGTTGATCTTTCTTAAAACAAATGTTAAAACTCAAACGATGATCGCTGTATTGTTATTATTTATCTACTGGGCACTTATAACTTTGATTCCTGTCCCCGGGTTCGGTGCCCCAAATATTAACGTACCTACCATTTCAGATGTAAACGGAAATATAATTTCTCCAAATATTGCTGCATGGATTGATTATAATATATTCGGTGTACATCTCTGGAAAGGTACAAAAGTCTGGGACCCAGAAGGTCTTCTTTCAACTATTCCAGCAATTTCAACTGCATTATTTGGAGTTCTATTAGGGCACTGGCTTAGAACTAAAAATGAAGATTCTGTTAAAGTTATTTGGATTTTTATTTTTGGAAATTTTGGTTTGGTTCTTGGAACAATTTGGGATATGTGGTTCCCAATGAATAAAGGATTATGGACAAGTTCTTATGTCCTCTTTACAGCAGGAATGGCTTTACAGTTCTTTGGAATGTGTTATTGGTTGATAGATGTAAAAGGTTATAAATGGTGGACAAAACCTTTTATTGTTTATGGTATGAATGCTATCACTGTCTTTTTCTTTAGCGGAATTATGGGAAGATTGTTAGGATTAATTACATGGACTGATGCAACCGGAAAAGAAATAATTCTTAAATCTTATTTATATAACTCTTTTTTCGTTCCATATTTTTCTCCTATTAATGCTTCATTAGCCTGGGCATTGACATATGTCCTGTTGTGGCTTGGTTTAATGTGGATTTTATATGCAAAGAAAATATTCTTAAAAATTTAATAAAGTAACATTATAGATGTGATATGAATCATTTATTTGGAACAAGTTAATTTATTTAATTGTTTAAATCATCATCAATATAAGGAGTGAATTATGAAAAAATTATCTACTGTTTTTGCAATTTTATTATTTTTGATTTTAGCCGGTAGTACTCAAGCGCAAACTTTATATTTTTGTGAAGGGGTTGACTCAGACGGCTATCCAGAAAATGAAAGTACAACTTTCACTATTCCAAGTGGAGGGGGTTATCTTTATTTCCTCGTTCGTATGTCTTATGAAGTTGACACAGATGAAGTAAAATATATTATTTATAAAGTTGATTCATACGGCAAAGAAAAATATAGCACTACTATATACCAAGATACGGAACCAGAATGGTCGTGGTTCTGGAAGAAGGTTACATTCTACGAATCAGGAAAATACAATATCTATGTTTACGATAGTGATGATAATTTTATCACCTCAGCAACATTGCGAATAAAGGTTAAATAATTTATTAGCTGCTTTAGAAGACAATTTTTCCAAAATTTGATTTTCTAAAGTAGCTTCTAATTAAATATTTTTACTTTTTCTTTTAAAGACAGCTTACTGTTCGTTTCTATCTCTATCATGGAAAGTTTTTTTTCTTTAATTGCTTTAAGAAAAGAAACTCTGAAATCATTTAAGCTTTCTATTGTTTCGGCACTAACCTTAAAACCGCGTATAAGTTCCTTCAATTTTAAGTTGTGTTGTGTTAGAAAATATTTATTGAATACATCTTGGTATTCGGAAATCGGGAGTAAATTAAATAATCCTCCTCCTCTATTGTTAAAAATAACAATAATCAAATGAACTTTTTTTCTATGAATAGTAATTAAACTGTTTAAATCATGAAGAAAAGCAAGGTCACCTGCAATTAGTATTGTTGGATAATTGGAATCAGAAGCAATTCCTATTGCAGTTGAAATTATTCCATCAATCCCGCTTGCACCTCTATTACAAAAAATTCTTATATCTTTATTTGATTTCCCTGAGAAGGTATCAAAATCGCGAATAGATAAACTATTTGATAACATCAAATTACAATGTGAAGGGAGTAAATCATTTATTAACTTAATTAAAAATAATTCATTTTTTATATTTTTGATTTGTAAAAGATTTTCGATAGAATGTCCTGTATGTTGGTCTTCTTTCTTCTTAATTCTATCTAACCATTGTTTGTTTGGTAGATATTTTATCTCTGTTAATTTAAGAGTAAGCTCATTGCATAATTGATTCACATTTGAAATTATTAATTGCTTACTTTTACCAGACGGATCAAACACATCACCAAATTCATTTATTAAAATTATTTCTCCTTTAAATTTTGAATAATAATCTTCCAATCCTTTACTAACAGGTAATCTTCCAAAATGTAGAATAATATCAGGATTAAAATTTTCAACAAACATTTTTTTTCTTAATAAAATATCATAATTGCTAATGACATTGTATTTGTCGTATTTATTATGTCGTAATCCTGAAGCTACATCAGCAAATACCGGATATGCTAACGCATTTGCAAGTTTTAAGATAGAACTTCTATTATCTGTTAAATCATAGCTAGGACCAGCTACAATTAATCCTTTTTTTATTGATAGAAATTTTGCAAACAATTTTTCAAGAAGAACTTGATTAAATTGTTTTTGCTTTATATTTCCCAAATAAGGGTAATTTATTTTATTCAACAAACTAGAAGAAACTTCATCGGTATAATTTTTAGGTTCAAATGGTTTTTCAAAAGGAAAATTAAAATGAACTGGTCCAATATCTTCCGATGTACAAATAGTTAGAGAGTGAACAATTTTTTTAGAAAAATTTAAAAAATATTTTTCATTTACTTTTGGCAAACCACAATCTACAAAAGCTCTTATATGATTTTTATAAAATTCTTTTTGATTTATCGTTTGATTGGCACCTTTTCCCACAAGATAAGCAGGCCTATCAGCAGAACACACGATAAGTGGAATACGAGAATAAAATGCTTCAATGACTGCAGGATAAATGTTGGCAACAGCAGTCCCGGAAGTGCATACTATCGCTACCGGTGTTTTTGATTTCTTAGAAAGTCCTAACGCAAAAAATGCAAGTGAACGTTCATCTATTCCGGTAAAGCACTTTATTTTTTTGTTTTTTACAAATGAATATGTTAAAGGAGTACTTCTCGAACCAGGCGCTATACACGCATATTTAACACCGGCATTAATTAAATGCTCAACAAAATATTTTGTCCAAAAAATATTTTTATTCAACTTCATTTTAATATTTCTAAAATTGATTTCATCTTTAATTGAGTCTCTTCAAATTCATTAAATGGATTTGATTCTTTAACAATACCGCATCCTGAATAAACAAAAGCTTTTCTTTTTTTAATTAACGCCGAACGAATACCCACTACAAGTTCTAAATTATTATCGAGATTAATCCAGCCCAATAATCCTGCATATAAACCTCTATTAAAGTCTTCTAATTTTAATATAAGTTTGAGAGCTTTTTGTTTAGGTATTCCACATACCGCAGGGGTGGGAAATAATTCATCTATCATTCTAAATACATTGGTCTTACTATTTAGTGTGGCTTTAATTGGAGTCCACAGATGTTGAACCGAATTCAATTTTTTTATAGTGGGCTTTTCTGGAACAATTATCTTCGTGCAGTACTTCTTTAAAACTTCATTAATAAACCTTACCACGTAGTTATGTTCTTTGTTTTCTTTAGATGAATCACGAAGATTTTTTTCAAGTTCTTTATCGCGTTGAATAGTACCTGCTAATGCATCAGCAGTTATTTGACTGTTTTTGATTTTGAGAAATTTTTCTGGTGATACTGAAATAAAAACCGATTCATTGGTTTTTATAAATATTTTATATGAATCTTCATTATAATTTTTTAATTGTTGAAATATTTGTAAGTAATTTAAAGTGTTCTTTGATTTTAACACAATTCTTCGTGACAATACCATCTTCTTAATTTGCTGATTAATCAATTCGTTCTGTGCTTTTTTTACTTTCGAAATCCATTGCATTTTTTCATCTTTTATGAAAGCATTTAAAGGAGAATACGAAAGAAATTTTGTGGTGTTCGTGTTCAAAACAAACAAAAGCCATCTCTCAAATTTTCTAATCAGAGAAGTCTTATTTTTTCTAGAATAATTAAAATTATAAACTATATATGTCTTTTTTGCAAATATTCCTATCATTCCTTCAGGAATATAAATCTCATTTGCTGATAGCGAACTCCATTCCTGGTTTGATTTATTTGATGGAAATGAAATTGTACAAAGGAATAAAGGTAATTTCTTAGTTATACGTGATTTTGAATATGAGAAGAAAATATTATTTTTTATTGTCTTTAAAAATTTTTTATTCGAAAAATTTTTTAGAGTTAAAATTCTATTTTTCAGTTTTCCTGTTGATAAAAAAGTAGTATCCTTATTATTTGAAAACCAATAAACATCCTTATCGTTTTTAACAATTTCATTTAAATCTATTTTGTAAAAAACATCATAGTCGAGTTCACATATAAAATGAAACAATATTTCACTTGAAGGTTTTTCTGCTACTTTTTTATCAACTTCATCTAAGAAATTGAAAAAATCTAAAATTATATTTTGGAATAACTGTCTTTTCATTTTAATATTTTTTCTAATACAAAAATACTTTTCTCTTAACTGCATTGCAAATCAACACAATTAATTGTAAAAATAATAAATAAATAGGTGTATATAGATTCAACACAAGAAAAAATTGAAAATAAAAAAGATGCTATTTTGATTTGTTTTTAAGGAAAAAATTTCTGGCATTTACTTTGCACTTAATAATAAAACTTTAATTTAATGGAGAAATAAAATGGTCGCTTTATTTGTAGTATTAATGTTTATCGTATTTATTATTATTGATATTCTTGTATTAAAGGCTAAAGGGAAAGAACATCCAGCTTTTGCTTCTTACAGAGTATTTGACAGAGGAAGTTTTCTTTTCCCTAAAGAAATTTATCTTTCTCAAGGACACACTTGGTTAAAACTAATGAAAGACAAATTAGTCAGAGTCGGAATTGATGAATTAATAATAAAGTCATTTAATAATTTACAATTAATTCCTCTATTAACTGAAGGAACAACTGTAAAAAAAGGAGATGTTCTATTCGAAGCGAGAAATGGAAAACACAGGATTAAATTCTTATCTCCTATTTCAGGGTTGATTAAAAATGTCAATAAAAATCTGGAATTCAAAACTCTTGATGATCCTTATTTAGAGGATTGGGGTGTTTCAATTCAACCTGAAAATCTTGAAAATGAATTAACCCAAATGAAAACCGGAGAAAAAGGATTAAGCTGGCTTAAAGCAGAATTTAACAGACTAAAAGATTTTATTGCACATAGTATGGTTGAGCCTGAATTAGCTGGTGTTACACTTGCTGATGGCGGCAATCTAGTTGAAGGTGTTCTTTCCAATTTTGATGAAAAAGTTGTTGAGAAATTTGAAAAAGAATTCTTAACATTATAATCCCGGAGAAAATGATGATAAAGCAAAAAGGATTATTGTTCGATTCCACAATGTGTGTCGGATGTGGAGAATGTACAAATGCTTGTAAAGTTCAGAATCATTTGCAAAAGACAAATAATGATTTCTTAAAAGATCATCTGTCAAGCAATAATTATTGTGTTGTTGAACAATATGATGAAATATTTACTCGTAAACTATGTATGCATTGTAAGAAACCAACATGCGTCTCTGTCTGTCCTGTTGGAGCTTTTACCAAAACAGAAGAAGGTCCTGTTATTTATGATGTAGATAAATGTATTGGATGCCGTTATTGTATGCAAGCTTGCCCACATAGAATACCTCGTTATGAGTGGACTAGTAATAATCCCCGCATAAGGAAATGTTTAATGTGTTATGACAGAGTGAAGAATGGACAACCAACAGCTTGTGCAGAAGCCTGTCCTTCAGGAGCTACTCAATTTGGTGATTTAGAAGACTTAATTCTTGAAGCTCAGGAAAGAATAAAAAATAATCCCAATACTTATTATCCACATATATATGGATTGAAAGAAGCTGGTGGTTCAAATGTACTTGTGCTATCAAGCGTTCCTTTTGATAAATTAGGATTTGCAACTAATATTCCTAAAGAAGACTTACCAGAGTTTACAATGAGAGCACTTGAAAAAATTCCAGCAGTTGTTTCTGCAGGAACAGTTTTTCTTGGTGGAATGTATTGGCTTACAAAAAGAAAAAATAAAATTGCAAAAGAAGAAAAAATAAATACTAATATGGATGAAACAAATAATGACTAAAATATTATCTAAAATAACAGTATGGCGCATAGTAGCATCAATAATTCTTATAGGCGGAGTTTATGCCACCTATCTTAGATTTACCCATGGATTAGGTTCGGTTACAAATTTATCTGATCATTTTCCGTGGGGAATTTGGATTGGTTTTGATATTCTTTGTGGTGTTGGTCTCGCGGCAGGTGGATTTACGCTTTGTGCGACAACGTATATTTTCAACATAAAAGAATTTAAACCACTCGTAAGACCAGCAATATTAACAGCATTTCTCGGTTATACACTGGTAATTTTTGCTTTATTATTCGATCTTGGAAGACCTTGGGCTATTTGGCATGCTTTAATAATGTGGAATCCACACAGTGTTATGTTTGAAGTTGCATGGTGTGTTATGCTTTACACAACTGTACTTTTTCTTGAATTCAGCCAGGTAATTCTTGAAAAATTTAAGATGTATAAATTAATGGATATATTTCATAAAATAAGTGTACCTTTGATGATTGTAGGTGTTGTGCTTTCAACTTTACATCAGTCTTCTCTTGGTTCTTTATATTTAATTATTCCAAGTAAAATGCATCCACTATGGTATTCACCTTTGCTTCCGGTTTTCTTTTTTATAAGCGCTATTAGTGTAGGTCTGGCGATGACAATATTTGAGTCGTATACAAGCGCACGTGCTTTTGGAAAAGGATTGGAAATAGATTTGCTTTCTAAATTGGGTTTTGCAAGCGGCATTGTAATATCAATAAATTTAGTCATCAAATTAGTGTATTTTATTGCTGCAAATAAAATGGTCTATGCTTTATCATTTACTCAGGAATCATTTTTATTCTGGCTTGAAATAATTATTGGTACACTTGTTCCAGTAACTATTCTTATGTCTAAACACAGAAGAAACGATAGAAAATGGCTTTATTTTGTCTCTATCTTTATTATAGCAGGATTCTTGCTTAACCGTCTTAATGTAAGTGTTACCAGTATTTCCAATTTTAATGGAATATACTACTTCCCTTCTATCTGGGAAATTAATATCACAATGATGTTCGTTGTTCTGGGAATGATTGCTTTCAAATTTATTTCAAAGTTCTTCCCTGTCTTTTCTGAAAGCAATGAAGTAAATCATTAATTAATAAATTTAATAATCTGAGATGAATATGAAATCACAGTCTTTAAATTATAATTCACTTAAATGCATCTGGATGCAATCTGGAATAATTACATACAAACTTTGTAATAAAAATTTCAACTGCGATAAATGTGCATTAGATAAAGTCATGCGTAATGTTGAAATCAATCTTGATGATCTTGAAGAGAAGTATGTGCAAAGCTATGATGATATAATTCAGAGGACATTAATAAAAATTAACCAACAAATATATAGTGATACAAATATTCATTTAAAGAAAAATCTTATTCTGCGAAATCTATATGACAAAACTTATTACCTTGGATTTAATCCAATAGCAGAAATAATTCTTGATAATATTTCAAGCTTTCAGACATCGGATAAAAAAATAATTAAACAAGGCGAACCTTTATTAAAAATTGCAGGTGATTGGGGAGAATATACAATAGAATCTCCTATTAATATATGCACTGTTGCTAATCTTGATCTTAAAAAGGATGAAACTGCAAAGAACTGGTTCTGCATTGTTGAAGTTGAGACTGAAGAATTGAATAAAGCTATTATGTCTGAAAGTGACTTTTTAAATCAATCATCAGAAATCGAAAGTGTTTTTTCAAACTGTAAAGAAGTATGGCCAAAAGTTGGAATTACATTAAATGATGGTGGTGAGCAGGTTAAATATATTCACAATGTGATAGGGAATGAATTATATCTGAAAATTCTTCAGCAATTATTCAATAAATAAAAAATAATTTGCCTTTTTCTGCATTCTTTTTTAGTTTGGGTTTGTATTTTGTAAATTTATTCAACATACCCAAATTTTGCGTGTTAAAATATTAAATAGACTTGGCGTTAAATTAATAATTGCAATATCAAGCGCCTTAATTGTTATATTAGGGTTATATACTTTTATAGCCATAACCAACCTTAGGAATCAACTTACTACTTCTAATATCCAGAATGCTTATAATATCTCCGATATAATTAAAAAGTCTGCCAGATATAGCATGCTTCTTAATAGAAGGGAAGATGTTTATCAAATAATAAAAACTGTCGGCAAAGAGAAAGGTGTTTTTCGAGTAAGAATTTACAATAAACTTGGTGTAATTGCATTTTCTTCGGATAGTACTGAAATAGGTAAAATTATAAATATGGATGCCGAAGAATGTAATGTTTGTCATGCAAAAAAAGAATTACCTTCAAATTTGCCGTGGCAAAATATGATAAGAATCTACGAAATTCAATCAAAGAAGAGAGTGATTGGTTTAATCAACCCGATTAAAAATGAAACAGATTGCTACACTTCAGATTGTCACGCACACGAATCTAGAAAAGCAATTCTTGGTGTTCTCGATGTAATTCTGACAACTGAAAAGATGGATGAAATTATTTCTACTTCAACTAAAAGCATTCTAATTGGTTCCGTAATAATAACAATATTGATCGCTGTGTTTTCATTCGGATTTATAAAATATATAGTAAACAAACCATTAAAAGAAATTTCTAAAGGTATTGAACAACTATCCTCTGGAAATCTGAATTATAAAATTTCTGTTAACTCAAAGGATGAATTAGGACTAACCGCAACTCGATTCAATGATATGTCATCCAAACTTGATGCTGCATACAATGAAATAAAAGAATGGTCAGAGACTCTGAATAAAAAAGTTGAAGAAAAAAATGAAGAATTAAAAAAAATATATGAACAGGTTGTGCAGATTGAAAAATTAGCTTCACTTGGAAAACTATCGGCAACTGTAGCTCACGAACTTAATAACCCGCTGGAAGGAATATTAACTTACAGTAAATTGATTTCTAAAAAAATATCTAAACAAAATGTCGATGGAAAATTTGATGACTCTATAAAATTTCTTAACCTTGTAGCTGATGAATCTAAACGCTGCGGTAACATTGTGAAAAATTTACTTTTATTTTCACATCAGGATGAAGGACCTCATACTCAACACAGTCTTATTGATATAATTGAAAAAAGTATTACTCTTATCAATCATCACCTTGAATTAAATAAAATTAAGTTAATAAGGGATTTTGGCAATTTGGATATATTAATTTATTGCGATCCGCAAAAAATTGAACAAGCCTTTATTGCAATTCTCATTAATGCTATTGAAGCTATGAGTGAAGGTGGCACACTAACTGTCTCAATTTGTAAAGAAAATGGCAATGCTCTTATCCGTTTTATTGACCAAGGAAAAGGAATAAACGAAAAGGATCTTCCATACATTTTTGAACCTTTCTTTACTACAAAAAAAGATCAGAAAGGCACAGGGTTAGGGTTATCTGTAACTTATGGAATTATTAAAAAACATAAAGGTGAAATTAAAGTTGAAAAGACTTCTTATTCTGGAACAACTTTTTTAGTTTCTTTACCTATAAATAAAAATGGTGAAAATTAAATGGAGCAAAATTCAAAAATTCTTATTGTTGATGATGAACCGATTGTAAGAGAATCTCTTTTACACTGGTTTGAAGAAGAAGATTATATTGTAGAAGTTGCTGAAGATGGTGAAACAGCTTTACAGTTATTTGAAAAAGATAAATATAATCTTTTGCTTGTTGATATGAAAATGCCGGGAATAAGCGGACTTGATTTGTTAACAAAAGTCAAAGAAATAGATAATGATGTAATATTCATTCTGATAACGGCATTCGCATCTGTTCCTACAGCTATTAAAGCTTTGAAGGATGGCGCTTTTGATTACATTACTAAACCAATAGACCCGGAAGAATTATCTCATGTTGTCGAAAAAGCATTAAACCAACAGGCACTTAAAAAAGAAAATCTCCAGCTTAAACAAAAGATTGATGAAATAATTCGCCCTGATAATCTTGTTGGTGAAGGTACGCAGATGAAAAAAATATTTAACCTTGTACAAACAGTTGCTCAAACAGATACAACTGTACTTGTTAGAGGTGAAAGCGGAACTGGTAAAGAATTAGTTGCAAAAGCAATACATATTAATAGCAAAAGACGATATTTCCCAATAATAACTGTTAACTGTGGAGCACTAGCCGAGTCAATCCTTGAAAGTGAATTATTTGGACATGAAAAGGGCGCATTTACAGGTGCTCATTATAAGCGTAAAGGAAAATTTGAAATGGCAAACGGTGGAACAATTTTCCTTGATGAAATAGGGACAATTTCTGCAAAAGTTCAAATTGAATTGTTACGTGTAATAGAAACCAAACAATTTATGAGAGTTGGTGGAAGTGAAGTAGTAAAGAGCGACTTCCGTATAATCGCTGCTACAAATGAGCCTCTTGAAGAATTAGTTAAAGAAGGAAAATTCAGAGAAGACTTGTATTATAGACTAAACGTATTTTCTATCATGATCCCTCCTTTACGTGACAGACCTGAAGATATTCCTATTCTTGCACATCATTTCTTGAGAAAATATTCGACTCAAATGAATAGAAAAGTAAAACGATTTTCACAAGAAGCAATGGACTTTTTAGTTAGATATAATTGGCCCGGTAATGTAAGAGAACTTGAAAATGCTATTGAAAGAGCTGTAGTTGTTAACCAGGGCGATGAAATTATGGTTGATGACCTTCCATTCCATATAAGTACAAAAGTTACTTTCGATAAAGATGACAAAAGTCTTGATGCTCTTGAGAAAAAACATATATCTATTGTATTACAGGAAAATAAATGGAATATTTCCCGAACAGCTTCTGTGCTTGGTATTGATAGAGTAACATTATACAACAAAATGAATAAGTACGGACTTCAAAGACCTAAGAAATGAATATTTATCTGGTCCCTGAAGGAGTATCAAATAACCATTTATTAAAGAAAATCCATATCGAGTTAACAAATACATTACCTGCAAATATTGGATTTGCTAACCTCAACCTGGACCTAGAATCTGTTCGTTCACAGGAACGGAATCAATACTTTTCAACAAAAATTCTTGCACAGGCAATTGAGAAATCGAATCAGATACATGGAAAAGTATTAATATTAGTTGATGTTGATCTATATGTGCCTGTTTTTACTTTTTTATTTGGTGAAGCACAATTAAATGGAAAACACTCTATTGTTTCTTTTTGCAGATTGTATGAAGAATTCTATACAGGTAAAACAAATGATAATTTACTTTTCAGTAGAGCAATGAAAGAAATATATCATGAATTAGGTCATAATTTTGGATTACATCATTGCAAGAACTGGGATTGTGTGATGCATCAATCGACTATTATTGAAGAAGTAGATATTAAAGGTAGTTTTTACTGTGATACATGTGCAAGTTTTTTATATAAAAACTTCCGAACCTCTCCAGTTTAATTGCCAGCAGAATTAATTAATTGTTCAGATAAATCTTTACCAAGATATCTATCAATAAAATAGTGAAGGACGTAAAGAATAGGAGTTAAGAATACTGCTATAAAGAATTTATAAATGTAATTAACAATTCCAATTGCTATCACTAATTTCAATTCCCACCCTGCACCAATGTAGAATGCTATAAATAAAACTACAAAACTGTCAATAAATTGTGACACTATTGTACTTCCCGTTGCTCTTGCCCAGATTTTAGAATTTCCAGTATATTTTTTTATAAAATGAAAAACTGTAACATCAATTAACTGGCTTACTAAAAAAGCCACAAGCGAACCAAAAATAATCCACAAACCCTGTCCAAATATTATATTGAAAGCAAGATTCATATCCAATTTACCAGCGGTTGTTTCTCTGATAATCCAGAAATCAGCTGGTTTGAGTAAAATGCTTATGTAAATCATTATATATGAATATGATATTAGTGCTGCAGAAGTGAAAGAAAAAAACCTTACACCTTTTTTTCCAAAGTATTCATTAATAATATCAGTCATTATAAAAACGACTGGCCAGAGTAGTACACCAGCAGTAAGGTTAAATGATAAATTAAAATCAAAGAGATAAATATTAACAGGATCTAGACTAAAAGTTTTTTCAAGTGAAAATATTTTAACACCTAAAAATTCAGCTAACAAAGCGTTTGCAACAAAAAATGCTCCCAATACAAAAAATAATTTTGTTTTTTTATCTAACATTTATAATATTCAGAAAAAATTAGCAAAAATAATTTTGATGATTAAAAAAACTCTTTAAGATAAATTTCCAATTCTTCCATACTCTTATCATCTAGAGTAAGAGTAACATAATCTGCAAAATTATTAAGAACTACAACTGAATTTATACTTGTATCCTTCGCCTCAATATTGGCAATTTTTTCAGATACATTATGATTCAATTCACGGATTGCTTCATAAATATTAAACAGATTATTCATATCCCAATCAGGTTTTCCACCTTTTCTCCATTTTATATGTTGTGCAAGAAGATAAAATGAAAATGCTCTAATCTGAGTTTCCTCTAAAGTTGCAAAAGGTAAATGAAAGTGTAACATTGGTTTTAATTTTACCATGTACGGACATCCCGAAGATACCATCAGGATTCCTAGCATTGCACTAACACCAGACTGTAAAGAAGTATTTTTTTCATAATTTCGATTCGGTGTTTCAACTCTTATGTCAACCATCTCAAAAGAGTTACAATCGCTAAAAGAGTATAAAGATTCAACAAGATTAAGTGCCAGTGGACAATAAATATTATTTGCCTCATCAAGAGGACAATGTGGACACATAAAATTCTGGAGTTTTGCCCACTCAGGAAATTGTTGATTACTATTCCTGATTATCTTTAAAGTCTTTTTGTTAACATGAATGCTAAAATATTTTTCCCTGCCATCTTTGAACTTAAACAGGTAATTGAAATATAACTCTTCTTTTGAATCCATTTACTAAACTTATAATATTGATTTATAATTTTTTAGCAAATATAGATTATTAATTTCAATTATCAACTCTTTTTTGAAACATATTTAAAACAAAAAAACCGGTGCAGTCGATTTACACCGGTTAAAAAATCAACTTATTATTCAGTATCTATCAATAGTAAATGATGAAACACCACCACTAATTCTAAAAATAATTTTTTTCTTTGCTTTATCAAATTCTTCAGTCTGAAATCTATCATCGCGAATTTCTTTAAAACCTGAAATATGTTTTGAACTTAAAGCAAGGTCAGAATAAATTTCTGCTCCTACAGTTTTTGGAATTGAAATATTTATAGATGAAGCACCCGCATCAATATCTGCATACAAAGTATCATCAACAGGATTGGATAATTTTAAGACAAGCGAAGCTGCTCCTATGTTTACATCAAGGTTCTTAACTTTTAAACCAGTAAGATCAAAATCTGCTGAAGCTGCACCAACATCAAAAATTAAATTATAAATTGGTTTTGGATTAAGACTTAAACTTAGATGGTTTGCATGTTTTTCTCCAAATCCCACGTGCCATTCTTTCATTTTAATTTTTAATTTAGCTATATCATTTTCTCTTACAACAGAAAAATTTTCATAACTTGCTATTTTGTCAGATGCCGCAGTGAATAAATTACCTGTTTTATCATCTATTGAAAAAGAAGCTGCTCCGCCATCAAAGCTAATGTTAACCTGTTTTATAGAATCATTCCATGGTTCTTTAACTGTATCTGCAAGCACTATATTTTTATCCTTATTCCAGTTTGAATTACAAACCAACCAATCCTTATTGAAGAAGGAAAAAATAATTAAAGCTAATAAAATTCCGGTTAATGCTGACATTATTACTTTCACCATATCCTGTTTTACAATAACAGAAAACCCAATTAATATAAGTATTACTGGCCAGAACCGGTACAGGCTTCCCAGTTCAATGTGTGTTCCAATAACATTATTTAGAAGAAAAAGAATTCCAAGAGTAAAAAACAGTAATCCCCAAAAAAGTTGTTTCGATTTCATTTTACTATCTCCTCTTTTTTAACCGAACTAAAAATAAGCCATCCACCAAAAAGTATCAAGCCAAGCGGGAAAATATCTTCAAATCCCCATCTGGGAATAATGTTGTGTAACAGAAAAATAATTCCTAATCCAACCAGTATTGACCCGAGTAAAATATCCCTGTTAGACTTTTTTTCCAAAGTTTCGTTTTGAACTGATGTTTGAAAAGGCTGCGAATTATTGAAAGAAGATTGATAATTCTGGAAATTTAACATATAATCCTTGGGCATTACAATTGCACAAATGATATAAATTAAAATTCCCGAACCATGAAAAATTGTTAAAAGAATAAATGCTATTCTTATTATTACTGGATCAACATCAAAATACTCAGCAATTCCTCCGGCTACACCAAAGAAGACTTTGTTCTTTGAAGATTTATAAAACCTTTTCATAATGTTTTCCTTTCAATTAAATTTTCAATGCAAAAATAATCTTTGTTTAATTCAATAATTATTAGCTTATACTGAAGGTAGAAATTATAAAGAAGTGGAAACATTAAATGATTAAATGATTAATTTTTTCTTGCTTATTAGAGAAAATCTTGTGGTTAACATTAATGCAGACATTGCTAAACCAAAAGAAAGTCCTACCCAGACTCCTCGAACTCCAAGATTTAGAGGGAAGGCAAATAAATATCCCAGAGGCAAAGCCAGAACCCAGTAAGCTGTAAAAGTAATTAAAGTTGGGATTTTTACATCTGTTAAACCTCTAAGTACTCCAAGTCCAACGCATTGTGTCCCATCAAATATCTGGAAGAATGCTGCAATAATTAATAATGATGAGGCTAATTCTATAACAGGAATTTCTTTTATATATAAAAGTGGAATAATATTCTTAAACAGGACAAGAATGATTGCTGATATTAACATAAATGTTGCACCTAGCAATATGGCAGTAAAACCAGCCCTTCTTATTTCATCTGTGTTATTCATACCAACTGCATTACCTACTCTAATAGCAGATGCTGATGAAATTCCAAGAACAATCATATATGTAATTGATGCAATACTAAGTGCAATTTGATGAGCGGCTAATGCATCTGCACTAATCCATCCAACCATTACTGCAGCGAAAGAAAAAGAGCCAACTTCAAAAAAATATTGAAAACCGCTTGGAAATCCAAGTTTGATTATTTTCATAGAAATACTTTTATCAATTTTAATTCGCGTTAGTTTTAAATCATATTTAGTGAATTTCTCATTTCTTATCACTATAATCATCAAGGTAATTGCCATAAAAATTCTTGAAGTTAATGTTGCCAGTCCGGCACCATTTAACCCCATTGCAGGAAATCCTATTTTTCCAAAAATCAAAATCCAGCATGCAAAAGCATTTACCACATTAGCCAAAATTACAACAAACATTGCAGGACGAGTGAATGACAATCCTTCTATAACCTGTTTGTATGTCTGGAATATCATAATCGGTAACATCGAGAAAGCTAAAATTTTTAAATAAGGTATAGCAAGTTGTTCTACCTCTTTAGGTTGATTAAGAATTGGAACAATATAGACGCTTAAATAAACTGACAATGAGAGTAAAACGCCAAGAAGAGTATTAATTAAAAATGATTGATTAAAAATTATTTTACAATGTTCAGTCTTATTACTTCCAATCGAAATAGCAATTAAAGGGGAAGCCGCATAACTGACCCCAATTCCAATCACCATTAACAAGACAAAAATGCCATGAGCAATTGATGAAGCTGCAAGTTGTGCCGAACCAATTCGTCCAACCATTGCACTATCTACTACTTGCATAGTAATGTATCCAACTTGTCCTATCATTACCGGATAAGCTAACTGAAGTGTCTCTTTAATATGTGTTTTAAAACTTTTCACTATTTTTAGAAAAATTACTCTACGATTTAATTAAAATGAGATTGTTGAGCAAATGTAAACAATAATTATATTTGCAGTAAATAAACTTAATAATATGAAATATTTTTTACTTTTAGTTTTTTTATTGATTAATACCCCATTTGGTTTAATCGGTTGTTCATCATCAATAAGATATGAAAAACAGGATGATGAAAGAGTAATACAAAATAAAAACAACGAGAAACAAATTACAAAAAGTGATGAAGTTCTTGAGACAAAAGAAGGAACCGCTTCCTATTATTCAACAAAATTTCATGGTAAGAAGACTTCAAGCGGTGAAACATATAATATGAATGATTTTACCGCAGCTCATTCAACTTATCCATTTGGAACTATTGTGAAAATTACAAATTTAAAAAACAAAAAAACTACAACAGTTAAGATTAACGATCGCCCACCAAAATCAACAAAAAGAATAATTGATATGTCGTATGCAGCCGCTAAAGAACTAGGTATGATTAAAAGTGGTATAGCAAAAGTAAAACTTGAAGTATTAAAATGGGGAGAATGATTACTAAGAAATATTTTGATTAATTTGACAAAGGGGATTCTTCTATTCTTCTTCCCCCCATAAATCGTTTTGAATAGTAATCCTCTTCAAGAGAAGAAATTCTTACTCCATAAGAAGAACTAGCATGAGCAAATAAATTGTCACCAATATAAATCCCTACGTGTCCAGGACGAACCCGCCGCCTTGTATTGAAAAAAACAAGATCCCCCATTTTAAGCCCATCTTTATCATCAACAATTAAACCCTGGGTATATTGATCGCGTGCAGAGCGTAATAATGTTATATTGAAACAATTCTTAAAAACTGTCTGCGTGAATGCAGAACAATCAATTCCATTCTTTGAATTTCCACCATATTTATAAGGAGTATCAAGGTATCGAATTATTTCCATCAACATCTTTTCCTGGGGAGTTCCAAGCTCAGTTCCTTTAACCTCACCTGAATATTTTTTCATTATCTGAGAAATATCAACTTTTATTTTATCGCCGGAATAATCTTCTAATTCTTCTTCATCATCATTGATGCAGGAAGTATCATCAACACCTATTTCATCTTTATTATCATATCTTCCAACATACTTATCATTTTGTTCATCTTTTTTTTCTTTATATCTTGAAGTACTTGTAGTAGCAGAACAGCCGGAAAGTATAAACAATCCGGCTATCAGAATTAAAAAAAATGATATATAAAAAGATTTATTCATTAACCAAGATAAGCTCTAAGATTTTTACTTCTTGAAGCGTGACGAAGCCTTCTTATTGCTTTCTCTTTAATTTGTCTAACTCTCTCTCTTGTCAGATTAAATTTCTCACCAATCTCTTCAAGAGTAAGAGAATGCTCTTTGTTTAATCCAAAATATAATTTAATTACTTCAGCTTCTCTTTCAGTTAAGGTAGATAAAGCTCTCTCTATTTCCTGTTTCAGAGATTCAGTAATCAGAATTGCATCTGGGGGTGGCTGTTGATCATTCTGCAAAACATCAAGAAGACGGTTATCTTCTCCCTGCTGAAATGGAGCATCCATCGAAACATGTCTGCCGGAAATTTTAAGTGTATCAGCAACTTCATTAACATCCATTTCAAGTTCGTTTGCTAATTCAGTTGCACTGGGCTCTCTTTCGAATTCTTGTTCAAGCGAGCTATAAGCTTTACCAATTTTGTTTAAAGCTCCAACTCTGTTAAGAGGAAGGCGAACTATTCTTGATTGCTCAGCTAATGCCTGAAGAATTGATTGCCTGATCCACCACACTGCATAAGAAATGAATTTAAATCCTCTTGTCTCATCAAACCTTTTTGCAGCTTTTATTAATCCAAGATTACCTTCATTAATTAAATCACCAAGAGATAAACCCTGATTCTGATATTGTTTTGCAACGCTAACAACAAATCTCAAATTAGCTTTTGTTAATTGTTCTAACGCAAGTTGTTCACCTTGCTTAATCCTTATTGCAAGTTCAATTTCCTGCTCTGGTGTAAGGAGGCTTACCTTACCAATTTCCTGTAAATATTTATCAAGAGACTGACTTTCTCTATTAGTATATTGCTTTGTAATTCTCACTAGATTGCCTCTATCTTAATTATCTAAATTTATTGTATCAACAATTCCAACTATTGAAGCGTCAACTGGTGCCATATCCACTGGCAAAGGAATAACAGCTTCACTTGCGGTAATGTATAAAATTATTTCGCCCGGCCCTGAACCGACAGTATCTACGGCAACAATTGGTTCCCCTATGTTTTTAAGATCAGCATTTAATGGTTGAACAAACATAAATTTAAAACTATGAACAGCTTCATATTTTTTTGTCGCCCAAACATTTCCAATTACTTTTCCTAAGAACATAAATTTGACCAGACCCGTAAAATAAAAGTTTTAAAATTTGGTGTGCAAATTTACGGAAAATGGTTCAATTTTCCATCCTGCAAATACCATTATTTACCCTCTTCCTGTTTGTTTTTTAGGAATTGTTTTAATGGAATATCGAGTTTGTCAACTATTGCCATAACAACTGCATCCACAGGTTTATTTTTCGTAATGTTTGTCTGTCTTGCAGAGCTTCCGGTTGTCACTAAAACAACTTCTCCTTCTCCTGCACCAACGCTATCAACTGCCACAACAAAACTTGTTTTTTCATTCAGTTCTAAATCTAACTGTTTAACAATTAGTAATTTTGAACCAACAAGATTTTCATCTTTCTTTGTTGACCATACCGTTCCAATTACACGACCTAAAAACATAACCGCCTTCAATTTCTAATTAAAAAACTTTCACCATTTAAAGTATTCGGAATATTAAAAAAATCTGCTGCTGTTTTACCTGCATCCGAAAATGTTTTACGAATTCCCAGATTTCTTGATGGATTTTTTTTATTATAAAATAACAATGGCACATATTCCCTTGTATGATCTGTGCTTAAATCTGTTGGATCATTCCCATGATCAGATGTAATTAATAAGTAATCATTATCATCAAGTCTATCCACAATTAGTGGAAGATTCTCGTCAAATTCCTTCAATGCTTTTGTAAAACCCATCGCATCATTTCTATGACCATAATATACATCAAAGTCTACAAGATTTGCCATTATAAAAGCCTTTGTAAGTTTTGACGTAAATTCAATAATTTTGTTGCATCCTTCTTTATTAGATTTTGTTGGTAAAGAATACTTAATTCCTCTATGATTAAAAAGATCATTTATCTTTCCAACTGCCACTGTATCGATATTATTATCGTTCAATAAATCAAGGATTGTATTATCTGGTGGATCCAAAGAAAAATCATGCCGATTAGTTGTTCTTTGATAGCTCCCTTTTGTTCCGATAAAAGGTCTTGCAATCACTCTGCCAACAACATAAGGGGTTGTTAATACTTTTTCACGTGTAATTCTACAAATCTCATATAATCTTTGCAAAGGAATAATTTCTTCATGAGCAGCTATTTGAAAAACGGAGTCTGCAGATGTATAAACAATTGGGAAACCAGTTCGAATGTGTTCATCACCCAGCTCTTTAATTATCTCTGTTCCTGAAGCTGGTTTGTTTCCAAGATAACCCGAACAGCCAGTTTCATCAAGAAATTTTTTCATCATTTCATCAGGAAAACCATCAGGGAAGTATGAAAAATCAAAATCAACAAACACTCCACCAAGTTCCCAATGACCTGTTGTAGAATCTTTTCCTTTAGAGATTTCTCTCATCTTGCCATATGAAGCCAGAGGAGTTTTAACAGGTTCAACGCCTAAAATTTCAGTAATATTCCCCAGCCCAAATTTCTTCAGGTTAGGCAGGTTCAATCCACCAACAGCTTTTGACATATTCCCGAGAGTATTACTTCCACAATCGTTATATAAACTAGCATCAGGAAGTTCACCAACTCCAATACCATCAAGCACTATAAAAATAAAATTATTTATTTTTCAACTCAATTAATATTACGAACTTTGTTTCCACCACTGTCAATTGCTTTTTGTAAAGCAAGATTGGCATTATAAATTAATTCTTCAGCATCAGGTTTCCCGTTAGCAGCCGCTACTCCTACTGAGATAGTAAATGTTGTCTGCCTTGCAGAGACAGAAATTGTTTGGCGGGCAACTCTAACACGGAGTTTTTCCGCCCAGATATAAACATCTTTAGAATTTGCATTAAAGAAATACACTGCAAAAATTTTTTCAGATAATCTTCCGTACATACTGAAAGCTGTCATCTCGTTACTTATCAGTTCAGAAACAGTAGTAAGAACTTTCATAAAAGGATTCGTATCAAATAACGAAGCCTGTTCAAGGAATTCATCTATTTTAATTACAGCAATTGCACTTTTAATTTTAAGTTCATTTGCTCTTATTAAATCATTCTGAAGTCGTTCTTTAAATGTCACAGCATTTAATGCACGGGTTTCTATATCAAGGGCTAAAAGACTTTTTAATAAATGCTGAGTTGAGATAGAATGAATCATAAATGCCAGAATATTTGTAGCCCCTTTAAGAAATTCAACATCAGATTTTGTATACGAATTTTTTTTCAGGCTTTCAAAACACATAACTCCGTAGTTTTGGTTTTGAAAAATTAAAGGAATAACTAGAAAAGAGCCATCAAAACTTACATCTTCAATTTTTGAAAATCTCTTATAATCTGCAGCTGAAGTATCATCAATTTTTACAGGGATTCCTGTTGAAATACTTTTCCCAACAAGAGTTCCATTCACTTCAACATCAAGATTTTCACCAATATATTTTAATGAAGTTTTATTAATTACTTTCACTGTCTTAAAAGATTTTTCAATTGGATGATAATAAACAAAAGCAAAAGCATCCCAATTAATTAAAAATGCAAGTGATTTTTCAACTGAATCAATCAATTCTTTTTCATCCTCAAAATTTTGTGCAGGTTGAAGAAATGTCAGCAATCCCTGCAATCTTTTCTGAGAAATAAATTCCGAATATTTTTGTTCAAAAAGACTTATCAAAATTGTTATTAATCTTACAAATCTTCCAAGTGAAAAAATTGTTTCAATACCGAATTGATCTGGTTCTTTTGAATCAATTGCCAGAATTCCAATTAACTGTTTGTCATAAAAAAGAGGAACACCAACAAAGCTTTTTATGTCCTGAATCGTTTCATAATACCTAATCACATCAGCTTCAGCTTTTGATGAAATGTCTGTAAGAAGTTCGGGTTCACCTTTTTGAATTATTTTACTAAGTATATCGTTTTCAATGTCAAATTTTCTTTCAGAGATATCGCTTGAATTAGAAATAAATTTTTCAATTGATATTTTTTCTTTTTTCTTATTGTACCAAAAGAAAACCGCTGTATGAGCCGCAAAAGAATCTTTAATAATTGTAAGTATTTTCTCCAACACAAAAGCAAATTGTCCGTCATGACTTATTTCCTTAGGGAGTTCTTCATTTGCTATTTCTTCAAAACGTTCTTTTAAATCAGGTGGTTTTACTGTAGTACGATTTGGTTTGTTAATTTTAAAATAATTCTCATCAGTAATTAAATCGGTATTCGTTGTTTTCGAAACTATTGTAAATCCCTCACCTTCATCAAGCGGGAGTTTGGGAACATCCTGAGCTGGTTCTGGCTGGGATGTTAATTCTTCATATACAGGTTCTTTTCTGAAAGAATCTCGTAAAAAAATTAATAGCCCAACATAGATGATAGTAAGAAGAATCCCGATAATCCTGATTGTCAAATCATCAGTTAAAAATGGAATAGCAAGCAGAAAAGGAAATATCAGGAATGTATATATTCTTTTTTTTTGTCTTCTATCCATTTTTTGTTAAAATTTTAATTTTGCCAATAAATATACAAAAGTATTTTTAATTATGCTGAGTTACGTTTTCTATTTTCTTTTCAATTTCTTTTTTACCTAAACCAGTCACTGCAGAAAATAAAAAATAATTTCTGTTTGTTTTTTCTTCACCTAAAAACATTTCTATGTTTTTTATTGCTGCAGCTTTTTGTGATTGATTGCATTTATCAATTTTATTAAGAATAATCGTATAATCAAAATTTTTAGAGAGAACCATACTTTTTAATAATTCATCGAGATTAGTTGGTTTATGTCTGCTATCAATTAAATGAAATACAAAAAAGTTTTTATTTTCTATTGAAAAAAACTTCTGAATCAGGTCAGTCCATTTTTTCTGTTCACTGGCACTGGCTCTTGCAAAACCATAACCGGGTAAATCCACAATATAATATTTATCGTTTACTGAATAATAATTTATTGACCTGGTTTTTCCCGGTGTGCTGCTTGTTTTTGCCAGACCTTTTTTATTATACAGAGAATTAATCATAGAAGATTTACCAACATTTGAACGTCCGCACAGAACAATTTCAGGTAGTTTTAATTTAGGTAAATCTCTTAAATTATAAACTGATTTAACAAAAAAAATATTATTCATAAAAATAAAAAAGAGTAACCAGTAAAACTGATTACTCTTCAACCAATCATTCAATCAATCTATTGTTTACCAGAAGTTGATTCTTCAAGAACTTTTGCGTCTTCAACTTCTTTTTGTTTTTTCTCTTTTTTTACTTTTTCTTTTGCTTCTTTCTTTTCTTTCTTCTCTTCAGCTTTTTTATTAGCAACTTCGTTGTAATCAACAAGTTCAATAATTGCCATTTCAGCTGCATCACCCAATCGTTTACCGATTCGAATAACTCTTGTATAGCCACCTTTTCTGTCACCAATAGTGGAAACAATATCAGCAAATAATTCTTTTACTACTTCTTTATCTTTAATTTCATTAATCACCAGTTTTTTAGCATTCAAATCGCCTGCTTTGGCTTTTGTTATTAATGGTTCAACAAAAGATTTTAATTCTTTTGCTTTTGCAACAGTGGTTTTAATTCTTTTATGTTTTAACAAAGAAGTTGCAAGATTTCTAAGCAATGCTGAACGATGACTTGAAGTTCTTTTAAGTTTTCTGCCTTTAACTTTATGCCGCATTTGTAAACCTTTGTTTAAATAAATTAGTTATTATGTTCAGTTTCATCTTTTAAATATTTATCAACATCCATTCCGAATTCAAGCCCAAGACTTTCAACAATCTCGGTAAGTTCTGAAAGTGATTTTCTTCCAAAATTTCTGAATTTCAGCATTTCAGATTCTTCTCTACGAACAAGTTCAGAAATAGTTTTAATGTTTGCAGCCATAAGACAATTATGAGCTCTAACACTAAGTTCAAGATCGTTAACACTTGTAAGTAAGATTTTCTTTATTCTTTCTTTTTCTGTATCTCTTTGAACCTCAGCTTGTTTTTCTTCAGGTTCAAGATCAAGGTTGATAAATAATTGAATATGATCTCTTAAAATTTTAGCAGATTGTGCTAATGCATCTTCAGGAGTAATAGAACCATCAGTAAAGATTTCAAGAGTAAGTTTTTCGTAATCATTTTTATCACCAATACGAACGTTTTCTATATCATACTTCACATTCTTTATTGGTGTATAAATTGCATCCATAGGAATAACTCCTATTGTATACTCAGGTGATTTATTTTCAACTGCAGGAACAAATCCTTTTCCTTTTCCAACTCTTAACTCTATGTCAATCTTTGCATTTTTATTTAATGTAGCAATATGAAGATCAGGGTTAAGTATTTCTATATCAGCACTGTTTTTTTGAATATCGGCTGCAGTAAAAATATGTTCACCGTGTAATGTAAACTCAATCTTGTTAGGTTTTTTATTGATTAACTTCAGTCTAACCTGTTTTAAGTTAAGAATAATTTCTGCTACATCTTCAACCACACCGTTAATGGTGCTGAACTCGTGAAGAACACCACCAAATTTTACGGCAATAATAGCAGCACCGGGTAGTGATGATAAAATCACACGTCTTAAAGAATTACCAATTGTAACTCCATAACCTCTCTCTAAAGGTTGTAATGTGAATTTACCGTAAGTATCAGTTTTAGTTGATTCATCAAGTACAACTGCTTCCGGCATTTTAATAAATGGTGCACTCATTTTCTAATTCCTATTAAGTTTTTAAATAATTACTTGGAGTAAAGCTCAACAACTAATTGTTCATTAGCATTCAACGGTACTTCAGATCTTTCAGGAATCTGAATAAAAGTTCCGCTCAAAGTAGCTTTATCAACTGATAACCATGTAAATAAATTATCCTTCACTCTCTTAAGAGATTCATGGATAGCTTCTAATTTTTTACTTTTATCTTTAATTTTAATTACATCACCTGCTTTAAGGATAAATGAAGGAATATCAACAGATTTATCATTAACCAACAGATGACCATGTTTAACTAACTGCCTTGCAGATTTTCTTGACGGAGCAAATCCTAAACGATAAACTACATTATCAAGCCGGCTTTCAAGAATTTTAATCAGGTTTTCACCGGTTCTGCCTTTCCTCCTGCTTGCTTCTTCAAAATAACTATGAAACTGTGTTTCCAGAATTCCATATGTCCTTTTAATTTTTTGTTTCTCTCTTAATTGAATACCATATTCAGAAACTTTTGTTCTTCTTGATAAACCATGCTGACCGGGAGGATAATTTCTTTTTTCAATAGGACATTTTTCAGTAAAACACTTTTGTCCTTTTAGAAAAAGTTTTTGTCTTTCTCTTCTACATAATTTACAAACAGAATCAGTGTATCTTGCCATTAAATTTCTCCGTCTAAATTAAACTCTTCTTTTCTTTGGTGGTCTGCAACCATTATGAGGAATAGGAGTAATATCCTTTATTGAATTAATCTCCAAACCTGCAGTATTCAAAGCACGAATAGCAGACTCTCTACCAGAGCCAGGTCCCTGGACTCTCACTTCAACTTTTCTCAGCCCTAAACTAAATGCTTCTTTTCCTGCTGCTTCAGCAGTAACTTGTGCAGCAAATGGTGTATTTTTCTTTGAACCTTTAAAACCATTTCTTCCTGCGGAAGACCAGGCAACGGTATTGCCATAAATATCGGTTAAGGTAACAAGCACATTATTGAAAGTTGCTTTAATGTGAGCAATTCCATTTGCATCAACAACTGATTTTTTCTTTGTCTTTTTTATACTTTTTGCCAAAGGTTACTCCTTTACATTTTCAATTTTATTTCTTTGCAGGTGTCTTTTTCTTACCGGCAACAGTCTTTCTCTTGCCTTTTCTTGTACGGGAATTTGTTCTAGTACGCTGTCCACGCACCGGTAATCCTTTTCTATGTCTCAGCCCTCTGTAAGAACCAACATCCATCAAGCGTTTGATATTCATCTGAACTTCAGAACGAAGAGCTCCTTCTACTTTATAATCAGCCTGAAGGACAGATCTAATTTCTGCAATTTCCGCTTCAGATAAAGCAGAAATTTTTTTGTCCGAATCTATTTTTGCTTTTGCAATTACTTCTTTTGCTATATGCGGACCAATACCATAAATATACTGAAGTCCGTATAAAACTTTTTTATTTTTCGGTAAATCAACACCAGCTATACGAGCCAATTTTATCTCCTTTTATTAATTAACCTTGACGTTGTTTATGTTTTGGATTTTTACAAATAACTCTTACAACGCCTTTACGCTTAATGATTTTACAATTATCGCACATCTTTTTAACAGATGATCTTACTTTCATATTAACTCCGTTATTTATACCTATAAGTAATTCTTCCTTTTGTCAGGTCATAAGGTGAAAGTTCAATAGACACCTTATCACCAGGAAGAATCTTTATAAAGTGCATTCTCATTTTTCCTGAAATATGAGCAAGAATTTCATGACCATTATCCAGCTTCACTTTAAAGTGAGCATTTGGTAATGTCTCAGTAATTACTCCGTCTATTTTAATTGGACCTTGTTTTGCCATTTAACAAACTGTTAATATTTCAGGTTTATTTCCATTTACTAAAATCGTGTGCTCAAAATGAGCAGATGGCAAGCCATCTTTTGCACAGATAGTCCATCCATCAGAATCTACTATCACTTCGTATCTACCCATATTCACCATTGGTTCTATTGCTAACGTCATACCACTCTTGAGTTTAGGTCCTTTGCCCTTCACTCCAAAATTCGGAATGGACGGATCTTCGTGCAATTTTTTTCCAACTCCGTGTCCGCATAAATCACGAACGACAGAGTAGCCATTTTTTTCAACATACTGCTGTATTGAAAATGAAATGTCCTGTAACCTTCCGTTTTCAAGTGCATTTTCAATTCCGATATACAGCGACTCTTCAGTTATTTTCATCAATCTTAATTTTTCTTCGCTTACAATTCCAACAGGGACAGTAATTGCAGCATCCCCGAAGTATCCATTTTTGTTTACACCAACATCAATCGATACTATTTCCCCGCTTTTTAATTTTCTATCCCCAGGAATTCCGTGCACAACTTCTTCATCAATTGAAACACAGATTGAAGCAGGATAAAACCTGCTATTCCCCTGTGAATAACCTTTAAATGCTGCGATTGCATTTTTCGATTTAATGAAATCCTCAGCAATTAAATCCAACTCTCTTGTTGCAACCCCCGGTTGAATATATTTTTTTACAAGAGCCAAAGTTTCAGCAACAATTCGGCTGCTTTCTCTAATAAAATCAATCTCTTTTTTGGATTTTATCTGAATCACAATTAAAGTTTATCTTCTTCCTTTAATTTTTCCAGACTTCATAAATCCATCATAATGTCTCATCAACAAATGAGATTCAATCTGTTGCAGGCTATCTAAAGCAACACCAACAACAATCAATAAACTTGTCCCACCAAAAAATTGCGCAAAACTAGGTGAAACACCAAATTTTCTTATAAACGCTGGCAGAATAGCAATAATTGCCAGAAATATTGAACCAGGTAAAGTTATTTTCGTCAATATATTATCGATAAAATCTGAAGTTGCTTTGCCAGGACGAATTCCAGGAATAAAACCACCTTGCTTTTTCATAGTGTCGGCAACTTCTTTAGGATTAAATGCAATTGCAGTATAGAAATAAGTAAAGAAGATAATCATCACTGCGTAGATAATAGAGTAGACAAACGAATCATATCTGAAGTTACTTGCTATACTTTGCATTACATCGCTGTTGGGGAAGAAAGATGCAACAGTACTGGGAATAAACATTATTGATTGAGCAAAAATTATAGGCATAACTCCTGCTGTATTAACCCTTAAAGGAATGTATTGAGTTACTCCGCCGTACACTTTTCTTCCAACAACTCTTTTAGCATATTGAACGGGAATTCTTCTTGTTCCCTGAGTAACAAGCACTACACCCGCAATAATAAAGAACATTAAAGCAAGAATTACAATTTCAATAATTAAGCTTCTTGTTCCTGAAGCAATTAACCTGTACTCATCAAGAATTGCAAACGGAAACCTATTGATAATACCGATAAAGATAATTAAAGAAATACCGTTACCAATTCCCTTTTCAGTGATTTGTTCACCAAGCCACATAGTAAAAATAGTTCCGGCAGTTAATATAATTATTGTTCCGACAATCCAAGGAAATCCTTGAACGCCAACTGGAATAATTGAAGCACCTTCAAAAGAAGTATTATTAAGTTTTATCGTTACTCCCCAGGCTTGCATTGCTGCAATTAAAACAGTTCCGTAACGTGTTAACTGTGTAATTTTTTTCCTTCCTTCTTCACCTTCTTGTTGTAATTTCTGGAAATAAGGAACTACTGCACCCATTAGCTGTAAAATAATTGAGGCACTGATATAGGGCATAATACCAAGAGCAAAGATTGCAGCATTTGAGAAAGCACCACCAACAAATAAATCGTACAATCCAAATAAACTATCTGAAGATTGATTGGACATTGCATTTGCAAGTAACCCTGAATCAACTCCTGGTAATGTAATATGACTACCAACCCTAACAATTAGCAAAAGAGATAAAGTGTAAATAACTCTCTGTCTAAGTTCGGTTATCTTAAAAATATTTCTGAAGGTTTCGGTTATCTTTGCCATTTACTTTCGCTTTAAACTATTTTTGTTGTTCCGCCTGCAGCTTCAATTTTTTGCTTTGCTGATTCACTGAAAGCATTTGCAGTTATATTTATTTTTGTTTTGATTTCGCCAGTGCCTAAAATTTTGATAGGCTTTTTAGCAGATGATATCAAACCAAATTTTTCAAATGCTGGAGCATCCAGCTCTGAAACGGTAATCTTTTTGCTGTCAATCAACTTTTGTATCTGATACAGATTAACAACCTGAAAATATACTTTGAAAATATTTGTGAAACCATGTTTAGGAACTCTTCTTTGTAAAGGCATTTGTCCACCTTCAAAAGCAGGTGTATAACGCGGAGCTCCTGAGCGTGAACGTTGACCGTTCATACCTCTAGTTGCCGTTCCACCGTGACCTGAACCTTCGCCTCTAGCAATTCTTTTTCTTTTCTTACGTGAGCCTTTGGCATACTTTAAATTACTTAATCTATCCATTCTTTTACTCGCTAATTTCTTCTACTTTAAGTAAGTGACTGACTTTTTTAACCATGCCTCTTATCTGAGGAGTATCATTATGAATTACCTGATAATTTGGTCTTCCAAGTCCAAGTGCTTTAATTGTCCTTTTTTGTTTTTCCGGACGATCAATTATACTTTTTAATTGAGTTATTTTTAATTTCATTTTTTCCTCTTTGAACTTAAGCATTAAAAAGTTCTTTAACGGTCATACTTCTTTTAGAAGCCATAAATTTAGGATCAATTAAAGATAACAATCCTTTTAATGTGGCTTTAACCTGGTTATGTGGATTTGAAGAACCAAGAGATTTTGTAAGAATATCTGTAACTCCTGCCGCTTCAAGAACAGCACGAACACCACCACCAGCAATTAATCCGGTTCCCGGAGAAGCAGGTTTAAGCAACACTCTTCCAGCACCAAATTTTCCAATTATTTCGTGAGGAATTGTTCCTTTGTAAACCGGAACGGTAACAAGATTCTTTTTAGCATCATCAATGCCTTTAGAAATTGCATCAGTCACTTCATTTGCTTTACCAAGCCCAATGCCAACAACACCAGCGCCGTTACCAACAACAACAATGGCGTTAAATCCAAATCTTCTACCACCTTTAACAACTTTAGCAACACGATTAATATGAACGACTTTTTCTTTGAGTCCTTCAACTTCTGTTGTTTTATTTGCCCTTACTGCTTTCAATTATTTCTCCATTAATTACAATTTTTAATTACTTATGCTGCCGAGAGAGGAGTCGAACCTCTACATACGGCTCCAAAGGCCGCTGTCCTGCCATTAGACGACTCGGCAAACAAATTAAAACTTCAAACCGCCTTCTCTGGCTCCATCAGCTATTGCTTTTACCCTGCCGTGATATCTGAAACCGTTACGATCAAATACTACTGCAGAAATTTTATTTTCAATAGCTTTTTTAGCAAGATAAATTCCTACTAACTTACTTTTTTCTACTTTATTTTTAGCTGATTTCAAATCGTCAGCTAATTCTTTTGATAATGATGAAACGGATAAAATTGTTTTTCCTTCAACATCATCAATAAGCTGAGCATAAACATTATCTAAACTTCTAAAGACTGACAATCTTGGTTTATCAGATGTTCCTGAAATTTTTTTTCTGATCTTAGTTTTTGCTCTTTCTCTTGTTACCGATTTCTTCTTAATCATATTAAACCTTTAATCTTATTTACCTGCAGTTTTTCCAGCTTTACGTCTGATATATTCATCCGAATATTTAATTCCTTTACCTTTGTAAGGTTCAGGTTTTCTGAATGATCTAACTTTTGCGGCAACTGCACCAACTAATTGTTTATCAATACCTGAAATAACTATTTGTGTTGGAGAAGTTGTTTCAATAGTTACTCCTTCAGGCGGAAAGAAATAAATTGGATGTGAATAACCAATATTAATAAATAAATTTTTTCCTTTCATTTCTGCCCTGTAACCAACACCAACAATATCAAGTGTTTTTTTAAAGCCTTCCGAAACACCGGTAATCATATTCTGAATCAAAGCACGGGTAAGTCCATGCAATGCCCGATTCTCTTTAAGGTCGTTATTTCTGCTGATAATAATTTCTCCATCTTTCATTTCAATAGAAATGTTGGGATGAAAAGTATTTTCTAACTGCCCTTTGGTTCCTTTTACTTTAATGGTCTGTCCATCAAGGGTGACCGTAACATTTTTAGGTACTGAAATTGGTTTTTTACCTATACGTGACAATTTAAAACTCCGTTCAAAAGATTACCAAATTTTACAAATAATTTCACCGCCAATATTCTGTTGACGGGCTTCTTTATCGGTTAATAAACCTTTGGAAGTAGAGACTATGGAAATACCAAGGTTATTAAAAACTTTTGGAAGGTTATCACTTCCAGCATATTTTCTTAAACCAGGCTTACTAATTCTCTCTAATCCAGATATTGCCGAAATACCATTATTGTATTTTAAAAGTAGTCTGATCAGGTTTTGTTTACCGTCTTCAACTACTTGATAATCAGCAATAAATTTTTGCTCTTTAAGAATTCTTGCTATTCCTTCTTTCATTTTAGAAAAAGGGATATCAACTCTTCTTTTATTAGCTTTAACAGCGTTTCTCGTTCTTGTTAAAAAATCTGCAATAGGGTCTGTAACTGCCATAACTCTCCTTACCAGCTTGCCTTTTTAAGTCCAGGAATTTCTCCTCTTAATGCTTTTTCTCTAAGCACAAGACGGGATGTTCCAAATTTTCTGTAATAACCTCTGGCTCTGCCAGTAGTTGTACACCTGTTGTGTTGGCGGATAGGTGAAGAATCTTTAGGGAGTTTTTGTAATGCTTCCCAATCACCATTTGCTTTTAATTCTTCACGAATTTTTTTATACTTTTCGTATAACTTTTTGCGTTTTTCTTCTCTTGCAAATAAACAAGTTCTTGCCATTAAATAACTCTTTCTTTATTTAACTTCTTTTTTTCTAAAAGGAAATCCGAATGCAAGCATTAATTCATAAGCTTCTGCATCGGTGTTAGCTGTTGTAACAAGTGTAATATCCATTCCGAGAACTTTAGTAACTTTATCAACATTAATTTCCGGAAAGATAATTTGTTCTTTAACTCCAAGTGTGTAGTTCCCTCTGCCATCAAAAGATTTATCTGATAAACCTCTAAAGTCACGTACACGAGGTAAAGCTACATTTATTAACCTGTCAAGGAATTCATACATTCTTTCACGTCTTAATGTAACCATCACACCAATATTCATTCCCTGTCGAAGTTTAAAATTTGATATAGCTTTTTTAGCTTTTCTAACACTTGATTTTTGTCCGGTGATAGCTTCAATATCTCTAACAGCTTCTTCCATTATTTTTGGATCCTGAACTGCATCACCAACGCCCATATTAACTACAACTTTATCAATTTTTGGAACCTGCATTATACTTTTATAACCAAGTTTATTCATTAATGCAGGAATAATTTCTTTTTTATAAACATTATGAAGGCGACAAGGAACTTTAATTTCCTTTTCCTTAGAAAATTCTTTAACTACTTCTTTTTTTGCGCCTTTGGCTTTTTCCTGAGCTGCTTCTTTTCTTTGTTTTTTATCTGCCATATTGAATCAACCTAAAACTTTAATTCTGAAACATTTCACCGGAAGCAACACTAATACGAGCGATTTTTTTCTTACCGGTTTTTTCATCAATAATTATTTTTGCACCAATTCTTGTAGGTTCGTTAGATTTCGGATCGAGAATCATCACATTGGAAACATGTATTGGTGCTTCCTTTTCAAGAATTCCACCCTGAGGATTTTTCTGGGTTGGTTTGGTGTGTCTTTTACGCAGATTTACACCTTCAATAATAATTCTTGATTTTGCAGGAAAAACTTTTAATACTTTTCCTTTTTTGCCTTTATCGTTTCCAGCAATTACGACAACTAAATCATTTTTTTTAATATTCATTTAAGTATAATTCCTTATAAAACTTCAGGTGCTAATGAAACAATTTTCATGTACTGCTTTTCTCTTAATTCTCTTGCAACCGGGCCAAATATACGTGTCCCTCTGGGTTCGCCTTGAGCATTTAACAATACAGCAGCATTTTCATCAAACCTGATGTATGAACCATCTTTTCTTTTAACTTCTTTTTTTGTACGAACGATAACCGCACGAGATACTTCCCCTTTTTTTACCTGTCCATTAGGCATTGCAGATTTAACTGAAACAACAATCAAATCTCCAACAGAAGCATACCTGCGATCACTTCCGCCAAGTACTCTGATACAACGTACTTTTTTTGCACCGGAATTATCGGCAACGACTAAATTAGTTTCTTCTTGAATCATTTGCTTAACTCCTTATACTTACTTGGCTTTTTCAACAATTTCAACAAGTCTCCATTTTTTTCTTTTACTTAATGGTCTTGTTTCCATAATTTTAACAACGTCACCCAAACCACATTCACTTTTTTCATCGTGAGCTAAAAACTTTGTGGTTTTCTTAAAATATTTTTTATAGATTGGATGAGGAACTTTTCGTTCAATAGCAACTGTAATGGTTTTATCCATTTTAGTGCTAACAACTATTCCAATCCTGGTCTTCCTTAAAGCTCTTTTTTCTTCCATTTAAGCTTTAGCTCCTTCCTTCTTTTCAGCAATTGCTGCTTTCAATTCTCTTTCTTTAAGAACCGTTTTCATACGAGCAATATCTTTGCGTGTATTTTTTAATTTAGCAGTATTTGTAAGCTGTTTTAGCTCGTGAGAAAATCTCAAATCAACTAAGTTTGCTTCTTCTTCTTTAATTCTTTTTCCGAGTTCATCGGAAGACATTTCTTTAATTTCTTTAATCTTCATAATCGATTTACCAAGTTTTATTCGTAATCAGGTCTTGCAACAACTTTAGTTTTAATAGGCAGCTTATGAGAACAAAGTTGCAATGCTTCATGAGCAATTTCTTTTGTAACTCCTGAAACTTCAAAAAGAACTCTGCCCGGTTTGATAACGGCAACCCAGAATTCCGGAGCTCCTTTACCTTTACCCATTCTTGTTTCAAGAGGTTTTTTGGAAACTGGTTTGTCTGGAAATATTCTAATCCAGACTTTACCGTCTCTTTTCATTTTTCTTGTAAGAGCAACACGACATGCTTCAATCTGTCTGCTTGTAATCCATGCGGGTTCCATAGCTTTTAGACCAAAATCTCCAAAAGAGACTGAGAAACCGCGTTTAGCTTTTCCGGTTCTTCTTCCTCTGTGTGCTTTTCTAAACTTAACTCTTTTAGGCAATAACATTTTATAAAACTCCTGTCAATTATTCTGAATTTCTTTTACCTAAAATTTCACCACGGCAGATCCAAACTTTAATTCCTATAGAACCATAAATTGTTTCCGCACGTCCCTGAGCATAATCGATATCAGCTCTAAGAGTATGCAAAGGAACTCTGCCTTCTTTGTATTGTTCTGTACGAGCAATTTCTGCACCGCCTAATCTTCCGGAACACATAACTTTAATTCCCTCAGCTCCCATCCTCATTGTGGAAGTAATAGCAGATTTCATTGCGCGCCTGAAAGAAATCCTTCCTTCAATCTGAGTAGCGATATTGTCAGAAACCAATCTTGCATCTAATTCAGGTCTTTTAATTTCAGTAATCTGAACTTTAACATCTCTATCTGTAACCTGCTTCAATTCCTGTTCAAGCTGGGTAATTTCTTTCCCGCTTTTACCAATTACAACACCAGGACGTGAAGTATGAATATTCAGATTAATATTTTTTGATGTTCTGTCAATAACAATTTTAGATATCCCTGCCTTTTTAAGACGATTACGGATATAACTTCTGATTTTATCATCTTCAATTAATTTTTTAGAGTAGCTTTTACTTTCGAACCAATTAGAGTCCCAGCCTCTAATAATTCCTACTCTTAATCCAACGGGGTTAGTTTTTTGTCCCAATCAAATGCTCCTTAAAATTATTTATTAGCCGTAACAACTACGGTTAAGTGACAAGAACGTTTTCTAATTCTATATGCTCTGCCCATAGGTGCCGGAGAAATTCTTTTCATTGTTGGACCCTGGTTGACATATACTTCTTTAACGAATGCTTCACTTGGTTCAATTTTAATATTATCATCTTTATTCATAAGATTAGCGAATGCACTTCTAAGGGTTTTCTCCGCATCTTTTGAAGCGTGTTTTGGCTGAAAATGAAGAACTTCAAGAGCTTTATCAACTGATAAACCTCTTATAGTATCAATAACCAAACGCATTTTTCGCGGAGAGGAACCGATAAATCTATTTACTGCTTTTGCTTCCATATTTTAGTTCACTTTCAAAATTATTTTGCTGCCGAAGCTTTTTCTGCTTTAGTTCCCGGATGAGCTCTAAAGATTCTCGTAGGAGAAAACTCACCCAGCTTATGTCCAACCATATTTTCAGTTATATAAACAGGAATCATTTTGTTCCCGTTATGAACTGCAATGGTGTGTCCAACAAATTCAGGTGAAATTGTTGAAGTACGTGACCAGGTTTTAATTATCTTTTTCTGGTTAGCTTGATTCAACGCCTGAACTTTTTTTAAAAGTTTGATGTCTATATAAGGACCTTTTTTTACTGAACGCGGCATACTATCTCTCTAAATTACTTACGTCGTTTTACAATATATTTATTTGAAATCTTTTTACGTTTCCTGGTTTTAAGACCTTTAGCATTTTGTCCCCAAGGAGATCTTGGATGAAGTCTTCCCCCACCGGATTTGCTTCTGCCTTCTCCACCACCCATAGGATGATCAACGGGGTTCATTGCCATACCTCTTACATGAGGTCTTTTACCAAGCCATCTGTTTCTTCCGGCTTTACCAATGCTAATGTTTAAGTGGTCTGCATTTCCTATAACACCATAAGTTGCAAGACAATCAACAGGAATATTTCTTATTTCATTTGAAGGTAGTTTAAGCTGAGCATATTTTCCTTCGCGTGCAACCAATTGAATACTTGCACCTGCACTACGACCAATCTGACCACCTTTACCAGGTTTAATTTCTACGTTATGCACAAAACTTCCAAGTGGAATTTCTTTCAATGGTAATGCATTACCAATTTTAATATCAGAGCCTGGACCATTGGAAATAACATCTCCAACTTTTAATCCATCAGGAGCAAGGATATATCGTTTTTCACCATCAACATAGTGAAGTAAGGCTATTCTCGCAGTTCTGTTAGGATCATATTCAATTGAAAATACTTTTGCCGGAACACCAAATTTATTTCTCTTAAAATCAATGATCCTATATCTTCTCTTATGTCCACCACCTCTGAATCGTGTAGTAACTTTACCAAGGTTATTCCTACCACCAGATTTTTTAATTGGTGCAGTAAGCGATTTCTCAGGTGTAGTTTTAGTGATCTCTTCAAAAGTAGAGACCGACATAAATCTTGTTCCTGGTGTTACTGGTTTAAATTTTCTAATTGCCATTTATATAAGCTCCAAGTCCAATTATCTATTTCTATACTTGCTCGAATAAATCAATCTTACCTTCTTTTAAGGTAATGATTGCTTTTTTAAAACGTGAAGTTTTTCCAGAAAATCTACCACGTTTAGTAAACTGAGTTTTTGTTTTACCTTTGTAGTTGATAGTATTCACTTTATCAACCTTTACACCAAATTTTGCTTCAATTGCTTTTGCAATTTCAATTTTATTTGCTGATGCTGCAACAACAAACCCGTAAACATTATCTTTTTCAGAGTGAATATTTGTCATTTTTTCGGTAAAAACCGGTTTTATCAGGATATTATGCATTTTCACTTACCACTTCTTTTTTATAACTATCGTTAATCACTTGAACAGCACTTTTCTGGACTAATAAACATTGATTATTCAAAATATGATAAGTAGAAGCTTTGTTTACTTCAAGTACACTTACTTTTTCAATGTTTCTTCCTGATTTCCAGATATTTTCCTGTTTGCCATTTGTAAGAAGAAGAACTTTTTTCCCCTCAAGTTTAAGTGCAGCAAGCATAGCTGCAAATTGTTTTGTCTTTGGTTCATCAAAGTTAAAATCTTCAACTACTTTTAACTGTTCATCTTTAACTTTGTAAGTCAGTGCAGATTTTTTAGCAAGGATTTTCACTTTTTTAGGAATATCCTGGCGATAGTCTCTTGGACGAGGACCAAAAATAGTTCCACCTCCAACCCACAAAGGAGAACGTGATGTACCAGCTCTGGAGCCGCCTCTTCCTTTTTGACGCCATGGTTTTTTACCACCGCCACGAACTTCGCCTCTTTCTTTTGCTTTATGTGTTCCCTGCCTTTGATTTGCAAGATATGCTTTTACTGATAAATAAATTGCATGATCGTTTGGTTCAATAGCAAAAATATCATCTGCTAATTCAATTTTATCACTACTTACTGAGCCATCTATTTTATATATATCTAATAACATTTTATTTCCAAACTACATTTTGTGTAATTCAACAATTGAGTTTACAGAACCGGGAACGGCTCCCTTAACTAATATTATATTTTTTTCAGGAATAATTTTTACAATCTTTAGATTACGAATTGTAACATTATCTCCACCTTTTCTACCTGCCATTCTTTGACCTTTAAAAACTCTTGAAGGATAAGAGCTTGCGCCAATAGAACCGGGAGCTCTTTCTCTATCACTTTGTCCGTGAGTTGTTCCACCAACACCACCAAACCCGTGTCTTTTAATAACGCCCTGGAATCCTCTGCCAATGCTTATACCACGAACTTTTATAGTTTCACCTTCATTAAAAAATGAAACATTTAATTCATCCCCTATTTTATAATTATCAACTGATGAAAATTTGAATTCCTTCAGGTGAGCAGATAATTTCAAATTATTTTTCTCAAAATAACCAGAAACCGGTTTTGATAATCTCTTTTTTCTTTTTTCACCAAATCCTAATTGTAAAGCCACATATCCATCTTTATCTGCTTTTTTAATTCTCACAACCTGACATGGTCCAACCTCAATAGCAGTAACAGGAATACGGTTTCCCTCTGCGGTAAAAGTATTCGACATTCCAAGTTTTTTTCCAAGTAATCCGGACATTTTTTCTCCAACCTACATTAAAGCTTTATCTCAATATCAACTCCTGCTGGAATATCCAGTTTACTCAAAGAGTCGATTGTTCTTGAATTTGAGTTATGAATATCAATAATTCTCTTATGAGACCTGATTTCAAACTGTTCTCTCGATTTTTTATCAACGTGTGGAGAACGTAAAACAGTAAATACTGTCTTTCTTGTTGGCAAAGGTATAGGACCTGAAACTACCGCACCAGTGCTTCTAACGGTTTTGATAATTTTCTCGGTCGATTTATCAATCAAAATATGATCATAAGATTTTAATTTGATTCTTATCTTTTGTCCAGCCACTTACATTCTCCTAAAATATTTAGATATAAAAAGGGAGGAGGTTCCTCCCTTTTACATCTATATGTTTATTAATTATTGAATAATTTTTGTTACTATACCAGCACCAACAGTTCTTCCGCCTTCACGGATAGCGAACTTAAGTCCCTGTTCCATTGCTATTTCAGTAATAAGATCGATGCTTAAATTAACCTTATCACCAGGCATAACCATTTCTACACCTTCTGGAAGAGTAGCAACACCAGTTACGTCAGTTGTTCTGAAATAAAACTGCGGCCTGTAACCATTAAAGAACGGAGTATGACGTCCACCTTCTTCTTTTGAAAGAACGTAAACTTCACCTTCGAATTTTTTATGAGGAGTAATAGAACCTGGTTTTGCAAGTACCATTCCTCTTTCTATTTCTTTTTTATCAATGCCTCTAAGTAATAGACCAGCATTATCACCAGCCATTGCTGAGTCTAATTCTTTTCTGAACATCTCAACACCGGTAATGACAGTCTTTTTGTGTACGCCAAGACCAATAAGTTCAACTTCTTCCTGAATTTTAACCTGTCCTCTCTCAACTCTACCAGTAGCAACTGTACCACGACCAGTAATCGAGAATACGTCTTCAACTGGCATTAAGAAAGGTTTATCAACACTTCTTTCTGGAATTGGGACATAACTATCAACTGCATCCATTAATTCCCAGATACAATTAAATCTTTCATCAGTTGGAGGAACATCGCTTGAACCAGCTTCAAGAGCTTTAAGAGCAGAGCCCCTAATAATAGGAATTTCGTCTCCAGGAAATTCATATTTTGTAAGAAGTTCTCTGATTTCCATTTCAACTAAATCAACTAATTCAGCATCATCCATCATATCAACTTTATTCAAGAATACAACTATTCTTGGTACACCAACCTGTCTTGCAAGAAGAATGTGTTCTCTTGTTTGAGGCATGGGACCATCGGTTGCAGCTACAACAAGGATAGCACCATCCATTTGTGCAGCACCAGTGATCATGTTTTTAACATAGTCAGCGTGACCGGGACAGTCAACGTGAGCATAATGTCTGCTAGCAGTAGAATACTCTACGTGTGCAGTTGCAATCGTAATACCACGTTCTCTTTCTTCAGGAGCGTTATCAATACTATCAAAAGTTCTAATTGACGACAAACCTTTTCTTGCAAGTGCCATTGTAATTGCAGCTGTTAATGTTGTTTTACCGTGGTCAACATGTCCAATTGTTCCAATGTTGACGTGAGGTTTACTTCGATCGAATTTTTCTTTGGCCATTATTATTACTCCTATTTTTTAAATTTTTAATTTCCTTAGTTTGATGCTGATTTTTTACCAAATACTTTTTCAGCAATTTCATCAGCTATATTTTTTGGTACTTCAGAATAATGAGAAAATTGCATAGTAAATATCGCCCTTCCCTGAGTCATCGATCTTAATATTGTAGCGTAGCCAAACATTTCAGAAAGGGGTACTTGTGATTTAATCACCTGTGCATCTTTTCTTGCAGAAAATCCTTCTATTCTTCCTCTTCTCGAGTTCAAATCGCCCATTACATCACCCAGATAATCTTCAGGTGTGATTACTTCCACAGCCATAATAGGTTCTAACAAAATAGGCTTAGCCTTTTTTGCTCCTTCTTTAAACGCTATTGAACCGGCAACTTTAAAAGACAATTCATCTGAATCAACTTCGTGATATGAACCATCAAACAGTTTAACTTTAACATCTACCACGGGATATCCGGCTATTACGCCATTTCTCATCGCTTCCTGTACACCATTAGAAACAGGTGTTATGTATTCTCGCGGAACCGATCCACCAACTATTGCATTAACAAACTCAAAACCTTTACCAGCTTCATTTGGTGAAATTTCAATCCATACATGTCCAAACTTTCCCCTTCCACCGGATTGTTTTACAAATTTGCCTTCGGAAGTTACTGTATGAGTTATAGTTTCACGATAAGCTACCTGTGGTTTTCCTACATTAGCTTCTACTTTAAATTCACGCTTCATTCTGTCAATTAATATTTCAAGATGAAGTTCTCCCATACCACTAATTAACGTTTGACCTGTTTCAGAATCCACATTTACTTTAAAAGTAGGATCTTCATCAGATAATTTAGACAGTGCATCAGAAAGTTTATCCTGATCAACTTTAGTTTTTGGTTCAATTGCAATTTGAATTACTGGCTCAGGAAAAGACATCTTTTCCATTACTACGGGATCATTTTCTGTACAAAGTGTATCTCCAGTACGTGTATACTTTAAACCAACTGCAGCAGCAATATCTCCAGCTTTAACTTCATCAATATCAACACGGTGATTTGCATGCATATGAAGCAATCTGCTTATTCTTTCCTTTTTACCACTAACAGAGTTATAGATATATGAACCAGCTTCAAGTTTCCCCGAATAGACTCTGAAATAAGTTAATTTACCGACAAAAGGATCATTCATTATTTTAAAGGCTAAAGCTGTAAATTTTTCTTTATCGCTTATTTTTCTTTTTACTACATCATTTATTCCAACATGATGAGCTTCAATTTCTTCAAAATCAACTGGAGATGGAAGAAAATCTACCACTGCATCAAGTAATCCCTGTATTCCTTTATTTTTAAATGAAGAGCCACATAATACAGGAATAATTTTAGAATCGATAGTTGCTTTTCGCAAAACATTTTTAATTTCTGCCTCAGAAATCTCTTTGCCTTCAAGGTACTTTTCAAGCAGAGTATCATCAATATCTGAAACTGCTTCAAGCATTTCTGTTCTAAACTTATTAGCAATCTTTATCAATCCAGCCGGAATTTCAATCTCATCATATTCCTTTCCAAGAGGATCATCACTGTACATTTTTGCTTTAAATGAGATTAAATCGACAACACCAGCAAACATATCACCTTCACCAACAGGTAAAGTAATAGGAATTGCATTAGCTCCAAGTCTGTCTTTTATCATTTGAACGGCGCCATAAAAATCAGCACCAATTCTATCCATTTTATTGATAAAAGCAATACGTGGCACTTTATATTTATCTGCTTGTCTCCATACAGTTTCTGATTGTGGCTCAACACCGCCAACAGCACAAAATAAAGCAACGGCACCATCTAGAACTCTTAGAGATCTCTCTACTTCAACAGTAAAATCTACGTGACCAGGAGTATCAATAATGTTAATCTGGTGATCGTTCCAAAAACAAGTAGTTGCTGCACTGGTAATTGTTATTCCACGTTCTTTTTCCTGTTCCATCCAATCCATGGTGGCAGCACCATCATGAACTTCACCCATCCTATGTAGTTTTCCCGTATAGAAAAGAATTCTTTCCGTTGTTGTAGTCTTACCGGCATCAATATGAGCCATAATGCCGATATTTCTTAATTTTTCTATGGGATAACTAACTGCCATTTAAATCATTACCATTTATAATGAGCAAAAGCTTTGTTTGCCTCTGCCATTTTATGAGTATCTTCTTTCTTTTTAACTGCGGAACCTTCATTGTTAGAAGCAGCAATCAATTCTGCTGCAAGTTTAGCAGCAAGAGATTTTTCTCCTCTTTGACGGCTGTATGTACGAATCCATCTCATTGCCAAAGCTAGTCTTCTTTCAGGACGAACTTCCATTGGAACCTGATAAGTTGCTCCACCAACTCTGCGGCTCCTAACTTCTATAAGAGGCTGAGTGTTTGTGATTGCTTTCTTGAAAATCTCAATTCCGGATTTTCCGGTTTTTTCTTCAATAATTGCAATAGCTTTATAAATGTTATTTCTCGATGTGCTTTTTTTGCCATCATACATCATTGCATTAACAAATTTAGCGATAATAACATCGTTAAATTTCGGATCAGGTTTTAAATATTTTTTTTCAGCTCTTTTCTTTCTCATAATATTTTACTTTGCTGCTTTTGGTTTTTTAGCTCCATATTTAGAACGTCCTTGCTTTCTGTCTTCAACACCACTTGTGTCAAGGGTTCCTCTAATAATGTGATAACGAACGCCAGGTAAATCTTTCACTCTGCCGCCGCGGATAAGAACTATTGAGTGCTCCTGCAAATTATGACCTTCTCCGGGTATGTATGCAGTAACTTCAATATTATTTGTAAGTCTTACTCTCGCAACTTTACGGAGTGCCGAATTTGGTTTCTTTGGAGTTGTAGTATAAACTCTTGTACAAACTCCACGTTTCTGTGGACAAGCACTTAAAGCCGGTGCTTTATTCTTAGACAAAATTCTTTGTCTGCTTTTTCTAACCAATTGATTTATTGTCGGCACTAATAAACTCCTGATAATTTTACAAAATGAAAAAAATTTAGCCTTTCAATATATGAATGCAATTTTTTTTTGTCAACTAATTCTCAAAAAAAAATGCAATTTTCTTTACAATTTTACTTTCTCATCCGCTTTTTCTTCAGAAATTGCTTCAGCAGTTTCAGATTTTACCATAATTTGTCTGTATTTCTTCAATCCAGTACCAGCAGGAATTAATTGTCCCATCACAACATTTTCTTTTAAACCACGCAAAGTATCAAGTTTTGCTGATACCGCTGCATTGGCAAGTACTTTTGTAGTTTCCTGGAATGAAGCTGCTGAAATAAAGCTTTCTGTTGAAAGAGCAGCCTGAGTTATACCAAGAAGGATATGTTCAAAAGTTGCCGGCTCAGCATCTCTTGAGGTCATAGGTTTCTTACTTTTGCGTTTAAGTTCCGCATTTAATTCTCTGAACTTAGCCTTCGAAATAACCTGTCCTTCTTTTAGTTTTGAATCTCCTTTGTCTTCTATAACAACTGAATTTAATATTCTCTGGTTTTCCTCGAAAAATTCAGGTCTATCGACTATATCTTCTTCAAGAAATTTGGAATCACCAGCAGTTACTATTTTAAGTTTTTGAAGCATTTGTCTAACAATCACTTCAATGTGTTTGTCATTAATTTTTACACCCTGCAGACGGTAAACATCCTGAATTTCGTTTACAAGATATTCCTGTACTGCATTGGTTCCTTTAATTCTCAAAATGTCGTGAGGATTTATTGGTCCGTCACAAATTTTTTCTCCAGCAGGGATTTCATCTCCATCTTGAACAAGAATATGTTTGGTCAGTGAAACTGAATATTTCTTTTCATCTGAACCATCATGTGCAACTACTGAGATTTCTCGGGAGCCTTTCTTTTTAGCTCCAAACTTCACGAATCCTTCAATCTCTGAAACAATTGCCGGATCTTGCGGACTTCTTGCTTCAAAAAGTTCCGTTACTCTTGGAAGGCCACCGGTAATGTCTCTTGTTTTTGTAGTCTGTTTAGAAATTTTAGCAAGAATAGTTCCTGCGTTAACAAATTCACCTTCTTCAACCGATAAAAATGCTCTTGTTGGAATATTATAAGTTTTTTGAGTTCCATCTTCTGCTTCAATTGTAATACTTGGACTCAAATTCTTATCCTTAGATTCAATTACAATTTTTTGAACGTGACCAGTTTGTTCATCAGTAATTTGCTGAACGGAAATATTATCAATCAAATCGCCAAACTTAACTTTACCAGATAAGTCTGTAATAATAAGGGCGTTGTACGGATCGTGATTATAAAGAGGAGTCTTTTTATTTACTTTCTGGTTTTCTTTAACAAGTAATTCGGAGCCATAAGGAATATCATACTTTTTAATGATAACTTCATTGTCATTTATAATTTCTAAAACTCCTCGTCTGCCGGTGACAACATTCGTCTTACCAAGATAAGAATCCTTTTCAACAAAATCTACTTTGTTAAATTTTACTATACCTTCAACGCTGGATTCAACCTGGGATTGACTTGCAATACGTGAAGAAGTACCACCAAGGTGAAATGTTCTAAGTGTAAGCTGAGTTCCCGGTTCACCGATTGACTGAGCAGCTATAACGCCAACAGCTTCTCCAATTTCAACAAGTTTTCCGGTCGTCAAATTACGTCCATAACATTTTACACAAACACCGTGTCTTGATTCACAGGTTAGAACCGTTCTGATATAAACCGATTCAATATTGGCATCTTCAATCTTGTGTGCAATTTCTTCAGTAATAAGATTACCTGCTTCAATAATCGTCTCTTCAGTTACCGGATCAATTATATCTTCTTGTGCAACACGACCAGTAATTCTTTCAGCAAGAGGTTCTCTTTCTTCTTCAACATCTTTTAATGCTGTTACATGAATTCCAAGAATAGTTCCGCAATCTTCCTCGCTTATAATTACATCCTGAGATACGTCTACTAATCTCCTTGTTAAATAACCTGCATCAGCAGTTTTTAACGCAGTATCAGCTAGACCTTTCCTTGCACCGTGAGTAGAAATAAAATACTCTAATACAGAGAGTCCTTCTTTGAAATTAGCAACAATTGGATTTTCGATAATTTCGCCCGCCTGACCGGTCAAAGATTTTTGAGGTTTCATCATTAATCCCCTCATACCAGCAAGCTGCCGAACCTGTTCCTGTGAGCCTCTTGCACCTGAGTCAACCATCATATGGATTGAATTGAAACCATTATCTGCGGATTTTAATTTTTCCATTAAAACTTTTGCTACATCATTGGTAGTATGTGTCCAGACGTCAATAATTTTATTATAACGTTCAGTATCTGTAATTACACCATTTTCATGTTCATTAAGAATTGTTTCAACTTTTTTATTAGCCTTGTCAATTCTATTTTGTTTTTCTTCAGGAATTAACATATCAGAAAAGCTGATGGATAATCCTCCAGCAGTTGCATATCTGAATCCAAGATCTTTTAGATCATCAAGAAACTTAGCTGTAACTTTGTTTCCTAATTTCATAAACATCTGACCAACAAAACCACCAAAAGTTTTCTTAATCAATAATTGATTTATATATCCCATTTCTTTAGGAACAATCTGATTAAAGATAACTCTACCTGTTGTGGTTTCAATTAATTGACCATCTATACGGACTTTAATTTTTGCATGTAAACCGATAGCTTTTGCATTATAGGCAGTAATAACTTCTTCCATAGAGCCGAAAACCATTCCTTCACCCAAATCACCATCACGCTTTTTGGTAAGGTAATAAACTCCAAGAACAATATCCTGAGTAGGTACAACAATCGGGCTTCCATTTTGTGGAGAAAGAATATTATGACTGCTAAGCATTAAAAGTGAAGCTTCGAGTTGTGCTTCATACGAAAGCGGAATATGTACAGCCATCTGGTCACCATCAAAGTCTGCATTAAATGCAGTACAAACCATCGGATGAAGTCGTATTGCTTTTTCATCGATGATTACAGGTTGAAAAGCTTGTATTCCAAGTCTATGCAAAGTAGGTGCCCTATTCAACATTACAGGGTGACCTTCAACTAATTTTTCTAAAATTTCCCATATAATTGGATCTTTTCTTTCAACAACCTTTTTTGCACTTTTTACAGTTTTATTGTGTCCACGTTCAATAAGTTTGCGAATTATAAAAGGCTTAAATAATTCAACTGCCATATCTTTAGGAAGTCCACACTGGTGAAGTTTTAATTCCGGCCCAACAACAATAACAGATCTTCCAGAGTAATCAACTCTTTTTCCCAATAAATTCTGTCTGAATCTTCCCTGTTTACCTTTGAGCATATCGCTTAATGATTTAAGAGGCCGATTATTATCACTTCTTACAGCACTTCCTCTGCGGGAATTATCAAACAATGCATCAACAGATTCCTGAAGCATACGTTTTTCATTTCTTAAAATTACTTCAGGAGCTTTAATATCAATTAATCTCTTTAACCTGTTGTTTCTTATTATCACTCTTCTGTAAAGATCGTTGAGATCACTTGTAGCAAATCTTCCACCTTCTAAAGGAACTAATGGACGAAGCTCTGGTGGAATTACAGGGATATAACTTAAAACCATCCATTCAGGTTTGTTAATTGCTTTTCCTTCTTCTTCGCGAAAAGCTTCAATTATTTTTAGTCTTTTTAATAGGTCTTCTTTCTTTTGCTGAGAAGTTTCAACTTTTGCCTGACTCTTTAATTCTTCGAATAGTTTTTCAATATCAAGATTCTTTAGCAGTTCCTTGATTGCATCACCACCAATGCGAGCATAAAATTTCATTGGGTCATTTTCAGGAAGTTTTTCATTTCCTGGAGGTAGTGAATTCAATACTTCAAAATATTGGTCTTCGGATATTAAATCATTTTTATTTAATCCCGTTGGACCTGGATTCATTACAACATAAGACTCATAATATACTATTCTTTCAAGTTCTTTAGTACTGAATCCAAGTAGATTTCCAATTTTTGAAGGGAGAGATCTGAAAAACCAGATATGAACTACAGGAACAGCAAGCCCTATATGTCCCATTCTCTCGCGTCGTACACTTTTCTGAGTGACTTCTACGCCACAGCGGTCGCAAATAATTCCTTTGTATCTGATTCTTTTATATTTTCCACAATAGCATTCCCAATCTCGGGTTGGACCGAAGATTTTTTCGCAAAACAGTCCATCTTTTTCAGGTCTGAATGTTCTGTAATTTATTGTCTCTGGCTTCGTAACTTCGCCATGAGAACGAGACAGAACATCATCAGGACTAGCTAGTGTAATTGCTATGCTGTTTATTTCTCTAAGTACATTATCTTGATTTCTAAATGACATTTTTGTTCTCCTTAAACTTTCTAAATTGTTTAACCTCTATCAATTTTAACATCCAGACCCAAGCCCTGGAGTTCTTTGATTAATACGTTAAACGCTTCAGGAACATTTGCTTCGGGGATATTTTCGCCTTTAACAATCGCTTCATAAACTTTTGATCTTCCAAATACATCATCACTTTTAACGGTTAATATTTCTTGTAAGATATGAGAAGCGCCATATCCTTCCAATGCCCATACTTCCATTTCTCCAAATCTCTGACCGCCAAACTGAGCTTTACCACCCAATGGCTGTTGAGTAATTAATGAGTATGGTCCAATTGAACGAGCATGAATTTTATCTTCAACCATATGACCTAGTTTCATCATATAAATATAACCACAGGTCACCTTTTGGTGAAACACTTCACCGGTTCTTCCATTGATAAGAGTGGCTTTGCTGCTCTTTTCGATTCCAGCTTTCTCAAGCCATTCTTCAATATCTTCAACCTTAGCTCCATCAAAAATAGGGGTTGAGAATCTCACTCCAAGTTTCTTTCCGACCCATCCAAGAGCGGTTTCATATAACTGTCCAAGATTCATTCTTGACGGTACACCCAGAGGATTAAGGACTATATCAACAGGTGTTCCATCAGGCATAAAAGGCATATCTTCAACAGGAACAACTTTAGCTACAACACCTTTATTACCGTGCCTACCAGCCATTTTATCGCCGACAGTAACTTTTCTCTTTTTTGCAACATATACTTTTGCAAGTTGAACAATACCTGGAGGAAGTTCATCACCAATTTGTAATTTTATTTTTTCTCTCTTATAATCTTCTTCAATATCAGCAAGTGTATCAAAGTAATTTTTGAAAAGAGTTTTAACAAGATTATTCATTTTTTTGGACTCAAACCAGTTTTGAGTATAATCTAGTTTTGTAACATCTTCCATTGCAGTAAATGTAGTTTCTTTAATTGTTGAACCACTTCTTAAAACTGCAGATCCTTCAAGGTCTCTAATGCCAGTGGTTGTCTCACCAACACAGATATTATTTAGTTTAGCAATTAGTTTTTGATAATGTGCAGAAAGCCTTGATTTATAATTATTTTCAATTTGTTCTAATTGTTTTTTCTCATGTTTTTTAGAGTCAGTTTCTTTTTTCTTTCGGCTGAACAATCTGGATTTAATTACCGTGCCTCTTATTCCCGGAGGTGCTTTCAATGATGCATCTTTAACATCGCCTGCTTTATCTCCAAAAATTGCACGAAGTAATTTTTCTTCAGGAGTTGGATCGGTTTCACCTTTAGGAGTAATTTTTCCGATTAAAATATCTCCTTCTTTAACTTCAGCACCTTCTCTTATAATTCCGTTTTCATCAAGATTTCTGACGGCTTCTTCACTAACATTTGGAATTTCTCTTGTTAATTCTTCTTCACCACGTTTTGTTTCTCGAACCTGAAGTTCAAATTCTTCAACATGAAGAGAAGTGAAGATATCGTTTGCAACAAGTCTTTCACTTAATACGATAGCATCTTCAAAGTTATATCCTCTCCAAGGCATGAATGCAACCAGCACATTTCTTCCAAGTGCCAGTTCACCCTGATCAGTTGCGCATCCATCAGCAAGTACTTCACCTTTTACTACTTTTTGTCCAGTTCTTACCACCGGTTTTTGATTAATTGTAGTTTCCTGGTTCGTCCCTGAAAATTTTGTTAACTGATAAGTTATTCTTCTTACATCATCAAAACTTGTCATTGCTTCAAAAGAACGAGGATCAAGATTATATTTAACAGTAATTTGTTTTGCATCAACGAATTCAACAACTCCATCATCTTCTGCAAGAAGTACCGACCGTGAATCGTAAGCCAGTTTACGTTCGAAACCGGTCCCCACGATTGGCTTTTCAGGACTCATCAAAGGCACTGCCTGGCGTTGCATGTTTGAACCCATCAGTGCACGGTTAGCATCATCATGCTCAAGGAATGGAATTAAAGCAGCAGCAGCACTTACAATCTGCATAGGTGCAACATCCATATATTGAACCTGTTCAGGGTGCACCATAGGAAATTCGCCTTTAAATCTTGCTTTAACTCTTTCATTAACAAATCTTCCCTTTGAATCAGTGGGTTCATTTGCCTGAGCAACGATATAAGCATCTTCTTGTTCAGCAGTCAAATAAACTACTTCATCAAGAACTTTACCATTTACAACTTTTCTATAAGGGGTTTCAATGAAACCATATTTATTTACTCTTGCGTATACAGTCAATGATGATATAAGACCAATATTTGGACCTTCAGGGGTTTCAATCGGACACAGACGTCCATAATGTGTGTAATGAACGTCACGGACTTCAAATCCAGCTCTTTCACGTGTTAAACCGCCTGGCCCTAAAGCAGACATTCTTCGTTTATGAGTCAATTCTGCCAAAGGATTAGTTTGATCCATAAACTGTGATAATTGGTTAGTACCAAAAAATGAATTAACAACACTGCTTATTGTTCGTGCATTAACTAGTTCCTGCGGAGTGAAGTTTTCGCTGTCGCGAATGTTCATTCTCTCTTTGATAGTTCTTGCCATACGAGCAATACCAACATTAAATTGCTGTTGAAGCTGCTCTCCAACAGTTCTGATTCTTCTATTACCAAGATGATCTATATCGTCTGCTGCTTCAAGACCATCTTTCATTCTCATCATATATTTAATAATTTCAACAATATCTTCAGGTGTGAGAATAGTATTTGATTCGGGAATATCTAATTTTAATTTATCATTCATCCTGTGTCTTCCAACATCACCCAGGTCATACCTCTTAATATCGAAGAACAATTTATTTAATAAAGTCTGTGCTGCATCTATATCAGGAGCCTCACCTGTTCTCAACTGGCGATAAATTGCATATAGAGCTTCTTCTTTGGTGTGAGAAGTATCTTTTCTTAAAGTATTAAGGATTAAATTCTGTTCAAGGTTTACATCATCTTTTATGAATTTAATAAAATCAACTTCAGCTTCTTTTATTCGTTCTAAATCTTCTTCTTTTAAGATACTTTCACGTGGCAGAAATATTTCTCCTGTTGACATATCAAAGACATCAGCACCAATCATTCTGCCAATATATTTTTCAAGTTTTACTTTATTGATATCTACTTTTTCAAGCAAATCAAATAGTTCAAGAATCTCCTCATCGGTAACAAATCCCAAAGCTCTTAAAAGAGTGGTTGACGGAAATTTTTTCCTTCTATCAATATAGACATAAAGGATGTAATTTATGTCGGTCGCAAATTCAACCCAGGAACCCTTAAAAGGTATAATCCTTGCAGCGTAAAGTGGTGTTCCATTTGGATGAACAGTTTGAGAAAACGCAACACCAGGTGACCTGTGTAATTGTGAAACGACAACTCTTTCAGCTCCGTTAATTATAAATGTAGCTCCATCAGTCATAAAAGGCATGTTACCAAGATAAACATCCTGTTCAACAGAGTTTACAAATTCTTCAGTTTCTGGATCTTTGGTTGACAGTCTCAGTTTAGCTTTAAGCGGTGCAGCATAAGTCAAACCTTTTTCAAGACATTCAGTGATAGAATATCTTGGCTTTTCGATAAAATAATTTATATAGTCCAGCCTAAAATTTTCTTTATTATCAAAAATTGGGAAATTGGAAAGAAAAACCTGTTGCAGTCCTATATTTTCTCTTTCAGAATGCAGAACGTTCAACTGCAAAAATTCTTCAAAAGAAGCTTTCTGAACATCAAGTAAATCCGGCATTTCAATAACCGGCTTAATACTACCGAAGGAAATATTTTTGGTATTCAATGAATATCCTCTAAAAAATTGCAAAAACTAAAAAAAATATTAAAAAAAAGTACAAACCCCAAACAACACAAAAAGCGATAAGCTGGTTTTCCCAATCTTATCACTTTTTGTAAATGCTAAAAGAGGTAATATAATAAATTACTTAATCTCTACAGTAGCGCCGGCTTCTTCAAGCTCTTTCTTGATTTTCTCGGCTTCATCTTTGGAGATTGCTTCTTTAACAGTCTTAGGAGCACCATCAACTAAATCTTTAGCTTCTTTTAAGCCAAGACCGGTGTGAGCTCTAACAACTTTAATAACATTAATTTTCTTATCGCCTGCAGCAACCAAATTTACGTTAAATTCAGTTTTTTCTTCTGCAGGTGCACCAGCAGGTGCTGCTGCAGCTACACCACCCATAACAACAGGTGCGGCGGCGGTAACTCCAAATTCATCTTCTAAAGCCTTTTTTAATTCAGCGGCTTCAACTAATGTTAAACCTTTAATTTTTTCTACTAATTCAGCAACTTTCTCTGACATTTTTTACTCCTAATAATTTCTTGTTAATAAATTATGCTGCTTTTTTCTTTGAAATCTCATCAATAACACTAACGAGATCACGCATAACAGCACTGATTGCACCAACCACACCTGAAACAGGTGAATTGAGGCTGCCAAGTATTCCTGCGATAATTTCAGGTTTGCTTGGTAACTTGGATAGTTCTTCTAATTTGCTTCCATCATAATAAGCTGTATCAATATAACAAGCTTTCAAAGCAAATTTAGAACTGTCATCAAAATATTTTTTGATGATTCTAGCCGGGGCAACTGGGTTATCGGTAGCAAACAAAAATCCAGTCATTCCAACCAGGTGGTTTGAAAGTTTTTCGTATTTGCCAGTTTCCAATAAAGCCCTCTCGAATAAAGTATTCTTAAATACCTTATATCTAACCCCTTCTTTCAGGAATTCTCTGCGAAGCTTACTAATATCTTCAACATTTATTCCACTATAGTCGGTCAGATAGACTGCACTGGATTCATTCAATAATCCGACAATCTCTGCTATAACCTGAGCTTTTTCAGTTTTATTCATTTTACTCCAATATTAGAATATTTGATAATAATTTATTCTTAATATCGGCTTGAAGCATTTTTTTGAGCGCGTAATAAACTTTACTAATTAACAGCGATTTCATCTTTTGAAATTTTCAAGCCAGGGCCCATTGTACTTGAAAGGAAAATACTTTTAACATATTGACCTTTTGCGCTTGTGGGTTTTAATTTCAAAATAGTGTTTAGAAATGCTTTTGTATTTTCTACTAATTTTTCTGTATCAAAATTTAATTTACCAAGTGAAGTGTGCACGATACCTGTTTTTTCAACTCTGAATTCAATCTTACCAGCTTTTACTTCTTTAACAGCTTTTGCAACATCCATTGTAACGGTTCCACTTTTGGGATTTGGCATTAAACCTTTAGGACCTAATACTTTACCCAATTTACCAAGTTCACCCATAACATCAGGAGTAGCAATTACTACATCTACATCCGTCCAGCCACCTTTGATTTTTTCAAGAATATCTTCAAAACCAGCGTGATCAGCACCAGCATCCAAAGCTTCCTGAATTTTAGGACCCTTAGCAACAACTAATACAGAAACCGTTTTGCCTGTACCGTGCGGAAGACTAACAGTTCCACGAACCATTTGATCAGCATGTCTTGGATCTACTCCAAGTTTAATTGCACAATCAAGACTTTCAACAAATTTAACTTTTGAAGTCTCTTTCAGAATCTTTACAGCTTGTTCAAGTGTATATTCTTTGCTTTTGTCGATGCTTTTGCTTATTTCTTTTACTCTTTTAGATGTTTTCATTTTCTTACCAATTTAAAGTTTAATTATCCTTCAACAGTAATTCCCATACTGCGTGCTGTTCCTGCTATCATACTAGAAGCATGTTCAATATCATTTGCATTCAAGTCAGGCATCTTCATTTTTGCAATTTCTGCAACCTGAGCTTTAGATACCTTTCCAACTTTATTTCTGTTTGGTTCAGCCGAGCCTTTTTCAAGTTTTGCAGCTTTAACTAATAATACAGAAGCTGGAGGGGTTTTGGTAATAAATGTAAATGATTTATCTGAATAAACAGTAATAACAACGGGAATTATTAATCCATCTTTATCAGCAGTTCTTGCATTAAATTGCTTGCAGAACTCCATAATGTTAACACCTTTTTGACCAAGAGCAGGTCCAACAGGTGGTGACGGGTTAGCTTTTCCAGCAGGTATCTGTAATTTGATAAAGCCAGCTATTTTTTTTGCCATATTAAATTTCCTTAAATTCTTACTTCTCTAATTCTGCCTGTACAAAATCTATCTCAACCGGTGTTTTTCTGCCAAAGATTGAGACAAGAACTTTTATCTTCATTTTATCTTCAATTACTTCTTCTATAGTACCAGAAAAATTATTAAAAGGACCATCAATAATTTTCACTATATCACCGGTGCGGAATATTGTCTCTATTCTTTCATCACCTTCAATAGTACTGATTCTTCCAACAATACGTTTAACTTCTTCTGGTTGTAAAGGATTAGGATTATTCTTAGGACCTAAAAATCCCATTACTGCAGGTGTATTAAGAATAAATTCTCTTACCTGAGCATCTAAATCTGCCTGAACCAGAATGTATCCCGGGAAAAAATTTTTTGTTTTACTTCTTTTCTTGCCATCACGAACTTCAAAAACTTTTTCAGTAGGAACTAAAATCTGGTTAATTTTAACTCTAAGTTTTTCGTTATCCTTTAACTCAGTTTCAATAAAAGTTTTAACTTTATTTTCGTGACCGGAAAAGGTTCTGACCACATACCATCTGGGTTCCATAAGTATTAAAAGATTCCTTTAAAGACTAATTGAATTCCCATATCAATTGCATAGGTAATAACAGCCATAATAAGGCAAAGAACTATGACAATAGTAGTAGACTCTTTTAATTCGTCTTTTGTTGGCCAGGTAACTTTTTTCATTTCCTTGACAACATCGTTAACAAAATTTATTATTTTTTCTTTCATATGTTTCTTTTTTACTTGCACGTCAGGAGGGACTCGAACCCCCAACCTGCGGTTTTGGAGACCGCTGCTCTAGCCAATTGAGCTACTGACGTATCAGTATTTACTTGGTTTCTTTATGAATAGTGTGTTTTTTATCCCAACGACAATATTTCTTAAACTCAACCCTGTTAGGATGATTACGTTTATTCTTAGTCGTAGTGTAATTTCTTCTTTTACACTCTGTACATTCTAAAGTTATAATTTCTCTCATCTTATATATAATCCTTTTATTTTGAGCTGACGACCGGGATTGAACCGGTGACCTCATCCTTACCAAGGATGTGCTCTACCAACTGAGCTACGTCAGCGATAAAATTAACTGAGCGGGAGACGGGACTCGAACCCGCGACCAACAGCTTGGAAGGCTGTGACTCTACCAACTGAGTTACTCCCGCTTAATAAAAAACGTAAGTGGGCGGCGAGGGATTCGAACCCCCAAAGGCGCTTGCCAACGGATTTACAGTCCGCCCCGGCTCTCCAACTCCGGCGTCCGCCCCAATTTTAAGAAAGAGAATGCAAAAATATTTGGTTTTTTTTAGAAATGCAAATTTTTATTTAAAAATATTTTAATTTTTTCAACTTTACGGCAAAAAAGTAATGATTTCTGCATATTATAGTTCTAAATCAACAAACAATTATTTGCATATATGGTATAAAATAATCTGCCGGTTTTGATTCTTTAATCTTTTTTTGAGTTTTATTTTTTTAATCATAAAAAATCCAGCGATAGTTGAGGCTGGATTTTAATAAGTTAATAAATACTAATTAAATTTATTTTATGAGTATCATTTTTTTTACTTCTCTGAATTCACCTGCAATTAACTCATAATAATATAAACCAGAAGTACATTTACTTCCATCCCAATTAATAAAATAATTTCCTGCCTGCTGCTCTGATTGAACTAATGTTTCAATCAATCTTCCTATTGCGTCAAATACTTTAATTGAAACATAAGTCATCTTTGGCAATTGATAATTAATTGTTGTTGTTGGATTGAATGGATTGGGATAATTTTGTTCAAGAGAATAATGTTCAAATTTATATTCTTTATCCCTTAAATCAGTCGCAGAAGATGAGATATAAATATCATCAAGATAAAGATAAGACCAGATTGAATTTGCAGATTCAGCTCTTATGGTAATATTAATCGTCATACCCGAGACTGCTGATAAATCATAATAAACATGCACCCAGTTATTTGTCTGATTAGCATAGCACAAATAAGTATCTGTTAATGTTTGACCAGCGATAATTACTTTAATCCTTGCCCCAACCCATAATCCCGAACATTCTGATGTTGATGCGTTTCTATCTTGATAATATAAATGCAAATATACATTTGGCGTTGAAGGAAGAGTTATATCCTGTGATAATGAATTTACTGCATAACTAAATCCTCCTAATCTTGCCATATACTGTCCAGAATGGGGATAAACTGGAGGATCAATAGAAGTTGAGTAAAAAAAGGCGGCTGTACCTATTATCGCTGCTCCATTAGATGAATAAACAGTCCAGCCTGATCCTGCTCCACTTTCAAAGCCACCATTGAGTATGCTCTGAGGTTTTCCAATTAAAGAGAATAACAGAAATATCAAAGATATAGAACAACATTTTATCATAACAACTCCAATAGAATTTATTACTTAAGAAGTACCATTTTCTTTAAAAGGGTAATTTGTTTACCATCAGAGTCGACTGAAATTAACTTGTAGAAATAAATTCCACTAACCAGATTACTTCCATCAAATTTTATTTCATAATTACCTGCTGTCTGCTCTTCATTGACTATTGTTTCAACAACTCTGCCTATTACGTCATAAATTTTGACTGAAATAAAACTTTTCTTCGGTAATTGATAATTAATTGTTGTTATCGGATTAAACGGATTTGGATAATTCTGAAATAGCACAAATTTATCAGGAAGCTTAATATCTATTGCAACTTCATTTGAATAAGAAAAATTTCCATCTTGATTAATCTGCTTTAATCTATATTTAACCATTCCATATTTTATATTTTTATCAATAAAAGAATAATCTTTAGGAGAATTACTATTCCCGAATCCTTTAACAAATCCAATTTTTTCATAAACATTCAAATTTAGATTTTGCAAAGACGAAGCACGTTCAATTTCAAAGCCATAGTTATCTACTTCAGTCGCAGTCTTCCAATCCAGGTTGACTTTTCCATTATGATAATTAGCTTGAAAGGTTATTATTTCTACTGGAAGAGGATTTCCGCTTGCGCCTCCTACTCCAAATTCCGAGAAGGAATTTAAGTCAGTTCTATGTAAAACCGGACAAGAATTTGAACCTGTACAAACAGAATGATTTCCCTGAAATGTCCAATTTCCGCCAGTATCTCTCTTCAGCATTCTTAGTCCCGTATAATCTTCAACTCCACCAAATCCCTCTGCTGTTAAATCAATATTATATACTCCTCCATTTAAGCCATCTCCGGTTGTTATTTTCCAATATCCATCCTGACCTATATTTGAAATTATTGTTCCACTTTCATTTAAAGGCAACCCATTAGTGCCTGGATTAGATGAAACGAATTCTACTAATAAAGTACCTCCGGAAGTTGGTGCGGTTGTAAACGATATATTCGTTGGCCTGTAGTGACTGTTATTTCCGACTGGAAATATAATGTCATTTGCAGTTACATTATTTATCCATCTTCTAAGTTTACCAATAATATGTCCTGATGTTCTAGTGATTGTTCCCAAATTACTTGTTGATGAACCAATAGTTAAAATATTTTCACCAGAATTCATGAACCCGTTTGTCAATGTCAAATTAACTGCTGAAGTATTATTTGAAAGCAAAACGCCCGCATTATTATTAATTGTTAAATTACTAAATGCACCCGAAATAGATTGTTGAGTGGTACCCTGACAAGTCATAGAAATCGGATTTGATAAATTGCTGCAACCACCATTAACATATACTTTGTATGAATCATTACAATCTTCACAACTAATTTCTTCTCCACAAAATGATCCAGTTATTGTAATGAAACTATTAAAAGTTGCGCTCCCCCAATTTAAAGCCGCAGCTATCATTTTAAATGTCCCTGCAATAATTGATGGTCCATTCGTCGTAAAGTGTTTATCGCCAATCCCAACAGCACACCCTGCTGGAACTTCAAATGTTACACTGGATGAAGCTAAATTTGGTGCATCAAGATTTGTAACATCACACATATTTGACATTTCCTGACCAATCTGAATTTTACCAGTCCCATTTACTGGGTTACCCAACATATTTACTGTCCCTAAGCATAAATATAGAACACCATTAACTGTAATTTGTCCATAATCTTTGAATGTTCCACATCTTTGATTTGGAATAGATGAACAACCAGTAAGACCATAAATAGTAAAATTATTATTAACCGTTAATGTTCCGCCAATTTTATTTTCAAAAACGCTTGATGTTGCTAACGTAAGCGTTTCATTAGTGTTAATAGTTAAGTTCGCCCCGTTGTAAATTGAAAATTCTGAAATTGTTGATGCAAAATTGCTGAAACCCGAAACGATTTGTACACCATTACGAGTAAATCTCATTACACCTATACTCACAGTTCCTGAATTAGTAAAATTTTCACCTTTGAAGTCAAAACCACAACCAACATGTCCATTTATTGTTCCTTCATTAATTATGTCATTCTCACATTGCTTTAGATGGTTAGCCGAAAGCGTTAACGTTGCTCCAGAAAATACCTTAAGCTGTCCGCCTATTTTTGCTGCACCATTTAAGCTGGTTGTTCCACTAATAATATCAAAGTTTGTTGATGATGAAGTAAGATACTGGTCATCCTGAACAGAGATTCTGCAATCACTGCTATTCGCTTTAAGTGTACCTGAACCGGTGATTGGACTTGTATAAATATAAAGCCAGCCGGATGTGTTCAAATATAAATTTCGGTTTTTAGGTATATTAATTGTTCCATAAGCATAGATAGGCACATTTATGCTTATATCGCCATCAATTACTAAAGTACCACCATTTAGAATTGTTAGTTTTTCATTTTCCGAAGGATTAATTAGATTTTGTGTGTCAGAAAAAGTTGTTGTTGAACTGCTTCCAATTTTAATTTCATAGAAGTAAGATATATTGTCCAATGAAGAAATTGTTTGAGGTCCTGTTCCATAAAAATATAAATTAGCCACACTATTATTAGTTGAATTTGCATTAAATGTTGAACCGCAAAATTGCAATACACTGCCCTGATTATTCCCTTCTAAGTAACCATCATTAGTTATATTGCCATTTACTATAAAAACTTGATCTGACCAAATCAACAATTTACTGTTTGCTGCAATATAGAGATCGCCATTTAAAGTTTTTGAATTCACAACAACTTGTCTATTGCCATAACAATAAATGCCTACATCCGCATTAGTATTATCGGGCCATTCATCGCCAGCTTCTACATTACCAATAGAGTTTTCATAACGTAAAATTGCATTATCACCAAGTGAAAATATATTTCCGTTTTTATTAAAAACACCACTTTTATAATAGAAATAATTATTTACTGTAAGATTGTTTGTTAAATAAAAAGTATAAGCAGAATGGTTTTCAATATAAAAGTTATTAACAGATGAAGGAAGACCATTACCAGAATAGCTATTTGTACTTCCATTGTAATTGTAGTAATAATTAGCAGAAGAAGAATAATTACGAATTCCAGTAACTTGAATTGTGCCTGAAGCACCCGAAGAAGTTATACCATCGACTGAACCAATCTTTAAAGTCCCACCAGCATTTAGATTAAAATTACCTGTTCCACTTATTATATATGAAGTGCCTGAATTTACACAGTATAAACTTCCATTTACATTTATAGTACCATTACAAGTTTTATTTTCAGTAAGAGTAACTACAACATTTGTATCAATCAATATATTATTATCGGAAGCTGTAAGCCATTCACCAGTTGTTGTTAGATTAACCCCCGTATAAACTAGATTAGCTCCGGCACCATAGGTTAAACTATAAGAATTCAAATTAAGAGGACCTATATAACGTGTTAATGTGCCATTAACAGTAATGTTACCTAAAAGTTTTTTAGTGCTGGTATTTAATATCTTCAGATTATGATATGTTGCGGGAATAATATCTTGAGTGGGTGTTGATGCATTATAAGAATAAATAACAGTCGAACCTGAGTTAGCCGTTAAAGTATTATTAGTTGAATTATATGCAGTAGTATTATATATTTCAAAGGTTCCTCCATCATTAACAATTATGGAAGAACCTGCAGAGCCACTTGCTGTTTGCCAGTTTAAAGAAGAAAGCTTAAAAACTCCACCTGAATTAACTATTACGCTGACTCCATTTGCAGTATTATCAGTATAATGAATTAAAGTTCCATAAATATCAAGAGTTCCATTCACAATGATGGAACCACCAGAATTAGAGCCCCAATCTAATCTAACTCTTGCAGTGTTAGATGGAGGTTGTGATACATTAACTGTTTTACCGGCATTAATTGTAATATTAAAATTTGAGTTTGCAGCATAATTAGAAAAAAAGTACGGATTACCAGAATAAACTTTTAAATAAAGATCTCTATTAATTATCAAATTGGTTGTAGCGTTTGTATTAAATTGCTTATATATTTCTTTAATATCTATATTTCCATATCCGGAAATAGTGCAGTTCGGTCCCTCAATACTTAGATATATCCCTTGTTCATCTGATGTCCTTATTAAATCTCCATCACAAGTTATATTTCCATATACATAAAGTTCTGCCCCGGTGGAAACAGAGGTTTGTAGTTCTCCACTTGAATTAATTGTTAAATTTTTACAAGATTTACCGGTTGCTTCTATAGTAACAGTATGTTCAGACATAATGGTTACATTAGTGCTGGAGGAAGGTTGAACCACAGCCGTTACCCAACTAGAACCGGTATATCTTTGCCAGGTAGAAGCAACACCCCAATTACCTGTTGCCTGCGATCTGTAATCTCCAACAGTTTGCGCAATTAAAATTGAGGTCAAAAAAACAAATACAGAGAAAAAGTAAATTTTTTTCATTTTATTTTCCTTTATTTTTTTATTAGAATTTTTTCCAATTCAGTTAAATTTTCTTTTAATATAAAGCTATATGCACCAGCTTTCATTGCTTCATTTTCCAGTTCTTTATCTTTGTATTGGGTTATCATTATTATCTTTGCTTCGGGATGTTGATATTTGATTTTTTTCAATGCATCTATTCCATTCATTAATGGCATTTTAATATCCATCAATACAAAGTCAGGAGAAGAAATGTCATACTTATTCACTGCCTCTAAACCATTTGAACATTCATCAACATTCTCAAAAAATTCAGAGCACATTTCCCTTACCATTTTTCGTATAGAAGCATTATCATCAACAATCATTAAAGTCATTAAAGGTATCTTTTTTTGATGATAAATTTGAAGATTGAAGTGATGAAGATAAATAGAGAGTTCTACTCATTTTGCATAAGTAGAGTTACTTATTTTTGCAAGTTCTTAGAAGAGGTGTTTATTTTCTATTGCAAATTTTAGCAGAGAGTTAATTCCGTGAAGTCCAAGCTTGTGACAAATATTTGTACGATGATTTTCAACTGTTCTTATGCTAATGTATAATTGTTCTGAGATTTCGCGACTTGTTTTTTCATCTGCAATTAATGATAAAATTTTCTTTTCTGTTTTAGTAAGTTTATCAATATTATGTATAAAATGAGAGTTAAGCCTGTTATTTTTTATTAGAATATCAGAAATTGCAGGACTGATATAGGTTTTATTTTCTTTAACAAAATTTATACATTCAATAATATCATCTACCGCACATTCTTTTAAAATATATCCTGCACATTCATAGTCAAGAGCTTTATTTAAAATCTCTTCTTCTTTGTGCATTGTAAGAAAGATAATTTTAGTATTTAGCTTATGTTTGTAAACTACTTTCGCAACATCAAAACCTGTTAGCTCAGGCATATTAATATCAAGAATAGCAATTTCAGGTTTCTTTTCTAAAATAAAATTTAAAGCTGATTTACCATCAGATGATTCTGCAATAACTTCAAGGTCTGCTTCATCTTTTATAATATCAATTAGTCCTTTCCTGAAAACCGGATGATCATCTGCAATTAGTATTGTTGTCTTTTTATTCACTTTTTCCCTCCAAAGGAATAATAATTTTAACAGAAACACCAAAGCCTTCTGAAGATTCAAGATTAAATATTCCGTTTAAGTATTTGGTTCTCTCTCTAATTCCCACTAAACCAAACCCGGTATTATTATTAAAAATCTCCTGTTGCTGTTGATAAGAAATTCCTGCTCCATTGTCACTAATTAAAATAAAAAGTTCATTTTCTTTTTTCTCAATTAAAATTTTAACATGACTTGCCTTTGAGTGTTTGATAATATTGTTGATGCATTCCTGCACAATGCGATAAATATTTATTTCCTTTTCGACTGATAAAATATTATCAATATCGTCGATCGAATATTCAACATTTATATCGGATGTTTCCTTAAATTTTTCTATCAATCCTTTAGTAATATTAGTCAGTCCGAGACTATCTAACTGGTAAGGATGAAGATTACGTGCAATTCTTCTTACTTCTTCAATTGAGTTTAAAGCTGATTCAGAAATTTCTTTAAATTGTTTTTCAGGAGGATATTTTTCTGGATTCTTCAACGCAATTTTTGCACGATTGATTATTGTCAATAATTCTTGCCCAAGACCATCATGCAATTCTGATGCAATTCTTTTCCGTTCTGCTTCCTGAGATTCAATCAACATCCGAGAAAATTTTTGTTGATTTTCATTTTCCTTTTTCAGTAATGTAATTCTTCTTTTATATAATAAAATTCCTATTGAAATAATTATTAAGATAAAAATTATTCTAAACCACCAGGTCTGCCAGTATGGAGGTAATATTTCGATATTATAGACTGCTATATCAGACCATTTCCCGTTTCGGTTTTTTGCTTTAGCTAAGAAATTATACTTTCCGGGTTTAAGGTGTGAATATCTGATAATTCTTTGATTAGAATTTAAACTCCACTCTGTTTCGAATTCTTTAAGCATATAAGCATATTCTATACTGCCTTCATCATAGAAACTTGGTGAAACCAATTTAAAGTGAATTGAATTATTATTGTAATTTAATACGGATGTATTGTGCAATACGACATCTTCATTTTTTTCTGATACCAATTCTATCCAGATTTTTGGAATAGGAAAATCAAGATTTCGATCGTGACATTTCAATAAAGAAATTCCAGAATTTGTGCCAAAAATCAAATTATCGTTTTTATCAATAAGAATAGTACTAATGATATCTCCTGCAAGACCATCACGAGACTCAAAGGAGCAGATTAAAGAATCTGACCATTCAAAAACACCAATATCAGTACCTATCCATAAATTACCTTTTGAGTCTTCATTCAAGCATCTGACATTGATTATTTTCTTTTTTGTACAATTAATTACTTTACATTTGTAATTATAATCAGAAAAGAGCACCAATCCAATTGGCGTTGCCAACCATATTCTTTTCTTTGAATCAATAAATATCTGGTTAATTTCATTTGAAGGCAGACCATCTTTATTTGTAAAATATTTAACTGTATCATTTTTTATCAAACCCAATCCACCAGATTCCTGACAAAACCATATCCTTTCTTTTTCATCTATAACCATTGAATTAAATGAAGAGTTTTTTATACCATTAGCAGTATTATATCTCTTAACTATTTTATTATTCTCAAGCACAATAATTTCACCGGTTAATCCAGCATATATATTCCCTTTTTTATCACTGGTAAATGATTTAACAAAAATGTCATTTAGATTTTTTTTAATTTTACATTCACCTAGGCTATTATCTTTTATATAATTCAATCCTCTATATTTCCCTACCCAAATTACACCCTTTTTATCCTGGATTAATGAATGAACCTGATGATTTTGGCTGTAAGAAATATTATGAACAGATAGATTAAGATTCGCATCAATTTTATATAGTCCTGACCATCCACCAAACCAAATATTATCGTCTTTATCAATCATTCCAGTAAGAATTGTTGAAGAGAGTAATCCGTCATTCTCGGTAAAATTAATGAAATATCTGTTTGTCAGTTTAAGAGCTCCAATATTTGTTGAAATCCATGTGTTATTTTCTCTATCCTTAATAATTGACGAAATATTTTCATTTATTAAACCATTTTTAGTGCGAATTCTTATTATCTTATCGGAGTATATCAAGAACAAACCACGTGTTGTCCCTACCCAAACAACTCCGTCATCTGAATCATAAATAGATAATGGTTTTATCGGATCAGAATAATTTCCCGGATTTAAGATTTTAGTTTGTTTCCCATTTTTGTATCTATAAACTCCCATTCTTTTATCACCAACTAAGTCAATGGTTCCGTAAAGAATTGAATTGTCTTTTCCAACTGCTAATGATATAAGAGGTATTTCATGGATTCTTTCAAAAGACCTTATTTCTCCTTCTTCAAAATATAACCTTGCAAGTCCTCCATCTGAAACCCAAATATTACTAGAAGAATCTATAATCATTTTATTTACATAATTTCTTAGTAAACCATTTTCTTTAGTGATAGTTTTTATTGAATCATTTTTAGAAATAATTATGATTCCCTGATTGGTCCCTAACCAAACATTTTTTTCTTTATCAAATAAAATTGTAGTAATAGAATTAGTTGGTATTTTGTTATTATCAGATGACAACCAATTAGCATTATCATACTTAGGATTAATTACAGCAACACCTTTTTCTTCAGTTGCTATCCAGATATTTCCTTTTGAATCTTCGTTAATATCTTTAACCGTTATTTGCTCATTCAATTCATTAAAGATTTTTTTAAACTTATAACCATCATATTTTGAAAGTCCACCAATACCACCGATCCATAAAATGCCTCTTGAATCCTGAAATATTTTATTAACTGCAACGGGAAATAAGCCCTCATTAGCTGTATACTTTTTAAATGAATAGGTTTGAGCGGATAATTTGAATGGAAAGATAAGAGAGATTAATAATAAATTAATCAGTTTAATTTTAAGATAATCCTTGAAAAGAATTTTCATTTTTAATATTAACTGTTAATTGCAGAAGAAAATTAATATGGATTTTATTTACTTCAAAATTTCTTATCAGAACACTATTAAAAATCCAGCCCATAATTGAGCTGGATTCCTTAGTAATTACTGATTATTTGTGAGGTAACTTATTTTAATAATAACATCTTTTTAACTTCTTTGAATTCTCCTGCAATCAGTTCATAATAATACAATCCTGAAACGTATTTATTTCCATCCCAATTAATTATATAATTTCCCGCTGGCTGTTCTTTATTCACTAATGTTTCAATCACTCTACCAATTGCATCAAAAATTTTTATAGTAACAAAACTTTCCTTTGGCAGTTGATAATTTATTGTAGTAACAGGATTAAATGGATTTGGATAATTTTGATAAAGAGAAAAATTTAAAGGTTTGTCAACACCCTCTTCACCTGCTTCCATAATAATATCACTAATTAATCCTCTCCAAATTCCATCAGAGTAATTACCAGTAAAAATATAATCTGTATTGAATGAAATGTCATAAATAATTTGACTTGGATTATTTTTTCGAATCGATGTCCATGTGCTTCCATTATCTTCTGTAAATGATAATATATTATATCCTCCAGCTAATAATTTAGAATTATAAGTTTTTAAACAATAAATGTTCCCACTTAAAGCTGTTTGCGTCCAGTTATTGTTTGTGTCTAAAATATAAACTCCATTTTCAGTTCCTGCAAAGAGCCTATTATTTAAAGTAGCAAGCGAAGTTACAGGATAATTCTGAGAAGCATCGAGCTGCCAGCTTACACCGTCATTTGTTGATTTATACAAGCCAACTTGTGTGGCAGCATATAACTTATTATCAAAATAAATTAAAGAACGTATCCATGTTGAAGGCAAACCATTATTTACTTGTGCCCACATAAGCCCATCGTTCGAAGTTCTGAAAACACCATCATACATCGAACCAGCAAAAAGATAAGTATTAGAAAAACAGATAGAATGAATTTCCTTATTAGGTAAACCTATGAAATCCCAACTTCCACCGAGATCTGTTGATTTATATATTCCCCCTCTTTGAGGAATATAGGGTGTTGTGCCTGCAAAGACATCATTATTCCTTCTAACCAAACAGTTTACATTACTAAGATTCAGATTATTAAATTCCGTAAATGAATAACCCATATCTCTAGAAATAATAACACCATTCTGAGCATCGTTACCAGCAATAATGGTATTATTTATTACCATAATAGCTTTTGTCGACATAAATGATGAAACACCTGTATTAATCCAAGTTACGCCATTATTTGAAGAAGTAAATATTCCATGATCTCTTGTTCCGATTAAAATATTATTGCTCACTTTTAATGCAGAATGTACTGTCTCTCCACCCAATCCTATTTTAATCCATGTATTTCCATCATCAGTACTTCGAAAGATACCATCGCTTGTACTGAGATAAATATCGTTTCCATCGGAATAGACACTATTTAAATTTGATATTCCCGAAGCTATTTGTTGAAAAGTATTTCCAAAATCACTTGACTTATAAAGATTCGAATAACCGTAAATTAAATACAAAGTATTATTTTTTACAGTGATTGAGGAAACTTGACCATTATTATCTGGATTATTACAAAAAACCCATGAATTCCCATAATCAGTTGATTTATATAGCCCAGAATACTCGCCAAAAAACAAAGTACTTCCAACAGTCGAAATTGAGTAAATTGTTGGTTTTGGATTCCATCCGGGAATCACTTGAGACCAGGTATCTCCATTGTTGGATGATTTAAAAATACCATTTTGATAAGTTGAAAAATATATATCATTACCAAGCTTTGTAAATGATGTAATTGGATTATTATTTCCAGTACCATTGTGTTGAAGCCATGTTTCTCCATTATCATCAGAAATATATAAATAACCATCATTACTACCGCCGTACATAGCAGCAAAGACTCTGTTATTGGAAAAGAAAAAAGCGTTAACATCCCATTGCCAAATACCTTGAGATTTTTCTACCCATGTCATACCATTATCAGATGAACGAAACACTTTGCCCCCGCTTGAATAAATGTATCCATTTCCTGCTGTAAAATGATATACCGTCCAGCCAAATGGACCAAATGTTTTTTGCCATTGTGCATTAGCAGTATAAAGAATGGATATTGAAACAAGTGTTAAAACTAGAAATGAAATTTTCATGTTGAATGCCTTTATAATTATTTTAGTGATTCCACAATTCACGGTCTAAGCTTCTATATTGAATTGCTTCACTTATGTGATGTGATTTAATATTTTCTGATGCCTCTAAATCGGCTATCGTTCTTGCAACTTTAAGGATTCTATCGTAAGCTCTTGCTGATAATCCTAATCTTGTCATTGCCATCTTTAATAAATCAGCAGATGCCTGATCAAGTACACAATAATGTCTTACTTCTTTAGAACCCATATCGGCATTAGTATAAATTCTTGCGGATGAGCCAAATCTTTTTAACTGAATCTCACGCGCTTTAACAACTCTTGCTCTTATATCTATTGAAGACTCACCTTTTTGATTGGAAGATAATTCCTTATACTTAACTGCAGGAACCTCTATATGAATATCAATCCTATCAAGCAAAGGTCCTGATATTCTTGTCATGTATTTTTGAATTTGCTGTTGTGTGCAAGTACATTGTTTTGTTGTATCAGTAAAAAAACCGCAAGGACAAGGATTCATTGCAGCTGCTAACATAAAATTAGCAGGAAATTCTAACGACATTTTTGAACGACTTACAGTAACACGATTATCTTCTAATGGCTGACGTAGAACTTCTAAAACATTTTTTTTGAATTCTGGTAATTCGTCCAGAAACAAAACACCATGATGAGCAAATGATACTTCACCAGGTCGTGGAAATGATCCGCCACCAATTAAAGCTGCATCGGATGTTGTATGATGAGGGCTTCTAAATGGTCTTTCTGTTAAAAGAGGTTGATTTTTTTGTAATACTCCTGCAACTGAATGAATCTTGGTTGTTTCTAATGCTTGTTCAAAAGTTAAGGGAGGAAGAATTGTTGGTAATCGTTTTGCAAGCATTGTTTTTCCTGAACCCGGAGGACCAATCATTATAATATTATGAGCACCTGCAGCAGCAACTTCTAAAGCACGTTTAACATTTTCCTGTCCTTTTACATCTGCAAAATCGAGACTGTATTTATTAACTTGCGCAAAAAGATCATTAATATCAGTTCGAATAGGAATGAAGGAATCAGGATCCTGTAAAAAATTTATAACTTCTTCAAGATTATTTAAACCATAAACATCAATTCCATCCACTATTGATGCTTCATCTGCAGATTCTTTGGGAAGTATTAATTTTTTAATTCCCTTCTGTTTTGCATTAACAGCAATTGGCAATCCGCCTTTAATATGTCTTAATGAACCATCCAGTGATAATTCACCAAGAGTCATCACTTCATTAAGAAAATCTGAATTTATTAATTCAGCAGAAGTTAAAATTCCAATTGCAATTGGTAAATCAAAAGCACTTCCTTCTTTTTTTATATCTGCCGGAGCTAAATTGATTGTAATTTTTTTTGCGGGAAATTCTATTCCACTGTTTTTAACTGCTGCAACAACTCTTTCTCTGGATTCTTTTACTGCGTTATCGGGCAATCCTACAATAACAAAACCGGGAAGATTTTTTTCACAATGAGTTTCTACCTCAACAATATATGCGTCAATACCATAAGTAGCACTTGAAATTATTTTAGATAACATAGAGCAACCAATAAAAAAATTATTTATAGTCTCTTAAAAATTTTATCCTATCCTGAAGTTTATTGACCGGAATTAAAAGTTTATCTTTTCCATAAATTGCATCTTCCCTATCAGTAAATACAAGTTCATAATCTTTACTCATAACAATTGCTTCTTCAGGACACACTTCTTCACAAAAACCACAGAAAATACATCTGAGCATATTTATCTCAAACTTTTCAGGAAATCTTTCTTTTTCTCTTTCTGTTTCATTAGCCTGAACTTCAATTGCAAGTGCGGGACATACTCTTGAACATAGACCACACGCGACACATCTTTCCTGTCCGTTTTCTTCTAATACCAAAACAGGTCTTCCGCGGTAAGAAGAAGGTGGTTCGAATTTAACTTCGGGATATTCCATTGTAAACTTAGGCTTGAACATAGTTTTAAGTGTAAGCATAAGTCCTTTAGCAATTTCGGGAATATATGCTTTTTGAAAAACAGAAAGATCTTTTAGTCTTTTTTTGTTTGCCATTATAAAATCCTATTTAATCCACATTACTAGCAAAGCAGCCCAGAGTAAATTAACAATTGCAAGCGGAAACATTACTTTCCAGCCAATGTTCATTAGTTGATCATAACGAAATCTTGGAATACTCCAGCGAACCCAGATGAAGAAAAATAAAACAGCACCAATTTTTACGAAGAAGGATGAAATCTGAATAAGCACATTCATAGTTTTTGTCAAACCGAAAGATTCAACATATGGAAACTGCCAGCCGCCAAGATATAAGGTTACAATCAATGCACTCGCAATAATCATATTAGCATATTCAGCCAGAAAAAAAGCAGCAAATTTCATACTGCTGTATTCTGTATGATAACCACCTACAAGTTCTGGTTCAGCTTCAGGTAAATCAAATGGAAGTCTGTTCGTTTCTGCGAAAGCAGATACAATAAAAGTAATAAAACCAATCGGTTGAAGCACTGCATTCCACATCCATCCACTTTGAGCAGTAACAATTTCCATTGGACGAAGTGACTCTGAAAATAAAAGAACACCGGCAATTGAAAATCCCATAGAAATTTCATAAGATATCATTTGTGCAGAAGAACGAACTCCACCCAATAAAGAATATTTACTCCCTGATGACCAGCCGGAAAAAGTAATTGCATAAACTCCAAGCGATGTTAAAGCAAGACAATAAAGAATTCCAATGTTAACATCAGCAACAACGAGCGAGATGTCATATCCAAAAATATTTATTGATGGCCCTGCCGGTATAACTGCAAAAGTACTGAACGCAACAAACAAGGCAATTACAGGAGCAAGAGCATGAATAGGTTTGTTCGCAGCAAATGGAACAATATCTTCTTTGAATAGTAATTTTAACACATCTGCAAAAGGTTGAAATAAACCTGCTGGTCCAACTCTGTTTGGTCCCAGCCTGTTTTGAGTCCATGCACTAATTTTTCTTTCAAAGTAAACGAGGTATGAAACAGTAAATAATATTATAGAAGCAATAATGCCAATTTTTACTAAGCTTATTATAACAATTTCCATAATACTCATAATTAACTCTTTACTTTTTTATGATGCGTAGAAATAGAAAGTTGAACACCTTTTTCACCAATTAAATCATAATCTATACTCTTAAGTTCAGGGATTGATTTAGCCATCTCATTAAAAATTTCTTCAGCAAGATTGTACTTAAATTTTACTCCAAATGAATTTGCCAGACCAGATAAAATTTTCCATGATGGTCGAGAATCAATTCGCTTAATTTTTCCCCAACGGTCGAATTCTGTTCCAAATTTATCGAGCCGGCTTTGTGATAAACCATCAAGACTCCTATCCATTTCCAAAGTTGTAACAGCCGGACGAATTCGCTGTATCCTTCCATGAGTATTTATAAATGTTCCATTCTTTTCGGCATAAGTGGAAGAAGGTAATACAACTTCAGCAATTGATGTTGTTTTATTAAAACTATGTGAATGTACTATTAACAAATCAAGTTTAGAAAGAACTTTTTCCAGTTCTTCATTTATTACTAAATCTTCTTCAATAACATACAGAATTTTTATTTTGCCATCACTAATTAATTTAATAATCTTATCAAAAGTACTTCCATCTTTCTGTATATTTTCCAAAGCTAAATAAGCACCAAATAAATTAGGTGATTTATCCTCTGTAATAAGCAGTTCATCTGATGAACCTAGCACTATATGTTTAGGAAGATCAATATACTTTGATTTCATTATTGTTTTTGCAAACTTCGAAAGCACGTAATTGTCTTCACAAGTAGCAAATGAAGAACCAATAAATGCGATCTCATCTTTATTAATACTTTTAAGTTCTGATAAAATGAAAGCAAAAGCCTCATCCCAACCAACTTTTACAAGGCTGCCATTTCTTCTGAGGTGTGGACCGTTTACACGATTTCCATCGTGTACAAATTTAAAAGTCTCTAACCGTCCAAAATCACACATCCAATAACTATTCACATTCTCATTATATCTTGGAGTCAATCTTAAAATTTCATTTTGTCTTACCCACATATCAATATTGCAGCCGCGGGAACAACCAGTACAAATTGTTTTTGTAGAAGACATATCCCAGACTCTTGACTTGAATCTGAAATCTCGATTCGTTAATGCTCCAACAGGACAAATATCTGTAACATTAAGCGAATAAGGATTGTCAAGTTGTTTACCCGGTGCAGTTACAATAGTTACACGGTCACCACGTTGAACAAAAGTTAATTCTGAAGATTTTGAAATTTCATTACAAAAACGAATGCATCTTGAACACGAAATACACCTCTCAGCATCGAACATTACGTGTGGACCAAGAGGAACTCTTTTATCTTTAATATTTTTTTCTTCGATAAAACGACTTTCACCTTTACTATGCTGATATGCATAATCTTGTAATTTGCATTCTCCCGCTTCATCACAAATAGGACAATCGAGAGGATGATTAATCAGGAAAAATTCCATTACTGCATTACGTGCATCAATAGATTTTTGAGAAAGTGAATTTACAACCATCCCTTCAGCAACAAGAGTGGAACAAGCAATTACAAGTTTGGGCATATTTTCAACTTCAACAAGACACATACGACAATTTCCCGAGACAGAGAGTGATGGATGCCAGCAAAAATGAGGTATATCTATTCCATTATCACTTGCGGCTTCAATAATTGTCTGCCCTTGTCTGAACTCTATATCTTTTCCATCTAAAATAAATTTCGGCATATTCGTCTTTCTGTTTAAGCTGCTGTCTTTTTTCTGTTACTTTTAGTTGTTAAATAAACCTGCGTTAAAAACTTTTCATCAAATACTTCGTTCGAAAGTTCCTGTATGTCATTTATTGTTATTGCATTTATCTTTTTTAAAATCTCTTCAACAGGAATGAAACGATTATAATACATCATCGAATTTGCAATTCTTATCATCCTGTTTGTAGTACTTTCAAGACTTAAAAGCATACTACCTTTTAAATATTCTTTAACCCGATTTAGTTCCTTTGCCGATATTTTTTTTTGCTTCAGTTTTTTCATTTCATTATAAACAATGTCTACTACTTTTTTAACCTGATTTTCATTAGTAGAAAAATAAACACCAAAAGATGAAACATCAAAATAAGAATTCAAGAAGGAGTGTATCTGATATGTGATTCCTCTTTTTTCTCTTACTGCCTGAAACAACCTGGAACTGCTTCCATCACCAAGCAAAGTAGAAAGAAGATTTAACAATAAACGTCTTTCATTATTATAACCGTACGAACTTCTTCCGATTATACAATGAACCTGTTGAAAGTCCTTTTCAAATTTGTGCAAAGTGCCGGATTCAAAATCAGGAATATTTCTCCTTACTTCATTTGCGGGAAAATTCTTCTTCAGATATTTTTTTGCAAGATTAACTAAATCTTTATGCCTAACATTACCTGAACAAACAATTAAAAGATTTGATGAATAATTGCTTTCAAAATAATTTTGAACATTATGCGAATTGAAACTATATATGGTCTTTTCTGTACCAATTACAGGAAGAGAAAGTGGATTTTTTTTAAATATTATCTCCTCAAATTTATCGAAGATTAATTCATCAGGGCTGTCATCAATATCATTAAGCTCATCAATAACAACTCCGATTTCCTTTTTTATATCTTTTTCCCTGAATACAGGATTTTGAATCATATCTGATATTACATCAAAAGTTTTTGCAAGATTTTCAGATAAGCCTCTGCCGTAAAAACAAGTTTGTTCTTTAGATGTGAATGCATTCAAATATCCTCCTGTCGATTCAATTTCATCTGAAATCATTTTAGCAGTTCTCTTTTTTGTCCCTTTAAAAACCATGTGTTCAATGAAATGAGAAATTCCATTGTTCTCATAGTCTTCATCGCGTGCACCATTACTGAACCAAAATCCAAGAGAAAAAGAATTTACAAAAGGAAGATTTTCCGAAATTACCCGAACCCCACCCAGAAGTTCTGTTATATTAATATTATCAGTTTTCAATCAGTTTTATCGCACTTATTTGAGGTGCAAATATAGATAATCCCTATAATGCAAACAAGATAGTAGTTTGATGATTAACTTCGATTTATTGATTGAAAACAAATAAAAAATTAAATTAAAAATTTAAAATATCTTCCTTCTCGTACCTTGTCATTTGTATTTGCGCTGCAATTGTAAGAGCAATTTCCGAAGCAGAGTCACCTCCAAGATTTAATCCGATTGGAGTATGAAGATTAGAAAGATTTACATCAACAAGTTCTTTTATCAATTTGGATTTCATTCCCGCAGCTTTCGATTTTGACGCTATAATGCCAATGTATTTTAATCTTAATTTTCTTTGATAAAGTATTTTAGCAACATCATAATCATAAATATGCTGCTGTGTTAAAATTACAATAAAACTATTTTCAGATGGATTAAAGTTTTTAGCATATTCTAAATAATCAGAAAAAATATTTTCTGCTGCATCAGGATTTTTTTCCTTTGAAGCAAGAGCTTCTCTGTTATCAATCAATACCGTATGAAAACCAAGTGGTTTTAAATAATAAAGCAATGCATTCCCTACGTGTCCGCCGCCAAAAACATAGACAATTGGAAGTTCGCCAATACATTCGTAGTAAATCCATATTTTACCTTCACAACTCATTTGTACAACTGAGTCGTTTGTACTTTCTTCATTAGCTCTATCAGTAAGAATATATTCTGCAAGACCATTATTATTTTTTTGCAGTCTTTCAATTGCTTCTTCTTTCACCCGCATTTCAATAGCTCCTCCACCAACAGTACCGGTTGTCTTTAAATCTTTTTCAATAATCATTTTAAATCCAACTTTACCCGGAGTTGATCCAGCGGCTTTTACAACAGTAGCTATGACAAAAGATTTGTTACTTTTTTTAAGTTCAATAGTTTTTTCAAAAATATCCATATTTACTAATCCTTTTCTTTTAAAAGTAAATAATCATCTTTTGTATCAATGTCAAAAAGAATGTTTTCGTTTGTACAATTATAAAATTTTTTTTTAAAATTTAAACTGATTGCCTTTAGAGAAGAATGAGCATCTGACGAAAGTATTACATCATAGATTTTTTTGTTTAACAAAATCGGATGCCCTTTTAGATTTTTATACAATGGTTGAATCCAGTCAAATTCATTATCAATATGATTTATTAATTCAATATAAAAATTTTTTAACAACCCCGGTTGATCGACAAAATGATACAAAACCCAATCATATTCTGAAACTTCTTTTATTCCCTTTTGCAATGAACTGAACATCCCAAGATTATAATTTTCATTGAAGACAAATTTTATTTTTTCATTCCCTGATTGAAATGCTTTAGCGAAAGCTGCTTCAATTTCTAAATTTTTATATCCTGTAACTACAATAACTTCCTCACAGCGATCAATAAGCTTTTCAGCAATATGAACAATAATTGGTTTGTCTTTATATTTTAACAGTGGTTTGAAAGCATTCATTCTGCCAGACAAACCTGCCGCAAGTAATAAGCCGGCAACTTTCATAACATCTTCATTTTACCAAGAATATATTCTATGTCAGGAATATAGCTTTCAGGAAAATCAATCATTTTGGTTGCAGATTCGATATCTTTTAATCCGTGACCCGTAAGCATACAAACAATTACGTCATTTTTTGAAATGGAGTTTTTAGCTTTTACAAAACCCGCAAACGAAGCTGATGAAGAAGGTTCGCAAAATATTCCTGAACTTGAAGATAAATATTTTTGTGCCTTTAAAATCTCTTCATCACTGACCAGTATAACATCTCCATTTACATCTTTCAAATCATTAACAGCACAATAACCATTTCTTGCTGCATCAACAGATATTGAATCCGCTATCGTACTGGCTTTGTAGTTCAGATCAAATTTATTAAAATGAAAAGCATCATAAATAAATCTGCTACCTTCTGACTGCACGGCAATTATCTTAGGTATTTTTTCTATTAGTCCAATAAATTTTAAGTCGTTGAAACCTTTGATGATGCCGCTTAAACATACTCCATCACCAACAGGAACAAAAACATAATCAATATTTCTTTTTAGTTGTGCTGTTAATTCAAATGATGCAGTTTTCTTTCCTTCAATTGTCATTGGATTGTAAGCTGTATTACGATTTAACATCCCAGTATTTTTAGAAAATTTTAACGACAGGTCAAAAGCTTTATCGTAATTACCGGTAATAGGTACAAGTGTTGCACCATATTGTAAACATTGAACGAGTTTAGCTTTAGGTGCAGTTGAAGGCATAAAGATAAATGTTTTTTGTCCAGCCGCCGCTGCAATGCCTGACATTGAAGAAGCTGCATTGCCTGTTGATGCTAACACGATTTCATTTAATTCATATTTCTTTGCAAATGCAGAAACAAGAAATGAAGCCCTGTCTTTGTATGAACCTGTCGGATTTGTTCCATCAAATTTAAGGTACAAATTACTGAAGTCTAATTCTTTTTCAACATTAGAAGACTTTATTAAAGGTGTATTGCCGACAGGTAATTGAGGAAAGAATTCTTTTTCAACTGGGAGATAATCATAAATATCAAATTCATCAAAGTTCTTTTTTGAATTTTTGAATTTTTCCGGTAGCTGTACTTTAAGAATTCCTCTTAATGGTTTGCCTTCTATGTCATCTTCTCTGCATTGCGGACAAAGCATTAACTCTTTAGTAATATTATAATACGATTTACAGGATGAACAAAAATATTTCAATCATATCTCCATTGTATTAATCACCATTCAGGTTTTTTTATTATTATCTATTTTAGATATCATTTTTACCTGATTAATAATTACATGGTCAACGCCATTATTGCCTTCGCAGTATGTAAACGATTCTCTGCCTCATCAAATACAATTGAAATATTCGGGTCATCAAGAATTTCATCAGTAACTTCATTATTTCTATCTGCAGGAAGAGCGTGCATCAGTTTAACATTTTTATCTGCAAGTTTAATTCTTTTATCATCGCAAATCCACGATTTATACTTTGCAAGATTAGCTTTCATTTCTTTCTTACAAGCTTCTTCATTCTGCAAGTAATAATCAACATCATAGTAACCAAATCCACCCCAGTTTTTCGGAACAACAATTTGCGCTCCTTCAAATGCGTCGTCCATATTGTTAGTAAATTTAAGACTTCCACCACCAGCTTTTGCATTTTGCTCTGCTTTCTCAACAATATTTCTACTTAACGGAAATTCTTTTGGATGAGCCACTGTAACATCAATTCCATATCTTGGAAAAAGAAGAATTTGCGTCTGCGGAACTGACAAAGGTTTGCTGTGCGTATCTGCATAAGCCCATGAGACAGTAACCTTTAACCCCTTTGTATCTTTCCCGAAGTGTTCAAAAATTGTCATTAAATCTGCAAGCCCCTGGAAGGGATGATATACATCATCTTGCAATGACATAACTGGACGTTTTGAATATTGTGCCATTTCATCAAGATATTTTTTACCGATCCCGTAGAAACAATTTCTGCAAGCAATTCCATGACCCATACGCGAAAGAATGATCGCAGTATCTTTTGCAACTTCGCCATGTGTTATTTGCATTTTATCAGGAGTTAAATCGTGGGCGTGTCCCCCAAGCTGTGTCATTCCTGCTTCCATTGAGTTACGAGTTCTTGTTGATTGTTCAAAGAACATCATAAATAAAGTTTTGTGAGGTAAATAAAGAGTAGGTTCTTCTTTATAAAATTTTTCTTTTAATTCAAATGAAGTATTGAACACTATATCAAGTTCTTCTTTTGTCCAATCATCTTCAGTTAAAAAATGTTTGCCTTTAAGTTTATTTGTCATTTTAATTTTCCTTATGATTAATATTCATCTTCAAACTTTTTATTCCTGTTTATCTTTCCTTTATACTTTAATAATTGCAATAGTCTATTACATACATCGCATAAAATGCACTTGCTTTGACAAGGTGTTCAATAGGTGTTTTCTCATCAGGAGCATGAGCCATAACTTCATTTCCCGGTCCAAATCCAATTACAGGTATTCCATAAATTCCATTTATTACAACTCCATTGGTTGAGAAAGTCCATTTATCTACTTCAGGTTTCCTTCCAAAAAGTTTTTCATAAACTTTAATTCCTTTGGTTATTACAGGATGACTCTCTTCTATTTTCCAAGTAGGATAATATTTTTTCATTCCGTACTCAAGTCCAGTAAATGCTTTCTCTTTATAATCGAGTACTTCAACTTTACCATTATCTTTCTTAACAATTTCTTCAATCTGATTTACTGCAAGTTGTATATCTTCTCCCCAAGTTAATCTTCTATCAAGATGAAGCCTTGCATAATCAGCAACTGCACAAAGAGAAGGACTTCCTGATTTAAATTCTGAAACAGTTACTGAACCCTTTCCTAAAAAATCATCAACAAGTAATTTATCATTTAATTTTTCAATTTCCAGTGCAGCGCGGGAAGCCATATAAATAGCATTCTTTCCTCTTTCCGGTGCGGAACCATGACAGGAAATTCCATTGAAAGAAACGACTATTTCCATTCTTCCTCTTTGTCCACGATAGATATTCATATTTGTCGGTTCGGTGACAATAACAACATCAGGTTTAATTTTATCTTCTTCAATAATGTATTTCCAGCAAAGTCCGTCGCAGTCTTCTTCCATTACTGTTCCTGTTACAAACACAGTGACGTCGGCAGGTAAACCAATTTCTTTCAAAATTTTTACAGCGGTAATTGCTGAAGCTATTCCGCCTTTTTGATCTGCACTGCCTCTGCCAAGCACAAAACCATCTTTTATTTCACCACAAAGAGGATCGAAAGTCCAGTTGTTAATATTTCCAAAATCAACAGTATCTATGTGTCCATCAATAACAATTATCTTTTTGCCCGTTCCTAAGCGTCCTATAACATTTCCAAGACCATCAATATTAACTTCATCAAATCCAGCTTCTAACATCTGGTTTTTTATTAATTCAATAACTTCTTTTTCCTGAGTGCTTAAAGATTTTTTCTTTACCATTTCTGAAAGATTTTTTGCTGTCAGGTTTTCGTACTGCGTTGCTTTTTCGAAGATTAGTTTTTCAATACTCATAATTTTTCCTTTTTAATTTCTGCTGCAAAATTACAGATAAATAGTTTAAAGTGTAATTCAAAACAAAAAGATAAACCATAGTTAAGAAATATTTATTTTTGCACGTTAATAAAAAAAGAATTTGAAAGAATACATATGTCAGATATAATGCACCCAATTGAATTAGAAAATATTCTTAACTGGATTTTTAATGAATATAAAAATCATAAAACCATTTTTGGAATTCCAGAAAGCAGTTTTTTCAGGAAAAATGAAAATTCAAGTCATAATATTTTTAATGAAAAAATTGAAACACCGATTGGACCTGCTGCTGGACCTCATACTCAATTAACACAGAATATTATTTCTGCATATTTAAGCGGAGGAAGATTTTTTGAACTTAAAACAGTTCAGATTCTTGATGAATTAAAAATTGATAAACCCTGTATAGACGCCCGTGATGAAGGTTATAATGTGGAATGGTCGCAGGAATTAAAACTTGAACAATCTTACAGAGAATATGTAAAAGCGTGGCTGTTGATTCACTTATTAAAAAATATTTTTAACCTGTCAGATTCAACAAATAGAAATTTTGTTTTTAATATGAGTGTGGGTTACAATCTTGAAGGAATTAAAACTGAAAGAATGGATAATTTTATTGAGAGCATTAAGGACAGTTCAAAAAATATTTTCTTTACTGAATGTATCTATACCATAAAGAATTTTATTAAAAACAATTCTTCATTCATTACAGGCAAAAATCTTGATATAGAATCAATCTCATCAAAGATTTCAAATTCTGTGACTCTTTCTACTATGCACGGCTGTCCACCTGATGAGATTGAGGCAATTGCAAAATATCTTATCAAAGAAAAAGGATTACATACTTTTATCAAAATGAATCCTACTTTACTTGGATTTAATTTCGTAAAAGATAACCTTCATAAACTTGGATATAAATATATTGAACTTGATCCTGCATCATTCGACCACGATATGCAATATAATGATGCAATACCTATGTTGAAAAGAATGAAAACTTTTGCCAATGAACATCAACTTGAATTCGGAGTAAAGTTATCGAACACACTTGGAGTAAAAAATAATGCGAATGTTTTAGCAGGTTCAGATATGTATATGTCGGGAAGAGCTTTATTTCCATTGACAATCTCACTCGCTGATAAATTAGCAAATGAGTTTGAAGGTGATTTGAAAATCTCATACTCAGGAGGAGCTTCTGTTCATAATGTTGAGCAGCTGTTCGATTGCGGAATTTATCCAATCACTTTTGCTACTGACTTACTTAAACCAGGTGGTTATAGAAGATTGAAACAAATGGCCGAATTAATAGAAAAGAAATCTTGTACAATGTCTCAAACATCATTATTGGATATTAAAAAATTAGATGAATTAATCACTTATTCTTTAACAGACAAACTCTACAAAAAAGAAAAAAGAGAAATACACTCAATAAAAAATTCTGAAAAACTCAAGCCATTCGATTGTTTTATTTCTCCTTGCAGTGCGGCGTGCCCTATTCATCAGGATGTGTCTGAATATATTTATCTTGTTGAGCAAGAGAAATATGCGGAAGCGTTAGAAGTTATTTATTCTAAAAATCCATTACCAAATATTACAGGTTATATCTGCGATCACCAGTGTCAGTATCATTGTACACGCTGGGACTACGACGAACCAGTACAAATAAGAGAAATGAAAAAAATTGCTGCTAAAGAAGGAAGGACAGAATATTTTAAAAAATGGATTAAACCATCTTTATTGAATAAAATAAAGGTCGCTGTAATAGGAGCCGGACCATCGGGCCTTTCGGCAAGTTACTTTTTAGCAAAAGCAGGTTTTGATGTTACTGTTTTTGAGAAAGAAAAAAATGCTGGCGGTGTTGTTCAAAATGTTATTCCCAGTTTTAGACTACCTCAATCTGCAATTGATAAAGATATTGAATTTATAAAAATGCATAATGTTAAATTCAATTTTGGAATGAATGAGAAATTATTAATTGAGGACTTAAAGAAAAACGGGTTTGAGTATATATTTATAGGTATAGGAGCAGGTAAATCAAATCATATTGATTTACGAAGTAATAATGAGAATCTGCTTGATGCAATCGAGTTTCTGCGAAAATATCGTAATGATGAGAAAATAGTTTTGGGGAAAAATGTTGCTGTAATTGGCGGCGGTAATTCAGCAATGGATGCAGCCAGAGCTGCAAAACGAATTCAAGGAGTTGAAAATGTATTCATCATTTACAGAAGAACAAAAGAATTTATGCCTGCTGATAAAGAAGAATTGAATGCTGCATTAAAAGATGGAGTAATATTTAAAGAACTTGTTCTTCCTGTAGAATTTTCTAATGATAATCTGAAGTGCCAGAAAATGATTTTGGGCGAATTTGGAAATGATGGAAGAAGGAAAGTTCTTCCTTTGGTTAATGAATTCGAAAAATTCGAAATTAATTCTGTCATCTCAGCTATTGGTGAACAAGTTGATGTTGAATTTCTTCAAGATAATAATTTTGCTTTGAATGATAAGGGACAAATTATTGTTGATAATAAAACCAATGAAACATCAATTCATAATGTATTTATTGGCGGCGATGCTTTGAGAGGTCCTTCAACGGTTGTAGAATCAATTGCGGATGGAAAAAAAGCCGCTGAAGCAATAATACGACGCTCACATATACATAACGATTTACAAATTAATGACATCTTCAATTTTATCGATAACCAAAAAAGAATCAGTGAAATCGAGACCAAAAAAGCTTTATTGAAAAACACAGATGCAAATCATATAATTGAAGCAAGCAGATGTCTTGGCTGTAATTTACTTTGCAGCAAATGTGTTGATGTTTGTCCAAACAGAGCAAATGTTGCAGTTGCAGCCAAAACATTTAAGAACGCATTTCAAATTATTCACATAGATTCGATATGCAATGAATGCGGCAACTGCGCTACTTTCTGTCCTTATGATGGCTTACCTTATAAAGACAAGCCTACGTTGTTTAGAAATTTGGATGCTATGATTGATAGCGCTAACGATGGTTTTTGTTTTATAGATAAAGATAAAATTAAAATAAGAGTTAAAGAAACTCTATTAGATATAAATATCAACGATGACAAAATAAATCCTGAGCTTAAATTATATATAGAGCTTGCGAAAACTATATCAGCAAATTATGAATATTTAATACAGTTATAATTTTGAAAATTGTTTGATAAAATTCGAAAGTACAGATAATTTCTTCTTTATTTTACTTTCACAACAACCACTGTTATGTCATCTGCAATTGGATAATCCCCAGACCAGATTTTACTTTCGTGGCATAAATGATTTACAATTTCATTTGCTGACTTATTTGCACATTTAATAAGACTATTTTTAATGTTTTCTATTCCGTAGATTTCTCTCTGATGGTTAAATCTTTCCATCAATCCATCACTTATTAGAACAAAAATATCACCAGTTGATACAGAAACGTTGATTTTTGAATAAGGAAAATTATTAAATGCACCAAGCGGCATAGCTTTCAATAGAAATGATTCAACTTCCTTATCTTTTTTTCTGTAAATAAGTAAAGGTGGCATACCGGCTGAACTGAATTCGATTTCGTTTCTTGATATTTTAAGAAGAGCCAGTCCCATCGTGAGCATATTCAAATTCATCTTTTTTATTGCAGCATTAGCTTTAATTAAAATTTCGTCAAGTTTAGTTTTGTGTGAAAGAACATTTAATATTCCTTTAATTACTATCACCATATTCCCCGCTTTCAAACCGTGTCCGGTAGCATCTCCTATTGCAATAGTTAAATCATTGTTTTCAGAAAGAAAAAAATCATAATAATCACCGCCAACTTCAGTTGCAGTAGCCATAAAGCACGCAATATCAAGATTGTCAATTAATGGCAGCTCTTTAGGAAGTAACGATAGCTGTAGTTCTCTTGCCGATTCCAGTTCTTTCGTTTTCCTTTCATGTTCAACTTCAATAATTTTTTTCTCAATTTCCATTTTTGAAGCAAGACGTTCTTGCTCTATAGTTTTTTCTGATAACTGTTTTACGTTTTCTAATTGGGCTTCAAGATCTTTGCTGACTCTTGAAAAATCATATGCAATAAAAACAGACATAGATATTGCAAGACTTAACATTCCGAATAGGACAACAAGATTTATTCCATAAAAAATTGGAATGTATCCATAATCTAAAAGTATTTGCCAAATAATTGAAACTCCAAGCAGACTAAAACCCGAAGAAATAATCCAGTAACCTTTTTGATTTTTCACATCCCTGTACTTAAAAGAAATACTAACATCTATCATTATTAAAATCACATAGACATAAGTTAAGTAACCAATAAAATTATTTTTTACATCATAGTACGTTAAAGCACCTAACAGAAGACTAAGAAATGTATATAACCTGGCTCGCTTTGGAAATTTTTTATAGTTTAATGCATAAGCTGTAAACAGACCAAATAAAACTGCGACATAAGTTAGAAGACCATTTATTTGATAATAAAGAATAATAGTTGATGGATTTATCTCAATATATTTTTGAAAATTAAAATATGTTATTCCAGCAAATCCTAACAGACAGATAGCATAGTAAAGATTTTGTTTATGTTTCCTGTAGAAGAAGAATAAAAATATATGCAGTAAAAAAAGTATCATTGGAACAGAAGTAAAAACCATTTGTTGAATTGATTTTATCCTGATCGTTTGATATACTTCCCTTAAAACAGAGTTTATATTTTTTATTTGAATGGTAAATCCAGGAGAAAATCCTGCTGATCTTTGATGATCAACATCATAATTGGCATATCTAATCGCAAGCACATGCTTATTTTGTGGATCAATTCGCAATGTTTTCCATAACCTGTTTTGAGAGTTAACCGTAGTTTCAGCTGAATTACCAATTTTGCCAATTCTAAACAAAAATCTTCCATTATAAAAAATTTCTGAAGCTCCAAATTGTCCTATCAATATTCCAATTGACTGATTCCACATAGCAGAATCAGTTGTAAAATGAATTCTATACCAACCGATGTTCATATCTTTTGAATTTAATGGAATATGCTGCATTATAAAAGTCTCTGCCGATTTCCAAGCACTATCGTTATAGTCAGTATTTTTATAGTTTAAATCATCACCAGCTTTATAGAGCCATCCTGAATATATAATTAATTCTGAATTCTCATTAAGAAATTTTTGCCAAGTAAGATGATTTATTCCGTTTAGTTTATAATTTTTCCAATCATAAGCTATTATGTTTATTGTAGTATCCTGTTCAACTCTTAACTTAAAATTTTCATATTTGATTTTATTTTTATCAAGAGCTTCATATTCCCATAAACCTCCGTTAACCTTGAATTCAATTTTCTCTGATTCTTCGAATAAAATCGTTTTACTCCAGATTGAATCAGAAATTTTTTCCATTTTAATTGCATTGGGTTTCCACTCACCTAATTTTTCAATATTTCCTGTAAGGTAAACAGTGTCCATCTTAATGACTGATTTATCAATAACATTGAAAGTGACAAAATGTTGTTTCTCTTTCCCACTTAAGCAGGAAATATTTATAACAGAAATTATTATAAAAAATACCCATAAAAGTATTAGATAGTATTTTTCTAAAATCAATTTATATTTCATTTTTTTTCGAGGTTATTGTTTTTGTTTTTTATCACTCAGTTGTTCTTTAAAGGTATTACGCTCCCAGAATACACCTTTGGCATAACCTTGAATTGATTTATCATTATCAGCAAGGAATAATCTTTTTTGTGCAAGACAGGCATAAGTTAAATCCAATTCAACTCCAAGAAACTTTCTGTTTAGTTTTTTTGCAACCACAGAAGTTGTTCCTGAACCCAAAAACGGATCAAAGATAAAATCGCCTTCATTGCTTGAGGCAAGAATAATTTTTGCTAATAGCTTTTCGGGTTTCTGTGTTGGATGATCTGTATTTTCAGGCATAGACCAGAATGGAATTGTTATATCAGTCCATATATTAGATGGATGCGTTAATCTGTAATTCCCTTTTTCTGTCTCTTCCCAGTCTTTTGGTTTACCATTAACTTTGTAAGGAGCGATGACTTTCTTTTTTAATTTTACGGCATCTAAATTAAAAGTATATTTTTCTCCAACAGTAAAGAACCAGATATCTTCTGTATTGTTTTTCCAATTACTTTTTGAACCTCTTCCTTTATCACGTTCCCAAACTATCCGGTTACGAAGAATAAAATATTTTTCTCCCGCCTGTTGTATTGCATTCGAAGATTTGAAATCTCCGCAAATATAAATTGATGCGGTTGGTTTTAATAATCGTACTATTTTTGATAACCATGAATCAATCCAGGCTATGTACTCTTTGACTGACATAGATTTAAATTTATTTGAATTAAACATCTTATTCAAATTGTACGGCGGATCAATAAACAATAAATCAATGAATGAATCAGGAAGAAGTGGAAGAACTGAAAATAAATCCTGATGTATGGTTTTATTAATTAATCCAATTTCGGAAGTTTTATTTTTTAAGACTAATAATTCTTTTGAATACTTTTTCTTTTCAGATTCTGAGAGAGTTATAGTTTTATTTAAAGTTGCTCTTTTTTTTTTGGTCATTTTCTATTTTTTTATTTCTTGAATAGAAAAATACAAAACTGCCAAGAACAATTCAGATTCTTTCTTAATCAGGGAGAATTAATTAGACAGTACTTCAAAATATTTTATTTAATCAGAACCATTTTTCTCATCTTCGTATAACTTCCAGCACTTAGCAGGTAAAAGTAAATGCCATTACTTAAATTATAATTCCCTGCATTGAATTATATTTTAATATTTTAGCAGTTTATTTCTTTTTATAATACTCCACAAATCCGTCTGTGGCAGCATAGCATAATTTTAAGGTGTCGTAAATAAATTGATATGTTGCCTGTTTTCCTCAGATGTTTATTATATTTCCTGGTGTATCGTAAGTGCAGGTATTTTGCAAAGTATCCTTGTAATATATGTTAACCTGCGTAGCGTTTATGAATTCAATTGAATGGTTATAACCTTGTGTTTGCGGCGTTTGTAAGATAAACACAGGTCAGCTTTTTTCAGATTTTACCCACTCCCATTTTGCGAGTAACTTATTTGCAGAGGCTTCCGGCTGAGTTGTGTTTTCTTTTTTGCACCCGGCAAATAATATCAGCAGAGCTAAGAAATACTTGCACATAACTTCTCCTGAATATTTTTTATTTAAACTGTTTTAAAATAGATAATTTATTTTAAAACAAAAGATATTTTATATTGTGAAGATGAGTTTGAACATAAACATAAATTTTAGAGATGGGAATAAAATCCCATCTCTTTTTATTTAGTTTAATATTTTTCTTTCATAAAGCCCCAGACACGCATTTCTGATTCGTATGTATCGGGATAATTTGCCTTAAGTGAATTTACAAGGGCGGTAAGTGTTCTTCTAATTTCATCTTTTAATGTGTTTTTTGTAATAACTTTCTGTGATACCGATTCATCCATACTTTGTGCCTGATTCTTTTTAGATATGTACTGACTTTGGATGTTTAACCAAAAAGTTCTGCCGTACGTTTTGTTATTGAGCCCATCTTTAGTTAAGGAATCAAGAATAAGACTTAATGCAGACACCCTCAAGTCTCTATCTGTAGGAATTCGATACGATTTGCCCACATTAACAATTCCGTACTGAGAATAATGTGCTTTATCATTATCTCCATAAAGTTCTTTCAAATAATCTTTCAGAAAGCCAGTTCCTTTATCTATCTCTTTGTCAAGATTGGCAAGGTCACTCGAGATTTCCGGACGCAGGCTTCCTTCCGAAATTCTTGCATTAAGAACCTGTTCATACTCGCTTACTTTTGCGGCAAACACATTTGCATCTGTCCAAAGTAGTGTAATTTGGTGTTCATTTAGCCACTTGGCAGATACGTTCTTTGCCGTGTTAAGTAAATCCAAATCCGATGTTGGAATATTCCCCTTTGCCGACTTTTCTTTTGGTTCAGGGGCTAATGGGTTTTCTGAGTTGTCACTCATATTTTCTCCTTTTGTTTTGTTGAATAAATTAATTATTTGATTTTATGGTATTAGGACAAAAACTTCTCACATACTTTTTTTTCAACTATGCAAATATTAAACTGAATCTATATCTGATTTTTTAATGTCTTATGTTTAAAAACTAATTAATCAAAAAATAATTTTATCACTTAGTTTCGGAAATTAAGCCTTCAACAAATTGATTTTGTCCTTAGTTTAAGAAACTAAGCCTTCAACAAATTGATTTTGCCCTTAGTTTAAGAAACTAAGCCTTCAACAAATTGATTTTGCCCTTAGTTTAAGAAACTAAGCCTTCAATAAATTGATTTTGCCCTTAGTTTAAGAAACTAAGCCTTCGGTAAAACAAATTTACCTTTAGTTTAATAATTTATATCTGATTATGTATTGTCAGAGACTCAAAAAACAAAAAGGAGCTCATATTCAAAGTGCCAGTTAAGCAAAAAGAAAAGATGAGCTCAATTAAAAATTTCATCAGCATAGTTCAAATCTGTGAAATATTTTATTTTTTTTATCCTTTTAGAAATGACTGCAATAAACATAAAGTTTAATTACAGTTCAATGTGGTACTCTTATTAAAAGTGATTCATTCAAGAAAAACGAATCGGGAAAAAAAATATGTGCTTAAAATAATTAAACACTCCGCAAAATAAAAAACGAAATTTATAAAAGATTATAAGAACACTGTTTTCAAATTAAGCTGGTTCACCATAAA
>CAZHVS010000004.1:0-112322 GCA_964536015.1 uncultured Ignavibacteriaceae bacterium
AAGGGGCTATTAAAAGTCCTTCCCTTCCTAAGGGAAGGATTTAGGATGGGTTTTGCTTATTATTACAAGCGTTGTTTAAGTGTCAACAAACTCTCCCTAAATCCCTCTCTTAAGAAGAGAGTGACTTTTAAAATCTTTTATCAATACTACTATATTAAATGTTTATTGCGTCAGTTTTAACTGACTGAGAAAAAGTTAATGTTAAACTCAGGACATTAGTTTCAGCATCAATTTAAAAAAATAACCGGCAGGGGGAATCCTGCCGGAGTGATAGGTACTATTATTTTTGTTTGAGAAAGCATCACGGGAGTGATGCCTACTCCAAAATTAATACAATTTTTTAATAAAAAAAAATTTCTAATAAAAATATTTTTAAAAAAATAACCGGCAGGTTTGTCCTGCCGGAGTATAGGTACTATTATTTTAAATGAAACGTCACAGGGGTGTGACATTTCAAACGAAACTTAATTATAATTTTAAATAAAAAAAAGGATTTTTCTTGCAGAAAAAAAACCGGCAGAGAGGAAAAATCTGCCGGCTTATAAATAGGAGGATAGCAGTCTGCTATTTCTATTATGGCGTACTTTATTTAATCATTTAAGTAAAATCATTTTTTTCGATTGCACAAAACTTCCTGCAGTAAGCCTGTAAACATATGTACCGCTTGCTAAGTTTGATGCATCAAATTTTATTTCATAAACACCTGCTGATTTTTGTTCTTCAACAAGTGATGCAACTTCATTACCAAGATTATCAAATATTTTTAATGTTACAACTCCACCAACAAAAGATTGAGGAATAGAATAACGTATTGATGTAATAGGATTAAAAGGATTAGGATGATTCTGTTCAAGAATAAATTCATCAGGCAGTATTGCCGATACTTCTACAACATTTGAATATGAAAAAGAGCCATCGTTATCAATCATCTTTAACCTGTAAAGATATTTATTTCCTGAAATAATGTTTGCATCAGTAAATGAATATTTTACAGGCGAGTTTGAATTTCCTTTTGCTTTTACTATTCCAGCATTTATCCATGCTACTTCATCAGCTAAAGTTCTTTCAACAACAAAAGAATTGGAATTGACTTCTGTTTCTGTTTTCCAGTTTAGTTCTACAAAATTATTTTTTATTGCAGCAGAGAATAAGCTTAATTCAACAGGCAAAGCAGAGTTCCAGTTAATTGATAATCCTTGCGGATATGTAAGTGAAGAGACAAGATTTGCAGCTCCTGTTCCGTTTACATTTGCAGAGACAATTGCACTGTTAGTAACATCGGACCAGTACATTTTTGCTGCTGCACCATCAATTAATAATCCTCTTTGAGAACCGGTTAAGCCTGTAATAACATCAACTTTAGTAACAGGTAAAGTTCCTGAATAAGAACCTTTCTGAAGTTTATCGATACCAGAATCAATCCAGTAAATAGTGCTGTTGTTAACATCAAGAGCAATGCCCCAAACATTATCAAGACCTGTTACAACATCTTCAATGCTTGAGCCGTTAGATGCATTACATCTTTTTATTTTTTTAACGGAAACATCATTATCAGCCCAGTAAAGTTTCTGGTTCGTAGGATCAAGAGCAATAAAGCCGGGAGATGAAAGTCCGGTAACAAGGTCAGTAACACCAGTTCCATCTAAATTGGCTTTTCTTATTTTACCTGTACCGTTATCACTCCAATAAATTTTTTGATTAGTAACATCAATAGCAATTCCACGCGGGATAACATACCCGCCTGTTGCAGTATTGATTAAGACTGTAACACCTGTTCCATCTAAGTTGGAACGATAGAGCTGGTCTGATGAATTATCAATCCAGTATATTTTGCTATTAGTCTGGTCAACAGCAATTCCGAATGTTTGCCCTGCACCGGTAACAACATCTGCTAAACCGGTACCATTCAGATTTGCAGATTGAACCTTACCTGCAACAGCATCAACCCAGTAAATTTTTTGAGCAAATAATGATGCTGATAACAAGCAGGTAAAAATTAATAACCTGATTTTATTTATTTGTAACATCATTCTTCTCCTGGTTCACCTTTCGCCCAGGTTGGAAAAATACCCTGAACAGCAATAATATATCTTAGTGCAAGATAAGGCTGCATATTAGTGTGCGATTGTCCACCACCTGTATTGCTAATTGTAGAAGCACCAAGCGAAGTATCAGTTGAACTTCCAAATTGTTTAACACCTTCACTGTTCTTTGCAACAAAGTTTCCTCCCGGAGTATCGGAAGTTCCTATACTGCTTAATGCGTTAAGGGTGTGTGAATGAGAAGGAATTTGATTAGTTGTAAGTGTTACAGTTTCAACACCACCTGTATTTCCAAGGTTATAGTTTGAGAGACCCGTACCCTGCCCAACTCCTATTGGTACTCTTCCTCTAAGGTCAGGGAGATTAAATGTAGTGGTTCCATTGCCACCATAAGTGACACCAATTAATGCATATAAAGCCGAGTAAGAACTAATTAAAAGTGATTGTCCGCTGCAGGCAAGCCAGCCGTCAGGAACACCCATAGAGTAAGGGACAATTGCAATTTCGCCAATGAAAGGATCAAGACCTAAACGTTTGGTAATAATTTTTTCTTTTGGCTGTGCCGGTGCTTTTGCAAATGTTTTAGAAAGACTACCAAGCACAGTGCTTCCTGCAACTATGCCAAGAAGTGACCGCATAAAACTTCGTCTTTCTGTTTTTATTGTAGTTTGTTTTGTATTCGATTTTTCCATAGAAAACCTTTCAAATATTTAATTAAACTTTTCTTCATTTATACATTATTAAAAAATAACTTAGTTTTTTATAGGACAATATCATCATTCACTATTGTCTTTATTTTTAGACCAGGTTGGATAAATACCCTGAACTGCAATAATATATCTTAGCGCAAGATATGGCTGCATATTAGAATGTGATTGCCCGCCGCCTGTATTACCGATAGCAGAAGACCCAAGCGAAGTATTAACTGAAGAGCCAAATTGCTCAATACCTTCACTGTTCTTTGCAATAAAATTTCCACCGGGTGAATCTGAATTTCCCACACTGCTTAATGTTCCAACTGTATGTGAATGCGAAGGGATTTGATTTGCCGTAAGTGTAACTGTTTCAACACCACCAGCATTCCCAAGGTTATAGTTTGAGAGACCAGTACCCTGTCCAATTCCTATGACTACTCTGCCTCTAAGGTCGGGCAGATTAAAAGTGGATGTTCCGTTTCCACCAAATGTGGTTCCTATTAAAGAATATAAGGCACTATATGTTGAAATATTTAAGGTCTGTCCAGAACAGAGCATCCAACCATAAGGTGCCCCTAAACTGTAAGGTACAAGTGCAATTTCACCAAGATATGGGTCAGAACCCAAACGCGGCGACCATAGTCTTTGTTCAGGCTGTTTCGGGGTTTTTGCAAATACTTTAGAAAAACCGCCAAATACAGTACTCCCTGCAACTATGCCAAGGAGAGATCGCATAAAATTTCGTCTTTCTGTTTTTGCAGGGGTTTGTTTTGGAAAGGATTTATTCATCGAGAGCCTTTCAGATAATTTTTAATTTTATTCTTACTTTAAACTTAATCAAAAATAAATTTTAGAAAAAAAACTATTTGCAAGAATTAAATCTCACCTATACCATTAATTACAAATTGTTTTTGCATCTTTAAAAAGATATTTTTGAAACAAAAAAAAGGAAACACTTTGAAGACTGAACAAATAATCCAATCTGTTCCAAAAGTTTTATTGCACGATCACCTTGATGGAGGTTTGAGACCTGAAACAATAATAGAACTTGCAAAAGAAATAAAGTACACAAAACTTCCCACCACTGATCCTGTAGAGCTTGCTGAATGGTTTCATCGCGGGGCTAATAAAGGCAATCTTGTAGAGTATCTGCAGGGATTTGAACATACCTGTGCAGTTATGCAAACAAAAGAAGCTCTTACGCGTGTTTCGTATGAAATGATGCAAGATATGAAAAAGGATGGTGTATGTTATGTTGAAACACGTTTCGCTCCTGTGTTTCATACTTCGAAAGGCTTATATTATGACGATATTGTAAATGCAGTGCTTGAAGGACTTGAAAAAGGAAAACAGGATTTCGGAGTTGGTTATGGATTGATTCTTTGCGGTATGCGTAACATGAAAAACACTCTTGAAATTGCAGAGCTTGCAGTAAACTTCCGTAATAAAGGTGTGGTAGGATTTGATCTTGCGGGTGAAGAAGGCGGGTATCCGCCCAAAAAACATCTTGAAGCATTTCAGTTTTGTCAGCGTTCAAATTTCTTTATCACAATTCATGCAGGAGAAGCATTTGGTAAAGAATCAATATGGCAGGCATTGCAATGGTGTGGTGCTCATCGTATTGGTCACGGTACAAGAATTCTTGAAGATATGGTTACAGACAGTGAAGGAAATATTGTTTCACTTGGAGAACTTGCACAATACATTCTTAACCTTCGCGTTCCAATTGAAGTGTGTCTGCTAAGCAATGTTCATACAGGTGCAATAGATAAACTGGAGAATCATCCGTTTATAAAACTTTATAAATCAAAGTTCAGAGTAACAATAAACACTGATGACAGATTGATGAGTGACACCACACTGACAAAAGAATTTGTAACTGCAATTGAACAATTCAATCTTAACCTTGAGGATGTGGAAAAGATAACAATCAACTCAATGAAATCGGCTTTTATTAATTACAATGAAAGATTAAAATATATTTATAGTGTGATTAAACCCGGTTACCAGAAGGTGCGGGAGAAATTATTATCATTAAAAAATTAGGAGAATATGAAAAAACTATTTCGCAATTATAATTTTGAATTTGACAAGAACGAAAGAAGAATATTAATTACATTTTGTAAGCAGGTTATTAAACAAACACAAACTGATGAAAAATTTTTTGCTGAAGCCAAAGCTTTTAATTCTGTGCTCGAAAAACTTCAAAGCAATTCTGAACCGGTTAAGCTGACAAAGGATGAATTTTTCAGGATAAAAAATCAATTAACAGAAAATGTAAAGTTCATTAAAAAGGAAAGCAATAAAGGCTGGTTCTTCAGAAAGTGGATGTATAAATCTATGCTTACTTCTTATTCATCATTATTAGAAAAACATTTTTCGGATTAAATATGACAAGAATAATAAACGCACCGAGAGGAAAAGGAATTACTTGTAAAGGCTGGATACAGGAAGCTGCAATGAGGATGATAATGAATAATTTAGATCCTGATGTAGCAGAAAATCCTGCCGAATTAATTGTCTATGGCGGCAAAGGTAAAGCTGCACGCAACTGGCAATCGTTTGATGCAATTGTTGAGTCATTAAAAAAACTTGAAGCTGATGAAACACTTCTGGTTCAATCGGGTAAACCTGTCGGTATTTTTAAAACTCATACCGATGCACCACGTGTAATAATTTCTAATTCAATGCTTGTACCACGCTGGGCAAATTGGGATGAGTTTCGCAGACTTGAAGCACTTGGTCTTACAATGTACGGACAGATGACAGCAGGAAGCTGGATTTATATTGGTACACAAGGAATTCTTCAAGGTACTTATGAAACTTTTGCAGAGTGCGGAAGAAAATATTTTAATTCTGATCTATCAGGAAAATTTCTTCTGACTGCAGGACTTGGCGGAATGGGTGGCGCTCAACCGCTTGCTGCAACAATGAATGGTGCAGCTTTCCTTGGGATTGATGTCGACCGATCAAGAATTCAAAAAAGAATTGATACTGGTTATATAGATATGATTACAGATAATCTTGATGAAGCATTGAAACTCGTCCTTGATGCAAAGAAAAATAAAAAAGCTTTATCAGTTGGACTGGTTGGAAATGCAGGAGAAATTCTTCCTGAAATTCTTAAAAGAAAAATTATTCCCGATGTTTTAACGGATCAAACATCTGCACACGATATGTTAAATGGTTATGTTCCAATGGGAATGTCATTTGAACAAGCTCTTGAATTAAGAAAAAATAATCCTGAGGAATATATCAGACTGTCAAGAAAGACCGTAGTTACACATTTGAATGCAATGCTTGCGATGCAAAAACAAGGAGCAATCACTTTTGATTATGGTAATAACATTCGCGGTGAAGCAAAAGCTAATGGGGTAGAAAACGCATTTGATATTCCAGGTTTTGTTCCTGAATTTATAAGACCATTATTCTGTGATGGAAAAGGACCATTCAGATGGGTTGCTTTAAGCGGTGATCCAAAAGATATTTTTGAAACTGATAAAGCAGTAATTGAAACTTTCCCGGAAGATAAATCATTAAAGAACTGGATTGAAAAAGCTCAGCAGAAAGTACACTTCCAGGGTTTACCTTCCCGTATCTGCTGGCTTGGTTATGGTGAGCGCGCAAAGATGGGAAAAGTATTTAATCAGCTTGTAGCAAGCGGAAAAGTTTCTGCTCCAATAGTTATTGGAAGAGATCATCTTGACTGTGGTTCTGTTGCTTCACCTTATAGAGAAACTGAAGGAATGATTGATGGCAGTGATGCAATTGCAGACTGGCCAATTCTTAATGCAATGCTTAATTGCATTGGTGGTGCAAGCTGGGTTTCTGTCCATCATGGAGGTGGAGTTGGAATTGGAAATTCAATTCATGCAGGTATGGTAGTAGTTGCGGATGGAACCCCTGAAGCAGAAAAAAGACTTGAACGCGTGTTAACATACGACCCAGGAATGGGCATAGTGCGGCATGTTGATGCCGGCTACGAAAGAGCAATTAAAAATGCTAAAGAGCAAAATGTCAAAATTCCTATGTTGAAATAATTTTATTAATAATTTAATTAAAATCAAATGAAAGGTGTCTTCTATGAAACTAAAAGTTCTAATCGCCGATAAATTCCCTGATCTTCATATTCAACAGATGAAAGACCTTGGATGTGAAGTTATCTATTCTCCCAAACTTGGAGAGAATGATATTCCTGAAGCAGCAAAGGATGTTGATCTGATTATTGTCCGCTCAACAATTGTAAATGCTGCTGCAATTAATAGCGGAACAAATCTTAAAATAATTATCCGTGCTGGTTCAGGTGTAAATAATATTGACCTGAAAGCAGCAACCGAAAAGGGTGTATATGTTACAAACTGTCCCGGTATGAACTCAATTGCAGTTGCAGAACTTGCAATGGGTTTAATTATTTCACTTGATAGAAGAATTCCGGATAATGTTACTGATTTCAATAAAGGTGTATGGAACAAAGGTGAATATTCTAAAGCAGAAGGTCTGTTCGGAAAAACTCTTGGTATTATTGGAACCGGAGCAATAGGAAGAGAAGTTGCAAAACGGGCACAAGCATTTGGAATGAAAACTCTTGGAAAAGATGTTATTAAAACTGAAGGTGCAGGTATTACTTATGTTGATGATCTTAAGGAACTTCTTTCACAGTGCGATATTATTACTCTTCATTTGCCAGCAAATGCACAAACAAAAGGAATGTTCAATAAAGAAGTATTTTCATATCTGAAACCTAATACTCTACTTGTTAATACTTCCCGCGCAGATATAATTGATGAAGATGCACTGCTTGAAGCAATAGAATTGAAAAAGATAAGAGCTGCAGTTGATGTATTCAAAGGTGAACCTGAACAGAAAGAAGGAGAAGTAAAATCCAAATTACAGGGGAACAAAAATATTTATGTTACACATCATATTGGTGCTTCAACAGAGCAGGCACAAACTGCCGTGGCTGAAGAGACAGTAAGAATAATAAAAAAATATCTGGATACCGGTGAGATAATAAACTGTGTGAATAAAAAATAATTTTATAGAGGCGAAGTAAAAAAAATTGCTTCGCTTTTTTTATTAAACAAAATTAACTTCTACAATATCGTTTACAATCTGGTGATAATAAGGCAAACGCAGTAACTGAGTTATTCCTTCAACATCCTGTTCATCATACTGATATATTGCTGAAGAAATATTATCAGAAATAAAACCTATAGCTGTTTCGGATAGAGGGAAAGTTTGAATTATTTTATCGGAATTTGAAAGAATATTTTCTTCTATCCCTTCAAGATTTTTATCTAATTCTTCAATTAATTCTTTTTTCTGAGAAGCAAATACAAAATTCACATACGGCAGAGAGATTAGTTCAATAATTTCCTCTGCAAAGCTAATTCCACTTCCTAATAGGTCATCAGAAAAATTTCTATCACCTACAACAATCCGGCTGCCGTTAATTTTCGAGGCTTCTGTCGCCTGCAAATGAAGTTCAACTCTTGAATCGAAGTTTTCTTCAAAAAGAATCTTACTTAAGATTACTTCTGATGAGGAGACATCACCTGTTAAATATAAATCTGTTATCTTTTGTTGTTCCGGTTCAAAATAAATGTATGAATTGCACAATGAACCTTCGAAAGAAATACCAAATTTTTTTGATACAAAAAGTTCTCTATTACTAAGCAGCTCTAAAGTTGAAATTAACGCAACAGAAGAATCGAACTTGTGCAACTCTTTTACAATCAGGCTTGAATGAAGTTTTATTACTTCATTTTTTAATCTGGCGTTAAGGTTATTAACAAGCAGAGAAGTAAATATATTATCAGGTAAAAGTATTTTCATAAGAAATAGAAAGCCGCTCTTGGCGGCTTAAAAATTAAGAAGCTTGCTGCTGAGTTTTTTTGCTTTTAATCTTTGCAGCCTTTCCTGAAAGGTTTCTCAGATAGTAAAGTTTTGCTCGTCGCACATTACCTTCTTTCAGGAGTTCAATTTTTGCAATCTTTGGTGAATTGAAAGGAAATATTCTTTCAACTCCAACACCGCTGGAAATTTTACGAACAGTAAAAGTTTTGTTTTCTTTACTTCCCCTGATACTTATAACATCTCCTTCAAAAGGCTGAATTCTTTCTTTATCACCTTCAATAACTCTAACGTGAACTTTAATATGATCGCCGGATTTAAATTTAGGATATTCTACAACCGGTTTTTGATCAACATACTCATTAATGCTAAACATATTCACTCCAAAATATTATTTATTTGTTTCCATTTATTTGTTAAAATTTTTGATTGCTCTTCCTGCCATTCTTTAATTTTTTTATGGTTACCCGTTAACAAAACATCAGGAACTTTCATTCCCTTGTATTCTGCTGGTCGTGTGTATTTTGGTGCAGCAATCATTTCACCATCTTGAAAAGAGTCATCAAGCGCTGATTCACTATCATTTAACACTCCCGGTATTAAACGAATAATTGCATCTGCAATTACAAGCACAGGAAGTTCGCCACCGCTCAGCACATAATTTCCAATGGAAATTTCATCGGTAGCAAATTTCTCTATCACTCTTTCGTCAATACCCTTGTAATGTCCTGCAATAAAGAGCAGATTTTCAGAAAGCGATAGTTCATTAGCATATTTCTGATTAAAAATTTTCCCTTTTGGAGAAGGGAAAATAATTCTATCATACTTTCTTTGCTCTAACAACTTTTCAATACATTCAAAGAACGGTTCAGGTTTAAGAAGCATTCCTGCTCCACCACCGAACGCTTTATCATCAATTGTTTTATGTTTATCGCGAGCATAATCTCTTAAATTATGCAACACTATTTCAATTTTATTTTTCTTTTGGGCTCTTCCCAGTATACTTGTGTTCAAAGGACTCACTAATAAATCCGGGACAGCACTAACAATATCAATTCTCATCGCTATATAAATAATCCCCAGGATTTAGAAACATTTTTTTTTCTTCAGCATTAAATTCAACTATTAAATTTTTTAATGCCGGAATAAGAATTTCTCTATTGTCAGAACTTTTTACCACGTAAACGTCATTCGCAGATAATTGAAGAACATCTTCAATCACTCCTAAAAACTCCTCACCAGCAAACACTTCGCTTCCAATCAGGTCGTGAATAAAGAAGACATAAGGTGGTGGTTTAACCACATCATTATTATCTACAAAAATTTCCTTATCCAGAAAAATTTCACAGTCTTCATTTGAAGTAAAATTTTCAAACTGTAATAGGAAAAAATTCTTTTCTTTTTTAACCGAACTTACATTGAATCTTTTTTTTTCACCATTGAAATCAATAAATACTTTTGAAAGCGAAAAAAAACGATCGGGAAAATCAGAATAAGAAATTACACGTAAAAATCCGTCCCTGTTATGAACAGATAAAACTTTAGCAATGAGGAAATATTCAATTTCCAAAATTAACTTTCGTTTTTAGCAAGAACTTCAAGCGTATATCTTACAGAAGTTTTTGCAGATGCAACAGCCAGCAAAGTTCTGATAGCCTGTACAGTTCTTCCTTTTTTTCCTATTACCTTTCCTATTTCTTCAGTTGCAACTTTAACAACTATAGTAATAGTTTTTTGATCTTCAGAAGTTTTTTCTTCTATTGAAATATTTTCTGAATTTGTAACAAGATTTTTTACAATAAATTCAATGAACTCTTTCATATCGCTGTTCTCCGTGTAAAGAGTATAGGGAGCACAGTAATTAATGTACAAGTAAGCAATAAAAAATTACTGCAAACTATGCAGAAGCAGCTCCCTTTTCTTCTGCTGCTCTTTCAGACTTAGTTTTTTTCTTGCGTGGAGTAGCTTTTTTAGCAGCTGATGCTTCTTTAAGCTTTTTCCAGTTTTCTAACTCTGCTTCAACTTTTTCAGGGGTTAGTTTTCTTTTCGCAAATTCTCTTTTAAGAATTATCCCCTTCTGACGCAAAAGGCTTTTAACGGTATCAGTAGGTTGTGCACCTACTCCAAGCCAGTACAACGCTCTGTCTTCTTTCACTTCAAGAAGATGAGGTTGAGCTTTTGGGCTGTAATTACCAATTGCTTCTAATACTTTACCATCACGCGGTGAACGGGAATCTGCAGCAACTATTTTGTAAATAGGCTGTTTTTTCTTTCCCATTCTTTTTAATCTTAACTTAACTGCCAATTATATTCTCCTAAGTTTATCACTCAATTAAATTTAAAATTCTTTTTATTCATTACAGAATTAAACAAACCACCTTTGTTTAATTGTGTTATCATTCTTTGCATTTCCTGGAATTGCTTAAGCAAACGATTAACGTCCTGTATGGAAGTTCCACTGCCCCTTGCAATTCTTTTTCGCCTGTTTCCATTTAATATTTTTGGGTCCTGTCTTTCGCGCAAAGTCATTGAACTAATTATTGCTTCAACTTTTACAAGTTGTTTGTCGTCTACGTTCACATTCTTCATAGCGGGATTAATGCCCGGTATCATTGATACAAGAGAAGAAAGAGAACCCATTTTTTTTATGATTTTTATCTGTTTTAGAAAATCATCAAAATCAAATTTATTTTTCTTTAACTTTTCTTCAAGTTTTTCAGCCTCTAGTTCATCAAAATGTGCCTGTGCTTTTTCCACAAGAGAAACTACATCACCTTTGCCAAGAATTCTTGAAGCAAGTCTATCCGGATAAAAAACTTCCAGTGCATCAAGTTTTTCACCGTTACTTACATATTTGATGGGTTTACCAACAACAGCACGAATGGACAATGCACAACCACCACGAGCATCACCATCAAGTTTTGTAAGTACTATTCCATCAAAATCAACTTTTTCATTAAAAGCTTTTGCTGAATTAACTGCATCCTGTCCTGTCATTGAATCAACGACAAATAAAGTTTCATCAGGTTTTACAATGCTTTTAAGGTCTGCAACTTCATTCATCATTTCTTCATCAACGTGAAGTCTTCCTGCAGTATCTATTATAACAGTGTTTGAATTATTTTCTTTTGCATAAGCAAGCGACTGTTTGGCAATTTCTCTTGGATCAATTTGCCCTAAAGAAAAAACCGGAATGCTGCTTTGCTGTCCAAGAATTTTTAATTGTTCAATAGCAGCAGGACGATAAATATCAGCAGCAACAAGCAGAGGTTTTCTTCCAATAGATTTTATTCTTCTTGCAAGCTTTGCTGAGAAAGTCGTTTTACCTGAACCCTGCAAACCTACAATCATTATAACTGTAACATCCGCTGGATTCAATTTCAGTTCGATGTTCGTATTACCAAGCAACTCAACCAGCTCATCAAAAATAATTTTTGTAATCAATTGTCCCGGTGTAATAGAAGCTAATACTTCTGTTCCAAGAGATTTTTGAGTTACTTTTTCGATAAACTCTTTAGCTACTTTGTAATTAACATCAGCATCTAAAAGAACACGTCTTATTTCCCGGAGAGTATCCGAGATATTTTTTTCAGTTAATTTTCCCTGCCCTGTAACTTTTTTAAGAGCAGCGTTTAATTTCAAAGAAAGATCTTCTAACATTCAATTATTCCTTAAGAGCATTAGCTCCACTGACGACTTCCAGAAGCTCTTTTGTAATAGATGCCTGTCTTTCCTTGTTGTATTTAAGTTTCAATGAACTAATTAATTCCTTTGCGTTGGAAGTAGCATTATCCATCGCTGTCATTCTAGCACCAAATTCTGCAGCGTTACTTTCAAGCAGAATTCTCCACAACTGTGCATCAAGGTGCTTTGGTAATAAATAATTAAAAATTTCTTTTTGCGATGGTTCAAAAATATAATTTGCTGAATGCTCAATTTCTTTTTTCCCGCTTATTATTGGAACAGGTAAAAATTGTTCACGAACAATTCTTTGCTGAATTACTGATTTAAATTCATTATATACAATAACTATCCTATCATAACTACCATTTAGGTAACCATCAATAATTTCCGAATATACTTTCTTTGCAGTATCAAATTTTAATGAATTGAAAACACCAATTGTACTTCCAATAAGATTATAATTTCTTCTTCTAAAGAAATCATATCCTTTTCTTCCAACACAATAAACAAAAGAGTTAATATTTTGTTCTGCGAACTCATGGTTAATCAACTTTGTTGATTCTTTGATAATGTTTGTGTTAAAAGCACCACACAAGCCTCTATCAGCAGTAACAACAACTACAAGAACATTTTTAACAGGACGTTGAAAAATAAAAGGACTGGTGGTTTTATCTTCTTCAGAAATAAGATGTTCGAGCTTCTGAAAAATTTTCTTTGCATAAGGGCGAGCATTAATAATACTTTCCTGAGCTTTTCGAAGCTTAACAGCAGAAATCATTTTCATAGCTTTAGTTATCTGCTGGATGTTTTGAACACCTTTGATTCTTCTTCTTATGTCCCTTAATGTTGCCATTACTGATTTAATTAACTCTTTTTAAAGATAGATAAAAACTCTTCAGCAGCTTTTTTAAGAATTTCAATTACTTCATCACTCAAAATTTTAGTATCTCTAATTTGATTAAAGATTTCAGGATATTTTAATTCGATAAATTCATGAATTTCTTTTTCAAATCTTTTTACATCAACAATTGAAATTGCATCAAGAAATCCGTTTGTTCCAAGAAATATGCTTACAACCTGTTTTTCTACGGGCATAGGGGTATATTGTCCCTGTTTTAGTAATTCAACCAATCTAGAACCACGTGCAAGAGTTTTTTGTGTTGATACATCAAGATCAGAACCAAACTTTGCAAACGCCTCAAGTTCTCTATACTGGGCAAGATCAAGTTTTAAACTTCCCGCAACTTTTTTCATTGCTTTGTTTTGTGCATTTCCTCCTACACGGGAAACTGAAATACCAACGTTAATCGCAGGTCTTACACCAGCATTAAACAAATTTGATTCCAGATAAATCTGTCCATCTGTAATAGAAATAACGTTAGTTGGGATATAAGCAGAAACATCACCTTGTTGAGTTTCTATAACTGGTAAAGCAGTCAAACTTCCACCACCAAGTTCATCACTTAATTTAGAAGCTCTTTCAAGAAGTCTTGAGTGTAAATAAAATACATCGCCGGGATAAGCTTCTCTGCCAGGAGGTCTTCTTAATAACAAAGATAATTCTCTGTAAGCTGCTGCCTGTTTGGATAGATCATCATAAATACAAAGTGCATGTCTTCCGCTATCTCTGAAAAACTCACCAAGAGTAGCGCCAGAATAAGGAGCAATAAATTGTAATGGTGCTGGTTCTGAAGCAGATACAGCAACAACGGTTGTATAATCCATTGCTCCGTGTTCCTGCAATTTAGCAACAACCTGTGCCACTGTTGAACTCTTTTGTCCCACAGCTACATAAATACAGTAGACAGGTTTAATACCAAGATTTTTTGCTTCTTCGGTGTGAGTATATTTTTGATTGATAATAGTATCAATTGCAACCGCTGTTTTACCGGTTTGACGATCACCAATAATCAATTCTCTTTGACCTCTACCAATTGGAATCATTGAATCGATAGCTGTAATACCTGTTTGCAATGGTTCTTTAACCGGCTGCCTGTCAATAACTCCAAGAGCTTTTCTTTCAATAGGAAGAAATTTATTGGTGCTAATTGGACCTTTTCCATCCATTGGAATACCAAGAGGATTAATCACGCGTCCAAGCATTTCTTCTCCCACCATCATAGACGCAACGCGTCCGGTTCTTTTAACCACATCACCTTCTTTAACAAGTGACGAATCACCGAACAGAACACAACCAACGCTGTCTTCTTCAAGATTTAACACCATTCCGAAAACATCATTAGGAAACTCTACGAGTTCACTTGCCATAACTTTGCTTAAACCATAAACGCGTGCAATACCATCACCAACCTGCAGGACAGTACCAACATCATAAATATCAACTTCAGTATCAAAACCTGAGAGTTGTTTTCTTAAAATCGCTGTTATTTCATCTGGTCTAACATCTACCATTTTGTTTTCCTTTTAATTTCTCAATTCAAAGCAATAGTGCTTTTTAGAAATTGTTTTCTAATAGAGTCAAGCTGGTGCTTCAAAGAAGCATCAATAACTGTATTATTAGTTCTTGCAATAAATCCACCAATAATTGAAGGGTCAATTTTAAAACTGAGAATTACTTTCTTATTTAAAATTTCTTCAAGTTTTTTTATCAGAAGTTTTTCCTGTTCTTCAGAAAAATTAACACAAGCAGTAACTTCAACTTTAATCAATCCAAGAAACTCATCACGGAGATTTAAATAACATTTAATAATTTCATAAAGAAGCTCTTCTCTGTTCTTTTTAAGAACAAAAACCATAAACTCAAAAAGCTCTTTTGATATTTTGTTCTTAAAAATTTCTTCAAGAATATTCTGCTTAATTTCAGGTTTAACAACCGGATTAGCTATTACTCTTTTAAGTTGAGGTGATGAATCGAACAAATCAATTACCATCTCAACATCTTTAAGAATGAGTGTATCAATTTTCTTTTCGTTTACAATCTCAAGAAGAGAAGCAGCGTATTTATTTGAAACCTTGTTTAGAATCATCAGTTTTTTTGTATCTCTTTTATATATCCATCAATAATATTTTTTTGAAGGCTGCTATCAAGATTATGCTTAAGAATTTTTTCAGCAACCTGCACGGAAATTTCTGCAATCTGGTTTTTCAGTTCGTTAAAAGTCTCTTCTTTTTTTCTTTCAATCTCAGCTGAAGCATTCTCAATTAATTTTTGTGCCTGAATTTTACTTTCATCAATTAACTGAGTTTTTAATTTTTCAGCATAAAGACGCCCCTGGTCGATAATTTTTTTTGCTTCTTCTTCGGCTTTAAGAAGATTTTGTTTATTCTCTTCAATTAACTTCTGAGCTTCTTCTTTAGCTTTGTCAGCCATATCTAAAGATTCTTTTATTTTCTTTTCTCTTTCATCAAGTGCAGTAAGAATTGGTTTCCACGCAACTTTTTTAAGAATGAATAATAGAAGAATAAAAGTGATTACTGTCCAGAATGCCAATCCCGGATTTACAGCAAGAAGACTCCCGCCGCCAGATTCGCCCTCAGATTTATAAAAGAACGAAAAAGCTAATAAAATATTTGCAATCATAGCTTACTTTCCCGAAAAATTTATGGGAACTAAATTTACTTATTTACCTGCTAATAAGAAGCAGATAACCAATGCGAATAAAGAGATACCTTCAATTAAAGCAGCTGCAATAATCATAGAGGTTCTGATTGCACCGGCAGCTTCAGGTTGACGACCGCTGGCTTCCATTGCTGCGGCTGCAAGTTTTCCAATTCCAAATGCACCACCAAGAATTGTTAATCCTGCTCCAAGTCCTGCTGCTAAATATGCGAAATCCATATATTACTCCTTTTTTTAATTAAAAATTTAATGATCCTGATGTACTGCCATCCCAATAAATAAAGATGACAGCATTGTAAAAATATAAGCCTGTAATAATGCGACTAATATTTCTAAAAAGTAAATAAACAAAGCCATTCCAACCGATAAAGGTGAAACGAAATAAGTTTTCATAACAAAAATTAAACTGATAAGGGCAAAAATAACAATGTGCCCTGCTGTCATATTTGCAAAAAGACGAACAGCTAATGCAAAAGGTTTTGTGAATAATCCAAGTATTTCAACCACAAGCATTATAGGCAAAAGGAACACCGGAACCCCATGCGGGATCAAGCCTTTGAAATAGCCAAATAAACCATTCTTTTTTATTCCGCCATACTGAATCACTATAAATGAAAACGTAGCCAACACTGCAGTAATAGAAATATTACTAGTAACAGTAGCAGTAAAAGGAATTAACCCAAAAAAATTAGCTACAAGAATAAAAAAGAAAGCCGTAAGCAAATATGGCAGGAACCTCTCATAACCTTTTCCGATGGTTGGTTTTGCAATCTCATCTTTAACGAAAACAATAAAAACTTCAAAAAGATTTGCAATCCCTTTTGGCACTAAAGACTTTTTATAACCACGGGAAACTTTAAGTAAAATAAGTAGAAGAATAAAAACCACAATCCACATAAAAAATACATGTCTGGTGATTGAGATATCAATTCCAAATAATTGCAGATGCGGAAGATATACTTTCCCCAAAGGAGTAAAGTCCAGATAATTACCATCCATAATGTGGTGCATTATCCAGTTATCTCCACTAGAACGTCCTTGTGTATGTTTTATTGTATCTGCTACAACCTGAGTAATTTGATTATCCATTCAATTTTTTATAGAAATCCTGTTTCCTGATTGATTTATGTGATAAATTTCTACTACTTGAAAATAAAAATAAAAAATAAAGAGTGTAAAAATAAAGTAATATTGGCTTAGAAACAAGAATTTTAAGCCAATGATTATAAGTAATAAAACGAGAAAAAGGCGTAAAACCATTCCTCCAAAAATCAGCATAAAGAACTGTTTATCATTCCTGTCGATTCCTTTTTTAATCAGGTAAATTCCTGATAAAAAGTTAATTAATGCTAAAAATACCGCAGAAACGATAGAAAAATAAACGATTTGCTCCAATTTGTCAAACAGGAAAAGAACCGTTATTAACACAACTATATTGCCTGAAAGAAAAACATTATTAAGAATTAGCTTCTTTATCTTCATTTTTCTGCTTTTTTTTATCAATTGAAAGTACAGTTTTAATAAGATTGTACATGCCTGAAAAAATTCCAAGTATTCCAAAAATTAAAACGTATAAGGGTGAAGTATCAAATTTTTTATCGAGCCAGTTTCCTATAAAAACCATTATAACAATAGTAGCTGCCAGTTGTCCTCCTAATCCAAGATATGGAGCAACATCTTTAATAACGCTGGAACTATTATTATTTTCTTTGGTCATTCTTTAAGTAATGAATTGTCATTTAATCCCATTTTACTTTTTCCTTCAAAATGGGCACCTTCCTGAATAACAAGAATTTGCGCAGATAAATCTCCTATCAATTCAGCCTTTGACTCTAAAATAAGTTTTTCTTTTGAAATAACAGTTCCCTCTATTTTACCACCAATAGTTATATTTTTTCCTTTAACGTGTCCTTTTATTTCACCACTTTCACCAAGAATAAAATTTCCCTCAGCATTGACATTACCGTTAACTTTACCATCAATACGGATATTATGATTTGAATTTATATCTCCTTTTATTTCTACTCCAGCACTAATTATGCTTAGTTCATTTGGGTCTGTATTTGCGTTTAATATCTTCATATTAATAAACCATGATTTAGTTAATAAATAATTTCTTCGGATTAATCAAATGTCCATCTTTCCAAACTTCGAAGTGTAAATGTGGACCGTGCGATAATCTTCCGGTATCTCCACTTAAAGCTATCAGTTCTCCCTGTATCACATTATCTCTTATATTCTTATTGATTGCCGAACAATGTTTATATACTGTTATATAACCTTCATTGTGAAGAAGAATAATCATAAAACCATCATTGACTGTATAATCAGCAAAAACAACGTACCCGTTTGCGGCAGCAACCACCGGACTTCCAACTTTGGCAGAAAAATCAATCCCGTAATGCCCATAATCAGGATTAAATTCCTGGCTTATATAACCATTAATTGGTTTAATAAAGCTTACGCCTTCGTTTTGAAATAAAAATTTATAAATAAATTTTTTAAAAGGAATAAATACACTACCTGTCATTAAAAAATTTTTATTGAAATTTTCGTACAATGCTGCGCCAGGTTTAGAAAAAGCATTTGAATCAGCCAGTAAAATTGCTTTCTTCAATCTTTCATTAGAAGTTTTTAACTTTTCAACTTCGTTAAGCAGTTTTAAGACTTTCTCATCCAACTGTTTTATCTGGTATTCTCTGCTGCCTTCAACATCTTGGTGGGGCAGATAATAATTCAATGGAGTATAACCAAATACGATGTATGATAATCCAAGAATTAGTAAAGTATATGTTATAGTAATGATTATACTTTTTAAAGCAGAGATTGTTTTAGTATTTGAATTAATTGTCCCCGGGACAACCATTATTTTATAATTAAAGAAATCTTTGAACTTATTTTTCATTTACAAATTATAGAACTAAATACTTTATTAATCATTTCAAAACTATATTTTCCTTCTCTTAAAAGCAACGGTTTTTCTTTTGTCAAATCTATCACCGTAGATGCAAATTTAGATTTTTTTCGAGAAGAATAAAATATCCCATCAACTTGATTACCAAAATTTCTTTTTATGATTTTAAAATTTTCAATGGGTTTTTCATCTTTCCGGTTAACGCTTGTTGAGATAACCGGACAATTAATCACAGATAAAAAATTAAGGCAAAATTTATTTGCAGGAATTCGAAAAGCTATATTTTCTCTATTGAACTCTTTAATAAATTTTTTCTTTATATTAAGAACAACAGAAACAGGAGCAGGCCATATAGCTAGCAAAAAATTCTTATGCAACTTATTGTGAAACTCCACATATTTCGAGAGAATTTCCAGATTACCGACTAATAAAATATAACTTTTACTTTCGTCTCGCATTTTTATTCTATTTATTTCTTCTATCACACTTTCATTGAAGGGATTTCCTCCTATTCCATAAATTGTATCTGTTGGATAAATGAAAGTTTTATTTTCTTCAAAAAGTTGGGTAATAGTTTTTACAGCAATTCTTGGATGTCTATCAATATTAATATTTAATGATGTATAACTCATCTCAACATATCTTCAATTTTGTTTATTATGGTTTCCGGTAAAAGATTTTTTCCACAATCAAAATGATTTAGCGGACATTCATTATATCCATGAATACCGCAAGGTTTACATTTAACTTCTAGAGAAATATAATCACTGCCATTACTGTAAGGATAGAATCCAAAACCTGGCACAGTTGAAACATAAATTGTCAGCACTTTAATTCCAGCCGCCATTCCCATATGTGTTGGAGCGCTATCATTTGTTACAAGCAATTTACAATGTCTTAATAATTCCACACTTTCAGGAATTGTAAATTTTCCGGCAGAGTTGATTACATTTTCTTCTAATCCTGATCGCACCTCGTTGCACAACTCCATTTCTCTGTTTGAACCAATTAAAATGATTTTATATTCTTTTTCAACAAGATGTTGAATTACTTTCGAATAATATTTAGATGGATATTTTTTTGTCATCCATTCACTTCCAGGCGAAATTGCAATTAATTTTTCACTTTTTAATGAAGTTATGAATTCATTAATTTTTTGCAATGACTCATTTGAACATTTAATTATCGGCAAAACTTTCCATTTTTCATATTCACAATTATCCACAAAAGATAAATTTCTTTTTACTTCATGACTCTTATAATCATAATGAACAGTTGCTCTATATGCGAACGGAATGCTGCTGGTATTAAATCCATAAGTATCATTTATTCCACTAAATATGGTAATTAAAGCAGAACGAAAAGAGCGATGCGGAGAAATTAGTTTTGTATAATTTTTCTTTTTTAATTCTTTTGCAAATTTAATTATACTTAGAATTGATCTGTGTTTTCCTTTTTTATCAAGAACTATAACATTATTTACAAACGGAGAAGATTCAAATATTTCTTTACTTTTAGGAATAGTGATAACATCTATTTCTGAATCGGGATATTTTTCTTTTAACTTTTGAATCAATGGCAAAGTAAGAATACAATCACCAATAAAGGCCGTTTGAAGAATTATTATTTTTTCAATTGTATTAATCAATACTTCCACCTGTTATGCATCCAGAACCATTGTTCTGGATTTTTTCTGATATATTTTTCAAGAATTGAAGCATAACACTGTGTTAACACATTTACTTTTTCTTCTTCGCTGCCAGTCAATTCTTTGTAGTCAATCTCTTCAAGAGTAATTTTATAAGTATAATCTTTCTGCCTTACAGTTAACCCAATTAAAATAGGAGAATTATTTTTTAATGCTAATACAGCAGGTCCAGTATAAGCAGCCGATTTTATTCCAAACATATTCACTGTAGTTGCATCAGCAGGACCTCTTTGATCGGCAACCATTGCAATTATATTTTTTTCAAGCAATGCTTTATAAACCTGTCGGATTGAAGCACCAAGTGGAATAACTTTATTTATCCATTTTTCTCTCATTTCAGTCATCCAGTTATTTACAAAAGGATTTCTCTGATTTTTAACAACAACATTGAAAGGTATTCCAACTTGTAAACTTGATGATAAAGCACAAAATTCCCAGTTGCCAAAATGTCCTGATAACAACACAACTCCTTTTCCCAATTCAAATTTTTCCCTGATCATTGAAATGTTATCGAACCTAACAAATCTTTTCATTTCTTCATCTGAAATAACGGGCAGACTTAATATTTCAACTAAGGAGATAGCAAAGCTAATATAGGAATTATACGCAATTGTTTTTATTTCTGTTTCGCTTTCAGAGGGAAATGCAAGATGAAGATTTTTAAAAACAATTTTTTTTCGGATTGGAATAATATAAAAGAAGAAAAATGCCAGCAACCTGGCAAATTTTCTTGCTTTAGTTAAACCTATTAAACAGACAAAGCGGCTTAATAATATAAATAAAAAATATTCTAACTGGTTCTTCAATCAAATTAACAGCACTTAATTTGTAGCTATACGTCTTGTCCAGTCGTCATCTCTCAATTCACCTCGTAAAGTTGAATGAATTAAAGTATAATCAGAAAATCCTGTAATATCGGCAAAGACAAAAATTACTCCTCCTTCAAGAGAATTATAATGCCAGATTTCATAAGGTTTAGTATCAACCTGGTTCGGAAACCTTTCAATCTCACTGGGTTCTCCATACATTATATATACTCTTCCTCTATCGCTTCTCCAGCCTTTTTTAGTGATGGTAGAGAACTTGGCGTTTGTATAATCAACTCGCTTCAGATACTCCATTTTAAATTCATTTTGTGGCGTAAATGCTATTTCATCACGCTTCTTCCAGAATTCAAATAAGAAGTTACGCTTCCCTTCAACATCTTTTAGCTTAGACCATTTGTCAACTTCCTGAGAAGTTGCGATATATTTTGAAACTGCATATGATTCATTCAGTTCATCTTCTTCCATTGAGCCATATTCTGATGACAAAACATCGTTCTGTACAGCTTGCTGCTGCATAGTATCAATTATTCCAGGATTGTAAATATAAATTTTTCTGGAAGTTAATGTAGATGAATTCAAAAGTGAATCCGAGACGGCAATAATTAACGTATAAGTACCGGAGGGAATTTTTGAAACATTCAACGCACCAGCTTCTACTACATCAGGTTTTTTCCGGGAAATAAATCTGCTTTTCTTTATTACAGATATATTATTAGAATTAAACAAAATTTGTTCAACTTTTAACAATTCACTTTTTGCATTTGACATTACATTATAAATTTCCGTATAGAAATATAATACAGGGCAATTCTGTCCATAGATAAAAGTGGGATTTGGCACTACCTCGTAACTGTTTTTATAAAATACCGAGTTCGTCTGTTCACTTTGAACAATGGAACTAGCAAGTTGAATATCACTAATGCTTATTTTTTCTTTGACTTTTGGAAAAATCTGAAGAGAAAATTTTACAGAATCAATAGAAGCATTATTGTTTATATCTCTTCCTATCAAAGTACATAAATATTTTCCTGGTTGAATAACAAAACCAAGATTTCCGATTAAGCTTTTTGATTGGTTTGAATTATCTTCAATAATAATTGATTTAAACTGATATTCTTTATTCATCAAAACATCAAGGTTATTTTCTTGTGTAAGAATAATTCTGAATGCACCCTGAATAAATTTTGAACTATCATCAGAAACAATTTTAAAATCGGGTTGATAAAAAGAATAATAAATTTCAAGATAACTGCTGCTGTCATCATAATTGAAGCGAGCATAGTCCCAATCAAAACGAAAGTTTGATTGAGTAAACGAATTTGTTACCAAATAAATTAAAAGAATTATAATTAGTCTTGTCTTCATAATATTGCAATTTAACTAAATAAAAAAGGCGTCTAAATAACTTAGACGCCTGATAAAAAAAATGCTTGTTCTACTGTAATGATAATTTAACAGTGAAAACATGGTTAGGATTTGGAAATTCTTTAACCTGCTGGAAAGCATAGTCAAATACGATCCCAATTTCATCAGAGAAGTTATAATCAACACCAGCACCAAAAGTTAATCCATAAATTGACTGCGATTGATTTTGGAGTTGTAAATTATAACCACCACGAACAAAGAAGTTTTTCATAAATCCATACTCTAAACCAAAACGAATCTGATCTTCGAGTGCATTGTTATTTACGAAGGTTGTTCCAACCATAATTTCATTTTGTTCGTTAATAGGATATTGATAAGCCACACTTAATTCAAAGAAACTTGGAATTTGAAATGTTTCTGTAACAGCTTCAAATGTACCATTTATTGAACCAGGTTGACTTAATGGGATTGATGTTTTTCCCTGTAAATCCTGACCGGTGTATTGCATATTAGTTCCAATATTTTTTACAGCTGCACCAATTGAAAGGTTTTGCTGGAATCTATACTGAACTCCAAAATCAAGAGCAAACCCAACTGCACTTGCATTCATAATTGTTTCGCTTATGACTTTTGCATTCACACCGATTGTAACTCTATCAGTAATAATTTTTGAGTAAGTTAGTCCGGCAGTAATAAAACTTGGCGAATATGATGAACCTGTTCCATCAGGAGCTTCGAAAGTTGTAACTGGAATATCACCAAAGTCCATAGTTTTAAAACTTAAAGCCAAAGAACCAAAACTACCAAGAGATGTTCCAATAGCAAAATAAGAAATATTAATATCTGCTAAATAAGACATCTGACTAAACATAGCTTCACTGCGCTGGGAAACATCCAGACCTGCAGGATTATAGTATAATGCTTCAAGTCCAATTACATTAGATATGAAAGCACCACCTGTTGCAATACTTCTAGCACCAACAGGTATTAATAACTGTTCTGCTCCTGTTGTACCTTTTCTTGATGGATCACCAGCAAAAAGAGATATGTTAACGACAACCAAGATTAGAAATATTATCATTCTTTTCATTTTAATTTCTCCATTTCTTCTATAATTTCACAGCAGCCGATAAAATATCAGCTGCTGCGAATATTAATCTAGAATCTTTGAATTTGTTTCTGTGGCATAATTATCGCAAACTTCAATATCTTCTCGCCGTAACCGGGAGCGGATACTATCGCCAGGTACATTCCTGATGCAACTCGTAAACCATCTTGATTTTGTAAATCCCATCTTAAAAATGGTGAAGTTGGTGACGATTTGTCAGTAGTTGTTAATGTTCTTATTAATGTACCAGAAAGTGTAAATATTTTTATAGTTACATCCGTTGGTAAATTAGAGAAAGTAACAAACGCATCATCAGGATTTGTAGATGCATTATAACTTGTTGCAGGATTATATGCAAACAGTGGATTTGGGAATACGTTTACTTTGTTAAACAGTTCTTTACGTTCAGTTTCAGTCAAATCCCCGCCTAACTTTGTCTTAAAGACGAAGTTGGATGAACTATTGTAAGGATATGTTGTAACGGGAATAGTCATCTTATCACCTGATGTATAGAACTTAGAAGGACTAAGTTTAGACAATCCAACTACGTACATTGAATTAAACCAAGGTGATTTAGCTATTCTTCTTTGAGCGTAAGGTAAGGTTGTATCTGCAACAGTCCAACCTTTAATAATATCAGCATATTGTGTGCTGCCAGAATATTTACCAGTATATTCCCATTGACTTCCAGTAGCGTCATAAGGTGCATCAAAAATTGCAATTAATTCATAACTTAATGCTAATGAATCACCCGGATCCCAATTTCCATCAGGATTACCACCAAGTTGTTCAGAAGCTTCAATAAAGCCTACCGCAAGCTGGTAAGTTTCTTTTAACTTATCATCAACTACCCAGGCAGTGAAAGGTACATCAACAAAGCCATTAGCTCTGTCATTAACAGCATCCCAGTTTCCTACTGCTCCTCTGCCTGTTGTATCAGCAGATTTTACTCCCTCAGCATAAGTAAAGAAAGTTTTGTAAGTTATGAAATTTCCTTTATATCCATTCAGGTAACGATAAGCTTTACCTGTTGTTCCAAAACGAATTTCAATTTTCCTTAATTTATCTGCTGTAATTACATTGGATCTAGCTGTGCTGACACGATCAAGGTAAGCTAAAGAGGAACCTTGAGGGATATCATATCCAACATAATAAACACCTACACCCGTTGTAGTTGTAGCAAATTTATCATACCATATGTTTGCATTCGGTGTATATGTAACTTCAGAAGAGGATAATCCGATAGTCGGAGTTACTTCTTTAACCTTTGGAATAAATCCTTCAACAACTTTGCCTGCAAACATTGTCGTATCGTAATCATAGTTCTTTGAAGAATCAATTAAAGTTGTATTTTTAGTAATATTCTTTAATCTCCAGAAAGGTTTATAAGCATCATTGAATGGTGCTAAAGAATCTTTGAAGAATTCAACCTTATATTGATCACCTGTTAATTTATCTTTTTCAACTACAAGATAAGTAACTGCACCATCATTGTATGAGCCCTTTGATTCACCGCTGGCACCTAATACTTGTGGAGAGAATTCATTATCACCATAAACAACTTTAATAATTGCTGTTTCAAATTCTTCCATACCGCCACCAGCATTAAGGTCCATATAATCACCTTTAGGACCATACAGGGTATCGTTTCCTTTTACTCTCATCACTCTATGGTTGAGCGTATAAGTAGTTACTGTGAAATAATATTCATGCCCCTTAATTAAAGGTTCATCAGTGAAAGGATCTTTATCAATTACAAATCTTATTCTACCAGTTGTAGGATCCGCATAAAGTGCTGAATCTAATTTGTTTTCAGCTTCTGATCTTAACAAAATAGTTCCACCATGTGGATATTTAGCATAGATATTTACGATTGAATCTGCTAAATCGTAAAATATCATTTCTTTAGAATTTACTATTCCATTAACTTTATCCTGTTTGGAATTTGTTTTGTAAGCGGTTACATAATAACCTTTAAATCTTCTGTCAATATCAAGAACTGTATCAACAGCCTTATAGGATACTTGTTTATTAGTAGACCATTGTAAAGCTATAAAACCATCACCTGTTTGTGCGGTTGCCTGAACAGGAGGTGGAGGTGGAGGTGATGGGAAGTTTGCATCAAATACTATTTGAGCAACTTTATCATATTCCTTCGTTTTAGTAATACTATTCAAAGCATTTGTGCCACGAGCAACTACATAAGCAGCTACTATATCAACCGGTTTTCCTTTTTCTAATTTGAAAGGACCAGTGTTTAACATTAAACGTTGATCTTTTGGAGTGTTATTAATCCAGCCAGTATCTTTTACAGGGTCACCAGAATACCAGTATCTTTTATCTAATTGTCCACAAGGAACACCACCTGGTTTAACTGTTCCAAAAGCCCATGTACAAGGATCAAGCTGACCACCAATCTTATCCTGTCCAATCATATAATTACGAGCTTCAAAACGAGTGTTTGGATCACCAAGACGTGGATCACTTTGCATATAATGAACGAATGAAGATAATCCTAAGTTAGTAGCACCGGGATATTTTCCAATACCACGAACCTGTCCTTGCACATTATGAGCTGTATCAAGTGGAATATCTACTCCTGCATCATATACTCCATTGCTATTAACATCTGTAAATGATTCTCCCGGAACATATGCTATAGGTCCCTGGAAAAAGTCAATTAAGAAACAAGGAGGATTAATTCCAAAATTTTGGTCATCTTTATCATTATAAACAAATCCAGCATTTAAGCTTACATCGCAGCCGACAAGGTCATCATAAGCATCGCCAAGATCAGGATCTGCCCATACTCCAAAATAAACTGAATCCATCACATCAGCAACTGACCCAGTATTTAGAATACTATATCTTACGAAAAGCATATTTCCAACAACACCTTTGGAGTTGAAAGCGAATACAGTTTGTCTAACATCTATTCCTTGCGGATCGACATCATTAAATCTTCTTAATGCTGCATCTACACCATCACTGTAAACGCACCAAACAGTTTCGTCACCTAATAAATCAGGTCTGTCTTCTGTTGGATCCCATTTACCGTTGCCATTTAAGTCAACTGGATTGTAATTGCCATCGCCATCGCCATCATAGAAATAAGCTCCTAAAGCAACAGCTGCTTTCCATTCTTCCCAGCTATCGGAGAAATCTCCATCAGTTTGGCGAACAATATAAATTTTATTTCGGGAGTCGTTTCTGCCATATTTGGTGGTACCAGCAACATAGTCCTGTACACGTGAAGCTGATGCAACAGCATTTGCCCACATAAGTCCATTAGTTTGTCCACTCATATAGAAACCGCCGGAATAGAGGAAGGTTACTCCATCTATTTGCCCACCTGAATATGCAGTGCCTCCACCAATACCTACGGATACATCACCAAGCACTCCGGTTTTGTTCATTGGTACATCCAGATTATTTATAAACATTCTGTATGCATCACCTTTGATTTCGAGTGGTCTATTTTGATTGTTATTTTTCCCGGACTTATCTCCACCAGCAAAGTTATTTGCTGAAATAAGAAAAACAAGTAAAGGGATTAATAAAAATTTCATATAAATGTGTATTTTTTTCATTGTCAACATTCCTCTCAATTAGAATTCAATTTTATTAAAGTTGACTTTTAATCCAACTTTGATTTGTCTTGGAATACCAAAGTTGAATGGATTTCTTTCAAGGGACATATAATCATAAGCCCAATTCATACCTTTATCTTTAATTTGCGTTTGTCCTTCTTTTGAAGAAAGATATCCGGTTGAATATGCATCTCCTGTTGATTGATAAACAGTGATTGGATTATCAGCATCAAATAAGTTTTCAATCCAGATATAAGGAGTAATAAGAGTCTTCCATAAGCGGAAAGATTTTTCTATCTTTAAATCAACTCTAAAATTACCTGGACCATATGCAGAGTTTACATAACCTTTGGTATTACCATAGTTTGTAGTACCAGCGGTTAAGTCCTGAGACTCAAGCGGTGTATAAGGTCTTCCGCTATTGAATCTGAATAACAAGTTAGCACTTAGCATTTCAAATATACCATATGAACCTTCAGGTGTGCTGAAGTCAAGGTTTATAACACCGGTATGTCTCTGATCGAAATCAAGAGGTGCTATAACCTTTGGAATTTCACCATTCACATTTCTAAATGCTGCTGTAAATGATGACGTGGTTGATGACCCTGTCCCTTCAGATAAAGAATAAGTATAATCTATTGAGATTGAAATAAGGCTCAACTTGGTTATATCAAGAGATAAAGCCAAACCTTTTACTGTTCCAAAATCTGTATTGGTTGGGGTTATATATCTTAAAAGTTCACCACCGGCAGTCCTCTGGTAAAATACTGTAGCAGTATTAACTAAGCCACGAGTATTTTTGTAGAATGCAGTTACATTCAATGCTGCCATATTAGCGATAACCTGTCTGAAACCAATTTCATACTGTGTTGTAACTTCGCTACCAACGTGTCCAGTATTTAAACTCCAGTTGTTATCAGTAATTAAGAAATTTAAATCATAAACAGTGGTATATAACTGGTCTAGGGAAGGTTGCTGAATAAACTTACCGTACTGAGCATGAAATACTGTATTTTCAGTTACAGGAAAACCTAAACCAATTCTTGGTGAAATATAAAATTCTGGTTTCTTTGTCTCAAAGTCACCTGGATCATATCCATTTGGATCAGAACCGCCAGCAAATGGAAGATTCGGATTTCTGATAATATCAGCTTTGGTATCAAAGTAATCCATACGAAGACCAACATTGAGAACCATATCAGAAAGCTCAAACCTATCCTGAACATAAGCGTAGGCAAGTAAAGGATATTTTGGTTCGTATTGACTTCCTTTACCAGTCTTTGTTTTACCGGTAACATCATATCCAAATACTGTTGGCTGCATTCTTGTAAATTTATCAACTTCTGATAAATTTCTCAAATTATCTGTTGCAAGAGTAGCAACTCCGCCAAGAGAAAATAATCTAAGCACATTATATTGCATGCCACCACCAACTTCGACAAGGTGAGAACCAACCTGTGAAGTAAAATCGAGATCAGCAGTAAGAGTATTATTATTCATTAAACTATATGCATTAGATACTCTACCGTACTTTGCAAATATTCCATATTCATCAAATGATATTCTTGCACCCCAATACGGTAAAGTTACACCTAATTTTGCGTTTTCAAGACTATCTCCGTAGGCACTAAGGTTATTGAAGAAAACCCCATCACCGCTCTCCTGGTTATATATTCTATAACCTACGTTTAAATTCCAAAAAGAATTTGAACTGATGTTCTGAGAAATTTTTCCACTAAAGGAATAGTTCTCACGTTTTGTTCTTGGGTTATGCATAGAATTTTGTTTTGCATAAGTGTGAGTGTATCCTCTGAAATCACGAGTGTTTATATTAGCGCCCAGTCTAATTACAAAATCACCAAGATAGTGAGTAGTCCTTGCAGTATATCTCCAAACACTTGCCTCATTATCAGGAAGTTTATTTGAAGAATAATTAATTGATTTAAAATCTATACCTACTGCTCTTGGATTCGCATCAGCAAACCAGCCTCTTTCACCAGATATGAAAAAAGTATGCTTTGATTCGCCTGGAATTATTGGTCCTCCAAGAGTTGCGGTATATAAGTTATAACCATAATCATCAGTAAATGTTGAAGTCATAAGATCTGTAAAGAAGTTATAATCTGCAGATCCAGACTTTGTTGTAACGTTAACAATGCCAGACTGGGATTGACCATATTTTGCTTCAAATCCTCCAATCTGAAACGAAATTTGTTCAATAGCAGCATTACTAACCTGTGAATAGTTTGCACCGGTATAAGCATCATTCTGCGGTACACCATCAACAATGTAAAGAACTTCTCCGCCTCTACCACCTCGAACGTTGATAGTAGCGTTACCACTTGAACCTCCGCTGCCTTCGGTCATTACAACACCGGCGTTCATAGATGCAAGATTTTCAACGCCTTTTACAGGAACCTTGCTAATTTCATTAGCATCAAGCACCTTAGTTGTATTTGTTGATTTTTCTTCAAAAAACTTTTTGCCGACAATTGTAACCTCATCTGTCGTAAAATCGGAGGACAAATCAGCATCTAATTGATAAGTAATACCGGCAACAATTCTTACTCCTTTTATGATTCTTTTTGCATAACCTACATAGGTAATCTGCACATCATAAGTTCCAGGAGTTATATTTAAAACAAAATAATCTCCTTCAACATTGGTAGCAGCACCAAGTTGGGTATTTAATACAACAACGTTTGCACCGATAAGAGGTTCTTTTGTTATTGCATCAATAATTTTTCCGCTTAATTTTCCGACACCGCTTTGTGCAAAAATGCCCGAAACCAAGCATATAATAATCGAAATAGTGTAAATAATTTTTTTCATCTTTACCTCACCGAATTAAAATTTAAAGGGATTGGTGACTATAATAAGAATATAAGACCGGACAGATTCCAGAGCGGAATCTGTCCAATCAATATAAAATTAGTTATTTAATTAACATCATTTTCTTTGTAGCTGAGAAGTTACCAGCATTGATCGTATAGAAATACATACCAGATGCAAGGTTCGAAGCATTGAAATTAATTTCATAATTTCCAGCATCTTTAACTTCATTAACTAATGTACTTACTTCTCTTCCAAGAACATCAAATACTTTCAATGTAACAAGATTTCTCTGGCCAATATTGAATTTAATTGCAGTGCTTGGGTTAAATGGATTTGGATAGTTCTGTGAAAGTTCATATGAACTAACAACATTACCATCTTCTACTCCTACAAGTGGTCCACTAACAGTTCTGTAAATGATTGGATTGTTTGTGTAAACACTTGAGAAAGGACCAACTGTTGTTTCTAAGTCACTTAAGTAAACAATGTGAGCAACCCATTTTGGATTTGCACCGGTTACAACCTGCAAGTGTTGTGATGCGTGTCCGAAGCATTCAGATCTGTTCTTTTCACCTTTAAGTAAAGTCGGACCTGACCAGGTGGTTCCACCATTTGTAGAGAAATTATAATACATATCTCTCCAGTAGTAACCAGCTGCTGTATCTAATTTATTACTTGTTGTTTGTGGAGCAGTCCATGTAACAAAAATAAATTTACCATCAGGAGTTACTGATACTGATGGATAAGCCTGACCAATACTATTTGTTGGATAATAAGTACCAACATCCTGTAATGTATCAATTAATGGTAAACCAATTGATTTCCAGGTATTTGTAGCAGATGACCAGAAAATAACAGGGAATATGTTCCCACCGGAAACAAGTACTGTATCAAATACATTTGTGGTTCCAGGTCTTGTAACTACTATGTTTTTAACAGCTAAACCGTAACCATTAGCAACAGCATAAGCATTACCGCTATTATCAAGTGCTAAATCAACCTGTCCAAAGTTCTCGAATAATGGAGCGAATTTGAAGTCGACATTCTTATTATAAACAACATTATAAGTTGTTCCACTAACTGTATATGATATTGTATCGATAAATGCAGTGTAAGTGTTTGATAATAATGAAGTATCACCATCAACAGCAATTGGAATACCAGTCCATGATGTTCCTTTATTTGTAGATTTAATCATCCAGAAATTATCGCATTGGTTTCTTGCAATACCGTTATATAGATGGTTTCCACCGCCAGCAACACCTTCATTTGTACCGAAGTAAGCAAGATAGTTTTCATTAGCAGATTTTGACATACCAACTTCAACACCACCATTTGATGTCCACCATAATGGTGAAGGAGAATATCTTGAAATACTATCCCACAAAATAAAGTTTGTTCCAAAGTTTGTAGTCTTGTAGAACATATATTGTAGTCTGTTCCCGGAAGTTCCTAAGAAAATATTATCACCAGCAAACTGTAATGAAGGATCGGTATATCCATCAAACTGGCTTGTAATAAAGCTTGTGCTTGATTCATCCCAGATAGCCAATTTACTTGGGGTACCGCTTCCAACTACATGGTGTCCAACTATACCAATTGTTCCGGTTCCTTGTGTTCCTGTTAAGCAAACATCAATGTGAGGCCAACCGGAGTTTGTTGTTGTATCAAATACAGGTTTTGCAACATAGTTGGTACCTACAACACGAATAAAGATTACAGCACGTCTTGTAGCAGTTGCCAAAGGACCTCTTGCCATAACAGCAAAATAAGGTTTTCCATTATAGAATACTATTTGGTCACGAGTAATACTATTTGTAAAATAGTCATACTGTGTATAAATAATGGAATCACCAACTGTTGGATCAACAACAGGGAATGTAGTTGGTGTGTAATTATCTGTTACTGTTCCATTTCCAACTGCTTCATTTTGCAGAAGTATTTTGTGATGCTCAACAACTTTACCATTTTGAGCAAGAGCAAAACTAAAAGCCAGAACAGCAATCAGCATTGTGAATTGAAGTTTTTTTATCATATTGTTCTCCTATGTTTTTGAATGTAGTAATAAAAAAAAACTCTGTAAAAATTCATTTTGCATCATTTTTTTACTGCAAATTAAATTTTTACAAAACACTTGTATTTATTTAATCATTTTTTAACAAAATGTCAAGGACTTTTTTATAAAAATCCATTATTACAACCTTGTAAATAGTGGTTAAACCAAATATCAATAAATTACTTTACAGAAATAATTTTATAGTACTGCTTCTAATTTACTTACGATATTTGCCTTTGGTACTGCGCCAATAATTGTATCAACAACTTTACCGCCTTTAAAAATTAACAGAGTAGGAATACTTCTTACTCCATAATTAATAGCTGATTGCTGATTGTTATCGACATCAAGCTTTCCAATTTTAACTTTACCATTATATTCATTTGCCAGCTCTTTTACTATTGGTGCAATCATTCTGCACGGACCGCACCACACAGCCCAGAAATCAATAAGTACTGGTAAATCAGATTCAAGAACTTCCTTTTGAAAATTTTGATCAGTAAATTCTAATGGTTCCATAAATAAACTCCTTTAAAAATTTTAAATTTATTGTCCAACATAACTAACTATATCTTCTCCGCCATCAGCGTGAATTACGCTTCCTGAAATCCACTCACCACCTTCGCGGCAAAGAAGAGAAATAATTTTAGCAACATCCTGTGGAGTTGTTAACCTGTTTTTAGGATTCTTCTTTTTTGCAACTTCTATCATTCCAATATTACCAGGAATTTTTCTTAATGCAGGAGTGTCAGTAACACCTGCCATGATTGCATTGACAGAGATATCAAGATGTCCAAGCTCAATTGTTAATTGACGAACATGCGACTCAAGAGCAGCTTTAGCAGCTGATACAGCACCATAATAAGGAATTGCTGTTCTTCCTCCTGAACTTGTCATTGCAAATATTCTGGCTTTAGGAAGAAGTAAATTTCTGCTGACAAGATCCTGAGTCCAGTAAACCAATGAATTAGCCATTACATCAATTGTCATTTCCATTTGTGCTTTAGTAAGAGGTTGTTCATCTTTTTTAGGAATGAACGGTCTTAAAGTTCCAAATGCAAGTGAGTGCATTAATACTTTTATTTTAATTTTTGATTCATTCTTTTCAAGATCAGATAAAATTTCATTTCGCTTTTCTTCATCAGCAGCATTTACATTAAAAAAAAGAACATCTGAACCAAGACTTTTAATTTGTCCAGTTATTCTTTCCACATTATGCATTGTAGCCTGTCTATCCAGGTGCACACCAATAATATTGTAGCCGTCTTTAGCAAGTTGTAACGCTGCAGCTTCTCCAAACCCTGATGAAGAGCCTAAAATCAACGCCCAATATTTTTCTTCAATACTCATCAAACACACTAATTAATTAATAACATTTTTATTTTAATTATACAAAAAGGAAATTAATCAAACAAGTTTTTGAATAAAAAATAAAATTTAGTTTATACAAAATTCAACTTGGTAAAAGAAGAATGCTTTCTTCTCCCAACAATTTATAAATGTCCTTAATTAAAGTCTGAGAAATTTTTACTTTTAAACTTGATAATTTAAAATACCGATTTCCATTTCCATTATTCTGAAGCTCTATAAAAACAGGAATATCTCCTTTATGTTTTTCTAGAATTTTCTTCAACTGATGAATTATGTTTTCATCACATTTTTCTTTTTCGACCGTAATTTTTATGTTCTTAGTAAATTTCTCTTTTGCTGACTCAATTGGAATAACTTCGTCAATATGTAATTTTATAGCGTCGCCGCTACTCTCAGGACGACTAATAACAATTACCGGTGTTTCATTAGCTATAAATTGTTTTGCTTTTTCATAAGCAGTTGCAAACATAAGGCATTCACAAGAACCGGTGAAATCATCCAGATTAAAGAATGCCATTGTTCTACCACTTTTATCAATTTTCAGATTTAGCTCAGTAATTACTCCACAAGCTCTAACAGTCCCCTGTATATCAGTTTCTTCAACTTCACCAAGATGAATGGTCGCAAAAGATTTAAATTCCAATTCATATTTTTTTAAGGGATGGTCTGTAACGTAAAATCCTATTACTTCTCTTTCTTTTGCAAGGCGTTCAGATTCACTCCAGTCTTCAATGTTCTCCATCGGCATTTCATGAATAATCTCTTCATCGTGAGAAGAACCAAATAAACTATTTTCATGTTTCATTTTGAAATTTTGAATCTTGGCTCCAAAATTTAATGCAGATTCAACAGATGCGAAAAGTGAAGCCCTGTTTCTGTTAATTGAATCGAAAGCTCCTCCAAGGATCAATCCTTCAAGCACTCTTTTGTTTACTATTCTTGTATCAACGCTGGAACAAAAATCAAAAATGCTTTTAAAGTTTCTACCTATTTTTTCTTTTGCACGAATGATTTCTTCAACTGCTCCGATTCCAACATTTTTTATTGCTGATAAACCAAAACGAATTTTACCTTTCTCTACATTAAAAAAAACTGAAGGACGATTTACATTTGGCGGAAGAACTGTAGTTTTCAATTTTCTACAATCTTCTAGAAACTTTGCAACTTTATTTTTGTCTCCAAATTCGTGCGTTAGGTTAGCTGCTAAAAATTCTGCAGTGTAATGTGCCTTTAGATAAGCAGTCTGGTAAGCAAGAAAAGAATATGCAACTGAATGACTTTTATTAAATCCATAATTCGCAAATTTATTTATCACTTCAAAAATATCTCTTGCAATTTTTTCGGGTATCTTATTTTTAACAGCTCCTTCTACAAATTTTGATTGCTGCTGTTCCATCTCTTTAAGATTTTTTTTACCCATTGCACGACGTAAAATATCGGCTTCTGAGAGCGTCATTCCTGCAACTTTATTAGCAATTTGAATTACCTGTTCCTGGTAAACAATAATGCCATATGTCTCATTTAATATTGGTTCAAGAACTGGATGAATATATTCAACAGCTTTTCTGCCGGATTTTCTATCAATAAAATCATTAATAAAATCCATTGGTCCTGGTCGATAAAGAGCATTCATTGCTGAGAGGTCATTTATTGATGTCGGTTTTAATTTTTTTAAATACTCTCTCATTGGAGCAGATTCAAACTGGAACACTCCTGTTGTTTGTCCACGCCAGAATATTCTGTACGTCTTTTCATCATCAAGAGGAATATTGTCAATATCGATTTTCTTGTTGTGGTTTTGTTCAATAAATTTTAATGTGTCTCTTATAATTGATAAAGTTCGCAAACCAAGAAAATCCATTTTTAAAATTCCGGCTGCTTCAAGTTCTTTCATATTGTATTGAGTAACAATCTCTTCCTGTCCCGTAGCATTTGCTAATGGGACATAATCGCTAACATCACTTGGAGTAATAACAATTCCCGCTGCATGTTTAGATGCATTGCGATTCATTCCTTCAAGAACTTTAGCGAACTTTATTAATTCCTGAATCTGTTCATCTTTAGAATCTTTAACCCATTTTAATTCAGGAACTTCATTTAGTGCTTCATCAATTGTATATACTTTACCGAATTTACTTGGAATAAACTTGGTAATATTATTAACCATAGGAATTGGAATTTTTAATACTCTGGCAACATCACGGATTACTGCACGTGACGATAAACGGTTAAATGTAATAATCTGGCTTACACATTCAGAGCCATATTTTTGTTTTACGTACTCAATTACTTCGCCTCTCATTTCATCATCAAAATCAACGTCAATATCAGGCATTGATTTTCGCTCAGGATTTAAAAATCTTTCGAACAAGAGATTATACTTTAATGGATTAATGTTAGTAATTCCGAGCACATAAGCCACAAGACTGCCTGCTGCACTACCTCTTCCGGGACCAACAGGAATATTTCTTTCTTTTGCTGCATTAATAAAATCCTGTACAATTAAAAAGTAGCCGGCAAATCCCATTTTTTTAATTATGTCAATTTCATAATTAAATCTCTTAAGAATTTCCGCATCAGTCTCGGGAAATTTTTCCTTCAATTTTTGTGTGGCAAGCAGTTCAAAGTATTCATCAAGTGTCCTTACATCAACATTTTCAGGAATCGGAAAACGTGGAAAGTAATAGCTCTCCTGTCCAAGTTTTAAATCAATCTTCGATTCTATTTCAATAGTATTTTCAATTGCTTTAGGAAGATGAATGAAAAGATTTATCATTTCTTCCTTCGATTTGAAGTAAATCTGATCAGTTCCGTATCTTAATTTTTTATAATCTACTTCACCTGTTTTATCTGATAAATAAATTAAAATATTATGAGGAATTGCATCTTCTTTGTTTATGTAATGGCAATCATTTGTTGCAACCAGTTTAATCCCAAGCTCTTTTGATAAACGAGGCATACCATCAAGCATTGGCTTTTCTGATTCCATTAAATGATCTTGAATCTCGAGATAAAAATCATCTCCAAAAAGTTCATAGTATTGCGACGCAATCTTTCTTGCTTTTTCATAATCGTTTTCTACAAGGCTGTAAGCAACAATACCACCTATACATGCAGTAGTGCAAATTAAACCTTCGTGATATTTTTGCAATACTTCAAAATCTATTCTTGGACGATAATAATATCCTTCTTTAAATCCTATTGTTGATAACTTGACTAAATTTTTATAACCAGTTTTATTTTTTGCAAGTAAAATAAGATGGTAATATTGTTTTTTCTTTTTTTTGCCGGTTAATTCTTCAACCTTTCCTCTATCTTTCCTGTTTCCTTCTTTAACTATATAAGCTTCCATCCCAACGATTGGTTTAATTCCAGCTTTTGTAGCAATTTTATAAAATTCAGGAACTCCATATAATACACCATGGTCAGTTAATGCTACCGCGGGCATCTCAAATTTTTTTGCAGCGTTTACAAGCCCTTCAACTGTACAGGCTCCATCCTGTAAACTATAGTGTGTATGATTATGTAGATGTACAAAATTTGTCATCGCTGAATTTAAAGCAGTTTTTTTTGAATGAGAAAAGAAATTGTCTATTGAATTTTAATAAGAAAAAAGGAGAAAAAAAAAGTTGTAATGAAATAATTTTTTATATGTCTAAATATCAGCAATCATTTTTTGCCGGAGTGTCCAAATCCTCCTTCTCCTCTTTTGCTCTTCTTAATATTTTTTGATTCAATAATGTTAGCATCATATACTTTGGATAAAACAAGCTGTGCAATCCTGTCACCCTCATGTATTTCAAATTTTTTTTCTCCAAGATTAATCAGAATTATTTTTATTTCACCACGATAGTCAGAATCAATTGTACCGGGTGAATTCAGGATTCCAATTCCATGATTAATTGCAAGACCGCTTCTTGGTCTAACTTGTAGTTCATACCCTTTTGGAATTTCAACAACAAGATTTGTTGGAATAAGTGCAACTTTGTAAGGATGAATAACTATTTTCTTTTCAATTGCAGCTCTTATGTCCATTCCTGCACTTCCTGTTGTTGCATATGCAGGTAAAGGCAAATCAATAAATTTATCTGATATTCTTTTAAACTTTAATTTTATCTTCATTTTAAAATATTTACTTTGTTAACAACATATTTCAAAAAATTCACTTCTTTTTTCTCAAAGACCTTCGTAAAAAATATTAACACGAAGAAGAGAATTAATAAAAGAAATTTATAAAGCATCGTTAATTCATTATAAGAACGAAGCAAATAAAAACATATACCAACAATAATTATCGAAGTAAAAATTTTAACGAGTTTAATATATTCATATTGAATCGGGTAAAACTTTTGAGTAACTATAAACAAACCGGCAGCCATAACAATGTAGCTTGCAAGTGTTGTATAAGCAGCTCCCATTAATCCAAATATTGGAATGAGTATAAAATTAAAACCGATATTAACAGCTGCACCTATCCCGGTAACTATCGGAACATAATTGCTCTTTTCTTTAATATAAATTCCCGAAGTAAAATTCACATACAAACCATTGAACAAATAAGCCAGAAGAATTATCGGAACGATTTCTAATCCGTTCCAGTAGGCACTTCCAATTATTGTCTTGCCAAATATTTTTACTTTAACAATGTCATCAATAAAAAGAGAAAGCAAAACTAAAATTATGCTGGAAACGAGAGCAAAATAAGTAAGCACTTTTGCAAAAATTTCCTTTGCATTTTTTTCTTTTGCATTAGCCATAAAAAAAGGCTGCCAGGCAAATTGAAACATGGAAACGAATAACATCATAAAAATTCCAAGACGATAATTTGCCTGAAAAATTCCGACAGTTTTTAAATCAGTAAGCATTTGTAAAATAGGACGATTAATCACCTGTACAAACATTGAAGCTAAACCTGAAGGCAGATAAGGAATTCCAAATTTGAAAAGCCTTTTGAACAGTACAAAATTAAATGAGATAGTTAAATTTTTTAATATAAAAGGAATTAAAGCTAATAATGAAAACAAAGAAGCTGCAAGATTGCTAATAAATACGGCTTCAATTCCCATCTTCCATTTTATTATTAAAAGAACATTCAGAATAACATTGATTAAAATATTTCCGACTTTAATTGCCGCAAATACTTTGGCTTTGCGTTCAAGTCTTAAGCCGATGAATGGAGTAACGGCAAGAGCATCAACTAAAAGTATAACTGCAAAATAATTTATAATGTATTCATACCCTGAAGGAACACCAACTGTACTCATCATAGGGTTTTTAAACACATAGATAAGAAATGAAAACAAAACTGATGTTACCACAACAGAATAAAAAGGAGTTGAAAAATTTTCTTTCTTATCACCAATCTCAAGCGTAGAAGCAAATCGGAGGTAGGCAGAGTCCATTCCATACAAATAAATTATATTGAAGATTGCTATGAAAGCATAAACATTGGCAACTATGCCATATTCGTCAGGGATAAACGAATTAGTATAAATTGGAATAAGCAGAAAATTAAGAAAACGTCCAAGAATAGTGCTTGTTCCATAAATGGCTGTATCTTTTGTAAGTTGTTTTAATTTATCAAGCATTCTTCAAATTATTTTTTTAAAGTAACCTCAAGAGATATATCAAGTGCTTTAACACTATGAGTTAAAGCTCCTACGGAAATATAATCAACACCGGTTTCTGCAATCTGTTTAACAGTTTCATAATTAATTCCACCGGAAGCCTCGAGCTTACATTTTCCATTTGTAATTTTCACTGCTTCTCTTAATAATTCAACAGTGAAATTATCAAGCATTATAATATCTACTTCATTTAATAAAGCTTCTTTAAGCTGGTCAAGATTTGTAACCTCCACTTCTATTTTCAGGTTTTGGTTATTTTTTTTATTAAAATCTTTACAGGCTGTAATTGCTTTTGTAATTGACCCTGCAACCTCTAAATGGTTATCTTTAATAAGAAACATATCATACAAACCAAAACGATGATTATCAGCGCCGCCAATTTTTACAGCAAGTTTATCAAGCATTCTTAAACCGGGAACAGTCTTTCTTGTATCAAGTATTTTTGCTTTTGTATGTTTTATCAGTTGAAAATATTTATTAGACGCTGTTGCGATACCACTCATCCTCTGAAAAATATTTAAAGCAGTTCTTTCACAAGTTAAAATAGTTGATGCTCTTCCATAAACCTCAGCAACAATATCACCTTTTTTTACCTCTTTTCCTTCATCAGAAAATTGTGTAAAAGAAATTTCTTGATCATATAACTTGAAAACTCTTTCAATAATATTAAGTCCTGCAATTATTCCATTATCCTTTACTAGAAATTTTCCAACAGCATTAATATCAGAATTTATTATCGCACCAGTTGTAACATCTCCCGAGCCAATATCTTCCTTTAATATAGAAAGAATAAAAGTATCAAATTCAGTTTTCATAACCGAAAAATCCTTTTACTTTATCAAGAAAAAATTGTGGACAGCGAACAGCTTTACCAGAGGAATCTTTCATAAATACGTGTTCTGTATAACCTTGGGCCAAGAGTTTATGGTCTGATTTTCTTATTATGTTATAATCAATATGAATTTTTATTGCGGGCAATTCCTCCATCATACTTTCTATAATAATTATCTCATCATAAAAAGCAGGGGAAAGATATTTTGCTTTTGATTCAATTACCGGAAGATGATAACCCTGGTCTTCAATTGATTTATAAGACAAACCGATATCTCTTAACATTTCAGTTCTACCTATTTCAAAGTATTCATAATATTTTGGATTATATACAAACTTCATTCTATCAGTTTCTGAAAACCTGACTCTTAATTCAGTTGTTGTTCTTAACATAATTTCCTCTATTCTGTGTAAGCTCCCATTGAAGCAAATTTTTCTATTCTCATCTCAACAATTTTTTCTGGTTTTATTTTTAAAAGTTCTTTCAATTCTTCTTTCAAAATTGTCTTTAGTCTTGATGCAGCTTCTTCGTGATTTTTATGAGCACCTCCGAGAGGTTCGGGAACAATTCTATCAATTACTTTCATCTCGAGCAAATCATTAGCTGTAAGTTTCAAAGCTTCAGCCGCTTGTTCTTTGTAATCCCAGCTTCTCCATAGTATACTTGAACAGGATTCAGGACTGATAACTGAATACCAAGTGTTTTCAAGCATAAGAATTCTATCACCAACACCAATTCCCAAAGCACCGCCGCTTGCACCTTCACCAATAATTACAACAATGATTGGAACTTTTAGTTTGCTCATTTCAAATAAATTTTTTGCAATCGCTTCAGCCTGTCCTCTTTCTTCAGCTTCTAAGCCGGGATAAGCACCCGGTGTATCAATTAATGTTATGACGGGTTTATTAAATTTTTCGGCAAGTTTCATTAAACGCAATGCTTTACGATATCCTTCAGGATTAGCCATTCCAAAATTTCTGTAAACGTTTGACTTGGTATCTCTCCCTTTTTGCTGACCGATAATCATTACTTTAAACTCATCAATTTTTGCAAATCCTCCAACAATTGCTTTGTCATCTTTAAAATACCTGTCCCCGTGAAGTTCAACAAAATCTTTTGTCATAAGATAAATGTAATCAAGAGTATAAGGACGTTCAGGATGACGGGCTAATTGCACACGCTGCCAACGTGTAAGGTTTTTATAAATATTTTCTTTTAACTGTTGAACTTTTTCTTCAAGTGCTTTTATCTCGCTGCCAAGATTAAAATTATCTGACAGTTTTTTCATTTCCGAAATCTTTTCTTCAAGTTCAATGATGGGTTTTTCAAATTCAAGTATAGTCTTTGCCATATTCATTCCTTAGTAAAAAGTATTTTACTTATCGTCTTTCCAATTATTTCAAGGTCAAGCCATATGTTTTGATTCTTTGCATAGAATATATTCAGTCTTTGTGTGTTTTCCTCTTTTTCAAGAAACCATAAACCGGTAATTCCTTTTTTCCCTAGATACAAATTATATATATTATTTTCTTCTTTTGGTCCGACAAAACTTAATTTTCCCATTAATACAGATGGACAGTTCTTAATCATCTGAAGAAAATAGTTTTTACTTTCTTTGGTAAACAAAAAGACAAATGGAGAAATAAAAATCATTACAAAAATTGAAATTATAATATCAAACAATCTTTTAATGAATTTATTCAGCGGTTGTGTAATATTATATGTAATTTCTATCAATGGAATATCATCAAGAATATTTACTTCTGATTTACCTACAAGAAATTCAAGATTGTTTCCAGCAAGTTTAAATTCTACATTTTCCTTTTGACAATCGGCTACAATCTTCATAATGCTGTTATATGCAATATCTTTAGATGAAAAAATCACTTCCGAAATCTTTTTCTGCTTAATAATTTTCAAAATATTTTCAATACTTCCAATTACTTCAACCTCTTCTAATTTTCTTCCAATATCTTTCCGTGAGGTTGAAATCAAACCTTCTACATTATGATAACTTGTGTACTTTGATTTTAATTTTCTGGCTATCTCTAATGCAGAATCACTTACTCCAACAATCAATGTTCTTACGATTGAATTTTCTGAACTTGAAATACCCAGCTTAAAAAACAATTTGACAAAAATTCTCCAGCCGGAGAAAGCAATAAGCAAGACCAGATAATTAATTATGATAACTATTCGGCTATAAGCAAACTCTTTAAAAAAATAAGTTAATGAGGAGACCACAAAGAACCCAGGAATTACAGCGATTAATCCTTTGAGAACAGAAATGTTATCTTTTTTATATGCTCCAAGCAATGATGAAGTGATTATTTGAGCAATAGCGGGAATACTATAAATAATAAGAAAAGCTTCTTCGTGAAAACCTGACCAGCTTGTTTTAACTGAGGAATAAATTTTCTCAGCGATAAAAAGCGAGAGATTAAAAAAAATGAAATCAAGAATTACAGAAATAAGAATTAATTTTTTTCTTCCAATGAAGGCAAATAGTGTTCTGATAAAAATTGCAGAGCGAAGAATAAATTCAACTATAAGTGAACTGGCAAAATGTTTTTTTACAAAGAGATGCATTGCATTATAAAAAACTTTTGTTTCATCAAGACTGCTTCGCTTTGTCGATTCTCCCTTATAATGAATTATTCTTGTCGAATGAACATAGTAGACTTTATAACCAGCTTTCTGAACTCTATAACACCAATCCAGGTCTTCTCCATACATAAAAAATGTTTCATCAAGTCCGCCAATTTTTTCGTACACATCTTTCCGTATCATCATAAATGAACCTGAGATTGCATCAACTTCATAAGACTGATTTTCATCAAGATAAGTAAGATTATAACGAGCAAATAATTTGCTTTTTGGAAAGAGTGTACTTAATCCTGTTACCTTACAAAATGATGTCCAAGGACCTGGAAAACTCCTTCTGCACGCAAGCTGCAAGGTACCATCGGGATTCAAAATTTTACAGCCTGCAAGTCCAACCTCAGAATTTGCCCTAAAAAAATTTATCATTGTTTCAAAAGTATCTTCACTTATAATAGTATCGGGATTAAGCAATAGAATATATTTCCCAGTGCTTAATTTCATTCCAAGGTTATTTGCCTTACTAAAACCAAGATTGACAGGATTAAAAATTTTTTTTACATCAGGATATTTTTCTTTAAGCAATTCAACACTACCATCATCCGAAGCATTATCAACAACAATAACTTCACAGTTAATGTTTTGTGATGCTTTTTCTATTGAGCTTAGTAGATTTTGAAGGAATTCTTTTACGTTATAGTTAACTATGATGATTGATAAGTCCACACCATAGCCTGTAATTAAAGATTGCCAAGAGCACTTTTAATTCTTAAACGCCAGACAAGAGTTGCTGCTTCGCGAACAATTTTTTTTGACATTTTCGATTTCCCGGTTTGTCTATCAATAAAAATGATGGGAATTTCTTTTATTTGAAAACCTTTTTTCCATGCTTTGAAATTCATTTCTATCTGGAAAGCATAACCATTGGATTTAATTTCATCAAGATTGATTGCTTCAAGTACTTTTCTTCTGAAACATTTAAATCCACCAGTTGAGTCGTGGATTGGTAAGCCGGTAATTATTCGTGTATATTTGTTTGCAAAAAAACTAAGTAATAATCTCTGCATAGGCCAGTTAACGACATTTACACCGCTAAGATAGCGGCTGCCAATAACAAGATCAGCATCTTTTATAGCAATCAGAAAATTTGCAATTTCTTTTGGATCGTGTGAAAAATCAGCATCCATTTCAAAAATAAAATCGTAACCTTTTTGAATCGCATATTTAAAACCGGCACAATATGCGGTGCCAAGTCCCATCTTTTTTTCGCGTCTTAAAACATTAATACGATCATTAACCATGGATAATTCTTCGACATAGTTTCCGGTACCATCAGGAGAATTATCATCAACAACAAGAATATCCAGATCGTTATTGTATAAAGTTAATAACTCTGGAATTAATTTCTTGATGTTGTCAAGTTCATTGTATGTTGGTATTATTATTAATGATTTAGACATAAATTAAAAAGATTTTTCTACTCTAAATTAAGAAGAATTTCAAAAAATTACAGACTAATCGTAATGACCTTTGCCAAAAAGTACGACAAAGATTGTTCTTATTAAAATTTTCAAATCCATTCTTAAAGACATATTTTCAATATAAAAAAGATCAAATTTCAATTTGGTTTTAACGTCTTCAATATTTTCATCATACTTATGTTTAACCTGTGCCCAACCAGTCACACCGGGTTTTACTCTTAATCTTCTTTTATAGTAAGGAATTTCAAGAGCAAATTTTTCAACAAAAAACGGTCTTTCTGGTCTTGGACCAACAAGACTCATTTCGCCTTTAAGAATATTTAGCATCTGAGGCAGTTCATCCATTCGGACTTTTCTTAAAAATTTTCCAACTCTTGTAATTCTTGGATCATTTTTTTGCGACCAAACTGGACCGCTAAGTTTTTCTGCATCTTTTTTCATTGTACGGAATTTGTAAATCTTGAAGATTTTTCCGCCAATTCCACACCTTTCCTGTTTATAAAAAACAGGTCCTTCACTATCTAGTTTAATTGCAATTCCTATAATTACCAATAGAGGAAAAGTCAATATCAATATGAGAAAAGAAATTAAAATATCAAATAGTCTTTTAGCTTTTTTTTCCCACTCGGGCATCAACCTGGGATTAACTTCTACAAGAGGAAAACCATAGAGCTGGTTTGTTCTTGCCTGACCACTGAGTAATTCAAACAGGTCAGGAACAATTTTAACAGCAACATTTTTATCTTCACATTTATTGATGATAGAAAGTAACAATTCATCATAATGTTTGTCGAATGCAACTATTACTTCTTTTATATTTTTTTCACCAATATATTTTTCTATCTCTTCAGCTTTTCCAATAACATCAATACCTAGAAATGATTTACCAACATTTTCGGGATTGGTTGCAAGATACCCAACAACATCAAGTCCAAGTGCTCTGTGAGAGTTTATTTGTTTATGTACTTCATTTGAATCTTTATTAAATCCAACCATAAGTGCATTACGTCTTCCAATTCCTTTAATAAGCAGATTTCTTTGCACACCTCTGAAAATTAATCTGCCTGTGCTAACAAAGACGAAAGAAATTCCCCAATAAATAAAAATTAAAAATCTGCTTGTTGAAGAAACATTATGAGTAAAATCATCAATAAAAATTATTACGAATAAAATTATTATCCCAATAAAAGTCGCTTTAAATAAACTAGATATTTCATCAAACCTTGAAGAAGCAAACCACGATTGGTAAAGTCCAACAAAGAAAAAAATCAACAACCAGTAGATATATAAAATCAATATCGGGATATAAAAATCGGGAACAAAAATGTAATTGAATACACCCGTTCCTGCCCTTAAAGTCAGATATAGAAGTGCTGCAAAAAGTAATGACAAAAAGTCTGTAAGAAGTAAAAATATTTTTTCGTATTTGGTATTCAAATTTTTCTAAAAATTATCTTTCGGTTGATTGCCAGATTATAGAATGTTTTCCTCTTAAAAAACGAAAAATACCGGCTAACAAAGCAACATTCGTCATTAAAAAGAAAAACGGTAAAGAAAAAACTGGAATTCTTTTTTTTATCTTCATAAGGAAATATCCGATAATCCCTAAAAAATAAAATATAATCTGTACAACAAAAATATAAAGAAAAACGGGAGAATATGATATTAAAAATATACTCGTAATTAGAAGTATTATTAACTGCAGCGGTAAAAACCATCTTGCTATTTTATGAGACCAAAAAGCATAAGAAAGCAATAGGTTTTTATTAAATAAAAGATTATAGAAGTAAGTAATGGTCTGAAGATTAGTAGAAATAAATCTTACTTTTCGTTTATACTCGGCGATATAATTTTTACCAACTTCCTCCTGCGCAATTGCCTGGTTGCAATAAGTAAAACCGTATCCTTTTTTCAGTACAGTAAGCGAGATAAAAAAATCATCAGTAACTGCTTTATCAAGTGGAATTGTATCGTAAATCTTTTTTCTTATTGCAAAAATTCCACCGTTGGCACCAATAACAATTCCTAATTTTCCTTCAGCTTTTTTAAGTTTTGATTCAAGCGCCCAATATTTAGCTTCTTCAACTCCCTGCTTTCGTATTTCGGAATCATCTGTTAAACGAAGGTTTCCACAGACACCACCTGTTTTTTCATCAACAAAATCTTTGACAAGATTTTTAATCGCATCTTTTTCAAAATGTGTATTAGCATCAGTAAAAAATAGAATTTCATTTTTAGCAAAGTTTACAAGATCGTTGATAACAGCGGCTTTTCCTCTTCTTTTTTCAAACAGGAAAATATTTATATTCTCATATTTTTCTTTTAAGGATTTCAATATTTCATTTGTCGAATCGTTAGAGCAATCTGATCCAATTAAAATTTCTAACCTTGATAAATCATAATCACAATTTATAATATTCTCAACTCTTTTAGCGATTACCTTTTCTTCATTGTAAGCAGAAATAAGGACAGAAACAGAAGGTTGATAATCAACTTCATTTTCTTTTTTACGAAATAGAGAAAATAAAATTATCAGAAACGGATAAATTATATATGAATTAATAAGAATAAACAGATTAACTATCATCAATAAAAATAAAATATCATATAATTTGTAATCTGATAACATATGCATTTATTAATTCACTAATCTATCACTTATTAATTTTTTAATATTTTTTGAAAATAATTAAATAAATCCCTTGAAATAATCTGCCAGGAATAAATTGCTTCAACTAAAGTTCTGCCATTTTTTCCTATCCGTTCCCGTTCCATTTTATTATCAATCAGATAGTTAACAGCATCAAAAAAGAGTTCTTCAGAATCTTTTATTAGAATATTTTCATTCTCTTTGTATTTAATACCCTCTGCTCCAACAGTTGTTGTAATAATGGGCAGACCCATAGCCATAAATTCAAGAATTTTAATTCTCATTCCACCGCCAACCTGTAAAGGGACAACCGCAATTCCAGATTTTTTACAGAATGGTCTTACGTCTTCAACTTTTCCAGTAACGATAACATTTTTACTTTCTAGATTTTTAATCCTATGAGATGGATTTTTTCCTACAATATAAAATCTAAGTTCAGGATACTTATTTAATAATTTAACAAAGACTTTATTATAAAACCATAAAACAGCATCTTCATTTGGTTTCCAGTCCATAGATCCCAAGTAAATTAAATTGTAATTTGTATAATCTGTTTCGTTATTGAAATAGTCAAGATCGACTCCTGATGGCGATATCAGAGTTCTGGATATCAATGAACCTTTTGATTTTATATATTCTTGATCTTCTTTCGAAATAAAAATAATGTTTTTTATTTCATTAATACATCGTTGTTCAACTGCAGACATTTTTTGCTGTTCATACTTAAAAAATCGTTGTAGAAAAAAATTGTTTGTATAATCATAATACCTTTGCATTATCTGGGACTCGATATTATGAAATCTGATTGTGATTGGCAAACCATATTCTTCTTTAATTGCAAATGCATATCTGGAAGTATGCAAAGATTCAAAATGAATTAAATCATAATTGTTATTTTTTATTTTTTCCTTTATAATTTCTAAAAAATTGCGATTGTAAAATTTACCAACCAAATAGGACTCATTAAATAATAATGCTTTAACTAATTTTACTTTAGAATTAATTGAAGGGACAAAATATACTTCGGCATTAGGAATTTTTTCCTTCTCAGGTAAAGTTATTTGTTCTTTATTCAGACAGAGCAAATCAACTTTTTCACAATATTGTTGAAGATTTTCAAAACTATTTTTTATCACAATTTTTGCACCATCATTAGCAGGAAAAGGGAATGAAGGTGAAATCATTAATATTTTCATAAAAAATTATTAAATGTATAAAAAAACATAAGAAATTATACTTTACTATCAGAGTTTTTAATAACTTTAATTATTTCCAGATAATCATTTAAAGATAATATTTTTGTTAGAATGAAGATTAAAAGCAATGCTGTAGTCTGCCATAAGATATTATACAAAAGACTCAAATGAAATAATTTTGATGCAAGAGAAAATATAAATATACTAATTATTAAAGTAATTAATGATTGAATTATAACAGTAATCATCTTCTGATAACTATAAAACCTAATTACAAAATAAGTATATAAAATAAAAATTATGCTTTCAGTTAGCACAAGCGAGATGCAAGCACCCAGGAATGAATATTTAGGAATTAAATAAATATTTGTAAGAAAGCTAATAATACAAGCAAAAGCAACACTAACAGCAGAGTATTTTTCTTTTTTAATAACTACCAGCATGTTTCCTAATGCAAAATTTAATCCAAGTGGAATAATCGTCCATATTATAATTTTTAAACCATTTCCTCCTCCAGAATAATCATCCCCAAATAAGATATGATTAATCTCATTGCTATTAAAAGCGATAATAAATGCAATGTATAAAGAGATTATTACAAAAAATTTAAACAATTTTTCGACAAAGTGTAGTACTTTTTCTTTATCCGAAAAATAAAACTTAGAAATAATTGGAAATGCCGCCGACATTACTACTGTTGGAAACAACAAATACATTTCAATTATTCTATGTATAGAACCATAAATTCCAATTATTCTTTTATTATCAATAAAAAATTGAAGCAATAACACATCCACTCTAAAGTAAACAGAAATAAAAATATTAAGTAGAATTAGATAATAAGATTTTTTTAGCAAGGCAGAAATTAATTTAAAATCAGGTCTAATTATTTTAAGTTCATATTTTTTCTTCACCTTTAAATAAAAGTATAGAAGAGTACTTAGATTCGCTATCATCATAACAAACAAAAAGTTCAAGAGTCGATCAGATATAAGAAGAATAACTGTTCCAAATACTATTAGCATCAATTTTTCGAAAATCAACATTAGTGAAAATGTTTTAAAATCCTGCTGAGATGCCACAAAAGAGCGAAGTGAAGTAACCAAGAATGTTATTGTTTGAAAAATTAAAATTAGAAGAATAAATATTACTTCTTCCGTCTTATAAATTCCAGTAAATCGCAGGATTAAAAAAATTAAAAAAATGATACAAAAAACAAGAACTCTAAAAGCATTAATATTACTAAACAATTCAGAAGAATAAGTACCCTTTTGCGTTAACTCTCTTATTAAATAGTAATCTAATCCACTGTCTATTAAGACCGAAAAAATAATGACAATTGATGTAGCATAAGTATAAACTCCAAACTGCTCAGAGCCAAGAATTCTTGCAGCTAGTATAAAAAGTAATACCCAAAGAGGTTTCGTGATTAAATTAGCTAGAGTAACCCAGGAAAAGGATTTGAATAGAAAAATTTTATCCATTTAAAGCCATTTGCTTGTTAACCTTTAAAGCCATTTTTTCTATGACGGGAATACAAAATAAAAGAAGAATCAGACTTAGTATAAAATCAGCACCAGTTACTATTAGTGAAAAAAATGAAATTTCAATAATTATAAAAAAATAAACTAACAATACAAAATATTTCAGTTTCCCTGTCGAAAAAAAAGCGAACCAGAAAAAAGAAGTGGTTAACCCAAGAAAATACAAAATAAAAAAAACACCCCAATCACCATAATCTGCATGTATATCTCGTAAAAAAGTACCGGTATTTGTCCACATAGGTATATAATATCCCTTTTTATCAAAAGGTACTTTTTCTGTTAATTCAAACTTTGAGAAGAAATTATAAAAAGCGGCAAATGTAGTTTCACCGAATCTATTATTTTCTTTTTCTAACTGTAAATATTTATCTAGTACGGCAACATGACTACTTAAATAAATATAAATTGAGGGTGAAAAAAAAATATTTGTTTTCAAACTACTTAAACTCCTACTGGTACCTTTATATTTTTCATATGTACCACGAAATGATCTTACAGTAACGGCTCCAGCAATAACAATAATCAATACAAATGAAATTATAAGGAAATTTCTACTTTTACTTTCTTTTTTTGCATCAGGATCTTTTAATAGATAATATTTAGCAAGTAAATATGAGGTTAAAAAAGAAACCAATCCGAGCAACATACCAATTCTTGCAAACATTGCTAGACTTTTAAGCATATAGCCAAGCAACGGGAGAATAGCAATTATAGATAATTTCCTTTTATAAGCAGAATATAAGCCTGCTAAAAAAATTCCGATTAATGAAAACACCTGAAAATAAGGTACAATGCCTTCAATTTTAGAATGGACACGAAGAGAATAAATATCACTAGCAGCTAAAAAAACTGCTCCAACTCCTCCAAACATTTTTATGAGAACAGACCAGGTATGAAGAGCATTTATTAGTCCAATTATTCCAAATAAAATTATTGCCCATTTTAGAATATTTCCATCATCAGAAAAAAGCAATAATCTTATGGTTTGTTTTTCCATTACATTATTATTTTTTTCAAAAGAGCTCCTTGCAAAGTATATAGTTATTATTCCCAAAGCATATGCAAGAAAAGAAAAAATAATTAGGTACCAAGTTATGAAAGACAAATCTTGATAAGGCATCAATTTCAGTTCATATAAAGACAACATCCCAATCCATATTATTGAATATACTGAAAGAGGATTAAAAATTTTTAAAAAGATTTTTTTCCCGACAATAAGGAAAAGGAATAAGATGAAGATAGTTATAAAAAACATTAATAGTTATTACTTTACTCTATAAAAGCTTTTAATTTTTTTAAAGAAAGAATTAAGTCTTTTATCCACAAGATTTTTTAACAAGATATCATTTGTGTGTTTTTCGCCTATAAAAACTATTAATACAAGAAAGAAAAGGAATAATCCTGAAAAACCTGCAACAATAAAACTTCTTTTAGGAGAATATTTTTCAATGGGTGGGACTGCAAAGTCAAGCACCTGAACAGTTGGAATACTTTTTTGTTCCTCAATTTTAGCTTGTTCATAAAGTGGAAGAACTACTTCCAAAATTTTTGTTTGAATTTGAATTTCTCTATAGTATTTAAAATACCTCATTATAATTTCAGGTGCTTTTTTAAATGGAAAAAGTATGTTAGAAGTATCTGAAAGTGAATTTGCATTTTTTAATTCTGAAACTTTTTTGTTAATCATTGAAATTTGATTTTGAACCAAAGAATATTCTGGTGAATTAATTCCTTTGGTTTGCATTACTGTAAATTTATTTATTTCGAGTTCTGCAACTTTAGATTCTAACTCGGCAGCAACTTTTACTGCAAGTTCTATTTGTTCAGGAATGACGTATATTCCATATTTTTTTTGAAATAAATACATCGAATCTTCTGCAATTCGAAGATCTTCTATATTTTTAAGATATCTGCTTTCAATAAACTTTTTGTTGTTTTTTGCTTGCTCTGTAGTAAAATGTATATTAAGGCTGTCTAAAAGATAAACAAAATAGTTTGCCATAACAGCAGCTAATTTTGGATTTTTATTAATAACACTTATCTCAATCATTCCAAATTCATTGGGATCAAAAGATAAATCACTTCTAAATATTTTTAACAGCTTATCATAGTTTTGATTTTTTATGTCATAATATTTAAATAAATCAAATTTGTCAATTACATATGTTAAAGTTTGCCGACTATTCAAAATTCCCAGCAACATATCCTCAGATGTATTGCCACCTAAACCAAACAACTTTGCTCCAACCGAGACAGGTGAATTACCAGAAACCAAACCGGCTAATCCTCCAAGTCCCATATTATTTTGCTGTGGAATCATAACCACTGTAGTAGCTTTATATTGGTTTGCTAATAATAAGACAATCACAACATTGATTGTTAAAAAAAACAAAAAATTAAATAAAATAAAATTCTTCCACTTAAGCAGAATTGATAAATAGTCGGAGAGCTTTGTAGTATTATTCTCTATTGATGAATTCATATTGACTCTTCTGTTTAAACTTTAATAATATAATTATAAAACTCAGAATAATTTTTGTACACCGAAGAAGAAAGGAAATTTTTCATATGTTCCTTTAAAGTATCGTATTTTTTTTTGATTAATTCTTTATGAACAATAAATTTTTCAATTTTACTGGTCAGTTCGTGTATATTATCAAATAATAAATCTTCATCATGGTTCAAAATTTCAGGGATTGCTCCATTTTTTGAACCCATTGGTAAAGCACCACAAAAATACGACTCAATTAATCCCATACCAAAAGTTTCATTATATCTGGAGGGCAATATAAAAAGATCGGCATTTTTAAAAAAATCCAAGAGTTCAACTTCCGATTTCCATCCATGTATTTTATAAGATTCAGCAGGTAAAGAGGAAAGCATTTTTTTTGTCTCATCCAGATAGTTACCCTGCCCGATAATAAGTAATTGAATTTTATTTCCGTATTCTTTGTATAACGATTTAAATGATTCAACCAGGATGTCTATTCCCTTATAAAAGTCAATAGCACCTGCATACATAATTACCATTGGATTCTTATTATCTTTTTCCGAAGTTCTATTAATCTCTTTCGATGCAGAATTATATATTTTCCAAATCTTATTTGAAGGTACATTCAAATCAGAAACCAAAATTTCTTTTACATAATCTGAAGGTGAAATGAGATAATCAATTTCTTTTTCAAGAAATTTTTTTTTGTTATATGCGACTAATGGAATTTTTTTATTGGGAAATTTAGTTCTGCGTCCTAAAAAAAAGAAATCATGAAAAGAAATCACTTTCTTAGCTTTTGGATATAACTTAGCTAAATATCGGATAATCTTCTGTGAAGGAAGTAAATTCATATTATTAGAAATATGAATAATATCAATATCTTCAAAAGGAATTTTTAATAATGCTTTTTTTATTTTAATCCAGTTGAATGGATTTATTAAAATATAGATGAGTGAACTTTTACCAATTTTTTTTCTGTTGCCGATAAAATTCAAAATGAATTCAGAAATTCCTTTAAGATATATTCTCATTACTTTAATTCCATTAACTTCTTCAAACGTCGACTCTATTAAAGAATCAAAACTTAATACAAATACATCCTTTCCAGTTTTCAACTGATTTTCGGCAATTTTTTTAGTTTGTTTTTCAGCCCCCCCTGGTTCATTTGGATAGAATAAAGAAGTGACATATAAAATTTTCATTTCTTAGATATAAAATTTACCCAGATTAAAAAATATTCTTAATCGCTTTTACTACATCTTCAACATCGTCATCTGTTAACTTAGCTGAAAATGGGATGGAGACTGTTCTTTCAGAAATAAATTCTGCATTCGGAAAATCTCCAATTTTATAATTCAATTCTTTCTTATAATACGGATGTAAATGAACTGCTCTATAATGCACTCCGGTTCCAATCTTCTCTTTATGCAATTTCATTATTAAATCATCTCTTTTCATTCTTACTCTGTCTGTATCCAGGAGTAAAATAAAAAGATGTAATCCATGTCTAGTATTTTCTTCGGGTTCCAGTGGTAAAAAGACTGGTAAATTTTGCAACTCTTTTTTATAGTAATTCCAAATTTGTTTTCTTCTTTGATAATTTCTCTCAACTTTAGCAAGCTGATGAATTCCCAGTGATGCTTGAATATCTGTCATATTATACTTAAAGCCCGGGTAATAAACTTCATAGTGTTTATACCCTTCGTCTGAAAATCTTTTCCAGGCATCCTTCGTCATTCCATGCAAAGCCCATATTTTTATTTTGCTTGCAAGATCATCATCATTGGTGGTTAACATTCCACCTTCAGCAGTAGAAACATTTTTAGTAACATAAAAGCTATAGCTTGATATGTCATTGAATGTGCCAATCTTTTTTCCTTTGTATTCAGTTTCAATTGCGTGAGCAGTATCGTGAATTATTTTTAAGTTATACTCACGTGCCAGTGATTCAACTCCTCCAATATCGCATGCTCTGCCGGCAAAATGGACAGGAATGATTGCTTTTGTTTTATCTGTAATTTTTCTTTTTACATCTTCTAAATCAATAGTCATTTTAAATTTGTCAACATCAACCAGTACCGGTTTAGCCCCCGAATGAATGACTGCGTTGGATGTAGCAACAAATGTCATTGTCGGAACAATAACTTCATCTCCGGGTTTAAGATCAAGAGCTAATATAGATAAATGCAAACCAGCTGTACAAGAACTAACAGCAACAGCATTTTTTACACTAATATAATTTTTAAATTCTTCTTCAAAACGGGCAACTTTAGGACCTGTTCCAATCCATCCGGATCTCAAAGTCTCTATTACTTCCTGTATTTCGTCTTCCTCAATTAATGGACTACCAAATACAAGATAATCTTTACGCATTCGTGTTCTCCGAAAATGTATGGTCAATTTATTTTGTAATCTGCAAAGCAAATTACAAAACATTTTTTTGATATAGCACTACTAAATTATCCCCTTTTTATTCAATAAAAAGGCATTTTTTTATTACTAAGCACTTGACAAAAGAAATTTTTGTTTTATTTTTGCAATAGAAATTAAAAGAAAGAATAAATTTATAGTAGATTGCTACCGGTTTTAACTTTGTAAAATCAAGTTATGGTTTAAACCAGAGTAGTAATGTTACGCCGATTTCAGGAATTTCTCTGGTCGGTTTTTTGTTTATTTAAGAAAGGAATGATTATAGTTATTGATACGTATTGTTATGTTCAGTATTGTTTATTCAATAATAGAAAGGTGATACTATGAAAACCGTATCAGCAAAAATAAATAACCCGTTAGCAGAATTAATTAGTGATGATATTTACGAACTTCTTACTTATCATGGACTTATTGATGAGAAGTCTGTTCGCGATTACCAGATAAGAAAAAAATTCAAGCAATTAAGGTCTAGTAAAGTAAGTGCTGGCGATGCTATTGAAGCTATTCGTGATGAATATCCTTATTTACAGTTTGATACTATTAGAAAAATAGTTTACCAGATAAGTAAATAATTATTCTCACTTTATTTTGCTTACTAAGAATATTAATCGCTATTCATTTATATAATTATAATTTAGAGCCCGGAGTTTTGCCGGGCTAATTTTGAAATATTAATCAGTAGGTTTTTAATGGCAAAAATTGAAAGAAAAAAAAACATTAAATCTTCTAAACGTGTTGTTGGCTCACCATTCAGTATTTACTGGAATTCAAATAATTATATTATCCTTATTGCAGGACTTATTACTGCAATAATTGGATTTTATTTTTTAAGCGTTAAGCCTTGGGATAGCACCTCTGCATTAGTAATTTCCCCTATTATTTTGCTTATTGCTTATATCATAATAATCCCGCTATCAATACTTTACAAGAAAAAAAATAAGGAATCTGAGCAGGAGATTAAATGACTCTTGCTAAAGTAAGAGGAAATATCGTTTCCACTCAAAAGGATCAATACTTAAAAGGACATAAGTTAATGATTATTAGACAAATCGATCTTGAGGGAAATTATATTGGAAACGATGATATTGTAGCTCTTGATCTAATTGATTCTGGAATTGGTGATACAGTTCTAATCGTACAGGAGGGGGATGCTGTTCAACAAATTCTTGGACATAATAAAGCTCCTGTTCACACTATGATTGTTGCAATAGTAGATCAAATCGATTATAAAAAATAAATCAATATGTCTAAACTTAGTTTAGAACAGATTGCTCACCTTAAATTACTCCTCTCCATTGATGGAATCGGACCGATTAAACTTAGAAACCTGATTGCAAAATTTGAAACAACGAGAAACATCCTTTCTGCTCCAATTGAATCACTTATTCAAACAGAAGGAATTAACGATTTACTTGCTTCAAAAATTGTTGAGTTAAGAAAGTCAATAGAGAAATTTAATAAAATTACTGAGCTTGAATTAATATTCCTTGAGAAAATTAATTCTCGGCTGATTACTATTTGGGATGATGAATACCCTTATTTGCTAAAAAAGATTTATGATCCTCCAATATTTCTTTATTATAGAGGTGAATTTTTAAACGAAGATAATTATTCAATTGCTATTGTCGGAACACGACAACCGACTAATTATGGAAAGATTCAGACAGAGAAGTTAGTATCAGATTTGGCATTACAAAAAATTACTATTGTAAGTGGATTAGCAAGAGGTATTGATTCAGTAGCTCATCGTACAGCTTTAAAAAATGGCGGACGAACAATTGCAGTTTTAGGCTGCGGAATAGATGTAATTTATCCTCCTGAAAACAAAAAATTATTTGATGAAATTTGTGAAAATGGTTTAATTATTTCCGAATATCCACCGCGGACAAAACCAGACGCATTAAATTTCCCTAAACGTAACAGGATAATATCTGGTTTATCTCTTGGCACAGTTGTAATAGAGACTGCCGAAACCGGCGGAGCACTTCAAACAGCATCATTTGCACTTGACCAGAATAGAGAAGTGTTTGCTTTGCCGGGAAATGTTGGTGTAAGACAATCGGAAGGAACCAATTGTATCATAAAGAAAGGAACCGCAAAACTTATCACTTGTTCAAGCGATATTCTTGATGAGTTAAAAATTAAATTAAAGCCTGTTGCAAACAAAGAATATCCTCGAGAAAAGATTCAGCTTACAATTTTCGAAGAAAAAATTTTGAGTTTATTAAGTAACGAACCAAAATATATAGATCTTGTTGCATCTCAATCATCATTCTCTACTCAAGAATGTCTTACTCATTTATTAACTCTTGAAATTAAAGGACTTGTAAAACAACTTCCTGGAAACAATTTTGTTTTGCTCTAGTCGTATTTTTTTCTATTCTTCCATAGCTTAGAAAGGCGTTCTTTAAGATTCTTCTCCTGTCCTATCTCAGTAGGTTTGTAATATTGAACTCCTTTCAATTCATCAGGCAAATAATTCTGTTCAACAAAATGATTGTTGAATTCATGCGCATATTTATAATCCTTTCCATAACCAAGTTGTTTCATAAGGTTTGTAGGAGCATTTCTTAAGTTAAGAGGAACAGGATACAAAGGTTTATTTTTTACATCACTGGCTGCTTTTTCTATAGCAAGATAACTCGCATTGCTTTTAGGTGATGAAGCAAGATAGGTTGCACACTGTGATAAAATAATTCTTGCTTCTGGTAAACCAATTTTTTCAACAGATGAAAAACAAGCTTCAGCAAGAAGAAGTGCATTAGGTGATGCATTACCGATATCCTCACTTGCAAGTATTATCATTCTTCTTGCAATAAACAATGGATCTTCACCACCTTCAATCATTCTTGCCATCCAGTATACTGCTGCGTCAGGATCACTTCCCCGAATACTTTTAATAAAAGCTGAAATTAAATTGTAGTGTTCTTCACCTGCTTTGTCATAAATAATGTTTTTCTTTTGAAGAACATTTTCAATTGCTTCTTTAGAGATAATGATTTCTTCCTTTTTAATTTGCTGCACCACAACCGCTTCAGTCAAATTTAATAATGTTCTTGCATCACCTCCAGAAACATAAATCAGGAAGTTTTTGTCAATTTCTTTTATAATTAGTTTCGATAAAAATTCATCATTTGTTAATGCGTGGTTAAGAATATCTTCAAGATGATTTTTTTCAAGTTCATTTAGGACATATGTTCTCATTCTTGAACGCAATGGAGGTATTACTTCGAATGATGGATTTTCAGTAGTTGCACCAATAAGTATAATTGTCCCTGATTCAACTGCCCCCAGCAAAGCGTCCTGCTGTGCTTTGTTAAAGCGATGAATTTCATCAATAAACAGAATAGTTTTTTTATTTAACTTTTTATTTTCATCAGCAATTTCAATTATTTTTCTAACATCTTTTACTCCTGAAGATACAGCATTAATCTGAAAAAATTCTGATTGTGTGTTTTCAGCTATCAGTCTGGCAATGGTTGTCTTGCCTGTTCCCGGTGGCCCCCATAATATGAATGAACTTAAAGTATCATTCTCAATCATCAAACGGATTGGTTTATTTTCGCCAAGTAAATGGTTCTGTCCTTTAAATTCAATTATTTTTTTAGGACGGATTCTTTCGGCAAGTGGAATTTGAGGAATATTAATTTTTTTTTCAGTCACGGACTTTGTTGTTCCACTTTTATTTTAATTTCATTTTTTCGGCTCATATTATATTTCTCTCTTGCAACTCGTTCAATTTTTGCGGGAATTTTTTTTTCGAGAGAATCAATTTCGTTTTCAAGATTTTTTTTCTCTGTTTGTGCTTTTTTAATTTCAGTCTGTAATTTATTCGTCTCACTTTTTAATTTAAAATACTTAATTATTCCGGATTCATTAAAAGTTAAATACAACAAACCAAAAAAAATAAAGGTAATAAATGAAATCAAAATCAAATTATTATTTTTAAGTTTTAACATTACAAAGATAACTTTACAATTCTATCACATAATTCTTCAAATGAAATTCCGACAGCTTTAGCCATCTTGGGAATTAAACTTGTTGCAGTCATCCCAGGTAAAGTATTAATTTCAAGACAATATATTTTATTTTCCTCTGTCAACCGGAAATCTGTTCTTGCATAACCTTTGCATTCTATACAATCAAAAGTAATTTTTGTAAGTCTTCGAAGTTCTTGAGAAATATATTCGGGAATATCGGCAGGGACATAATAATCACTCATACCTTTAGTGTATTTGCACTCGTAATCATAAATAAAATGCTTGGGTTTAATTTCAAGCACAGGTAAAACCGTATCTTCTATTATTCCTACTGTCATTTCCCTGCCAGGAATAAATTGTTCGATCAAAACTTTTTCCGAATATAAAAAAGCATTCTCAAGGCATTTTTCTAATTCCTGAATATTGTTACATACTTCAATAGCAACTGAAGAACCTTCATCATTCGGTTTAACAACTACAGGGAAATTAAATGAAGAAGTTATTTTCTCAACTACTTTTAGAAGTTGATATTCTTTCTTTAATATTACAAAATCTTCAGGGACAGATACTCCGTGATCTCTAAAAATTATTTTTGCCATCTCTTTATCCATTGCAAGTGCACTTGCAAGGACACCTGAACCAGTATATTTAACTCCACGCATTTCAAGCAGAGATTGAATTGTTCCGTCTTCTCCCCACTTTCCATGTAAGCCAATGAATGCAAGATCAATTTCATTAAAAATATTTAAGGATAATGCCTCTAAATAATTTTTTGTTTTTACTTCCGAAAAATTTTCCCCCGCGAGAAAAAAATCATCAACATTTGTGGGTTGATTTTTACCATAAGCAGGATCAATTAATTCAACCTGATAACCAAGTGTAGTTAATGCATTATAAATAGCTTTACTGGAAAGCTTTGATACCTCTCTTTCACTTGAAGAGCCTCCAACAAGTAATCCAATTTTTATTTCCGAATTTTTTTTCATGTTTCAAATTTATTTTTAGGATGAAGTTTTATCCCATAACTTTTTTCTGCTATAGAATAAAGCTGTATTAATTTTTCTCTGTTAATTTCTTTTTCACCGCCAAGCATTTTTGCAATAAAAACTGACTTTGCAGCGTGCTCAAGTTTCTCCATTCTGTAATACGCTTCTTTGAGACTTTTACCGATTGCTACCGAACCATGATTTTCCAATAAAAATACATTAGCATAAGCAATAAAAGGTTCCATGCTTTCGTGTAATTCCTCCGTAGATGGAGTGGAATAGGTACACAAAGGTATTCTTCCAATTGTTAATACCACCTCCGGAAAAATCGGTTTATCGAGGCTTTTTCCAGAAGTTGCAAAAGCAGTTGCATAAACCGGATGACAGTGGATTACTGCATTTATTTCAGGACGATTTTTATAAACAAAAAGATGAATTTTGTATTCGGTAGAAATTTTTCCTTTACCATCAATTATTTTTCCATTCGGATCAATTTCCAGAATGTCGCTAAATCCTACATTTCCTTTACAAACTGCAGATCTTGTTATTAAGAAAGAATTTTTAGAAGCACGAACAGAGATATTGCCATCAAAACCCGAGACAAAATTTTTTTCATAAACACGATGACAAGTATCTATCAATTCTTTTTTGTTGAACATTTCTTTTCAAACTCTTCAATTAATTGCATATTGATTAACCCTTCTTCTCCAGCAATTTCAGGATTTTCATTCTTAAGAAAAGATTTATTAACACTTCTTAATAAACGAAAAAGATTATTTGCTCTCTTCCTGAATACCTTCTTAGTTTCGCCATCAAGCAGAATGGTAAGTTTTGATGAAGCAGGAAATCTTGCCCCAATTAAATTATCAATATTAATTGCTCCTTTGGTTCCCAGAATCTCAATCCTGTTAAATGCTTTTGGAGTACAATACGAAACCTGAAAAGCTCCATAACCACCATTTTGAAATTTTGCTATTCCCTGAGCAAAGTCTTCTACTTCTGTTTTGTAAAGAATATTATCCATCACTCCATCAATAGAAATAATTTCACCGCCAAGAACTCTTAAAAGATCAATCATATGAGTACCAAGGTCTCTAATTGCACCGCCTCCAGCAAATTCTTTATTATATCTAAAATTATCCATTTGCGAAAAATTAATACTAAAACTTAATTTAATAGTTTGAAGTTTACCAATCATCTGTTTCTGAATTAATTCTTTTGTTTTTCTTATGATAGGGTGAAACCTGTATACAAAATTTAATGACAATTGAACACTGTTTTCTTTGCAAACATTTACCATCTCTTTTGCCTGGGTGGCAGAAACAGACATTGGCTTATCGCAAAGAATGTGTTTGCCAGCTTTTGCCGCTTTTATTACCTGTTCATAATGATCAGAATTTTTACTGCCAATGTATACTGCATCAATTTCTGATTTTAAAAATTCTTCATAATCATCGTAAGTGTTTTGTATCGAAAATTTTTGTGCAAGAAATTTAGCACGATTTAAGTCGTGACTGTAAATAGAAACTGGCTTGGCTTTCCTTATAAGATTGAATGTTGGTAACACAGATATTTCTGTAAATCTTCCACAGCCAGCAATGCCCCATCTTAAGCGTTTCGAAATTCTACCAGTAATTTTTTTTCTGATTTTTAACATATCTAACTTGTTGGATATAAATTGTTATGGTTCAATTTTAATTTGTTCATTAACATCTTAATCGGTGCTGAATTTTGCATTACATAAAAATGAATACTTGGAACATTTTTATTAAGTAATTCCTCCACCTGTTTGGCTGCCCAGTTCACTCCAATTTCAACAACGTGCTCGGGTCGAGCAGCAATAATTTCATCTGCAAGTTCATCTGGAATATTCACATAAAAATTTCTCGGTAAATTTGTCAGATGAGATTTAATCGTTAATATTTTTAATCCCGGAATAATTGGAACCGTAATTCCTTCTTCGCGACATTTATCAACATAATTGAAAAACGCACTGTTATTAAAAAACATTTGAGTTACAATATATTCGGCTCCTGATTCAATTTTGGCTTTTGTCCATTTAATATCCATTTTAATATTCGGAGCTTCAAAATGTTTTTCGGGATAGCCACCAACACCAATACAAAAATTTGAAGGTCTTGCATCAAGAAGATTTTCTTCAAGATATTTTCCCATATTCATATCAGTAATTTGTTTAACAAGATCTGCGGCATACACATTCACACTTCTTCCAACAGGAATTGGTTTAGTATAACCGCTGTCATCACCTCTTATTGCAAGAACGTTATCAATACCAAGATAATTTAATTCTATTAAAAAATCTTCTGTCTCTTCACGTGTAAAATTTTTACAAAGGACATGGGGAACTGCATCAATATTATATTTATTCTGAATCAATGCACAGATTCCAAGTGTCCCCGGACGTTTTCTGATAATTCTTTTTTTAATGCCCGTTACCGTTTCTTCGTACACAGCTTCAGCAGCGTGACTTGTAATATCAATAAACGGCGGCTCGTACAATGCAAGATCATCAATCAATTTTAAGAGCGTTTTTATATCTCCTCCGCGTGCTGGAGGAATTATCTCAAAACTGATAAATGGAGATTTTGCATTTGCTATATGTTCTATTACCTTCATAACCTTTTAACTTTTTATGCACAAATTTAACATATTATTAAAGAATACCGAATACCAGAAAAAATTTCCTGATAAAAGATTAATTTTGCAATAAAAAAAAATGAAAATTGCACTTTTACTTTCCGGTGGTGTGGATAGTTCTGTTGCTCTTAATCTTTTAAAGAATGAAGGTTATGATGTAACCGCATTTTATCTGAAGATTTGGTTGCAGGATGAATTTTCATTCCTTGGTAATTGCCCCTGGGAAGAAGACCTTGAATATTGTCGTAATGTTTGCGAACAATTGGATGTTCCGCTTAAGGTAATTCCGCTGCAAAATGAATACTGGGATTTTGTTGTAACATACACTATAACAGAAATTAAAGCCGGACGAACTCCCAACCCGGATATTTTTTGCAATCGCCTAATTAAATTCGGACAATTTTTTGATAAGATTGATTCATCATTTGTTAAGGTAGCTTCTGGTCATTATGCAAACGTTGAAGATGTTAATGGAAAATTTATTTTAAAAAGATCGCCGGACCCTATTAAAGATCAGACTTATTTTCTGGCTTACCTTTCTCAATCACAATTAAGCAGGGCAATGTTTCCTATTGGAAAATATACAAAAGAAGAAATAAGACAGTTTGCAAATCAATTTAATCTTGCTACGAAAACCCGAAAGGACAGCCAGGGAATTTGTTTCCTAGGAAAAATTAAGTTCAATGAATTTGTTAAACATCATCTTGGTGAAATTGATGGAGATATTATAAATATTGATGATGGGAAAAAACTTGGAGAACATAAAGGTTACTATTTTTATACAATAGGACAACGCTCCGGTCTAAGATTAGGCGGAGGTCCGTGGTTTGTAGTAAAAAAAGATATTGAGAAAAATATAATTTATGTTTCGCGTGAAGATTTCATTAATGAAAAAGAACGTTCTGAATTTAAAGTTGAAAATATAAACTGGATATCCGGAGTTGCTCCTTTAAAGACTAATTTACTTGTGAAGATAAGACATGGTAAACATTTCTTTAATTGCAAACTTAATTTAATCAATAGCTCAGCAGGTTCTGTTATGATTGATAGACCTGACAAAGGTATCGCTGCAGGACAATTTGCTGTTTTTTATGACAAAGATATTTGTTTAGGTGGAGGTGTGATAAATTAGAAGATTCCATCTCATATGTTGAAATGGAATTTCTAAAAATTTTTTAACGTTATTTTTTCTCTTTAATAACACTCATTGCTGTAGCAATCATTCCCGCAATATCTGTAAGATTATTTGGAAGAATCATTGTATTATTTGTTTTAGCAAGATTACCAAACGCACTAAGGTATTGCTCTGCAATACGCAGATTAACTGCATTCAATCCCCCTTCTTCATTAATAGCTGTTGCAATTTCACGAATACCTTTTGCAGTAGCAAATGCAACTCTTTCTATTTCCTGTGCGCGTCCTTCCGCTTCATTAATTCGTTTTTGTTTTTCACCTTCAGATTTTGCAATCATTTCCTGTTTATCCCCTTCGGCACGATTAATTTTAGCCTGCTTCTCACCTTCAGATTCTGCGATTAAAGCACGTTTCTCCCTTTCAGCACGCATTTGCTTTTCCATTGCATCTTTTATGCTTTGTGGTGGAATTATATTTTTTACTTCATAACGCGTAACTTTTACTCCCCACGGTTCACTTGCTTTATCAACCGCACTAACAATTTCTGTATTGATTGTATCTCGTTCTTCAAAAGTCTTATCAAGTTCAAGTTTTCCAATAACACTTCTCATCGTTGTCTGGGCTAATTGCGTTGCTGCAAATTGATAATTATTAATTCCATAAGAAGCTTTCATTGGATCAATTACTTGCAGATAAAGTATTCCATCAACTTCAACTGATATATTATCTTTAGTAATACACACCTGTGAAGGAACATCAAGCGCTTGCTCTTTCAATGTATGCTTGTATGCTACTCTGTCAACAAATGGCATCAATACATGGAAACCTGCTTCAAGAGTTGAATTATATTTTCCCAGCCGCTCAACTATAAAAGCGGATCGTTGAGGAACTGTGCGAATTGTTTTTAGAAACAGTATAAATGCAAAAAATATTAGACCAATTAGAATTACAGACACTTCATCCATTTTTTTCTCCTATAAAATTGATTTTACAAATAATGTTAAATTTTCTTTTCTTATTACTTCAACTGTTTGTCCTTTTTGTATCTCACTTTCAGCCTCTGCATTCCAGGTTGTTCCATGTAATTCAACTTTTCCACGGTTTGGAGGAATAATACTTTCAATAACTACTGCTCTTGAACCTGTGAATTCATCATCAGAATCATTCTCAAGAATGTTTTTCTTCCCTTTAAATAATTTCTGCATCCACTTCCTTAAAGAGATTAGAAGTACAACCGAAGATATGCCGAAAATTAATAGTTGAAAATGAAATGGAATTGGAAACAACAAACATAGTATTGCAACAAGCCATGCACCTACTCCAAAAAAGAATAATATTAATCCGGGGGCTGCAAACTCCAGAACAAGTATTACTAGTCCAATAATAAACCACCAGACTGCAGGATTAGAATTAAAGTTCATTAATAGCTCCAAACATATTTTTGAAATCGATTGTAAGTAAATTAATGAAATTTAGAATAATTCAATAAAGCGATTATCTAATTAACAATAATTTTAAATAATGATTAAATTAGAAGTAGTTCTTTTTTAAGATATTTACCTGTAAGACTTACATTATTTGAGGCAATATTTTCTGGAGTTCCTTCAGCAATAATTTCTCCTCCAAATTCACCGCCACCTGGACCGAGGTCTATTACCCAATCTGCTGTTTTAATAACATCAAGGTTGTGCTCAATTATTACAACAGTATTACCTTTATCGACAAGTTTATTCAAAACGTTTAATAGTATTCTTACATCTTCAAAGTGAAGACCTGTAGTTGGTTCATCAAGAAAATAGATTGTTTTCCCCGTAGATACTTTACTTAGTTCAGCAGCAAGCTTTACTCTCTGAGCTTCTCCGCCAGAGAGTGTTGTTGCCTGTTGTCCAAGTTTAATATAACCAAGTCCAACATCATTAAGTGTCTTTATTTTCCTTCTTATGCGAGGTAAATCTTCAAAATATTCCAGAGCTTCTGCTACTGTTAAATCAAGCACATCAGAAATGGATTTCATTTTATAAAGAACTTCCAGCGTTTCTCTGTTGTATCTTTTGCCGTTACACGAATCACAAGTTACATAAACATCCGGCAAAAAATTCATTTCGATTTTCTTTAATCCATCGCCACCACATTCTTCACATCTTCCACCGCTTACGTTAAAACTAAATCTTCCCGGAGAATATCCTCTTATTTTTGATTCAGGAAGTTGTGCAAACAAATCCCTGATGAATGTAAACAAACCTGTGTATGTTGCTGGATTCGATCGTGGTGTTCTTCCAATTGGTGATTGATCAATCTCAATCACTTTATCAATCAGTTCGAGCCCTTCAACTTTTTTATATGAAAGAGGAACTGATTTTGCTTGATAAATATCTTTCATCAAAATTTTGACAAGTGTTTCGTTAATTAAAGATGATTTACCAGAACCACTTACTCCTGTAATCGCAGTCAATAATCCAATTGGGATTTTTAAATCAACATTCTTAAGATTATTTCCGCTTGCTTTGTATAATATTAAATTTTTTCCATTCGGTTTTCTTCTATCTTTTGGCAGTAGAATTTCTTTTTTGTTCTTCAGGTAATCGAGTGTGATTGAAGTATAACCATTTTGGGATTTAAGAAGCTCTTTTGTTTCTCCTGAGATACAAACTTTACCACCATATTCTCCAGCACCGGGACCGAGATCAATTAAGTAATCAGAATTTTCAATGGTTTCTTTGTCGTGTTCAACAACGATAATTGTATTATCAAGGTCTCTTAATTTTTTTAAGGAATCAATAAGTTTAATATTATCACTTTGATGAAGTCCAATGCTTGGCTCATCAAGAACATATAGCACACCTGCAAGTTGAGTCCCAATTTGAGTAGCAAGCCGAATTCTTTGAGATTCGCCTCCGGATAAAGTTCGGGCACTCCTGTTTAAAGTCAGATAATCCAGACCAACATTTAGTAAGAATTCTAATCGTGAAGTAATCTCTTTTAAAATAGGCTTTGCAATTATTTCATCTTTTCCTTTAAGTTTTACATTAATAAAAAATTCTTTAGCCCTTTTAATAGAAAGTTGAGAAACTTCAGCAATATTATATCCCTGAAATTTGATTGATAAAGATTCTTGTTTCAATCTGCCTCCTTTACAGGCACTGCATTCAATCGTATTCATATACGATTCAACCCACTCTCTGATTTTACTAGAAGCAGTGTTGTTAAAATAATTTTGAAGGTAACCAAATATTCCAGAATATTTATGATGATAAGTTACTGCATCACCATCTCCGTAAGAGTAAGTAAAAGGAATTTTATCTTTTGAACCGTACAAAAGAATTTGCATCTGTTCTTTGGTAAAATCAGATAGCCTGGTGTTAAAATTAAATCCATAAATTTTTCCAATGGCTTCAATTTGTGTAAAAATCCAGGTTGATCTTGGTTTACCAAGAGGAGCTATACCTTCTTCATTTATTGATTTATCTTTATCCGGTATAATGAGATGAATATCCAGCTCTTTTTTTTCTCCCAAACCTTCACATTCTTTGCACATACCGTAAGGTGAATTAAATGAAAAAGAATTTGGTGCAAGTTCCTGGTAACTTATACCACATTTTAAACAGGCAAGATGACGGCTGAAAACGAAATCTTTTTCTCCATCGTTAATAATTACACTTCCGCTTCCATAATTTAATGCAACTTCAATAGATTCAGTTAAACGGTTTATTGAGGACTTATCAATCTTAAGTTTATCAACAACAATCTCAATATTATGAATTTTATACCGAGCAGTCTGAAAACCTTTTTCAATTGTTTTTATTTCTCCATCAAGTCTCACTCGCAGAAAACCATCAGATAGAATTTCTTCAAACAATTCTTTATAATGGCCTTTTCTTCCTCGTACAACAGGAGCAAGAATAAGTATTTTCTTCTCATTCATTTCAGCTTTTATAGTATCAATAATCTGTACAGAAGATTGCTTGGAAATAGTTTCTCCACAATTATAACAATAAGCAGTACCAACTTTGGAATACAGTAATCTGAGGTAATCATAAATTTCGGTTACAGTTCCAACTGTTGAGCGAGGATTTCCGGAAGTAGATTTTTGTTCAATTGAAATTGCAGGACTTAAACCTTCTATTAAATCAACATCCGGTTTTTCAAGCATATCAAGAAATTGGCGTGCATAAGCAGAAAGACATTCGATATAACGTCGCTGCCCTTCGGCATAAATTGTATCGAAAGCTAAAGATGATTTACCAGAGCCGCTTAAACCTGTAACAACAGTAAATGTATTTCGTGGAATATCCACATCAATATTTTTAAGGTTGTGCTCTCTTGCACCCCGTATTTTAATGTTTTCTTGTTCCAATTGTATTAATTCTTTAAAATCAATTAGTTATTTTAGTAATAGATGATTTCACAAACAAGATTGTTTTAATAGCACTATTTAATTTGATCAAATTATGCCTGTCAAAATTAACAAGCAGATACAAGTAATTGAAAAATTTTCTGAATATAAATGTAAAGAAAAAGGTTCACTTTTTATAGCTCAATGTTATCCTATTACTAATGAAGATGAAGCATATAATATTATTGAAAAAATCAGGAAGAAATACTACGATGCAACTCATCATTGCTTTGCCTGGAAATTAGTTGATGGGAAATTCAAATATTCAGATGACGGCGAACCCAACGGTACTGCAGGAATAAGAATCTTAAATGCTATTGAACATTTTTCATTAACTAATTTGATTGTTATTGTAATAAGATATTTTGGTGGGACAAAGCTTGGAATTGGACCTCTGGGAAAGACTTACTATGAATCCGCATATTATTTACTTTCTAGTGCAGAAATCTTAACAAAAAATGCCTCTAAAAAGATTTTAATAAAAGGCGATTATCATTTCTCCAATTTAATTTACAAAAGACTCTTAGATTCAAAATCTCTTATTAAGAAAAATCTAACCACTAATATTATTCAACTTGAGGCAAATGTTTTAGTTGATGAGCTTGAAAAACTAAAACTCAATCTCACAAATGATAGTGGAGGAACAATATTAGTAGAAGAGACTGATGAAATAATTTATGAATGAAACAAATTATAAACTGTTTTATTAATTTAGAATTCATTAACTATTCCAAAATGAATTTTCCCTTCACCAAACGAGTCGCCTTTCGCTAATGCAAAGCTTACACCTAGTACACCAAGTGAAGTCTCTATTGTTAAACCAAGTCCATAACCTATCTTGAAAGCAGAATTCTCTTCAATTTTTCTTTCCTCGTCAGCTTTGCGTAAGTAATAACCTGAATCAAAAAAAAGAAAAGCATATGAACGTGGAGTGAGTAAAACTCTATATTCAAGATTTGACCACGCTATCCTTGAACCCATAAATTGATTTTCCCTGTACCCTCGCAATGAATTTGTTCCACCAAGGAAATAGAGATCGCTGAATTCAAACATTGGACCTTTTAATTCTTTAGCGTGAATTCCTACAGCTATAATATTTCTAATGAAAAGTTCATAGTAAAAATTAATTTCTACAGCAAGCCGCTGAAGATTAATTTTCGTTTCCATATCTGGCGTAATAAAATCTGCCGGACCATTGATTTTTTTTCTTGAATAAGAGTAAGAATTAATAAATAAAAAACCTGAAGTTGGTGAATATGGATCATCTCGCGAATCAATTTTTAGATTTATTCCTGTAGTTAATATTGATGAATTATAAACAGTAAAAATAGAATACTCATTTAATGTGGGAATAACCTGTTCTGAACCAAGTACTAATGAAAATGATATTTCATCCGATGCACGGAATTCAATGCTTGCATCTATTTTCCTTTGTACATATAAAGTGTCCTGCTTCCGTTGAAAAAACCCAAACTGTAAGTTAAACGGATAATTAAGAAACCAAGGTTCAAGATATTTTAACTCAAGTTCCTGTGAATTTCGATCCACTTTCTGCCATCTAATTGCTGCGGCTCTTCCTGTTCCAAAAAGGTTTCGCATATTAATGTTTACTAATCCTGTAATGTAACCTTTTTCGTTTTTTCCGCTTCCAGGCATATAACCAATTATTCCATCAAAATTATTAGTTTGTTTTTCCTTCACTTCAATAGAAAGAATTCCTTCATTTTTTGAATTAAAATAAAAAACAGGAACGTTTACGGGCTCAAAAAATCGCAGCTTGTTTAATTTTGAGGCAATTTTATTTATTTTTTTTTGAGAATAATTTTCTCCAATTGTTAAATCGAGTTCGCGGGTAATGACATACTCTTTGGTAGAGTAATTTCCTTTCACTTCAATCCTGTCAATTTTGCTTGTATTTTTTTTGTCAACCCGAAGAAAAATATTAACAAAATTTTTATTTTTAACGGAATCGTCATAAACTTCAACAGCAGAAATAATTAAACTTGCGAAAGGGAAACCATTTTCTTCATAAAAGTCAAGAATAAAATTTATTACTTGTTCTAACTTTGTCTCAGAATAAATACTACCACGAATAAATTCTAAATTTTTTTCAAATTGAGCTCTTTCTGATGAGTCAGCACCATTGATATACAATTCATTGATGTAGGAGGGATCTCCTTCCTCGATTTTAATAACCAAATTGACAGCTTGAGAATCACTTTCATAATCCTGGTTTATTCTTATGTGTGAATTTAAGTATCCTTTCCTAATCAGATTAGATTGAATACGAGTAATAATAGTATCATTAATTGAAAAAAATACTGGTGAATTTATTGGCACCTGAATCCACTCCAGATAATTTTCTTTGGAGAAGTTAATAGCACCCTCAACATTAATTGTTGAAATTACCTGAGTATAATTTGTTAAATAAAAAAATAGAAAGAGAAATAATATTTTATTTCTGAGGTGTAACATCAAGAAGAATCATTTTTTTACCGATTGGTTCAATCTTTATTTTTTCAGCACAAGATTCAGCATCATTTTTTGTCACTGCACAAACATCAATAGAAAGAGAATTTGCAACCCCAAGACCACAAGAAAATTTTAATGTTTCTTCAAACATGTTATCATTATACCAGCCATATACAAGACCTGCAACAAAAGCATCTCCACTTCCGGTTGAATCTACACTATTAATCCTAGGAATAATTACCTTGTAATGAAAATCGAAGTTAGATACATAAGCAGGTTTATCTGCATTAGTAAGATAGACTTGTTTTATTCCCTTTTTATAAAGTCGATTCATGTACTCAATTTTATCTTGCTCATTTTCAAGAGCGATTCCAAGTGAATTCTTTACTTCGACAACATTATTATGAACTATTGTAGGAGCTGCTTCAAGGCATTCTTCAAGGTGTTTTCCATAAGTATCAAGCACTGATACTTTATCATATTTATTTGCAGTTTCAATTCCAAAACGAAAAATATCATCAGTGTTTAAACAGGGAGAGCTTCCGGCAAAAACTACAATCTCACAATTCTGAATTATTTTTTCTAATTTATTTTTAAACTCAATTGATTCATTTTCTTCGATAAAACTATTCTCTCCAAAGAAAGTTGTAACCTGTTGCCGTGATTGATCAATTATTACTGACGCAAATCGAGTTTCCGATTTTGTATGTATCATAGTAAAATCAATTTTCTCTTCTTTTAATAGATTAGCAATTTTTTTTCCGTTGTTACCACCAAGAAATGTAAATGCAAGATTAGAAACCCCAAGTTTTAATAATTGTCTGCTTACATTTATTCCTTTTCCCCCGACAGCAAATTTTTGTAATACATTTCTATGATTTGCACCAGGAATTACTTCATGATAAGCTAATCTTGTTTCAAGTAAAGGATTTATTGTTACTGTGAGTATCATTTATCTACGGTACCTATAAATGTCGCCATAATAAGGCGAGACCAATCTGTAATCACCAAAACCAGTATAATCAACAAAAACAAATTGTTTATTAATGTCAAAGTATTCCCATATTTCGTAGGGTTTACTATCATATTCGAATGGATGGCGTTCAACATTATTAGGAGGGCCAAGAATTATGTAAACCATTCCCATATCGGTTCTCCAGCCTTCCTGCCGGGTGGAAAAGTATTTATTAGCATAATCAACACGCCGGTAGTATTCTTTAAAAACCTCATTGTCTTCCAAAGTTGAGGCAGGTCTTTTCTTTTTCCAGAATTCAATGAATCTCTGAAATTTTTCATCACTTGTTGATGCTGAATTTATTTTATCCATTTCATCTTCAGAAGCTATATAGGTCATTTGTGCAATTGCTTTATCGAGATCCTGAATTGAATTTGGAATTCCAACTATTCTACTGAAAAAATTTTTAGTAATAGATAATGTTTTATTTTTAATTAATGATGAAACCTGTATGCTTAAGTTATAATCTCCAAGTCCAAGTGAAATACTATCGAGCAAATAAAAAATTTGATTCTTTCCCGCAGTAATGTGCCTCTCTCCTGTTGACGAATAAACTTCTTCTTTACTTTTATTGGTAACTGAAGCCTTAATATTAACCATCATTGCTGTATCAGAAATCACTTCGAAAAAAAGCGGGATAGCTTTTGAAGGAGACGAGATGTTTCTTGAGATGTTCGGATAAATTTCATTTCCTTTTGATTCTTTATTTTCAAGAATAACAACATCGCTAACAGAAAAATCTTTTTCAAAAGTTCTTACATTTACATCACTGATGGTTGTATATTTTTTCCTTGAATCATTATCTTCAACTTCAATATGGAATTTGTATGAGCCTTGCTGCAGGAGGAAAGAACGTAAACTAAGATTGTAATTATTTCTTGAATTAGTTTTATTAAAATCCCCGGTTTCAATTTTTTCATTCCACATTTTTTCCATAATCAGTTTAGAATTATCTTTATCATAAACAGAAATCTGTATCGAATACTCGGAACGAAACACATCATCTTTTTTTACAAATCTTAAAACATTGAAAGGCAACTGAATAAAAACATCAACACGGGTAAAAGTAGTATCAGGATTTGCAAAGCTAAGTATTTCATGATTAAAAACAGGCAAAGATAAATTTGGGTCATCATCTTTATTTGAGTTTTCTACCTGTGAAAGGATAGAATTACTCACAAACAAAACAAATACAAATATTTTTTTAATCATAAACGTTTTATTCCTTTTTCACTTTTGCAAATAAATCGTATTCATTTGCATCATAGATTATCGCTTTATAAAATTCACCAGTTTTTAATTTAATTTTTTCAACAGGAATAAGAATTTCTCCATCCACTTCTGGAGCTTCCGCATGCGAACGTGATACGTAATAATCCCCTTCTTTTCCATCAATAAGAACTTTTACTTCTTTGCCTATTAATTTTCTGTTTAATTCAAGGCTAATTTTCTGCTGAATTTCCATTAATATATTTTTTCTTCTTTCTTTTTCAGTATCCGAAATACGATCACTTAAAATATAATCTACAGTGTTTTCTTCAAGTGAAAAAGTGAATACACCAAGTCTCTCAAATTTATATTCTTTAATAAAGCTGCAAAGTTCTTCAAAATCTTTTTTATCTTCCAAAGGGTAACCGGTAATTAATGTTGTCCTTAATACTAAATTTGGAATTTTATCACGAAGCTCATTAAGTAATTTAATAGTTCTTTTTTTAGTAATTCCTCTTCGCATTGACTTTAATATTTTATCAGAAATATGTTGAAGCGGAATATCAATGTACTTACAAAGTTTAGGATTATTAGCTATTTCATCTATTACATCATCAGGGAAATGTGATGGATATGCGTACATTAATCGCAGCCATTCTATTCCGTCAACCTCCGAAAGTCTTTGTAATAACTTAGCAAGAACTCGTTTTCCGTATATATCTTTTCCATAATCAGTTGTGTCCTGACCGATCAATACAATTTCTTTGGTGCCATTCTTTGCAAGAAATTCTGTCTCTTTAATTAACTCCTCAATTGTTTTTGATTTATGGTTTCCTCTCATTAAAGGAATTGCACAAAAAGAACACGGGTTATCACAACCTTCGGATATTTTTAAGTATGCTGTATGATGAACCAAAGGAAGAGCTCTTTCACCAAGTAAATCATATTTAAGATTTCCTTTAAGTTCCTTAATTATTCCGTTATAATCTTCAGTTCCCAAAAATGCGTCTACTTCCGGAATTTCTTTTTGTAAATCAATTCCATATCTCTGCGAAAGACACCCTATAACAATAATTCTTTTAACTTTTTTTTTGTTTTTTAATCCAACTGCTTCAAGAATAGTATCGACAGATTCTTTTTTAGCAGGTTCAATGAATCCACAGGTATTAATTATTATAGTGTCTGCTCTATCAGGATTTTCGACAAGAAAGAAATCATTAAGTTGAATCTGTCTCATCAATCTTTCAGAGTCAACTATATTTTTTGAACAACCGAGTGTAATTACATTTACTTTTTCTTTTGGCATAAAGTCTATTGTATTACAAAAAATATTTCAAGTAAAGATAAATAACCGGAGAAACTGCGATAAAAGAATCAAAGCGATCAAAAATTCCACCGTGCCCAGGAATTAAATTTGATGAATCTTTAACTCCTGCATCTCTTTTTAATAACGATTCTGCAAGGTCTCCAAGCTGACCGATTGTTCCTATTATTATACCAATTATAATTACATCTTTAATTGATAAAAAATCAAGAACTAAGTATCTGGCAAGAAGCATAGCAAAGATTGAAAACACGAATCCAAAAATTGCACCTTCCCAGCTTTTATTGGGGCTAACGCGTGGAAAAAGTTTATGCTTTCCCAAAGCCGTTCCACCAAAGAACGCTGCTGAATCACAAATCCAGATAGTTGCTAAAACTGAAATAATTAAAAATGCTCCATTTTCATTATCAGTAAAAAAATTTCTTATTTCTCCAATGCTTGACACACATAACCCGATATAAAAGATTCCAAGTAAAGTTGTTCCGATATTAATTATTGCAGAGCCCTTATTTCTGAACAGTTCTATCATAACAAGCGTAATAATGATTATCAGAAATAATTCGTAATATTGAATAAAGTGAAAGTGTGAGTTAATAATAAGTACAATAATAGAAAATAAACCAATCATTGTAAGTGGAAATGATTTTTTATTTTCAGCAAGTTTCGAAAATTCATAAAAAGAAACTACGCCAATCATTAAGATAAAGGCAAGAAAAAATTCTCCGCCAAGATATGCCAGAGCAATAATAAGTGGAATAGTTAAAACAGATACTATAATTCGTATGAGCGTATTATTCATAATTTAGATTTTAATTAAAAAATTTGTTCCAATTCTTCTGCTTTTTTAAAACTCTCAGGTTTACCGATGTCAATCCATGCGGTGTCATCATGCCTGTAACCAGATATTTTATGTTCATTACAAAGATTAAGATATAAATCGACCATAGAAAATATTTTTGTATCCGGCATTAATTCAAATATTTTAGGATTAATAATATGTATTCCACTAAAAGCTAATGGAGTAAGATTATTTTCCTCTTTTCTTGAAATTATTTTTTCACTTGTTTTTATATTTTGCCAGCCGCAAAGAAGATTATTATCATTAAATAAAAAATACCTTTGTGTTTCCCTGTTTCTTACCGCAATTGTTGCAAGAGATTCTTGTGACAGATGATAATTCATCATTGTATTTAAATTTATATCAGACAAAACATCTACATTATGCACAAGGAATGATTCTTCGCCAATAAAAAAATTTTTTGCTTGTTTTAGTCCTCCGCCAGTATCAAGCAATAAATCAGTTTCATCCGAAATTTTAATGTTAATATCAAAATAATTTTTTCTTTGCAGGTAATCTAATATTTGCAAAGAAAAGTGATGGACATTAATTATTATTTCATTAAAGCCGTATCTTTTAAGCCTGTTAATTGTAATCTCAAGTAAAGTTTTTCCTTTTATTTTAACAAGTGCCTTAGGAATTAAATCCGTTATAGGTTTTAAGCGAGTTCCTTTCCCAGCGGCAAAAATCATTGCTTTCATAAAATTAATATCCCATTTCTTCAAGAGAAAGATGGCGAAGTTTTACATTTATATCAAACTTATCATTCAAATGCTTTGCAAGAGCTTCTGCAGCAAACACAGAACGGTGTTGGCCACCTGTGCATCCAAAATTAACCATAAGATTTGTAAATCTTCTCTTTAAATAAACTTCTATTGTTCTATCAACAAGAGCAAAAACATTTTCAAGAAAGATTTCCATTTCACTTTCCTTAATAAGAAATTGTTTTACTTCTTCATCCTTACCTGTAAGCTCAGCATATTTATCATAACGACCGGGATTGTGAATTGCTCTGCAATCAAAAACAAATCCGCCACCATTGCCTGATTCATCAAACGGAACTCCTTTTTTATAAGAAAAACTATTAACACTAACCGTTAGTTTGTAAAGAGGTCTTTTCGGTTCACCAATTTTCTGGAGTTCTTTAGATAATACCATTTTCTCCAGCACATTTATTAACGTTCGTATTTCGACTGGAAATTTAATTGTATGAAGCAACCAGTTTAAGTTTTCGAGTGCGAAAGGAATACTTTTTAGAAAGTGTTCTTTCTTTTCATAAAAACCACGGAAACCATAAGCTCCCATAGCTTGTAAAATTCTTATTAAAACATAACCATAAAAATGTTGTTTAAATTCGTCTTCATTAATAGGAACATATTTTTTTATAACAGATATATAATAATCAAGAAGTTCTATTCTCACACTTTGAGGAATATCCGCTTTGGCATCGAACAACAATGAACCAAGATCATAATGAAGAGAACCTTTTCTACCTCCCTGGTAATCAATAAAATAAGGATTGCCATTGACGAGCATAATATTACGCGACTGGAAATCTCTATAAAGAAAATAATTACAGTCCGCTTGCAATAGATACTCTGTAAAAGTATTAAAATCGTGTTCAAGCGATTGTTCATCAAATGGAACTTTTGCTAACTTAAGAAAATAGTATTTGAAATAATTTAAATCCCACATCATAGACTGTTTGTCAAAACTTGAACGCGGGTAACAGACCTGATAATTTAAGTTCTTAGAAGCTACCACTTGAAATTCAGGAAGAATTTCAATAACTTTTTTATAAGTGTTTATAAGCTCAACCGGAAATTCTTCACCTTTCCTATTTACAGTTAGAAATGAAAACAGAGTTACATCACCCAGATCTTCTTCAAGGTAAACATCGTTCTTCTCGTCTTCCTCATATATTTTAGGGACTGGCAGTTCAAGAGACTTAAAATGTTTACTAAAAGTCAGGAATGCAATATTTTCTTTTTTGTCTGTATTAAAAACTCCAAGAGCTGATTTATTTTCGCTTTTAATTCTGTAATATTCTCTATAAGACCCTGATTGAGGAAGCTGAATGTAGGATTCTGCTTTTTCACCAGACCAATTTTCAAACAGGTGAGTAAGTAGTTCTCGTTTTTTATCTTTCATTTAAATGCTTTGTTTATTCTTATCACAAAATTAATTATAGAATAACTTTATAGAAAGATAAAATGTCTAATCGTGTGATATTTTTTTCTCTTTATAAAAGTACTCTTGTAAATAATGTTTATATTTTTCCACCACGATTTAAATACATTTTTAACCATTCAAGATCACTTATAAGAGAAGCAAGGTTCGAAATCAATTCTCCTCCGTTCTCAAAATATTTCAATCTGAAGTAATTTTTCTCTTCATCCCCTGTCTCAGAAATAATCTCAAACAGAATCTCAATAAATTTTTTTATTGAAGTAATTAAATCATCTTTATTTTTTTCAAGATTGTTTATCTGTGAATTTCCTGCAGATTGCTGGATAATTCTCATTAATCCAGCAATATATTTGGCATTAAATGCTATTTCATTCAGTTGAGATTCTTTATTAAAGCAATAAACAATTTCCAAAAGTCTTTTCAAATCTTCTTTAGCCATCAATTTAGATTCAGAAGTTTTTTCTATTTCCTGTAACAAGTTTTCTGCTTTTAGTTTATTGTCTTCCATATTTCCTCTTATTCATTATTTATTTCAGATATTACAATGTTATCAATCTCTTCATTTTTATTTTTTTTATTTTTAACCTTAATTCCAATACCGATTCCATCTCCAACCGTTAGTATTGTAGCTTTAAGATTTGGTTGATTCATAAAAATGTTATTAAAATCTCGAATTATTTTAGTTGATTTACTAAAATCATTTGGAACCCGGTCTGCTGCAGCAAAACCATGCCATAAAAGATTGTCGATAAAAATTACGCCTCCTTTTTTTAGCAGGATTAATGAATAATCAAACAACCTTGAGTAATCCTGTTTGTCAGCATCAAGAAAAATAAAATCATATTTCTTTTGCAATCGGGGCATTATTTCAAGAGCATCACCTTTAAGTAAAGCAATTTTGTTCTTGAAGCCATTTTGATTAAAATTATTTTCGGCAACTTTAATATTATCTTCACTTTTTTCTATAGTATGAATGACTCCATTTTTACCAAGATTCCTTGCAATTCTTATAGTTGAATAACCAATAGCTGTTCCAATTTCAAGAACTCGTCTTGGAGAAACTGATTTTATCGTTATTTCCAATAACTCTGCTGCTTGCCAGTGTAGAATTGGAATTTTATTTTCGGCAGCATATTTCTCCATCTCACAAACCAACTTGTCATCAAATTTTTTTAACCCTCTTAAGTATTCAATTTGATTTTTATAAATTATTTTGTCCATCATTTTGCCAGAATCATTTTTTTAACTTGTGTAAAATTTCCAGATATGATCTTATAGAAATAAATTCCTGATGGTAAGTCCTTTGAATTAAAATTAACCGAATAATTACCAGCTTCCTGCTTTTCATTTACTAAAGTTATCACCTCTTCCCCCATTGCATTAAATATCTTAAGTGTAACATAACCATCTACCGGAATCTGATAATTTATGGTTGTAGCCGGATTAAATGGATTTGGATAATTTTGCTGTAATTCAAAATTTACTGGTAAAACATTTATCTCAGATGTTTCAGAATATGAAATCGTTCCATCAAAATCGATTTGTTTAAGACGATAGTAACTCTTACCCTGCAAAGGATTTCTATCAATAAAAGAATAATAGTTGTGTTCTACTGAAGTTCCTTTACCGTTAATAAACGCTAACGAAGAATAATTAACTAAATCTTTACTTCTTTCTATTTCGAAACCGAGATTATTTTTCTCTGTTGCCGTAGTCCAGGTAACTGATACTACATTACTGACAAGTGATGTATTAAAGGAAATTAATTCAACAGGAACAACTACCGGATCATAAGGGGTTACGTATTGACCAGAAACGCCAGTAATTATGCTTCTTACAGTATCATTTGTGTTTGGATTTAATTCGAAGCAACCAGCTGCATTAGTAATAAGTAAATTTCCATTTTCTAACTCACAAACACCTCTTAAAGCAGTCAGTTTATTTAATACACTAACAACTGTATATGAAGTATCATAAATTCTAACACCACCACCAACACCAAAATCTGCAACTGCCAGTTTGCCATTTGATAATTGAATTATCTGCTGTAAGGATGATGTTGTTGAGCCAGAGGAATAATTAGCAATATGCTGTCCTGTCAATGAATAGCGATGTAATTGTCTACTAGAATAGCCTGTAACAATAACATCTGCAGTTCTTACAAGAACATCAAATGGGCTGCTTAAGCCACCAAGACCAGCAGCAATAAATTGTCCAACATAAGTCCCTGTATTTGTAAATTCAGCAATAGCGTCCTGATTGCCGCCGCTTCCTACTGTAACAAGTAAATTACCATTATGTTTATAATTATGCCCACGAATATTGTCTAACAATGTGTTGTTAACTCCTCCGGCAGGAGCAAGTATTTGTATATGAGTACCGTTTGTATCATACATTTGCACTACATCTTTAATTTGATCTGAGATTGTAATTTTACCCATTGAACCTAGTCTTGCCTGTTTTGGAGTAGAGAGTTTACTTGTATCCTGAGCAGGTACATAATTCAGATTTATGATATTGCCATTTATTTTATTTAGAGTAATAACTCTTTTATTTGTTGATTCCATCAAAAGAATAAATTGAGTCAGTAGTTTTGGACTATTCGAAGTTTGGACCTGATAACCTAATAGTGGATTTGTTATTCTTCCATCAGCATAATGTAATCGAGCTTTTGATAAATCATATTTTAATTGAAGTTCTTCGAAAAAAACAGTTTCTCCATTTAAATATGGGTTTAACAAATTTTTAATAACTGCGTAAACCGGAACTCCATTTTCAACTTTTAATGCCTCACAAAAAACTCCCTGTGGCAGATAAATTGTATGAGGAATGTTAAGACGCTCTGTAACTTTAATTGCTTCTAATTTAAGTGATGGATTCAATTCAGAGGATTGTAATAAATCTTCAAATGAAATTTGAGGTTTAACCTGCGAAAATAAATCAAATACAATTAGAGTAAACATAATTAAAGTAAAAATACGTTTCATCACAACTCCTTAAAGATTAATTAAAAAAAATTTATTTAATAATAACCATTTTTTTAGTTTGTTCAAAATATCCCGATTTAAGTTTATAAAAATAAATACCTGATGAACTCAAATTTTTAAGTAGCTTAGAAGAAAATTCAGCCTCATAACTTCCGGGTATTTTTTCTTCATTTACAAGAGTCGCAATTTCATTACCTATTAAATCATAAACTTTTAATTCAACCATACCCCCTCTTCTAATTTCATACTTAATTTTTGTATTAGGATTAAATGGATTTGGATAGTTTTGTTCCAGTCTATAATCATAAGGACCCATCTCATTAATTCCAGCTATTGTTGCATCTTTGAGAATAAAATGATTTGGATCGAACTGAAATTTTACTGGTTTAGATAAAAGGTTTATTGAAAAATCCTGCACTTGTTGATTATTAAAAATAGTAAACAAAGTGTCACCGGTAGTTGTAGTAATTTTTATCTGTATTGGCATAGTGAAGTAAGAAGGATTTGTATTCACTTGTTGTGAAATTGTAAAATCAATTTTATATGCAGTCGATGGAAGCAAAGAATAATTCCACCATACATTATATTTTGGATATTTCTCACCATAAATCCATTGTTGAAAGAAATAATTAAGGGAAGAGCCATAAACATTTTCTGCAACTGTCTGAAAGTCTTCCGTTATAGCAGAATTATAAGCAAGAGCCTGATGATTTAGATAATTTTTCAGGATTGTAAAAAATTTATCATCACCAACAACTCCACGTAACATATGAACAACAGCACACCCCTTAGCATATGAACGATAAAAATTAAAAATATTTGATACACTGCTAATATCCTGAACATAAATTGAACCAGAAGCAAATTTGGCAGCATCCATGTAATCTATAATAGTTTGAATATAAGTATTGTAACCAATTGAATTTTCATAAAAGAGAGCTTCACCAAATGTAGCAAAACCTTCATTAAGCCATATGTGATGCCAGTCTTTACATGTTACTTTATCACCAAACCATTGATGTGCAAGTTCGTGAGCAATTATTCCATCACTGTATGCACCCAAAGATGTACAGGTCTGATGTTCCATTCCTCCTCCCCACCCAAATTCTGCATGACCATATCTTTCATTAATGTATGGATAAAGCCCAAATTTATCCGAAAATATTTGCATCATTAATGGTGTATGATCTAAAAAATATTTCGCGGTAGAAAAATTTTCAGGGTAAATATAATTATCAATAGGGATTGAATCATTTACGGAATACTTAAAATAATTTGTGTACTTTGTATAATTAGTAATAGAGACGAAGACCAGGTATTGTGCTATTGGATATCTGTGTTTCCATTTAAAAGTCTTTGTTCCGTTTCCATTATCAATTGTTTCGATTAGCATTCCATTTGACACAGCAGTTAGAGTTCCGGGGCAAGTAATCCAGACATCTACCGAATCAGCTTTATCCGCAGGAGTATCTTTGCAGGGCCACCAATCTTTTGTGCCATATGGCTCGCTTAAAGTATATACTGCTGGTTCACCATTATGAGAACCAAAAGTAAAACTTCCAAAACCTGATGAAGAGGGAATACCTTTATAAAAAACTTTTAGAGTGATCATTTCGTTTAATGCATAAGCTCGATTCAATGAAATAAATATTTTATCACTTATATGCTTAGTGGTTAATTTGGTATTCCCGATCATTACAGAATCAAGTGTAAGTGCATTACTGAAATCCAAAAAAATATTTGTAAGTCCCTGAGTTTTACTTTTTGCAAAAACATCAACTTCTCCCCAAAGGTAGGCCGGAGTTGTAGTAATCTTAAGATTTAATTTATAGTAAGTTATATCAATAGTTGAATCTCCAGGATATATAAAGTTTGAATTATAAAAAAATTTTTCAAATCTTTCTTTTTCAAGAGTCGCTATTTTATCCAACGATACCTGTGCAAACTGTATTCCGGAACACAGCACGGTTAACAAAAGGATAAAACTTTTAGGAAAATACTTAATTTGAAAAAATTTATTTATCATAGAAATCTCAGCATTGGTCTATAAATCAATTTGACTTACAGACCAAATATGCTAAGATAAAATGGAAATGTCTATACTAAATTGGGAAAAATCAGAATCCAAAAGAATCGAAATAAACCTGAACGCCTAATTGAGCATTCAGCAAATCAGTTTTCGACTCGGAATAATAATAAGTCACTTTAGGGGGATTGACATTATAATTAATATTAACTGAACCTTCTTTAAGATACTGTGCTTCGCTGCCAAACATATATCTAACTTTGAAATCTATATATATTTTTGTTCCTTTTTCTACTTCTTCATACACTTTATACATAAGTCCGCCGCCAACTCCATAGCTCCATGCAAAATCATCAAAATTTGTATCAGTAGTAACCTCTTCAGAATTTCGTGTTGAGACAATTTTAGTTTCGGTAAAAAGGTATGCCCCACCAAATAATAAGTCAATATATGGTTTTAATAAATTATTTTTTGTCGTTAATCGAAATAGAATATTGAAATTTGCAATATTGTTTGTTCTTTCCACGTCAACTGTAACATCGGGAATTGTATAACTAAATGGTGCTCTTCTTGTTTCGCTTCCATAATTCATATAACTAAGATTCAAACCAATTCCAAATGGAGCGTCTTGAGAAACCCAGTATAATCCCTCAATACCAACACCAATTCCGGTTCTTTTTACATTATCTTTAAACTCTCCCTGTGGAAATCCTAATAGCAAATTAATTCCACCTGATTGACAATATGCAACAGGAAATAAATTAAAAATAATGTACAAAACTGCTATAATTGAAAATTTATAAGTTTTCTTCATCTAATCTCCAAAATAAAAAAATTGAAATTCTCTGTTTGAAATTTAAATAAAATGCAGAAAATATAATTCTTTTTAGGATAATCGGTGTATTTTTATTTTACAAGTAAAAGAATTTTTTTAAATGGGCGAAATCATTTTCTGGACAATTATTAGAACTGCTATTGTAATTCCTTTAGTATGGATTTCAAGCAAATGGTTTGATTATTCACTCTGGTGGAGCCTCTCCCTGCTTGTTATTTATGGAGTTATACTTCATCCGGCAATTATTCATTACCAGTTATTCAAAGAAAAGAACCAGGAAATAATTGAATTTACTCTATGCTCATCCTGTAAACATTTTGATGAAACTGCAGTATTATGCCTTAAGCATGATGAACATCCTACTCTCACATATTTGCCCTGTGAAGGAATTGACTGGGAAATGAAAAACAAAATCTTGAAAGAAAATACAGAGAATACATAAAAATCTTCTGTTTTTTGAAACCAAAACAAAATCTTTTCATCATACTATCAAAAAAATGAAAGGAAAAAAATGAGTCAATTTACAGTTGAAGGAACCGATTCGAATTTTGATCAGGAAGTACTAAAAGCAACATTGCCCGTAATCGTAGATTTTTGGGCTCCATGGTGCGGACCTTGCAGAATGGTTGCTCCAGTTCTTGAAGAAATTGCTAAAGATTATTCCGGAAAAGTAAAAGTAGTAAAACTTAATACAGATGAAAATCAATTAATTGCTTCTCGTTACGGAATAAGAAGTATTCCTACTATTGGAATATTCAAGAATGGTGAGGTCGTTGATGGAGTTGTTGGTGCTGTTCCAAAACAATATCTAGAAGAAAAATTAAAACCACATATAAATTAATTAATTCTATGGGTTTTCAATTATTTTTGAAGACCCTTTTTTAATATTTGTGATAAGTCTTTCTTGTTAAATCTGTAAGAGCCAGTTGATAATCAATCAAAGCATTCAGGCTGTTAATCTTAGCATCTGTTAAACGTAATTGCATTTGTGAAAGGTCAAAACTGGTAATTGTTCCTGCTTGAAATCGTGAAAGACTTATATCATAACTTTTTTGTGCAAGCTCAACACTTTTACTTAACACTTCTACTCTTGCTTTTGCAGATTTCAATTTATTAACAACAGTAATAATTTCTTTTTTTATTTCTTCTTTTTCATTGTTGAAATTTAATTGCGCCATTTTCAAGTTTGCTTCGGCAGATTCAACTTCACGGCTATTTTTTCCCCAGTGCCAAACTGGAACAGATAATGTAAATGTAATGCTTCTATCTTCTGCAAACGAAGAAAAAATATCTTTAAACCTGTCATCATTTTTATTTATTCCGTAATTAGCATTAATCATTGCATTGATGTTTCCCTTTGAATCAACTTCATCAACATTCAACCTGTTAAGCGTTATATCGGCATCAGAATTCTTTAATTCGGGTCGGTTTTTAAGTGCATATTCAATAGCTTCATTCAAATCAACTTCAATTGGATTATAAACAACTGATGCTGTGATATTAAAATCTTCTTCTAGCGGGAGACCAATAAGAATTTTGAAATTATTTTTAGATTCGCTAAACTTTGTCAGGGCATTCAGAAGTTCATTTTTACTTGCAGATAAATCCACTTCCAGTTGAAGAGCTTCAACTTCAGCTATTAGACCTGCTTTGAATTTATTTATAGCTGTTTCATAAGAAAGATTTGTTTGCTTAACTTTTTCCTCAGCTATTTCAACATTTTTCATTGTTTGGTAAAGTTGATAAAACGCAGCTGTAACATTATATATTATTTCCTGTTGTGTTTTACTATAATTTCTTTCTGATTTTTGCATATTTATTTCAGCTCTTTGCAAACTTGCCCCGAGTGTGTTAAATGTAAATAATGGTTGCTTTAATCTTAAACTAAGATTAGAATAATAATCATTAGCTTCTCTGCCTAACTGGTCTCTTCCAAATATTGAGCCCACAAGCGAAAATGTTCCATTAGTAAATACAATCGGTTGAGTAAAATAAAGACGACTTTCGAGAGTTGTGTTTCCTATTTTAAAAAATTCTTCATTGCCGGTAAGTGGATTGAACTGGCTTGATAAACTTCTTGAATAACGAGGAAGGTCAAACTCCATATCGACCGAAGTTCGCAATCCAAGTTTGACAGCTTCAAGATTTTTTTGAGAACTCTCAAGTGAGTATTCGGCATATTTTATTGAGTAGCTTTCCTTTAAAGCAATTGACAGAGCATCTTCAAGAGATAAAATTTTCTGTGCGTAAATATTGTTTGCAAGAAAAAGTACGCTTAACAATTTTGCAATTTTTTTCATACTGATTTTTTTCAGAAAGTTAGTAAATAATGAAATTGTTTTTATAAAACCTATTCATACCGCAAGCAGTCGATAGGATTTTTATCAGCAGCTTTTTTTGCAGGATAAATACCAAATAACAATCCTGTGGCAACACTTACAAAGAAAGCCAGGATAACTGATATAGTTGAGATTACTGTTTTCCATTCTGCGTAGGTTGAAATTAATGTAGTTAAAAGAAAACCTAAAATAATTCCAACAATTCCACCAAGAACACTAATTGTAACAGCTTCAATAATAAACTGACTGAGAATATCTATTTTAGTAGCACCAATAGCACGACGCACTCCAATTTCTTTTGTCCGTTCCAGTATATTCGCAAGCATAATATTCATTATTCCTATGCCTCCAACAAGAAGCGAAATACCTGCGATAGCCCCCATAACAATATTAAAAATTCTTTGTGTTTTCTGTTTTTGTTCAATTAATTGTTCAGGCAAAATTATTTCATAATCACGAACACCAAAATGTTTGCGAACCAAGATTCTTTTAACAAGCTCGGCAGCTTCTTTTAAAACTTCTGCATTAATAACTTTTACAGTAAGTTGATCAATTGTATATCGATCTGGTAAATTTACTACTTCTTCATTTGAGTTAAATCTTCCCTGGTTTTCATTTTTATTCTTTTGAGATTTTTCCATTTTTGCCGTCATAGTAGCAAGAGGAATATAAATATCATCGTTAAAATTTCGTAAACCAAGGCTTTGCATCCCTGAAGCAGAAACATTTTTAGGTGCCGCAACACCAACAATATCGAACCAGAGATCACCAATTTTAATTTTCTTGTTTAATGGATTTTCGAATCTAAATAATTTATCTCTGATTCCCGTCCCTATTACACATACATTTGCAGTCGCCTCCATTTGGAAATTTTTAAAGAATGCTCCTTCAATCATTTTTGTATTAAAAGTTTCAGGATAATCAGGAGTTGTTCCTATTACTTTAAATTCAGTAAGATTAGATTTATAAAGCACAGGCAATTGTAATTCTCTAACAGGTGTAACAGAAACGACATAGGGATTAATTTTAATAATGCTTTCTCTATCTTTCATAGTTAAACCTGTAGAATAAGTAGGCTGAGAACTAATTTTACTTTCACTCAGATCAATTTTATTAATAATTATATTATTTGTTCCCAGCAATTCTATTTGCTGAAGAGTTTCCTGTTTAGCTCCTTCACCAATTGACATCATTGCAATTACAGCCGCCACACCAAACACAATACCCAGCATTGTTAACGCGGCTCGTAACTTATTTGCTAAAAGTCCGCTTATACCAACAGCAAAAGCCTCATTGCGATTCATCTTACAATTATTCTCCTTTGAGGTGTCTGTCCAGCTGGGGACTTGGAGTTAGGCATATCCACATTTTCATTTTCGGAAGAATTTTGAGAATTATCAATTTTTATCGTTGGATCTCGCAAAGCAACTTCATCACCTTCATGCAAACCGCTTTTTACGACTATATAATCCTCGCTTTTTTCCCCGAGTTGAATTTCTCTTTCATTAAAACCAGAACCATTTTTTACATATACTATTTTTTTATCGCCCTTTTCAAAAACTGCTTCCTGAGGAATAAATAATACATTCGGAATTTCACTTATTATAATTCTATTACTTGTAGACATTCCGGGTTTAAGAATTTCAGATTTTGATTTTATTAGTACAGTTATTTCAAATACTTTTATCGAGGAATTGAAATCTTTAACCTTTCCAAGTGAAGCAACATTTTCTATTTCACCGGCAAAAGTGCTATCAGGAAATGCATCAAGTTTTACAAGTACTTTCTGTCCTTTTTTTACTTTGCTTACATCAACTTCATTCACATAAGTCTGACTTTGCATTTGAGAAAGATCCGGTAATGTAATTATATTCATTCCTGGCCAAGGAGTATCACCAAGGGCAATTTTCCTTCCGGTAGCCCAATTAGTTTCATAAACAACTAACCCTTCTCTTGGTGCAATTAATGTAAGAAGTTCTAATTCTCGTTTTGCCCTTTCCAGATCTGATTTTTTTTGTTGTACATCAATATTAACATTACTCAATTCAGATTGTTGAACAATTTTCTGAGATTCAACATCCTGCTTTGCTTTTCTTAATGCAAGATCATTTTTCTGATGCTGAAGTTTTGCTTCTTGTTGCTTAATCTCTGCTTCAAATTTCATCTGTTCAAGATTCAATTTGGAAAGTTCGAAAGATAATTCAGCGCTTCTTAAATTAGATTCAACATTTGTCATCTGTGATTTTTGATTAGCAAGAAGTTTTTCTCTATTAGAAATTGCAACTTCAAGTTTAGATTCTGCATCTTTTAATGAACTTAATGCTTCAGTTGGATCAAAAGACACAACTGTATCACCAGCATTAACATAAGTTCCTTGCGGAATCAGATAGACAATTTTTAAATTCCCTCTTACTCTTGGTGTTGAAATTGAAACGGCATCTTTAGCATTTATCTCTCCGCTCTCTGTCAAAGAAATCAGAAATTTGTCTTTTTTAAGTCTATAGGTCGGAATATTTCTAATCTCTTCGCCTGAAAAAGAAGTGATGAGGTATAGTATAATGAGAATAAAAAAAAGTAAAGTGATGAGAATTTTTTTATTAGCAAGTAAGTATTGTTTGTTTATACCAACTTTTACCTCGTTATTGCCTAATAATGTTTGCAAATCTTGTTTGTTAATAAGGATTTTTTTTATAACTGTGGCAGTCTTATTATTCATTTCATTCATTATTTAATCAAAATTTTTTCTCTGTAATTATAAACAAAACATAAATAAATGAAATGGTAAAAATTTGGTTAGATTAATCAAACAAAAAAATAATTATTGAAATTGAGATAACACCAATAGTAACCCATTGTACAACCGAAGGATATTTAGTTTTAATAAATCCCCATACTTTTGCAACAATTACCATTAGTAAGATGAACAAAAGCGTCATTCCAATACTTTCAAGAACACCAAAAGATTGCTTAACAATTATTTCAAGGCTTTGATTGTTCCATAACTTTTTAAAGATTAGTTGTAAATGCAACCAGTAAACTAATAGCGATTGCCTGCTGACATCAAGAATAAGAGATTTATGCATATCAATATGTTCACAAAAAACTTTTGAAAAGTAAAATATTAGAAGAATGTAACCTAATCTTAAAATAAAAAAGAAATAATTTGGAGGTGGCATTTTAATTCGAAGAGGAGAAGACTCAAGCAATGTTAAATGTCCCACTAATATAAAAAGAATTGAAGCATAAAAAAGTTTCTTAAAGAACTCTTTATCTCTTCCAATTGTTTTTGCATCAAGATAGAGCATACTAATTAATGCACTAAAGAACATAAAACCTAACCACGGAAACAAAGGAAAAAGAGAACCATTTTTTTTGTTGAAATAATTTGCAAACCAAATTGGAAATTCCTTATGTAAATCTACCTGCCAGAAAAAAGGAGCAAGCCATACAAAAACAAAACCTAAGAAGAAAAGCACATATTTAAAAATCTTATCAGACTTAATTATTATTCTTACAATAAAAATGATTAATAATCCGACTGCAATACATTGAAGAACATCAACAGCAAGACTTGCTGTTACTTGTTCTACTGTTGCTATCTTTTTCATTTTCAATAATGACAAATAAGGAAGACGAAGACTATATCCAACAATGAAGATCAAGAAAATTCTTCCTATTTGTTTCCAGAAAGACATTCCAAATTTTCTAAATTCTTCGAGCTTCTTTTTACTTGCAAGTATAAATGAAAACCCAGAAATAAAAATAAAAGATGGAGCAACAAGACCGTTAATAAAATTCAGTACTGTAAACCAGCCTGTTTCTTTCAGTGGCGGAATTAGCATTGCATTAAAAACGTGCACTTCAATCATAATTAATAAGACAATTCCTCGATGAAGATCAACGAAAGCCAAACGATTTTTTGGTTGCAATTCCATTAAACTTTTCTTTATTTTTATTTGTTATACCAATACTATGTTTGTAAGTTTTACATTATAAAATTAGATAACTTAAGTGAATAAAAAAATCGTTGTAACCGGAGCAACCGGTTTAATTGGTAAAAAATTAATTAAAAAATTACTTGAACGTAATTATGAGTTAACCATTTTTACACGTAGTCCTGAAACAGCAAAGCTAATTTTCCCTGAAATAAAAAATATTGTTTATTGGAATGAATATGCCTCATCTGATTTATCGCAATATCTTGATGGAAAAGATGCGGTTTTTCACCTTGCAGGAGCAAATATTGCAGCTAAACGCTGGACACAAAATTATAAATCACAAATACTTAACAGCCGTGTAATCTCAAGTAGAATTTTATATCACTCATTAGAAAATTGTAAACTACTTCCATCAGTTTTTATATCTGCTTCAGCAATTGGATATTACGGAAACACTGTTCACAAAGTTATTACTGAAGAAGCTAAAAGCGGATATGATTTTCTCTCTCATGTGTGCAAATCGTGGGAAGATGAAATTTCCCGCGTTAAAGAATATGGTATAAGATGGGTGGGAGTAAGAACAGGAATTGTTCTTGATAAAGAAGGAGGAGCTTTGAAAAAAATGCTCATACCTTTTAAGCTTTTTGTTGGTGGTTCACTTGGAAATGGAAGACAATATTTTTCCTGGATTCATAATGAGGATATAATTAACATTTTTCTTTATGCCCTTGATAATGTAAAAATCGAAGGACCAATAAATGCAACTGCTCCAAATCCGGTAACAATGAAAATTTTCTCAAAAACTCTTGGAAACATTTTAAAACGTCCTTCATTTTTTAACGTTCCAGCATTCTTATTAAGAATGATCTTAGGCGAGTCATCTCAAATGATTTTAACAAGTCAGAGAGTATATCCGCAAAAATTACAGGAAAATGGGTATAAGTTCAAATTTGAATTTCTTGAAGATGCTCTTTCTGACCTTGTGTTAGATAAATCAAAGTCAAAGAAATAGTAATTGTATTCTCCCGGAAAATTTATAAAATTAGAATAGTAAATTTTTAAAATTAAAATAATAAAAAATGTTCGGTATAGTAAATTCAAAAGAAGAAAGATATGGCCCAGGTGGTGAAATTCATCGGGACAGAGTTAGAAGACAAAGAATAGCATTTGGTGTATTTGGAATTATTGCTTTCATAATTCTTAACTTAATACTGTACTTTTTAACAAAAGTATAATCCCAGTATATTCATTCCAGATTTTTCCAATCATTACATCGGGGAATACTAATTAATGCATAATAACAAAGTATATATTGAAACTTATGGATGCCAGATGAACGTTGCTGATAGCGAGGTAATTATGGGTTTGCTATCAAAAACAGGTTATGAAATGACCAAAGAAATTAATAATGCAAATGTTGTTTTGCTTAACACTTGCAGCGTACGTGATAATGCAGAACAAAAAATTTATCACCGGCTCGACCACCTGAAAAATCTAAAAAAAATAAACTCAAGTACCGTGATTGGAATTCTCGGCTGCATGGCTGAGCGATTGAAAAAAGATTTGATTGAAGATAAAAAGATTGTAGATATTATTGTTGGACCAGATGAATACCGGAGACTTCCGGAATTTATCGATAATGCTTTTGGGGGAGAAAAAGGAATTGGTGTCAAGCTATCAAGAACAGAGACATATGAAGATATTGAACCATACCGAGAAGAAGGACTTCAGGCCTGGATTTCTGTTATGCGTGGGTGTGATAAATTCTGTTCATTCTGCGTTGTCCCTTATACAAGAGGAAGAGAAAGAAGCAGAACTCTAAAAAGCATTGTGAATGAAATTAAGATACTCTCTGACAGAGGTTTTAAAGAGGTTACTTTGCTTGGACAGAATGTTAATTCATATAAAGATGGTGTAAAAGATTTTGCTGACCTTTTAGCTTCATCTGCTGCAATTGATAGAAACATAAGAATAAGATTTACCACTTCTCATCCACAGGATTTATCTGATAAATTATTGCATACAATAGCTGAACATTCTAATCTTTGTAAATATATTCATCTTCCTGTTCAGTCAGGCTCAAATAGAATTCTTGAATTAATGAATCGCTCATACACTATTGAGCACTACCTGGGAATTATTGAAAGAGCCAAAAAACTAATGCCAGAAATAAGTTTTTCTACAGATATTATTTCCGGTTTTCCAACCGAAACTGATGATGATCATAAAATGACTCTTGAACTAATGAGTCGTGTTCGATATGATGGTGCTTATATGTTTAAATATTCTCCAAGAGAAGGCACGAAAGCATATAAACTTACAGATGATATTCCCGAAGATATAAAAACAGAACGCCTTCAGGAGATAATAAATCTTCAACAAAAAATTTCTTATGAATTAAATCAAAATTTAATTGGGAAAGAAGAAATTGTTCTTATTGAGGGAACAAGCAAAAAATCTGATGATTTCCTTTCAGGAAGAACTGACTCAAATAAAGTGGTTATTCTTCCGGCAAATAAAAATATTTCGGTTGGGGATTACGTCAAAGTAAAAATTCACAAGGCTACTTCTGCTACTTTATTTGCTAATATTGTCAACGAATAATTTATTATGGTAGTAATGTAAGTTTATTTTTACTATTACTTAAAAACCCTTTTTCATCTGTATCAATTGCAATATATTTTCCACTTAACCATAATTGTGTCATGTCTTTATAATGCTTGCTAAGCGGATGACCGGATTGTCCGGTCGTTAGAGCTAGATAAAATTTATCTGGTTCAGAAAAATCAAAAATATAACGCATTGAAGGACCAAGATTATTCTCAAACGGTTTAGATTTTATTGAGGTATTGGGAACTTCATACCTTGCAAAAGAATATTCAGTGTTAAATAAAGTTGTCCCATCACCACCAATGCCATATTCTCCGATATTAATAATTTTGTCGAGCATACTATTCTGCCCGCTGAAAAAATGATGAAAAGTCAATGAATGAAGTTTTCCCCACTGCCATTCTTTAATATTTTTCCCTAATGTTGATTCTAGTTCAGTAAGTGCATCTGAAAGCGATTTTCTGATAATATCATCTCTTGTTTCAATTTTTTTTGTAGAAATATCGTCAAATAAATCTGAAGTGTTTTCAACAATAATTTTTTGTATTGTTCTATAAAACACATTTGGCACAAAACAGAACTCATTATATAAATCTATGCCTAAATTATCTTCGAGAGTATTATGTAAAAATTTTTCAAGAAATACAGCATAGATTGAAGGCACAACAAGAAAAGCATCCATGTTCCCTTCCCATTGTTTCAGTTGAGTAATGGCTTCTTTAAGATTTTCATCAGTTATCTGTTTGTCTATAAAAGCATCAACTATATAGGGAACAATTTGTTTTGCAAAAGGCGAAATAAAATCTGTCTGATAATTCTGAAAATCTTTGATTGAGTGTTTCTCTTTTGACTTCAGTAATTCATTAATCCTTTCAATCCGTGAAGAAGGCTCCCATATGTTAGAAATATGATACGAAAAGTTCTTTTGGACTTTGTTGTTTGCAGTTGCAATAAAATTTTGTAAAGGATTGAATAACACAGGCATTTCAGTAAATTGGACAAATCCCTTCCAATCATTTGAATTATTTGTTCCATCAAAAATAAAAGTCGGTGAATTGGAATTTCTTATAGGTATTCGAGCCCCACAGATATAACCAATATTATTGTTATTATCAGCATATACAAAATTTTGTCCGGGCACAGCAAAAAAGCTTACAGCTGTTTTGAAATCATTCCAGTTAGTTGCCGTGTTTACTTTATAAAATGCAAGATACTCATCACTAAAATAACTGCCATTCCAGCACATACTAATATTAAGATTTACATCATAACTATTCGGATAGAAACTTTTATATGGATGAATACCCGAAATAATCGGTCCTCTATGAGTCATTCTTATCTTATGTACCAATGGAATTGAATTTTTAATCCTTAAGGTATCATAAATTATCTTTAAGTCATTCCAATTATTATTGAAAAAATACTTTTTACCTGACGAATCAAGTTTTTCAAAATAAAAGTCAGCATCATCAGCCATTACATTTGTCAGCGCCCAGGAAATATTTTTATTCTTTCCAATAACAACTGCCGGCACACCCGGTAAAGTAACACCTTCGACATTCCAGTTACCTGCACGAATTATTGCGGCATACCACTTACCCGGTGCTTGCAATCCAAGATGAGGATCATTTGCTATAATTGGTTTTCCTGTTAAAGATTTAATATTATTTACAACCCAATTGTTTGAACCAATATGCGTTCCATTAAACCCAACAAAGTTTCTGAACTCCCTGTTCGTTTCAATAAATGATAAATTAATTTTGGATTGTTTATCCAGGTTAGCTGGAATAATAAATGGTCCGCTTTCAGGAAAATCCGGAAGAATTTTTTTTGCTTTTTCTTCACCTATTTTTTGAACAAGCATTGTATATCCAAAATCCGTCCACCAGCTTATATTTAAATCCCAAGCCATCATTCTAATAATAATTAAACTGTGTTCCGATGTCCATTTATATGGTTCATAATTCAGAAGATCAAATTCTGGTGGAAGATTATTTTTATTTTTACTTAAATATTCATTAACGCCGCGACTGTACGAGGCTAACATTTTTTTAGTTGTTAGACTAACTTTTGCGATAAAATCTTTTGCAAGTCTTTTAAAGCCAATTGTCAAAAACATTTTATCGAAAGGAACTGCTTGCTCACCAAGAATTTCACTAAGTCTTCCTTCCCCGGCACGACGCATAAAATCCATTTGAAACATTCTTTCACTAGCGTGTAGATAACCAAGAGCATAAGCTCCATCCTCTTCATTAGATGCTTTTATGTAAGGGATGGCATAATCATCAAAATAAATTTCAACTGAATTTTTAAGTCCTTTGCATTTTAACTTGTCACTATAATCCGGAAGAGAAGAAGTAATGATTTTGTAAAAAATTACTCCTCCAATTAAGAAAATGATAATTATTGTAATCAAAGTCAGCGATAATATTTTTAACCACGGTTTCATATTGTTATGAGAAAATTTTAAGGTTAATATTGACAATAATTAAAAAGAGATAATTCCAAATATTTCATGTGCAAACAAATAAATAATTATAATTGTTGCTATCCAACCAATTATATCAAGGATAAAACCAGCTTTAATCATATCAGTAATTTTAATTTTACCCGTGCCGTAAACAAGCGCATTTGGTGGAGTAGCAACAGGCATCATAAAAGCCATAGAAGCACCTATACTTGCTGCAATTGATACTGCAACCGGATTTGCACCTGCACCATTTGCAATTGAAATAATAATTGGAATCATCATAGAAGTAACAGCTGTATTTGAAGTTACTTCGGTCAAAAAATCCATCATAAAAACAATAATAATAACCAGTACAAGGGTTGAAGATGAACCCGCAAAAAATACTGAAATTGATGCTATCCATTCTGCTACACCTGTTTTGAACATAGCATCACTAAGGGCAATTCCTCCACCAAATAGAATTAATGTTCCCCAGTCAACAAATTTTGTATCTTTCCAGGTAAGCAAAAATTCATTTTTCTTTAAATCCACAGGCACTGTAAAGATCAGAATGGCGCCTAAAAGTGCTATAACGTTTTCATCTATCCATTCTAATCTTGAAAAAATTTCCGACGGGAAAATATATTTCCAGAAAGAACCTGTAATCCATAAAAGTACTACAAAAAGAAACAGTATCAAGAGTTGTTTTTCTGGTCTTGTAAATTTTCCTAATTTCTTTTTTTCAATCAAGAGCATTTCACTTCCCAGTTCAATTTTATTAATTTCCAGAGGAAATACTTTAATTAAAATAATCCATGCTAAAGGAATAACACATAAAACATATGGCACACCAAACTTCATCCAATCAAAAAAGGAGATGGAAGCAATTTTTGCATTATTCAATATTGAAACACAAATCCCATTTGGAGGAGTACCGATAATAGTACCAACACCTCCAATAGAAGCTCCCCAGGCTATACCAAGCATAAGAGCTTTTCCAAAATTATTTTCTGCATTTGATAAACCAGCCTGTGCTATTATACCTAATCCAATTGGCAGAAGCATTGCTGTCGTTGCAGTGTTTGACATCCACATAGAAATAAACGCAGAAACAGACATCATTCCCAAAATAATTAATTTGGGATTTTGTGCAATCTTTCCTCTTGTAAGAATATATAATGTAAATCTCTTATCTAGATTCCATTTTTGTATTGCCGCTGCAAAAACAAATCCACCAAAAAAAAGATAAATAACTGGATGAGCATAATTTACCAGTACATTCTTTACATTAAAGAAAAAAATCTTCCCTTCACTAAAGCCAGTTACGTGAAATATTGGAAGTATAATTGCCGGAAGAAAAGCAGTAACTGGTATTGGTATAGGTTCAGTAACCCACCAGATAACCATTAATCCAAGTAAAGCCAAAACTAATTTTGAAGAATTAGCAAACTCAAAAAAATTACTTGAAGAAATTTCTGGTGGTAAAATTTTAATTGCGTTATTTACAAATTGTTGTGGGACAGGCAAAAATAAAAGAAAAAGAAAAAGGAATAAACCAGAAAAGAAACCGATTATTCTTCTTTTAGAACCTTCCGCCAAATTATTTTTGAAAGTATGCATAATAAAACTCAAGCTTTAATCAAAAATAATTTTACTTTTTATAAAAAAGAAGTGAATTGTAAAATAAAACCCCGTATCAAGTACGGGGTTAAAATTTATATCGAATGATTTCTAAAAGAATTTTTATTTCACTAAAGACATTTTATTCGTCTGAACAAAATCTCCAGCCTTTAATGTATAATAATAAATTCCGCTCATTAAGTTTATTCCGTTGAAATTAACATTATGTGTTCCGGCTTTAACCATTCCATTTACTAATGTTGATACTTCCTGTCCAAGTGAATTGTAAACTTTTAAACTTACAAACTGATCATTTGGAACTGAGAATGTAATTGTTGTTGATGGATTAAATGGATTTGGATAATTAGGCATCAACAAAAATTCTTTTGGAGCAGTTACACTTATTTCAATTTCAGGTGAGTATTTGTACTTACCATCAATATCGATTTGCTTTAAGCGATATTTGTAATTGCCTGTTTGATTAAATGAATTGTCGATGAATATATATTCTTTAGGTTCTATAGTTGTACCATTACCTTTAACAAATCCTAAATTAATCCAAGAAGAGGTTGAGTTATCTACAAATAACTTTTCAATTTCAAAACCATAGTTATTTAGTTCTGTAGCTGTTTGCCATTTTAATTGTACGATACCATTAACACAATTACCTGTAAAAGAAGTAAGTTCAACAGGAACTATGTTTAATTCAACATTCCACGTAAGAGCAATTTCAGAAGAATCCAGTGCTCTTCTATAAACTCTGAATTCATCCATTAATCCATTTAGCCCAGCTGAAGTTGAATATGCCCCGACTTTAAATCCTGAGCCAACAGGCAAATTAAGTGGAGTTTGGGCAATTGCATTATAAAATACACCATTTTTATAAGACTTGATAGTTGCGGTCGCCGAATCATAAACAAAATGAATAACTGTTGGACCAGGTGCTACAACTCCAACATTTACATCTGTAATACCAGTTCCTCTAAGAATTACAGCTCCTGCCCCAGCAACACCTCCAAGAAAACATCTGAAAGAATTTGTCGCCTCACCAAAAAGGTAATAGAGAGTGGTATTATTCGGTAAGTTATTAAGCCACATACTAATTGTCCAGCTTCCCGAACCTAAATTAGTTGACCAGCCAGTAGTAATTCCTGAACTTGTTGCTCCTGTACCAGACATACAGGTATCAAATTGCCCACCTGATGTTAAAGTATTGGAAGTTGAGATTTGAACAGGATTTGTTCCTACCGGATTGAGAGCATAATTAAAAACATAAGATGTAGTAGGATTATTCTCAAATTTATAATAAATAAGATCTGGAACTATTTGAGAAAACATCTTTGAAGATAAAATAATTAATAACAGAAAAAGAAAGTAAGAATTTTTCATAGCTACTCCATAATTATTATAAATAAATAACCCTGCTGAAAGACAGCAGGGTCATTAAAAATAGTGTTACCTAAAGTCTTTCGACTTATCTGTAAAAACACATAGAAATTATTTCATTAAAGACATTTTATTTGTCTGAACAAAATCTCCAGCCTTTAATGTATAATAATAAATTCCGCTCATTAAGTTTATTCCGTTGAAATTAACATTATGTGTTCCGGCTTTAACCATTCCATTTACTAATGTTGATACTTCCTGTCCAAGTGAATTGTAAACTTTTAAACTTACAAACTGATCATTTGGAACTGAGAATGTAATTGTTGTTGATGGATTAAATGGATTTGGATAATTCTGTGAAAGGTTCATTTCAACAGGAACAAATGTGTTTACATTTACAACATCGCTGAATTTGAAAGTTCCGCCAAAATCGACTTGTTTCAGACGATAAGAAATAACGGTTGAATTTAATCCTTCAATGTTATCGGAAAAATTATATTGTTTCGGTTCTGAAGTTGTACCAAAACCATTTTTAAATCCAACTGTTACCCAGCCTGAATTATCAATGTTTCTTTGAACTTCAAAGCCTGAGTTATTAACTTCAGTAGCGGTTGACCAGCTAAGATTAACTGTATTGCCAACTTGCATTGCAGTAAAAGAAGTCAATTCAACAGGAATAATTGGAGATAAGGTACTCTTCAACAATACTCCAGAAGGACCACCAGCTAAACCAACATTGCAATCACCAAAGAATTTTACAGCATACATTGTTGTTACTCCTGTAGGAACTGTATTTTGAGTCCAGCTTGTACCATTGTTACTTGTATTGAATATTCCAGTGCTTGTAGCTGCCCAGCAATATGTTGTGCCAAGAATATAATCTAATCCTTCAACATTTCCCATTGGAGAAGTCTGTGCAGTCCAAGTAGCACCACCATCAGTAGATTTGTCGTATGTTGTCGTATTGCTCCAGAAACCAGCAAAGCCGACACCTGTCGTAGAAGTAAATGCAATAGAACCAGGATATTGAGCTGAAGTTGTTCCATAAGTCCATGGACCATCAGGAACAGTAGAAGTTTTATAAACACGGTTCGCTAAAGTAGCACTGCTTCCGCCTGTTCCGAACCATGCAGTGTTTCCAATTCTGTAATAAGAATCGTTAGCACCAAAAACGTTAGTCGCTGGTTGGGTAGGAAGATTACTAGCAAGCGCCCAAGTTACACCAGCATCAGTAGATTTTAAAATATGAAAATTACCGCCAATTGGATCACTCAAAGCCCAGAGAAGGGTTGAAGAAACATTGTCAATAAAGTTAAACCAGCATCCGGAAGGACCGGTATAAACTGTTGTCCAGTTTGTTCCACCATTTGTTGTACGATAAATATTTCCATTACCGGAACCAGGACCAGTTGCAACAACTGCAATTTGATCACTTAAAGCTGCTATGCCATAAGCACCGTCTTGTCCAACGTTACCAGCAGCAAGCCAAGTATTTCCACCATCGGTAGATCTCTTTACATCACCGTTATCAGCAGAAATCCAAACTACAGAAGCGTTAACCCAATCAATTCCCCAAATTGCTCCGGTAGTGCCGCTTGTCTTAGCAACCCATTGCTGAGCAAATAGAGAAACTGAAAAAGTAAGAATAAAAAGAAATGAATATAATTTTTTCATGTTTACCTCCATGAAAGTTGATGTTTATTTTGATTAATTGATTTAATAAAATTGTGATTTAAATTCAACAAATTAACTAACCAGTTTAATGATTGAAAACCAAAGTTAAGTAATTATACTTAATTCTGTTTCGTGACAACTGTAAATTAAAAATTTATTTTTAAAAGGCAAAAGTTTTTTTTGATTTTTTTTATTTCAAATTCACCCTAATAATTTATCCCCAATCAATTTTAATTTTAAATATTAGCAGTAATCATTAAATAAGACCAATAAGCAATATCCTTTCTTTCCTCTCCAAGAGAAGTAAGGAAGGCTGATTTCATTAAGTCACCGGGTAGAAAAAGACTAAATCCCCAATTAATCAAAGTGTTTTTAATAAATTCATATTTAATTGTTAGATCAATTTCCTGTCCAAATACTTTTTGCCCGGATATTGATTTTTGAGCTGAAGAAAAATGATGAATATTTATTCCCCCGCTAAAATTAGAATTTTCAGGATTAAAGTTTGTAGTTAAATAAATGTCATTAATTCCAAGTGTGTTTGTTAGAGTATTTTTAAAATAATAATCCATATATCCTAAATATTTGTGCCCTGTACCAAAAGATAAAACAAAAGTATTAAATTTATCTTTAACCGAGGGTTTTGTACCTGAAAGAAAGTCAGTTGCCAAACCAATTTTAAGATCTTTTATTTTGTAGTTTAATGTAATCGAAAATAAATAAGCCGAAACATCTTTTGTACTTCTCTTTCCAAGCTGATAAGCTGCTTCAGTTGTTGATGAAATGTCTCCATATATTCCATTATGATTTAATCCAGCAGTAATAACACTTACATCTTTGTATTCTCCATTCGTCATTTTTCTATTAATCTCATAATATCCAAACAGATCTAATTTTTGTTTTTCATTAAATTCTTTGTTCATCCAGAAGCCATAAAAACCAACACTCTGATTTTGTTTAGCAGGAAAAGAATAGACAGTTGGAGTTGCGGAACTAATGTAAGTACTATTTTCATTCTGTGTAATTGCCCAAATATCTAATTTAGCTCCAACATCAAAGATACATCTCATACCATTAAAAGATCTACCTGTATAAACCCAGTTACTTGCACCAATAAATCTTTCGGTTCCATATTGCATTTCAAACCTACCTGTTTGAATTGTTACAGGAATTTCAAAAGGTCTTATCAGTTTTACAAAGCCTTGGTGTAAATCAAGATTTTTTATATTTGAAGTTAAAGTCGGTTCTTCTCCAAGTACTCTTGAGTCCTGTGCCTGTAAAAAGAACACAAGCTTATCATCAATTGCTTTTTCTACTCCAAAACGAGTTCTTAAACTTGCAAAAGTAAGAGGATAAGTTTTATTTGAAAAATCTCTTCCATCCAATTCACTTCTTAGTTGTAATTGCCCTGAAAATTTCCATCCATTTGTGTTTTCCTGAGCAAACGAAATTGAAAAAACAAAAAGGATAAATAGCAAATAACGAGTCATATTAGTTCCTATAAAAATAATTAATACTTTTTCATTTTTGATTGTCTTTCATTAGCCTCAGCATCCCATTTAGGAACGACAGAAGTTAAGAAAGTTGATTTTTCTTGCATAAGCTTTTGAATATCCAGTCCAATAAATTTTTGTGCTTTTTCTTTTGTTGAGATATCTGGAAGTATAGCTGGTAAAGGTACGTTTAATTTAGTAAGTAATTGTGCAAGTTCAATTCTTGCTTCATTGGATTTTTGAATTGAAGTTGCTAAAATTCTTGCACATTCAACAGGGGCATGAAAACTTCCGCCATGTGAAGCAGCAACAAAATCCCATCTCCATTGTGCGTGTCTTATTAACTGCAAAATATTTTTCATCTGTTGTTCGGTTGCATTTCTTTCCCAAGCAATTTTAGCTTCCAAATGAGCTCTTACAAGATTTTCTTCAGCAATTTCCAAAAGTTGTTTAATTTTATCCTGTCTTTCATAAACATTATTTCGCAGAGTTTCTTCACTTTCTCTATGACAAACCTGGCAGGAACGAGAAATGTTATTTAATGGTGATTGAATATGATGATCTGTAAACTTAATTCCACCTTCATTTTTATAAGGCATATGGCAATCAGCACACGAAATGCCTCTTTGTGAATGAATGCCCATTTTAAATACTTCCCAATCCGGGTGCTGCGCTTTTAAAATAGGAGCTTTTGAAAGTGAATGAATAAAATCTACATGCTCAACCTTATCATAATATTTTTCCATATCATCAACAGTCAAACCATCATCCCAGGGAAAAGTCAAATACTTTCCCTTCCCTTTGAAATAATATTCAACATGGCATTGAGCACAAACAAGTGAACGCATTTCCTGGTGAGGTGATTTTTCTATTTCTTTATTTTGTCTTTTAAATGCTTCAACCAGAGCTGGACGCGTAATTCTTAAATTCATAGTTTTTGGATCATGACAATCCTGGCAACCGATTGCATTTACTACTTCACTACCAAGTGCAGCCCAGCCTTTTTGATAAAATGAATCAACTCCCATTTCATTCATCAACCTTGGGACATCTGTGCTTTTGCAGGTCCAACAAGTTGCTGGCTGAGGTTGTCCTGTTCTTAAAGTATTTCGAATATCCTTAATTGCGTAATAATGACCTCTTCCCTGATTATAATCTTTTGAGAAAGCATAACCAGCCCATAGAATTGCTAACTTTGGATCTCTTGAAAGCATGTCAACCATAGAACTACCAGCATACTTACTTGCAAAGTTTGTGTCAAGAGTTTGAAGATATGTTTCATATTCACGTGGATAATTTTCTCCCCATACTTCATTTCTTGGTTCCCATTCTGCTATCTGTTTTACAGTCTGAAAAAGTTGAACAGCTTCACTTCTTCTTTCAACAATTGAGGCTGCGAATAAACCAATAATGAATACAATAATAATTGTTGTACCAAATATTATCCAGCCTACATAAGGCTTTTCTTTTATAAGTTCAGTTAATTTTTTCATAAATACTCCTTTTAGTAAATTTTAATTATTTACTTTCTTCATTTGAAAATTTATATAACCATTCAGGCATAACAGGATTTAGTCTTGGAATTCTTGCATTCGGTACAGCAGATAAACTGTTAATTCTTCCATGCGGAGTTTCTCTATGACAATCCCAGCAAAGTCTATCGCCGACATGTGTCATTTTATTATTAGAAACAAAATCAAGTTTTGTTCTTTCCACTAATTGTTCATGACATCTTATACAGTTTTCCTGAACAGCATTTATACCCGCTTCTTTTATTCTGATCACTTGTGGTTCCAATCTGAGAGTAAATATTGTAGCATGTCTCATTCCATCCTGAGCCTTGAAAAAATAAGTTTTAATAAAATTGTCGTGAGGTACATGACAATCATTGCAAGTGGCTACTCTTGCATGACTTGAATGCTGCCATGTTGCATATTGTGTTGCCATAACATGACAGTTCATACAGGTTAATGGATCATTTGAAAAGTAAGATGCAGCATTTGAAATTTTAAAAACAACTAAAAGCATTCCAATAAATATTCCCATAATTACTATTACAGGCAGTCTCCATTCCTGTGGCGGAAAAAATATTTCGAAAAGTTTTTTAATTTTCATTTATACCATCCTTTTTATGCTTTTTTAGTAGAGGGTCTGATGTGATTTGAAAATATGAGAAGACTTGTTAATTGATAATTGATTTTCGGGGAAATATATTTCTTAAATAGTTCTTGAAACATCAATTTATAAAGATGTTTTTTAGAAAACTCAATTAAATTTTTAGTTTCTTGCATAATTAAAATATAAATCAAATTTTACGTAAAATTAAAAATTATTTTTCTCCGAGATTTTTAACTTCCTGTGCACTTGTTGGATGTCCGATATTTTCAAGATTTTTAAAATAATGATGATATTCTTCAGCAGTAATTTTATTTTGCCAGTTTCCTGTTATCATTCCAATAGCAGTAATAATCATAAAAATCAGAACAATTCCCATAGCAATATAATTTTTATCCATACTTTTCTTTGTAATCATAGATTTGACTTTTAATGTATCTGCAACTGGACAAGCATCAACACAGTTTAAGCAACTTGTACATTCATCTGATATAACATACTTTAATTTATCTACTTTTATTCTGGAGGGACAGGCTTTAGCACAAAGATTGCAATCAACACAAGTACTTGTTTCTCTTTTGATTTTATTCGGACTAAGCAAAGAGAATATTCCGAGTAAAGCTCCATAAGGGCACAAATTTCTGCACCAAAAATTTCTTACCACAATCGATAATAGAAATAAAATTGAAATCACCAATAAACTAAACTGTGATATATTGGCAAAAAAGTACCACATTTTAATGTCTGAAATAATATTATAAGGGTTGTCAAGAAAAATTTTTAATGCGAATGCATCCATTATAAAGAAAATTATATAAACAAAAAACGCAAGTAAAAGATATTTTATGCTTCGTAATGGAATATCCAACCATTTTGGTAAAGTTATTCTTCTCTTAAAAAATTTTTCACCAAAATCACCAATCAATTCCGATAAAAAACCTACAGGACATAACCAGCTGCAAAAAGATTTTCCATATACAAATGAAAGAACTAAAATTGCAATAAGTATAAAGAATCCTGCTGGATGAACTGAATGCAAATCTCCTGTTAAAATTAAATAATAAATACTCATTAAAGAACTAATTGGTAAAAATCCTTCTACACCTGGTGGTCGATAAATACTTCCTTCCAACCCAGATGTTTCTAAGAATTTAATGAAGAAGTAAAATTCTATACCAATCCATATGCAAAGCATTGTAAAGATAGATTGAATAATAAATCTAACTCTTTGAATAGGTTTCTCTTTGTTCTTTATAACTTTATATTTTTCAGAATTCATATTCGGATTATTTTATCCGTTATTATTATAAAAATTTTTAAAGCGATTTTAATTTGTTCATTGTTGCTTCTTTCAACTCTTCAAGAGTTTGTTTGCTAAGCATTTCATATGCTTCATCTCTAAGTTTACCCCAATCGTTATGAACAGGACAGGGTTTTTTAGAATCACATTCAGGAAATCCAAGCACACAAGAATTAAAAACATCAAGTCCATCAATTGATTTAACAATATCAATCAATTTTATTTTAGCTGCTGGTTTAGCTAATGAAAAACCACCACCTTTTCCCTTTTTGGATTCAATAATACCGCTGTTAGTAAGTGTTTGCAATATTTTCGAGACGAATTCTCTTGGAATTTTTAACTCTTTTGCAATCTCGTCAACAGGAACAACTTCATTCTTTTCCCTCGTTGCCAGGAAAAGCCCCGCTTGAATTCCGTACTCACATTTCTTTGAAAATATTACAGTCATTTATAAACAGATTTATTTGTCTGATTAAAATTAATTAATTTACTTTCAAAAGGCAAGTTCTTTGTTAAAAATTTTTCTTTAATTATCTTTTGTATGATTATTGGAATTAAAATATGAAAAAAATAATTCTTGCAATATTATTTCTGTCAATTATAAATTTTAGTCAAAGAGTAAGTGTTTATGATTACCAGGTTCCAATCAGTAAAGCTAACACTTTAAGATTTGATGGCTCATGGAATTGGTCTGAATCGGGAAATATAGTTAAGTCTAACAATGCTGATGCAACTTTGCTGTTCAAAACATTTTATTCCTCACAACCTTTAGCATGGTTTTTAAATATTGATGCAAGTGGAGGGAAAAATTTTGGCGACTTAAACCATAATGTGAAGACTGACTTCAGTTTCAGAAAATATATGTGGGAATATATTGACTGGTTTGGATTTGCTAAAGTTACTATTCAACATGCAAATTTTTATAAACAAATTGCTTCTGATTTCACAGTCGGCTTTGGTTTTGGAAGATACATTAATGCAACGGCTCTTGCAAAAGCAGTAAGAATTGAAGATCATCTGCTTAAGGATAAAATTATTTGTGATTATTTACCGAAATCAATCATGATAAAAATTGCTAACATAATCGAACGGGAAAATGAATACTATGACAGATACGGTATTACTTATGAAACCCACTGGCTGGCGGATATTGAAGAAGAAATTAATAAATGCGAAGAATTAACGGATGATAACGTGGGTTCACTTGGTATATTGAGGATGCGTCAGGTTTTATTTGGAATAAATGAACGGGTTAATGAGAGATATTATGGCTGGGATGCATCACTCGGAATTCTCTTTCCGCTTTCAACATTTAATAAAAAACCAACAGGTAATCCAAACTTATCTTCAAGTGGAAGATATTCGATACCTCTTAATTGGAGGACACAAGTTAATTTTGTTGCAGAAGCATTTACACCGCTTGATTCCTCTTTCTTAAAACAATTGCAATTTAGAAGCGGAATAGATTTTATTTATGAATTGAGCAACAGGATTAACTTTGTTTCGGGTTACAGAATTGGAATAATTAAACCACAGAATATAGTTGCCACAATTGAACACAACCTGAATTTATCTTTCTGGTACTATATTGAAAACAATATTTATTTCACTGTTTCATCTGCATTAACCAAACAAGGTAATAACCCCCGATTATTAAGTACAAGAATTGGTTTGCAATACAATTTGTTTTAGATTTAATCGAATAGGGATTTTTGAGTTTTCTTTTCAATGCTTGCATTTAATCGTTCGTTGAACAACTCTCCTATTTCCGCACCAAAAATAAATACTGCAGAAGAATAATAAATCCAGAAAGCAACCACAATAACAAGCACATAAGTACCATAAATATTGCTCAGTGTTGGGAAATGATAGATATAAAACCCAAATAATTGTTTTGCCCCTTCCCAAAGCAAAGCCGCCCACAAAGCTCCAACCGCTGCTGATCTTCTTCTTATTTTAACGGTTGGAATATATCTGTAAACAACTGCAAATAATGTTGTAAGAATGATTATTGAAATAAGTGTGGTAATTGTATATTGAAAAAGTCCGTGTTGTAAAAATTGTAGAAAAGGAATTCTTTCTGAGGCAAAACGAAGATAATCTAAAACTGGAGATAACAACGTTAAAAAAAGAAATATTACAATGCTTAACAGAATAATTCCAAAGTCCCGTAAAAAACCAAGAAAAAGATTTATATCTTTATCCTGCCCAAAAACTTTATTAAGAACAGTTCTTAACGCACTAAAAAAACTACTTGCAGCAAAGAATAAACCAACAAATCCAATTATACCAGCAATATTTTTATATTCAACAACCTGTGTTATTCTCTTTTCAATAATTGATTTTACAAAATCTGCGTAATCCTGATAAGGAATCATTTGATCTATAAATACAAAAATATTTAGTTGTAAATCTTGTGAATTTAAAAAATTTCCAAGAACCCAAAACAGAATCAACATAAAAGGAATTATGCAAGTAAATAATGCAAACGCAAGACCTCCGGCAAACAAAAATATATGATGCCTATCTATTCTATCATACAAACCACCAAAATAGTGTTTTATAAATCCCCACATATAATTTACTTTAGGAGAAATTTTTAATAATAAATCAAGTCCGCGATAAATTCTGTTAATTCTATTCTGGACTTTTAGTCTTACTTTATTTATGTAATTAAGAATTTTAATTTTTCTCACCCATTATTTTTGAAATCGTGTTAAAATAAATATCACTAAGGTCAGAAATATCAAATTCGTATTTTGAATTCACACTTAACTTTTCACCACCTGTTTTGCCAAGTTTTATTATTGGTTGTTTATGTAAATAAGCAAATTCTTCAACAGCGTTTTCATTTCTTTTTGCAGCAGAAATAATTACTCTTGATTGGCTTTCAGAAAATAATGTTAGATCCTCTCTTGTTTTAATTGGAATATTTACAATTGCACCTAGTTGCTTCTCTTTATTAATAATGCAGCATTCAGCTATTGCGGTTATAATCCCTCCTTCAGAAATATCATGAGCAGACTTCACTAGTCCTTTACGAATTAATCCAAGAAGTGTTTGATGCAGCTTACTTTCATCTTCTAAATTGATTAAGGGACAATTACCTTGAACAAGATTATGAATAACTTTTAGATATTCACTTCCACCTATTTCTTCTTTGTTTTCACCAAGTAAATAAATTATATCTCCTTCATCCTTAAAGAAAGAAGTAGTTATATGTCTAAGGTCTTCTATAAATCCAAGCATACCGATTACTGGAGTAGGATAAACTGAAGCATCAGGCGATTCATTATAAAAACTAACATTCCCTCCTGTAACGGGAGTATCAAAATGACGACAGGCTTCTCCCATTCCTTCAATTGCTTTAGCAAACTGCCAATAAACTTCCGGTTTATACGGATTACCAAAATTTAAGCAATTAGTGATTGCAAGAGGAACTCCCCCAGAACATACTATATTTCTTGCAGATTCAGCAACGGCAATTTTTGTTCCTTCTTTTGGATTCAGATAAACATATCTTCCGTTACAATCTGTTTTTACTGCTAAAGCTTTATTTGTTCCTTTTATAAGTACTACTGCTGAATCACTCCCTGGACCAACTATAGTATTTGTTCTTACCATAGAATCATATTGTTCATAAACCCATCTTTTAGAAACTATATTTGGTGATGAAAAAACTTTTAAAAATGTTTCATACAAATCATCTGGTTGCGAGATATTGTTTGCAGAAAAATTTTGTACTGCAGAAATATACTCTGGTTCTTTTTGATCTCTTACATAAACTGGCGCACCGCCACCAAGTACTAATTCATAAGAAGGAATTTGCGCTTTTATCTCACCTTCATAATTTATTGTAAGATTTCCATCATCGGTTACTTCACCAATCACTTCGCAATTTAAATCCCATTTATCAAAAACTTCTTTTACATTTTTTTCATATCCTTTTTTGATAACGACCAGCATTCTTTCCTGGCTTTCACTAAGCATAATTTCATAAGCAGACATTCCGCTTTCACGCATTGGTACTTTATTCAGATCGATATTCATTCCTGCTTTACCTTTCGCACTCATTTCACTTGTTGAACACGAAATTCCTGCAGCACCCATATCCTGAATTCCAATAATCCAATCATGTTTGGCAATTTCTAAAGTGGCTTCAAGTAAAAGTTTTTCTGTAAATGGATCTCCTACCTGGACAGATGGTCTTTTAGATTCCGATTTTTCCGAAATTTCTTCAGAAGCAAAAGTAGCCCCATGTATTCCATCTCTTCCAGTGGATGAACCAACTATCATCACTGTGTTACCTTTTCCTTTAGCTGTTGCCGATACGACTTCGTTCACTTTAACAATTCCAACCGACATCGCATTTACAAGCGGGTTCCCCTGGTAACATTCATCAAAATATACTTCTCCTGCAATAGTTGGAACTCCGAAGCTGTTTCCGTAATCTCCAATTCCTCTTACTACTCCATCTAATAAAAATTTTGTTCTTGCATCATTAATAGAACCAAAACGCAAAGAATTAAGTGAAGCAATTGGACGTGCGCCCATTGTAAAAATATCTCTTTGAATTCCCCCCACTCCAGTAGCTGCCCCTTGGTAAGGTTCCACTGCAGAAGGATGATTATGACTTTCTATTTTAAAGGCAACAGCAAGGCCATCTCCTATATCGACCAATCCTGCATTCTCTTCCCCCGCACCAACTAACAATCTACCTCCGCTTCTTGGTAATGTCTTTAGTAATGCAATTGAATTTTTATAGCTGCAATGTTCGCTCCACATTACACTGAATATTCCTAACTCAGTAAATGTTGGAGTCCTTCCAAGAATTTTTTTTATCCGCTCATATTCTTCTGGAGTTAATCCATGCTCTATTGCAAGATGCAATGTTACTTCTGGTTCTTTCACAATCTTCCTGTTTTTATGAATGTTTTTTATTAACTACCCAAATATAGTAACCACTAAGGACACTAAGAACACAGAGATTATTAAGATATAATTATATTTTGACATCTTTGAATATAAGACGGATTTAAAAGATTGTAAGGTTTAGATTGATTTAAATTCTTAAATTATTCTGATGGTAATACTGAATAGTATTCTGATACTATGGGTACTAAATTTTTTACAATATTATCACATTCAAAATTTATTAATAGTCCCTTGGGCTTTTTTAATAGCTTTAAATATGTCATTAATTGAGCTTGAAATAATGGTATCATTGTTTTTACAGATTTTAATTCAACTATAATTAATTCTTCTATAATTAAATCTAATCTAAATCTGCAATCCAATTGATTTCCTTTATATAAAACAGGAACCTGAACCTGACTTTCATATTTTAAATTTTTAGATTTTAATTCATATTTCATAGCTCTTTCATAAGCTATTTCTAATAAACCAGGTCCAAGTTCCTTATGCACTTCAATAGCACAGCCAACAATTTTATAAGATAAATCATTTACATATTTCTGAGTAATCATTTAAATCAACTTAGAATATTATAACGCTCCGTGCTCTTAGTGACCTTAGTGCCCTTAGTGGTTCACCGCATCGCAATCAAACGGAATATTCTTCAATCCTATTCCATACACTTCCGTAGAGCCATACTTATTATTTCCCTGATAAGGTCTCTCGAAGGAAATATCTGTTAACCTGCAAGTGCCGTCATTCTTTTTAAGTACCACATTTGTATTTATCTCTTTACGAAGAATATTTCCCCATGCATCTCGAATAATTCTCCAGTCTTCTTCTACTATAACTACCTTAACTGGTGTTTCATTCTGCCAGCCGCGATTTTTAATCGCTTTTATCATTTCATTTTCAAGTGCTGCATCTTTTCTTTTTGCATCAGGTAATTTTTTCAATTTTCCCGTTGTCATTTCTCCTGTTTTAACAAGCGTAAAAGAACCTTCAGCATATTTTTTAAGACACTTTTCATATTGCCCGCCGTAAAATTCAAATTTACACTGATAAGTTCCATTGCTTAACTCTTTAACCAATGCTGCCCACTTTTGTGGTACTCCTCCGTTTACATCATCTACATTATCTCCCGGAGAAAGATTCAAATTTATCTGTGCTGTTGTCCAGGTTTGTCCTCCAGGAAAATATGATTCGTTTATATAACCTTTATCTTCACCATTGATAAAGACTTTCAACTTAAATGTTGCATATAAATTCTCACATTCCTGTCCATCTTTTTCTGCAAGACGCGGTAAACTCTTCTCCAGAAAAATTCTTCCGTACAAAGGATCAGAAACATCAAACTCAGTATCATACTTTATTTGATCCTGCATATCCTTTTTAATTCTTTCTTTAGCCCAAAGAATTTTTCCTACATTCTTTTTATGTGTTTCTCCTGTCATTCCCTGCTCCTGTGAAAACGACAACCTGGTCATCAAGAAAAAGAACGCTGCTGCAAACATTATTACTTTTTTCATTTTATCTCCTTAATTATTTTTTATGGTTAATGACATTCTTTTTAATCTGCCCTTTCTAGTAGCGCTGGTGGAATTACTTTTGATGCTTTCGCTCCAAGTTCTTTTATATTCTCAACGCTTCTTATAAGATTCCCTTTTCCTTCGTGAAGTTTCCTCATCGCTCCTTCGTAAGAGCTTTTTGCATCATCCATTTTCTTTCCTACTGTGATCAAGTCTTCAACAAAACCGACAAACTTATCATATAGTGCTCCGGCTTGCTTTGCTATATCCATTGCATATTTATTCTGATATTCCTGCTGCCATAAACTATTTATCATCTTTAAAGCAGCTATTAAGTTAGTTGGACTAATCAACAAAATTCTTCTATCATACGCAAAATTCCATAGCTCAGTATCACTTTGTATTGCAAGCATATACGCCGGCTCTATCGGAACAAACATCATCACAAAATCTAAAGTCTTTATTTCGTAAATATCCTGATAATTCTTTTTACTTAATCCTATTATATGATTTCTAACCGACTGTAAATGCTCTGCAAGTGCTGTTTGCTGCTCTTCTTTACTTTCTGCCGCTGAATATCTATCATATGCAAGTAAGGATACTTTAGAATCTATTATTATTGATTTCCCTCCCGGATAATTTACAAGTACATCCGGTTGCAGACGCTTTCCTTCTTCATCAATAAATGATTTCTGAAGAAAATATTCCCTATCTTTTACAAGTCCCGACTTTTGTAAAATGCTTTCAAGAATAACTTCTCCCCAATTCCCAAGTGTCTTCGCTTGTCCTTTTAGGGCATTCGTAAGGTCGTTCGCTTCTTTACTTATTTTTTGATTCGCCTCCACAAGACTCTTTATTTCCCTCTCCAATGAAAACCTTTGCTTCGACTCCTTATCGTATGTCTCTTCAACCTTCTTCTCAAACTCCTTTATCCTTTCTTTAAGCGGATTCAACACCTCATCAAGATTCGTCTTATTCTGCAAAGCAAACGTCTTCCCCTTCTCTTCAAAAATCTTATTAGCAAGATTCTCAAACTCCTTCACAAACTTTAACTGCAAATTCTCAAGTTCACTCTTCTGCTCGGCAAGTTTCACCTTCAAATTCTCAAAATCCGCCGTGGTTTTTGAAAGCCCCGCACTTAAACTTACAACCTTCCCTCTCTCCTCGCTCAACTCCTTCTCCTTATTTGCAAGCGTCTCCGAAACTATTCTATTCCTCTCCTCAGCTTTACTATTCTGATTATTCAAAACCTGTATTTCACTTTTCAATCTCTCAACCTCATCATTACTTACCAAAGGTTTCGAATAAACACTCTTCGAAATAAACCATGCAAGCAAAAATCCTATTGCAATACCAATAAACAAAAACACCAATTCCAAAACAAATCCTTACTATTTATTTGAAGAAAAACATTAAACAAAAAAATCTTAAAACAAAGATAGAAAAATTTATCACCTAAATAAAAAAGAATAGAAAACAAAAAGGGGGAATAACTCCCCCCGCCAAAATGCTAATACGGTGCAGTAGAAGTTGCAGGATCACTCCAAGCACCCTTCTCATCACCGCGAATTGCCCTTACCCTAAACCAATATTTCTTTCCAGTATTCAAACCCCTAAAAGTATATTTCGAAGTCCTACCAGCAGCCCCAGCATTAACCCACGAATCAGGATTATCAATCGCCATCTGAAACTCATAACCAGCTGCACTCTTCACCCTATCAAAACTAATATCAATCTCACCCGTATCATCTCCAATAGTTGCAGAAAGATTTGTCACCTGCCCCAGCGGAGCCGCATCAGTCTTCTCCTCAGCAAGCGGATAACCAGTCGTCAACAATGCCACCCTATCATCACTCTTGCTATTTATCTCATTCACAATCGTCATATCCACACGCTCAAACTCCTTCTCAACCACATCTCTATCAGCCACCGCCTGAGCATAATCCTCCTTCAGCCTCTGAACCGAAATCTCCTTCTGCTCCAATGAATCTATCACAGTATTATACTCGCTCAACTTCTCATTCGAAACAGTAATCTGAGAACTCCCGCTCCGCAAAGTAGCATAACGTGCTCTTCCCGTCTGTATCTTATTAGAAACAGACAAGTTTTTCAAATTAGATTTAACTTTTGCCATTATAAAGTCTCCTATTTAATTAATGAATAATTGATTATTTAGATTTTCGCCAAATTTTGAATAATCCTTAAATGAAATTAAAATTTCTCTCGCGACATTTCTCTTTTCCCTTCGGGGATTTGATGATTCCCTTGCTGGATTCCTCATTTCCCTTCGGGGATTTGATAATTTCCCTTCTGGATTTCTCATTTCCCTTCGGGGATTTGACAATTCCCTTGCTGGATTTCTTTTTTCCCTTCGGGGATTTGATAATTCCCCTTCTGGATTTCTCTTTTCCCTTCGGGGATTTGA
>CAZHVS010000004.1:112422-201367 GCA_964536015.1 uncultured Ignavibacteriaceae bacterium
TCTTTTCCCTTCGGGGATTTGACAATTCCCTTTCTGGATTTCTTTTTTCTCTGCGATGATTTGATAAATCAATAGCAGCATCCCTCAAACACCTCACACAAACAAAAAACCTCCCTCTTCCCGAAGAAACCAATAAAACTTCGGGAGAGAGAGTTAAGGAGGATCTTATGGTATAGAATGAATAACTCAATTAATTATCTCTGCTTACTTATAAACTCAAGTACCTTTTCAGCATCTTCCGGCAAATGAACCGTAATAGAATCATCAAACTCAAAAACACTCTTCCATAAAACATCTATCTTTGCATTCCCCTCGGGAACAACCTTAATCAATTGCCCCATACCACAATCCTTCAAAGCATTAATCGTAGAGCGGATAATAATCCTTGCCCCATTAGAAGAAGGAACAAAACCAGTAAGGTCTGCCACCACAAAAAAACCATCACTCATCTGCTGAGCCTCATTCATAACCTTTAGCGAAGCATTCTTCATATCTGCATAACTGAGCTCTCCACTAAACTTAACATAAACCCTGTTATTCTTCTTATCCGAAAATATTTCTTTCACAAAAATCCTTTAATTAGTTAATAAAGAATCGGCAGCATAAAGCAAAAGAAAGGTGAAGAACCCTATGCTGCCGCGAAGCAAAGATGAAAACTATAGAACAAGCAAAAGCATTGTTAAAACAAAAAGCCAAAATATAGTTGAAATAATACATTTGAACATAGTTTTATTTGGACATAAGCTTTCTAACTCGCTTAAAAAGTTTTTCATTTTAACACCCCATATCAACTTATTTAAACAATTTAACAGCCAGTGCAATAATTACAGCAACAAGCACCACAAGAAAAACTATATTGAACAAATCCGTTTTTCTTCCTGACATAGACGTCTGTTTTTGAAGCATTACTCCTCCTACAATTTCCATAAAACAATTTTGAACCAATTAATATATAAATCAAAAAAAGTAGTATTTTCAAGAATTACCGGAGGAATACGAATAAGATGCCAATTTCTTTCCACCGCATAATGCGTCACAATATTAAGCAGCGTCTCTTTATAAGAAGAAACATCCTTCGGTTCAATATACTTCTGAATAGGTTTAAGAAAATAGTCTTCACTATTCAAAATTAGGTCCACTCCAGACTTTGAAATCACTTCCTGGAATGCATTTACATAAGCTATTAATTCATCGGGCATAAAGATTAACCAAGCAATTAAAAATCAACACAAGAATTTTACAAAATTTCAGAAACGATTTAAACCCTACCTCACCCTACTTTTACCCTACTTTTTAAAGGTAGGGTAAAAGTAGGGTAAAAGTAGGGTGGCTTTTGGGAACTTTTTTTCGGGCGGTATTTGAAAATTCCCTTAAACTTATATCTTTGTATATGAAGAAATTCAGTTATTATTGGTAGAAATATTTTAATGGAAGCAATTGGGCAAATATTTTCATCTACAGAAGCAGACAACCTGTTTGGATACATCAATGCTTCTGTACAGATAGAAACAGCAATACTATCTAACTTTTGTTCTATCTCTTCAGGAAAATTGATGTTTAAAGTAAAAAACAATTATCCTGTTATTCTTGATAATAAAAGACAAGTTCTGTTTCCTGAAGGAGAAATAATCTCTCCCGATGAAGTCTTTATTATGTTCACAACCAATAAAGTTGAAGAACTAATATCAGAAGGAAAGGCAGCAACCACCCAATTACAGCAAAGAGAAGAAGTATTATCAATACAAAACGGCAATTTCGTCTTAGAAATTGGCTTACCTTGTCCTCCATATTGTTAAATTCAAAACCATATGAATTTAAATGATATAACTATCTATTTATATTTAACTACTGTAATTTTTTATGCAGTACTATTATTCTATATTCTAATAAAGAGAACACCTATCCCCTCTGATTTGAATGGATTTATACTATTTCTAATTTTATGTATTTTATTAGAAATAACTTCTCTTGTAATAACAAAAATATTTCATACAAGTAACTATTTTTTGTATCATCCGGGAAATGTTTTGGAATTTGGTTTCATCTACTGGATGTTTATTCAATGGGATGCATGGGAATACAGAACACTTTTAATTGTAATTGGAATCATTCTCTTTATACCAATAGCGGCTCTTTCTCTTTTTATTGAACCCTGGAATGAAATGCCAATTATTAGCTATACATTTAGAAGCACTATCTTAACACTTTTTTCATTACGAGCATTATACAACGCGGCCATCGTAAGCCGAATGACACTATGGAAAAATCCAAGATTTTATCTATCATTTGCATTCCTGCTTTATTCAGTACCAAATGCAATCTCGACCCCTTTTAGCATTTATCAGGTAAAAAATATTCCTATGACAGTAATTGTTATCAGTAATTTACTTACAAATTTATTATTTTTAGTTTCATTATTATGTATTTATATACCGGAACGAAAGATTCAGAAACTACTTTAGTAATTATTCTATTACTTGCGTTGCTAATTACCGCCGCTTTGGTGGTTTTTATATTTATTCTTTTGTATAAAAACAGAGAAAAGCGGGAGAAAATCCATGAACTAAGAAATGAACTGAATAAATTTTACCAGTTGGAAGAAATAATGAAATTCAGAGAGGAGTTTAACAAAAGTGAAGAAAATAGTAATAGCTGAAGATGAAGACCTGCAAAGACACTATATTGTAAAAGACCTTAAAACTGAAAGAGCCTCTCAATACGATGTAGTTGGAGAAGCAAGAGATGGAATCGAACTACTCAATCTCTGGAAGACTCACAAACCAGATATTATTATTGCTGACTTAAACATGCCTAAACTAAGCGGATACGATGCAATTGTTAGAATTAGAAAAGTTGATACAGAGGTTAAAATAATTGTTCTAACATCAATCGATGAAACAACTTCAATAAGAGAATTATATTCGCTTGTAGATAGTTACCTTGTAAAATCAAAAGAAACACCAGCAGAATTGTTAAAGACTATAGATAAACTGGCCCTCTTCGGTGGCTCTGAATTCAGAAAATATATCCTAAATGTAATCTTCACTCCTGATATAGCTGAAAAAAAAGAATTGTCCCCAAGAGAAGTGGAATTGCTTTACTTTATAAAGCAAAATCTATCAAACAAAGAAATTGCTTCAAAATTATTCATCACTTTAAAAGCTGTTGAAAAATTGACATCATCAATTTTTAAGAAATTCTCTGTAAAAAGCAGAAATGATCTCCTTCATAAGATGAAAGATGTAAATTTTCCTATTTAGACAAGAAATTTTATTTCAAAAGAATCATTTTTCTTGTCTCAACAAATTTACCAGCTTTAATCTGGTAAAAATAAATCCCGCTAGATAGAGGTGCATTACTATACGAATTTTTACCATTAAATTGTATTTCATAATAACCCGGTTGCTGATAATCATTCACAAGTTCAGCAACTTCATTTCCAAGAATATCAAAAACTTTAAGTACCACCAATTCTTTTGTAGAAATTGAATATTGAATTCTTGTAACAGGATTAAACGGATTGGGATAATTTTGTTTCAGTTTAAATTCTAAAGGAATACTGTTTTTAATAAAATCCTTTACATCAAGAATTATAGTTGGATCGGGAATACCGTTTCCATTCTGGTCAGGTTGAATAACAACCAGGTTAATTAAACTATCGGGTCCGGCGTTTCCATTTACATCAACATTATCCGGACAAGCATCACCACCGCCATAATTAAATCCGCCGGCAACAACAGCAACAAATTTTAACTTTACATTCGGAGGAACAAGTCCTGCACCCAAGCCATAAAGAGTATTCCACGCTATTGCAATTTCAAAATCATTTCCGTTGCTTCCTCTTCGTCCATTAATCTGGTTTGTTTTGTTCTCACTCGTGCTATCAACTATTTTGTAAAATACTGGTTGATTTAGATAGTAATCCGCAACAAAAAAATCAATTGCATTTGTATTTCTAAAACGAAAGTTTTTTGCATAATCTCCATAATAACCCTGGTTTGAATTGAAATTAGTTACTCCACCTGCAATACCAGCATCAATATAAAACATCAGTGTATTATAATTATCATTGATAACATAATCCGCGCCAAGGTAAAGTGAATCCGCATCCCAGGTTGCAAACAATCCAAACAATTCATTATCAGGAGGAAAGACAGGATTTCCGAGAGAATCTCTTGGATGCCAGTAACTATCCGTATCTGAATCGGTAGCTATTTGCCATTGTTGTAACCAATCATTGGAACCAATGGAAATATTTCCATCAATAACAGGCTTTCCATAAGTTGCAATTACACTATCTGTACCTTTAATAACCGTTAACACAAACTGAATTGAGTCATAAGCTCCTTTGTAGTCCGTCAATTTCAATTTAACATTATAAACACCTGTGTCATTTAAACTTGGAGTTCCACTAATAAATCCGGTTTGATTATCAATGGACAAGAACTGTGGCGATTGCGAAAAGAAAAATCTCAAACTATCTGCATCGGGATCAATTCCTGTGGCTTGATATTCATATCTTTTTGTAGCTCTGATTGTTGTATCACCTATTTGATTTAAATGAGGAGGTAAGTTTTTATAAACTGTAAGATTAAATGTATCTCTTTCCGTCGCACCAAGAGGATCCGAAACTGATAGAATTATAGTTGATACTCCTGTATCAGCAAATGAAGGTATTCCTGATAGAATTCCATTTGAAGAAATATTTAACCAGACAGGTTTTCCGGTTGCTGTAAAAGTTAATGTTTGATTGTTAACATCATACACATTCAACTTAAATTCATAAAATGAATTTGTAAATCCAACCTGATCAGGCATAGGCAATATTACTGGTGGATTATTGATTCTTTGGGTTGTATCCGGTACATAAATAACATAACCTCTTGGAGGTGCCCATAATTCGACTCTTCCATCGCTTGCAGCTTGTTTATCAATTGCTTTTCCGGTATAATCTCTGAATACCTGGTTAGGATAATCTGAATTAACCCAAACACCTCGCCACTGGGAAGGATTGTCATTCAACACAAGATATACTGCAGGCTTTCCACTTCCACCATTTCTTCTTGCAACATAAATATCAGCGGATTGCTCGCTCTGCGAACCGCTGCCTCCGATATACCATGGATTAAGTCCGCTTCTTTTAGTTGTCGAACCATAAATAAATTTTTGTCTTATCCACATCAAAGTATCAATTTTACCGGAAAAACCATATGTGATATAATCTTTATAAAACACACAAGGTCTTCCTTCAGAAAAAATTGTATATGCATAAGCCATATCTTTATTTGTAACTATGGGATCGTGACCATTATCAATTTGTCCATCCCAACCGATTCTATCAAAATCATGATTCTCTACAAAAGTTGAGACGTCAAATCCAGACACACCTGAATTTACAAGTCCCGCCCAATCAAGATTATTCATATCAAATGCACCTGAAGTAGTATTACACATATCTTTCAGAGTATATCGTAAAGGGAAATCGAACATTGCTACATTACCCCCATTACTTTTACAGGTATTCAACCAATTTGTAATTTCTGATATGCTTCCCCAGTATTCTGCTACAGCATAATCTGTTCCATTACAATTACTCAACCAATAACCAATAAATGCTGGATTAATCGCTTTAACTGCATCAATTCTGAAACCATTAAATTTAAGAGTATTCTTTAAATAATTTCCCCATACTACCAGGCTATCTTTTACACTTTGTTTATTATGATCAAGCCATTCACCAAAACGAAAAAGAGGATCAGTCTGAATAAATAGTGGATCGACAAAACAATTCTGAGAATTTGGATAGAAGGTTCCAGAATTTTTTCTAAATCTTCCAGAACCACCAGGATAATTGAAAAGAAGATAAGCGGAATCAGGAACAATATATTGACCATTATATAACGGACGACACTCGTAGGGAATTTTTACTTCTCCTCCCATCATATGTCGTAAAACCGCATCAGAAAAAACAGTTATTCCAAGACTATGCATTGCATTAATAGCGTTTATCAATTCAAGCTTACTACCAAATCTTGTCTCTCGTGAACCCTTTTGATAATAATCACCAAAATCATATTGATCATAAGGGTCGTAACCCATAGAAAATCCACCACCTGCTCCTTTAACCGGAGAAGGAAACCATACAGCGCTAAATCCAGCAGATGCCAATCGTGGCGCTATTTGAATAAGTGAATCATACCAGGAACCACCGGGAGTCGAGTTCCAATAAAAACCTTGAAGATAAACATCACTCTTTGGAGAAACCAGAATAATATTTTGAGTAAAACAAATTCCCTCAAATAAAATAATCGCCAACAAAAACTTTTTCATTAATCAATTCCTTCATTCATGATTTGCATAAGCATTCAAAATTTTATCAAGTTTGAAAGGCTTATTGTTTTTCATTTCAGTTTCAGTTTTTACAATTGAATCGTGATGCTTTCCAAGAAAAGATAGAAATATCGTCAGAATTAATATCTTACAATCAACTTTGCATGATGAAATTTTTTCATAAAGCAAATCCATTTTTACTATCTCTTCAAAGCCTTTATTGCGGTCACCATACAGCTGCCATAATCCTGATATCCCGGGTTTAACAGTCAATTTTTCTCTTTGTTTATAAAGCTCTGGAATTTCTTTTGACATCAACGTAAGGTCTCTCTGAATAAATGGTCTTGGACCAATTAAACTCATTTCACCTTTTAATACATTTATTAGTTGAGGCAGTTCATCAAAACCAGTTTTACGTAACCATCGACAAAAGGGAGGAACAAAATTTTTTAAATTTCCTTTAAGCAAGAAATTTGTATTACTATTATCACGCTTGTTAAATTCTTCTTCATTTTTAATTGTTCGAAGCTTAATAATTTTGATTGTTTTTGAATTTAAAGAAAGTTTTCTCACCTGGGAAAGAAATGGAAATCGTTTTGTTTCTAACATTACCATAATTATTATTGCTATAAAAAAGGGAATGAGAATCACCAGGCTTACAAGAGCTATTGTAAAATCAAAAATTCTTTTTGGACTGTTCTTCATTATTGTTAATTTCATTCAGTTTGAATGCAAGATAATAATTTCTAATAAAAAGCGAAAGTATCCTTAACAATCAATTCTGGCTTTTCAAAACATGTAAGTCTTATTAACTTTGTACACAAATTTCAATAACATAATGCTCTATACATTAAAAAAATATTTTGGCTTTAATTCTTTTCGTCCAGGACAAGAAGAAATCATAAAAGCTATTCTTGAAAACGAAAATGTGCTTGCAGTTTTGCCCACAGGTGCAGGAAAATCTTTGTGTTATCAGATTCCTTCACTGCTTTCAGAAAATTTTGCTGTAGTGATTTCTCCCCTAATAGCATTAATGAAAGATCAGGTAGATAACCTTAACAAAAAAGATCAGATTGCTGCTTTTATTAATAGCTCACTTGATTTTATTGAAACTGAAAATGTACTCAATTCTCTGTCTCAAGGTAAATTGAAGCTGCTTTATGTTGCTCCAGAAAGACTTGAATCAAAAAATTTTGCTGAACGTATTAAAAATTTAGCTCCATCTTACATCTTTGTTGATGAAGCCCATTGCATCAGCGAATGGGGACATAACTTTAGACCGAGTTACAGAAAGATTAAAGAGTTTATTGAGTTTGTAAAAATAAAAAACATTTCAGCTTTTACTGCGACAGCCACACCAGAGGTTGTTAGAGATATTGCTTTACAGCTTGGAATGAAAAATGCCAGAATATTTGTTAAAGGTTTTGAGCGTGAAAATCTTTCAATAAATATTTTGCATACAAAAAATAAAGCAGATAAATCAATTGAATTACTAAAAACTTTCGGAACACCGGCAATCATTTATACATCTACAAGAAAATCTGCTGAAGAACTTTCAGAACATCTTCTGCTTAATAAAATTGAAAATGCTTACTACCACGCAGGTTTGAACAATATTCAAAGAAAGAAAATCCAGGAAAATTTTATCTCAGGAAAAAATAATATTATAGTTGCTACAAATGCTTTTGGAATGGGAATCGACAAAAAAGATATTCGTTTGGTTATTCATTATAATATTCCCGGTTCTTTGGAAAATTATTACCAGGAAATTGGAAGAGCAGGAAGAGATGGAAAACCTTCAAGCACTTTCTTGTTGTTCGATACAGCCGATATTAGTATTCAGCAATATTTTATTAACAATTCTTTTCCTGATAAAGAAATGATAATCAATGTTTATGATGCAATATGCAATCAGGCGGGAATTGCAGTTGGCAGCAATTACAAAAAAGAAATACCAATTAATGCAGATTATATTTCAGCTTATGCTAAAAAAGAATTATCCAGAGGATTAATTGCTGCATCTCTGAAATTTTTGCAGGATGAAGGTTATATAAAAGTGATTTCTGAGCTTGGCAAGAAAAATTATGTTAGATTTTTAATATCACCTGAATCTCTGAAAAAATTCGTCAAGAGTCCTGGAGATCATTTCAAACAAGCACTTATTCTAACTTTGTTAAGAAACCACGGAGGAATGATTTTTAATAACAAAGTAGAAGTTTCTCTGCACGAACTTGCTGCCGAAACTAGTTTGACTGAAACTGAAATTGAAGAAATATTATTCTCACTTGATAACAGCGGTATTGCTGAGTATTCCAAACCACTCGATAAAGAAAGTATAATGTTAACAAAGCCCAGAGCTGATACAAGTCGTTTCAATATTAATTTTTTAAGATTAAATGATGCTTATTTTAATGCACAAAAAAAATTAGATCAGATTGTTGATTTTGCATATTCAAGAGAATGCCGGTTTAAAGTTATTCTTGAATACTTTGGCGAAGATGTTACCAGTTATAAATGCGGCAAATGTGATAATTGTCTTTCGACTGAACAAGTAACTGATAATACTTTTGAATACTTGCAGGAAATTATTTTAAAATCCATTTACGAATTCAAAGAAGGAATTTCAGAAAATAATCTTATAAATATTTTGACAGGTAAAACAAAATCGGAAAGACTTAAAGTTAATTCAGCTTTCGGTGTTTGCTCAACTTTTACAAAAAATGATTTACAGAGAATCATTCATAATCTTATTTCTTTTGGACAGCTTAAATCCTCTTTAGCAAAAGGACGAAAGTTACTATTAACTAATAATGGGAAAAAAATTCTTTCACAAAAAAAACTTATTCCTGCAGAAGAAGACAATTATGATTATGAAAAAACTCTCGAATTATATCATTTATTGAAAGAGGCGCGTTCACAGGCAGCATTAAAATTCAATCAACCCAAATATCTTATTTGCAGCGATGAATTGCTTCTTGCAGTAGCACAAAAATCTCCTGTCACAAAGTTCGAAATGCTTTCAATCAAGGGTTTTAATGAAAGAATGTTTAACAAAGTTGGAAATGAGTTTTTACAAATTATTTCTGATTTTAATAATGATAAAGAAGAACTATTTCCGCAAGAAAAAAACAACAAACAAGAAAGAACTTCTTCTTTGCCACAAAATATAGCAGAGACAAATAATCTTGTAAAACAAGGTTACACGTTACAGGAAATTGCTGTTTTGCGAAATCTTTCTGAAGCTGTAGTATCTATGCAGGTGGAAAGTATAATTGCTGCTTTTCCGGCAACTGACATTTCCAAACTTGTTGATACAACAACTTTCCTTAGTGTTAAAGAATGTTATGATTTTGGGATTAAACAATTAAAAGATATAAAAGAAAAAATTGGCAAAGATATTAGCTATCCAAAAATTAGAATTGCTCTTGCTAAAATTAAATCCGGGCAGATTTAGTTTTCAATTCTTCAATATGCTTGATTACTTTATCGAAAAACTCTCCCATCCGTTTTGGATCTTCACGATAAAATCTTAAAGTACGTTTGTAAGTTGCCTCATCAGTATTATACTTCTTAAAAAGTTTTTCTCTGATAAGTTTCATTGAGTTGATATCACTGCCAGTTGAATCCTGTGCAATTATCATATCACAATAAAAAGGGATGAATTTTTCTTCTTTGATTATGTCATCCTGCGGATATAAAAAATAAAGCAGCACTATAAAAAGGAAAGCTATAACCGGTAAAAAGATAAACCACTTCTTTTTGTTCATTGAATCTATTTCATCCTTTTGCTGGCTTCAAATAAAATTTGTTTTTCTTTTTCTGTAAGATTCTGATAACCGCTTGCCGCAATCTTATCAAGAATCCTGTCGATTTGTTCCTGTGTTATTACTTCAGCCTGATTATCATTTATATCGTAATACTTTGCTTCTTCAACTTCATCAGTTTTTCTTTTAAATGGATTTGTAAAAGTTGAATTGTTGAATGTAGAATTACTTGTATAATACGATTTCGATCTTCCTGATATTCCAAACATATCTTTTAACGAGACGTGAATACTGCTATCAAAAAGAATAAATAAAAATCCTACTATTACTCCACCAAGGTGTGCAAGATGTGCAACTCCTGTATTTGCTGAATCTACAAGTAAAAATTCTGTAACAATCATAAACCCGATAAAATATTTTGCTTTTATCGGTATAAAGAAATAAAGGAAAATTAATCTATTTGGAAACATTAACGCAAATGCGATCATAATTCCGTATACAGCACCGGATGCCCCAATTGTAGGAGCCATACCTCCACTAAGAAGAGGAGAAAGGAACGAATGTAATAAACCTCCACCAATTCCGCATAGTAAATAAAACAATAAAAATTTCTTTGAACCCCAGTTGTTTTCTATCTCGGCACCAAACATCCACAAAGCAAACATATTAAATAAAATATGCGAAAATCCACCATGCAGAAACTGATAAGTTATTAACTGCCAAACTTCAAAATAACCGCTGTCAATTGGCATAAGTGCAAACCATCTTATAATAATACTTTCTGCCGGTACACCATCAAAGCTGATGTTCTGCATTAACATCATTAAAAAGAATACAGCACCATTAATAATTAAAAGGTTTTTTATAACCGGTGGAAAAAAGCTAAACCCGCCAAATCCACGTGGTCTGTAATAATCTCTGTCGTATAAACTCATTTACTTTCCATATAAAACAAGCGGAGTAAATTATAACTCCGCTCTAAAAATTTATTAATCGTTTAATGCGGCAACACCGGGAAGTATTTTCCCTTCCAGAAATTCCAGTGAAGCACCGCCGCCGGTCGAAACATGTGATACTTTTATTTCAAGACCTGCTTTCGCAATAGCTGCTGCAGAATCTCCGCCGCCCACAACTGTTACCGTACCATTAGACGTTGCATCGGCTAAAGTTGTTGCTATTGCAAATGTTCCTTTTGCAAAGTTATCCATTTCAAATACACCCATAGGACCATTCCATACAACTGTTTTTGATTTGCTGATTGCTTCGCCAAAAAGTTTTACGGTTTCGGGACCAATATCAAGTCCCATTTTATCAGCAGGAATACTATCTACTCTAACTATTGAAGAAGGCGAATCATTATTAAACTCTGATGCTACTACAACATCAACAGGTAATAAAAAGTTCAGTCCTTTAGTTTTAACTTTTTCCAATATTTCTTTTGCAAGTTCTATTTTTTCTTCTTCAAGAAGTGATTTACCAATTTCTAATCCCTGCGCCTTAAAGAATGTAAAAGCCATTCCGCCGCCAATAATAAGCGTATCAACTTTATCAATAAGATTGTTAATAACATCAATCTTACCGGAAATTTTTGCACCACCAAGAATTGCACAATAAGGACGAGCAGGATTTCCAACTGCCTGTCCAAGATAATTCAATTCTTTTTTCATTAAGTAGCCAGCAACTGAAGTCGAAATAAATTTCGTTACTCCTTCTGTTGAAGCATGGGCACGATGAGCACTTCCGAATGCATCATTAACATATACATCACCAAGTTCTGCAAGTTGTCTTGCAAATTCAGAATCATTTTTTTCTTCTTCTTCATGGAATCTCAAATTTTCAAGAAGCAGAACTTCACCATCTTTCATTCCGTTAACAATAGTTTTTACGTTTTCACCAACGCAGTCTGGAGCCATCTTTATTGCTCTGCCAAGTAAATCTCCGAGTTTATCTGCAACCGGTTTTAAGCTATACTTTGGATTTGGTCTCCCTTTGGGTCTGCCAAGATGACTCATTAAAATGGCTTTGCCTCCATCAGCAATTATTTTTTTGATTGTCGGCAGAGATTCAACAATTCTTTTGGCATCTGTAACATCAAGTTTTTCATCAAGCGGGACGTTAAAGTCAACGCGAACCAGTACTCTTTTACCTTTAAGGTCTATGTTTTCAATTGTCTTTTTATTCATTTCATCTCCATAAATTATTCAAACTTAAATGTAAATTACTTAAAAGCCTATAAACTAAAAATGAAGAAATGACAGGGGGTGGATTTGAAGGATAGAAAATAAAAACCCGTATTATCATATTTAATTCAAAGACAGACTTTTTGTTTTATCGCCCTACATACATCGGTAAGATACAATAAATATTCTTCGTGCAGAAATCAATCATTAGATTCGATATCTAAAATAATATTACTATATTTTGCCCTGAAGCTTTGCTTCGAGTTTCAAGTGTTACAAATTATTTTAACAGAATCATTCCTTTGCTTTCTTTGTGGTTATTAGCTTGAAGTGTATAATAATATACTCCACTTGCTAAATTTTTATTGAAAGAAATTTTATGTAATCCCGAACTTTTTACTTCATCGACAAGAGTATCAATTTCTTTTCCCAGCACATCATAAACTTTTAATGTAACAAACGATTGCTTCTCCAGTTTAAAACTAATTATAGTTTGGTTGTTAAATGGATTAGGATAATTCTGGTAAAGGATGAAATCACCGGGCTGAAAATTATCATCAACATTTTGCGGAACACCTTGGTAAATAACCCTAAAAGCATCTGCAACTATAGTTCCTGTTCCCGAATCACTAACAGAAACTGAAATTACACCAGGAGAATAAAGATTTAAATCACCAAGATAATTCCATTGTCCACCATTAAGCCTTTGACTTTTTTGTAACCATATGCTTTGTCCACCACCAATTATGGTATATTTAGCATCAAATGCGTAGCTGTTGTTAGATGGCCACCATCCATAAACGGAATATTTTCCACTCTGCAATTGTTCTGAAGTAAAAACAGCCGGACCCTTATTATTTGTCTGTGTAGTTGTAATAAAATTATCACCAAAAAAGTAACTGCCGCTTGTATCTGTACTCCACTGTGTAGTAATGTTTTTATTATCCATCACAAAATGTTTGGGATGATTAACATAAAGATATTCAGCGATAGAATAGACAAGTCTTTCACCAAGATATTTAAGATTGTCATTTGAAACGAGAGAACCTGTTGAATAAAAATCATAGGGGGTTTCATAAGTTAAAGCCATAATAGCTTCTCCCCAATTCGCCCATTGCCAGCCCTCGGGGAAAGTCATACTTAATGATGAAAAACTAAAATCACTTTGAACAAAGTAAGGATTATCCGAAATGTTAAGATTGCAAAACATCATTTCCTTCTTGTAAAAAAGATTGGAAGTGGAAGCAGCAGTATGAATCCAGAATGTACAATAAGCTGCCGCCTGTGAATGTAAATTCTGAAATACAGAAACAACTTTTTGCTGGTTAATCTGGGTCATTCTCTGTTTTAATATTTTCACTTCTTTTGTAGTTAATGAATCAACTTTGTTCCAGTTGGATTCTATATCAACTCCATCGTAGTTGGTTCTGCTTCTTCCGTAATAAACACCTTCAGGATTTGTAAAAGGAATACAATAAAAAATCATTTTCTTTCTGTATTCACTTATCACATCATTGTTGCTCAATAGTTTTTCTATTACTCCATCGAAATGCCATGAAGAGGGAGTTTCGCCAGGATGTGTTCTTGCATGAATCCATATTCTCTTTTTTCCGCTGTCAGGAACAGTAGTATCTGTTATTCTAATTTCCTGTATAGGAAAATTTCTTGCAGTAGTTCCTATTGTATCAACTTTAACAAATTCTGATTGCTTCCAGGTTGCTATTCTTTGTTGCAGGTATGAAAAATTATACGGATTATAATATGCAACAAATACTGTATCCTGTTCATATGTTTTCTGAAATACATTTGTTGAAGGACTTTCGCTTGCAGAAAATCTTGTAAAGTTGATATTATCATAAGAATAGACTGCTCTTTTAACATCACTTGTTGAAACAGTAACTTTAACAAAACGATTTTTAACTCCGGTCATTCTGAAATAAAACCATCGGCCGCCAATATCTTGTTTTGTTGTTACCGTAAAACTGATTGAATCGGTAGTTGTAACAGTGTTAATATTTCCGCTTTCAAAGTTGGCATCAAATCTTACTTGAGCAAATGTAGTTAATGACAAAATAAATATTGCTATTAGTGATTTCTTCATGGTCATTTATCTTTTTAATTATTATTTTAATTTAGTAGTTGAAAAATGTTTTAATTTATTGATTCAAAAATAACTTAAATTTGTTACTGATATGAAAAAGAAATATGAAACTGATACTGTGGTTCGTTTTTTTATTGTAGTAATCGGATTGGTTGCTATAGGATTAATGCTAAAAGAACTGCAACACATCTTTTTACCATTTGTAATTGCGTATTTTCTCTTTTTTCTTTTTCAACCATTAAATCACCTTTTCAGGAAAATTAAATTTCCTGGTTTTGTAATTATTATTATCAATCTTGCTATTGTCGGATTTATCACTTTTGGAATTGCACAGTTTCTTGTTGAGTCTTTCAGTCAATTTTCAAAAGATATTGATAGTTATTTTGGCAAGCTAAATACTATTGTTCGCAATACTGCAGTAGCTATCGGTATTCGCGATCCTTACTTCAAATATTTTTCAATTCAAAAAGTTCTTGCAAAACTTGATTATAAAGAACTTGCCGGAGGTGTTTTCTCATCTGCTTTTGATTTACTAGGAAGTGTTTTTCTTGTACTCTTTTTTTACATATTCATTTTCAGTGGTCATAATGGCATCTTTGACGCAATAAGAAGAAGATATGTGCATGGCAAACAAAGCCAGCTTGAAAAAAAATTGCTTAAAACAGGAAAAACAAACTTTGAGGAAGCCATCTCTGAAGATGGATCAACTTCTAAGATGACTGAAAAACAACTTACATCAACTTTCAAAGCAATTACTGAACAAATACAAAAATATATCATTGTTAAAATTGCTAACAATCTTGCAGCCGGAATACTTGTAGGACTTTCTCTTTACATTTGGGGAGTTGATTTTCCTCTGATCTGGGGAGCATTTACATTCTTCCTGAATTTTATTCCAACAATAGGAAGCGCAGTCGCCCTAATTTTTCCTACGCTAATGGCTCTTGTTCAGTATGGGGAAATTGGGATAGCTCTTCTTGCAGCTTTAACAATTGCAGCAATACAAACCATATTCTTTAACTTACTTGAACCATTGCTTGTTGGTAAAAAATTAGATTTAAACCCAATTGTAATCCTCCTTTGTGTTCTTGTTTGGGGATACATTTGGGGTATAGCAGGGATGTTCCTTGCTGTTCCGTTAACAGCAATAATAAAAATTATTTTATCAAACTCAGATTCAGAGAATATGATGTTCCTCTCCGACCTGATTGATGAGCACTAATAAGAAATCTTTTTAATTAAAATTTTCTTCAATAGCAGATTTAATTTCTGCAAGTTTTGTTTTATTAATAAAGACTTCTTTAAAAATATCAATAATATTTTCTTTTGTAATTTTTTCGAAATCTTCTTCTCGAGGTGTAATACAAACTCCACCTAGATCAACACTTGCAGGGCTAAGCATCAACTTACTTTCTCCCTCTTCAAAATAATGATGGGGGCGATGTTTTTCTCGTAAAAAGATTATTATCCTCCAGGAATTTTTTTCAAAAAAAGAAATGATGTTGAACATTGGCTCCTGGTTTTCACTCATTACCTTTTCAAGAGCATTTAAAACCTTAGCAAAATAGTCAATCAACATTTCCCTGTTTCTGCTTTCTATTGATAATATTTTTCTCAATCCATCATCAATAACAAAAGAGGAGATTCCATCAGCAGAATTTATTTTTTTACCGAAACGGTTTCTAATTTCAATATATTCTTTGTCAATAGTCATAAAGAATTTTTTACCTGCTTGAAAATGAAGATGATCAGGTGCGGAAGCACCACATCTTGGACCATTATAAAATACTACGTATTCATCTTCCAGGTCTTTACTTAAATTGATAAGAATGTTGAACGAATTTTTTATTTCCTGAGGTTTATGTTCTTTAACAGGAATTGTAAAATGTTCAGGAAATATTGGGAAAGGATTAACAAGAATCAGGTAGTCATCTTTATATTTAACATTTCTTTGTTCAGCAGGTAGATTTTGGGGACACAAAAAACATTTTCTTTCTTTAATAGATTTTGCATCAACCTTTGCAGAAGTTGATATTAATCTTCCCGCATTAAACTGAACTTTTACAGAAAAACCATCAAACTGAAAAGTTTTTATTTTTACAGTATCAAGACTTGCGTAACCAATTTTGCATTGTTCCCATTCTTGCAGTTGTTCTTTTAATAACTGTTTTGCAAGAGATGCGTAATTTAACTTCATTTCAACCTGTTTATTTTTTCTTCTTGTTTTTCTTTATTCTAGCCCATAATTCAAATGTGCGAACTTTATCCTTATAAAAATTATGTGCGTTCTGTTGCGGCACTGTCAGTTGAGAATCTGTATTTCCCTCCCATCTTCTACAGTTATAAATTGGTTCATAAATTCTTCCAATCTGGTAATTGCGTGAAATACCAATTACAACTGCATAATCTTCTCCATAGCTTACATTTGGAAAAGGATTTTCTCTTAACACAGGCGTGTAATAAGCTCTTGGAGCACCAAGACCGTTTATTCTAAGTGCATTGTTTCTGCCATTTGCCGGTGTCCATTCTTTATGATCAATTATTCCGGGAGGAATTTCTTTTAGTTCAAAATTTGTCATGCGATATGAACCAATTACAACTGCACAGTTTTGTTCATAAAATGCATCCACAATTTTTTGCAATGTATTTTCATCAGAATAAATATCATCGCTATCAAGTTGAACAGCAAACTTTCCGCACTTTTGATGGTGAGTAGCTTCGTTCCAGCATCCACCAATGCCAAGGTCTTTACGTGTAGGAATTAAGTGAATTACTCTATCATCTTTTTTTGCAAACTCAGCAACTTTATCCGTTGTCCCATCATCAGAATAATTATCAACAACAAAAAGATTGAATTTAAAATTAGTCTTTTGTTTAAGAACAGATTCAATTGCATCAGAGATAGTTTTTACTCGATTCTTTACAGGAATAACAACACTTGCTTCATATTCAAAATCATTGGAGAAATTTACTTTATTGAATTTTGGTTTTAAGAAGCCGCCTATTTTTTTTAGATGATTAGTACAAACAATTTCCATTTCAATCTGTACAGCCCGGTTGCGTGGATCAACGTAATCAAATAATTTTTCACCGGATTTTCTCATATCAGTTTCCACCGATGAATAAAGAAATTCTCCAACTCTTACAACAGGAGCAACTCTTGAAATGGCAAGTCTCATATCATAAAGTCCGGCGAACTGATAATCTGTTGCAACTTTAAATTTCGATAAAGCTTTCTTGGAAACAAAATAGATGTAACCAAAATTAAAATCATCTCTAAGACTCCCCTCCTGGTATTCAATCGTAGGATGAGGATTACGATTTCCTTCTTTCATCTCATAATAATCGGAATAAACTAATCCCGCTTTGGAATTTTCTGCAACTGTTAAAAATCTTTGTAACCCAAATTGACCAAATTCAATTAAAGTATCCTGTTTAAGAACCAGGGCATAATCTGTCTTTGTATTCTTCACGATAAATTCTATTGTTTTACTGCTCCAAAGATTTTTTACTTTGCAGTTTGAGCAATTTTTAATCTTTGCAGAAACTTTACTGGTTGAAAGAAGATAAACTTTTTCAACTAAATCTGAGGCAAATAATGCATCAACAGTTTTTTTCGTATGATCATAACCATTATAAGGAATAAAGGCAGTTATTTTCCGTGACATTGTTTCTCCAAATATTTTTAAAATCGTTTGCTAAAATAAAGAGCTAAACGATTTAATTGAACTAAAAAATGGAAAAGAATTCTATTTTTGTGCATTCATTTTTAAACAATTTTGGATTCAAATGCAAGAGACAATATTTTTATTGATAATTGGATTGGCAGCAGGTTTACTTAGTGGTTTTCTTGGAATTGGCGGTGGATTGATAATTATTCCCGGACTTGTTATGCTACTGGGATATTCACAACAACAGGCACAAGGAACTTCACTTGGGTTTTTACTTCTCCCAATCGGAATACTTGCGGTAATTAATTATCATAAAGCTGGTTTAATAAACTATAAAGCGGTTGCTATTATGGTTACGACTTTTCTTATTGGAAGTTATTTCGCTTCAAAGGTTGCGATAAATCTTCCTGAAGGAATTCTTAAAAAAGGTTTTGCTATACTTTTGCTTACTTATGCGATTAAACTTTTTTTGGACAAATAAAAAGGTTGCAATAAAAATTTACTACAACCTTTTTAAAGATTATTTAAAAGAAACGTTACCTATATTGGCAAGTAATTGACTTCCATCAGCATTGAGCACCATTACTTCATACGTTCCGGGACTTAGATTTTCAACAGTTGTTGAAAAATCTTTATAACAAGCACACTGAACAACCTGTAATTCTTTGTTCTTTAATTTCAAAATAATCTTATTTTCTTTCTTTTCAATAAGTGCTTCTAACTGAGCTGTGCACCTAGTTCTGACTTTAAAAGAAACAGCTAAAACATTCCCTTGTTGAGAAGCATTTAAATTGTCAACTGTTTCTCCAATAAATTCATTAGGATTATTAAGTTGAGTTTCATTCTGGCAAGGAGTTACAAATGACGCACCAAGTTGAACATTTTTTTGAACTTCTTTTTGTCCAGCACAACCTGCTAAAAGAATTGCGAATAGCAATAACAGAAATGAACTTTTTTTCATAATTTTTTCCTTTTTGATTTGTTGAAAGAAAAAATAAGAAAAGTTTTAACTAATACAAAATTCTTTCAAACACAAAAGTGAAATGATTTTAAATTCATTATTATAAAAAGAACTTATTAAAAATCTGTTCCAAGTGAGAAATAAAAAACAGCTCTGGAAAATTCATTGCCATAATAAGCCCACGCAACATCAAACCTCAATAAAAAAGCAAACAGAAAAACTCTTGCACCAAAACCGGTTCCAATTAATAAGTCTTTTGTAACAGTTGTTCCATTCGCATTCTTCGCGAACAATTGCAATTGATTGTCTTTATTCCATGCTGTTCCAGCATCAATAAAGGCAACCCCTTGAACATCTCTGAATAGAATTGGCAATACTCCTGAAAGGAAATATCTGATTAACGGAAATCTGAATTCTGCATTCATTAATGCATATCTTGTTCCTATTTTTTCGGCGTAATTAAAACCTCTCATGGGTAATGCAGCAGTAAGAAAAGCAAAATCATTTGGTGATTCAACAGGGAAATCCTGTGTGGCAAATCGGCGATTAATCCAGTTATCAATTCCACCAACAAAAAATCTTTGTTTGTTTTTCCCATTCGATAATCCACCGGATAACCTGAAAGCAAAGCTATAATCCGTCCAGAACTTATTATAATTCCTGTAATCACCAATTAAAGAATAAAATTCAAACTTACTTCTTTGAATTAATGGATTACCAAACAAATCAAAACGGTAACGTGTGCCATCAATTGGAGCAGTATAACCAAAAATGGTGTTATCGTGTACAAAACTAATTGCTGGAACAAGATAATTTGCTTTTTGAGTTTCTTCAGATGGATCGTCAAGATTTTCGGAAGAGACATTTAATAAGCTTAATCCAAAATCGAACCTGTAAAATTGGTTTATAGGATAGCTAAGAGATAAAACAGCTCCGTAATTTCGGAAACGGAAAAGATCTTCGCTAATTCCTCTGGTTAGATAAACAAATCTTGCAGTATGAAAGCCTTCAATTCCCAAATCCCAGCGTTTTGGGAGATAATAATATGCAACTCCATAATCACTGTTTTTTAAATCAATTTGCAAGCTTGTTTGTGCAATTATTCTATGATTACCAAGCACATCACTAAAAGCAAGTACAGTCGTTCCAAGCAAACCATAAAGAGTATTATAACCTGCATTAGCATAAATAATATCAGGAGAAAAATTTATTTTATATTTATTAACTCTGAAATTACCGGCAGAGTCCATATTATCTGTCAACAGAAAATCTTTATTTTCATTTGCCCTGATAGTATCAGTCTTAAATTGTCCTGTTGAACCAAAAATATACCTGCTGTAATCTGTTCTCGAAGTATCAGTTTTGGATGAATCTACATATTGTCCGGTAAAAAATTTGAAACTTTCCTGTTGAGTTTCTTCAACTTTAATTCCTATAGTATCTTTTTTTGTTTCAATTGAGTCTATACTTATTATTTCACCATTTTTTTTCTTCAGTTTACTTGCGATGTATGGAGTAGGTAATAATACAGTCTGGTCAAGTTTTATATCAAACGGATTATTAAGAAGGAAAATATTATATGCTGCCTGATACATTGAAGCAAATGCCAATTTCTTTCCATCTTTTGAAATAGAAATCTGATACAGTCCGTTTAATGAATTGGTAACAGGTACTTCCTGAATTTCCGTAAGAGTTTTTACGCTATCATTTTCCTGTAGAACTATTCTTTTTTTATAAATATTATTTATTCCATTCACATCAGATATAAAAAGAATTTCATTCCCATCAGGACTGCATAAAGGATAACTTTCATCACTGTTAGGCATATCTGTTAATCGAGTGATTGATTTTGTTTTTATGTCATAATAGTATAAATCTTTTTGCGAATAATTATGATCGGCGATGAAAAAATTTTCAGGAATTTGTGAATGTTCAAGTATGTTACCTCTGTCTGAAGAAAAGAATATTTTATTTCCATCTGGTGACCAGGAAGGTTCCATATCAGAAAAAATATCTCCGGTAAGATTAACTAAATCTTTGCTCTCAAAACTGTAAAGGTAAATATCTGATTGTGAGGAAGTGCTTCCTGAAAAAGTCAACCAGTTTCCGTCAGGTGACCAATTGACACTTGCAATGCCATCAAGTTTAAGCGGCAATTGATCAATTTCATCTTCATCAACATCTATTATATAAATAACATCATAACCATTGCTTTTGGCTGAAAGAGAAATCTTTTTTCCATCAGGTGACCAGGTTAATCCTGGAGTTAAAATATTTAATTCTTCAAAATCAGCGGTTCGATTTCCTTTAACAATTCGTTTAATGATTTTTCCATCAGCAGCGTTCATCAAATAAACATCAAAATAAAAATCCCTGTTTGTTATAAAGGCAATTTTATCGCCCTGTGGTGAGATTGCAGGACTCGAATTAAAAAAAGAACCATCTTTTCTGTGGTCAGTTAATCTTTTTGAAAATTCATCGGGGTCTTTCCGCAAAGCAATTTCAGGCCAGTATTCTCTTTTAATTTCTTTTTTCCACCGCTCGTTAAGTTCTTCTATCTTCAACCCAATTGATGCCTGAATTCCATCTTCAACATTTCCTTTACTTCTAATTTTATTAAAGATTTCTGCAATTTTTTCTTCGCCATATTTTTTTGCGATATAATAAAAAACACATTGCCCGCCACGGTAAGCAAAATAATCATCAAGCTTTTCAATATCTGGAAGATATTCGCTTGTTGCTGCATCTCTGATAAACATATCCGTGTTCGTGTCCCAGCCAAGTGATAAGTACTCGGAGATACCTTCAGAAAACCATATTGGAAAACGAATTGAAATATTTTTAGAAATGATATTTTGTATTGACCCGCCATAAAACATATCGTTCATTACTGCATGGACAAGTTCATGATGAATTACATGACGAAACATTTTATAATCACCAGTAAAAGGAAGTATAACTCTGTTCTTAAAGAGTTCAGTAACCCCACCGATGCCTTCGCTTAAGTATTCATCTATTACATTTGTTTCCTGAAAATCATTCTGTGAGTTATAAAGAATAATTGTTATGCGACTGTTAATTCTGTAATTTATTTTATGTTCAATTGAAGTAAGAGCATCTTCGGCAGCTTTTGCAGCAAATTCTGCAATCCTGCTCCCATGGCTGTTAAAATAAATGTCGAAGTGTGTTGTTTGTATAAAATACCATTCTGAATCTTTAAATTGAACTTTATTTCTTCCAAATTGTGAGAAAGAAATATTTGTCAGTACAAGTATAATAAACAATAATAGAAATCTAGTTCTCATAATAAAAATCTTAAACAATTTCAAAATCAAAACATTACTGGATAAATAACTTCTTAAATAAGTCACGCCACACAGTTATTCTGCTATAATAAAATCAAGTTCCTGCCTGGTTTTATCAACTCTTACAAGTTTAACTTTCAATTTATCACCAAGTCTAAAACTTCTTTTACTACCACGACCAATTAACGCATATTTTTTTTCATCGTAAACGTAAAAATCTCCCTCCAGGTCTCTAACGTGAATTAGTCCTTCTGCAAGAATATTTACAAGCTCGACAAAAAGTCCGAAATTTGTAACACCTGAAATTATTGCGTCAAACTCTTCACCAATATAACTAGAAAGATATTGAATTTGTTTCATTTTAACCGAAGCTCTTTCAGCTTCAATAGCGGATCTTTCTGTTACTGATATATGATCACAAATATCATTCAATTGTTTTGACGAATATAAAGTCTTTTTCTTTCCCTTTGAGTAATCAAATAATAATCGATGAACAAGAAGATCGGAATATCTTCTTATTGGTGAAGTAAAGTGAGTATAATAATTGAAACCAAGTCCATAATGACCAATATTGTTAGTTGAATAAACAGCTTTTGCCATAGATCTGATAGCAAGTTCATTAATCACTGCTTCTTCTTCTCTTCCCTTAACTTCCTGCATCAATTTATTAAGGAATGTAGGTTTGAGTAATTGCTCAGAAGAATAATTATAACCAAGAGTTTTAACAAACCTTGAAAATTCCAGTATTTTTTCTTTATCGGGTTTATCGTGAATTCTGTATACAAATGGTTTAACCCGATTATCATCTATAAACCCAATATGTTTTGCTACTACCTGATTTGCAAGCAGCATAAACTCTTCTACAAGTTCATTGCTTTGTTTTGCTTCTTTGATAATTACCTTAATAGGAATTCCAGCTTCATTTAATTCGAACCTGATTTCCTGAGAGAAGAAATTAATACTTCCCTTTTTTATTCTTTTCTTTCTCATGGTTGTTGCAAGCCTGTTAAGAAGAAGAATTTCATTTACAAATTCTCCATCCTTATTATCAATAATTTTCTGAACTTCATCGTAGGTAAATCTTTTTTTACTGTTGATTACCGATTTTGCAATTTTATAATCAACCAGACTTCCCTGTGGAGTAAGTTCGGCAATAACTGAATAGGTCAATCTATCTTCAAAAGGGACAAGAGAACAAATCTGATTAGATAATCTTTCGGGAAGCATAGGGATGACAGAATTTACCAGATAAACACTATTTCCTCGTTTAGCAGCTTCAATATCAAGATAAGTTTTTTGTTTTACATAATGACTAACATCTGCAATGTGAATTCCAACAGAAAAATTACCGTTTTCAAGTTTCTCAACTGAAAGAGCATCGTCATAATCTTTGGCATCATCAGGGTCTATTGTAAAAACAACTTTATCTCTATAATTAAGTCTTGCTTTATACTCATCATCAGAAATCTCTATTAACGCACTATTTGCTTCGGCTAATACCTGGTCGGAAAATATATAAGGAAGATTAAACTCCTTTGCAAGAGCAATCATTTCTGCATTTTTATCATACGTCTTTCCAATAACTTCAAGAATTTTTCCTTCTGGATTTTGTTTTGGGTTACTCCAGTTAATTTCACCAACTATAACCTTATCCCCAACTTTAGCATTGTTAATGTTTTTTGATGGAATAAAAATGTCTTTATCAAATTCAAGTGAATCTGTTGTAACAAAAAAGACTGAATCATTTTGTATTAAAGTACCCGTAATTTCATGATGCTTTCTTTCAATAACCCTTACTATTTCTCCTTCAATATTTTTTCCTTTTCCTTTTTGTTTTGCAAAAAGAGAAACCTCCACAGTATCACCATTAAAAGCATTCCCAAGACTTCTGGATGGAATAAAAACATCTTTCATTCCTTTTACAGATGGGATTACAAATCCATAACCTGCGCTATTTATTTGTAAAACACCTGTAATTGTATTTCCAAAAAATGTAACTCGTAACTTAAATCTTTTTCCTTCTCTTTGAAGAAAATTTTCTTCAAGAAGCTGATGAAGGACAGCCTTAAGTGATGAATATTCATACTCTGCATCTAACCCAAGCCGCTTTGCAAGTTCTTTCGCTTTTATTGAAAGTCCCGGATTTTTTTTAAAGAAAGCAATAATTTTATTTTTCATCAGAACTCAAACCTGTATTTTAAAGCTAATTCATTAATCATTTCCCCTGAGTAAGAAGATTCTGTTAACGGGTCGCGTCGTTCAAATCTTATAATTAAATTTTCAATCAATGGATACTCAAGACGAATATTTGCATGGGAAATATCCTGAAAAGTATTTGTTGTTCCACCAAAAGTATACTTAAGATTTTTAATATTTCCAGAGATATTGAATTTTGTAGTTGTACCGCTCTGCAGTTCAAAACTTCTTACATAGTCACCAAGATAAGTATTTAATAAGCTGCCCAAAATTGAACCAGCAACAGAAGTTGCAGTACCACTAATATTAAAACCAGATTTTTCAGAAGAGCCAACATCTTTTGTAAATTTTCCAGTTATTATGAACCATAAAGCATCAGCCTTTTCAAGCGTAGTTTCGGCTACATCATTTGAAATATTTTGTGCCCCACGGTAAATAGCAATATTATCCTCCATAGTGGAAAAGTTTTTTGCAAGGTCTTTCATTCTTCCTTTAAGTTTTATTTTTACTGCTACTTCTTCTTCCTGTGAATCGTTATTATCTGCTTTGTACATATTTTTATAAACAGCAACAATATTTAGATTCGGATTAACAAGGTCACTTTCAAAAACTATTGATCCGGTTGCTCCAAAAGTTTTAATGAATTCTAATGTTGAACCTTCCAGTAATTTAAGTTCTCCCTGTACACTCGAAATTTCATTAATTCTTGAATATTCCAATTCACCTTTAAGATCAGCAATCAATCTTTGATTAGCTTCTTTTGCCAGAATGAATGTTATGCGTGCATCATCTTTAATTTTTACTCTTATATCATAATCAAATCCACTTAAAACTTTTTTATTTTCTTCGCTTCTGTTTCCCCGATTTTCCTGTAAAGCGATTAACCTTTGAATCTCATTTTGTTTTAAATCTATTATTGAAGTATCAGCCACGTATTTATAAATAAAATTTTCGCTTGATGAAGAATATCCAGATTCAGTTTGTGGAAAAACAAGATTTGCCTGGTTAACATTAATAGTGGCTTTTAAAATCGATTTGTCCCGGTTTGTAGCATAAATAATATCTCCCTGAGTTGAGACATAAAGATTACCATAAACCGATTGAGTTGCAGCCCGAGATTCATCTGTCAGAACAGTTAAATCTCCATTCAATAAAAATTGGGTTTCGCGAATTTTTAATCCATCAAATTCTATTTTGCCTCTTCCTCGCATCATACCAACATTTTTCACACGTCCCATATTGGCAACAACAAGGCTATCGATGTACAGAGTTTGTTCTTCTAGACGTAATACAATACCGGTTCCATATTCTATATTATTTGGTTCTGCTATAAATGATGAATTGCGAAGTGTTACCATTCCTTTCCTGTTTAAGGACTCCCAAGTCCCTGAAATTTTCAAGTTCGCATTAAAAATACCTTTCAAATTATTTATGTATGGCAGTGCATCTCCCAAAGCAGCAAGGTCAAAATCATTTGTTGATACAGTCAAATCAATCTCTTTGTTTTTAGGAAGACGATTATCGACTGATGAAAAAGACAAATCAATTGGAACATTACCATAAATGCTAAACCTTATCTCAGTATTTTTAGTTGCATCTTTAAAAGTAATTTTAGGTGTAACTATTTTATGATCATAATTTAATTCACAAGCCAGCGAACCAAATACTTTTTCTTTATAATTAATGCTATCCATACTAAGATTAAGCAATATTTGCGGACTATCGAACGTACCTTTAATTGATGCGGTCAAATTGATATTGTTGTCAATTACATCCTCGGGATTAATATTCAAAAAATGGTAACTTAAATCGTATCCTCTGAATTGTTTCATTGTAAAATATAAATCCTGGTAACCTTCTGTGGAAACAAAACCATTCAGCAATATCTCTGAATTGCCTCTGTAAAGGTTAAAATTTCTTACTTCCAATTTATTATTCACAAAAGTAATAGAAATATTATTTCTATTACTGACTTCAAATCCACTGTAATTGACAAAAAGTTTGTTAATATTAAGATTGAACATTTCTCTTGAAAAATCTGAAGATAAATCTATCTTTCCTTTTATTAAATTATTATAATTAGCTGAAGCATATATATTCAACTGAGAATTAGAAAGAGAAATATTGAACACTACCTGTCTGATCTCTTTATCAATATACACAATTGGAACATTGGCTGTTAAATAAAAAGAAATATCCTCAAGCAAAAATTTTTTTGATGCGTGAGAAAGTGAAGATTTGACTATAAGATCAGAAGAAAAATAAATTGCGCTATCTGACCAGAACTTGAAAAAATCAAAATTAAGATTATTATTGAATACAAACTCCTTATTACTATTTTTTATTTCACCTTCAACAGTACCTTCTATTTGAACTTCGTATTCCTTGATAAAAAATGAAAGCAAAGATAAATTTTTAAAATTGATATTGTACTTCAGGTTAAAATTCTGGTTGGAAGTATCAGCCAAAGTTACAATAGAGTGTGATTCATTCAGTATCTTTTCTGTTGAATCCGTTTTTCCCGAGATATACTGATTTATCTTTTTAGTTAAAGGTATGCTTGTGTTCTCTATCTCGCGGTTAATAATTTTACTAAGGGTGGAATAATTAAAGTTGCCATCAACACTTATATCAGCCAAAGTTGAAATTAATTTTATCCGCTTATCTCCTTCTTCACTAGCCTTTATATCAATTTCAAAATCCAGTTTCGCAAATTCTTTTTCTGCAAATTTAGAATTATAAAAATTCAATAAAAAATTTCCGTTCAACAATTCTGGATTAAAACTTTTTCCTTCGCCATTAAATGTAAAGTTTATTCGGCTGTCTAATGAACTATCAGATAAAAGTTCAGAAAAATTTAATCCTGTAACCGATGAATTAAATTTATATACCGGGTCTGATTCCTTGCTAAAGTCAACATTTAGTTTCATATTCAGACTAGTTTCATTAGCATTTCCATCAAGATAAAAATCAAGCAGTTTGTCTTTAAAGTCTCCCTTAAGATTCAATTCTTTTATTTTATATTCTTCATAGTTTGAGTTGGAAACAACCACATTAAAAATTGAATTAATATTAGAAGGTTCGGTTCCCTTGCCCGAAATTTCTGCTTCCAAATTCAGCGAGGTTGTTGCATTTATCACAGGAAATAAATTCAACGAATTAGTTTTCAAAGCAATTGAATAAATCATTTCTTTCTTACTTAAATCCAGTGCGGCTTTTCCTGATATTTTTCCTGAATTAATATTCAAAGTAAAATTTGATTTGAAATCAATCGGATGCCCTTCGTACATCAATGTATCAATAATTACATCGTTAATTCCTTTAAACGAGGGCAACGATAATGATGGAAGAAGTATATTAATATCACTATAATTAATTTTTGAATGTTCAAAGCCAGCCTGAATGTAGAGCTGCGAAGGATCATCGAGATTAAGTAATTTACCTTTAAAATTTAAGTCAGTTTGTAGGTAATTTAACCGTAAATTATTAATTGCCAAATCACCTATTTTACCTTCTATAGAAATATCTGCTGCTATTTCACCTTTTAGTATATTAACTGCAGGAACAAAAGCAGCCAGATCTTCAAAATTAAAATTTTCGGCTTTCACTTTTAAATTAGCATAAGCATCTCGAAGTTTTTCACCTGTTAAATCAGAAAAAATATTTAAATCTTTTGTTGAAACATCAATTTTAACATTAGATTTATTTGTCACAAGATTTAATCCCTGAACTTGTATTTCATTTTTATTTAAAATTACTCTGCTAGAAAAATGATTTAAGATAAAGTTATTCAAGTTGGGTTGGAAAGATAAATTTTTAATATCAGCATTAAATATTTTTTCGTTAATATTTGCGTATGCTTCAATAGAAAGATTTAAGTTCTGCACTCTCAAATCTTCCATATTCATTTCATCATAAAAACGATCGCTGTTTACATTTCTATAATCCTGTAAAGTAAAATTTGCATTCTCAATGTTGATAGATGATGCTTTAATGTTAAAAGGAAATTCAGATGATGTAGTATCTTCTTCTGATGGTGGAAAGACTTTTGATATATTTAATGCACCACTGCTATCTTTAATAAACTTAACTCTAACATCTTTTATATTTAATTCTCTGACAAAAATTTCTTTAAAGAAAATTTTTAACGGACTGAGTTTAATTTCAACTTTATTGAAAGCTATCACTGTATCACTTTCATAGGTTAGAGAAGCATTACGAACAATCAGTGAAGTAAAAAATGTTCCATCAATCTTACCAATATTTAAATGCCCATTTATCGAAGAATTGGCTTCTTCAATAATAGTTTTCCTGAGCCATTCACGGAAAGTAGAAGTTTGAGTAATACCTATTGCAATAACTAATAATCCAAAAAGAATTAGAAAAAAATAAAGGAATACGTTTACCGCTTTATGAAACAGGCTTCGTTTCTTTTTTTCTTTTTTTTGTTCCTGATTCAATTGGAATACTTATCCAAAATTGTTTTTATAATATTAGAAGTTGACTGCTGATTTGTAAAAATTACTGTTTTTACTTCACCTCCATTAGCTTCAACAATATCTCGTCCAACTATATTATCAATACTCCAATCAGCACCTTTTACAAGAACATCAGGAACAATTTTTTTTATTAATTCAAATGGTGTCTCTTCATTAAACAAAACAACGCAATCGACTGCTTTTAGATTTGAGATTACAAAAGCGCGTTCATCTTCATTGGTAATTGGACGTTTCTCTCCTTTTATTTTTCTTATAGAAGAATCGCTGTTTAAACCGACTATAAGAAAATCTCCCATCTCTTTGGCTTTTGAAAGATAATCTACGTGTCCGGCGTGTAGAATATCAAAACAACCATTTGTAAAAACAACCTTTTTCCCTTGTTTTTTTAGTTGTCTTCTTATTTCAATAACTTTTTCTATTGAACAGTAATTATGCATATTATCTTCTATTAATGATTGTTAACTGTATCAAAAAGTTTATCAATTTCTATTGGCACTATTCCTACTTCTTCGCAAACAATTCCGGCAGCATAATTAGCAAGATATGAAGCTTCATAAATATTTGCACCGGCTGCAAGAGCTAAAGTTAAAGTTGATATAACTGTATCACCAGCTCCAGATACATCAGCAACTTTTCTTGCTTTTGTAGGCATTCGTTTTTCTTCTTTCCCTTTTTCAAAAACAGCAATTCCTTCTTCGCCCAAAGTTAGCAGGATGTATTTTGAATTTAACCTTTCAAGTAATTCTTTCCCTGCATTCGAAATTTCCTGTTGAGTTTTTATTTTAATTCCAAGCTTGTCACCAGCCTCTTTCCGGTTTGGTTTAAATACTGTAACATTTTTATAACTAAAGAAATTATCAAATTTTGGATCAACAGTAATAAGTTTATCTTTTTTATTGGCTAGAGAAATTATCTTTTCAATTAATGAAGAAGTTAAAACTCCTTTGTTATAATCCTGCAAAATTATTGCATCAAGTTCGTCAATATTCTGGCTTATGTAGTTATATATTTTTTCTTCTATTGAAGGAGAAATATTTTCTTTACTTTCTTTATCAATTCTAACTACGTGTTGAGTGTGTGCAATTACTCTTGTCTTTGCAGTGGTCGGACGTGAATTATCAACGATCAATCCTTGAGGAGAAATTTGTGCTTCCTTCATCAAGTCTGAAAAAATTTTTCCGTCATTATCATTTCCTATTACTCCAATTGGAACAGGAATTCCACCAAGTTTGACTATATTCAATGCAACATTTGCTGCTCCACCAAATCGATAAAATTCATCGCCTACTTCCACTACGGGAACAGGAGCTTCGGGAGATATTCTTCTAACCTCTCCCCAGAAATAACAATCTAACATCATATCACCAACAACTGCGATTTTTTTCCCTAAGAAACCATCTTTTAATTGTCTTAGTCGTTCAAATGGTATCTGTATCATTCGTTTCCTTTATTTATATAATTTCTTGTATAAAAATACGCATAAAATTAGTGCAGAGAAAGAGAAACCCAATTGTTTGAGTTATTTATATAAAGGTTTAAAAATAAAAAGGACGGGATCTAACCGTCCTTTGAAGCCAATTTTTTCTTTTGTTTACTTAGTTAATAACATTTTCATCCTTTTAACAAAGTTACCCGCTTTTAATTCATAGAAATAGACACCACTACTTAATGAATTTGCATTCAAAACAATTGAATGAATACCAGCTTCTTTCTGTTCATTTACAAGTGTTGATATTTCATTTCCAAGTATGTCATAAATTTTAAGAGTAACTTTTCCTGCAACAGGAATAGCATAATTGATTTTTGTGCTTGGATTAAATGGATTAGGATAATTTTGTTCAAGCGAATAATATCCTGGTTTTTGAACATCTACTTGAACTTCACCAGAATAGCTGAATTTACCATCATAATCAATTTGTTTTATTCGATATGTATAACTTCCAACTTTGATATTTCTATCTATAAAATTGTAATTATGAGTTTCAGTAGAAGTACCTGAACCAGCCACCTGTCCAATTTTAATGAATGTTCCATCTTCATCTTTTCTTTCAACTTCAAATCCGGCATTGTTTTTCTCTGTTGCTGTTGACCAGTTCAAACGAACATTCCCATTTTCAGAAACAGCATTGAAAGAGGAAAATTCTACAGGAACAACGAGTAAGAATGTCATCATTATATTCGGTCTAGTTGCTGCTGTATTTGTAGAAGTCAATGTGCAACCAGTTCCATTATCCATATGATAATGTCGGTTCATTGTTCCAGTTGTAGTAGAAGAATTTACTGTTGTATTAGAAGTATAAGAAGTATTATCAAAACAAATTTCAATTAATAAATTGGAAGTTCCGTCCCATGTAAAAGGCGTTTGCAAATCGATTGTCTGCCAGCCTGTGCCCGGAACAGAATAAGTCCCTGAATAAACGGTAGTCAATCCTGATTCCCATGCTGTAATTGAAGTAAGAGTAGTCTGTTTCATTTTAATGTTGAATCCATTTAACAATTGCGGAGCGGCTGAAACAATATTAAATGCAATTTGTGAAATATTACCAGCAGCACCGCCACCATTAATGATTTCACTTGCTGTATATAACATCTGAGTTCTTGAATCATGATAATAACTATAGAAAGGCCAGCCTACTACTGTTTCTCCTGTTCCTATTGTTGAAAAAGTTACAAGTCCACCACCAACAAAAATGTTAATATTTTTTGAATAGACAACAACAGTATCATCTACTTTAATTTTTAATGTTGTAGGAATATAATAATTTCCCGGACAAGCATCAGCTATGATAAAACTAAAAGTCGTACTATCAGAAGTTCTTGTATTCAAAGAAGGTCTTGATACAATTTGTACAGGAATGTTTACATTATTATCTGCTGAGGTCCATTCAACTTTTATATTTGAAGCGTTACTAAGTCCTTTGTTTCTGAATACAACTTTGAATGTACCTGTATCTCCCTGCATATAATTTGATTTATTCAACACATTTTTTTTAGAAGCGACATAAGGTCCCGTAACCATTGTCATAAAAATATTCATAAACATACAATTTTTTGCATATGGAATAATCTCAGCCTGCGTTGCATAAAAACCCGAAGTACCTACTTCAGGAGTCATACCAAAAATATGATTTGGATGACCGGTAGTATCATTACTATAAACCCAATCGAGGTCACCACCACGAACATAATAACCAACTGTCTGATATGGAGTACCGAATGTGTAACCGTTATTTGCGACAATCTCAGCACCAAATTCATTAAAGATGGCATCATCCGGTGTTGGCGTTGGATCGCACCAAGCATAGGGTTTAATAAGGTAATTACCGTAAGTATGATAGTCGAGGGTTGCTTTAAAATTCCTGGAGTTCACAAAGTTTTTGAAATTATTTGTTTCAGCTTCACAAAATGGAGCAGTGCCACGGTATGTATCAGATGAAGGATCGGTTGAAGAACCACCGTTCGAAGAATTCCAGAAATTATAAGTTCCAAAATTTCTGTTTGGATCAACGCCTATTGAACTTCCCTGTGGAGATCTTGTTTTTCTCCACAAACCACCACCGTTCGGATTGGTTGTCTGGTTATATACATATCCATCAGGGTTAATGATCGGAGTAAAATAAATTTCCCTATTATTCAGAATATACGTAGCTTCAGGATTAATATTATAATTTTCAAGCAACCAGTATAAATAATAAAATACATTCATCATTCCCATCGGTTCACGTGCATGAGTAACTCCATTAAACCAGATCTCAGGTCTACCTGTTGGTAAATCGGGATTTTTTGTAACTCTTATTGTCCACATTGGTCGTCCCTCATATGAGTTGCCGATAGAGAATTTTGTAGAAACAAAATCAGGATATTCAAGTCGCATTGAATCCAGCTTAGCAGCAGCTTCAGAATATGTCATATGTCCACCCATCGAACCATAAATGCTGTGGATTATATTATAATCGAGTCGTTCTTTTTCGCCATCAATTAATTTATTTTGAGATTGTCTTTCCTCGTAATATGAATCCCAATCATCAATCTTGATGGTATAAGGTACTCCTGATTGCTGGAGCATTTTTATTTCAGTTTCAGATAACCATGTTTCAAAATATTCTCCAGGTTTTCTTATTCCGCCATCAAAAAAAAGTCCGGCATTATTAATTCGTTCAAAGTCAATTGCATTAACAGCAAAAATTCTAACCAAAGAATATTTTTCTAAATTCTGACTTAATAATAAAGAAGTTGAAATAAAGAAAAATATAATAAATAATCTTTTCATCATTTACCTTAGATAATTTGTTTTTTTCGAAAACAAAATTAGACTATTTTTTTTAAATATCATTTAAGATTAAAAATATTTTTTCAAAAGGGATCAAATTGTTAAGAAGTTTTCTTACAATAAACCAAGAAAAAGAAAATTTTGTAAAAGTTAATATTTATTGACTAAAGAAACCCTTTTCAGTATATTTGTTGACAATTTTTAAAAGATTCTTTATTCCCTTGCTTATGGAGAATAATCTCAAAATATTTTCAGGTAGTTCAAACCGTCTTTTAGCCGAAAAGATAGCCAAGTATATCGGGCTTCCTCTTGGTTCATTGGAATCTAAAAGATTTAGTGATGGTGAGATTTGGGTTAAATTCGGCGAGAATATTCGCGGAAGAGATGTAATTATTATTCAATCTACAAATCCTCCGGCTGAGAACATTTTAGAATTGCTCCTTCTGGTAGATGCAGCCAGAAGAGCTTCTGCTAAAAGAATTACTGCAGTAATTCCATATTTTGGTTATGCAAGACAAGATAGAAAAGATCAACCTCGTGTTTCAATTACTGCAAAGTTATTAGCAAATCTAATTACCAGTGCAGGAACAGACAGAGTTATTACAATGGATTTGCATGCATCACAAATTCAGGGCTTCTTTGATATTCCGTTGGATCACTTGTATGGTTCATCAATTTTTGTAAATCAATTTGCTGATTTAACAGAAAACCTTGTTGTGGTTTCTCCTGATGTTGGTGGAATAAAAGTAGCAAGAGCTTATGCAAAAAAATTGAATGCGAGTCTTGTGGTTATTGATAAACGGAGACCAAAGCAGAATCTTGCAGAAGTTGTGCAGATTATTGGTGATGTTGATGGAAAAAATGTTTTATTGGTTGATGACCTGATTGATACTGCCGGTACTTTTGTTGGAGCAATAAACGCTCTTAAACAAAAAGGAGCTAAGGATATCTATGGGGCTGTAACCCATCCATTGTTATCAGGTCCGGCTATTGAAAGAATAAATAATTCGGAACTTAAAAAATTATTTGTTTCAGATACAATTCCTCTTGATGAAAAGCATGTGTCAGAAAAAATAATTCAAATAACTTCATCAGAAATTATTGGTGAAGCAATAATAAGAGCGTATAAGAACGAATCAATCAGTTCTTTGTTCGATGTAGATAAAGGTTAAATTAGACATTAGGAGACATTATGAAAAAAGTAGAATTAAAAGCAAATGTTAGGAAAGATTTACATAAATCTTACAAAACAAATTTACGAAATAGCGGTAGAGTACCCGGAGTATTATATGCAAAAGGAACTGAAACGATTTCTATTGATGTAGCAGAAAATGCTATTAATCCATTGGTTTTCACCTCAGATACACATATAATCAATTTACAATTAGATGATCAAACCGTTAAGGAATGTATCTTAAAAGATGTTCAGTTTGATCCTGTAACTGACAGAGTTATTCATTTTGATTTACAGGGAATTATTGAAGGACAAAAAATTGATATCGAAGTTCCAATAGTTTATACTGGCAGTGCTATAGGTGTAAAAGAAGGTGGATTGCTTCAGGAATTCCTGCACAAGCTGCATATCAAATGCTTCCCATCTGATATTCCAGAACACTTTGAAATAGATGTAACAAATCTTAAAATCGGCACCAGTATTCACGTATCCGACTTGAGTTATGAAAACATCGAATTGCTTAATCAACCTGATTCTGTTGTCGTTTCTGTCGTCGTTCCAAGGACAATGAAAGAAACTGAACTAGTTCCTGGAACCGAAGAAAAAGTTGAACCTGAAGTTATTGCTAAAGGTAAAGAAAAAGCAGAGGGTTCTGAAGATTAATTTTGAAAGCAATAGTCGGAATTGGCAACCCAGGTAAAAAATACCTAAATACAAAACATAATACCGGGTTTAATTTTATAGACTTTCTAATAGAATCCAATAAATTGTTACTTACAAAATCTAAAAAAGACTTTTTTGTTGCAAAGGGAGACCTAGATGGTGTCCCTTTTCTTTTAGTTAAACCAATGACCTATGTTAACTTAAGCGGTGTTGCAGTTAAAATAATTTCTGAAGAATATCAGATTGAGCCTAAAGATATCTTAATAATTATTGATGATATTAATTTACCTTTTGGAGAAATTCGAATCAGAAAATGCGGTGGAGATGGAGGTCATAACGGACTTTCTTCAATTATTTATTACCTTGAGACTGATCAGTTTCCCAGACTAAGGATAGGAATTGGTAAAGATTTTGAAAATGGACAAATGGCAGATTATGTCTTAAGTAAATTTTCAAGCGATGAATTGATTATACTGAGGAAAATTTTTGAATACTGTAAAAACTTAACAAATCAATTTATATTGAAAGAATACAATGGCATGCTGGATTTCTTTAGCAAAAATCCTCTAAACTTAATTTCAACGAACAAAGAATGATAGAATTTAGTTGGAAGATATTGCTATTTTTCCATAAATTTGCACTGCTTTTATAAAAATTAAATAATTAACATATTTATTCACCCTACTCTCACCAAGGTGAGGGTCAAATGTCCAAAGGGAGGTAACCTATGAGACAAGGCAACTACGAAAGTGCGGTAGTTATTAATGCCACACTTGAAGATGCTCAAATTGACACTTTAATTGAAAAATACAAATCCAGTATCCTACAAAACGGCGGGATAATAACCGAAACCGAAAACTGGGGAAGAAAAAGATTAGCTTATATGATTCAAAAACATAAGATTGGCTATTATGTTTTCTTCCGTTATGTCGCTCCAACAGATGCAGTTTCAAAAATAGAAAGAGTCTTTAAGTTAGACGAAAACATTATTCGTTTTCTAACAATTAAATTAGATAAAAGAGCTCTTGCTTATTATGAAAAACATAAAACGGTTAATCCTGAATTTCAGGATGAAATTACACTTCATGATGTTCCCGAACTTCATGAAGTTGATTCAGAAATTGCCGAAACTGAAGATAGCGAATAAAAGAGAAATTCAATGTCCAAATTGAAAATGCCTGAAATTAATTGTGTAATGATTGCAGGAAATCTTACAAGAGATCCTTTTTTCAGAACTACTGTTAACAACACTCCTGTAGTTAATTTTACAATTGCATCTAACCGCAAATTTAAAGACAGCACAAACCAATGGCAGGAAGATGTCTGCTATGTTGGAATAGTTGCCTGGAATAAACTTGCTGAAAGTTGCAGGAACAGATTAAAGAAGGGTTCAGCTGTACTTGTTGAAGGTGAGCTTCAGAACAAGAGCTGGAAAACAGATGACGGCATTGGAAAAAGCGTTATTGAGGTTAAAGCAAAGAGAGTTCAGTTCCTTAATAAAAATCCTAAAAATCCAAGTGAAACGGAAAACGAAGAACAGGATGTTTTTATTGATGATGAATTGAATAACGGATATGTAGAAGATTCCTTCAATAAATTTTTGACACAGGAGGAATCTCAGTTAATTAAAAACAATTTTGAAAATAAAAATTAGAAGAGAAAATTATGAAGAACAAAAAAGTATGTAGATTTACTGAAACCGGAGTTACCTATATCGATTTTAAAGATATTAAAATCCTGCAAAGATATATTTCTGAACAAGGTAAAATTATTCCGAAAAGAATTACCGGAACAACCGCAGCGTATCACAGAGAATTGACAACTGCAATTAAAAGAGCACGTCATCTCGCTTTATTACCATATGTTTCAGATACTGTAAGATAACAGGAGGAAAAGATGAAAGTTATATTAAGACAAAACATAGATAAACTTGGTCAAATTGGTGACGTTGTTGAAGTCAAAAATGGTTATGCATTAAACTACTTAATTCCTCGCAAATACGCTTATGCTGCGTTAAAGGGAAATATCGCCGCTCTTGAAGAAGAGAAAAAAGCTTTAGACAGAAAGAGAATGAAAGAAATAAAAGACGCTGAAAAAATTGCTGCGGAACTTGATAAAGTATCTGTTACAATTCCAGTGCAGGTTGGTGAAGAAGACAAAATCTTTGGAACAGTAACAACACAGATGATAGCTGATGCTCTTAAAGAAAAAGGACATGAAGTAGACAAGAGAAAAATTGAACTTGAAGAACAGATTAAATCTCTCGGTATTTATTCTGTTAGCATTAAACTTCATCATAGTGTTAGTGCTAAAGTAAAAGTCTGGGTAGTACGCGAATAGTAAAACCAAAAAGTATAAATTAAAAGAGCGAAGATTCTTCTTCGCTCTTTTTTTTGATTATCTTACAAATCTCCACCAATCAAAATATTTTTTTTCCATCTCTTCTACATCAGGCATACGATAAAAAAGCATTTCATCATTAGCCACAAACCAGAAACCATGTCTTATCAATGTATAAGATGCTTCAAGTAAAGTAGAACTTAGATTAATCGTTTTAGTCTTTTTCTCCGGTAAATTTTTCAATTCCAGTAAATAATCATACAAACGTGCAGGGTTACATTCTGGAATTGGTGAATACATTAATTCCCTGTTCTTATTTGTACTTAAGAATTCATTTACATTAAATTCGTATTGTGTAAAACAAATCTTAGGACAACCTTTGGAATGTGTCTCACCTGTAATATATTTTCCAAAATGTCTCTGTTCTAAAGTGGAAGCTACAAGATTTGTTAAAGGAGCAATTTCCTGATAAATTCTTACAAGCCCGGGTTCATTTTTTGCGGTATAAGGTTCTTGTTTTATTTCAAGTGCTTTACCATTGGCTGTAACAAGATAAAGCGATTTAAAAAACTTAAAATCTATATGCTCCAGCACCCTGTATGAACTTATGAATTTCGTTTTTTTAGGACTGCCATCAGGATGAAGTACTGTTTGTTGAAGATATTTATCTATATTAAAGTAATCGTTTCGAAAATTAATGTCTATTTCTACAAATATTACTTTGCCTTTAAAGTGTTTGGCACTTCCAATTGTAAAATGCTCGGCAAACCTGTGAGGTTCTAACTGCGATGAAATTAAAGCATTAATTGGAAATACAATCATATAAAGATGATGTTGATATTCTGCCATATATTCTCCAGTATTAGTTTATTCAAGAATTGAAATTATCAGATGAACATTGCCCTTCTAAAAGACTATTAAAATATTTCTTTCATCTGCAAACGAAAATTACAAACTCGGTTTAATCTATACAAGCAAGTAAAATTCACATTTATTAATTAAAAAAATCATGAATTATTTCTTTAATTCTCTCCATTTCACAAGCCATAATTATATGTCCACATTCATTATCAAGTATGACAAATTTACAATTTAATAAACTTGCAAACTCCATAGCGGGTGTATAGTTAACCGTGTGATCCTGTTTATTAACGATAATCAACATTTGGGATTTAACTTTTTGAACTGCATTCTGCAGCTTTCCATTAAAACTATTTCTTATATCGTGCTTCAACATAGCGCGTATCTGGTAATCTTTATCTTCAAGAGTAAAAATTTTACTTGGAGGAGAATTATAAGATGATAAATATTCATCAAATTTTTCTCTTGGTGTTTTTTGATTTCTGTACTGCGGACTGTAAGCAAGTATTTGAGTTGCTAAACTCAACTGTCGGTTTATTTCGATTTCAGAAACATTATACTTATATCCGACTTTTATCAATTCGTGTTGGTAATTCCATAATAGCAAATCATATGAAGTTGGATATGGTGAACCAACATACGGTAATATTTTGGAAATGAAACCCGGATAAGAAACAGCCCATTCGAATAATTGCATTCCTCCCATTGAACCTCCGATCGCTCCATAAATATTTTTATAGCCAAAATATTCTGTAAGAACTCTATAATGAGCATTTACAATATCTTTAATTGAAAATTCGGGAAACAAATTCCCTTTTTGCTTATCAGAGTTTGAAGGCGAAGACGAAATTCCATTTCCCAGAGCATCAAGAGCTATTATAAAAAATTTATTTGTATTGAGAAGAAAATTTTTTGCAATAATCTTAATTATATCTTCAGATGAACCACCATGCCAGGTAGGATATATAATTACATTTGATTTCTCTTCATTTAATTTGCCAATTGTTTGATATCCAATTTTGCAATCAAGTATTTTTTGCCCGTTTTCTAAAAGAAAGTCTCCTATCTCTGCGTATTGTTGAATACTTTGTGCAAAGCTGAATACACTGAAGAGTATTACCAAAATAAACAGATAATAAATATTAAATTTTTTCTTTTCTAACATTTAGTCTTTCTTCCTAAAAAATTTATTTTCAAAAACAAAATTACAAAAAAATAAAAAGGGAATAATGAGATTCCGAATTTTCCCATTATTCCCTAACTTATACAAGGAATACTATTATGAAATACTATCTTGGTAAATGATGCGGAGGAAGGGTCATGTCGAACTCCAATCGTTGTTCCGGATTAAGTATCTTCCTTATCTTCTGACGATGCGTTTCTCTTTCTTTTGATATTCTGGTATTAAGCTCACCAATATTATCAAGTAGTTTATAAATTTCATTCATATCTGGATTATCCATAGTCGAAACTGTTCTCAATTTGGCATTGAGTTCTCCAAGTTGATTTTCTAAAGGCAACACAGCCTTCCTGTGAAGATACTCAAGTGAGTCTAATGACATTTTTTGCTGCAACGTTAATTTAGGAAGATTAGTAAATTGTCCTGGAACGGGCAAGCAATTATTATACGGTCTTTCAAGATTTGGCATATTACGCAAACCTTGAGGATCTTCGATCTGTTTTTGTAAAACTACTTGTTTTTCAAATTGCTTCGGTGGATTTCTCTCCTGCGAAAAAGTATTTGTACAAAAAAACACTAATACAATAAGCAGAATAAAAGATTTAGCTTTCATTTGTTTTCCCTTTCATAATTATCAATAATTTTTTTCCTCATCGGAGGTTCAAGTCCGAGAGGATGTTGTAATGGTTCAAGAATAAGTTTTCTAAATTTTTCTTTTTGATCGTTATTACAAATTTTAATCAAATTTATAAAATGATTAGAAATATTTAATTCAATCTGACTTTGAAGAATCCCTATTTTATCTGCATAAACTTTAATTTTGTTTAAATCGGGATTTTCTTTAAATGTTTCTTCAACAATATTTTTTTTAAAAATTAAAATAGAATCTCCAACCGACTCCATATTTTTTCTATGTGTTTCTGATAATTCCTGAAGTTTAAATGTTTGGTCAGAATTCATTTTCAACTCTTCTTTAAGCATAAACATCAAATCTTTTTTTTCAGGACGAAAATCAGGATGAGGGAAAGGTGGTTTTGGACTACCCAATAATGTTCCCCACATAAATATTAGCGTGGCGATGTTCAATAAAAAAAGAATAATAATTAACCACGCCGTCATTTTACTTTTTGAAAAAAAATCCATTTTATTCCCTAATTAGTTTTTAATAATTGAGTATAATTATCACGACTAAGATAATAGAAACTTGCAACTTCTTTTTGAAGCTCAGTTTTGGAATTGTTACTTGCTGTGGTATAATAATTTTTTAAAATCAATATTGATAGAAAATTTATAATTATCAAAATAGCAACGAATACCGGTTTTAGATTATCTGACATAAAGAGCTTAATGCCTGAATTTTCCTGTTTAATTAATCTCAATTCAATTTTCTGAAAAAGATACTGATCATTTTCAAAGATTTCTGGTTTATCCAGTAATTGAATTGTTTTTTCAACTTCAATATTTACTTTATTTTTATTCATAAAATTTTTCTTTCATAAAGTTTGACGCATAATTTTTTTTTATCTTGCATTAGACTTTATCATTATAATATTTAAAAAGCAGTTGTTTAAGATTAGCTTTTCCCCTGTGTATTAAAGACTCAACCGCTGAGACTGATATATCCATTGTCTGTGCAACTTCTTTATGATTTATACCTTTAATCTTACTAAGAGTAATTGCAATCCTTTGATTCTCGGGAAGTTTATTTAATGCCCATACAAGTATTTCATTTCTTTCATTTATCTCAAAATTAATTTCTGGGTTAATTTCTTGAGAAGGAATCTTTTTCGCTGTTTCTTTTTCCAGTCCTATTATTTTTTTTACCAATCCCAGACGCTTTTTGCTTTTTATTTTTCTTGTATGATCAATGCATTTTGAAATTGCAATTCGGTAAATCCATGTTGATAATTCCGATTCTTTTCTAAAACTTTTGATAGTTTTATAAATAGTTACAAAAGTTTCCTGTGATATATCTTCAGCATCTTCTAAATTCCGCAAATAGTTATAGCAGATTCTTTTTACAAAGAGCTGATATTCATCAACAAGAACCTTAAATGAAGCTCTGTCTCCATCAATAATTTTTTGAATTTGTTCTTCTGTCATCCAAAGTATTTAGTTTGATTAATTTGACGTCAACTAAAACTAAAACTTTCGGACAAATAATCAAAAATTATTTTGTTACTTTAAAATAAACCGTATCAGCTAATGCTGAAGCGAATACCCCTATTCCAGCTCCTTCAATGTGCATTTCAGGTTCGTGAAAATTACCATCAAGTTCGATCACGTTTTTGTGTGTCATTGCAAAATCCTGAAAATTTTTGTCTCCAGCAAATATTACTAACCTGTAATTACCATAAAACCATATTGAAAGCCATTCTATTTCATAAATTATTTTAGAAACACCAGGCATTGAATTTTGTCTCCAATAAAAACTGAATCTGTACCTGTCAAAATCCTCTTTTACATCATTTGAATCCAATCCGGTAAGGTATGCATTATTATAAATAAAACTACTCAAAGAGGCATCAAGGGCAGTTAAAGAAAATACATGAAATTTGCAATTCAATGAGGGAGAAAAGGAGACTAAAAATTTTTTCAAATTTCCAAAAGCATCTTTTTCTCTATAACTCATGCTATCTAGACTATGCTGATCAGCTCTTAGACCGGCAAGCGGAACAGTTGTAACAGAGCTGGCAGACAAATTTTTTCCATCTATTGTTGCTGAAACATTAATCTTATAACTTTTACCATAATCAATCACAAGGTCATTTCCATTGTATTCAAACGATAATTTAAACGGATTAAATGTTAGTTGATACTGATTTCCACTTTGCAAATCAGTGATTTGAACCAGCGCATTATATAAAATAATCTTTGTAACATCAATGTTCTGATTTAATGGAAAGTTGCGTGTAATTCTTATATCTTCCACTTTATGATGAGGATAGATATATCCGTCTATAACAATTTTAGGTTCATAAACAGCTTCTGTTAAATCAACTTTTCCTTCACCACATCCATATAAAAAAGTCAGTAATGACAAAATTGAGAATATTAAATAATTTTTTTTCATCTTCATCTCTTCAAATTAAAATTTAATATTTATTCCAAGACTTGGAAGAATTGGCAGCATATAGATACTTTTAGGTTTTTGTTCAATCTTTCCATCTTTAATTTCATTTTCATAATTTATAAACCAGACATTTTTCCTGTAGCCGACATTATAAATCTGCAGATAAGGAGCAAACAACCACCCGCCAAAATCTTTCTCCCATGTCACACTTAGATCCATTCTAATATAAGCAGGAAGTCTTACAGAATTTAACTCTGCTGGATATAATGCAATATTATTACTGTTATTTTGCCAATCAGGTAATCTATATATAGCATAAACCGAACCCGGCAGTGTAATGGGTTGTCCTGATGAATAAACAAAATTTGTACTTAATAACCACTTGGATGAGCTTTGGACATATACTTCATCTTTTAATTCTGAAAGTAATTCATTAATATTTACATTCATAACCCAATTAACGGTATGAGTTCGATCCTGTCTTGGTATAAAATTTCTATAATTATTTAATCCATCAACTTTACCAATTGTTCTTGCAAGGGAATAACCCAGCCAACCTGTAATGGCACCATAATCTTTTCGAAGCATTATTTCCAATCCAATGGAATGTCCCTCTCCACGGTTGAACAATCCTTTTGTGTTATCAAATACAGGTTCATTCTTTTCATTAAATCTTGATGGTTCAATCTCTGTTAAAAAAGTTGGATTATATGAATATACATCATTATATTTTTTATAGTATGCTTCAATTTCTAACTCATAAACCTGGAATAATTCTTTCTGGACTCCGCCAATGAGATGATACGCCGAAGAACCTTTTGTATATTCATCTGCACTTGTCCATAAACTTGCGAAGAAAAATGTATTCACACGATTTAAGTACTGGTGATAAATACCTGAAGCAAGTTTTAGATTTGTAGTTTCATTCAACTTATATTTTATCGAGATTCTTGGATCAAGATTCTGGTAATCAATTTCTGAATTAAAATAATCATATCTTAAACCTGTTTCAATGTTCCATCTTTCTGTTGGTTTCCATATTGACAAAATATATGCAGTGTAATGAGTCCTGTATTTATTAGCATCAACTTCGCCTCCGGAAAATTTTTCATATAATTGTCCATAAAGATTTTTTTCTTCAAAGCCGAAACGAAGATTGAAATGTTTGGAGATGTAGTATTCAAGATTTCCTTTAATTGCAATATCTCTTGCAATATTTCTTTGAGTCATTTTTACTTCATCAAAAGTAAATTCAGAAGAAAATTGGCTGGCAGTAATCCAGAAATTTGCGAATAATTCTTTGTTTAAAATTCTTCTCCAGTTTATACTTCCTGTTGTATTTCCCCACTCATATTTAAATCCAAGTGAATTTGAAGCTTCTTTATCGAATAAAAAATTTAACTTATCTCTTCCTCCGTAAAAGCTAACTACAACTTTATTCTTATCATCTATATCAAACAATGCTTTAACATTTCCATCATAGAAATAGTAATCCGGAACTTCCTTTAATAATTTTGCATAAGTTTGATCAATATATGTTCTTCTAAAAGATCCTGATAATGAACCGATTGAACCAAGTGGAGTTTGTATTGTTGTAGAGGCTGAAATAAGACTTATTGTTACATCAGCTTGAAAATTGTTTCTATTTCCATCTAGATTTGTTACATTTAATATAGATGATAATCTTCCTCCATATTCAGCACCAAAACCTCCTTTGGATAACTCGACCTGTTTGATTGCATTGGTATTAAAAGTTGAAAATAAACCAAAAGCGTGTTCAGGATTATAAACATCAGTTCCATCTAAAAGATATAAATTTTGATCTGGAGTTCCTCCCCTTACATATAGAGCAGAAGAAAAATCAGATAAAGGTTGAATACCAGGAAGTGTTTGTAATGAGCGAAGAAGATCAGCTTCAACAAATTTTGGTATGCTGTTAATTTGTTTTCCTGTCAGTTCAATTTTAGAAATTGGTTTTTCATAAAGTTTATCAATGGTACGAATTGAATCCCCTTTAATTACTACCTGATTTAATAGAATCGCTTCGGGTTCCAGATAAATATGAAGAGCTTTAAGATTATCTTCAGCTTTTATTTTGATAACCTGGGAACTGTAACCTATAAAACTAATAGACAATTCACATTCACCCACCGGAACATTTGTAATAGCAAAATAACCATTGAGGTTTGTACTTGCTCCTATATTATATTTTTTTATAAAAACATTTGCCCCAATTAAAGTCTCACCATTTTTTTTATCATAAACAAAACCATTCAAAGTTATTGTTCGGCTTTGTTGACCAAATAGGTCAAAAGAAAATAATATTATCAATGTGAAAAAATACAGGAACCTATTTCCCGATTTCATAAAACTCCTTTTTGTTAATAATCTCGCTTACAAATTTAAATTTTAGAATTGAGTAAATTTAATATCTATCGGTTCAAAAAAGAATCCATCAGTTTTAGTCAATACTGGAATTAAATTTATTTTTCTGCAAATTCTTTATTTATATAATCGTTGTAAAGAAGTGTACAAATTTTTCTCAGTCTTTCATTTATGCTGAACTTCCCTGTTTGTGAAAGTTGATAAATTCCCCTGCTGTTACCGATCTCGTAAATTGATTTTGCAGCGAGAACCTTTACATCTTCAGGAAGAGAATCGCAATTGATTTTTCTTATAAGATTGTCAACCACTTCATTAATCTTGTATTTACCAGCAAAGTAAATGCACGATTTAACAACACCTAAATTCTTGCTCTCAAGTCCTGAGACAAGATTTTGAACTTCCTTTTTATCAAAAACTTTAAATACTTCATCCTCAGGTTGATTACAAAAAGAAGTGTTAGATAAAATTAAGAGCAAAAGGATACTTACCGAATGAGTAATTAACTTGTTCATAACTTCTCCATTTTATTGAAAAATCTGTCAGGCATAAATTTTAATTCGATTAATTTCTTTTTTACAAAGCAAAAATCTGGAACAATTTATTTTATAATTGCTTCAATGTTATTATCTAATTTTATTGATGATTAACGGCAAAATAATTCTATCAGCGTCATTCTATTCAGATTGTTTTTTTTAATGAGTCAATTTTTGTAATTTTGGATTGTCAATTATTAAATATTTACATCCTGAGATGAAGGAAAAATCTAACATCAAGGGTTGGAAAGAAAACCACAAGACACCTATTGGCTTCTGTTTATCTCCGACCTTTGATAAAAAAATTTTTGAAAGGTGGAATAAATGGAAAAACGTTATCATACCATAACTATTACTATTTACGATCGCGACACGGTTTACCAGCAAGTTGGTGAACTATTGCATAAACATAGCGAGAAAATATTACTTCGCACAGGCTACCCGATTAAAGAGAAAAATATTTCAATAATCTTTATTATTACTGAAATGACAACCGATGAACTTGGGGCTTTAACGGGCAAACTTGGCCAGATAAAGAATGTTAAAGTAAATTCAACTACAATTAAACAATAAGGATTTGACTATGAAAGCTATCAGATTTACGAGTGTATTATTTTTCTTATCATTTTACTCAATAATTGCACAGGTTAATTTTTCTGGAATTGTAATAGATGAGCAAACTGGTCAACCCGTTGAAGGTGTTTCAATACTTTTGCCGGCATTTCAAAAATCAACAAACACTAATGACAATGGATATTTTTCAATTTATATTGCCGAAGGAAAACATCAAGTGATCTTTTCAAGAATTGGATATAAAAGCCTGAACTATCTAATCAACACAAATGAGATTAATTTTCCTTTAGAAGTTAAAATGCATCAGGGGACAATAACTCTTGGAGAAATTACTGTAACAAGTACTCGCTACCAGAAATTGGAAAAAGAAGTTGCCATTCCACTTGAAGTAATTAGCAAAGAAAAATTTGATAAGAACCTGACTCTATCGGTACCTGATGCTATAAATACCGAACCCGGTATCACTCTTGTAAGAGATGGAATCTGGGGAACCGATGTAAATATTCGTGGATTAAGTCGTCAGAATGTTGTTACTTTGGTTGATGGCAATAGAATTGAAACAGCAACAAATCATGCAGCAGGCTTATCACTTGTTGATGTTTTTGATATCGAAAGAGTTGAAGTAATTAAAGGTGGAGTTTCTTCATTATATGGAACTGGAGCCACAGGAGGAGCAATAAACATTTTAACAAAAAGTATATACTATTCGGATAAAACAAAATTTTCAGGTTCTGTGTCCAGCGGTTACAATTCAGTAAATAAAGGGGCAATTGAAAATTTAATTCTTTCAGCAGCTTCATCCAATTGGCTGATTAAAATTTCAAGTACATTAAGAACTGCAGTTGATACAAAAACACCGAATGGGACTTTGCCTAACAGTCACTTTAAAGATAATTATTTATCTGGCTTAATCGGTTTCAAACCAACTGAAAAGCAGGAATTAAAAATTACATATCAAAATTTTTCAGGTAAAGACATTGGAATACCTGGAGGAAAATCTTTTCCAACTACAGCAATTGCTAAATATTCTTTGGCGAAAAGGGAATTAATAAGTATTGAATATTCGTTTAAAAATTTATTCCCATCTGCAATAAATACATCACTTAAATATTTCTACCAGGAGATAGAGAGAAATGTTGAATTAAGACCTAATGCAACTACCACTACTCTTCCTGGGGCGAAACATAAAACAAATGGTTTTCAATTAAACTCCAATTGGTTATTAAATAATTTTAATCAACTTGTTGCAGGCTTAGATATTTGGCAACGAAATTATAGAGGATTCAGAGAGTCAATTGTAAAAACTTCAACCACTACAAGAATTACAGGCGATTACCCTGTTCCAAATTCAGAATACAGGAGCATTGGTATTTTTGCTCAGAATGAATCGAAGCTTTTTGATAATAAATTATCATTAACAATCGGAGGAAGATATGACCTAATTAAAGTGACTAATGATGAAACTAGAAATCCAGTTTACATTACTACAAACGGAGTTATAAACAACAATCCTCCTAAAAATGTATTGGGTTCTTTTGCGAAAGGGAATTATAATGATAATTCCTGGAGCGCAAATATTAGCACACTTTACAAATTATTTAATGAGATTGATTTTACTTTGAATCTCGCTCATGCATTTCGTTCGCCTGTATTAGAAGAAAGATTCCAATATATAAATCTTGGTGGAGACATATTCCTCGGCAATCCAGACTTAAAATCCGAAGAAGGAAATTTTATTGATGCAGGATTCAGAATCTGGGAGGAAAATTTTTCTGTAAAGATGAATTTCTTTCTAAATACATTTAACAATCTTGTAGTTGATAAGGCAATTATTCCTGATAGTCTTTTTATGAAATCAAATGTTGGTAAAGCAAGTTTATATGGATTTGATATCGGATTAGAATATAATCTGTTAAACTCGCTTACAGTTTTTAGCTCTGCATCATACGTAAGAGGAAAAGATAAAAGTACTTCAAATGATCTTCCACAAATTCCGCCTCTTAATGGGAAAATTGGTATGAAGTATTCATCTCTTAAATATGCCGCAATTGAAGTAACAACAACTTTATATGCAAAACAGGATCGAGTTGCAACGGGTGAATTAAAAACTGCAGGTTATGTACTTTGGGATTTGTATTTAAGTTCAATGCCTTTAGAAGTTGGTTTTGCGAAGTTCAAAATATTTTCAGGAATTGAAAACCTGTTCGATAAATCTTATAGAAATCATTTATCTACTAATCGTGGATTAATTGTGCAGGAACCTGGAAGAAATTTTTTCCTTAGACTAAATGTTGAATGGTAAAAGAAAAATAGATGAACTCTTTTTCTTATATTTGTTATAAGATAATTTAGATAACTACGATGAACTGGTTTATTATTGCATTCGCTTCTGCTTTACTTTCTGCAGCAGCAACTATTTCTGAAAAAAAAGTATTATTTAAAATGGAAGCACTGGAATTTTCTTTCTATGTAAACATTTTGAATTTACTTTTTTCTCTTCCATTTTTCTTCACTATTGATTTTTCTAATCTATCGGTAATTAGTATTTCGATTTTACTTATTAAATCAATACTTGGAGCTCTTGCATTTTTATGTGTAATGCTTGCATTAAAAAATCTTGAAATTAGTGGTGCTTTACCCTTAATGGTTCTTACACCGGCATTGGTTGCAATACTTGCTTTTATTTTTCTTGGCGATTCCATTTCTTTGATTCAAATTATAGGAATGCTATTACTTTTAATCGGTACTTATTTACTTGAAGTAAAATCCAGGCAGTCTATTATTGAACCATTCAAGATATTTACTAAATCAAATTACTATCATTACATTGGCTTTGCACTCCTGCTTTTTACTGTTTCTTCCATATTGGATAAACTTTTGCTTGGAAAATATAAACTTCCACCGTTTACTTTTCTTGCGTTCCAACAGCTGTTTTACGCAATAATTTTCCTTTTCATCTTTTTAGTGAAAAGAAGAGAAACCGTAACGAAATCTTTTAACGCACAAAATTTATTCTGGATTATTTTCATTGCAATTTTAACTGTAGGCTACAGGTACACCCAGATTGAAGCAATAAAAATTGCCCCAGTTGCACTTGTGCTTTCTGTAAAAAGAATCTCAGTATTTATTGCAGCTATTGGAGGAGGAAAAATATTTAAGGAAAGTAGTTTGCTAAAGAAAGCAATTGCCACTATAATTATGGTAGCAGGAGCAATCTTAATTATGGAAGATTAATATTTCCATATTTGCTGATAAATTTATCTAATGTTTTTCTCAAATCTGATTGACTGAAATTATTCCCTGTCCATTCTTTAATTTTATTGCCTTCTGCCAGTAAAACAATTTTGGGTGGAGCTTCCTGAAGCAGCATAAAAAATTCTCTTGGCTCAAGGATTAAATATGAAAACTGCATTCCGACATTATTAAAAAATGGTTGCACTTCTTCTTTACTACCAAGAAATAATGAATAAACGGAAGGTAACTTTATCTTCTTTTTTAATTCTGCAAGCTCTTTTGCAGCTTGCAAACAATGTTCGCAATCAAGACTGAACAGAGTTACTATCTTCAGTCCTGAATTTAAATCAATACTACCATTACTGAATTCTTTATATTTTGTAAATTCAGACTCAACTCTTTTTAATTTGGGTTTGGATGAATCTTTTTTAATATCATTTCCAATTACATTCTGAACTTCCAGCAAAGAATCTTTTGAAGGTAAAACATTTTGATCAATTATTGCTGAATCCTGAACAACTGTATTTGTACTTTTTGATAAAATGGTCTCATCATAATTCTGAACTGGAAACAAAAGAAAAACGGCTATATAAATTAAGCTAAAAAATAATGCCGGTATTCTGAAATTTTTCTCAGATACTTTATCGTAATTATAATAAACCGTAAGTGATATGAAAATCAGAATTATATTTTTTATTAATGCCGAAAGTGGTGACATTGGCAGGACTTCTCCAAAGCAACCACAATTTTTTGAATAAGGAAATTTTACTAGCGAATAAATTAATTGAAAACAAAACCCAGTTAATAATAAGATTGTAAATATAATATATAACCGTGTGGGCTTTAGTTCCGTCAACAAAGCCACACCAAGGAAAAGCTCAAAGCCTATTATTATTCTTGACAAATAAGGAACTATATTCCAGTTTGATAATCCTTGAGTTACTATTATAAACTCAAATGATTCAACTGGGAATAATTTAACTATTGCACTGAAAATAAATACACTACCAAGAGCGATTCTTAGATATTTTATTAGATTTTTATTCTTCATCATTTAATAAATTGTTGTACAAAGAGATAGCATTACACTATCTCTTTGTATGAGAAAACAACTTAATATCATATTATCTGATTTTATTTAATTAATATCATCTTTTTAGTTTCATTAAATTTTCCTGCTATGAGTCTAAGGTAATATACTCCGCTTGCAATTCCAGTAGCATCAAAATTTACCTGGTGATAACCACCTTCAAGTTTTGTATTCAGCAATGTTTGTATAACTTGTCCAAGAGAATTATACACAACCAGTTTAATCTCAGAGATTTCTGGTAAAGAAAATTTAATTGTCGTCGATGGGTTAAATGGATTAGGATAATTTTGCATCAATTGAAATCTGTCCGGAGGCAAAACTTCAACTTCAACCTGATTACTTAATGAGAAAGAACCATCATAATCTATCTGTCTGATTCTATAATTATATTTTCCGGGAGACAAATTTTTATCTACAAAATTATAATTCATCAACCCAACTGTTGTCCCATTCCCGTTAACAAAAGAAATTTTTTGCCATTTAACATCACCCTTCAAATCATTATCGGAAATTCTTTCTATTTCAAATCCTTTGTTATTTTTTTCTGTTGCTGTTGTCCATTTGATTTCTACATTATCGTTGTTTGAGATAGCATTAAACGAGACAAGTTCAACCGGAACAACATTACCAATCCTCATTTTTACCGGCACTACAATTACAGAATCCTGCGGATCATTACTGGAAATTTTTACATCCATAGAATAATTTCCTGAATCAAGGTCGGCAGTGATAAAATTGAGCAGAACAGCAACATGATTTCCAGCGTAAATTCTGCCTGAATTATTTATCGATGTCAACCATTCCGGTTCTGCTGAAAAACGAATTGCATGATTATTCTTAACGTATGCAGCATTGTAAACAACCTGTAATCCAACTGTGCCTGTATGATTTTCAATTCCTACTGTTGCACTAGTTAATGTTCCTGTCATTGTATTATAATAGAACTCTATTTTTCCACTCTGATACAAAACTATCTGAAAAGTTAATGAAGATGTAGAAGAATATTTCTGCCAATTTGTAAATTGAACGATAAATTTATTTCCATCCTGTTTATAGTAAACGTTCCCTTGCGAACTGCCATCAAGGTCATCCCAGAAAGGACAAATAATTCCATTTGGAGTTGCCGACGAAGGAATTTGTGCATTTGTCATTGTGTTTCCAGTTGGTGCAGTAAACATCAAATGACCGTTTGAGCTTATATAAACTTGTGAATAATTTTGTCCGTAATATTTAAAATTAAAACCCAAATTATATGGACCGCTATAACCCTCATCTTTAGCATTATACGTGCCGGTTGCAATCCAGTTTGTAGCTTCTATTCCTGTTGTAGAAATATTATTCCACACATAAGCAGGACCATTAGGAGCATCAGTATCTATCCACTTATAACCATAAGCATCAGGTCCGCCTTGCCCGCGGGAACTTCCCCCAAATAATATCGTAGGAAAATCTTTGGAATCATCAATTTTATTTTCATTTGTAATGATCTTCGAAAATTCAACTTTTAATGCTTCTTGCGGAAAAGTATTGTTCAGTAATTGAATTGAATAATCAAGTGTTGAATTACTTACAGAATTATTTGCAATTAATATTGAATCAGCTATAATCTGGTTAAGTTGAACAACTTTTATAACACTATCAGGAGTAACAGATATATCAGGTGCTGCTAATGTCACTCCACTAACAACATTAGAAATTGGTGATGTATTTCCCCACATATCTTTTGCCTTAACTGCAAAGTAATAAGTTTGATTGAAATTCAATCCTGAAATTATTTTTGATTTTGGAGTACCAGAAGTATCATTTTGTCCACCAAAAACAATTTGTGAACAAACATTAAAATTCGAATTATTAATTAATACTGTTGAATATCTGATGTCATATGTTACAACTCCGCCGAAAGAAGAATCTAAAGGAGCAGTCCAATTTAAAGTTAAAGTGCTTGAAGTAGGATTCGTCACATTTAAATTTGTAATTGTAGTTGGAGGAATAGAATCAGGAACCAAACCAAAATTCATTACCATACTGCAATCACCAAAAATGTTATACTGTTCCATTAGCTTAAGTCCTTCTCCTGTGCTTCCACCCCAAAGGTCCATAGCTTTCATTACTCCATTAAAACATATTCCTCCGACAGTATTTCTTAACTTGTTACTTAATAAACGAATACCTTCCGTTTGCATATCGCAAGGAGGAACCCAGCTTGTATTTGTTGAAGCACCATAAACAGCAATTGCTCCACGTGGATTTAAAGTATCGCCTGTCCTTATCCAGGCTTCTTCCATACATTCAGTTAAAGTAAATTTACCATTTTGACAGGCAACATCAATTATGAAAGGATTCTTCCAGCCATTAGACAATGCATGAATGTTAGTAACACTAAAACCCGTTGTACTCCAGGAGGTTCCGCTGCCATGACCGATATAATTAATTAAACTTCTACCATCATTTACAGAATTTGTAACCTGTGTAGTAGTTGCACCGGGATCATAAATTTGATCGATGGCAATAAAACCATGATTCATAAGAGTATCTCTCAACAAATTTGTTCTTTGCCAGTCGTACAAAGCTGTTCCACCGTTCTCATTGCTTGCAACCCCAACACCTTTATAATACCACGACGCATTTGTCCCGCTATCGGGATATTTTTCATACTTGATAATTTTTTTAATTATGTAATCACAATTGGATTGAGAAGTTGGAGATATCCTCGAAATGTAAGCATCGGGATAAGCATCTGTACCGGCTAATTTAACAAAACAAGGATCTGAAGCCGCACTTTCATAAGCGCCACTTAAAGTTGGAATTTCTCCGGACTCTCCAACAAGAATTATATAAGTTAAACCTTCGGGTTGATTATAAAGATTTTGAATATATGTTTTGATTGCAGCTGCTCCACTTCCTGTTTGTGTCGGATATTCTGCAAGTAATGTAGGTATTCCTTTCTGCAATTTCCATTGATACAATGGTTGAATTTGGTTTGCATAACTTGAGTAATAAATAATAAGTAATCTTCCAGGTTCAGGAATTGGTGTATAATCAAAATCACCAATACCATAATTAACAAACAAAGTTTGATAAATTGATTCAAATTCTTTGGCAATTCCCACAAAAGATTTTGTTCTTACTAATGGATTAATAACACTTAAACTATTATCAGTTTTTATTTCAATAACCATTCTTTTAATAATTCTTAATTGATTTAAGGCAGGATTATATTGTATTGGGTTATACTGTATAGTCATACCTCTTAAGTCTTTTACAATGTACGGTTCTTCCAGTTTAATTTTTTCAGAAGGATACCATGTGTCTTGTTCATAAATGTCACTAAAAGTATAAGGAATTGTATTTGGATCTATATCTCTTGTAAAATGTCCTTTTGAAGGCATAATTGGTTTTGTCTGAATTATTTCACTTTCTTCAGAAAGAATTCTATAATTCATTGCAGCCTGGTCAGGAATTATTATGCTGTTACGAGAGATTGGCAATTGAGGAAAGCCCTTCTCCATCAACCATATCATTTCCGGTGAAGATAGAAACAGGTGATTTTTCCCATCAATATTTAATTCATATTGATTGAAACCATCAAAAATGTATTCAAGAGTTGTACTATTGTAATTTGAACTTAAAACATTAACTCTCATTCCAATTTTATTCTGGTTATTCAAAAAGACAGGTTGAGAGTTTATAGGGCAGCTAACTATAAAAATAGTTAAGACTATTAACAATTTTGTTAATTCTGTAAAGAAAGATTTCATTATTTCTCCAATGTTAAACTTAAAATGACTTATATTATTATAGTCAAAAATTTCAACTGTAAAAATTGGAAATATAAACGGAACGACAAAGTGAAAAGTCTTACCCTCTTAATTTCAGTATATCCAATTTCTTACATTTACAAGAAAAGAAAATAAGTTGTAAATTGTAAATGCATAAAATTCAGTTTATAAAACATAAAATATGGAATAAAAATGTTTTTCAGGAATGTAACAAAAGGAGCAGCAAGCCGAATGGCTATAGTTGACCAAGAAGAGTCTTATGGAAGACACATTCTTGAAAAAGCTATTGTCGGATTAAATATTAAAAGTTGCCTTGATCTTGGCTGTGGTGAAGGAAATGATTTAGAGATTGTAAAAAAAAATAATCCATCTACTCAACTTTACGGTATAGATTATGGAAAGTGGAATTTTAATACACTTCAGCAAAAAAAAATAATTCCTCTTGCTATTAATATAGAGAATGAAAAACTTCCATTTGATAATGATACATTTGATTTAATAATTGCGAACCAGTTTTTTGAACATACAAAAGAAATTTTCTGGATAAATCATGAAGTTTTCAGATGTTTAAAAAAAGGCGGACATTTATTCATTGGAGTACCTAATATCCTATCTCTTCATAACAGAATACTTATGCTGGCAGGTTATCATCCAACTCAGCACAAATCGATTTCTGCTCACGTTCGTCCATTTTCAAAAAAAGATATAATTAATTTTTATCAAACTCTTGGTAAAGATTTTTGTAATGTGAAAAATTTTTGGGGTTCCCAGTTTTATCCATTCCCTAAAAAGACAGCAAGATTTTTTTCAGCTATTTTACCTTCATTATCTTTTTCAATTTTTTTCTTAATTGAAAAAAATAACGATTATGATTCGTCCTTCATAAAATGGCCAGTTGAAGTTAAGCTAGAAACAAATTTTTTTACCGGATTAAATTAAACTTAAATTAAATTTTATTGTTAATGAATTAAAGAAATAAACGCAAGAGGAAATAAAGTGGAAATAAAGAGAAGCATAGAACTGTTTGACCAGGCAAAAAAATATATTCCCGGCGGAGTTAACTCACCAGTAAGAGCTTTCAAATCAGTAAGCGGCAATCCAATTTTTATTGAAAAAGCTACAGGAAGTCGACTCATTGATGTTGATGGTAATGAATATATCGACTATATCGGGAGCTGGGGCCCTCACATTTTTGGTCATCAACCAAAATTTATTAACGATGCACTTGTTGCAGCAATCTTGAAGGGAACAAGTTTTGGAGCGCCAACAGAAATTGAAGTTAAAATGGCTATGTTAATTTCAGATTTAGTTCCTTCTGTTGAAGTTGTTAGAATGGTTAATAGCGGAACAGAAGCCACTATGAGTGCCGTACGTGTAGCAAGAGGTTACACAGGAAAAGAAAAAATAATTAAGTTTGAAGGTTGTTATCATGGACATGCTGATTTCTTTTTAATTAAAGCAGGAAGCGGAGCTTTGACTTTCGGAGTTCCAACCAGCCCCGGAGTAACAAAGGGTAATGCAGCCGATACTCTTGTTGCTGATTATAACAACATCATTTCAGTCAAAGAGTTAATTCATAAAAACAAAAATGAAATAGCTGCAATAATTATTGAACCAATTACCGGAAATATGGGTACAATCAAAGCTGATGATTCATTCATAAAAGAATTACGCTACATCTGCAGCGAAGAAAAAATAATCCTCATTTTTGACGAAGTCATGACCGGTTTTAGAGTTGCAAAAGGTGGAGCTCAGGAAGTTTTAGATGTCATACCTGACTTATCAACTTTTGGAAAAATAATTGGTGGTGGTTTGCCTGTAGGTGCTTATGGTGGAAAGAGAGAAATAATGGAAATGGTTTCTCCTGTTGGTCCAGTTTATCAGGCAGGTACATTAAGCGGTAACCCTCTGGCTTTAGCTGCTGGGTATTCTTCGCTGCAGTATATTCAAAATCATCCTGAAGTTTATACAACTCTTGAAGAAAAATCGTCCTATCTTGAAAAAGGAATTATTAGTAACCTTAAAACCGTTGGAAAGAATTTTCGCCTAAACCGAGTTGGCTCTATGATGACATTGTTTTTTACTGAAGAAAAAGTTTGGGATTTTAATTCCGCCGTTAAATCTGATACAAAACTATATGCTAAATATTTTCACGAGATGTTAAGCAGAGGAATTTATCTTCCACCTGCTCAGTTTGAAGCTTTTTTTGTATCTACATCACATGGTAAAGATGACCTTGATAAAACAATCTGGGCTAACCTTGAAGCGTTAAAAGCATTATAGTACTAAAAATTTTTTTATGAATATCAAAACAACAAATAGAAGTTCTGAAAGTAAAATCTTACTAAAAGGAATGACTCTTGAAGAATTGAAAAACTATTTTATTTCAATTAATCAACCGGCATACAGAGGTGAACAATTGTTTAATTGGATGTATAATCATCTGGTAACAGATTTTGATTCAATGGATAATTTTCCAAAAACTCTAAGAAAAGAATTATCTGAGAACACCAACATCTTAACTTTACAGTTACATGATTTTAAAGATTCAACTCTTAACGGCACAAAAAAATTTATCTTTAAAACTCTCGACGGACATTTTATTGAATCAGTAATTATTCCTGAAGAAAAACGCTTAACTTTATGTATCTCAACGCAAGTCGGTTGTCCTCTCGATTGTAAATTTTGTGCAACTGGTTTAATGGGATATAAAAAAAATCTTTCGCCCGGTGAAATTTATGACCAATATATACTTGCTCAGAAAAACTATTACAGGCAGATTACGAATATTGTTTATATGGGAATGGGCGAACCATTATTAAATTATAATTCAACTCTTCAATCTTTAAAAATCTTTTCTGAAGAATTGACCACTGGAATTAGTCTGAAAAAAATTACTGTGTCAACAGCCGGAATCGCACCCAAAATAATTGAATTAGCTAACAGCGGATTAAAAGTAAAACTCGCTCTTTCGCTTCACTCCTGTTTTGATGAGATTCGTAATAAAATAATGCCAATTAATAAGAAATATCCATTACAACAAACAATTGAAGCAATTAAATATTTTGCGAAAACAACCGGAAATAGGATTACATTAGAATATATAATGTTGAAAGACCTTAATGATCGAGATGAAGACATAAAAGCTTTGGTAAAACTATCACAAAAATTTCCGTGCAAGATAAATATTATTCCATTTAATTCTTTAAAACATATGAGTCCTGCTGGATTTTCGGCTAAACTTGAACCATCTTCTTATGACAAAATTGAAGTGTTTGCACAAAAACTAAGAGATAAAAACTTGACTGTTATGTTAAGGAGTACTCAAGGAGACGACATTTCTGCAGCTTGCGGACAATTAGCAGTTAAATATTAATTCAATTTTTAGTATTATCGTATAGGAAAAATAAATTGTTTTTAAACAAGCTAAAATTTTGTATGCAAAAATATTTTTATTATCTGGTTTTACTTTTACCACTAGTTTTTATAAGCTGTGAAGAACAAATAGATGAGCCTGATCAGAATCCAAGACTTGAACCTTCGCTATACAGAACGGAAATCATAATAAGCACTATTCTTGATACAAATAATGTAAGAAGAGATAGTATGTTTGTTACAGTATATGATGGCAATGAAAACCAGGTAGAGTTGAAAACGTCTGATATTTTTATTAATGATGTTTTCCTGACAAAATTATTTAATATGCAGCAAAGACCATATTACTGTATACAACCAGCAAGTAAATTGAAATATGAATTAAAAACAAAATATGACTGTGTTTTTGCATCACTTGATGGAAGCCGTTATACAAATACTGTTACTTCTCTTGATAAAGAATTATATGAAATAGTATGTCCATCAAACCATAAAAAAAGTGATAGCTTGTTTATAAAATGGAATTCTGCTGACCAGAGAAGTGAAATGTATCTTGACATACAATATTTTGCTCCAAGCGGTAATAATGTAACAAGGATAAACATTCCAAGTCCAGCTTCAGGGGGAATTTATATACCGAGCAGTATTTTTAATGCACTACCGGGAATTTACAAAGTAATTATTATAGCAAATAGCATTAATAATGGTGTAGTGAATAGTTCATTTATTAAAGGTTCCAGTATTATCACAAAAATGGTTGTGAAAAAAGCCGTAAACATTATTTAATGCGAAAACTCTCACACTCAGAAATTTCTTCAAATCGTAGCACTCTTGATACAATTAAGGATGTAAAGAAACTTCCTGTCTATGTTATATTAAACAGTATAAGGTCAAGTTATAATGTGGGTTCAATCTTTCGTACATCAGACGGAGTAATGATTGAAAAGCTTTATCTTTGTGGTTACACTCCGCATCCACCAAATAAAGATGTACTTAAAACCGCTCTTGGAGCCACTGAAAGCGTAAAATGGGAATATGTAAAAAATCCAGCTGATGCAGTCACTAATTTAAAATCTTCCGGAGTTAAAATTGCGGCGCTTGAACTAACGAATAAAAGTATACTTTATAATGAAGTAAATGCAAAGGATTTTCCCTTAGCACTTTTGGTTGGAAATGAGATTACAGGTGTCTCGCAGGAATTATTAGACTTGTGTGATATGGCTCTTGAGATTCCTCAATATGGAATAAAACAATCTTTAAATGTTGCAGTAGCATATGGTATTACTATATTTGAGCTGCGCAAAATTTTTGATTTTAAAAAAAGTTAATTATTTCTTTTCTCTAAAATACTCTTCCACTCTATTGATTAAAATATTCGCTTCTTTTGAACTGAAAGGATTAATTCGGTAAGAAGTGAAAACCGATTTCATAAGTTCATTTGCTTCGTCAAAGCTGCTGCATTCAGAAATTCGTTCAAGTGTATTTACAAAATCCACGCTATCCTGATTAAAAACATGAGAAATAATTTTCATTGTATCTTTTGCAGTAAAGTAATTGAAAATATCATTTTCTTCTAACTCATTTACTTCCTCTGCTTCAATTTTTTCATTTTCGACCGGTATTTCTTCCTGATTATTTAATAATTCTGTCTCCGTCTTCAAAATTTCATCAAAAGCAGGTTCTTCATTTTTAACTTCTTCATTTATATCTTCTTCTTGAATATTCAACTCATCTAATGATAATTCAATTTCTGCGTCGGACTCAATAGCTCCCTCGCTTTCAGACGATTCTTCAGCCTGTTCAAGGACATCAAAATTTATATGAATTTCCTCTCCCCGTTCTTCAACAATTTCTTCATTTCTTCCCGGTTGAAATCCATCCATATCAATATTCTTTTCTATCAACTCAGATTGAATTTCAAGATCCTTCATTTCTTCTATTGATGAAACCGGAGGAAAATATTCTTCCATGATTTTGTTTTCATCAACTGTATTTATTCCATCTAAATTTAATCCTATCATTTCCTTAGTCAGGTTATCGTCAAACGAAATATTTTCAGCATCTGAAATACCTTTTTCATAGATTTCTTCTTGTGGTTGAATTATTGATTCATCTTTAAGCGGCTGAGAAAATAAATCAGGTTGATTATAAATACTTGAAACCTCTTTTGGTGATTGAAAATCCGGTGCAAAACTGTCGGCGATTAAATCTTCCCCTGATTTTTCAATATCAATCGGTATATCTTTTTGTAATGCAGAAAGAACTTCATGTAATTCAAACTTTTGTTTAGGATCAACAGAAAGCAACTGACGAATTTTATATATCTGATTATGCAATCCTTTTTCTTTTAAGAATATTTCAACACTACCTATAGCAATTTTTGTTTTACTCACTTCACCAATATTTATAAACTCGGCGATACAATATAAACCATTTTCCAAAACTTTATCAAGCTGAGTTGCAAGTAATTCATTCTGAATTCCATCGAGTAATTCAGTGAATTCAATATTACTTATTGAAATAATATTTTTTTTATGCAATACTATGCTTAAGATATTTTTTAGAAAATCGTAAAAATACACGTAATTAAGAAGCAGTTTTATTTCATCATAGTTTCGAATCTGGTCACCTTCAAAAATAAATTTCTTTAAGGTCCATTTTGGACGAAGTACGTAGTTAACGTTAAAAGCTACTGCCTGCTCGACAAGTCTTTTTACATCTTCAAACGGAAGGAGCTTTTTGCTCTTGATTTCTTTGCTTATTAAATCAAAGTACTTAACTATTTCAGGACCCGAATAATCAAACAAAGATTTTTGCAGCAATCTTTGCCTGTCAAGATATATAAGATAATCCAGTTCAGCAGATATATATTGTACAATAGCAGGATGAACATTAACCGAAATCATATCATCTAAAGTAAAAAATGACCCCAGTCTTTTAATCCTGTTAAGATTGAAATCAGTAATAAATCTAATTTCTTTTTCAAACATTTTGATATCCAATTTATTTGCAACTTTAAAATAAAAAAATCCTGATTAAAAACTTTAATCAGGATTAAATTAAATAAGAATATTTATGCGCCGGTTTTAATTCTAATATCCTGGTGAAAAAATTTAGCACGATAAAATTCTCTGTTTAACCGTGCAATATTTGTTAATTTTATTTCTTTAGGACATTCGGCTTCACAAGCACCAATATTGGTACAGTTTCCAAACTCCCATTTATCCATTTCTGCAACCATTTTTTCCACTCTAACCTCTCTTTCAGGTTTCCCCTGTGGAAGTAATGCAAGTTGAGAAATTTTTGCACTTACAAAAAGCATAGCAGAAGCATTTGGACAAGCAGCCACACAAGCTCCGCATCCAATACATGCCGCAGCATCCATTGCAAGTTCAGCAATTTCTTTAGGAATCAATGTAGCATTTGCATCTGGCACACCACCTGTATCAACGGAAACAAATCCTCCTGCCTGAATTATTTTATCCATAGCAGTGCGATCAACAATCAAATCTTTAATAACAGGAAATGCTTTTGCTCTCCATGGTTCAATCCATATTGTATCACCATCTTTAAAGTGACGCATATGAAGCTGACAGGTTGTAATTCCCTGCAAAGGACCGTGAGGTCTTCCATTTATTACTAACCCACAGCATCCACAAATTCCTTCACGACAATCATGCTCAAATGCAAAAGGTTCTATCCCGTTCGCTTCCAGTCCTTCATTTACAACATCAAGCATTTCTAAAAATGAGCTATCCGGAGAAACATTCTCGGCAGTATAAGTTTCAAAATGTCCTTTTACATTATTGTTGGGTTGTTTCCAAACCTTAAGAGTAAGTTTCATATTACCTTTACTCATTTGTAACTCCTTACTGTAGGTTTTAAAAATTCAAAGTTCAATTCTTCTTTATTTAATATCCATTTACCTGGTTCAATGAATTCCCAGGCAGCCACATATGCAAAGTTTTCATCATCACGCTTTGCTTCTCCATCTTCATACTGAAATTCTTCTCTGAAATGTCCACCACAGGATTCATTTCTATGAAGTGCATCAATAGCCATCAATTCACCAAGTTCAAGAAAATCTATTAACCTTCCTGCCCTCTCTAATGCCTGATTAAGATCCTCAGCAGAACCTGGAACATTAACATTTTTCCAGAATTCGTCACGCAGTTGTTGAATTTCAGTTATAGCTTCTTTCAGACCTTTTTCATTACGTGCCATTCCAACTTTATTCCACATAATCCTTCCAAGCTGGCGATGAATATCATCTGTAGTACGTCTTCCTTTAATTGATAAAATTCGTTTTGTCAAATCCTTTACTGAATCAATCTCTTTTTTAAATTCAGGGTGATCAGTTTTTACAATAGAAAATTTTGTGCTTGCCAGATAATCCCCTATTGTATACGGAATAACGAAATAACCATCGGCTAAACCTTGCATAAGTGCACTCGCACCAAGGCGGTTTGCTCCATGATCCGAGAAGTTCGCTTCACCAAGCACATATAAACCGGGAATTGAACTCATCAAATTATAATCAACCCAAAGCCCACCCATTGTATAATGGGGTGCAGGATAGATTCGCATTGGAACATTATAAGGATTTTCAGCAGTAATCATTTCATACATCTGGAAAAGATTCCCATACCTTTCCTCAATAACAGATTTTCCCAATCGTTTTATTGAATCAGCGAAATCAAGATATACAGCCTGACCTGTATCTCCCACTCCTCTTCCTGCATCACAAGCTTCCTTGGCAGCTCTTGAAGAAATATCCCTTGGAGCTAAATTTCCATAAGATGGATATTTTCTTTCAAGATAGTAATCTCTTTCATCTTCAGGGATATCTGAAGCTTTTCGTGTATCACCCGCTTTCTTTGGAACCCAAACTCGCCCATCGTTTCTTAATGATTCACTCATTAATGTTAATTTTGATTGTTGATCGCCATGAAGCGGAAGACAGGTTGGATGAATTTGTGTATAACAAGGATTAGCAAAAGCCGCTCCTTTTCTATGAGCTCTCCAGATAGCTGTCGTATTGCAATTCATAGCATTTGTCGAGAGATAAAATACACGTGAATAACCACCTGTGGCTAGACACACAGCGTGAGCAGAGTAACTTTCTATTTCTCCCGTAACAAGATTTCTTGCGACAACTCCCCTTGCAATTCCATCAACTAAAACGACTCCAAGCATTTCACGTCGCGTAAACATTTTAATTTTTCCAAGTCCGATTTGTCTGCTTAATGCACTATAAGCACCCAATAAAAGTTGCTGTCCGGTTTGACCTCTTGCATAAAAAGTTCTTGAAACAAGAGCTCCGCCGAAAGAACGATTATCAAGATGTCCCCCATATTCTCTAGCAAACGGAACCCCCTGAGCAACACATTGATCAATAATGTTATTACTTACCTCAGCAAGACGATAGACATTTGCTTCGCGAGCTCGATAATCTCCACCTTTTAATGTATCATAAAAAAGTCTGTAAATGCTGTCGCCATCGTTCGGATAATTTTTTGCTGCATTTATTCCTCCCTGGGCAGCAATGCTATGAGCACGTCGAGGACTATCATGAAAAGTTAAAACAGTAACATTATATCCAAGTTCTGAAAGAGTTGCAGCTGCTGAAGCACCTGCTAAACCAGTGCCAACAACAAGTAGATCATATTTTCTCTTGTTTGCTGGGTTTACAAGTTTACTATTAAAACGATGATTAGTCCATTTTTCAGAAATATTACCTGCAGGAATTTTAGATTCTAATTTCATAACAAATTACCTCCCAAAGAAAAAAAAGTAAATGGGGAAAGAAGCAAAACCAAATGCAATAAGAAAAGCAAAAAGTCTTCCAACAGCTTTAATAAATGGTGTATATTTCTGATGATTCAAACCAAGTGTTTGAAATGCACTCTGGAAACCATGCCATAAATGCAATCCTAAAAGAATCATTGCAAAAACATAAATTAATGAATAAACCGGATCTTTAAATATTCCCAGTACAATATCGTAATCAGTAACTAAAGCAGGATCTTTTTCATATTTGAAAGCATACCAGAAATTTTTCAAGTGTATAACCAGAAAGATAAAAACTATACTTGCTGAGATTATCATATTTCGAGATGCGAATGTACTATTTGGATCTGCACTGTTTATCTTATATGGAATAGGTCTGGCTTTCCTATTCTGCAGCCAAAGTCTTAAACCATCCCAAATGTGAAAACCAAATCCTAACACTAACCCTATTTCAAGTAGACGAATAAAATATACAAGGGCAGTCTCATTCAAAGTATGAACATAAAGGTTAAAAGCATCTTTACCCACATAAAGGAAGATATTTCCGAATAAATGAACACATAGAAAGACAATAAGAAACAATCCTGTTAAAGCCATTAGTAGTTTTTTGCCAATGGATTGATTAAACATTTTAAAGAGCCAATTCATCAAAATCTCTCCTTACTTAAAGTTGGAATATTTATGAAGAAAATATCTAAGTCCATTTCTTCATCGACACACTAATAAATTTTTCTAAATGCAACTTAGAAAAAGTGAAATTGAATTCAAAAAAATTATATTACATAGCTTTAAAATGTTCGTGCTTTTTTAGTTATTATTATTTACATTTGTAACAAACATAAGGTATTTATGTTACTTTATTTTCATATAAAATGCGGAAAGGGTTTTTATGAATAAAAGTATAAAGAATAAGTTAATATTATTTGTAATTTTCTTTCAGTTTACTTTGCTATGCAATAATGTTGTTGTATCAAATGTCTATTTAACCAATCAAAACGTTACTAATCATACAACACAAATTGTATTTGATATAAGCTGGGATAATTCTTGGAGGATCGCTTCAGGAGCAGCTAACTGGGACGCTGTTTGGATTTTTGCAAAATATCGTGTGGGAACTGGAAACTGGCAGCATGCATATCTTTCTACTACTTCAGGCAATCATACTGTTACAACAAACAACGGAGTTCCAGCGGCTTTTTCTGTTGGCACAACTACTATCTCTTCTAATCAAAGAGGTATGGGTGTTTTTGCTTATAGAAGCTCAAACGGCACTGGCTCTGTAAACTGGAGTGGTGTTAAACTACAATGGAACTATGGCGAAAATAATGTCGCTGATACAGCAATCATTGATATAAAAATCTATGCAATCGAAATGGTTTACATTCCATCCGGAAGTTTCTATGTCGGAGATGGAACGACTAATAATATCAGAGGACAATTGCATAATGCAAATAGTACAACAACGCCTCTTTTGATAACCTCTGAAAATTCTTTAACTTTAGGAGGAACAAGTGATGGGAATATTGGAAATAATAATGCAAGCGGTATGAGTGTAGCAGATGATTTTAATAACTCAACGACAAAAACTTTACCCGCAACTTTCCCTAAAGGTTACAATGCCTTTTATTGTATGAAATATGAAATGTCGCAAGAACAATACATGAGTTTTCTTAATACGTTAACCCGTACACAACAGAATAGCCTTGTGTCTTCCAACATAACCGGAACAACAGTCACAAATAGATATGTTATGAGCAATACAAGTTCAATGTCTTATCGCAACGGCATCCGTTGTGATGGAACTCTTCCTAACACAACTGACCCTGTGAATTTTTATTGTGATTATAACGGTAATGGTACAGGCAATGAATCCGGAGATGGATTAAATATTGCTTGTAATTTTATTAACTGGGTAATGGGTTCGGCCTTTGCAGACTGGTCTGGTTTAAGACCAATGACAGAACTTGAGTTTGAAAAAGTATGCAGAAGTAACCAAACTCCCATGGCAGATGACTATGCCTGGGGAAATACAAACCTGACCATAGTTAACAATAACGAAATCACCAATCAGGGATTTTCAAACGAAGTATCAACAACTGCGGGGGCAAACTGTACTTGCGGAGATCCTGCTAATGTTGGGGCACACAGAGTGGGAATGTTTGCAACCAATACAACAAATCGTGAACAATCTGGAGCAAGTTATTTTGGGGTTATGGAGATGAGTGGAAGCCTCTGGGAAGAAATTGTATCAATTGGAATTTCTAACGGAAGAAGTTTTACAGGAACTCATGGTGATGGTTCATTAAACACTAGCGGGTATGCAACTAACAGTGATTGGGCAGGATTTGCGGGAAGTGGAGTGATTAATGCTGTTGGTTCAGGTTTAAGAGGAGGCTCGTTTCGCGTTAATTGTTCATACTCAAGATTATCTGACCGCTTCTACAGTTCGATAAGTTCTAACCAGGCTGATGGATTTAGGGGAATGCGGTTTGTAAGAACAGCACCATAACTATTAGAGGTGTGAAATGAATAAATTTATAATATTAACTTTGTTATTATTGGCCTCGTCAGCATTTGCTCAGTTTGGCGGTGGTATTGCAGATGGATTTGACATGAAATCTTTTTCAATTAATATGAAAGAATTGAATGCGGCTTATATCGGAGGAGACGGTGGAGGCTCTTATACAGCATCTTTAAATGCTGTTCCCCTGGCTGTTGAACTTATTTCTTTCAAAGCTAACGTAACAAAGCAAGGAATAGTTTTAAACTGGAAAACAGCAAGCGAAGTTAACAACTATGGCTTCGAAATTGAAAGGCGACCCAAGGAATCTACAAATTCTATGTGGATAACCGTTGGTTTTGTTAAAGGAAACGGTAATAGTAACTCGATAAAAGAATACCATTTCCCGGATCAAAAAATTCCTTCAGGTGTTTATCTTTACAGATTAAAACAAATTGATTCTGATGGAACATTTACATACAGCGATATTGTTGAAGTTGTGGTTAATCACACTCCTGAAAATTTTGTGCTCGATCAAAATTATCCTAATCCCTTTAACCCTGTTACAAGGATTTCTTTTTCAATTCCCACAATGTGTGAAGTCTCAATTAAAATTTTCAACAGTCTTGGAAAAGAAATAGCAACATTAATAAAGGAAATTAAATCTCCAGGATTTTATTCAGTTGATTTTAATGCTTCAGGTTTAAGCAGTGGAATCTATTTTTATAAAATGAATGCTGGTGATTTCAGAAGTATAAAAAAAATGATGTTGCTTAAATAAATAACAGCCTTTTCAAAAACAAAACCCGCTTATATTATGGCGGGTTTTTCTTTTTATGTATTTCTTTCTATTAGAAATTATAAAAAGAATAATCGCTTCAATTAATTCAAAAATACTATTAAATTTACCATATAAACTTTTAATTAGTTCTTATGAAATCCATATTCAGTTTTTTCTTAATAATGTCTTTATTTTCAAATTACTTTTTCCCACAGGAACGAGATATATCCTCGTTCCTTAAAAGAATTGATTCAGGAGAAATAATTGAAGTAAAAAAAGAATTAGTTCAGCTTTTAAAACAGACGCCTGGTGACCCCAGTTTATTATATCTCGATGCCTTATTAACTGAAAATTCTGTAGAAGCATCTTCTAAATATCAAAAGATTCTAGAGCAATCTCCTAAGAGTAACTACGCTGATGCCTGTCTTTACAGGTTGTATGCCTATAATTATGCAATTGGTTCTTATAGAAAAGCACAGGATTATCTTTTTAAACTTAAAAAAAATCACCCTAATTCTTCATTCATTAAATTAATAGAAGATGAACAGGTCGTCGATAACCTAAAACCTATTGAACAAAAGCAATCAACAACAAGTAACATTGATGGTAAATATACAATTCAGGCAGGGGCTTTTTCAAATTTGAACAATGCTAATGAATTAAAATCAGAACTTGAAGAAGCAGGACTTAAAGCAGAAGTGATAGAGAAATCTGTCGCGGGAACTGTTTTTCATGTTGTGTACGCAGGAAATTACAAAGATGAACAATCAGCTTTGTCAGTCTTAAATAAAATTAATAAAGATTTTAATTTAAACGCAAGAATAATATTCCGTAAATAATTTAAGAGAATGGAAAAAACATATTTACAATTCACCGGAACAGGTTCTGCGAAGGTTTCACTCAAAAGATTTCATACATCTTTTTTGTTCTTTCATAGAAGCCGAGCTTTGCTTGTAGATACCGGAGATGGAATATCCCATTCATTATTAAGCCTGGGTATTGACTTCAACAAAATAGAATCAATTCTAATCTCTCATTTTCATCCGGATCATTTTACGGGACTACCCTCTTTAATTAACCAGATGAAAATGAATCAACGCACCGAGCCATTAAATATTTTTGTTCATTCTTCGCTTGATGAGGCTACTAAAAAGTTGCTTCTTCAATCTTACTTACTTCCGGAAAAAATGCCGTTCAAAACCTGTTTTATTGAATATGAGTATAATATTCCTTTCACTCCATTAGAGGAAATTGTTGCAATTGCAAAAGCTAATTCTCATCTGGATAAATACAAAGAATATAAATCCGCTGCAGGGTTAAGTTTCGCATCCAGTAGTTTTCTTCTTAATTTTGAAGGTAAAAAATTATTTTTTTCAGCTGATGTTGGAAATGAAGAAGATTTCTTTCTATTTAAGAATGATGAGCCTGATTATTCAATCATTGAAACTTCTCATTTAAATCTTTCGGAACTGGAAAAAATTCTTTATAGATTTGATAAAGGGAAAATATATTTAACTCATATTTCCCATGATAACGAAGATTTTATTATTAAGCAGATTAATACTTTGTCGGATTCAATAAAAAAAAGAGTTTTCATTCCATTTGATGGAGACAAAATAGTATTTGAATAAAATGCAAAAAGAAGAAATTCAAAAACAACTTGGAATTATCGGAAAATCAAAAGAGATACTTGACCTTGTAGATATTATTTCTCAGGTAGCACCATCAGATATTTCAGTTTTAATCTATGGCGAAAGTGGAGTCGGTAAAGAAGTATTTGCAAAAGCAATTCACAGCTTAAGTAACAGGGCAAATCATCCGATAATAAGTGTGAATTGTGGAGCAATTCCTGAGGGTATTTTTGAGAGTGAATTATTCGGACATAAAAAAGGCTCTTTTACAGGAGCAATAGAATCCCGTAAAGGATATTTTGAACTTGCGGATGGAGGGACACTCTTTCTTGATGAAATTGCGGAAATGCCAATGGCTACACAGGTAAAATTATTACGAGCAATTGAATCAAAAGAATTTATTAAAGTTGGGGCAGAAACTGTAACTAAAGTTGATGTTAGGTTCATTGCAGCAACAAACAAAAACCTGCAAAATGAAGTCTTAGCAAAAAAATTTCGCGAGGATTTATATTTTCGACTTAAGGCTGTTTCGATAGAAATTCCACCGTTAAGAAAAAGAAAACAAGATATTGAAGTTCTGACTTATTTCTTTCTTAAAAAGTTTTCTGAAGAAAATAAAACTGCGGATTTTGTAATTGATTATGACGCTCTTGATTTCCTTAAAGAATATCCTTGGCCCGGAAATGTAAGAGAATTAAAAAATACAATAGAATCAGTCGCTGCTCTTTCAAAAGGGAAGGTTCTTACAAAAGAAAATTTTCAATCTATTTTAAGGTTTGAACCTAGTGAAAATATTAATAAAAATGTACCCATTCCGTTAAGGAAAAGTCCTGAAGAAGTAGAAAGAGATTTCATTTACCGTGCATTATTTGAACTTAAAAAAGATATATTAGAAATTAAAGATTTAATTATTGAGAAATCGAGAGAAATAACGCCGGCAAAAGTAGAAAACGATATTGTTCTTCCTTTTGAAGAGATGGAAAAGCAAGCTATAATTAATGCGATGGAAAAAACCCGCTGGAATAAACGGCTGGCAGCTAAGATGTTAAATATAACGGAAAGAACGCTTTACCGTAAACTTGAAAAATATAATATCACATAAATATGGTGCGAACCTTATATATTGGATTTGAATCTAACAAAAGAGTTTAATTGTTAATGTTTTTATCATTTTTTTTTCATAAAATTAAAGCAAAAAGATTGCCTCCCCTTATAAACGAGCTTTTAATGTTCTTGTTAATAAGTGCAATCTTGCTTAATTTTGAATGCTGTTCCGGATGTCCTTATTCATTTACCGGAGCTTCTGTTCCTTCTCACTTAAAAACGATTGCAATTCCCTTCGCGGATGATAGAAGTGGTTCTGGTGAACCAGCTTTAAGAAATCTTTTAACTGAAAAGTTAACTTCAAAATTTATCGAAGATAATTCGTTTCAGTTGACGGACAAAAGCAATGCTGATGCTGTGCTTGAATGTATTGTTACAGGAATAAACGATGCACCGGCAATTGTAACATCAGGCGAAAATGTACAGACAAGAAGAATTACAATTACTGTACAGGTCGTTTATAGAGACCTTGTACAAAGAAAGACAATTTTTGAAAAGACTTTTTCTAATTACGGTGATTATTCTTTACAAGGTGAAAGGGGAAAAGGAATTGAAACAGCAATTGACAGAATTAGTGACGATATTTTACTTGATACAGTATCAGGATGGTAATTTTTAGAATGGAGTATTTGTTATGATGGACGAGATAGTTCTTATCTCTTATTTTATTTCTTTATCTATTCTCTTTGTCTTCGGACTGCATGGTTTTGTTATGATTTATTACTATAACAAATATCGTGATGTAAAACCAAGAGCCAAAGAAGATTTTAAACCAGATCAAATGGTTACAATTCAACTTCCTCTTTACAATGAAATGTACGTAGTAGAAAGATTGATTGACGCAGTTTGCGATATTGATTATCCAAAAGAGTTATTAGAAATACAGGTCCTTGATGACTCAACTGATGAGACCGTAAATGTTGTTTCGGCAATTGTTGAAAAGAAAAAGAATCTTGGATTTGATATTTCTCATGTTAGAAGAGGAAGCCGTGAAGGCTTTAAAGCGGGTGCACTTAAGTACGGTCTGCAAATTGCTAAAGGTAATTTTATAGCTATTTTTGATGCGGATTTCGTTCCTCAAAAAGATTTTTTGAAAAAAACCTTATCCCATTTTACCAATGAAAAAATCGGTATGGTACAAACTAGATGGGAACATATCAACTGGGATTATTCTTTTCTTACAAAAGCACAGGCGCTAGCTCTGGACGGTCATTTTGTTATTGAGCAAAATGTTCGTAACAAAGCGGGTTTTTTTATTAACTTTAATGGAACTGGCGGTGTCTGGAGAAAAGAATGTATTGAAGATGCAGGGAACTGGCACGCAGATACTCTTGCAGAAGACCTTGATCTTAGTTATAGAGCACAATTAAAAGGATGGAAATTTGTTTACTTAAAAGATTCAATTTCTCCAGCAGAACTTCCTGCTGAAATTAGTTCTTTAAAAACTCAGCAATTCAGATGGACAAAAGGTCATATTGAAACTGCAAAAAAAATTCTTCCTGCTGTCTGGAAATCTGATCAACCATTAAGAGTGAAGATGCAAGCCACTTTTCATCTTACAAGCAACTTTGTATTCCCTTTTATTCTCTTAGCTGCAATATTGAATGTTCCGCTTGTATTCATTAAGAATTCCGGTTCTCACGAACTGTATTTTGCTTTTATGTCAATCTTTATTCTTGCATTTGTAAGTTCATTCACATTTTATCTATATTCTCAAAAAGATGTAAGGAATGATTGGAGAAAGAAAATTGTGTTGTTCCCGCTTTTTATGGCTGGAAGTATGGGCCTTGCAGTTAATAACTCACGCGCTGTATTCGAAGGACTGCTAAATAGGAAAAGTGAATTTGTAAGAACTCCAAAATTCAAACTGGTTAATCAAAATGATAAAGTGGAGAAAAAAAATTACGTGAATCGCAAAATTGATTTTTCTACAATTGTTGAAATGATTCTTGCTGTTTACTGTTTTATCGGAATATGTTCATCAATTTATTTCCTTGAAATTGCTGCACTTCCATTCCAAATTTTATTTTTTCTCGGATTCTTTTCTATGTCTGTACTTTCACTAAAACATGCATATTCTAAAAAATAGGCTGGGTTGTGGAAAAAAATCTCCAGGAACAATTTGCTGAGAAAATAGGACTCATCTACGAGTATAATAAACAATCTCCGTTGTTTGTGAGACATGCAAGCACGGAGATTGATAATAATAACCTCGATAATGCAATTGCTATTTTATCTGAAGGAATCAAGTTGTATCCTGATTTTCCTGTGGCTTATTTAATTCTTGGGAAAGCATTAACTCTTAAAGGACAGTATGAAGAAGCTTTTGATACTTTTTCAAAAGGAAGTTCATTGTTTCAATCACCAGAGACTCTTGAGTATTACAAAAAAGAAATAGAAAACATAAAAAAGCAAAGACTTGTTTTTGAAAAGAGTAAGCGAACAACCTTCCTTGATAACAACTATACTTTTGAAACAAAAAAAGCTGAGATTCCACCGAAAGAATTCTTATCCTCAATAGACGATAACCTTTCGGAGTTAGCTAAAAGAATTGCCAAAGCTAAAATTCCTGAAGTATCAAATTCAAGTTCGACATCTACTATGGCTAAACAACCTATAGCAGAAGATAAAATTACTGCATCAGAAACACTAGCGGAAATTTATCTTGCCCAAAAACAAATTTCTGAAGCAATTAAAATCTACCAGGAACTTTCTAGAAAGCATCCTGAAAAAAAAGAATATTACCAAAAAAAGATTATTGAAATTCCTTCTAAATACGGTTTAGAATAATCGCAAAATAATCTCTTCTTTAAATTGAATTCCCAAAAGATTAAAACCTCTCACAAATTAAAAAAAAATTTCTATGAAAGAGATTTACTGATTGTTGCCGAAAACCTAATAGGGAAAATTTTTGTTAAAAGGGCAGACAATAAATTTTTAAGCGGAAAGATTGTGGAAGTGGAAGCCTATGCACATCAAATTGATGAAGCATCTCACTCATATAAAGGTATTACAAAACGAAATGAAGTAATGTTTGGAAAAGGTGGATTTTTATATGTTTACTTTACTTATGGTTTTCATTTCTGTTGCAATGTTGTCACTGAAAAAAAAGGAATTGGTAGTGCTGTTTTAATTCGTGCAATAGAGCCTATTGACGGCATTGAAATAATGAAAAAAAATCGATTTGGAAATCGATTGCTGAAGAAAAAATATATAACTAATTTAACTAGTGGACCGGGTAAAGTTTGTCAGGCATTTGGAATTACAAAAGAACACAATGGCACAAGTCTTACCGGCAATGAAATATTTATAGTTGAAGGTGAAAAAATTGATTCGAAAAATATTGTTAAAACAAAAAGAGTTGGAATAAAAAAATCAACTGAATTTTTATGGAGATTTTATATTAAAGATAACCCTTTCGTCTCAAAAAAATGATTACTCCCAAAAACATATTACTTGTTAGGACAGATAGAATTGGCGATGTTGTTTTAACTCTTCCGCTTGCTGAAATGATAAAAAAAAATTTTGCTGATTGCAAAATTTCTATTCTTGTAAGAAAATATACCGAATCTCTAGTCATAAATAATCCTTACATAGATGAAGTAATTATACTCGAAGAAAACAATGGGATTCCACTAATAAAAAAAAATGTTTGGAAATTGAGATCTTATAATTTTGATACAACAATTGTTGTCTATCCAACTTTTAAACTTGCTTTGATTCTCTACCTATCAAGAATAGCCCTACGCATCGGGACAGGTTACAGATGGTACTCGTTCCTGTTTAATAAAAAAGTATTTGAACATCGCAAAGATGCAAAACGACACGAACTAGAATATAATGTTGGCCTACTAAAGCAATTAAACATTTCTACAGAAATAAATATTGATGAATTAAAATTCAATCTTTGTCCTTCAGAAATTTCATCAAATGAAATCGAAGTTATTCTAAAAGAAAAAAATATTGATAACGGTTTACCAATAATAATTATCCACCCAGGAAGTGGTGGCAGCGCTGTTGATCTTCCAATTGATAAGTTTAAGAAACTGGTAGAATTTTTAAATACTTTGAAATGTCAAATAATAATTACCGGTTCTAAAGCTGAAGTAGAATTATGTAATCAATTAGTTATTAATTCATCGGTAATTAATCTTGCAGGACAATTTGATTTAGCACAGATGATTGCATTGATAAACAAAGCAAATATTTTTATTTCAAATTCTACAGGACCTTTACACATAGCAGCAGCGTTAGGAAAATTTGTGGTTGGATTTTATCCAAAAATACTTTCATGTTCAGCAAAAAGGTGGGGACCATATACATCAAAAAGACTTATTTTTGAACCACCTATTAAATGCAATAACTGTACACGAGAGCAATGTGAAAAGTTAAATTGTATGGATACTATAAATTTAGAAGAGGTTTTTGTGAAGATAAAAAAAATTAATAAGTTGCTTCCTAAGAACGGAGAAATTTAATGAGAATAAAAATTTTTAGTAATGTAATACTGTTTATAATAACTTCCGCGTTAGTATTTAGTTTAACAGCTTTAAATAATTCCGGAGATGATTTCAGAAAAATAGAAAACAAAGCATTTAAAGTTGGAGAAAAACTTTTCTTTGATGTCAAATACGGATTTGTAACGGCCGGGGTTGCTTCATTTAGAATTCCTGAAATAAAAAAAATGTCCGGAAGAGATTGTTATCATGTTGTGTTCGAAGTGAACTCAGTTCCAAGTTTTGATTGGATTTACAAAGTAAGGGATAGATACGAGACATATCTTGACTACGAAGGATTGTTTCCATGGCGATTTGAACAGCATATCAGGGAAGGCGGCTACTCAAGAGATTTCTCAGCTTTCTTCGATCAGCGAAAAGGAAAAGCTAAAACTTCTGAAGGAACTTATGACATTCCTAAATATGTAAATGATATTGTTTCTGCTTTTTATCTTGCTAGAACATTTGATTTTTCAAAATTAAAAGTCGGAGATAAGATTCATCTTCAGAATTTTTATAAAAATAAAACTTATGACCTTGATGTTAAATATCTGGGAAAAGAAAAAATAAAAGTTGCATCAGGCTCCTGGAATTGTATTATGGTTGAACCATTAGTACAGGAAGGCGGATTATTTAAAAGTGAAGGAAGTATTGTAATCTGGCTTTCGAATGATGAATTAAAAATTCCTGTCAAAGTTAAAACAAAAGTTGTGATCGGTTCAATTGATGCAGAACTAACCGGTTATGAAGGATTAATGTCCAATCCCAAATCCAAAGTAGAGTAACTGTCATTTAATTATGCAAGAAAGCAATAATCAATTTAAGGAGGAAGAAGAAAAACTTCCTTCCGAATCAGAACATCAATTAAAAGTTCTAACCGCAAAAATTTCTCCTGTTAAAGCAGCGTGGCTTGGACTTGCCGGAGGATTTTTTTTCTATCAATTCATAGGTGGCTTCCTGACTATTCTAATCTTTGGATTGAATCCTAAAAATGCCGATGTAAATGCTTTTAGATTAATGACCGTTGCAGGGCAGATTTTGTTTATTCTTTTACCAGCACTTATTTTCTCAAAAATAATTTATGAAGATGTTACTGAAATAATTAGATTTCGTACAACTTCCTTGAAAGAGATAGGTTTATTTACCGCCGGTATAATTGCACTCACACCGTTATTACAAAATATGCTATTCATCCAGAATTATTTTATTGAATTACTTGCAAAAAATAATTCAACCATAAACTATATCAAATCAGCTTTTGATTCACTCAACAAAACAGTTGAAGCAACTTATGGCGATTTACTTAAGATCAATTCCGTTTATGATGCAATGATTGTAATAATTGCTGTATCAATTATTCCTGCTGTTTGCGAAGAAACTATGTTCAGAGGATTTATTCAACGCAGCTTTGAACTGAAATATAAACCTTTTCTCGCTGCTTTTATTACATCAATCTTTTTTGGTGTTTACCATTTCAATCCTTATGCAATTATTGGATTAATTGCATTGGGATTGTACTTTGGATATGCTGCTTACAAAAGCAATTCCATATTAGTTCCGGTAGTTTTACATTTTATAAATAATTTCAGTGCAGTAATACTTTATATGATTTTTGGTGATGAAGAGTTAATTCAAAATAAAGCTATACCTCAAAGCGAATTAACATCATCCTTAATCAACTTTGGTTACCAATTAATAATTTTTATAGGAATCATTGTTATAATAACCAGATATTACAAAAAAAAACCATCAATTATTGAAGTGAAAGCTGAATTACCAGTTAAGTAAAGAAATATTAAAACGTTTCAAATCTTACCCAATTTTCCCGAACTTTTTCGCTTCTTGGACCACCCGCAGTAAATATAACGAGGTCGCCTTCTTCCACAATTTTTGAGTCAAGCACCAATCTTTTGGTCGGTTCAATTATGTCATCAGCATAATCAATATTTTTTTGATAAAGTGACGTTACTCCCCACTTTAAACATAATTTATTCATCGTTTCGAAGTTATCAGATATAGCAACTATACAACAATCAGGACGATATTTTGACAAACCTATCGGAGTATTTCCACCTGTTGAAAAAGCAATGATTGCTTTTGCATTTACCTGTCTGCTTATTGAAACGATTCCTTTATTCATTGAATCAAATAAATTTGTTTTAGAGTCTGTTGGAACTTCATAATTTATTTCGTGATATTCTTTAATGTTTTTTTCTGCTTTGCAAATAATATTATTCATAACTTGTACGGTTTTTAGCGGATACTTTCCTACTGAAGTCTCACCGCTTAACATTACTACATCAGTTCCATCCCATACAGCGTTTGCAACATCACTTGCTTCGGCACGCGTAGGGATTGGATTATTAATCATCGATTCAAGCATCTGTGTAGCTGTAATTACAAGTTTACCAAATTCGTTACATCTCCGTATAATATTTTTCTGAACGACTGGTACTTCCTGAGGTTCAAGTTCTACACCAAGATCACCACGAGCAATCATTATTCCATCGGATACTTTTAATATATCTTCAAAATTATCAACTGCTTCTTTCATCTCAATTTTTGCAATTACAGGAATCTCTCTGCCTTTTTCCTTCAGCCATTTTTTTACTTGTAAAATATCATCTGGTTTCCTTACAAAAGATAAAGCTATATAGTCAACTGAATGATTTACAGCAAATTGTAAATCACGAAAATCTTTCTCGGTAACTGACGGAGTTGAAAGATTCATACCCGGCATATTCATTCCTTTTTTCGATTTAAGAATACCCCCGTTTTCAATTTTGCAAACAACCGATTTTTCTTTTTTTTCAATTACTATTAAACGTAACAAACCGTCGTCAATCAAAATTCTATCACCAATAGAAGCGTCCATCGGTAATGGTTTATATGAAGTAGAAATTATGTCTTTTGTCCCCTGAATCTCTTCAATTGTAATTTCTATTTTATCACCTGCTTTAATTTCAATTTCAGGTTTGGACAATTCACCTATTCTTATTTTTGGTCCTTGTAAATCTACAAGCACCGCAAGTGGGGCTTCTTCTTCTATTCGCGCCTGATGAATTTCATCAAAAAGTTTTTCATAAAAGAAATAATCGCCGTGTGACAAGTTCAATCTTACAGCGTCAAGTCCGGCTTCCATTAATTGTTTAATAATTTCTTTTGAATTTGTTGCTGGTCCTAAAGTGGCAAGAATTTTAGTTCTTGCAAAAACTCTGTTTATATCATTATTCATTTAACAAATCTTTCAGGTTAATTTTTTTTCTTTGGTTTCTGTGGTTTAGCTTTTTCATACATTGATTTTAATTTTTCTTGAACGGTTCCATATACTGTTCCCTTTTCATAAAATCCAGTACTCAAGATTTTTCCGGCTTTAATGCCGGTAATAACTTCAACACCTTCTTCAATTCTTTCAATTGCATATATATGAAACTCCTTATTCCTCACACTATTAATTATTTCTTCCTTCAACATCAGGTCTTTAACATTTTGTTTAGGAATGATTACTCCATGTTTTTTCAATATTCCTTTTAATTTACAGGTGTCATAAAAACCTTCTATTTTTTCATTCACTCCTCCAATTGGCTGCACATATCCTTTTTGATTTACAGAACCGGTAACTGCAATTGATTGATTTATTGGAATTAATGAAATGGCTGAGAGTAATGCAAAGATTTCTGCACAGGAAGCACTATCACCGTCAATCATTCCATAGGATTGTTCAAATACTATACTTGCAGAGAAAGAAAGAGGATGATGCTGTCCAAAGGTCTCTTTAAAGTAACCACCTATAATTAGCATTCCTTTATCATAAGTTTTACCACTCATACCAGCTTCGCGTTCAACGTTTATTATACTGCCATTACCTAATGAAACACTTGCAGATATTTTTGTCGGTTTTCCAAATGAGTAAATATCCGAACCATATACAGCAAGACCATTTACTTCGCCAACTTTAAAACCGGATGTATCGATAAGAATCATCTCATCCTGAATCATATCGTTAACTTTTTCTTCATACAAGCCATACCGTTGTTTTGCCATTTCAAAAGCTTTACGAATATGTTCATCTTTGACTATTGGCGATTTCAATTCCGAAGCCCAATAGTTTGCCTCTCGTGCAATATCGGCAATTACAGAAAAACGGGAGGTGAGTTTATCTTTTTGTCCAGCATATCTTGCAGATAATTCAAGTAAATAAGCAATAGCTGTTTTATCAAAATCAAGAAGATTTTCCTGATGAATCATTTTTTTAATTACTCTTGCATACTCAACAATAACATCTCCTGTCCTTTTAATTTCATAATCAAAGTCTGCTTTAACTTTAAATATTTTTTTAAAGTCATCTTCATAATTTGCAAGAATAGAATAAATATTATTGCTTCCAATTAGAATTACCTTAACATCAATATCAATCGGCTCGGGTTTAAGAATCGAAGGCTGAAACTGGTAGAAATTCATTGTGTCCTGAATTTCAAGTTTTCTATAAGTTAATATTCTTTTGAGAGTTCTCCATACACCTGGTTCTTCAAATAGATGATTAACATTTAATACTAAAAATCCGCCATTAGCTTTAAGCAGAGAACCCGCTTTTATTTTTGTAAAATCTGCATACCAGCCGCCTCGTCCATCATTAATTTTTTCTATCGTTCCAAATAAGTTAGTATATGAAGGTGATATTTCGAGAATAACTGGGCATTGATTTACATCTGAATTATCTAGAATAATATTTGCATCATATTCGCGGAAATAATCAATCACGTATCCTTCCTGTGTAGTTTCCCCTTCCGGTTTTTGTCCTTTAAACACTTGCAGATTTTCGAGAATATTTTCTTCCACTTGCATAAGATAATTTAACACTGCAGCATCTTCATACTTCTCACAAAAAGCAATCATAGAACCTTTAACAACAACCTCGACTTCATTTCTTTCTAGGGCTGTTAACTTTTCTCGTAAGTCCTGACTTAACTTCATTCCTTTCTTAAATACGTGAACAAGCTCTTCCTGGTATTTGTTATAATTCGCTAAAATTTGTTTGGCCGCTTCTTCAGTAATTTTTCCTTCCTGCACAACTTGATTTAATTGATAAATTGGAACAGGTTTCTGATCAATCATTGGTATAATTTCTGGTCTTGCTGTTTCACCAACCTGTATTTGTCCAAGCGAAAAACCTTCCTGCTTTATTTTATTTTCAAAATTACTAACTAGCGTTTGTTCTTTGCCTGAATATTCTGTAATAAGCTGTTTTCTTTTTTTATTGTACTTTTCACTATCAAGTATTTGTGGAATTCTTTGCTGAAGAAAATTAATAAAGTTGTTCAGTTCCTGTTTAAATATTTTTGCCTGTCCTGCAGGAAAAGTTAAAAGTGTAGGTCTATCTGTATCTTTAAAGTTATTCACATAAACATAATCTTTAAGGTTAGTTGCTTTACCACTTACGGTCTCAAGTATTTTTTGTACAGTGGTTGCTTTGCCTGTTCCTGACAAGCCTGCAATATAAATATTGTATCCGGGTGAACGTAAATTTACTCCTAATTTAATTGCATTTAGCGCTCTCTCCTGTCCAAGAATACCTTCAATTGGTTCCAACTCTTCTGTTGATTCAAAATCCAGAATTTGCGGATTACACATCCATCTGAGCTCGCTGGTTTTTAATTCTTTATGAACTGCCGCTTTCAGTAATTTCATAATATGCCTGTACTGTAAATTATTGATTAATTACTGTAAACTTATAAAAAGGAGATTTCTTAAACAAAGGAACTTTTCCATTCATCATCAATTTAACAAATTAATAATTTCTTCATTCTGTTTTAACTCTTCTTTTTCTATTTTTGCATAAAAAGAAAACTAATTACAGAGAAAAGTATGAATTGTCCTAAATGTAAATCTATGATGGTTGTTCTTGAATTAAATGAGGTTGAAATAGATAACTGCCTCGAATGTGGCGGTATCTGGCTTGATTCAGGTGAACTTGAATTGCTTTTAGATGATCCAGAAAGCAAAAATATTTTATTAAGTTTGTTCAAGATTGATAACTCATCAAAAGAAAAACCTTTGAAGTGTCCCATCTGTTCCAAGAAGATGGATAAAATACTTTACGGCAATGCTGATGATAAAAATGTTCTTGTTGATAAATGTAAAAATGATCACGGTATCTGGTTCGATGAAGGAGAGCTTGAAAAAATGGCTTCAATGAGTCATACAGCTCAATCAAAAAAAGTTTTAGAATTACTGAATGATATGTTCGGACATAAATTAAAATCAAACTAATTCCAGGAGGAATAATGACCGCTTTAATAATCGTAATTGTTGTAATAGTAATATTGGCATTCTGGATAATTGGAATGTACAACGGACTGGTTCGTTTAAGAAACCAGGTTAAAAATGCTTGGGCGCAGATTGATGTTCAACTAAAGAGACGACATGATTTAATTCCAAATCTTATGGAAACCGTTAAAGGTTATATGAAACATGAACGCGAAACTTTGGAGAACATTACTAAAGCAAGAAGTCAGGCGATGGGAGCGAATACTGTAGGTGAGAAAGCAAAAGCTGAAGCTGAATTAAGCGGAGCAATGAGTAAATTTTTCCTGGTTGTGGAAAATTATCCTGACTTAAAAGCAAACCAGAATTTTTTAGCCTTACAGGAAGAACTCACCTCAACTGAAAATAAAATATCTTTCTCGAGGCAAAATTATAATGACCAAGTGCTTGGTTACAACAATAAAATTCAAATGTTTCCATCAAATATTATTGCTGGAATGTTTAACTTCAAAGAAGAGGAATTCTTTGAAATTGAAGACAAAGCTCAAAGAGAAGCACCTAAAGTCAGCTTCTGATTTGTGTTAATGAAATAAAATTTCATTTTAAAGCGAAAGGATTTTCCAATGTGGGAATTGATTAAAGCTAACCAACGTAAATCGTGGATATTATTTATTTCTCTTGGCATTATATTACTTGCACTTGGCTTTTTTGTAGGAGGAGCTTATGCAGGTGAAGATGGAGCAATAGGAGGAATATTCTTAGCTGCGATAATCTGGTTTATCCTTTCGCTTGTAAGTTATTTTGGAGGAAGTTCAATTGTACTTGCTATGAGCAATGCAAAAGAAGTGACACAAGATGTTCATCCCCAGTTTTTTAATGTTGTTGAAGAAATGAAAATTGCTTCAGGATTAACAACCATGCCAAAAATTTATATAATTAATGAAGAGGCTCCAAATGCTTTTGCAACAGGACGAAAGCCTGAAAAAGCCGCCGTTGCAGTTACTGCAGGTTTACTTTCAAGACTTAACAGAGATGAATTACAGGGTGTTGTTGCTCATGAGATTTCTCATATAGTAAATCGTGATGTAATGTTTATGACATTTGCTGGAATAATGCTTGGAAGCATTGTCCTCATTTCTGAAATATTTTTACGAGGTCTTTGGTTTTCAGGTGGTTCAGGCAGAAGATATAAATCTTCTTCAAGAGAAAGCGGAGGAGGACAGTTACAATTAATCCTTATGGTTGTTGCAATAATATTTGCTATTCTGGCACCAATTGTTGCAAGACTTTTATACTTTGCCATCTCACGCAAAAGAGAATACCTTGCAGATGCTTCTGCTGTAAGATTAACAAGATATCCTGAAGGATTAGCTTCAGCGCTTGAAAAAATTTCCAACACAAGTTATGATCTTCCATCAGCAAATAAAGTTACAGCACCAATGTATATTGTTAATCCGTTAAAAAAATCTGGAATGCAGCTTTCAAATTTATCAAGTACACATCCACCAATTTCTGAGAGGATTAAAATACTTCGCAGCATTGCCGGTGGTGCAAGTTATACGAACTATCAATCAGCATTTTCTTTGGTTAAAGGAAAATCAAATGTTATTTTGCCAAAGTCAGCGTTACAAGAAAAAGAAGATTTAAGCATTAGAAAAGCTGGAGAAAAAATGACTGAGCAGCAAACTACTAAAAGCCAGAAACGTGCCCTTGGCGATTTAATGATGACCGTAAATAAATATGCATTCATAATTTGTACCTGTGGATTAAAAATTAAAATACCTCCCGGCTTTGGAACCAATAAACCAAAAATAACATGTCCTAAGTGTGGAAAAATTCATGATGTGCCATTAACAGAATTAACTGCGGCTGCAACTGTGATGAATGGAAAAATTTAATAGTTTTGGTTATGTCTCTTTTTTCGAAGTTTAGAAAAAATTAATGAAACTGCAATTATTGCTGTTAACCCAAAAAGAATAGAAACAGCTGATAATTTTAGAATTTCAGTAAGGCTCATTTTCTTCCTTTTTTTTGCTTTCAATTTATGGTTTAAATCTTTTCTATGATTTGATACAAATCAAATTACAAAAAATTTTTTTTCTCTCTTATTACTTGCAATTTAAGCCCCAGAATTATTTGAATTAAATTCTTTCAAAGAATTATTCTTAATTTTTAGAAAATCATTAAAAATTTATCAATTATTAATTTTTTCCTACAAAAAATTGGTTAAAATCCATTCTTTTTATTATTATTGTTTGGTATAATTTTTGGCAAAATATATCACCCCAGTTGGGGTTTATTTTTTAATTAAATGGGAAGTATAAAGATGATTAGACAAAAAGTAACAATTGATGGAAATGAAGCTGCAGCGTATGTGGCTTTTAATACTAACGAAGTTATTGCGATTTATCCCATTACTCCTTCTTCAACAATGGGAGAATGGTGTGATCAATGGGCTGCTGAAGGCAAGAAAAATATGTGGGGGTTTATTCCCTCTGTAAGTGAACTACAAAGCGAGGGCGGAGCTTCAGGAAGCGTTCACGGTGCTTTACAAACCGGTGCTCTCACAACCACATTCACAGCTTCACAGGGATTATTATTAATGATTCCTAATATGTTTAAAATTGCCGGTGAATTAACTTCAACAGTTTTTCATGTTTCTGCACGTGCAATTGCAGCTCAGGCTTTATCTATTTTTGGTGACCATAGTGATGTTATGGCTACACGCTCTACAGGTTTTGCATTTTTAATTTCAAACTCTGTACAGGAAGTAATGGACTTTGCATTGATTTCACAAGCAGCAACGCTTGAAGCAAGAGTTCCTTTCTTACATTTTTTTGATGGTTTCAGAACCAGTGCTGAAGTAATGAAAATTGAACAACTTACGATTGATGACATGAAAGCTATGATCGACCAGGAACTTGTAATTGCTCATCGTAAACGTGGGTTGAATCCCGAAAATCCAGTTATGCGTGGAACTGCTCAAAACCCTGATGTATATTTCCAGGGAAGAGAAACTGTCAATCCGTTCTATCTTGCTTGTCCTGAAATAGTCCAAAAACAAATGGATAAATTTGCAAAGATCGTTGGAAGACAATATCACTTATTCGATTATGTTGGTGCTCCAGATGCAGAAAATGTTATTGTGCTTATGGGTTCAGGTGCTGAAGCTGTAGAAGAAACGGTTAAGTATCTTGTTGCTAAAGGTGAAAAAGTTGGAGCAATAAAAGTTAGATTATACAGACCTTTCTCAAATGATCATCTTATTAAAGCACTTCCGAAGTCTACAAAAGTTATTAGTGTACTTGACAGAACAAAAGAACCCGGTTCTGCTGGTGAACCTTTATATCTTGATGTTGTTAATGCTATCTCTGAGAAATACAATCTTGGTGAACTTCCTTTTGCTTATCCAAAAATTGTTGGTGGAAGATACGGTCTTGCATCAAAAGAATTTACGCCTGCAATGATTAAAGCAATTTATGACAATGCTAAGAAAGCTCAACCTAAAAATCATTTTACAGTTGGAATAATTGAAGATGTTACAAATTCAAGCCTCGATTATGATCCAGCTTTCAGTGTTGAAGCTAAAGAAACCTTTAAAGGAAAATTCTACGGACTGGGTGCTGATGGAACAGTTGGTGCAAATAAAAATTCCATCAAAATTATTGGTGAAGGAACGGATTATTACGCACAGGGTTATTTTGTTTATGACTCTAAAAAATCCGGTTCAATGACAACATCACATCTAAGATTTGGTCCTCACGAACTAAAATCAACTTACTTAATTGATAAAGCAAACTTTATTGCCTGCCATCAACAGGTCTTTCTTGAAAAAGTTGATATGTTAAAAGATGCAACTGAAGGTGCTACTTTTCTTCTGAACACACAGGTTCCACCAGAACAGGTGTGGGATTCATTACCTGAAAAAGTTCAGAAAGATTTGATGACTAAAAAAATGAAACTCTTTGTTATTGATGCATACAAAGTTGCTGAACAAACAGGTATGGGTGTAAGAATCAACACTATAATGCAAACATGTTTCTTCGCAATTTCTAATATCTTCCCAAAGGAAGAAGCAATTTCGTTAATTAAAAAAGCAATTAAAAAAACTTATGGTTCTAAAGGCGATAAAATTGTTCAAATGAATTATGATGCAGTTGATCAGACACTCGCTAATTTATTTGAAGTAAAAGTTCAAGATAAAATTACAAGTAAAATGCAGCTTCAATCTGCTATACAGGGTGAAGCTGATGAATTTATTATGAATGTAACAGCAAAAATAATTGCTGGCGAAGGTGATTCAATTCCAGTAAGCAAAATGCCAATAGATGGAACCTATCCGTTAAGCACTACTAAATATGAAAAAAGGAACATTGCTCTTGATGTTCCTGTGTGGGATGTAGAGACTTGTATTCAATGTAATAAATGTGTACTTGTCTGTCCTCATGCTTGTATTAGAGCAAAAATATATGAAGATACATTACTGGTTAATCCGCCTGCTACATTCAAGTCAACAAAATTCAAATCAAAAGAATTTGGTGACAACATTCTTTATTCTTTACAGGTTGCAGTCGAAGACTGTACAGGTTGTGGTCTTTGTGTTGATGTTTGTCCTGCAAAGAACAAGAAAGAAACAAAACTAAAAGCCATCAATATGCACCCACAAATTCCTATTCGTGAAACTGAAAGAGCTAATTGGGATTATTTCTTAACTCTGCCAGATTTCGACAGAACAAAATTAAACATTACAAATGTAAAAGATTCTCAATTTCTAAGACCTCTCTTTGAATTTTCAGGCGCTTGTTCAGGTTGTGGTGAAACTCCTTATGTTAAACTCGTAACTCAATTATTCGGAGATAGATCTGTAATTGCAAATGCAACGGGTTGTTCTTCAATTTATGGCGGTAACTTACCAACAACACCTTATTGTACAAATGCTGATGGTCGCGGACCTGCTTGGTCAAACTCATTATTTGAAGATAATGCTGAATTTGGTTTTGGTTACAGACTTGCTATTGATAAACATAATATGCAGGCTAAAACTCTTCTTACAAAATTATCTGGGAAAGTAGGAGATGAACTTGTTACTGCAATATTAAACGCTGATCAAAAAGATGAAGCAGGAATTCATGAACAAAGAGAAAGAATTAAAATCCTAAAGCAAAAACTTGCTGGATTGAATGGTGAATTTACAGAAGACGTTAAACATTTATTAAGTCTTGCGGATTACCTCGTCAAAAAATCTGTTTGGATAATCGGTGGTGATGGCTGGGCTTATGATATTGGTTATGGCGGACTTGATCACGTACTTGCTTCAGGTAAAAATGTAAACGTACTTGTACTCGATACTGAAGTTTATTCCAATACAGGTGGACAGGCTTCTAAATCAACGCCACGTGGTGCTGTTGCAAAATTTGCAGCAGGCGGAAAACCAGCTGCCAAAAAAGATCTTGGTTTAATGGCAATGAGCTATGGAAATGTTTATGTTGCAAAAGTTGCAATGGGTGCAAATGATGCGCACACAGTAAGAGCTTTTCTTGAAGCAGAAGCATATGACGGACCATCTTTAATTATTGCATACAGCCATTGTATTGCTCACGGAATAAATATGGAAACAGGTATGAAGAACCAGAAAGCAGCTGTTGATTCAGGTTACTGGCCATTGTTCCGTTATAATCCTTTGCTTGCTCTTGAAGGTAAAAATCCGTTTAAGTTAGATTCGAAGGGATTGAAGATTCCTTTGAAAGATTATGCTTATATGGAGACAAGATATAAGATGTTAACCAAATCTCACCCTGAAGAAGCTGCAAAGCTAATTGAAGAAGCTCAAAATGATGTTACCTCAAAATGGAAATATTATGAACAGCTTGCTAATATGAAAATGGAAAACTAACTCATATGAATATTTCAGTGCGATGCTTCTACATCGCACTTTTTTTTTATAGATCTAAAAAATGAAGGAAGATATTTTATAACATTTAATGCTGGTAATCTGCCCGGCGGTGTTTATATTTGTTCTGTGCAAGCTATAAATAATAGTGAAGTACTTTATAACGAAAATAAAAGTATGCTTTTTATTAAATAAAAAAATAAGGAATACAAAATGAATCTTACTACAAATTATCTAGGTTTAGAATTAACCAATCCTATCGTTCCTTCGGCAGGACCGATCTCACAAAACGTTGACAATATTAAAGCAATGGAAGATGCTGGTGCTGCTGCAGTTGTTCTTTATTCTTTATTTGAAGAACAAATAGAACACGAACAACTTGAGCTTCACCATTATACTACTGCACACAACGAGTTGTCTGCTGAAGCGACTTCATTCTTTCCGGAACCTTTTGAATTTAAAGCCGGACCGGAAGAATATCTTGAATTAATACATAAAGCTAAATCTGCCACAAAAATTCCGATAATTGCAAGTCTAAATGGTAAATCAGCAGGCGGCTGGACAGAGTTTGCAAAAAAAATGGAACAGGCTGGTGCTGATGCTCTTGAGTTAAATATTTATCTTCTTCAAACTGAGTTGAATAAATCAGCACTGGATATAGAAAAAAATTATATTGATATTGTTAAGAATGTTAAAGCAAATGTTAACATTCCGGTTGCTGTAAAACTTCATCCTTTCTTTACTTCAATTTCATGGATGGCTGACCAGCTTGATAAAGCAGGTGCAAATGGACTTGTATTGTTCAATCGCTTTTATCAACCGGACATTGATCTTGAAAAACTTGAAGTAGTTCCAAATGTTTTATTAAGTACGCCATGGGCAATGCGTCTTCCTTTAAGGTGGATTGCTGTTCTCTATAACAGAATTAATGCAGACCTTGCGGCAACAAGTGGAATCTATAACGAAAAAGATGTTGTTAAAATGATCATGGCTGGGGCAAAGGTTACTCATATGATGTCCGCTATCCTGAAGAATGGAATAAATCATATTAAAACTACACTCACACAACTCAAATACTGGATGGAAGTAAATGAATATGAATCGCTCGACCAGATGCGCGGCAGTATGAGTTATATGAATGTAAATAATCCTGCTCAATTCGAAAGAGCAAATTACATGAAAGTTCTTCATTCGTATAAATAAAAATTTTTAAGAAGAAGTATTAAAAACCATTGTAAGATTTCCTTGCAATGGTTTTTTTGTTTATCGGTATTCCTCTTTATCTTGGTAAAGCTAATTTACAGTTATTTGATTGAAATACATATTAACAAACATCTTGCTAACTTCATTACTGATATGCCTTCCGGCAATGGAAATTTTTCCATTTAGTAAACCAAATAATGTTTCTATTTCAACAGGTAAAATATTAATATGGGAATACCGAAAAGGAGATTCGCCTCAAAATAAAGAAAACAAATTATTATGGTTGTACGAAAAATCCGATTCGCAACAATGGAAAGCGGTTGATGATCCTTTAAAAATTCCACTAATTGAAGGACAAAAAAATCTTTGGATAAAATTGAGGATTATTTCTTTACCAAATAATTTTAATGCAATATTTCTTAATCGCATCGAAAAAATTCTTGAGGTTTATCTTGATACAAATAAAATATATACTTACGGCGATTTTTCAGTTAAGAAAGAAATTCCCGTCATGGGTTTCGCATGGCATTTAATAAAATCCTCTGGGGGCTTAAACGGCAAGACAGTTTACTTCAGATTTCGATCCGATACAAAATATATTGGTTTTTTAAGTAAAGTACAGTTTGGCTCTGAAGAATTTATTCTAAATGAAATAGTTAAATCCAATATTAGCAAAACAATTCTGGGTATAATATTTATTGTTGGTGGTCTTTTTGCTTTAATTGCATTTTCTTTTTCAGGAATTTTAAAATCATTTCTCGGTTTAATTATTTTTATGATAACCTGTGGAATTTGGACACTTGCAAATTCTAATCTGACACAAATTTTAATTTATGCTCCACGCTTAATTTATTATTCTGATCACTTATCTTTATTCGCAAGTGCTATCGGATTTTTCATGCTGGTAAGTGAAATTGTGGATTCTAAGTATGCATCTATTTTCAAACGAATTTTCCAGATAATTTTTATTTATTTCCTTACTGTCGTCTTTTTAGATATAACTAATCTTTCCGAGAACATTGATACAGTTGCACCTTTTCTTATTATTATATCAACCTGCCTGTTAATACTTATGTATTTCATTTTACTAAGTGCTAAAAAAGGAAACATTGAAGCTAAATTATTTTTAACTGCACTTGGTATTTATGCCTTCTTTGTTATTGCTGATATAATTAATTATTTCCAAAACGTGGTAATCGACATTGATACTTATAATATGCAATATGCACATTACGGAGGTTTTGTTTTTCTTGTTTTTTTAACATGGATGTTAGTTTCTCGTTATTTTAGAATGAATAGGCAATTACTGCAAGTTCAGATTGATGAAAGACAACGAATAGCCCGTGATTTGCATGATGAAATTGGTCCTCGGTTAACTGAAATAAAAATAATTAATGAAAATATAAAAAAGAATTATTCGCTTCCTGATAAACTTCAAAATGAACTTGATGAGCTTTCTTCTGCAGCTAATAAAGTAGCTAATACATTCGGAGAAATTGTCTGGGCTCTTAATCCCGCAAATGATACTCTTGAAGAATTTGCAAATTATTTAAGTCAGAACACAATTAATTTTTTAGAAAAGACTGAAATAAAATGTCGGATAGAACTACCGCCGATTTTTCCAGCTATTCCTATTCATTATGATATACTTAGAAATATTGTTCTTACTGTTAAAGAAGTATTAAATAACATAGTAAAACATTCGTCTGCTTCTGTAGTAAATATGACACTCAATTTTGATGAAAACAT